>JACRCQ010000032.1 GCA_016218915.1 Deltaproteobacteria bacterium
GCTGCGTTTGGCACGGCATGCCGTGCCAAACGTAGGCACGCCTTGGCGTGCCGCTACCGGGATCCGCTGCCCCGAACGCATTCGGCCCCCGGTGGGCGCGGCAACGGATCCCCCTACGCACTTCGGGCACAGGGTACTAGTCCACCAGCTTGAGGAACGCGGCCTCGAGCTGATCCAGGCGCTCGACGGCGCGACGCTCCGCGCGCTCGAAGGGCTCAGCTGGCTCCACGGGCATGCGGATGTCGAAGTAGTACTTGATCTTGGGCTCGGTGCCGCTTGGACGCGCGACGATGCGGCTGCCGCCTTCTAGGGAAAAGGAGAGGACGTTGCTGGCCGGGAGCGTGAGGTTCTCGGTCTGTCCGTTGCGCACGTGGCGAGAGCGACGCAGATAGTCCGAGACTGCATCGACGTTGAGCCCGCCAATGGCATCGGGAGGGTTGTCGCGCAGCCGTGTCATCGTCGCCGCGATCTGCGCTGCACCGTCGAGCCCTTTTCGGACCACGGACTTCTGCCGGCTGACGTAGAGCCCGAACGCGCGGTAGATGCGCTCGAGCTCGTCCAGCACCGTACGCCCTTGCGATCTGCACCAGGCCGTCATCTCGGCAAAGACCGCGGCCGCGCCCACACCGTCCTTGTCGCGCACGATGTCGCCGATCGTGTAGCCGAGCGCTTCTTCGTAGCCACAAACGAACACCGCACCGGTGGCGTGCTCGATCTGCATCGCCTTGTTGGCGATCCACTTGAAGCCGGTGAGCGTCTCGGCATAGCGGACCTTGTGGTGCGCCGCGATGGCCGAGAGCATCGGCGAGGAAACGATCGTGGTGATGGTGATCCGATCCGGCGGAGGATTGGGATGCTCGGCGATCAGGTAGTGGGCGAGCAGGATACCGACCTGGTTTCCGGTGAGCTGCACGAAGCCGGTCTTGTCGCGAGCGGGAACGGCAACCGCGAGCCGATCCGCGTCAGGGTCGTTGGCGAGGATCAGGTCTGCGTTGCACTTTCGCGCGAGGGCGAAGGCGAGATCGAGCGCGCCGGGCTCTTCGGGATTCGGAAAGCGGACTGTGGGGAACTCTCCATTGGGCTCCGCCTGCTCGGCGACGGACTGCACGTCGCGAAACCCGGCCTGGGCCAGGGCAGCGCGCGCCGTGATGTTCCCCACGCCGTGCATCGGGGTGTAGACGATGCGCATGCCGTCTCTCCCCCCCGGGTGGATGGACAGAGACGCGATCCGCTGCAGGTAGCGAGCGGTCACCGAGTCCGGCACATGGCGGACCAGACGCTTGGCGAGCGCCTGCTCGATGGGGATGCGGGGCACCTCGCAGGCTGGCCCGACCTTGTCGATCTCGGCCGCGATGCCACGGTCGTGGGGAGGAATGATCTGGGCACCATTCTCCCAGTAGACCTTGTAGCCGTTGTACTCGGGCGGGTTGTGGCTCGCGGTGATCATGACCGCAGCCACGGCGCTGAGCTCGGTGGTGGCAAATGCGCTCTGGGGTGTCGTGCAGAGCGTGGGAAACAGATGGGCGAGGATTCCTGCTGCCGCCAGCACCGAAGCCGTCTCTTGCGCAAATTCGCGGCTCATGCGCCGTCCGTCGTAGCCGACCACCACGCCGCGATTGCGCGTGTTCACGCCGTTGGCGAGCAGGTAGCGCGCCAGCCCGGCGGTGGTCCGAATGATCACCGCGCGATTCATTCGATTGGGACCAGCGCCGATGATGCCACGGAGCCCTGCGGTGCCGAACTCCAGGGGGCCAGCCATGCGATCCGCAAGGTCGACCTCGTCGCCCGAGTCCAGCACCGCTTTCAGCTCAGCGCGGGATGCATCGTCGACTTCTCCTGCCATCCATCGTTCGGCGCGCGTCTTGAGTTCCGAGTCCACCACTTCGATTGACCTCGTTCTGGTGCCCCGTCGGTGATGCCCAGCGGAAGGTTTGCAGAAACAACTAGCACGGACAGGACTGCAGGAGCGCAGAGGATTTGTCGCTGCCTCCACCGGGACAGAACGCACCGCAGGGGTGATGCCCGATGCCTCGGCACCTGTTCATCGTGAATGCCCCAACCCCGGGTCCAGGTCGCGGCCGTGTCGACACGCTGCGGCAAGAAGGAGGTCACGCGACGTGGACGACACCGCTCGAATCTGCAAGACTGACCGGATGCTTCGCCGTTGCTTTCCATGGTTGCTCCCTTCAGCCGCCTTGCTCGCAAGCGTGGCCATGTCCGCCTGCGGTACCAGCTCTGGAGACGATACCTCCTACACCGTTCCAGGTGAGGACTCGGGCCTGCCCGATCAGACAACCCCAGACCAATCGAATCCGGAGACCACGCCGCCCAACGACGCACCCGGTGTCGATGTCATCGTCTACCCAGACAGCCAGCCTCCACCTGGAAAAACCATCGTCTACGCGCACAACGACACGAAGCTCTACTCGGTCGACCCCGAAGCCGCCTCTCCCACCCTCACCGAGATCGGTCCGTTCGACTGCATCGGCACGAGCGGGGATCCGTCGATGACCGACATCGCCGTGGACAAGGACGGCAAGCTGTACGGCGTGAGCGCCACGAACGTGTATCTCGACATGAAGGTTCAGGGCAGCGGGGTGAGCTGCTCGGCCGGGATGGTCGCGATCGATCCGGGTACAGTCGGTCCGGACGCCAAGTTCTACGGGCTGAGCTTTGCGCCGCCGACGGCTGCACTCGGAACATCCGAGACGCTGATCGGCTCCAACTCCAACGGCGACCTGTACGTGATCGACAAGACCAACGGCAAGCTCACCCTGGTCGGCAACTTCGGCAAGGTGCCGAACAACGACGGTCAGGGGCACAGCTACCCGTCGGCCAACGTCGGCAAGAACTGGGAGCTTTCGGGCGACATCGTGTTCCTGACCAACAATGGCTCGCCTGTGGGCTTTGCCACGCTCCGCGACTGTCCCAATCCTCCCAGTTCATCGAACTGCGGAAGAGTCGACACCCTGGTGGAAATCGACGTCACGAAGTTCGCACCCTCGCAGGCTGGCGGCGCGCCCATCGTGACCAAGGCCGTGCGAGGGCAGGTGCTTCCCGCGGGCTGCTCCGACGAAACCTGCGGGTTCGGCTCCATGTACGGAATCGCCGCGTTCAAGGACAAGGTCTGGGGCTTCTCGCGCAAGGGTGACGTGCTGGTGATCAACAACTCCACGGGCGAGGGCGTATCCAAGGGCACGCCCCTGGTGACGCCGCCGAGCAGCAACGGCTTTGCCGGCGCCGGAGTCACCACGCTCGCTCCGGTCACGCCGCCGATCCCGAAGTAGCCGCGCCCCGAGGCTGGAACCTCTCACCCGATCAGACCCTGCAACCCAACCACCGTCGCTTCCCGATCTGCCACCTTCAGCACGGTGCCAGGCTGGGAGTCAGGCATGCGAACCGTGGCAAACGCCACCACGGTTCCGGGCAGCACGTGGCAGACATGCGAGCTGCTGACGGTGCCGGTCCCCTCCCCTGCGCCGTTGAGAACGGGATCGCCAGCGGCGAACGCGCTCGTGCCGGCTGCGGTCAACCGAACCACCTTCTTGCTGGGATGGCCGCGGCTCTTCATCTTCACCACGACCTCCTGGCCGAGGTAGCACCCCTTGTTGAAGCTGATCGCGTGCGCGTCGAGCCCAGCTTCTTCCGGGTAGGTCGACTCGCTGAACTCGACTCCGAACCGCATGACGCCCAGATCGATCCGCATCGCATCGAAGGACTCGAGGGAAGCGACGGCGACGCGATCCATCGTGTGGGATGCGTTGTCCCCGATCAAGGTCTGGGCGTGCTGCGCAGGGAGCGCGAACACGACGGCCGGATGACCGAAATGGGTCACACGGCCTGCTACGTAGCCGGGGGCGTTAGCGTAATGCTCGGCAGCCTGCGACGCGAGCGGGCCGTACGCCATGACCCAGACGTACGGCTCGGACGCAGCGGCGATCTCGGCATCTTCCATCACGAGGTAGTGATCGAAGTGTTCGAGGAGCGCGGTTTGCGCAGTGGCATCGAGCGCGAGAAGGAGCCGGTCGGTGGAAGCGACGGCCCATGCTTCGCAGAGCACCCTGCCCTTCTTGTTGAGGGCGAGCCCCTGGACTGCGTGGCCGGGTTTCATGCCGGAGAGGTCCTGGGTGAGCAAAGCGTTGAGCCAGGAGACGCGATCAGGGCCGGTGATGGTCGCAGCTGCGAGATCCGAGCGGACAACGAGCAAGGCGCCGTCACGAGCGCAGGAGATGAGCTTTTGCATGAGCGCCGGGAACCTAGCGATGGCGGGATGGCAAGCGCAAGGGGCGCCTGGGGAGGGAGAGCTACTGGATCATGTCCTTGAGGGCCTTGACGACCGAAGCGCGGACCTTCTTGGAGGCGGGCTTGCCCTTGATGGTCATGGGCTGCTTGGTGAAGGGGTTGATGCCCTGACGGTCCTTGGTGGCGGCTTTCTTGACGGCCTTGAGCTTGACGAGGCCGGGCAGGACGAACTCGCCTGGGCCTTTTACGCCTAGCTGCTTTTTGACGAGATCGGTCAGGGTCTCAAAGACCTTGGTGATGGTCTTCTTGTCGAGGGCTGTGCCCGCTGCCAACTCGGCCACGACCTGGGCCTTGGTAAGTCGTTTGGGCGCACCTGCAGGCTTCTTTTCGACCATGGAATTTCCTCCATTCTTGGGAGCCCGACCGGAGCGCCGCTCGCGCCCTCAGCCGGTAGGAACAGCTTTGATCTTCCTTGAGATGCGGTACGGCCCATGGGTTCGCACACAAACCACACGTCAATCAAGCTCTTTTGTGATCGGCACTGCAGAATCAGACGGGATCCGTGCTGACGTAGGTAGGCACTACGACTCTCTGAGGGCTAACTCCCCAGATTTCCGAGGCGTATTGCCGAATCGTGCGATCCGAGGAGAAACGTCCCATGAGCGCGGTGTTGCGAGCCGACGCATGCGCCCACCAGTCTCGCTTGAGCCACGCCTCCTCGACCCTGCGGTGGCAATCCGAATAGCTCTGGAAGTCGGCCATCACCCTGTAGGGGTCGGAGCTGAGCAGGTTGTCGGTGATCGGGCGGAACAGCCCCCGGTCCTCGAACGAGAAGAATCCGGACGCGACCAGATCGATCACCTCCCGAAGCTCGGCGTTGGTCTCGTAGAACTGCCGCGGGTTGTAGCCTTCCTTGCGAGTACGCTCGACCTCTTCGGTGGTCAGGCCGAACAGGAAGAACCAATCCGGCCCCACGGCTTCGCGAATCTCGACGTTGGCTCCGTCGAGGGTGCCGATGGTCAGCGCACCGTTCATGGCGAGCTTCATGTTGCCCGTGCCCGAGGCTTCCATGCCGGCGGTGGAGATCTGCTCCGACAGATCGCAGGCCGGGATCATGCGCTCGGCGAGCGAGACCCGGTAGTTGGGTATGAACTTGACCGACAGTCCCTTGACCGTGGGGTCTTGCGCGATCGTGTCGGACACGGCGTTGATCAGGCGGATGATCAGCTTCGCCATGAAGTAGCCGGGCGCAGCCTTGCCGCCGAACAGGAAGGTGCGAGGCACGCGAGCGCAGGACGGATCCTTGCGGGCGCGAAGGTACAGCGCGATCACGTGCAGGATGTTGAGCTGCTGGCGCTTGTACTCGTGGATGCGCTTGATCTGCATGTCCACGAGCGACTCGGGGTCGAACGCGTAGCCGATCGTGCGATTGAGGTAGTTGGAGAACGCGACCTTGTTGGCCCGTTTGATCTCCATCAGGCGCGATCGGAAGCCGGCGTCCTCGATCGACGGCAAGAGCTTCTCGAGCTCATCGAGGTGGGTCGGCCAGCTCGAGCCGATGCGCTCGGTGATCGCCTGGGCGAGCGCGGGGTTGCACTGCAGCAGCCAGCGTCGCGGGGTGACGCCGTTGGTCTTGTTGTTGAACCGCTCCGGGTCCATCTCGAAGAAGTCGCGGAACACGTCGCGCTTGAGGATGTCGCTGTGCAGCGCAGCGACGCCGTTGACCGAGTGCGAGCCGACGATCGCGAGGTTCGCCATGCGGACCTTCTTCTCGTGGCCTTCCTCGATGAGGGACATGCGCGACAGCCGATTGAGATCGTTGGGCCAGCGCATGAGCACATCGCGCAGGAAGCGACGGTTGACCTCGAAGATGATCTCCAGGTGCCTCGGCAGCAGCCGTCCGATGAGATCCACGGACCAACGCTCGAGGGCCTCGGACAGCACGGTGTGATTGGTGTAGGCGATGGTGCCGCGGGTGATCTCCCAGGCTTTCTCCCAGGTCATTCGCTGCTCGTCGACCAGCACGCGCATCAGCTCGGCGATGGCGATCGACGGGTGCGTGTCGTTGAGCTGGATGGCAGCCTTGTCCGCCAGGTTGTCGAGGGACGGGTGCTTCTGGAGGTGCCGCCGGATGATGTCGACGATCGCGCAGCGCACGAAGAAGTACTGCTGCTTGAGGCGCAGCTCCTTGCCGAGCACGGTCTTGTCGTTGGGGTACAAGACCTTGGAGATGACCTCGGATTCGTTCTTGTCCTGCACGGCGCGCTCGTAGTCGCCGTCGTTGAACACGTCGAGATCGAACTCCTCGCTGGCATTGGCCTGCCACAGGCGCAGCGTGTTGACGGTCTCGTTGCCGAAGCCGGCGACCGGAGTGTCGTAGGGCACGCCGATGACGCTCTTGGTCTCGACCCAGCGAGCGCGCCAGCTTCCCTGCTCGTCGTAGTAGTGCTCGGAGCGTCCGTAGAAGTCCACGCGCACGGAGCGCTCGGGGCGCCGGATCTCCCAAGGATTGCCGCGCTTGAGCCACTCCTCGGGGCACTCGACCTGCTGGCCGTTGCGGATGACCTGCTCGAAGATGCCGAACTGGTAGCGGATGCCGTAGCCGTAGCCAGGCAGCTCCAGCGCAGCCATGGAATCCAGGAAGCAGGCCGCGAGGCGCCCCAAACCGCCGTTGCCCAGGCCGGCGTCGGACTCCTGCTCCTCCATGTCCTCGAGCGACACGCCGATCTTGGCGAAGACTTCCTTGCAGGTGTCGTAGATGCCGAGGCTGATGAGGTTGTTGACCAACGCGCGCCCCATCAGGAACTCGGCCGAAAGGTAGTAGGCACGCTTGCAGTCGTTGTCGAAGTACGTCTTCTGCGTCTCGATCCACCGACGAACGAGGCGATCGCGAGTCATGTAGGCCAGGCTCATGAACAGGTCGTGCGGCGTCGCTGTGACCGGCCCTTTGCCTTGCGAGTAGTACAAGTGGTCGAGGAACGCCCTCTCGAGCACGACGGGCAGCATCCCGGTGCGATCGTCTTCGACCCTGATCTGCGTCGGCCTGACACTCGGACTTGGTTTCGCGGTAGTGGTCATCCCCATTGTCCTCCGGCTGCCGGAATACGGCTGGCAGGCTCGGGGCACAAGAGGCGAGTGAAGGGGCTGCTTCGTTCGGGCTCCGGGCCGCAGGAACGCAAGCAGGGCCCGCCCCGAAAACGGTTGCGCTCCATGCTCGGACTGGGCGAGGCTCTGACCCTGTTCAAGGAGGCGCGGGCATGAATCGGCTGGCTTGGGTCGTGGCGGCGTGCGGAATCATCATCGGCGGGTGCGGAAGCGACAGCTTCAACGACGTGCCGCCCACGAACGCGGATGGATCGACCGATCAGGGAGCGGCGGCGGACACGGGCAAGGATTCGGCGAGCGATGCCGGCAACGACGTTGCCAACGATACGGGCACCGATGCTGCGGCCGACACTGCCAAGGAAGCCATGACGTGCCCCACCGGCTTGGCGGACTGCGATGGCGACCCCAAGAACGGGTGCGAAGCAGATACGACCAAGTCGATCGCACACTGCGGACAGTGCGACAACGCATGCGAGGCCGGCTCGCATGGGACCGTGGCCTGCGACAAGGGTGCCTGCAAGTACGCATGCGAACTCGGCTGGGAAGACTGCGACCTCTCAGCTGACCACAGCTGCGAAGTCGACACGATGACGGACACGGCGAACTGCACCACCTGCGGCAACGTGTGCCCCGGAGGAGACCATTCCACCGTGGGATGCGTTGGAGGCGAGTGCTCGTTCGCGTGCGAGACAGGCTGGGGCAATTGCGACGGCGATCAGACGAACGGGTGCGAGGTCGACACGACAACGACGTTGAGCGCATGTGGCACCTGCGGCCACGCGTGCTCCACAGCGGCCAATGCAACGCCGTACTGCCAGAGCAGCACCTGCGGATGGACCTGCAACTCCGGTTGGGGCAATTGCGACAATGATCCGGCGAACGGCTGCGAGCTCGACACCACCACGAGCGTCGGCAACTGCGGTGGCTGCGGGCTCGCGTGCGGAACGGCCAATGGCACGCCGTCGTGCGTTGCAAGCCAGTGTCAAATCCAATGCACGGGGGCATTCGACAACTGCGACGGGCTCAACCCCAATGGATGCGAGTCCGACCTGCTGACCGACGCGCTCAATTGCGGGTGGTGCGGACACGACTGCAAGGGCTCGACGTGCACCGGGGGCATGTGCACGCCTGTGAAGGTTGCGGACTACGCGTACGTGGTGACCGCCCTCGTAGAGTACGACACCAAGCTCTATTTCACTGCAGACACCGTGTCCATAGGCCTGGTGTTGAGCGTTCCCAAGATGTCAGGCACCCCTCAGGAGCTCGTGCAGACCGGAAACAGCGCTGCGATCGCGGTGGACGCATCAGGGATCTACTGGGTCGGGTCCTCAGGCTTTGTGAACACCGCGCCCCTCGCGGGTGGAACGCCCACCACGCTGGTGACCGGTGCGGCCAACGGCAAGAACCTCCTGATCGACGGCGCGAATCTGTTCTGGTCTGCGGGGGCGAATTCTACGGTCTACCGCGTTGCCAAGACCGGTGGCACAGCCGCGCCGGTCGGAACGCCGGCCGATGCATCCCTGGGCGGCCTGGTGGTCGATGACACCTATGCATACTGGGCGATGATCCCGCAGAACAGCCTGCAACGAGTTGCCAAGACGGGTGGAACGCCGACTCTGTTCGTGTCCGGGCAGGAGAACCCACGAGCGCTCGTGATGGACGGCACAAACCTGTACTGGACCAACTACCTGCAGGACGTCATTGTCACCATGCCAAAGTCGGGAGGCGCCGTCACGACCGCCGCGGCTTCGATTGGGCATGTCGGGGCTCTGGTGAGCGACGGCGGAGACCTGTACTGGACGACCTCCACAGGCAACGTCGCTAAGGCGTCAAAGTCAGGCGGAAAGGTAAGGCAAGTCGCGACGGGCCAGAACACACCGAGGTTCCTGGTAAGCGACGCGACCTACCTCTACTGGGTGAACAACGTCGGGCCAGGCAACGTGACCTTCTGGAGGCTGGCGAAGTAACGCCCCCATGAGAAACTCCAGCCTTGCCGCTCTGACCGCAGCCGCAGCACTCTGCTTGGCCTGCACAGCGCCTACGGAGCGACGCGACGTCGTGTACGACGACCGCTACGGCCTCGATACGAGCATGAACATCTTCCTGCCCGCAGGGAGCGACACAGGACTGCCTGCGGTCGTTCTCATCCATGGCGGCGGATGGTGGTTCGGCGACAAGAACGGGATGGACGGCCCAGCCCGCCGGCTCGCACGTTCGGGGTGGGTGACGGCAAGCGTGGACTATCGTCTGGTCCCTGATGGCGCATTCCCCAAGGATTTCCAGGACTGTCAGTGTGCGATCGCATTCCTTCGCGCACATGCCGAAGAGTACCGCCTCGATCCGAACCGCATCGCTGTCCTGGGATACTCTGCGGGCGGACACCTCGCCTCCCTGCTCGGCGTCGCTTCCGATCACCCTGAGCTCATGACCGATTGCCAGGCTGCCGGTGCCAAGCCTGTGGCGAGACCTGCGAGCGTCATCGACGGAGCAGGGCCCACGGACATGCGGATGTTCGGCGACGTCCGGGCGGTGGTCACGTACATGGGAGGCACAGCTGCGGAGAACCCGCATGGCTACGATCTTGCTTCTCCCATCTACCACGTACGGCCAGGGGAGCCGCCCTTCCTGATCATCCACGGCCAGAGCGATTGGATCGTAGCTCTCGATGCGGCGTCGAGGATGCGTGATGCACTGGCTGGCGCCGGCAACGACGTGCGGATCCTGCTGCTCGCCGGAGGAGGCCACGTCCTCAATCCGTCGGTCGATCCCGGTGACCTCGAGGTCTCTCTGGCAACTGACTCGCCAGAAGCCTGGATCGCGATCGACGACTTTCTCGTGCGCACGATCGGCGCGCCGTGAAGCGCACTGTCGCATGGTTGACGGCTGCGGCGGTATCGGTGCCCGCGTCTGCGCACGCAAGCGGCTGGTTCGACGATTTCTGCAAGGGCAACGGGCCTCGCAATGCCATCTCGGTGCGCCCGCTTTCATTCGCAGCGCGCTCGTTTGCGGCCCAGTACGAGCGCTTCGTGCTTCCACCGCGCCTGAGCCTGGTAGGAGGATTGGGAATCCGAGGTGCCGCGCTCGGGGACTATTCCTCGGTCACCTACGATGTTGCCGCAGAGGCGCGCGTATGGATCGCAGGACACAAGCCTTGGGTGCCATGCGGACGGGGCGTGATGGCAGGGCCATACCTCGCGCTGCGCGCGGACGCGGCATACACCCGGCTCTACGATCACGTGGCGGAGCGGCATGTCGGCTCCCAGATGTCCTACGGCCAGATCCTTGCCGGGGGCTACCGGGGCGTATTGTGGAACTTCTTCGAGCTCACCCCATCGGCAGGGGTGGCGCTGATCACCGAGACCGATCCGCGAGGCAGGCTCGCGGCCTACCCGCGATTCACGCTGGTGTTCAGCCTCACCGCAGGATGGATGTTCTAGCCAGAGGCTCAGCGCGGCGGACGCGGAGGCAGGGCAACAGGAGGTTTCGTGGGCGCAGGGGTCGCGGCAGCGCCAGGAGCAGCCATGTTCAGCGGCGCCACGATCCCAGGAGGAGCGCCTGCGAGCGGCGGCTGCATCGATAGCGGGTTCGGCGCTGCGAGCACCAGATTGCCCCGTGCTCCGGCTTCGCGGTAGATCTCCAGCAGCGCATACACCGGATTCTGCTGGAGCGCGGCGCCGACCTTCTGGATCCGCACCACGGCGACTTCCGCTTCCTGCTCGGCCAGCTTGCGCCGCAGGTTCATCGTCTCCGTTTCGGCAATCACGCGTTCCCGTTCGGCCACGGCCTTGTCGCGCAGCAGCGCCTGGGCCGCGCGATCGAGATTGGCCTTGTCGAGCTCCGGTGGGAAGTGCAGGCTCGTGATGTTCACTTCGTACACGAGCACGAGCTTCTTCTCCCGCGTTGCCATGATGTTGTTGAAGCGTTTCTTGATGTTCGTCGTGACCTCCGACTGCTTCTCGTTCAGATCATTGGCACGCAACGGCGATACGAACTCCCGGGCGACCTCGCCGATGCCGGGCTTGATGAACGTCTCGTAGATCTGCTTGGTCGTGATCGTCTCGCCGCTGTCCGGCGTCAGCGTGTTCAGAAGCTTCGAGATCCCCTCGTCGGTGCAGTCCGCGCTGAATCGAGTCACGACGTCGAACCCGAAGTGGACTCCGTCGCGAGTCATGGTGTCGAGCGACTCCCGCACCGTCGCCGTGGAGCAGTCCACGATCCGCAGCTCGTTGTACAACCCGAGAAAGTGGGTCCCCGGGTTGAGGACCGGGCCGGACAGGCCGTTCGAGCTCGAGTACAGTGCGAGAAGGCCCGTTCGCGAGAAGATGCGGCCACGGTGCGCCTGCATGATGTCCTGGGTTGCGCAGCCGGTGGTGGTCGCCAGCGTCACGGTGGCGAGCAGGGCGAAGAGCGCAAGACGTCTCATCCGAATCCTCCTTCGAAGAACAGGCGTTGCCAGTCTCTAGCGCTCGCCCCTGCGGGCGGCAACGCCTCCCCGTGCGATGCCTCCATGCCAGACGCCCGCGCGCAAGCCGTCAGGCGCGGGCTCGCCCCAGACACCTCCCCAGCCACGCGCCGCAGTCGAGGCGCAAGCAGGCGCTACGGTCGAGCCCGATTGGACGGTGGGTGTGTGCGACGCTCCCGATGGATTGCCAGGAAGTCGAGGGTGCGGCGATGCAGGTCGAAGAGCTGATTGATCCTTGCGACGCGCTCTTCATCCGAAGGCCGGGCCTTGGCCCAGCTCTGGAAGACCTGGAGCAGCTGACGGACCTCGAACTCCAGGGCCCTCGAATCCGGATCGTTCGCCTCTTCGAGCTGGCGGAGCAGATCCGTCGCACTGTTGGCAAATAGCGGCGATGAGCCTGTCCCCTCTTGCATGGCCTGTCCCTGCTTTCCGGTTCTTGACGGAAACCTACTGCACACCCACGTCTGCCTGCAACCCTGAAACGGCTCGCAGCGGCGTCCCCGTTCGAGGCGGGGGCAGGCTCCGCGCACCCAGGAGTTGGGGGACCGTGGCCAATGCTGGCAGCGGAGCGAATACAGCCCTTTGGCCTCGCATTGGATTCGACGCACGCGTACTGGCCATCAAAGACCGGGGTCGGGACCGTGCGCGAGCTCGCGAAGGAGGTTGGGGTGGGTGGGCATGGTGCCAGGGTATCACCGCGGATGCGCCCGGAACGCGTCCCAGGCTACCTTTCCGCAGGACCCGTGCGACAGCATGCAGGGCGTGCAGGTGCCGCGGGAGATGAACTCGAGGGTGCAGGGCTCGGACGCGCCGACTTCGAGCTTGCCGAAGGTCTGACGGGTCGGGGTTTCCACCTCGTTGCCTTCCGCTTTCACGGCGCTCCCTTCGACTGTCCCCTCGAACGTGAAAGTGGACTTTTCACCGACCGCGGTCACCGTGCACTTGCCCGCGTACTTCCGGTACTCGCACCCGCCTCCGACTGCCGCAGGAGGAGCAGACGGCGGCGCGGCGTCCGCGGCGTTGGCCGGAACGGCAGAGGGGCTCGAGGGCTTGGAAGTGCACGCAGCGAGCGTGACGAGCACGAACAGGAGCTTTGCAGCGGATGCGAGCGACATGGGGATCTCCAGGCTTCGGGCCTCATGATGCCGAAAGGGGACCGGATGTCCAAGGGGGAATCCTTCCGTTGCGCGCAAGAGCACCAGAGCCAAGGAACGCTCCCTCGGCGCCGGTCGTATGATTGCGCCTAGGTCGGGCTCCACCTTTCGTCTGTGCGTGCTCGGAGGGCCCGACTACAAGACAGGCGTGCCTGTGGACATCGGGGCCATGTCCGGATTCGGCGTGGGGATGGTTGTAGCCAAGGGCTACGGATAAGGGAGCATTCACGCCTCTTTCCTGCATGGCAACGGGGGATTCGCGGCTCCTGCGTGCCAAGGCACTGCGGGCTGCACGTGGATCCCTGGCACCCGCCAGGACGTGTCTTCCTCGTCGGTCATGATCCCTCTGCTGGGGGGCGTGCGGCTGCCCCTGGTGTGGGGTGCACTTGCCGCAGGCGCGGGCTTTCAATTCTCCGGGACTTCGGTCAGCGGCAGCTCGGTCACCGACATGTTGCGAAGCTCCTCGGCCCTCATGGGGGTGCACGTTCCGCTCTGGGTCGGGCTGGAGGCACGTCCCATCTGTCTGCTGGGAGCCGGAATCCGTGGAACCCGAGGGGTCGCCCTCGGGGACACGGTGTCGTCGTACAACATGCTCACGGGGTACGTGTCGCTGAACTGGACGATGGGGTGCAGCGGGTCGGACTTCGGATTGCAGTGAGGGTGGGGCTGGTTACGGCTTGCTGGATCCGCACGGCGGACCACGGAACGTTTGCCCCTTCCCATTCTGCGGCTCCGGCCCCATGCACGCCGCAACCGGAGGTAGCCCCTTGCCCATCCACGACCTCAAGAGCCAGATCGCATTCCACGAGCAGTTCACGCCCAAGCCCCTGTACAAGGACGCTCACTCCAAGGCCATGCTCGTGTGCCTGGACCAGGGGCAGCAGATCCCAGCGCACGCAGAGAGCCATCAGGGGTTCTTCTACGTGATCGAGGGCGCCGGGACTTTCCTCGGCGGCGAAGGGGAAGTACCGGTACAGGCCGGCCAGCTCGTGATCGCGGTGTCGGGCTCTACCCGAGGTTTCCGGGCGGATCAGGGACGGCTCGTCCTTCTGGCCACTGCGCTCCTGCTTTGAGGCTTGGGCATCCTTCACACCGCGACTCGACGCAGCTCGATCCGATTGGATTCTGATGAAGCGCCCAGCGTTGTCCCTGATCTTGTTGGCGGCGACCCACGCGTGCCGGCAAGAATCCGCGTCCGATGCGCTGCCGACGCAGCCGTTGGTGCCATCGACCGGTACGCAGACCGCCTCGTCGACGCCGCCCGCGCGTCCGTCTTCGCCAATGCCGCAGCCTGCAAGGGGACGCCTGGAGTCTGCGGTCGCGCTCAACAAGAAGTGCGAGAGCTGCCATGAGGTGGAAGCGGCGCAATGGAACGGCTCGCGCCACAAGCAGGCAAGCACGAACGCTGCATTCCAGAAGGGATTCTCCCTGGAGCCGAGGTCGTTTTGCAGCGACTGCCACGCTGCCGAGTCAGCGCCTGGCAAGCCTGTTCCCCGAGCTGTCAGCGATATCGGCGTCGCCTGCGTGACCTGTCATGTCACCGAGCCAGGCTGGGTGCTCGCAGCTCTCTCTCGTGGCAATGCAGCGTCCGACAAGGCCGCCGAAGCGGCTCATCCGCTGCGCCGATCAGCCGAGCTCTCGCAGTCCCCAGGCTGCGCGGCTTGCCACGAGTTCCGGTTCCCTGGCAGGTGGGATGATGACGAAGAGGCGTTCATGCAGACCACGGTGCGCGAGCACGCGCTCTCGCGCACGGCTTCGGTTGGATGCCCGGTCTGCCACATGCCGCTCGAAAACGGGCGTCGCTCCCATGCATTCTCCCAGGTGAGAGACGCTGCGTGGTTGAAGGAGCACTTGCAGGTCCAGGCAGAACGCTCGGGCACGGGTCTGGTCATCACGCTCACGCAGAGCCATGGTGGACACGGGTTCCCCACAGGTGACATCTTCCGCCGCCTGGAGGTGGGGTGCGAAACGCTGGATGCTCAGGGCAAGGGGATCAGCCGTGATGCGCAGTATCTGGCGCGGCACTTCGGCTCACGGCCCGGACGCTGGGACATGGAGCTGCTCAGCGACGACCGCGTGTTCGACGAGCCGAGGGTTGTCGAGTGCAATCCCGTGCCCCAGGACGGCCGGAACGCAACGAGCGCAAGGTGGTGGGTGACGCTTCAACGCGTCGTCCTCCCGTCGTCCAGAGCGAATGCTGCTGGCGGTACGATTGATTCCGAAGTCGAGCTTCATACAGGAGTGGTCCCATGGCAATCGAAGTGAGGCGAAGCGCGTGGGCGCTTCTGGGGTTGTGCGTCGCAGCTTCCACGGCATGCAAGAGCAAGTCCCAGACGACCCCTGAGGCGCCGGCAACTTCGGCGATTCCAGTCCCGAGCGAGAGCGCTGTGCGAGCGCAGCCTGCTGCACCGACCGCGATCTTTTCGCCCGAGGTATTCGCACCAGAAGGCCGCCACCCGACAGGGGTCTACTCCATCGAGGGCGCCCTCATGGTCGTCGAAAAGAACCATGTTGGGCGCATCAATGGCGAGAGCGTCGAATGGATCGGCGATGTGCCCAAGGAATTTCCAGGCATGGGGGATAACATCATAGGGTCCGTGCAGGGGCGCTGGCCCGACCTCGTGGGAGCGGTCACCTACGCGTCCAATGGCAGGGCGCCGTACCCCACGTTCTTCCCGCTGACGTGGAAGAGCACGGGGTTCATGGTGGGGCCCGGCGGTCAGGGAGCCTGGATCCAGAGCGTTGCCCGGATTGGCGACACACTGATGCTCGTGGCCTGGTCGATCGAGCAGGGAACCCACATCGTGCACATGCGCGGCCCCAAGGTGAAGCGCAAGTTCCTCGCTCCCTTCCAGCTCGGATGCAAGAAGCGGGAGGGACAGGAGGAGTTCGACAAGATGTTTCCTGCTCGCCTGACCCCAGGGGTTGCGCCGGACGTCATCGGGACCACGCCTGCAGGGACCATGGTTTCCGTGGGCTATGTCTGCGAAGACCGCGGCAGGCTCGCTGCCGAAGTCTGGGACAACGGCGAAACGTCGCGTCTCATCGACCTCACTCCGTTGTCGAAGAAGTCCGAGCCCTACAGGACCATCCTCAAGGGCGAGGGAGACGAGCTGTTCGTGTTCCAGGGGAACTGGGCGCCCGTGCTCCGCTATCGCGAAGGGAAGTTCGATCGGGTGCCTGACCTCGGAAAGCCCATCTCCCTGGCTTTCACGTCGCCCAAGGGCAGACTGCACGCAGCTTCGGGGCGGACGATTCATCGCTTGGAGGGGGAGCGCTGGGTCACGGTGGCGCGGATCGCGGAAGTGCCGGTAGACGGCGGCGCCAAGAAGACCCCGGAATTCTCGGCGATGGCAACGGATGGGGAGACGTTCTGGGCTTCGAACCGCACCTCGGTGTTCCGCTTCCGGCCCATGGCTGCGAGCGAAGCGGGCGGTGCAGAAGCGCCGCCGCTGACGGACGGAGGGTTGGAGTCATGCTCGACGCCCTTCGTGTACCTGTACGAAGTGAGCTACAACACGCCGAAGAACTACAACTTCCCCAAGACGCAGAAAGCGCTGGCGACGTTTCCTGACGTAGCTGCGCTCACCCTTGTGGTGTTCGACGACTTCGGCAGGACGCGCGTTGGGGTCAAGGTGACCAGCCCAGCGCAAGGGGAAGCGTTGCTGGCCCACCTGAAGACCTCGATGAAGGACGAAGAGCCCCGCCTGTCGTGCTTTGATCCGTGGGCCGCGCGCACGATTCCCATCGAACGTCCACACTGACCTACAGCTTGGGATGGTCCAGGAAGAACTGCATCACGATCTCGCCCCAGCTGAAGGCGTTGGGTGGAGCACACCCGAAGAACAGCGTCTCGCCAGGCATCGGGTCCGTGTTCAGGTCCTTGCCTCCCGGGAAGCAGTGTCCGCCGATCGGCACAGGGAGCGACGGCAGCGTAACCACGTAGTCGTGCGAAACGAACTCGTAGACAGTGCCGTTCGCGCTGAGGTAGCGCGTGTGCTCGTGATGCGCATCCGACGAGATGGTCTCTGTCTTCTGGAGCTTCCACGCGTCGATCACTGCATCGCGCTGCTGCTGCCCCTTGGCAAACGGCACCAGGGCATCGAGCGTGCCATGCATGTGAAGCAGAGGCAGCTCCACGCAAGGCGAGTCGTACATCGTGAACGGGCAATCCAGGGTGAAGGGCGGAACCACGGCAGTGAGCTGGGTGGCGTTCGCCGCAGCGATCGGCGCTGCTGACGCAATCATGTCCGCGTGCTTGCACACCATTCGCCAGGTCATGGCGCCGCCCTGGGAGAACCCAGTCACATGCAGTCGCTTGGGGTCCACGCTCCACGCCTGACGCACCTGCAGCAGGAACTCCCACACGCGGTCGTCGTCCGTGGACGGCGTCCACGAGGGACCGATCGCGCCATCCGGGGCTGTGGGCTGCACCACGATGTAGCCGTGCTTCATCCCGCTGGCCCGCAGCGCTGTGTTCTTGTCCTGCTGGTCCGCGCACATGGTCAGGCCGTGGATGTCGAGGATGAGACCGCAACCTCCAGCAGAGCACTGCGGCGGAACCTGTACTTCGTATTCAATGCCATCGCACGCGATCTGGCGCGCACCGGGTGTGATGTCGGTCACGCATCCGACCGGACCGACGAGGACGTCAGCTTGCGTCGAGCTGTCGGCTTCTTCAACGGTGGCGTCAGGCGGCTCTGCTTCGTGCTGTTCGGCGGCATCGACCTCAGGCAACTCCTCGGAGGCGTCCGGGACATCGGGGGTCACAACTGCGTTCTCGGAGCATCCGAACAGTGCAAGGGAGACGAGCGGGATCCACGGCAGACGCATGGATTGCAGGCTACGGGACGAGGCGGCGGCGTCTAAGAGAAAGCGAAATCGAGCAATCCCGGATTATACCGAACGATCAAGGGCGGGTGCGGGCTCGCAACCCCGAGAAGGGCATGCCTGCCTCGCGAGGTGACGATCCGTTCGTCTTGATCGCGCGACGCAGATCGTGGGATATCCGCAGCGAGTCGGTGGAGGAGTCGATGACAAACGAGCACAAAGGATCTCCATCGGGTCAGGCGCGACGAAAGGAGTACCTCGCCCGGATTCATCGCGTGATGGACTTCATCGAGAAGAACCTGGATCGCGAGCTGGGACTCGAAGAGCTTGCCCGGGTGGCGTGCTTCTCCTCGTTCCACTTCCACCGCGTCTTCACGTCCATCACAGGGGAGAGCCTGTACCAATTCGTGCTTCGGTTGCGTCTGGAAAAGGCCGCGTCGCAGCTGCGCCAGCTTCCGGACAAGAGCGTGACCGCCATTGCGCTGGACTGCGGCTTCAGCAGCTCCTCGACGTTTGCCCGAGCGTTCCGAGCTTCCTTCGGGGTGACGGCGAGCGAGTGGCGGCAGAGCAAGGATTGCAAATCGAATCGCAAGGGATGGGAAGAGGGCACGGGCAGCAGCGCCTATGGTGACGGGTGTGCCGAGCGCGAGTCCAGCGACGGCGAGACCCAACCAAGGAGCGACGATATGAATACGCCCGTGAAGGTGAAGGAAGCCAGGTCGATTCGAGTGGAGATGGTGGATGCGATGCCCGTTGCGTACGTGCGCCACGTGGGCCCCTACGCCGGCGACGCGGCGCTGTTCGGGCGCCTGTTCGGAACGCTGATGCGATGGGCTGGTCCACGTGGGCTGGTCGGCCCGCAGACCAAGTCGCTGGTCATCTACCACGACAACCCGGACATCACCGCAGAGGACAAGCGACGCATCAGCGCGTGCGTGAGCGTTCCGCCGGGGACCCAGGCGGAAGGCGAGGTGGGGATCATGGAGATCCCTGCGGGCAAGTATGCATTTGCTGGGTTCGAGGTCGATTCGAGCGAGTTCGGGGCTGCGTGGGCGTGGGTCTACGGCAAGTGGCTGCCTGAGAGCGGGTATCAGCCGGACGATCGCCCCTGCTACGAGCTGTGTCTCAACGATCCGTCGCAGCATCCGGAAAAGAAGCACGTCGTGGAGATCTGCGTACCGGTGAAGCCACTGTAAAGGTTGGCGCGGACGCGGCGATGCGGTATCGAACGCAGGCGGCGGTTGGCACGGACGCGGCGATGCCGCGCTGAACGTAGGCGCGCCGGTGGCGCGCCGCTACCGGACTATATTGTTACCAGGTGCGATGGAATCCGTTGTCGCCCGTGTAATCAGCCCGTCCGTCACTTCGCCTCTGGTTCGCCGTCCCAGTAGTCGAGTGTCTCGCCTTGGCGCGAGATCCACCTGTGGATCGGCTTTTCGAACGTGCCCGCAGTGGCAGCGACCTTGTTCGAATCCGGATAGCCGACCACGTCGACCTTGTGCACTGATGCGGAGACGCACAGGTACACGAGCGGCTCGGTGCCATCGTTGATCATCTGATGAGCGTGCTCGGTGCCCACCGGAAATGCGACCCAGTCCCCTTCCCGGACAGCGACGCGCGCGTCGCCGATGCGGGCCGTGCCTGAGCCACGCACCACATAGAGCGCCTCCTCGGTGGCGCAGTGGTAGTGGAACGGAAACGACACGCAGCCTGGGGCGACTTCGGTCAAGGTTGCACCGATCATCTGCCCGCCTGCGGCAGCGCCGAGGCGTCGGAGCTCCAGCTTGTGCCTGCCCTTGCTCATGGGCATGGGTGGGACTTCATCGCGATGAACTACGTTCGGGTGGCGGCGGGTGTCAGTCATGGGGCGATTGATTGTGATTCGGCAGGCCGGTGTCAATGGTCGAAACGCGTCACGGCGCGCACAGCGGAGCGCAGTGCTGCGTGAGGCATTGGAGATAGCAATTGGCTGCCAAGGCCTCGCCCGTGTTGCCGTCGTGATAGCAATCCTTCATGCAGTCGGTCGAAGGGCCGGCATCAGCCATGCACAGCTTGAAGCACGAGAAGACCTCGGCATGGGATATGCCTTCGTAGTCGCACTTCGCGCACTCAGCATCGCAGGTGTAGACTGCGCACTTGTCGCATGGCGTGTTCTCAGCCGGGATGCACGGCGGAACGCTTGCCGTCCCGGCCGTGCCGTTCCAGGAGCAATCGAGAGAGCTTCCCGTCCCACCTGCACCGGAGCCGGCTGCACCCCCAACTCCAGCAGCGCCGCTGGTTCCCGCGCCTCCGCCGGCACCGCCACCTCCGCCGCTCACTGTGCCACTCGCCCCGGCTGTCCCACCAGCTCCTGCCTGGCCCGCCAATCCGCCTGCACCGGCACCGCCAGCGATTCCCCCGGTCCCTGCCATGCCCCCGCTCCCTGCGGCGCTTGCGTCGTGAGCCGAGCCACCCACTCCGACGATGTCCTTGTCGCCGGCGCATGCATGCATCCACAATCCGGCGAGCATGGCGAAGGCAGCTATCGGCGTGTGGATGCGGGTCATGGTGGAAAGCTCCCCTCGACTCCAAGGGATTGTGCCATCGGCCGCTTGGGATGACAACCTCGGCCAAGCCGTACCGAACCAGCGCACACCACCCTGGTCTTGGCCCAGAACCGGACTGCAGTCCTGGGAACCAGGTTCCCAGCGCCGCAAGGTCATGCGATCGTGGTGGTGCTCCAGGCATCCGTCGTGCGCGAGCAAGCGGACTTGCAGAGGATCTTCGAGCGCAAGATGAAGGAGCGCGCGACAAGCCTTGGAGCAGAGGACGCTGGGCCGGCGGTCAGCGGCGGCAAGCCAGGGGACGCGGACCATCCGCCGCCTGCGCTATCGTCGGTTCAGTGACGCATCCGGTATACAGCGTAGATGCCGATGCTCGTACCGCTGACCGCGTCGTCCTCGAGCCCCTCTTGTATGCATGAATCGGTCGCGGAGATCTCGTGGACGATCGTGTCTCCGCCAGCGCGGCACACGGCGCGTCTGAGCTCTTCCTGGGTGCCAGGCCACATGCACCGTTGGATGGTGGCCACCCGCAGCTCTGGAACAGGCGCATCTCTGCAACTTACGTTGATCACTTGCGCAGGACGGCGGAAGGTGGTTCCGAGCAAGGACGACCCGGAGCGAGGGTGACGGCCGACGGACACCTCGCAATGGCCTTCGACTTCCCGAACTTCGCAGTCATCCGGGAGCGGGCCGACCTTGCGCACGATGGTCACGCTGATGTCGTTGCTCGGCGACTTGATGCGGCGCACGCCGTCGCACCCTGTGACCAGGACACCGAGCGCGAGGAAGCACAGCAGGAGCCGCACGGAACCTACTACGCTCGGTCATGGCGAATCTTCCCGGAAGAAGGAGAGCATTTGCGAAATTCAGGGAGCCAGAGGCAAGATTGCGGGCTAGTATCGTGGCATGAGACTCCTCGCTGTCGGCGCTGCAACTGGGATCGCCTTCGCGCTTGCCACTTGTTGCCCCTGCAGGCCCGCGTCCAACGTTCCCGCATCGGGCGCGACCTTGCGACCGAGTCCTCCCTGCAGCCAGGGGCTCGAACCGTTCAGCATGGTATCGGCGGGCGCCATGCCGGCTGCGCCCCTTCGTCTGCCGCCTCTCCCGCCCACGGACCGCGACGATGGCATCGCGATCGCTGTTCTGCGCCCGATGATAGCGGCGCGTGAGCCGGCGCAGATGGTCGCACGAGCCTCTCCGCTGGCGTTCATCACCGGTTTCACCATGCGCGCTGAGCCGATCTCTGGCACGTGCACCTTTCATGTCGAAGGTCCGATCGTACGGGCTTACGGATCCGATGCCGGCCTGTGCAAGGCACGAATCATCGCACTCAACGAAGAGGAAACCTTGCGCTCGATCCGAGAGATGACCATCGAAGTCGGCGTCAGGGCAGCGGACGGCACCCTGCCCCGGGGTTCGATAGCGCCCACGAGAGACGGCATCCAGCGCAGGGAGATGCGCAGGTCGATACCAACCTTCGAGGCCTCGAATCTCGAATACGCTGCTCCCAACGCCTTCACGGTCAAGTTCAAGAATGGGTCAGGGGTCCGGTTCCGGGACGGCAAGATTGTCCTCGAACCGCAAGCCGGAGAGCCTCAGCCACCCACCCAAGCGTTCGAGGAGGTACTCAAGGCGCTTGGAACTGCAAAACGATATGTTGCACTTGCGACCTGGGGAAATGGTGCAGGGTATTCGAATGAACGTCGGATCGACATCGAGCTGCAACAAGGAACGGAAGCCGAGGACTTCAGCTTGTGGTGTCGCGTCTACGTCGACGTAGCTTCGAGGGAGCAGCTTGCTGGGATCATGAATCGTCTGGGAAGATCCGGTCTTGTCGAGCACATATCCCCGGAACACAGCGCGTCTGCTCCTCCGCCGCGTCCTGGTCCGAGCACCTCCAAGGCGCCCGGGCCCCTTTCCTGGCCTGCCAAGGAGGACATCGAAGCGCGCGAGCGCGGTGTCGGGCCGGAGGCGCCGTACTCAGGCAAAGCCCCGCCGGGCAAACGGCCTCCGGTCGCAAAACCCCCCAGGGATTACTAGTGATCATGAGGACGCGAATCTGCTGGGCGATCGGGCTCGTGTGTGGGACAGCGCTCTCGGCTTGCAGCTGCCCTGCCGCCTTGCCTGCCACGGCCAACACCATAACGTGCGCCCCCACGGACCCGGCTTCCTGTGTGCAGCCGTTCCTGACCCGGACGCGCCGCAAGATGATTGGCCGCTGGCACGGGACGGTCCAGCCGCCTGGAGAGCCGTCTCGAGAAGTGGATATCATCTTCGACGCCGACGGTCGATACGAATCGCGGGGCCCAAGTCGCAAGAGTCCAGCTCTGGTCTGGGGGAAGGATGGCACTTCTGCGTACCACCGGTGGGAGCTTCAGGGCGTTGCGATCGACGGCTCGGTATCGGGTGCGATACAGCTCGCTGCCGACGAGCCCATGATGAGCATTGCCGAGCTACGGAACATTCGCATGGGCGACTCCGGAATCGTCCTCTCCTTTGACATCGTGCTGGGCGCGGGCAACCGGTTCCACGTCGAGCTCAGACGTGTCACCGGCCTGCCAGATGCCCCACAACAGAAGCTACAGACCGCAGCGCCTGGGCCGGCGCGGTAGGGGCGGGAGAATCGTCTTCTTCTGTCGACATCGCCCTGCTTGTCCCCTATTCTCGAAGACATGGGGCGTGGATCCAGTCGGACGATGGCCGGGCTGATTCTCTACTGCCCCAAGGGTGAGACTGGCAGCTGGCCTTCGAATGACAGCGGCTGCTCGATGACCCCGCTGCCGCAGCATGGCTCCTTGAAGCTCTTCCCAATGATCGTGATAGGACTGGCCATCTGGCGACTCAGCCGCAGGCTGCGTCGAGATGCAGGTCACGCCAAAGCTGGGGCCGAAAGGCGTAGGGGTATCCTGCCCGGGAGGTTGCATGAAAGAGCGTGAGATCAGGGATGTCCTCGATCGCGTCTGCAGGCAACTCGACGCAGTCCGACCGGCGCGCGTTCTGCCCGTTCTCGCGGGCACCGCGTTGATCGCTGGCGCTGGATGCGGCTCGGAAAGTCAGCCCTTGTACGGCGCTCCGTTGGTGCCCGGCCCCGACGCTGGCGACGCGGAAGCTTCGGATGACGCGGCCAGCGCAGACGACGGACCGGTGGTGAAGTATGGCGCGCCAGATGCGGATCAAGACGCGGACGCAGGGGCGCAGCCCCCGTACATGGCGCCTGATTCCGGGGCGCAGCCGGACTACGGCGCTCCGTCGGACGGGGGATGAGGCCTGGCGGGAACGGTTCTTGGCGGACGCGTTCCAGGCTGGGTTCTGTGCCTGTCTGTGTCAGACCGCCGGGGCTCGCTTGTGGGAAAGACGAGCGGAACCGCTGATCGGAGGAGCGGAAGCTCCTGCCTTGGCTGGCTCGAAAGTTGCTGTTCCCACAGCTGGCCCGGACTGCCTGGCACAAGGAGGCACAGCTCCATGACCCCCACGAACAGAATCGGCACAGCGTTCTTCGGCCTTGTCGTTACCGCGTTCCTCGCGGGCTCGGCAGCTTGCGGCTCCGATAACAACGCCCAGCCCGTCGCCGGCACCGGCGGCAGTGGAGGCCAGCCAGCGGACAGCGCCATCGACGACGCGGACAGTGGCATGTCGGTCAAGAGCGCAAAGTCGAGTCTGGCTCGGGACCTGAACCCGAGCGTGTCGGCGTCGGACTTCCAGGCTCTGCTGGACGGCAACGCAGCATTCGCGCTCGACCTGTACGCCCGCCTCCGGTCTGAGCCGGGCAACCTGATGATCTCACCCTACAGCGCATCGATTGCGCTCGCGATGACCTGGGCAGGCGCCCGTGGAACCACGGAAGCGCAGATGGCTTCCGCGATGCACTTCCTGTTGCCACAAGGGACTTTGCACCCGGCGTTCGACAAGCTCAGCCTGCAGCTCGCCGCGTTGAACACGACGGCTGATCCGGCAACCGGAAAGGGCTTTCAACTCAATGTCGCCAACAGCGTGTGGGCAGCGCAGAGCATGACCTGGCATACCGAATTCCTCGACACGCTCGCCCTGTACTACGGTGCAGGCATCTTCCTGACCGACTTTGTCAACAGCTACGAGGCGGCGCGCTCCGACATCAATACCTGGGTCGCTGACGAGACCCAGCAGCGCATCAAGGATCTGCTGCCGCCGGGATCCATCGCTTCTGATACGCACATGGTGCTCGTTAACGCGGTGTACTTCAGGGCGTCGTGGAACGAGCCATTCGTCGCGAGCCTGACCCAGGACATGCCCTTCCACGCACTGTCTGGAGACGTGAACGTGCCGATGATGCGCGACACGCGACCGATGCTCCACGGCGAGGGGGACGGGTTCCAGGTCGGCGAGATTCCCTACGAGGGATTCGGCGCCGTCATGACCGTGGTGGTGCCTGAGCTCGGCCGCTACGACGAGATCGAGGGCATGCTGACCCCAGCATGGTTGCAGGCTCAGGTCGCGTCGATGCAATCAGGCGAGGTGAACCTGTACATGCCGAAGTTCGGCTTCGAGTCCGGCCCCCTGTTTCTCAAGACGTCCCTGCAGGCGATGGGTATGAACGACCCCTTCAAGGTTTCGGCGGACTTCAGCGGAATGACCCCTGACGGGACGAACATCGCCGAGGTGATTCAGAAGACTTTCGTTGCCATCGACGAAAAGGGGACCGAGGCCGCAGCCGCGACCGCGGTCATCATGGCGGGATCCTCGGCCGGAGGCAGCGGCCCGCCCACGGTTGATCTGCACCTGGACCGGCCGTTCCTGTTCTTCATTCGCGAGAAGCAGACCGGGACAATCCTGTTCATGGGAAGGTACGTGGGGCCGTAGAAGATGCACAGGCAAAGCACTCGAAGTGCCAGGGCGGCGGCGACAACACAAGCTGATCGGAGAGCCAGCATGAATCAGAAAAGCAATGAGCTGCCTTGGGGTTGCCGGGAACCGCATCTGGGACCGCGCTTTCTTCGCATCGGGCCCCTATTCACGACCCGGGCTGTCATGTCTTGCGCTACTGCCTGCTTGCTCGTTGCATGTGGGGGCATAGCGCTCGACGACGCGAACAGCCGCAGCCACGGCTCAGGGGTTGGCGCTGGAGAGGACAGAGATGCAAGCGCGGCAGATGTGGCCTCCGAAGCCCAACCCGCGGTTGACTCGGGTCTATGCTCCCTGCCCGTCGGATCGCTTGCGCCGGGCTGCCCCCTGGTGCTCGCGCCTGAATGCGAGTGGGCCAACGGCTGGCTCGGGCTGGGAACCGCGTGTGACTATTCGATCGATTCCGGCTGGTACGCAGGGGATCCCTCCTACCTGCCCTATTTCGATATCGTGGTGGGGCAGCCGGCAGGCCCCTACAAGGGCAGATTGCTGCGCGTGGCCGACAGCGCGGCCTGCGCTGCCACTGGCAACGGATGGTACTTCGACAACCCGCAGCATCCGACGTCTCTGCACATCTGTCCGAACGCATGCGACTGCGCCCAGCAAGCTTCCGAGTCCTTCTCGGTCGCGATGGGGTGCTGGGGCAACGCTGCGCCGGGCGTGCTCGACGCAGAGATTCCCTGCCCGAGATGCCCTGCATCAAGGCCCAAGCAGTGCGGCACCGCAGGCACCATGTGGGGAACGTTGCTCTCGAATTGCGAATTCCCGGTCGACAACGGCGCTCCGAACATGTACATGGGAGACCCCACGGTCATCAATCTCTTGTACCTACAGAATGGCGCATCAGCAGGCGAGGCAGAGCCGTGGGATGGATACCTGACCTACGTGCCATCGCTCGCGGATTGCGACAGCGTCGAGGAGGGGTGGACCTTCGACATGTCCACCGCTTCGCCGACCGTGAAGATCTGTCCGTCAGCGTGCTCGTGCGCAAAGGTCAAAGGCGCGGCAATCCTCGTGGAGCAGGGGTGCCCGCGCCACGAGGCGCAAGGGAAGTAGGCGGTCGGCGTCGCGCCCCTGCGCACCGCTCCGACCGCGGAAAGGTGCACGGTCGGAGCGGCCAGCCTCAGGACTCTGGGCTGCGTGCGCTTGCTTGTGGCAGCGGGCGCGCTTCGCGACTCCAGCAGCGCCACGCTTCGCTCATCGGTCAGCGCATGGAACGTGCCGTCTCGCCGACTTGCACCGGATGCGCCTTGCGTGTCGATCCCGGGACGGCAGGCAATGGGTGTACACGCCGGTGGCGGCAGGGGTGGTGGAGGGGTGAGCCCCGCGAACCGCGCCAATCTTGCGCCGATCGACGCGATGGGGGTGCGGAGCGCGTCAAGTTGTTCTAACGTGACCGGTGAGAACATTCCGATGATCACCAAGTTCACGGTCGAAAACTACGGGTGCCTGAAGGACGTCGAGGTCGAGCTCACCCCGGTGCACGCGTTCATCGGGCCCAATGACAGCGGAAAGAGCACGCTGCTGCACGCGGTGCGAAGCGTCATCCAGTTCGCGACCAGCCGATTCGTCCAGACTGACCGTGGGTGGCTGCCGTTCGATCCCCGGATGGACGTGAGGGACGGAGAGCCAAAGCGCTTGTTGGGCGCGCACGCGTCCGCGGGCTGGTACGCCGTCGAAACCACGAAGGACGCGACCGAGGAACGCTGCCAGGACAAAGACAGCGGCGAGGAACAAGTCGCTTCCCCGCGACCCTGGAATAATCCTTGCCGTTTCCTTGAATCTTCGCTCGAAAGACTTCATCCGGTGCTGGCAAGTCTCTCTGGTGCCAGGCTCATCCGGTTCGACGCAGACGCGTTGCGGCGGCCGTCGGGTCTCATCACTCCCGCTCAGCTCGACTCCCTTGGTTTCCTGAACGACAGAGGAGAGGGGCTGCCGAGCGTGCTTTACGGTATTCGAGAGAAGGATCACGAGAGCTTCACCGCACTCGTGGAATCGATGCGTGGCTTCTTCCCGACGCTCAAGACGATTCGATTGCCTGCGGCCTCGGCCTCGGCTCTCACCCTCGAGCTCGAGCTGTCCGATGGAACCCGTGTGCCGCCCGAACACATGAGCGAGGGGCTTCTTCGATTCTTGGCTCTCGCCACGCTACGGTTCCTGTCACCTTGCTCCGTGGTTCTGATTGAGGAGCCGGAGAACGGTCTGCACCCTGCTCGTATCGCAGAGGCGATGCAGGGACTTCGTGCTTTCGCTTCGGCGTCGAACACGCAGGTATTGATCGCCACCCACAGCCCGCTGGTCATCGACGAGCTCACAGCCGACGAGGTGACCGTACTGACTCGGCCATCCGTCGGAGTGGGCACGAGAGCGATCCCAATAAAGAACACGCACAACTTCGAAAAGCGTGCTGGGGTCTACAAGCTGGGCGAGCTGTGGCTCGCCTACTGCGACGGGAACCAGGAGGAACCGCTGTTCGACGCGAGGCTCCGGTGATGCGGGTCTTCCTTGGCGGCGAGGGAAAAGATGAGCTTGGGCGGTTCTGCCATGACCCTGCCTATGCTGTGGAACGTCGAGGCAGGCGAGAGGTAGAAAAGGAGCCAGGCATCCTTGAGACCCTGATCAACCGGCTCAAGAAGACACCAATCGAGTTTGTTGGCGGTCTTGTGTGGCATCGTATCCCCAAGGGCCGAATCACGCGCGGAATCCATCGGGCAGAAACCCGCAACGTTGTCGGACTTGTCCTCGACGCAGAAGACGCCCGGTGCGATGCGGCGATTTTCGTTCGTGATCGCGACGGCGACGAGAATCGAGAGGCCGATGTCGAAGAAGGAATCCGCGTCGCGAAAGAGCGGTTCCCGGCGGTTCTGATCGTGGGTGGGATGGCAATCGAAGAAATCGAGGCGTGGCTCCTTGCCATGCTCGGGGAGCACAAGTCCGAGCGACACGCGCACCCCAAGGAAGTGCTGCGCGACCGGCAGGGAATCGAAACCACGGCCCAGAAGAGCCGGGTCGTGGAGGAAGCTAGTCTCGAGAATCTACCGGGGGACGCGGACTCGCTGCACCGGTGGATCGATCGGTTCGAGTCCGCGCTTGCTCCTGGCGACAACTGAGACGTGCGCAGGCACTGAGTTCTCGCGACTAGATCGGGCGGGGGAGCAGACAAGTGCCGGGTTCGCGCAGTCGCACCCGTACAGGATCGTCTCTATCAGCGAGCCATGCCCGCGCACTCGTCGCGCGCCGATGCCGATCATCGAGAGCATGCCTGATGCACTCTACGGGGCTACCGCCGCACAGGTGCGGTTGTGGGTGTTGCCCACCGGCAACAGCTCCGCGGGGTCGGCAGCTCAAAGGGACGATATCCTCCAGAATTCGCCCTGGCACAGGAATTGCTGGCTCGCGCACCATGACTCGCCTCGGTCTCTTGCTCTTGACCCTCACCACAGCGTTCGGCACCCCCGCCTGCGTGATGGGTGAGGACATCTGCGAGAAGGATTGCGGCCTGTACGGCAGGTGCTCCCACTCCGACAACACGTGCGCCGCCGTATCTGACGAGGACTGCAGGCACTCGCAAGTATGTCGCGTCAGCGGAAGCTGCAGCGTGAACGGGGGCCAGTGCACGGCGCTCACGGTCGCGGATTGCGCCTTCGACCTGGATTGCGGCCCGGGTTCGCCCTGCAAGGTGGACAAGGGGGTTTGCGTACCCGACTGTGCCCAGCGGCCGGAGTGCAAGGCCAAGGGCGGGTGCAGTCACGTAGGCAGCTTCGGGAAGTGTGAGCCGGGCAGCGACGACGACTGCTCCCAATCCGATTCGTGTGCACAAGAAGGTCTGTGCTCGTTCCCGCAGGACAACCAGGGCCTGAGGTGCGCAGCCACCGCGGATTCCCAGTGCGCCTCCTCGACCGGATGCGCGTTGCACGGACGGTGCTACGCGTTCGAGGGCAAGTGCGTGACAGCGTTCGATCCGGTGTGTCTCAACAGGCCAGAATGCGTGAACAAGGGAGCCTGCACCATCTGGTTGCAGAGCGCCTGTCAGGTGGGCTGCTCGGCAGAGTGCCGCGCGTCAGAAGGTTGCCGGCAGAATGGAGCGTGCACCGCGGAGAGGATCCTCTGTCTCCACGACGATTCTTGGTGTGTTCCCGGCGTTCGGTGCATGGCCTCGAGTGACCAGGACTGCCTGGCATCGCTCGGCTGCGCGACAGCGGGGAACTTCAGATACAATGGGAGCTCCGAACGGGACACCACGGGCCCGCGCTCGCAATACGCTTGCAGTAGGAGCGTCTCATGACTCAAGGCTGGGTCGTTGTCGGTATGTGCGTACGGGTCGCAAATTGGGGATGCCGCGTGCAGCAGCGACGCTGGATGCGGGGTGAGGGCGACATCGTATGGATGCGAGCCTCAGGCTTCCGGAACGCTCGGCTGCGGCGAGTTCGGCAACGAGGCATCTACCGAGCGATACCCCGATCGCTGTGTCTATCACTCGGCGGCGTGCAATCCCATCTGGCAGGGGCGAGGGTCGTTTCTCGACTACTTCTGCCTTTGTACCTCTGCGGACGGTGGATCCCCAGCGTGCAGATGGGTGCCGGACTACGGCTAGCTGGGAGCCCCCCGCAGTACCGCTTGGTGCTGGAGCCGGCAGCGCAAGCCGCGATGCCGGTGCGGCGTGATCGGCCCGGCACAACCGTCGTGTGCGCCTTGCATGTCGACCCTGCCACGGCAGGCAACTGGGTGTACACGCCGGTGGCGGCTGGGGTGGTGGAGGGGTGATACGAGCCGGCTGAAGCGCGCAATCACGACACATTGGAAATATCATCAAATCCGGTCTTCTTCCCAATTCGGGTGCGGTCCGAGGTAGAATGAATGCTGACGCCCCTCGACGCTGTCGCTCATGACCTCGAACTCCAGACCGCCGGTTGCACCCACGAGCGAGACGGCCGAGTCCCCTGCGGCCGCTTTGCGCACAGTGCTGCAAATCACGGAGGCTGTGAGCTAGACCAAGGACGTGGCAGATCTCATCGAGCGCGCCTTGGACGCCATCGTGGCTTACACGCGCTTCCCGTGCTGCGGGCTCTTCCAGCTGGATGCGTCCGGAACCACGCTGGAGATGGTTGGCCGTCGCAATGTCTCCGCGGAAGTCTACGCCAGTGCGCGCTACCTGCCCGTGGACGGCAGTCTGACTGGGCATGCGATCAAGCGCGGGTGTGTGGTCACGACGAGTGACATCTCGAACGACAGCCGGCTCGACCCACCGACAAAGAGGGCGCTGGCACGGGAAGGGTACGTGGAAGTGGCCTCGGTCCCTCTCATCTACCGTGGCAAGGCGCTCGGCACGATCAACTTGATCTATCAAGCTGGAAATACCCTCTCGGATGACGAACGCGACACGCTCCTCGGGATTGGACAGACGATTGCCATTGCGCTGGCGCAGCGAGCTGCAGAAGACGAGCGCAGCAAGCTGCAAGAACGGGTGCGAAAGTCCGAGCAGCTCGAGCGCCTCGGCCTTCTCGCGGGCGGTCTGGCTCACGACTTCAACAATTTCCTCACGTGCATCTTGGGGAGCCTGTCGCTTGGCAAGGACCTGTTGGCCCAAGGATGCGAGCCGCAGGAAGTGGCGGAGCTGCTGGACGGTGCCGAGAAGGCTTCCCAGCGGGCGGCTGCCCTGGTCCAGCAGCTTCTGACCTTCTCCAAAGGAGGGGCCCCGGTCCTGCAGGCCACGACGCGCCTCGCAGCTTTGATCCGGGAGTCCGCAGAGTTCTCCGTGCACGGCAGCAGCGTCCGCCTCGCGTTTGACATTGCCTCTGATCTGACGCCGGTCGCGATCGACGCCGCACAGATCTCCCGCATGGTTCAGAACCTGGTGATCAACGCCGTTCAGGCGAGCCCCGAGGGGGGCACGGTGACGATCGAGGTCAAGAACGAGCCGCTCCGAATGGCTTCAGACGACCCAACTTGGGTTCGAATTGTTGTCGCAGATCAGGGGAGCGGCATTGCGCCCGAAGTCTTGCCGCACGTCTTCGACCCCTACTTCAGCACGAAGTCGGGCGGCAACGGACTCGGGCTCCCCACCGTGCAGTCCATCGTTGTTGCCCACGGTGGTACCGTGGAAGCAACGTCCGAGGTTGGCAAGGGAGCAACGTTCATTGTCCGCCTTCCTGGTACTGTCCATCAACCATCCGAGCAGGTGCCAGACGTGTCACAGCCGCTCCACACCCCGGCTGGCGGGCGTGCCCTCTTGATGGATGACGATGCAGCCATCCGCAGCCTGGCGCAGGAATTCCTTGAACGCGATGGCTACGAGGTAGTGGCCACGGCAGATGGCGACGAAGCGGTTCGTGCTTGCCAGGAGGCGGTAGAGACCCATCGCCCGTTTGCCATTGCCTTGTTGGATCTGACGATCGTGGGGGGGATGGGCGGTCGAGAAGCCATGCCGCGCATTCGCGCACTGATACCGAGCATCGCAGCCGTGGTGTGCAGTGGATACTCCGAGGATGCCGCCATGTCGCAGTACGCGCAGCATGGCTTTGATGCCGTCCTGCCCAAACCCTATACGCTGCAGGAGTTCGCAACAGCGATACGACTCGCGCGACGTGCGAGGTCCCATTCCCTCGCGCCCGGCACAAGCGATTGATGACGAGACAATCGTCTGACCGTTTCCACCTGCCACACGTCAGCCCAGACGCTCGCAAACGAGCATGTCCTACGGCTTGGCGATCTTCATCACCGTACCGCCCCCGTTGGCCCAGTACACGCACGTCGAGTCGACCGCGATCTCGATCGGCGAATCCTGCCCCGACGCGAGCGTGACGGGAACGCCGCCGCTCACCGGCATCATCATCACCGTGCCGCTGACCCTATCGGTCCAATAAACGTTCGTTGAGTCGACTGCCACATTCTCGGGGCCTATCTGCCCGGACGCGAGCGTCACGGGATCGCCGCCGCTATTCGACACCTTTATCACCAGGTGGTTGTAGACGTCAGGCAAGTACACGCTCGTCGAGTCGACCGCGAGGCTGCTTTGCCACTTATGCACCGACGCGAGCTGGACGGCATATCCGCCGCTTGCCGGCACCTTCATCACCTCGCCGGTCAACCAGTTGACCCAGTAGACGTTCGCCGAGTCGACTGCGATGCCACCCGGATTGCCCTGCCCCGACGCGAGCGTTACGGCGCCGCCGCCGCTCTTCGACATCTTCATCACGGTGCCGTAGCCGAAGTCCGTCCAGTAAACGTCGGTCGAGTCGAGCGCGATTCCGCCCGCCGACTGCCCGGACGCGAGCGTGACGGCATCGCCGCCGCTCTTCGACAACTTCATCACGGTGCCCCCCACGTAGTTGACCCAGTACACGCTCATCGAGTCGACCGCGATGTCATAGGCGTCTTGCTGCCCTGAAGCGAGCATGATGGCGGCGCCGCCGCTTGCCGCCACCTTCATCACCGTGCCCTCGACGTTATCGGTCCAGTATACGCTCGTTGAGTCGACCGCGATGGCCCAGGGCTGGTTCTGCCCCGACGCGAGCACCACCGGCTGACATGCACCGCCGACGCACTCGCCGCCCTGGCAAGAGTGCCCGCAATAGCCGCAGTTGATCGAATCGGCGGCCGTCGCCAATTCGCAGCCGTTCGCGTCTTTGCCGTCGCAGTTTTCGAAGCCCGAGTTGCACTTGAGTAACTCGCAGTCGCCAGCCGTACACGCAGCCGTGGCGTTCGGGAAGACGCATTTCATGCCGCACGATCCACAATCGGTCACTGTGTCAAGCGCCTCACAGCCGTTCGACTCGATGCCATCGCAGTTGTCGAACCCCGGGTTGCACGCACTCACCGTGCATTGCCCCGCCTGGCAGCCCGAAACCGCATGAGGCAAGTCGCACACCGTCGCGCACCCGCCGCAGTGCTGCGAGTCGGTGTCCGTGTCCACGCACGAGCCGCCGCAGTTGGTTGGCATCGGAGGTTGGCAATTCAACGTGCACTGGCCGTTGTTGCAGACATCGCTCGGTTGACAAGGAGCACCACATGCACCGCAGTTGTTGTTATCGCTAGCCACGTTGGCTTCGCATCCGTCGGCGGCATCGTGATTGCAATCCACCCACCCCGCCGTGCACTTGCCGATGCCGCATGTGTTGCTGTCGCAGGCGGCCGTTTTGGTGTGCGCAACCTCGCAGGGCGCGCACGTCGCCAAGTCGCATCCGTAGGTCGGATCAGTCTGGTCGACGCACGCCCCGTCGCATGGCTTCTTGCCTGCCGCGCACCCGACCTGCTCCTGTTGCGCGTCGCCGCCGTCGCTTCCCGCCTCCGCAGCCGCTCCCGCCGAGCCGCCGCTGCCAGACTCGCTTAGCATCCCTCCGCTGTCGGTCTGCGCAGGATCTACATTTCCGCTTATTTCGACACGCCCGCCGCATGCCGGAATCGCCGCTGCTGCCGCGACGAGAAGTGCCTCCGCCCATAAGCTAGTTTTCATCGGACTCCGCTTGTCTTGCCGGCAACGAACACAGCCCCAACGACGACTACCGCGACCGCGATTGCCCGGTCGCATGCCGAGCATGGAATCACATCTTGCGGCGCTCGTCCCGGTTTTCTTTGCGCAGGGACTCTAGAACGGCATCGGTTTGCGGTACGTGGTCAGGACTTCGCCTTGGCGCGGCCGACCCCCTACTCTATCGTCGAATTCGTCACCACAGGCGTGTTGTTCTTCCCCGTCGACGTCCAGTAGTAGATCCCTGGATAGCCCTGGGATTCGAACTTCCCGCTCTTGTTGTTGGACAGAAACGAGTCCTGGATGATCAGACTCCCTGTGCCATCGCCGCTGTAGAAGACGATGCCCCCTCCCCCGCTGGTTGCAGAGTTGTCCGTCATCTCCACCCCGCACAACGTCTCTGTGTACGTGTTCCCATCCGTGTAGATCGCGCCGCCATCGCCTGCAGGCCCGGCTCCTGACCCGATCGCCTGGTTGAACTTGAATACGCTGTTCAGCACGGTCCACGACACGTCGATGCTGCTCAGCGCTCCCCCGTTCGAGCAGACCCCGCCCAGCCCTTCCTTGCCTCCAAAGGTGCTGTTGACGATGTAGACCGGCTGGTTGTTGTACTGGCTGAGCACCCGGATCGCTGCGCCCCCCAGATCCGGTCCGGTTGCATCGCAAACGCTGTGGAAGAAGCGCGAATTGATCACCTTGAACTGGCCGCCGCGCACGAAGATCGCGCCGCCCCCTCCCCCTTCTTCGTGCTGGCCAGTGGCGTTGCCGTCCACAAAGGTCAGATTCTGGACCGTCAACGCTGGCGTATCCTGGTTCTGGCAATGGCTGCTGGTCCACACCTGGGCATGGTCGCACGTGTCCTGGTACAGGATGCGCACCTTGCCCCCGCCGCTCAGCGTGACCTTGCCTCCCCCGTCAATCACCACCTTTGGCCCCTTGTCGTTGAAGACCTTGGCCGTCTTGTCCAGCTTGATCGTGATCGGATCCGGCCCGCACGAGAACGTGATGACCCCGCTTTTCGCCACCGCATTCACAAAGGCGTCGGACGTGCAGCTCGCTGGGGTGCCGTCTCCAACCACGGTGGTCGGATTCGACACGTCCTCGAGCTGAGCTGCAGCAGGGATCGGGCAGGTGCCCTTGGGATTGCCAGCAGGAGGTCCGTCCACAGGATTGGTGTTCGGGTCCCCGCCGTTTCCTCCGGTCCCTGCGCCAGCCCCTTGATCGCTGCTGCAGGACGCAACCGCGATGGCTGCGAGCAGGCAGAGTGTCGACTTGAGCATCTTGCTCTGAACGTACGGGGAGCGCGGGCATGCAGCAACCCCATGGGTGACCCCATCGCGCGCGAACCTGCGCGACGGTTGGGCGGCGCCGCGCGACCGTGGCAGGAGCGATCAACGACGGCGACATCCACCGTTGCACGGCGTTCGCGCAGTAGCTGAAACTGGGAGCCGGGAACATTCCCAGTTCGCGTTCTTCATTCCTGTTCCCCGTTCCTAGTTTTCTCCTGGAATGGGCTCTCCTCCGCCCCGCGTTATGGTAGCCTTCGCCCCCGCCGAACGGACCTGAGGGAGCCCACAGATGGCCGACACAACGCAAGCGAACGCAACCGAGACCCGCCAGGCCGCTTCTGGAGCCTCGCCGCTGGTGCGCATCGACGAGCTGTCGCTGCTGCTCCGGCGCGGCGCCCCGGAAGGGCTGCGTTTCGAGCTCAAAGCATCGCGCGCCATGACCGCCGCGCACGATCCCACCCTGCCCGTATTCGAAGGCTGGGCCCAGCAGGCCGAGCTGGTCGTGCGCGCCTCGGGCCTGTGCGATGCCCCCTTCGAGGTATGCCTGGACTTCGACGGCATCCGCGTGGGCACCACGCGCGAAGCCAGCGTGGTCCGGACCTCCTCCGGGCACCTTCACTTCTCGTTTGAGCTGATCGTGCCGCTGCGCTCGATCGCCCAGCACATCGGACGCGAGGTCAAGGTCGGCGTCGTCATGCTTCCTGGCGCGCGCGTGCTTCGCCTGGTCAAGCTGTCGCTTCCCGCCATCCGTGCCGAAGGACCGACCCTCACCTCGCTCGACCTGCGCGATGCCACGGACACCGTGCTCTTCGACGCCCCGGAGCGCAGGCTTTTCGACCTGCAGAACCCGGAAGAAGGGCTCTGGGTGGGCACAGGACGCTGCAAGCTCCGCCTGCTTGCAACGTGGAACAAGCAGGGCGAAGGGTACACGTTCGACCCGCGCCCAGGCCATGTCATGCATCGCTGGCAGCGCGCCAACGATGCGAGCGACGTGTTGCACGAAGACCCGACGCGTCGCGTGGGCGGAGAGACCACCGAGCTGGAGCTGGTGTTCGACAGCTCGCACAAGGGGATCGGCGAGATCCCGCCGGAAGGGCGCGACGTGCCCCTGGACCTGATCGTCGAGCACGCCCTGGCCTTTGGCAATCGCTCCTGCATCATGTCGTGGCTCGCGCCCCTGCCGATCCGCCTCCGCGATCCGATGCCGCTGCTCAAGACCTTCCAGCGTCTGTCCGCGGTCGGTATTGATTTCGGCACCACCGCGAGCGTGGCAGCGCTTCATCACAAGGGTTTCCGCTCCTTGCTTCGCCTCGGCTCGCCCACCTCGAACACGGCCGAGAATCCGACGCAGCTCTTGATCGAAGACCACGAGAAGCTGTGGGCGGAGATGGAAGCAGCGAGCGCGACGCACCGGTTCCCGTACCTGCTCGACATCGTCAAGGGGAGCCACGCAGCCTATGACCGCATGGCGGAGTTCCCGAACGCGGTCGTGGGCGAGCTCAAGAGCCTGCCTGGACGCGTGATGACCCTGGATCAATCGCCGCAGCTTCGCGATCGCGACAAGCAGCGCGACTTCCTGCTCGACGAGGGGCGCGTGCGCATCCTGATCCGCACCTACGCCTATCTGCTCGGCAGGGCGATCAACCGTCCTGGGCAGGATGTCTACCTGCACTACTGGCTCACGCACCCGGCGAAGTACGATCGCAACATCCGCGTGCTGCTCGAGGAAGAGCTCAAGGCAGGCATCCTGCTCAGCATTCCTGAGGGAATTTCTCCTGAAGACGTGACCGTGGCGATGAAGGCGAGCGAGCCTGAGGCGTTTGCAGCCGAGGTCTGCCCAGAGCTTGCGAATCTGCCCGCGCTCGAGCCGTTGGTGAGCAAGTTCGGCGAGCTTCGATTCGCGGTGTTCGACTTTGGCGGAGGCACGCTCGACATCGCCTGCGGCAGATTCCGTCCTGCAACCGACCAGGAGCAGCAGGAATCCGGAAGCTCGACCGTGGTGGAGACGCTGCAGGTGGGAGGCGACGAGGATCTCGGCGGCGACTACCTGACGCACGAGCTCGTGTGGCTGACGCATCAGCACGACAAGTTCCTCCCTGAGATGGAGGAAAAAGAGGTGCCGATGATGCGTCCGGCAACGGTTCCCTCGAACAACCTGGCGAACAAGGCGCACCTGTACAAGCGAAGCCTGGCAGGACGTCAGAATCGCGTGCGCTTCCAGCGCGAGCTCGGTCTGGAGGAGATCAAGTTCGGACCGCACAAGGAGCCGCGACGCATCGAGGAGCTGACCGCATCGCGCCTGGACGGCACGGACGTCAAGCTCAGCTCGTTCAAGACCGACATTCCGGGGCTGCACGGCAAGCTCAAGGCACACCTGCAGACGCGGATCCGCGACGGCGTGAAGCTTCTGAACAGCATGCTTCGCAACACGTCGTGGGGCACGCCAGGCGACTGGCGCGAGCAGGGCGTGGTGATCCTGCTTGCAGGCAACTCGTCGCGAAGCGAGTTCGTGGAGAAGGCGCTGGCCGAGGAGCTGGGAATCCCGGACCTCAAGGTGTGGCGTCCAGGATCGACCGGCAAGTTCCAGCAGGTGGTGCTCTACGAGATGCCGCCGCGGGTGGAGCGCGGGGTGACGATCGTGGGCGTGACGCCCAAGACGGCGACCGCGCTGGGCGCGCTGAAGATCGCGAACCGCGAGGTGCACCTGGTGCGGCGGGCCCAGGGGTTCAGCTACTTCCTCGGGGACTTGCGGGGATTCCCGCCCAAGTTCGTGGCGCTCATCCCCATGGGTGCAGCGACCGCGAACCCGTCGGAGTTCGGCGCGCACTACGCGAGCTTCGGCACGTGGGACGCGCAGAAGCCTTTGCGCGTCGCCAAGGACTACGTGCCAGGCGCGATGACCTCGAACGACCCGCGCTTGTCGCTGATTCCCACGGGGTTGCCGCCAGGGTCCACGGGGCAGCTGTACGTGTGCGTGGTGTCGCCCGAGGAAGTGGCTTTGTACCTGGAGCGCGAAGGCCAGGAGCCGCTTCGTACGACCCTGAATCTCGTGAAGTACATGAGTTGATCGGACAGGAGATAGCGCATGTGGAGTCCTGAGAGTCGCAAGAGGAACGCCGAAGAGCTGCGCAAGATCGCGGACAAGCTGCTGCGCTACCGGCAGCTCGGGGATCGCTTCACAGGGTACTTCCAGGCAGACAGCGACAATGCGCGTCAGCTCAAGCAGCTGCAGGCAAAGTTCGACGACCTGCGCCAGCGCGCTCTCGATCGCGAGAAGCGCCTTGCCAAAGGCGTGGTCAAGATCGGCGTGGTCGGCCTGGAGAAGCAGGGCAAGAGCGCGTTCCTGTCCGCATGGCTCAAGAGCGAGAAGCTGCTGCCGAGCGAGGCTGAGCGTTGCACGTGGAGCACCACGGTCGTGGAGCCGGGCGAGCCCGGGCAGTTCTTCGCGGTCGTGAGCTACTACACGAACGACGAGTTCAAGGCGCGCATCGCGAGCTACTTCGATGCGCTCCAGCCTGGAAGTGCGGAGCGCTGGCAAGGGCTCAACAACGCGGAGATCCAGCGTCTGCGGGCCGCCTTCCGGGATCGCGAGGGGTTCGAGGTCGATGATCCGGATCGCGCAGGGCGCAAGGAGCAGCTCGCGCTCGCGGAGCTGACGGACATCGCCGCAGGGCTGAGCGACATCAAGGCAAACCTCGGCAAGGAAGATGCGCGCGTGGAAGCCTCGAGCATCGATGCTCTGGCCGAGAAGATCCGTCCCTTCATCGCGCTCAAGGACACCCTGCACGGCAATCGCCCGTATCCGGGCGTGCGCGCGGTCAAGCAGGTCACTGTGGTCATCCCGGTCGCAGCCGCCATGCCCGGCGTGGTCCTGATGGACCTGCCCGGCATCGACGCCCCCTCGGACAAGGCGAGGCGCGATACGGAAGAGGCGCTGACCAACGAAGTCGACGTGACGATCTTCGTCAAGGACGTGACGCGTCCGTCGCTGGTGCGAAACGAGATCGAGCTGCTTCGCACGGCCCAGTCCGCGGACCGGAGCATCTCGCTCAAGGACCGCATGTTCGTGGTGCTGACCAAGGCCGACCTGTTCGATCGTCCTGACGAGAACGGCAACTGGCACTGGGCGCTGGCCACCCGCAACTTCAAGGAGCAGGGCGTGGATCGGATCTACCCCTACTCCAAGGTGTGGGTGCACCAGGGGCCGGACACCGAGCATCCGGTGTGCAGGCAGCTGATGGACTTCTATGGATCGACGGTGCCGGTGCACGGGCTGGAGAAGCTGCAGGGCGCGATCGAGCGTTATCTGTCGACCGACGTGGAGATGCTCGATCGGAAGGTGACCGAGCAGGTGATGACCGAGTTCGGAGAGCTGGAGCAGCAGCTGCGCGGCGCGCTCATCTCGGTCAAGGATGCGCTGAGCGATCGGGAGTTCGATCGCAGGGCAGAGCAGGAGTTCGACAAGCTGTTCGAGCACATCACGGCCGGAGAGGATCCGATCGGGCTGCTGCCCGAGATCCGCAAGCGGCTGAGCGCGTTCATGGACTACGAGATGAGCGAGCAGCAGCGGATCGCGCGCGCGACCCGTGCGGACGAGCGCATCAAGCAGATCAAGATCGATCTGCTGGCGCGGCTGACGCCGGAAGAAGCGGAAGCCAAGCGCAGGCAGATGCCGAGCCCTGGGCTGATGAACGAGACCGCGGTCGAGATCGAGATGCGCAAGCAGATGCGCGAGCGCGTGTCAGCGCGCATCGTGGGACTCGGCGAGGACTTCCGTAACACCTCGCGCGACAGCGTGGAGCGGATGCTGGCCGAGATGTTCATCAAGGCGAACTACGAGGGCGGGCGTCTGGAGATCCTGCTGCCCTCGGGCAAGTCGCTGATTCAGCGCATCGATGCCCTGGGTCGATCCGGGCACGTGTCCGAGAGCGTGGTGCGCTACCAGAACAACGAGATGGCCAAGGCCGACGTGGCCTTCGAGGTGCTCTCCAGGTACTTCGCGCGTCAGATCATCGACATCCTCGATGCGACCGATCCTGGCGATCGCGACGTGCGCGAAAAGGAGATGCGCGGCCTCGAGCAGTTCTTCGGCATGGGGATCGCGGACAAGGCGCAGCAGCGCTCGGCGGGCGTGCTCGATGCGGTCAAGGCCAAGGTCGGGCTCGGCACCAGCGAAAAGGAGCAGCCCGCGCAGGTTCCTGTGGGCACAGCGTTCCCTTCGGGCGGAGCGGCGAGCTTCCCGGTAGCGCCTGCGGCCGTGGCAAAAAAGGCAGAGCCGGCCAAGCCGGAGTCGAGCGCCGAAGCTGCAAAGGAAAAGGACAACGGCGACTACCCGCCCGGCCAGCGCGACTGGAACAAGATGATCCAGCGTGTGAAGGCTGACGTGGAGCGGATCTGCAACTTCCTCGAAGCGTTGGCAAAGCACCCGCGCGGCCTGCAGAAGTACCACGAGGAAGCGGTCCGCACCGTGCACGACTCCTGGATCGATCGCGAAGGCGAGCAGTCGCTGCGTCGCTGGGTCCGAAGCGAATGCGCCCGGATCTGGCCTCACAAGTTCGCCGCGATCGAGGCAGAGAAGGATCGCGCACGCGCCGACATCGCGTCGCTCGAGGAGCTGTTCGGCACGCGTGAGGCTGCGCCGCCGCCGGCTGCGGCCCCCAAGGCTGGAGGATGACGATGGTGTACGAGCTCGGCCCGCTCAAGAGCTATGTGCGCTTCTACCTGACGGTGGTGGCACAGCTGCAAGCTGCGTGGGACACGATGATCCGGACGCACGAGACGGTGCGATCGGAAGTGGCGCCGTTCGTGGCGCCCCTTGCGCCAGTGCAGAATGCGGCGCTCATGGCGTCGCAAACGCTTGCCCCGCAGCGTCCATCCGCCCTCGGCGCACTGTGGAATCCGCAGGATGTCGTGGAGCTGAGCGGCCTGACCGACGTCTACGAGGTGGTCGGGCGGTTCACGTTCCAGGGGCAGGACGGCGAGAACCTTGCGCGCGTGCAGACCGTGGTGAGCGCTGCACGCAACGAAGCGCAGGCCCAACGCGCGCGCCTGGCCGATCTTGCGCGGCTTCCAGCGCTGGCTCGCACGTGCGCGGATCGTCTCGCAGCCGAGGAGATGCGCACAGCGGCGCAGCGAAGGGCAGAGAAGCTCGCGGCCTTTGCACCGCTCGTGCAGACGCTCGGTCTGCGGGCCAAGCAGACGCTCGATGCGGTGCGAGGCGTTCCGCTGCCTGATCTTGCGACCGTGGAAGCAGCGCCTGCGGATTACCAGAAGTACGTGACCAAGGTGGATCAGGTCTACCAGACCTGCCTGCCGTTCCTGCGCAAGGCGCTTGCGGACATGTACACGTTCGCAGGGCTCGAGGTGCCGCAGTCGTGGCCGGACACGCTGCCGCTGATTGCCGAGCTCCCTGCGGAGCTGGCAACCGTGCCGCCCGCAGACTCGCCGGATCTCAAGAAGGCGCGCTCCGGGGTCGAGTCGTTGATGGAGGAAGAGACGCAGCTCATCCGCGCGCGCGACGAGATCGCAGTGAACTACGCGCGGCTCGAAGGGGAGATCGCGGCCGAGATCCAGAGAGAGGCCGAGGCGCGGACCGAGATCGACGTCGGCGCCATGGTCATGAACTACGCGATCGCGCTCGAGCAGTACGAGCAGGCGGCGCAGGCGCTCGCATCGCTCGAGCAGCAGAAGGCGCAGCGAACCTACACGGTCGGCGAGATCACCGGACGCCAGCAGCAGACCCAGGCCGCGATCACGGCGCTCGAGCAGGAGCTTGCAGAGCGCACCAAGGAGATCGGCGTGGTGGGCCAGAAGCTCGCGGTCGAGCGCGACAACGAGCCTGCGCTGTTCGGCAAGGATGACTGGCGCAACCGGGTGGCCGGATTCGAGGGAGAGGTCGAAGCGCACCGCAACCTCTACGCCCAGCGGCAAGGGATCCTCAACCAGCTCAAGATCGACCTGTCGTCGCTCTCGGTGCAGGTGCAGACCGAGCAGGCCCAGATCGCCCTGATCGACCGTTGGGTCGCTGACACCAAGGCCAAGCAGAAGATGCTGCAGGACTCGGCCCGGGACATCGAGAACCGGCTCGGCCACGCGCGTCCTCCGTCGACGCCAACCGTGGTGGAGGCGCAGCAGGCCGTGGCGGCGCTGCAGACGCACCGCAGCGAGATCCTGGAGCGCATCGATCGGTACAAGACCGACATACGGCGTCAGAAGGAAGACAATGCTCGCGTGATCGCGCGGCTCAAGCAGATCGAGCTGGAGCGTCAGCGCGTGGCGCAGATGGCGCAGAGCGCGCAGGTGGCAGCGACGCAGGGGCGCGAGGTGGCGTTGCGTCAGCTTGCGGCCCGACGCCGGGCCGAGGTCGAGAAGCACGTCAGCGAAGTGCTGGGCGGGCTGGAGCGATCGCTGGCGTCGATTGATTCGGTGTTCGTGGAGCCGGCGCGCGAGGCGATGCTCAAGGACGATGCGCCGCGTCCGCTCGCTTCCGAAGTGGTCAGGGAGAACGCCGAGAAGATCGCGCCGATCGTGGAGCGGCTTCTGGGCGAGCTGGAGCCGCAGCTTCTGACGCAAGACGCCATGCTTGGGCAGATCCAGCGGGAGTTCTGCGACGTAGCGGTGGAGGCTTGCAGGGCGGCGTGGGGGAACTGAAAGCAGACGGTCGTAAGCGGCGGGCGCTCTTGTGGGTGCCCGCTGCACTGATGGCGATTGTCATCTTCGTGCTGTCGTCGATTCCCGGGACAGCCTTTCCGGAGATCCACTTCCGCCTGGCTGACAAGATCGTCCATGCGTTGATCTATGCCGCGCTCGCGGTTTGCCTGGCGATTCCGCTGCACCGGGTGAAGGTGAAGTCCGGCTGGGGATGGGTGATTGCGATTGCCACGGTGATCGCAGGGCTGTACGGGATTACCGACGAGATTCACCAGCGGTTCACGCCGTTCCGATCGTCGGATCCGTGGGACGTCGTTGCGGACACGGTGGGGGCGCTGATCGGGACAGCGGTGTACGCGGGGGTGGTGAGGGCGAGAGCGCGGCGCGAATAGGCGCGGACAAGGCGATTCGGGCAGGGGCAGGGGCAGGGGCAGGGGCAAGGGCAAGGGCAGGGGCAGGGGCAGGGGCAGGGGCAGGGAATCAGACCGCGCGTCGGGCATGAAGCGAGATTGTGCGGCGGATCTCGTGGTGCCAGCCAACACCATTTCCCGACCTCGCCCCTGGACTGATACTCTCGATGGCGTGCGTCATGGTTCGCTCATGCCTTCTGTCGCGCTGGCTGCGATGCTGTTGCCCGCGGCGGCGCACGCACAAGCCTGCCCAGGCGGCGTGATTGCGCAACCTGAGGTGTGCAATTGCGTCGATGACGACTGCGACGGGAAGGTAGACGAGGACGAAGGCGCCGACGGCGGCGTGCCGCTCTGCCCCGCGCACGAGAGATGCGTGGTCAACGAGGGAGTCTGCGAGTGCGCGCCGCATTGTGGCGGGACCACGTTCCCCTGTCAGGGCGGCCACATCTGCGTGCATCCGTTCGTGAGCGGCACGAACCCGCCCGAAGCTGCTGGCGATCGTTGCGTCACCGGATACTGCTCCGACTGCCCACTCGAAACAGTCCCCGACGAATGCGCGCCAGAAGGCACGGTCACCTCGACCGGATGGCGACCGCCGACATGCGTGTGCAAGCCAGACTCTGGATGCCATGAACCCTGCTTCCACGTCGACTGCCCCGCTACGGGCGTGTGCACCAACTACGGGCCAAACGCTGGACGTTGCGTGGAGAGCAATTGCTACAATCTCCCTTGCCCGCCGGGACAGCAATGCCATGAGGGCGCATGCGTGGACTCGCCCTGCGAGTTTGGAAACTGTCCGGAGAACCTGGTGTGCAAGCCGTCCGGCGCTGATGCGGGACACGAATGCCTGCCGTCGTGCGCAGACATCACTTGCAAGCAAGGCGAGTTCTGCACCAACGGAGCGTGCCTTCCTACCGGATGTCCGGGCGGATGCGAGGAGGGAACCTTCTGCGACCCGTCCGCGGGTCACTGCAACCCAGACCCCTGCACGCCTTCCACCTGCCCGAATGGCGCGTTTTGCATCGCTGCCGACGGCGGCTGCGGCGATTGGCCTTGCGAGGGGGTGATTTGCCCGGCCGGGCAGATCTGCGTACTGGGCGAATGCCAACAGGGGGCAATCGTCGACGCAGGCACGGACCAGGGCCCAGAAGCGAGTGTGCAAGACGTGTGGGTCCCAAGGAATCCCACAGACGCACCTTGGAACGATGGAGCGGATGCAACAGATGACCAGAGTCTGCAGCCGTCGCTCATCCTTCCGCCCGACGCCGTCCCGGGAGGGTGCGGATGCACGGCATGGGGAAGGGCTGGGGCGGCTCGAGGTGGCTTGGCGCTGCTGATTTGTGTGCTCGCGGGGTTGGCGAGGCGACGCAGCAGGTTGGCCCTTTCCCCTGCCTGCGCTAGACACGCCCCATGTCGCACCTTTCGCTCCACACGCCCTGGGTCGCTTGCCTCTTGATCGCAGCCTGCTCGCCTGCCACGCCTCCGCCCGCACACAGCGAGGCAACTCCGCCGGCGTCAGCTCCTGCTGCGCCGATCGCGACCGTGGCCCCTGCCCTGCCCGCGGTGTCCAGCGCGCCCGCGCCTGCCGCAGCGCCTTCGGCCGCCACGCCTTCGGCCAGCGCGCCTGCGCCGGCTGCGTCTGCATCCGCGGCTCCCCCGGCCGAAGCTCCGCTCCCCAAGGTTTCGGTCACGAACATCGGCATGCACATCGGCGGCGGGCCCAATGACGCAGCGACCAAGGAGCCGATCAAGCTATCGGTCGAGCCGCACTTCGATGCATTCCGCAAGTGCTACCCCTTGGTGGAAGGCAAAGGCGCAGGGGATTTCGGGATCGATCTGAAGATCGGCAAGGACGGCGGCAAGGCGAAGCTGAGCGAGCCCCGCACAGCGATGAAGGGCGCAGCGTTCAAGGATTGCGTGGTGAAGGTCTTTGAAGGGATCGAGTTCCGCAAACCCAAGGGCGGCGCTACAGTGGTCAGCTACTCGTTGCGTTTCACACCTGCCTCAACACCTTGACGGCCCGGCTGAGCAAGCCGAGGAACATCCCATGCCGCTACCTCCCCTACCCGACCCACAGAGCCCTGCGAAGCGCGCCGCTGCCCTGGCGCGAGCGATTCCGACGTCGGCTTTCCTGTTCTCCACGCTGATGGGCTTCAACATGGCGCAGACCGCGAGCATGGCGGTGCGCCCTGTGTCGAAGAAGACGTTTCGGCGATTCAACCGGTGGGCTGCGGACACCTGGTGGGGCATGTGCGTGGATGCCGGTGAGCTGCTCTACGACGTGAAGCTGCTGGTGACCGGCGACGACGTGCCCATGCGGGAGAACGCGATCGTGGTCGCGAACCACCAGCAGATGACCGACATCACCTGCATGATGGCCTACGCGAAGACCAAGGATCGGCTGGGTGACCTGAAGTTCTTCGTCAAGGATCCGGTCAAGTACGTGCCTGGCGTTGGCTGGGGCATGTGGTTCCTCGACTGCCCGTTCCTCAAGCGAGACTGGGCCAAGGATCGCGCGTCGATCGAGCAGACCTTCTCGGCGTTCCTGAGGGAGAACATCCCGATGTGGCTCGTGTCGTTCCCAGAGGGCACGCGCCTGACCGAAGAGAAGCTGGCAAAGAGCCGGCAGTACGCCGAGTCCCAAGGGCTGGCAGCCTTGCAGCACGTGCTGCTGCCGCGCACCAAAGGGTTCGTCGCGTCGGTTCAGGGGCTGCGAACCCACGTCAAGGCGGTCTACGATCTGACCCTCGGCTACGAGCGCGGCTTGCCGAGCCTGTGGCAGTACATCAAGGGCTATGCGAGGCGATTCCACCTGCACGTCCGCAGGTACGCGATCGATTCATTGCCTGAGGGCGAGGCGGAGCTCGCGACCTGGTTGATCGATCGATACCGCGAGAAGGACGCGCTGCTCGAGGCTTTCTATCGGGACGGCAAGTTCGCTACGACGTGAGCGACCCCGCGATTTGTCATCCCGGCCGCGGGTGGCGTATGCTCCCGCCCATGCGCATTTGTGGCCTCAGTCTTTTCGCCGTCACTCTCGTCGCCCTCGGTTGTGGAAAGGGGCAGACGCCGGCGCCGGTGGACGCAGCTCCTGCGGCTTCCGCTTCCGCGGCCCCGACACAGCCTTTCGTAGCGCGTCCGGAGGACATCGACGTAGCAAGGGTCAGGGACCCCCTGAAGTGCACGCCCGCTTCGAAGAAGCCCGTGTGCATGACGCTCAACGACTTCGAGAAGGCCGACGCGTGGAATCTGGAGACGATTCGAGGCGCGGATGCGCGCTACTTCGGCCAGGGCACGTTCATCGAGAAGGGCGTCAGCCGGGACGCCTACGTGTTCCTGATCGCCAAGCGGGTGCCCACCAATGACGTCGCGGCCGGAGATCTTCCCCTGAAAGTCGCGGTGCGAGAGCTCGATGCGAGCCTCAAGGCCGAGAACACCCATGCGGTCAAGCTGATGCGCGCGCTGCAGCAGGACGATGCATTTGCCAAGACCAATGCGACGGTAATGTACCTCAAGACCTATGCACCGAGCAGCTGGGATGGCGCCAACGTGACGACCGGTCCGTCGACCATTCTCCACTCCCAGGGCGGCGTGTTCGTGCGCGAGTCCAAGAATCGCAGGCTCTACGCCGTGCGGCTTGCGCCCATGGCACCGGACACCACGCCCGGCGACGGCATGTACGCCACGCTCTATCCTGTGTCCTGGTGAGTGTCAGCGGCCGGAGGTTGTAGTAAGACCTCTGCCGATGGATCCCCAGATCAACAAGCTTCTGGACCGCGCAGTCGACACGGTTCGCGAGATGCAAGCAGCAGGCGGCAGGCGCGTTTCCCTGCTCGGCTGGTCGTCCCATGCGACCACGGACCTGCCCAACGAGCTGATCCTGTTCGTCAAGCCAGAGATCACCCGCCCGGATCACGCTGTGCAGATCCGCAGCGTGCTCGAGATGCTGGCCTCGACGTTCGACGACTACGGGATCGAGGTGTCTGCGATGGTGGTGCTCGGCGCCGAGTACCTGCGCGACCATGACCTGATCGCCCAGCACTACGGGGTGATCAACGAGGTCTCTCGGCTCGGGCTCGACGCGCTGCAGCCCGCGTCCGCGGCCAAGGCTCTGGCCATGCGCAAGGGGAGCGAGCCGGTGCTCGGCGGGCATCAGATCCTCGCACGCAATCCCAAGCTGACCCCGCAAGGGCTTGGCGCGCTCTGGGACAAGGGGAGCGGAACCAAGGTGGGAAGCGGCGCCTACGCCCAGCGCTTCCGCATCGGCTCCGAGGACATCGTGGGCCTCAACGGGTTCCACCCCATGCAGATCACCCACTTCACCGAGCCGGGTCGATCGATCGTGGTCATGGCCATCCGCTCCAAGGCATCGTGGCGCGCCCTGCGCCAGGCGTTCCTCGGCGCAACCAACCCGGAAAAGGCCATGGAGGGGAGCTTCCGTCGCAGGCTGCTCGCCGACCATGACAAGCTCGGTATTCCACAGGTCAACCAGGGCCTGAACGGCGCGCACCTGTCCGCAGGCCCGCTGGAAGGGCTCGCCGAGATCCTGCGCTACTTCACCGACTTCGATCGCAAGCAGCCCCTCGACCCGTCGCTGACCGTGATGGGAAGCAGCATGATCCGCGCCGGATTCTCCACCGACGAGATCGCACGGCTGCTCAAGAACGCGAGGCTGTACACGGCGCAGGGCAAGCTGGCACCAGCCTTTGATCTGACAGAGGAGATGGACTGGCGTCAGGCGGTGGATCTGCTCAAGCAGTCAGCCCGGCGCAACGAGTAGGGGTCAGCCTCCAGCGCCGGCGCGAGCGCTAACGTTCGCGCTCGCCTGCACGCTCACCTTGATGCTCGCCGTGGCGTGGATCGACATGTTCGCAGCAGCAGCCACGCACGCCATCGCGTGAGCCCCGGCCTGCCCGACCATGTTGGGAAGGTTCCTGCCGACCTGGACCATGGTGTCGGCATTTCCGATCACGCGCTTTCCAAGGGCGATCTGAGCATGCAGCAGCATGGGCAGATTCGCCTGGAGCGAAGCGGCCAGCTGCGCGGCTGCCTGCGAGTTCTGGTTCGCCTGGATGCTGACCTGCGCTGGAGTGCAGTTCGCCGTGAAGTCCGCGTGGGCCTTGCAGCTCGCGTTGCACTCCGCATCTGCACTGGGCGGAGTCACCGAGCCTTCGCAGCGCGGAGCCTGCCATTGCCCTGAGCACCGCGCGTGGCACGTGCTGTCGCAGCTGCCGATGCAATTGCCGTTGCAGCCGCCTGCGCACCGCCCTTGCGCGTCGCGCTGCATGCACTGCCCCTGGCAGTCGCCCATGCAGCGTCCGTCGCAACGCCCCTCGCACCGCCCCTGGCAGAAGCCCGAAAGCCGCGCGGGCTCGCACTGGGCAACGATCTGTCCCGGGTTGACCTGGCCGCTGCAAGCCCCTGAGCAGCTCGCTTCTCCCTGCGCATCCGCGGTGCAGTACGGCGGAACGACCTGGGCCTGGAATCGCAGACCGGTCGCGAGGATGGCATCCATGCGCGCGGAAACCGCTGCACATGCGCCAGATGCGTGCCCGCCCGCTTCGTCGCGCGGCGCCATCTGCGCATCGGTCAGCCCGATGTCGCGTCCGATACGGCGACACGCTTCCGCGGTCTCGGCCTCGGCTCGCGTGGCAACGGTCATCAGGTCCTTGGTGGCGCTCACGAACGCGCTGATCTTGCCGTTGAGGTCAGCACGCTGCGTGTAGATGGCGCCATGATCGTTGACGCCCGCACTCAGCTCCGGGCAGGCCACGGTCGAGATCCCGGACAGGCCACCCGATGCCAGGGTGTCGCAGTCCACGAGCGCAAGGCAGCCCAAGCCAGCCAGAACCACGTACACCAGCCTTGTCGGATATCTCATCGCAAGCCTCCTCGAAACGACGCGGGCACCTTATCTGATTTCGCGGGCAAAGGCACGGCCGCGCTACGGGTGTCGAAGCGGCGAAGCCGGCGGAGCGCCCGGTCTTCCAGCAGTTTGCCCTGCGCAAACCGGGATGGTACGCGTTGCCCCATGAGCACCGACCTGGCCCTGGATCGCCTGTGCGGGCAGCTGATCGTCGGCGGCTACCTCGGGGACAGGCCCACGCCGACCTTCCTGCACGCTGTCGAGCAGGGCCATCGCGCAGGCGCAATCCTGTTCAAGCGCAATCTTCCGTCCATCGAAGCAGCCCACAGCGCCTGCTCCGCCATCGCCGCCGCAGCACCCGACGGATTGCCTCCCTGGCTCTGCCTCGACGAAGAAGGTGGGCGGGTCCGACGCCTCCCCTCGCCGTTCGTCAAGCTGCCAGCCATGCTCAAGCTTGGAGCGCACGGCGACGAGGCTCTGATCGAGCGATGCGGACGGGTCGCTGGCGCACAGCTGCGTGCGCTCGGCTTCAACCTGAATCTGGCGCCCGTGCTCGACGTGAACACGAACCCGTCCAATCCCGTGATCGGAGATCGTGCGTTCAGCGCAGATCCGCTCGAAGCAGGTCGCATGGCGCTCGCCTATCTCCGCGGCCTTCGCGCAGCGGGCATGGTCGGCTGCGGCAAGCACTTCCCGGGGCATGGTGACACGTCGGTGGACAGCCATGTCGGGCTGCCCGTGGTGGCGTGGCGAATCGACAGGCTCCGCCAGATCGAGCTGGTGCCCTTCCAGGCCGCCATCTCAGCCGGGATCGAGTGCCTGATGAGCGCGCACATCGTGTGCGAGTCAATCGATGCGCAATCGCCGGCAACTCTTTCGCCAATCCTTGCGACCGACTTGCTGAGAAGCGAGCTGGGATTCCAGGGCGTGCTCCTGTCCGATGACCTGGAGATGAAGGCGATCTCGGCGCGTCGCGGGTTCGGCGAGGCTGCGGTCGCAGCGATCGCGGCCGGATGCGACGCTGTGCTGATCTGCAGCCAGGAGCAGGCCCAGGAGCAGGCACATGCTGCGTTGATCCAAGAGGCTGAGCGAAGCCCGGGCTTCCGCACAAGGTGCGAGCAGGCAGCGTCGCGCTCGCTTGCCCTGCGAAGGCGTTTTCCGGCCGCCGCCAGCGCAACCCCGCAGAGCGCGATGGAATCGATGTACACCCGGGATGCGCGAGAGCTCGCCACCGACCTCTCGCAATTCGGCTGACCCCTGGCAGCCAGAGGTTCCCTGGTGTATCGCACCGGGCATGCATCTTCCTGATCGATTCGTGGTCTGCTGCTCACGGGTGGTGACATGCGAGGCGGCGCGGGAGACATCGGACAATCCCCTTGGCGTGATCCGCGACGGTGCGATCTACGTGGAAGGCGGAGTTCTGGAATGCATCGGGCCGCGCGCCCTGGTGCTGCAGGCTGCGCGGGGGGCGCCGGTCGTGATGGATGCGCCCGGTGTGCTCACGCCCGGGCTGGTCGACGCGCACACGCACCTGGCATGGGCAGGGTCGCGTCACGACGAATACGCGATGCGCATGGCAGGGGCTGGCTACGAGCAGATCGCGGCAGCGGGAGGGGGAATCCTGTCCACCATGAATGCTGTGCGCGCAGCGCGCGAGCAGGAGCTGGTGCAGGAGACCGCGTCGCGACTGCGCCGCGTGGCAGCCCTGGGCACGACCACGTGCGAGATCAAGAGCGGCTACGGGCTCGACCTGCCCAACGAGCTCAAGCAGCTGCAGGCGATCGACACTCTGTCACGCGATCGCACCCTGCCGCGGTTGATCGCGACCTACCTCGCGCTGCACGCCGTGCCTCCAGAGGGGAAGAGCGATCGCAAAGCGTGGGTGGCGCGCGTCGCCGACCAATGGGTACCCGAGGTAGCAGCGCTCAAGCTCGCGCGCTACGTGGACGCGTACATCGATCGGAACGCGTTCTCCGTGGAGGAAGCGCGGCTCGTGTTCGCGCGGGCGCACGAGCTGGGGCTGGGCGTGCGCGCGCACGTGGGGCAGTTCTCCGATGTGGGCGGCGCTGACCTGGCAGCAGACGGCGGTGCCGCGTCGGTGGATCACCTGGAGCACGTCTCGCACGACTCGCTCGTGAAGCTGTCGGCATCCGGCACCCGCGCTGTGCTGCTCCCGATCGCGAGCTACACGCTGCGTCAGCAGCCTCCGCCGGTTGCGGCCATCCGCGCGGCAGGAGTCAAGATCGTGGTGGCGTCCGATGCCAATCCCGGGACAGCGCCCACGGAAAGCCTCCCGCTCGCGATGGCGATGGCGGTGCGCGACTACGGGCTGACTCCGGAGGAGGCGCTGCTTGCGACCACGAGGGAAGCAGCGAAGTCGCTCGGACTGGAGGACGATTGCGGGAGGCTGTCACCCGGGCTCGATGCGGACTTCGTGGTCTGGGACGCGCCGCACGAGCGGGTGCTGGTGCAGCCGTGGGGATCCTGCCTCACGCGCCTGGTAGCGTCCCGAGGGAACCTCCTCCATGCGTCGGGCTGAGCAGCGCAGGATGGCCGTCACCGCGCTCGCTGCTGCGTGCGTGGGCCTTGCCGTAGGACGCGCAAACGCGGGCGGTCTCGTGGCGCGTGGCGGCGGCTACCCGCACGTGGACGTGGAATCCGCATGGATCATCTGGGATCCATCTTCCCAGCGGGAAGAGCTGATCGTCGCAGCGCAGTTCAGCCGGCTGCGCGAACCGTTTGCGTGGGTGTTGCCGGTTCCTGCGCCGGCCGAGGTGGGTCCGGTGGACGCGGACCTGCGGCTTGCGCTCTCCAAGCTGATCGCGGGCTACCAGCGGAGGGCGCCGCGGTGGACGATGCCGTCTCGGGAGTCCAAAGGCCCGCTCGCATCGCTTACGTTCGGAGATCCTGGCACGGTGTCGTTCGAGCAGGTCAAGGCTGCCGCGCCGGATGCACTCCCGCGTTTGCTCGGCGCGCCGATGGCACGCCAGTACGTCGCGCTCGACGAATGGGTCAAGCAGTACGCGGAGCACGAGTGGAATCTGGTGGGCCTTCGCCCGCAGATCAGCGGCAACCTCGCGATCTGCCCGAACGTGCGGCTGAGCTTCCGCGCGGACCGCCCGTTCTTTCCGTACCGTGAACCTCCCTGGCGCGCAGACGATCGCGCCATCGGCAAGGGCAGAGTGCTGCGTGTCACCGTGATCGCACCTGAGCAGGTCGCCTGGCAGGTGGGGCCCAGCTTGCCGACCATGGGGCCGGCGTGGATATCGTTCGAGGTGACGCACGAGGATCTCAAGGGCGCGTTCGGGGGCGCGTACGGCAAGCTGTTCGATGCGTCCAAGCGCTATTGGCTTACGTCGTTCGAGGACTGGCACGAGGTGAGGCCTGGCAACGATGACCTGACGTTAGCGCATCGCGGGCCGATTCCTGACAACGGGGCGCCGGGTACGATCGGCGACAAGACGAGCAAGGGGATCGAGCTGGAGCCGATGAGCACGCCGCCATTGCCTGAGGAGCCGAAAGCAAAGGCAAAGGCGAAACAGCCGGGCGAGCAGGCGCGCGCCGGGCGACGTCTTGGGCGCAACGGCAGGGGGCTGGTGGCGTTCGGAGCGGTGACGTTGCTGGCGCTGGGGGCGTTCGCTTGGATGCGGAGGGAAGCTTGACAGAGCGAGCGGTTTGGACCAAAGTCCCCGGCCTGCTGCGGGCGGGTGACCGCGCGCGACAGACTGGCCCAGGTAGCTCAGTTGGTAGAGCAGCGGACTGAAAATCCGCGTGTCGACGGTTCAATTCCGCCCCTGGGCACAAGGGGATCTGAGATCCTTGAGGACCTCAGAGCGGCCATCGGGTCGTCATCGTCTACTGGCCTGCTGGCGAGGGGCGTTTTGTTGCGCTAGCTTGAATTCATGGCCGATCCCGCTCGCGTCCTTGAAGAAGCGCTCGAACTGGAGCCTCGCCAGCGCGCACGTCTTGCGCACGAGATCATCCGCAGTCTCGACGAATCGGACGAGGATGCCGCAGCGTTGTGGCGCGCGGAGGTCGGTCGTCGTATCGACGAAGTCGAGAACGGCACCACTGAGCTTGAGGATTGGGAACTCGCGTACCAGCGGCTCCGCGCAGCGGTTCAGCGCTGATGCCGGCGCGAATCCGGCTTCATCGAGCAGCCGCCGCCGAGGCCGATGCCGCCATAAGGTGGTACGAGAACGCCTGCAAGGGGAGCTCATCATGCCCCGCACGATCGCCATTGCCGCGCTGGCTGCCATCGCCATCGGCTGCGGCGAGGCGCCCCGAAGCCAAGAGCCGCCACGCACTCCCCTCGCCTCCCGATCCCCGCCCAAACGCCTGGCACCAGAACCTGAGCCCTTCAATCCTCTCGCCGCGGTAGCGCCTGCCAAGAGCGGCTGGTACGACGCCTCCCCGCTGCTCTTTGCGCTTCGCCCGGCGCTGCGTCCGGTTGCACGCGACCTCGCCGGGCTCGACCGACTCGAGCAGCTCCCTCTCTACGATCTGCGCCTCGCGCTCGATCCCCTTGCCGGGACATTCGACCTCGACCAGGAGCTGTACTTCACCAACCGCGAGAGCAAGCCGCTGGACGAGATTGTCTTGCGTCTGTACGCCAATCTCGCTGGCAGGACCGCGGACGGGCAGCCCAAGGCCCCTCGCGTGTCCTTTGCACGCTCTGGATGCCCGGATTCCATCTGCCAGACACGGGTGGAGTCTCCCTCCCTACTGGCCATACGGCCGGACTCCCCGCTCCCTCCCGGAGGACGGCTGCGCATGGCCGTGTCGCTCCGCGGGCTGCTCAATCGCATCGACGCGTCCAAGACGGATCTGATCTCCGCAAGCATAGAGAGCCTGCTTTCGCTCGGGAAAGAGGGGTCCGGCGACTATGGGCTGCTGTCCGTCGGCGAGGGCATTGCGTTGTTTGCCAATGCCATGGCCGTGCCGGCTCGTCGCACAGAGCAGGGGTGGGACCGCTCGGATGGCACCGCCATTGGAGACATAGGCTCAGACGATATCGCCCACGTGCGAGCGCGTATCGAGCTGCCGTGGGAGGTGCAGGCGGCAACCGTGGGCTCGGTCGCATCCATGGGGCGCGCGACAGGTGCAGATGGAAAGCCGGTGCGCGTGCTGCAAGTGGCAGCGCCCTTGGTGCGCGACTTCACCGTGGTAGCCGGGACAGGGCTTGTGCTGGATTCGAGGCAGTCCGGCGACGTGATCGTGCGTTCCATGTACCGGGCGAGCGATGCGCAAGCTGGCGCGCGTGTGCTGGACACAGCTGCGCACGCCCTGGAATCGTTCGAACGCAGGTTCGGAATGTACCCCTGGGCCGAGCTGGATGCCTGCGAAGCAGCGCTGCTGGGCGGCGCCGGCGGTGTGGAGTTCTCCGGCCTCATCGCGCTGGCCAGCATGTTCTATCACCAGCAAGAGGGCAGCCCCCTCGGACAGCTCCTTGGACAGCTGAAGGTGCCTGGTCTCTCGGCCATGGACGAGATGAGCGCATCGATGCTCGAGTTCGTCACAGCACACGAGGTTGCACACCAGTGGTGGCATGGCCTTGTCGGAAGCGATTCCCGGCAGACGCCTTTCCTGGATGAGTCGCTCGCGCAGTACTCGACGATCCTGTACCTCGAAGACCGCCATGGTGTGGAGCAGGCGCGCAGGATGGCGGATCAGAACGTGCGCCTGAGCTACCAGATGATGCGCTTGATGGGGATGGCCGACGGCGCCGTGGATCGTCCGGTGTCCGCATTTGGCAGCTCAATCGCATATGCCGGTTTGGTCTATGGCAAAGGGCCGTACTTCTACCAGCACGCGCGCAAGCTCCTGGGCGATGCGGCGTTCTTCGAGGCTTTACGCAGGTACGTGAAGGCCTGGCAGTTCCGGATCGCCCCGCCGGATGGGCCGGTGCGCGAGCTGGCGCGTGGCCCCAAGGAAAAGGAGCTGCTGGCGCTCTCGCGCCGCTGGCTTCGCGAAGCCCATGGTGATCAGGACCTGGGGCGAGCCGATCTCGCGAAGCTCCTCGGGGACATGTTCGGAGGTGCTGGGCAGGGCCTGGACGCCGACGTCCTCAAGCAGCTGATGGAGTAGCTCGAGCCGGGAAACGATCGGGCGAAGCTTCCGTAGCCGGGCCTGCCCTCGATCTCAAGGGCACTTTGCAAGCGGCGCTATGGGCGAGAACGAAGTGCCGGCAGTCGTGTCATAGGTGGAAATCGCAGCCGACAGAGCACCCAGGATGTCCGAGTACTTCTGGTTGAGCTTGTCTGCCGTGGACTGCTCTTTGACGCAAACGAACTTGCTCGTGCCGCACACGTCGATCGTCTCGCACTCGGGCAGCGATGCTGCCGGCGAGAGGTAGGCGTCGCCCACCAGCATGGCGCCGTTGACCATCACCAACCGGATGTTGACCGGACGCGCGGTGACGAGCGCATCGTAGGGATTGGCGGTATCTCCGCTGACCACGATCAGGTCCGCGAGCTTGCCAACCTCGATCGTGCCGAGCTGGGCCTGGACCTCGATCGCCTTGGCAGCTTCGCTGGTGACCATCTTGACGAGGTCCTTGCCCGTGAGAAGCCCGGGCCAGTGCGTCTGCGAGAATTGCCGAGCGTAGTTGAGCTCGTCGAGGATGTTCACGCTGCCGCCCATGGACCAGTCCGGAGCGAGCGCGATCGTCAGCTTGGGCACGACCGCCCAGGCGAGATTGATCGCCGTGGTCTGGCCGTACAGGAACATGTTCGACTTGGGCGACCAGATCAGCTTCATGCCGGCAGTGGCCATGTGCTGGAACTCAGGCGCGCCGAGCGTGGTGCCGTGAATGATGCTGAGCTGCTGGACATCCAGCCCCTTGGTCATCGTCTTGGTCCACTCGCTGAACGCCGAGGTGTTCCCCTGCACTCCTTCGCCCACATGCACCACGTACGACCACGTCTTGCACGTCTGGAAGTTCGCCTTGGCCGCGACCTCGTCCACGGTGTCGATTCCCAGCGCAGCGACCTGGATGTGATCGTTCGACGGAGGGTCGGTGCAGGGCAAAGGGCGCGCCGACACAGGCAGGTCTCCCTGGGCCCCGTCGATGGAACGCGACAGCGATGCGTAGCACTTGCGTGGGCTGCCTTTGGGCTCGCCCAGGATCGACGTCGTGCCCACGATCATCCCCTTGAGCTCGCCGTACTTGAGCACCTCGCAAATCAGGTCTGCGCCACCTGACGATGCCGAGTTGATCAGGTAGTCGTAGCAGTCCTGCATCTGCCCGTACTCGACCTCCTGCGTCCACTGGTTGTGATTCTGGTAGAGCTGATTCGGCGTCCAATCCTGCTCGTCGAACACGTCGTACAGGATGTGGTTGTGCGTATCGATCATCCCCGGGAAGATCATCCCGTGCGTGTCGATCACCGTGGCGCCCGTTGCGCCGGGAAGGCTGGAGCACGAAGACGCCACGCAGGTGATCACGTTGCTCTCGACGAGCACTTCGCCCACTGTGGCCGTGTCAGGAGTGACCACGAGCCCCTTGAGCAGGTACTTGTTGTTCGCTCCGAGCGACAGGATCTCCGGGCCTACGCCTCCATCCGGTGGCCCCATCGGCTCCTGAGAGGGATCCGTGGCGACGTCGTCCGGTGCGTCCACGCTCCCGTCCACGCTGGCATCCATGCTTGCGTCGGCGCCAGCGTCGTTTCCCGCAGTGCCTGCGGTCCCAGCCGCGCCCGCTGTGCCTGCTGTGCCTGCTGTGCCCGCGTCGCCAGCCGTGCCTGCTGTGCCTGCTGTGCCCGCGTCGCCAGCCGCGCCTGCGCTGCCCGCTGTGCCTGCATCGCCCGCGCTGCCGCTGGTCCCGGCCGCGCCACCTGTGCCTGCGCTGCCACCTGTGCCTGCGCTGCCACCTGAGCCAGCGATGCCGCCTGTTCCCGCGCTGCCGCCGGTTGCAGCGCCTGCGGTGCCGCCGCTCGAGGTTCCACCGCTCCCTGCGCTGCCTGCAACGCCGCCTGCGCCAGCAGCTCCAGCCCCCCCACCGCTTTGGGGTTGCGGCCCCTCCTGCGAGGAATCCGAGCATCCGACGGAAAGCGCCACGAGGGCAAGAAGACCGAGACCAAGCACGCGGATCCGCATCATGGTCGAAGAGTACAGGCGAAATCGACGCAGCGGTAGGCGGAAACCTCGGCCTTCGCCGTGGTGGAGCGCACGGGACGATGCGACCGTGACCCGAGCTCAGCTATCCACGAACGACTTGAGGGACCTGATTCGAGAAGGGTGACGGAGCTTGCCGAGCGCTTTGGCTTCGATCTGGCGAATGCGCTCGCGCGTCACCTGGAAGTCCTCTCCCACTTCCTGCAGCGTGCACTCGCTCTTCTCGCCGATACCGAATCGCATGCGCAGCACTTTTTCTTCACGCCGGGTGAGCGAGGTGAGCACGCCGCGGGTCTGGTCGCACAGGTTCGAGCTGATCACGGCGTCCGATGGGCTGATAGCTCCCTTGTCTTCTATGAAGTCGCCGAGATGGGAGTCCTCTTCGGTACCGATCGGGGTCTCCAGGCTGAGGGGCTCCTTGACGACCTTCATGACGTTGCGGATCTTGGACAGGGGCAGCTCCATCTTGTCTGCGAGCTCCTCGGGCGTGGGCTCGCGGCCGTACTCCTGCACGAAGTAGCGGGAGGTCCGTACCAGCTTGTTCATCGCCTCGATCATGTGCACCGGGATGCGGATGGTGTGCGCATGGTCGGCGATGCCGCGGGAGATGCCTTGGCGGATCCACCAGGTCGCATAGGTAGAGAACTTGTAGCCCCGCTTGTACTCGAACTTCTCCACGGCCCGCATCAGGCCGATGTTCCCCTCCTGGATCAGATCCAGGAACTGCAGCCCGCGATTCGTGTACTTCTTGGCGATCGCCACCACCAGCCGCAGGTTCGCCTCCACCAGCTCGGCGCGCGCCCGCTCTGCCATCTGCTCGCCCCGGTGGATCTGCTCGCAGGTGGATTGCACCTGGCTCACGTCGATCTGCAGCTCCTGCTCCACCTTCTTGCGCCCTTCGCTCGCTCCCCGCAGGGCTGCGTCGAGCTCGATCAGCGCTGCGCGGTCCTTGAGCCGGATGCGCCGCACGAGCTTCCGCTCCGCAGCGCCGTCCCCTCTTGCCTTCTTGACCTCGCGCTTGAGCTGGTCGCGGGTCATGCCGCTGCTTCGTTCCAGGTCGATGAGCGCTGATTCCGCGCGCTCGACCTTGTGCACGATCGACTTGAGTCTGCGGACGATTCTCTCGATCGTCTTGTTGTTCAAGCGCATCCGCTCGAGCGTCTTGACCAGCTCCTGGCGCGTGGATTCGAGCTCCTCCTCGCGCTTCTTGGCGCCGACCCTCGGCTTGGGGGCGTCGCGCAGCTCCTGGCAGTGCTTGTCCAGTCGCTTGACCTTGTCGATCAGCCGGATGATCCGGCTCTCGGCCTCGGCTTCGTCAAACGGTTGATCGTCTTCCTGCGTGTCACGGACAACGTCCGTCACTCGCAGCTTGTGCGACTTGAGCTTGCTTCCGATGTCCAGGATCTCGCTGACCGCGATGGGGGAATTCAGGATCGCCCCGAGCACCATGGTCACGCCGTCCTCGATCCGCCGGGCAACATCCACCTCGCCCTGGCGTGTGAGCAAGGGCACTCGGCTCATCTTGCGCAGGTAGGTCTGGACCGGGTCGTTGGACGACGAGACGTGGCCGTCCCGGTCCACCTTCGGGTCCTTGCCGCGCACGGCAGCGCGCTTGGCTTCCTCGGCTTCCTGCTCGACGAGGCGCCTGGGCGCGATCTTGACCTGGGTCGCGCCGTCCACGATCGCGATCTCTTCGTCGCTCATGACACCGATCACTTCGTCGACTTCATCAGGCTCGACCGCGGTCAGCGCAGGGGCGTCGTTGCGTCCGGGTTTGTTGGCTCGCACAGGTTCCTCTCACCACGTAGCGTCGAATCCAACCGTCAGCGAAGGCTGTACCGCCCCGGGCAGGTCACCGGTGTGAGGCAAAGCTCCGTTGGATATAGCAGGTTGCCCCAGCGCTGCATCCTTCCATGGGATCGGACCGGCCGAAGGCTTCGCTGAAGGCTCGAATCGAAGCGAATACCGGGCGAGCGCCCGACGCCGTGGTGGCGGGTCGATCGATGAGGTAAGCCACCGAGCATGGCGTCCGCTTCCAAGAGCAAGACGGAAAGAGTCGAAACCCGCCCGGGCGTGCTGCGCGCTGCAGCAGAGCGACGCGTGCTCCCGCAGATGCAGGGGAGCGGACGCATCGCGTTCAAGGCGATTCCAGCCCTGATCGACACGTACGTTGAGCGGGTCCACATGGCATTCCAGGCCGTGGGCAAGCCGTGCGATCAGCGTCAGCTCGATCAGCTCCGGGCAGCGCTGGAGAAGCAGCTCGGCGAGGCGTTCGCCGCGTCACCCCAATCGTGGATCGTGGTCGACTACCAGACGGACGATCCGCCCAAGGAGACGCTTTCCTACGTGGTCGACAAGCGCATCGTGAGCCTGGCACAGGAGTACCAGGACTGGGTCGAGGCTGCGGGCCCTGGTCCGCTGTTCGGAAAGTACCCGGACGCGAAGGTGATGGACGTGGCGTCGACCCTCGGTGCCCCACCGGACGCACCCGTCCTGGATGTGGGTGCCGGAACAGGGCGAAACAGCCTGGCTTTGGCGCGAGCGGGACATCCGGTGACCGTGCTGGAGCTGTCCCCTCGCGTGCTCGAGATCCTCCGCAAGGAGCACGCGCAAGCAGGGCTGCCAGTCGATGCGATCGAAGGCGACGTGCTCGACGCCCGCGTGGCGTTGCCCTCGGGCTTCCGGCTCGTGGTGCTGTCCGAGGTGTTGTCGAACTTCGTGGATCGGCAGCAGCTGCGAACGATGTTCGGGCGAATGACGGCCGCGCTCGCGCCGGGCGGCACTCTGCTATTGAACTGCTTTCTGGCTCATCCTTCGTACACACCGGACCGGGTGGCACGCGACGTATCCCGCGCGTACGGGTGCGCTGTGTTCACGCGTTCGGAGCTCGCAGAAGCGGTGCAGGGGTCGGACCTGGAGCTGATGACAGACGAGTCGGCGCGGGACTACGAGAAGGAGCATCTTCCGCCAGACCGGTGGCCGCCCACGACCTGGTTCGACGGATGGTCACAGGGGCGGGACGTGTTCCGCCTCGAGGATGGCAAGAGCCCCGTGGAGATGCGCTGGTTGACCTACCGCAAGCGGGATTGACCCTCCAAGGGCGAGCTCAGCGAGACGGTCACCCCTCCATGGCGGACTTCAGAAGTCGGAACTGCCGCTCGATCTCGGGCATCAGCCGCTCCAGCTCCCGTATGTCACCGTCGTGACCCGCTTTCTCCATGGCGGCCGCGACTGCGCTCAGCGCGATGCCGCTCACAGTGCTCGCGGCTCCCCTGATCTTGTGCGCCTGCGCGCCGGCAAGCCTCGCCTCGCCTTTCTCCGTGTGGGACCGCAGCGCATTGAGCTGACCGGGTAGGTCCTCCAGGAACACGTTCTGGGTCGTCCTCAGCATCTCCTCATCCTCCCCCAGACGGAGCAAGAATCCCGCCCTGTCGAAGACCACAGGACCAGGAAGAGCTCCGACCGGCTGCGTTCCCTCAGCGTCATCGCGGCCAACCACAGGTGGCGCCGCTTGCGCCGGTGGAGTGCGCAGGGGAAGCCATCGATCGAGCGCGTCGGACAGGGCACGAGGTTCTACGGGCTTGGCGAGGTAGTCGTTCATCCCTGCGTTCAGGCATCGTTCGCGATCCGAGGCCATGGCATGAGCGGTCATCGCGAGAATCGGAATGTCGTGTCGAAGGACATCGGAACGCGGATCCCGAATGGCTCGCGTCGCCTCCAAGCCGTCCATCTCTGGCATCCCGACATCCATCAGCACCAGGTCATACGGGGTAGTGGCCAAGGTCTGCAGCACCTCATGGCCATCGCCCACGGCATCGGCGGTCACTCCTAGCTTCTTGAGCATGCCGAGAGCGACCTGCTGGTTGGTTGCGTTGTCCTCAGCGACCAGGATGCGAGGACGTCGGCTCCCGGCCGCAAAGGGCGAGGGCGCGCGCGGCGGCGCGGAGCGCGACTCCGGGCAGGCAGCCGGGCGACCGGCTCCTCGGACGGGCGGTGCCAGCGCAGCAACGAGGCTGTCGAACAGCGATGTCTGGGACACGGGCTTGGTGAGGGACGCCGCGAATCCGACAGCATCCCGCTGACGTCGATCGCTGCCCCTGTTCGTGGAGCTCATGATGACGAGAACGGTCCCGTCGAGCCTGGGGTCGTTGCGAATGGTCTGGCCGAGCGCAAGGCCGTCCATGCCGGACATCTGCATGTCGAGAATCGCCAGGGAGAACGGATCTCCCGCGGACTTCGCCTTCCACAGCGCCATGAGAGCCGCTGGGCCGTCCACGGCTTCTTCCGGGCGCATTCCCCACGAGGCCAGCCAGGCCATGAGGATCTCGCGGTTGGTGGCGTTGTCGTCCACGATTAGCGTGTGCACGCCCCGCAGATCTGCGGCCTCGGGACGCTCGAACGCACGCTCGGGCTGCAGCGCGAAGCGCGCCGTGAACCAGAACTCCGAGCCGATCCCGACGTCGCTTCTCGCCCCGATCGTGCCGCCCATGAGCTCTGCCAGCTGCTTGGAGATTGCAAGGCCCAGCCCGGTGCCGCCGTACTTGCGCGTCGTCGAGACGTCGAGCTGGGTGAACTTCTCGAAGAGCATACTGATCTTGTCCGAGGGGATCCCGATGCCGCTGTCGGACACGGAGAACCGCAGCACGGCTTGCGCGTCGGAGCGGGAATCCACAGTCACCCGCACGGCGACCTCGCCACGCTCCGTGAACTTGAGAGCGTTGTTCGTGAGGTTGGTCAGCACCTGACGCAGCCGGCCGGGATCGCCCCGAAGCGTCCTCGGCACCTCGGGAGCTGCCGCGCACACCAGCTCCAGCCTCTTTTCCTCGGCCCTGACCGCCATCATCCGAGCGAAGTCCTCCAGCAGGTTCCCCAGATCGAAGTCCGTCTCCTCCAGGGCCAGCTTTCCCGCCTCGATCTTCGACAGGTCCAAGATGTCGTTGATGAGCTGAAGCAGAATGCTCCCGCTCGTGCGCACCAGCTCGGCGTAGTGCCGCTGCTCGTCGGTCAGCTCGGTGTCGAGCAGAAGCCCTGTCATGCCGATCACGCCGTTGATGGGAGTGCGGATCTCGTGGCTCATGTTCGCCAGGAATTCGCTCTTCGCGACGTTGGCGGCCACGGCAAGATGGTTGCGCTCCTCGACAGCCTGCAGGTAGCGCGACGACGCTCGCGCAGCGGCGATGAGAAGGACGATCGCCATCAGCGCGGCGAATCCGTTGAGCGCGTAGGAAATTCGCCTCGCACGCGCGTGCTTTGCCGCAACACTCGAGGACAAGTCGCGCAAGGACTTGGCATTCAGCACCACGAGCTCACCCAACCCACGGTCGGCGCGCTCTGCCAGCGGCAATACTTGCTCGGTCATGATGGTGCGTGCGTCGTTCACATGCCCTCCCTCGAGGTCGGTCAACGTCGAGCTAACAGCTTGCTCGAACGCGGACATGTCCTCCGCCACGCGCTCGAACATCCGGTCTTCCGTGGGATAGAACGGCAAGGTCCGGTACAGGGCGAGGCTGTCGTGGAGGCGAGCGAGCGCAGCGCGCACGGCCCGGCCGTCCGTGGGTTGGTCCGTGGCCTGCAAGCGGAACATCGACGCCAGCTCGATATGGGCGCGCAGGATCTCCGCGCGCGCGGCCGTCAGGTAGTGGATGCTCGGCACCGCATCCGACTCCATGCTGACCGCGACCTCGTCAATCCTGCGGTCCATCCAGTGGGAGTAGAGGTTCGCACCGAGGAACGAAGCGACGACCACTACGGTCACGATGATCAGCCACCTGGCCGGGTGAATCACGTAGCTACGAAGAGAAGCGTTCTTCGTGTCCACTTTCGGATGCTCTCCAGAGTCGGCCGGCGATGCCGTAGACTGAGATGCGACCGATCCGGCTCGCGTCGCAGCTCGGTGGAGGCCTGGGTGGCTCAACGGCTGGATGGGCTTTGGCCCTCGGTAGTGGTCCGTCCACGACGGTAGGCGGGCCACCGCTGGATACGCCCCTTGCTTGCCCGGGCCCACCCCCTGCGATGGGCCGCCCGGGTCGTTGGGGCACCGAACGTGCCAGCAGTGACCGGGCCGGAGACAGGGCAATTTTTCGGTTTGCACAAGGGATTTCCAGGGGATCGGACGGCGGTGGGGCCCTGTGCCACCTCAACATGATCCCCCTCCGCCCCGTTGGAGTAGTCTGGTCCGCGGGCGCCGTGCGCTCGGAAAGGCAGGCAGCCCTGCTGCCTGGTTCAGGGAACATGCTGATGCGAACTCGGTCCATCCCTTTCGCGCTTTCGTTGCTCGCAGTCCTGCTCTTCGTCTCGACGCGTCTGTTTGCGGCGCCCGAGGCCCACATCGCGCGCATCGATCCGCGCGCCAGCTTCACCGACGGTGCACCGGTGCTCACGGTCGTGGTGGACCTGGTGCAGAGCAAGCCGGTCAATGAGGTCATCGCCAACTGCGCTTCGATGCGCGGGGACGCGCTCTACGACTGCCAGGCGGACGCGCTCGAGCAGCCCAAGGCGCTGTACACCCCGTTCCCCTATCCGGAGAAGAACGCGGTGTTCCTGGTCACGGTCGATGGCGTGGCGCGCCCGACCAAGTTCGTCTCCAAGGCCCGGTGGGGAGACGCACTGCGCCAGCCCGATGTGGGCACCGCGTGGTTGATCATCGTGGACGCGGCCGGGTCCATGGGCGCCCGCCTCAGCGACGCCAAGCTCCTCGCCAAGGCGTTCATCGACACCATGGGGCCGAGCGACATCGCCTACATCGTTGCGATCGGCGATGCCCAGGTGGGCAAGAGCTCAGGCTGGCAGCCCGCAGCCTCCCGCGCCAACATCACGGGATTCATCGACTCGATCAGCCTCTACCCCAGCAATCCCCGCAACAACCGCCCGCTCTTCAACCACATCAAGACCGCGGTCAACGACGGCTTCAAGTCCCTCGGCAACGTGGGAACGAACGTCAAGGTGCCCCTTCACCAGGCATTGGTGGTGCTGTCGAACGGCGTAGCCGGCACAGATGCGCTCTCGACCGGCCCGGGCGCGGAGCAGCTCAAGCAGATCCTGTCAGCAGGGCGTTTCCCCGACTCGAACAGCTCGTTGCCGAAGACACCGCTGCCGGTCATCTCGGTCCTGTACCCGGCTGGTGGCTGGGACGAGTTCAAGGAGAACGCCCAGCAGTTCATGCAGAACCTCGCGAATCCGGAGTTTGGTGGGTTCTACAGCATCATGGGCATGGGGCATGGCAACCGCGCGCCCCGAATCGTGTCCGCGGTCCGCGATCGCTTCAACCAGATGAACATCGTCAAGTACCGCGTCTCGTGCATCGCCCCCAACATCACGCAGACCTTCCAGCTCGCGTTCAACAACGTCAAGCCGCCCATCATCGGCGACTCGTCGTTCAAGGACGTCCCGGTCGGGATCGATCCCACGACCTGGCCGCTCGACATCAACTACCAGTACACGATCGACCAGGCGAAGAAGAACCCGGTGACGCCAGGGGGCTCGTTCCGTGTGTGGGGCGACTTCTGCTGGGGTGGTGACAAGCAGCGCGCCGAAGTCTACTTCGTGCCCGCGGACCAACCCTTGCCCCCGTCGCTCGAAGGCGGCGACATCGAGACCGCGAAGCGCGCGCAGCAGCAGCTCATCGCGCGCAAGATGAACGGCAAGGCTACCCAGGCGACCGATACCTTCGTGGAGTTCGAAGCGCCGTCGTCGGACAAGATCCTGGTGAAGTCAGGCAGCGGCTACGTCACGCGCATGGTGCTCTACGACAACAAGGCCGCGCGCGGCAGCTCCGTTGACGCCAAGAACATCCTCACGCTCAAAGCCGAAACCGCGCCCTTCCCGATCATGCTCGTGGGTGGAATCGCGATCGCCGTGATCGTGATCGTGCTTCTGCTGGTCATCCTGCTGATGGGTGGCGGCAAGAAGCGGCAGGTTGGAACACCCGGTGGAGCAGCCTTGCCTCCGCCCGTGGTCGCTGGCGGGCAGCAGCCGTTCGGCGGTGGGCCAGGACAGCCCCCTTATGGCGGGCCCGGCCCTGGCCAGCCCTACGGCGGTGGTGGACCTGGACAGCCTTACGGCGGCGGCGGGCCAGGCCAGCCCTATGGCGGCGGCGGGCCGATGCCCCCTCGCTAGCAGCCCCAGTCCCACTTTCTACCTATCGGGTCGATCATGATTCCAGGATTCGGCAAGCAGACCATCGTCATTGGAAGCGCCCCGCAGTGCGACATCGTCCTCACTGGCCCGGGCGTGGCCCCGGAGCATGCGCGGATCGTCAACCAGGGAGCTGGGCAGCTCGTGTTCGTGGACGGCGGAGTGGCGCCGACGTTTGCAGGCGGCCAGCCGGTTCAGCCCCGATCGAGCACGCCCTTTGACCTGCGTACGGTGTTCACGTGCGGCCAGGTGAACGTGCCGCTCAATCATCCGGCCATCGGGTTGATGCTCATGGAGCGTGGCTCGTTGGCGCCCTGGCCGCAGCCTGGGCACGTCGTGGTCGGGCGCGAGCCAACCAAGGCCTCGCTGGTAATCCGTCACCCGTCGGTATCAGGCAAGCACGCGACCCTGATGCTCGATCGGATGATGGTGGTCGACGAGGCCTCGACGAGCGGGACCTACACCGGCGCTGGCAAGATCGCGCCGAATACGCCCTCGCCGCTGGACCCGAACGGCGTGGTCGCATTCGGTGCCGCTGCGATCCCCGTCGCAACCCTCGTCCAGATAGCGCACGCGATGGCAGGAGGTGCGCCCGCACAGCCAGCCCCGGCAGGCGCAGCCGCTCCTCCCCCGGTTCCGACCGGGCTCGCCGCAGCGGCAGCTGCCCAAGCTCCGCCGCAAGGGCCTCGCAAGCACGCGACCGTGATCGGTGCGCTGGATCTCGGCAAGCCCTTCCAGACCATCGGTCGTACGCCTGACAACGACATCGTCTGCAACCATGCGCAGGTTTCCAGCCGTCACGCAGTGCTGATCAATGCCGACGGGCAGGTCTTCATCGAAGACCGGGGCAGCGCCAACGGCACCTACGTTCGTGGTCAGCGCATCCCGCCGAACAAGAAGATCCCGGTCCAGAACGGCGAGCGCATCTACGTCGGCCCCATGCCCCTGGTGGTCAACATCCCGGAGTCGGGTGCTGGCCAGATCATCATCCCGGACGTGAGCCAATGGTCCGGTCGACCGCTCTACGAGATCGAGGCGTGGGACCTGGTCATCCAGGTTCCGGATCGCGACAACCCGGGACAGCAGAGAACCCTGCTCGACCACGTCTCGTTCAAGGCCCTCCCCGGCGACATGATCGCGCTGATGGGTCCATCAGGAGCAGGCAAGACAACGCTGCTGTTGACGCTCAACGGCTACCTGCCCCCGAGCGCTGGCCTGGTGAGGATCAACGGCGAGAATCTCTACGCGATCTACGACAACCTGCGCGGGTCGATCGGGTATGTGCCGCAGGACGACATCGTGCACCCGGAGCTGACGGTGTTCGAGGCGGTGCGCTACTCGGCGCGCTTCAGGTTGCCGCCTGACTACTCGGATGCGGAGATCGATCGTCGGGTCAACGAAACGCTGGCCCAGCTCGGGCTGGAAGGGGTCAAGAGCCTCGAGATCGGCAAGCCCGAGAAGAAGGTCTTGTCCGGCGGGCAGCGTAAACGCGTGAACATCGCGATGGAGCTGGTGACCGACCCGGTCATCCTGTTCCTCGACGAGCCGACGTCAGGGCTGGCGGCCGACGACACGACGGCGCTGGTGAAGCTGCTGCACGATCTTGCCAAGGCCACGGGCAAGACGATCATCATGACGATTCACCAGCCGGCCAAGGACGAGTACGAGCAGTTCAATCTGTGCTTGATCCTCGGCTATGGCGGCGTGCCGATGTTCTACGGGCCAACGACGCCGGACTCGTACCAGTTCTTCGGCAAGTACCTGGACACCATCGGCAAGCCGGAGAAGATCGACAATCCGCGCGACATGTTCGATGTGCTTCAGAAGCGGGAGGCGCCGATCTTCGAGCAGATGAAGGCGCAGAACCCGGGGACGTCGCGGGGGGTTGCGCGCAACTACTGCGCCAAGCAGTGGCAGGAAGAGTTCAAGGCGAGCCCGACCTACCAGAAGATGTACTCCGGGCCCCGGTCGGTCGGGGCCGGGGTGATGCAGAGCTACATCCCGCCGGGCGCGCCCAAGACGACCGGGCAGTTCAGGCTGCTTCTTTCCCGGTACTTCACCACCAAGCGGAGAGATACGAGCGGCTTCTTGATCATGCTCCTGCAAGCGCCGATCATCGGCTTCCTGCTCGCCTTCGTGTTCGGCTTCCAGAAGGCGAGCATCCCGGGGTGGTGCCTGGGTGCGATGCAAGAGCTGTCGCGCAAGGGCGGCGGCGCAGGCACGGGCGATCTTCTCAGCAGCATGGCCACCACGCGCGACAACTCGGCTGCAGCCTTCTTCCTGGTCGTGGCCGCGGTCTGGTTCGGAACCTCCAATGCCGCGCGCGAGATCGTCAGCGAGCGGGCCATCTACATGCGCGAGCGCATGGTGAACCTAGGGCTTTTCAACTACGTATTCTCCAAGTTCCTGCTGCTCGTGGTGTTCTGCATCGTGCAGTGCACGGCGCTGCTGCTGATCGTCTTCCCGGTTCTCGGATTCAACGGCGGCATCGTCGCCTTCGTCATCGAGCTCGGGAACCTTGTGGCGGTCTCGTCGGTCTCGGTCGCCCTGGGCCTGCTGCTATCGACCGTGGTGACCTCGAGCGAAGCTGCCATGGCACTCACGCCCATCGCGCTGATTCCGCAAGTCGTTCTGGGCGGGCTCATCGTTCCCATGACCACGAACTCGGTCTTGCGCTGGCCGATGCTGATTGTCCCGGCTCGTTGGGGCTTCCAGGGAGTCGTTGCCCGGGAGCGAATCGCGATCGCCGACGATTCCTCCTGGGTCATCGACCTGAGGAATCCGGCGCTGGAGAGCGCGAGCGACTATGTGTTCAGCGGCAAGTTCAAGTGTGCCACAGCCCAGATCGCCAGCGACTCGTTCAATGGCGCGTGGGGATTCGTGGACTACGACAAGACCTGGCTGCCCTTTGTCGTGATGTTGGGCATGGCAATCGCCACGATGATCACGTTGTTCGTGGTCCTCAAGCGGCGCGATCCCGTCTGACCCTTTCCACCTCCACGTGACCTTCGCCAGACGAATCCGTCTGGCGATCGCCTGGATCCCCAACGATCCATCCACGTTCATGCAGTGCTTGATCCGTGCGGGCCGTGATACACTTCCGATCCATGACGCCTCGACATGCAGCAATTCTTGGAGCTGTTGCGGTGGCCGTCGGGATGATCGCGTCCTGCTCCGGCGACGACGGCGAGACAGCGTCCGGTGGTGGAACCGGATACCACAAGGATGCGTCTACCGATGGGAGCGATGCACCTGTGCTCCATCTGGATGCGCCGGGCGAGTCGACCGGGTGGGATGCTTTCAACTCGGACAGCGGATGCGCCTCGAACTCGGTGTCCGCGTCCCAGACCCCTGCGATCATGCTCTTCCTGATCGACAAGACCGGGTCGATGAATTGCAACCCGCCGCCCACGACCGCGACAGCGGATTGCGAGAAGAAGCCGCAGAAGGCGGATCTGGCGTTCCCGTCGAAGTGGGAGATCACGCGCGACGCGCTCAAGACTGCGCTGGCCACGCTCACCACGACCGTTCCGCTGCCGTCCGCCGGGATCGACTTCTTCAACAACGGTGACTTCTGCGGCTACTCGGACAACCCCGATGTGGACATTGCGTCGCTCACCGATCCGCAAGTGACCGCCATCGGCCAGAGCCTCGATGCCGTTCAGCCGTGGGGCGCGACTCCGATCGTCGGCGCCGTCATGCGTGCCTTCGCGTACTTGCAGAAGAACGCAGCGCAGTTCGTGGGCAACAAGTTCGTCGTGCTTCTCACCGACGGAGGCGAGAGCTGCGATCCGAACGCCATGCCGCTGCTGGTTGAAAAGACCATCGAAGCCAACGCGATCGGGATCCGGACCTTCGTGCTGGGAGCGCCGGGCAGCGAGCAGTACCGCGCCTTCCTGTCGCAGCTCGCCTACAACGGCGGAACCGCGCTGAGCCCGACCTGCACGCATGCGAGCACCCCTGCGGATCAGGGCGATTGCCACATGGACATGACGCAGCCGGGCACGGACTTCGCCACCGAGCTCGCGAAGAACCTTGCTGCGATCAGCTCGCAGGCGCTGTCGTGCGAGTTCGACATTCCCCCTCCGCAGGACGGCGCTGTGCTCGATCCGAACAAGGTCAACGTCAACTACACCCCGGGATCCGGGGGCGCTCCCCTGGAGATCCCGCGGAACGACAACGTCAACTGCAACGACCTGTCGAACAACGGCTGGCAGTACTCGCAGGACGGCAAGAAGATCGTGCTGTGCGGCTCGGCATGCCAGACCGTCAAGAACGACCCGAAGGCGAAGATCTCCATCGTGCTCGGCTGTGAGACGCACAGCGTGCCGAAGTGACGGGTGGACGGAGTGGTGACGTGCTGACGATTCTGCTGCGAAGCGAGATGACGAGCGCCGGAAGCCAAGGAGGTCTGCGATGAAGTACAACGTGCTGTTGACGGCAGTGGGCAGCGTGGGCCTGGTCTTCCTTGGCGCTTGCAACGGGTGCGGCGAGGAATCCTCTTCGACGTGGCACCCGACCAAGCAGGATGCGGGAGCGGATGCGGCTGACGCTACCGTGGCCGACGCTACGACGGACAAGGATGCATCGCTGGACACATCCAAGCCGGATGTCGCAGCGGACCAGTCCGCGCCCGATGCCCCGGCAGACTCGGCGGCGGACGCGATCGAGGCGCAGGCCGAGGCAGCGGCGGTGGACGCGGACTTCAGCTATGACGGCGGACCGCTCACGCCCTGGGAGAAGCTGCCGACCAAGTGCACGGCGGCTGCCGAAAAGGGCGTGGTTTGGCTTGCAGCGCAACAGAAAGCCAATGGCGCCTGGGGCACCGACATGGGCATGTACTCCATGGCAGCCACCGGTCTGGCCGTGGTGAAGCTTGAGACCTATGCCCTGGAGCACGGCAAGTCGCCCTTCAGCCCGAACTTCCAGTACAAGTCCAACGTCGAGGCCGGCCTCTCGTTCCTCTTCCAGAACGTCCAGACCGCTCCCATGTCAGGCCCGAATGACACGAACTCCGATGGGCTCGGCGTCACCACCGCTCTGACGAACTACGTGAGCTCGATCGTGCTCATGGCAGTCGCTGCCGGACAGGGTTTCAACCAGACCGTCAACTCCCCTGGCAGCCCGGTGCACGGGTGGAAGTTCCAGCAGGTCGCCCAGGACATGACCGACTACTTCGCGCAGTGCCAGGCTCCGCAAGGCGGCTGGAGATACTCGTGTCCCAGCGGCGATGCGGACAACTCGGTGTCTCAGTACGTGAGTCTCGGAATCGAGTACGCGGTCCATCCGGACTACCAGTTCTTCTGCAATCTCCCTGCGTCGGTCTCGACCGGGCTGTGGACCTGGGTCGGCGCGGTACAGGACATGAACAGCGGGGGCTCCGGGTACACGAGCGCGGCTGACGGGCCGAACCCGTACAGGACCGGTGCGCTCCTGCAGGAGCTCGCCTTCCTCAAACAGGGCCCTGGCACGGTGCAGGTCGACGCGGCGTTGAACTATCTCAACGGCGCCTGGGCACAGCCGATGAGCGGCAATCCCGCGGACTACATGGCAATGTGGTCCATCATGAAGGGGCTCGTGGGACAGGGTGTCACCATGGTCGGCGCGCACGACTGGTACCAGGAGTACTGCGACTTGCTGGTCTCACAGCAGAACGTGGACGGCTCCTGGCCGATGGCGCAGTGGGACACGCAATCGACGGAAGGGTCCCTGTCCGCTGCGTGGGCGCTGCTCATCCTCGAAAAGGCGGCCCCAGCAAAGCTCTACTAGTTCCTCTTCGGCGCGACCGTGATCTGCTCCACCACCATCGGCTGGGCCGGATCGTTGGTGGTGATCTCAATCCTCGCCACCTGAATCTTGGCAAGCGCCTGCGGGTCAGCCACACGCACGCGCACTTCCCAAGTCTTGGGGCTCGCCGACCGGTGGACCGTCACCTTGAACACAGCCGAGTCGCACTTGGCGGCCTTGACCTCGAAGCCGTCGAGCCGGCTCTTGAGCTCCACGACCCGCTCCTCGGGCGCAGCCGCTCCTCCGGTCTCGAAATGAAGCGAGATCGGGCTGACCTTCAGGTTCCCCTCCACGCTCCACTCGAAGTAGTGCTTGAGCATCGGCTTGGCGTCGATTCCGGTTCGCACATGCACGCCGCAATGGAAATGCCCCAGCGCTTTGCCGCGCACGATCAACCGGATGCCGTGCCGGACCGCATCCCCCTCTGGCTTGGTGAACATCTCTGCGGACACATCCGGGTTCGTGACCTTGTCGATCGCAAAGTGGGCTTCGTCGACCTTTTTGCCCGTGATCCAGACCTCGCGCGTCGCGCTCGCGCCAAGCAGCATGTCTTCGGACTCCTCGTCCTCTTCTTCCTCTTGAATGGCGAGCAGGGGCTCGACCTTGGCGTGGACGCGCAGCTTGGTCGGAGCCACGGAAGGATCGCTGGAGCCGACGGTGATCAGCTTGTCCTGATCGCCGGGATGCCCTAGCGTCTGCAGGGTGACATCGAGCTCCGCTTTCTTGCCTGACGGGATCTGCGGGCTGCGGAGCTCGGCCTTGACGTAGGAAGAAGCGGGCTGCACGCGATCCAGGACGATCGTGTTGGGCCCTGCATTGGTCAGCACGAACGTGTGCTTGGGATTGTCTCCCTCGGTGACAGTGCCGAAGTCGTGGGAGGATTCGGAGCTGCTGACCATCGTGCCACCATCCTGCGCACCGCTGGTCGTCGAAGGCGCGCGGGAGCACGCTCCACAGGGCGCAAGCGCGAGCAATGCGAGGACAGGGAGAGCGAGACGCATGGGTAGACTCCACGGCGATGGGTAGATCGACCTTACCGCATCCGGCAGTCGGCGGCGTCGGCGAAACGGACTTCACCTATTCCGAAGCGAGCTCAGCGATCTCGCGCTCGACCGCTTCCCATTCCGCCATCAGCGTCTCGATGCGCAACTTGAGCGCCGCTTGCTCGGCCTCGAAGCCGGCCACTTCCTGCTGGGACGTCCGCTCGAAGAACCCGGGTGCCACGTACATGTCGAGGATCGCCTTGAGCCGCTCTTCTGCCGCCTCGACCTCTGCCATCACCTTGTCGCGACGAGCAGGCAGCTCCTTGCGCCGATTGCGCTCGCGCTTCTTGGTCTCCCACGACGACAGCGCGGCCGGCTCGACCGTCGTGCGCTCCTTGTCGGCCTTTGCCTTGAGCACCACTGCATCGGCATCCAGGTGATCGTCTCCGAGCTGGGCAAGATACTCGGCATAGGTTCCCGGATAGTCGCGCGGCCCGGTCGCGGTCAGCTCGAGAATCCGGGTGGCCAGCTCCGAGACGAAGTAGCGGTCGTGCGACACGAAGATCACCGTGCCCTCGAAGCCACGCAACGCCTTGATCAGCGCATGGATCGACTCCAGATCCAGGTGGTTCGTGGGCTCGTCGAGCACCAGCACGTTCGGTCGCTCGACCGCGAGCTTGGCAAACAGAAGCCGCGCGGCCTCGCCGCCGGACAGGGCCCCGACGCTCTTGTCGACGTCGGAGCCGGACAGCAGCACGCGCCCCAGCTGGCTGCGCACGTAGTTCGGGGTCTCGTTGGGCACGATCGACCAGAGGAACTCCAGCGGAGTCGGCGCGGCGCCGTCCAGCACTTCCGCGTGATCCTGGGGAAAGTAGCCTGTGCGAACCTCGTGTCCCCACTCCACGGTGCCGTCGTCGGAGCTGACGCGCTCGACCAGGATCTTGAGCAGCGTGGACTTGCCGAGCCCGTTGGGCCCGATCACGGCGAGCTTGTCGCCGCGACGAACGGACAGCGAGACGTTGCGCAGCACCTCGTGGTCGCCATATGCCTTGCATAGTCCCTTGATCTCCAGGACGTCGCGCCCGCTCGGGCGGAGCTGCTCGAAGCTCAAGGCTGGAGCACGGCGTGAGGTCTGCGCGATCTCGATGACCTCGATCTTTTCGAGCTGCTTGATGCGGCTTTGTGCCTGGCGCGCCTTGGTCGCCTTGTAACGGAATCGCTCGACAAAGGCCCGCTTGTCCGCGATCAGCTTCTCCTGCTGCGCCTGCTCCGCCTGCTTGCGCTCCAGCGTGGCCTGCTTCTCCAGGGAGAACGCAGCGTAGTTGCCCACGTAGAGCGTGACGGTCTCGTAGTCGACGTCGAGGATGTGCGTTGCGACGTTGTCGAGGAATCGTTGATCGTGGGAGATGATCACTGCGCATCCCTTGTAGGAAGCGAGGAACTTCTCGAGCCAGCGGATCGACAGGATGTCCAGGTGGTTGGTCGGCTCGTCGAGCAGCAGCACGTCTGGCCCGCCGAGCAGCACCTGCGCGAGCAGTACGCGCAGCTTGAAGCCGCCGGACAGGGTTGCCAGGGGGCAGCGGTGCGAGGAGACCGGAATGCCCAGCCCATCGAGGATCGCGCCTGCACGCGACTCGAGCGTGTAGCCATCGTGCAGCCGCAGCACATCCTCCAGCTCGTGCAGACGCGCGGGATCCCCCTGCCCTTTTGCGATTCGCCTCTGCTCGGAGAGCGCGTTCCACGTGGGCGCGTCTCCCATCATCGCAAGCTCGATCACCAGCTCCGCATCGTCGAGCGTCCGATCCTGACGCAGGAAGGCCACCCGTGCGTTGCGATCGATCGAGACCACACCATCCGACGCAGGCTCTTCGCCGGACACGACCCGCAGGAACGTCGTCTTGCCAGAGCCGTTCGCGCCCACCAGCCCGTAGCGCGACCCTGGGTTGAGGCTGAACGAGACGTCCTCGAACAGGATCCGATCCGCATACGACTTCGCGAGCTTGGAGATTCCGATCATCGAAGGGGGTGGGATTGCGGCAGATCCGGGCGGACGTCAACCGCAGGTTGGTTGGATGCCTGGAACGCGCGGGCAACGCGGCGTAGAATCTGCACGTACAAGGGCGGCCAGGATGACGAGCTTGGGCGGTTTGCTCCGATGCGTGGCTGTCAGCGCACTTGCGGCGGCTGGCGCGTGCGGCAGTGAATGCTGGCAGCTCGGATGCTCAGCTGCGCCTGAGCGGCAGCCACCTGTTTCTGCGGCGATCCCCCGGTCGCCTGCGGACGCGAGCGCTGCTGAGGCGGCCACGCGGGAAGAAGCGGAGCCAGCCGATGCCGACACGCCTCCGGCCGTAGATGTGTCGTCGCCTCCGATGTCGACTCATTCGAGCCTGCCCGGCGTGTTCTCCCACCAGCACGATTGTCCGAAGTCGGGTAGCGGACCTCGCCAAGCTTCGGGCGATGCTGGCGCCGCACCGCCATCAGGGTCTGAGAAGCACCTCCAGGCGCTCAGGGACAACGAGGCGCGCGGAGAGGCCAGGCTGTACCACGCGGTGAATCCATGCCTGGACAAGCACGGACCGGCAAACGCCACAGTGGGACAATGGCTCAAAGTCGACGCCTCGTACGAAGAAGACGGCCGCGCATCCCAGGTGAAAGTATCAGCGAGCATGCAAGTCGCTCCGGCGCTCGTGTCTTGCGCGGAGAAGGCGGCGTGCCGCGTGGTGGGTCCCCGGCAGCTCGGCGTGCCGGCGCAATCAAGCAGTTCCATGCTGCCGTTGGTTCAGTATGAGATAGCGGTCTATGCGCCCAAGCGCCGAGAGCTGGAAGGTGCCATCCTGAAGCTCCGGGCTGAGCTCCATGCCTGCTATCGCAAGGAAGCGTTCCATTTCCCTGACCACGTTGGGAAGGTGATTCTGATCGCCGGGTACTCCAATGGCACGTGGGGTGTCGACTCCCCGGACGTCGCACAGCCCGAGGCAAGCTTTTGTGTCGAGCCCCTTGTACGAATGGCGGTGATGTCGCTCCCCCCGCCTCGTGACGGGCCGGAGCATGCGGACGTCGTCGTGTACATGGCTCCGGCGTCCAGGAGATAGCTGGCTTGCCGCGGTGCGCTGGGCTGGTGTGGTGCTGACGCTTGCAGGCGTTTCTCACCCGAGGATCTTGTCGCGATCCGAGGCGTATCTCACGCCCATTCCGCGCTGATCAGCCCACATGACGCGTGCGCGGGCAGGCACCGGGCCGATCGCGGTCAGCACGCTCAGCTCGAGCTCTGTGCCGATCGGGGCAGGCATGGCTGTGGAGACGTAGGCTCCGCCAGCGGAGATGTTGTCGAGCTTGGAGACGACGTGCGTCGAGTTGCCAGCGACGCACCAGTCGACGTGAAGGGAGATGGGAAGGCGGCTCGACAGACGCATGTGATGGAAGGACATGGCGTGAGCACAACGCAATGGCGCCGTGTGGCCAAGTTTCCGGCAGCAGCCTGTCAGCGTCCGAGCTTGGGGCGCAGCACCTTGGGCACGAGCTTGCCGTTCTTCAGGGCAAAGCGCGCAAGCTCTCCGTCGCTGTTGCGAAGCACGAACCGGCTGCCCTCGATTCCGCTCATCACCTCGCTCGGCATGGCGCGCGCGATGTCGTGATCCTCGCAGTGGGCATCCCAGAGCTTCTCGGCCTTGGAGAACAGGACGCTCTCCTCATCGGTGGTGATCCGAAGCTCCTCTTCGAGCGCGGCGAGCCCCCGCTCGATGGTCAGCCGGATCGCTTCGGACTTGCTCACGGGCAAGCCTGCGGCGCGCTTGGACAGCACGCGCGCGATCTGCTCCAGCCGGGCCGCGTTTTCCTCTTCGAGTCGAACCGCCAACGTGTCTTTCGCCATGATCACATTGTATACGATGCCTCCGATCGTGGTCAATGCCCTCTCGTTGCGATCCTGGGCAACGAGCGCCATGGTTCGTTCATGAGCGAACTTCCCTCCACCGATTGCAGCATCAAGGTCGTGTACTCGGGCCTTCTGCAGCAGACGTTCGGCCTCACCGAGGAGACCATCGCGATCGGCGCCGGGAGCACTGCGCGCGACCTTCTCCTGCTGCTTGCAAACAAGCATGGGGATTGGTTTCGAGAAGGGATGTTCGTGGGACAAGGGCAGCTCGTGCCCAATGCGATCGTGCTGGTCGACGGCCGCGACATCCGTCACCGCCGCGGAATGGACACAGCCATCGGCGCGCCTCGCTCCGTGGAGATCCTGCTCTTGCCGCCTGCAACCGGCGGAGGCTAGAGGCTCAGAATCCGGCGTCCGGGCCGGACGTGTAGCATTGGGTCACGGCGTTCATCTCTGTCTGGCAGGAATACTGGTTGCACCCTGTGTTGGCAGCGCAAATGATGTAGGCGTCGAACAAGGCGAGGCACTTGGAGCCGATCTGGGCCTTGCTCTGCGCGCACTGCGTGGCGCAGTTGGGCACGGAGCTGCCGCACTTCGAGCAGAAGTATGCGCACGAGTCGACCGGCGTGCCCCCGCCCGAGCCCCCTTTGCCGCTGGCTCCCCCTTTGGCGCTCGTGCCCCCAGTCCCGCCGCTTCCACCGCTGCCACCTGCCCCGCCATCACTGCCGCCATCAGGCTCATCCCAGGGTGGCTCGAGCAACGGCGTACGATTGCCGCATGCAACCACGATCAGGGACAATGTTGCGATCAGCAGCGGCGTGGTCAGTGCAGTCTGCATGGGGGCGTCCTTCCGAGACCCGAAACTACCACGAATCCGGCAGGGCAAGCGCGCCTACGAGGGTGCGTCAGAATCGGACTGCGACCGCCTTGCGCTCTCCAGCCTGGACCGTGACCATCACGTTCTTCTTGCCCTTCTCAGGGTGCAGAAACACGACCGAATGGCTTCCCGCCGTGGTCTTGAACCCGGCCAGAGGCGTCGTTCCCACCGGCCGCCCATCCACCGCCACCTGGCTCGGCGGTATCGAGTTGATGTTGAGCACCGCATCCGCGCCAACGGTCGTAGCCGGAGAAGGCGGCACAGCAGCCTGCGGTTCAGGCGCAGGCACGACCGGCTGCGGCACGCGGGGGGTGGGGTTCGGGACTTCGGCGTTGGCCGGCGTTGAAGGGGTGGGCGAAGGATCAGCCGATGTGGCCGGGGAAGCGGTCGTGACAGATGGGGGAGCAGACGCGGTGACCTGCGGCGCCTGGACTTCCACAGGAGCTGGCCGGGTGCGCACTGACATCAGGTAGAACAGCGCGACCGACGCTGCCACGGCAACGGCGAGCATGCCGAAGAGCATGGGGATCAGGGCGCCTTGCTTCCCCGGACGAGATCCGGGGCTCTGCACGTCAGCAGAACGCTGCATCTGCTGGATGAGCCGTTCCCGATCCCAGGAAGGGAGCGACGCTGCGTGGGCGCGCAGCACGGACAAGAGCTGCTCGCGAGTGAGCGCAGCGAGCGCGTCTTCGAGGGTACGGTCCAAGGGTTCTGGCGGCATGCACGCTCAGTCTGAAGCGACCGAACGCTTGCCGTCAACTCACAGCGGGCGGTCGCGCTCGCCGTCGCATGCCTCTGATGGCCCCTGCTGTGAGACTGTACCCAAGGGGCCACGCCGCATGGCGCCTCCGCCAGTGTCCCTCACGCACACCGTGCCCCGCGAGAAACCAATCCCCTTCAGGATCTCCCATCTCCCTGTGAAATTCTCTGCTCTGCAAGGGAGCCCCCTAGCCCGACTTTCGCAACCGGGTCAATGCGACAGCTAGGTGGCATCGGCTGCGTTAGCCTTTCCAGGCTTCCTTCCTCTCGATGAAGAAATAGCAGGCATCCAGCGTTCCAGCTCGAACACCTCGGCGGCGCGTTGCTGA
>JACRCQ010000006.1 GCA_016218915.1 Deltaproteobacteria bacterium
CGATCGTCATGGCCGATCAATGGCCATGGCCGATCCATGGCCTTGGCCGACCGATCGTCATGGCCGACCGATCGTCATGGCCGACCGATCGTCATGGCCGACCGATCGTCATGGCCGACCGATCGTCATGGCCGACCGATCGTCATGGCCGATCAATGGCCATGGCCGACCGATCGTCATGGCCGATCGATCGTCATGGCCGACCGATCGTCATGGCCGACCGATCGTCTTGGCCGACCGATCGTCATGGCCGACCGATCGTCATGGCCGACCGATGTTCATGGCCGATCGATCGTCATGGCCGACCGATCGTCATCGTCGATCCATAATCTCGTGGCCGATCGATGGTCGCGGCCGACTACGCCGCCGTGACTTCCGAGATCCGGCCGTGGATCTGGAACCAGGCGTTGCGCACAGCGGTCTGCAACGACGCCGCATCCTGCCAGCGAAGGTGAGGCTCAGGCTCCAGCGCACGATCAACCAGAGCGATCAGAGGCGGGGCAAAGGGGATGCCGACCGCCCCCAGGGAAGGAGCGCGCTGCGTTCCCGCTGCCCACAGCGCCTGGTGGTAGGTCGGCGCCTCGTGCAGGTACTGGCCTGTGAGCAACGTGAACATCGTTGCGCCCAGCGCCCAGACGTCCGAGCGCGCGTCCACCTCGTCCCACCGTCCGTACGCCTGCTCTGGAGGCATGAACGGCGGCGTTCCAGCAGGAATTCCCCTCAATCCGGGCACAGCCTCGAGCAGCCCGGCCATGCCGAAGTCCAGCACCTTGACCTTGCCGGCTTCGGTCACGAACAGGTTGGCCGGCTTCAGATCGCAGTGGATGATGCCCTTGGCGTGCGCAGCCACGAGCACGTCGATCGCCCGCTCCATGATGCAGAGCACGTCGTGACAAGGAAGCCGCCCGCCGTGACGCTCGCGCCGGTCCTCGAGCGTCTCGCCGCGGAGCAGCTCCATCACGAGAAACACGGTTCCGTCATCGTCGATGTCGTCGTCGAGCACCCGCACGGCTCCGCGGTGTCCCACGCGGTTGGCGTAGTAGCCCTCGTCCACGAAGCGCTCGACCATGTCCGCATTTCTGGCGAGCTCAGGGTGCAGCACCTTGATCGCGGCGCGCCTGCCGTTGCGGTGCGTGGACGAGTACACCGTGGCCATGCCGCCAGCGCCGAGGATCTCATCGAGACGCCACTTGCCGCGCAGCATCGTGCCCAGCCTGGCGCGCGCGCTCGGCGGGAACGGCTCTGTGACGAACAGGGGCTGGGAAATCGATGACACCAGCAGCGAACCTATCGGGCCCAAGGTCCGTGGGGCAAAATTGCTGCTGCGGGGCCCCTTCGGCCCTGCACGAACGTTGCGCTCGCCCCCCATCGAAGGCATGAAGCAGGTGCAGATGGGAAAGCACCCTGACAACACCAATCGAGTCGCGACCCTGCGCACGCCTGGGCTCGCCTACTACGAACTTGCCCCGTTCGACCCGCCCAACCCGGTCTACGCGGCCGTCGAGAACCTCTTCCGGCTCCTGGGCCTCGACCGCGCTCGCGCCGGAACCCCGGAATGGAACCCGCTCGGAGACCTGATCGAGCCCGGCAACCGCGTGATCGTCAAACCCAACTTCGTGTCCTCGCGCAACCTGCACGACAAGATCGTGGGCAAGAAGCTCCAGGCTTCCAGCACGCACGCCTCACTGCTGCGCCCCGTGCTCGACTATGCGCTCAAGGCCGCCGGCCCCCGCGGACAGGTGCGCGTGGTGGACACCCCGGTCGAAGGCTGCGAGCTCGACAAGGTCATCGGCCCCCTGGGCGTGCGCGACCTCATCAACCACCTTCGGTCGCAGGGCAAGAACGTCGACTTCATCGACTTGCGCTACTTCCAGCTCGTGCCCAGGCTGCCGCTCGACGACGTCCGCAGCCTGGGACGCTCCTGGAACCTGGGATTGCTCGTCCGCAACGCCTTGCCTGGCGATCCCAGCGGCTACCGCGTGGTCAACGTGGGCGAGCGAAGCCGGTTCCAGGATCACCACGCGCCGTACAACCGCTTGTGCTTCCATCGCAGCCACCGCTTCACGCCGGTGGAGCACCATCGACGCGGCCATCATGAGTACGGGATCCCGGGCACCGTGCTGGGCGCGGACGTGATCATCAACCTTCCGAAGATGAAGACGCACAAGAAGACGGCGGTCACGCTTGCGCTCAAGTCCTTCATCGGGTTGAGCCACGAGAAGTACTGGCTGCCGCACTTCACCGAGGGGCATCCAGACATCGGAGGCGACGAGTACGATCGCCCGCAAGGGCTCGGTGAGATGCTCGACAACCGGCTGAGCCGCTGGCCTCTGCCGCTCGGCCACTCGCTCGTGGCGCGTGCGCCACGCGTGCCTGCGCCCCCCAAGGTCATCGATGGAAGCTGGCAGGGCAACCGTACGCTCTGGCGTACGATCCTCGACCTGAACCGTGCGATTCTGTTCGGCGATCGCGACGGCAAGGTGCAGGACACGCAGCAGCGTCGCTATCTTGCCATTGTGGACGGCATCGTCGCTGGAGAAGGCGAAGGACCTCTGGGCGCAACGCCGGTCGACGCAGGGCTTCTGATCGCAGGACGCGACCCGAGCCTGGTCGACGACGTCGCAGCGCGCGCGATGGGGTTGGATCCTGCCCGGATCGCGATGATCCGCGAAGCGCAGCAAGGCAAGCTGCTCCCCTCGGGCTTCATCGAGGACCTCGAGTCGGTCGCTGAGGGTCCGCAGTTCGAGCGTGCATTCAAGCCTCCACGCGCGTGGCCGTCGCTGCTGCCCGCTTGAGCTCTTGATCGCTGAACCAGGATCCGTCGGATCCCACAGAGATCCAGAGGATCAGGTGCGACATCCACGGATGCGTGCGTATCCATCCTGATCTCCGACAGCGCCCGCTTGGCAGGATCATTGCAGCCGATCTGAGCGGCGCTTCCGTTTTCAACATGCAGGAGAGCGCTGAGCCGGAGGCTGGGTCATGGGTGCAGCGAGGGCGTTCAAGAGGGGCATGCTGGCCATGATGCCTCTGGTCGCAACCGCCTGCTCGAACGCACTGGGCTACGATGACGTGACGTTCGGCTCAGAGCGCAGAGTGGTGTCGTACGGAGATGGTACAGGCGGCTCGGCAGCCGAAGGAACAGGGGCTTCGAGCGATCAGGGCGGCGATGCCGGCCAGGGCGCAAACGCATCGGGCGTCGGCGGCGATTACGCCGGAGAGTCTGGCGCCGGAGGGTCGTCGGGCAACGATGGCACCGGCGGTGGAACTGGAGGAGCGGGCGGCTCCAACACGGGGGGCGCCAGCACCGGCGGCGCCAGCACGGGGGGCGCCAGCACGGGCGGCGCGGCAGGCAATGGCGCCGGGGGCAGCTCAGGTGGATCTGCGGGAAGCACGGGAGATCAGACTTCGCTGTGCACCGGTCCTGGGCTGGAGATCATTCAGCTCCTGAACGCCTACCGGACAGGGCTCGGGCTGAGCGAGATCCCGTGCGCACCTTCGCTCATGATCGTGGCAGAGACGCATGTGCACGATCTGTTCGATCACGGGCCGCACCTGCAGGGCTACTGCAATGCGCACAGCTGGTCGAACCAGGGGCCCTGGACAGCATGCTGTTACACGCCGGATCATGCCCAGGCCCAATGCATGTGGGACAAGCCGCGCGAGCTGAGCGACTACTTGGGCAACGGCTACGAGTGTGCTGCGACGGGTGTGTCATCGCCGAGCCAGTCGCTCGCGGGTTGGCAGGCGAGCGCACCTCACAATGCCGTGATGACCAACCAGGGCGACTGGGCCGCCGTGACCTGGAAGGGCGTCGGCGCTGCGCTGTACAACGGTTACGCCGCGCTGTGGTTCGGGGAGCTGACCGACAACTGAAGCCCGAAGCCTGAAGCCTGGAGCCTGCAGCCTTCAGCGCACGAAACTTGATCCGCGCGCGCGGCAAGTCCAGGCTCCGGCCATGACCAAGCCGTTCCACATCGAAGGTGCCTTCACCGCTCTCGTCACCCCGTTTGCTGCCGACTCCGAATCCATCGACTTCGACGCGTTTGATCGGTTGGTTCGCGATCAGCTGCAAGGCGGCATCCACGGCCTGGTGCCGTGCGGAACCACCGGGGAATCGCCCACGCTCAGCGACGACGAGCAGCTCGAGGTCATTCGCCACACGGTCCAGATCGCGGCTGGACGCGTTCCCGTCGTGGCAGGCGCTTCCTCCAACTGTACCCACAAGACCGTCAAGCTCGCCCAGCGTGCCCTCGAAGCTGGCGCCAATGCGGTGATGGTCGTGATGCCCTACTACAACAAGCCGACCCAGGAGGGTCTGCTCGCCCATGTCACCACCGTGGCAAAGCAGGTCGGCGGCGCCCCGGTCGTGCTCTACAACATCCCCGGTCGATCCGTGGTCGACCTGTCCAATGACACGCTCGCCCGCGCCATCGAAGCATGCCCCAACATCTGCGTGATCAAGGACGCTACCGGCAACGTGCTTCGCTGCCAGGCCATGGTCCGTAGATTTGGCAGCGCACTGTCGGTCATGTGCGGCGATGACGCCCTCACCCTGCCGATGATGGCCGTGGGCGCAAAGGGCGTGATCAGCGTCACCTCCAACGTGCTCCCCGCAGCCGTGGCAGAGGTCTGCAACCTGATGCACGAAGGGCGCTGGAACGAGGCGCGCGCAGCACACTTCAGGCTGGTGCCGGTGCACGACGCGATGTTCGTGGAATCGAATCCAGGCCCGGCCAAGGCAACCCTGGCGCACCTCGGAAAGATGAAGCTCGCGCTCCGCCTTCCGCTCGTTGCGCCCAGCGCTGCATCACGCGACGTCGTCGTTTCCGCAGTCACCCGCTACAACGAGGGCAAGCCGTGAAGCTAGCGCTGCACGGTGCAACCGGACGCATGGGCAGCGCGCTCGTGTCCCTTCTGCGCGCACAGGGCGGCGACCGCGTCATCGTGGGCGCCGCAGCTGAGCCCGGTTGCTCCGCGATCGGGCGCGATCTGGGCGAAGTGCACGGCTCCGCGCCCATGGGGGTGGTCGTGCAGAGCGACGTTGCGAGCGCAGTGCTCGGAGCCGACGTGGTCATCGACTTCTCGCACGCAAGCGCGCTGGTCGCGGTGGCGAAAGCTGCCGCTCGTCAGGGGGCCGTGTTCATCTCTGGCACGACCGGGCTCGGGCCAGAGGCGACTGCTGCGCTCGACGACGCTGCGCGCAGCGTGCCGGTCCTGTGGGCACCCAACTTCAGCATCGGCATCCACGTGCTCGCCCAGGCAGTTCGCCTTGCCGCCCAGCAGCTGGGCGCTTCGTTCGACGTCGAGCTTGTCGAGGTCCACCATCACGGCAAGGCAGATGCCCCCAGCGGCACGGCCATGCGTCTCGCCCGGGAAGTCCAGCAGGCTCGCGGCGAGCTCGCCCCGATCCACGGACGCCAGGGCCTGATCGGGCCCCGAAAGGCTTCGGAGATGGCTGTGCTCGCCGTGCGCGGCGGAGATGTCGTCGGCGATCACACGGTGCACTTCCTGGGCCCGGGCGAACGGCTGGAGTTCACGCACCGCGCCACCAGCCGCGAGATGCTCGCCCGCGGGGCTCTGCTGGCCGCCAGCTCGCTGGTAGGTCGCAAACCCGGCCGATACACCCTCGACGAGGTCTTTGGCGCGTAGCGCCCTGCCATCGCCTGCTTTGTGACCTGTCAGGGGTAGAATCCCCTTGGATGGCCGTATATGGTTCGGCCATGCGCGCATTTACCCCCTCTCTCGCCTTGATCGGTGCTGTCGTTCTCCCCATCGCTTGCGGCGGCACGCCTCCCCCTCCACCTCGCACCGCACCACCGGTCGCACCCACTGCCACCACACCGGTGATCGCTACCGCGCCGCCGATTGCAGACATGACGCCTGCAGCCGAGCCGCAGGACACGTTCGCGATCGTCCGCTGGCGCAGCCCTTCCAGGACCTTCACCGCGATTCGCGAGATGTTCGGGCAAGCGGTTCCAGTCGACGATCTCGTGCACGAAGTGCTCAGCGCCAATGCCGCATTGCTGGCGCAGGAAGCGCCGGTCGATGCGGTCTTCACCTTGGATCCCAAGGGCGTTTTGGATTCGCCTCCGTGGGTCGGATTGTCGATCGGAGTCCGCTCCCTGGACGAAGCCAAGCAGGCTTTTGACAAGAAGCGGCCGGTCGTCGAAGTGCGCCCTGGGATCTACAAGGTCGACGCTGGGAGCCATTCCGGTATGTCGTGCCTGCTGGGCCCCTCGGTCGGTGCAGCGCCTGCGCGCATCGTGTGCTCGGATCGCGAAGAGCAGGCGACCGCATTGCTCCCCTACATGACAAGGAGCTTGCCCACGGTCGCCATGCCAGACACGGACCTGCACGGCGAGCTGAGGATGGCACCGATCCAGGCTCGCTACGGCAAGCAGCTCCCGATCTACCTGGCCGGCCTTTCGAGCTTCGCTTCCCACTATGTCGGCACTGGCGATCGAAAGCTCGACGCAGCGATTTCAGATGCGATGAACGGCGTGTCGACCGACGCTGTCTCGCTGGTCAACGACCTGGACGGCCTGGTCATCAACGCGAACCTCGCCCCGGCGTCCAAGAGCGCCGACGCGGACGTCACGCTCAAGCTCAAGGGGCGCAGCTCCTGGTTCGCCCAGCGTCTGTTCGAGAAGGCCGGCGAGGCGGGTCCTGCGCCGGCGATCTTCTGGCGCGCGCCTGCGGACGCAGACATGGCGGTCTACGGACGCGGCATGGATCCCAAGGGCTACGCTGGATTCCGTCAGTCCGGTGGCGATCTGCTCGTGGGCCTGCTGTCAACCGTCGACTTCCCGGCGGGTGAGCGAAAGGCGGTCCGTAACCTCTGGGACCAGCTCTTCGTCTCCGCCCCCGTGATGGTCTCCTCGCAGGGGCATGTCGATGCACCGCCCGCTGCCGGCGGTGACAAGATCGAGGAGATTCGTGCCATGGTGATCTCGACCATGGGCTGGCAGCTCTATGGTTTCGAGGAGTCCTCCAAGCGCGCCAGCGATTGGCTCAACGATCTTGCCGCCCTGTACAACCGGCCCGCGGTCAAGGATTGGATCGTCAAGAAGACCGGCGTGGACCGGAAGCTTCTCCCCTCGGCCAAGGTCACCCCCTTTGGCAAGGGGCTCGACAGGGGAACCAAGGCACTGGAAATCGCCGTGACGATCCCACCCGAGTTCGCGGCCATGGGCAGGCCAGGCGCCAAGGGCGCTGCGCCGGCCAAGCCGGCAGCCCCGATTTCCTACTGGATCGTGGTCATGCCCGACGGCCCCCGCACGTGGGTCGCTGCCAGCGCTGACAAGGCGGCTCTCGAAAAGCACCTCGCCATGGTCAAATCCGGTAGCCCGGACAGCGGCACCATCGCCTCCAAGGCAGGCCTCGACATCTTCAAGAACGGGCGCACGGTGAGCGGCGGCTACCTCTCCCTGGCCAGCCTGGCCTCGAGCGCGTCCGGGGGACTGGGTGCGCTCTTCGAAGGCCGACGGCGTTCCAGCAGGTCGACCGAGCGGCTCAAGGCTGCCCTTGCCAAGATCCCCAATCGAGGGGAAACCCCGATCATCCTCGAAGCCACGGCCCAGTCCGGCGGAGTGTCCGAGTACGCCGTGAAACTGCACATGACCAAGGGCACCACGGACGACATCGCTGCGTTCGTGAATGCGGTGAGCGTTGCGCACAGACGCCCCGCCCCCTGAGACGAATCCCCCCTCCCCTTCTATCGCGCCGGTCCAGGTCCCGCGGGACAGCCAGGCTTGCCCGTGCAACTGCCCGGGCCCCTGCGGCCAAGACCCGGCCCTGGCGCAGTCTGCTGCGTCGATGGGGTGGGTTCGCTGTGTGCGGAAGAGGTCAGGCCGAGCGGCGATCCTCGAATTCGTATCCGGAGCTGCGGGTCGGCTCCATGATCGTGTCGTCGTCGCAGAACAGGATGGTGCACTTGCTGCGGCTGGATCGCTGAAGGCGGGCGCAGAGTTCGCCCAGATCCTCGTCGGAATCCACGACATCGCCCTCAACGGGCTGGTTCGACGCGCGATCGTAGCGGCAGTTGTCGAGTGCGACCCACTGTCCGCGGAATTCGGCTGCTTTTGCTGCCTGAAGCCAGCTCAATTGGCTGCGTATCATTCGTTGAACACCTCTGCCCCCGAATCACTTCTCGAAGGAAGACGCGCGATGCCTTTCGGTCAAAGGAACAATCTGCTGCAGCCCCACGTTTATCTTCGAGCAGCAGTTCAGTCAAGAGGACGCCCCCTGGCCGGGCAGCTCAAACCTGGAATAAACGGGGAAATACTACTTGCACTGCGCGGCTTCGGCCTGGGAGGTGCCCGCAGCACCGATGGATGAAGCCGCATCGGCGATGCTGTGAGCACGCCTGCAGTCTTTTCGGAACCGCGCGTGCTGGGCGGCAGGTCCAGCATTGCGCGCAATGGCCTGGTGCGTCATCGGAGCCGTCTGGCCGCCGTTCTGGCAAGCCCGGTACATGTTGACCGCAGCCTCGATCTGCTCGCCCTGAGCCAGCTCCCGGGCCTTCTTGCAGGCTTCTTCACCCTGAGGACCACCCTTGCTCGGTGTCCCTGCGTCCGGTGTGGGGGCTGTCGTCTTCACCGGCGCTGCGGTCTTTGCCGCGTCCGCCAGGTCCAACGTTGGAGGCGGTGGAGCCGAAGAGAGCGGCTCGATGGTCGTCACCGACGACGAGCTCGTGAGAGCGATCGGCCCTTCGTCGGATTCGCCCTTGCCAGCCTTCTTGATGACCACGACCAGGCCGACGACCACCAGGACGCTGAGAATCGCGATCAACCCGATGATGATGGGCTTGTTGTTGCTCCCGCCCGTGGCCCGAGTCGGGGCCATGGGGGGCGGTTGGTACTGGGGCTGGACTGGGACTGCCATTCCGGCGGAAGTGGGCACTGGCGGCTGGGCCGCGCCCGGACCTGGGCCGTACTGGGGCGCGGCTTGCAGCAGTTCCATGGGGGGGGCGGCCATGGCCGCGGTTCCTGCGTGGGACGCGGCAGAAGCCCGCACAGCACCGCCATCACTGCCTGCGAGCTCGCTCATGAACTCGGCCACAGCGGATTGTCGCTCGTCCTTGTTCTTGGACAGGGCCCTGAGGATCGCGGTCTTCATGCCGCCCGGGATGTTCGCTGCCGAGGCATTGACCTCGAACGGGCACGGCCGCTCGGTCAAGTGCTTGGTGGCCCATTCCCAGGGGGTTGCAGCTTCGAACGGAAGCTTGCCTGTGAGCATTTCATAGGCCATCACGCCCAGCGAATAGATGTCGCTTCGCGCGTCGAGCTCCTGGCCCTTGAACTGCTCCGGGCTCATGTACGGCGGGGTGCCGAGCACCATGCCCTGCTGGGTGAGCTTCTGCTCCTTCTTGGCATCGGTTGCGTCCTTGCGGGCCGCGATGCCGAAGTCGAGCACCTTGACGAAGTCCTCTTCGCCGGCTCGCGTGATCAGGATCACGTTCTCAGGCTTGAGATCGCGGTGGACGATGCCTTTTTTGTGGGCCTCGGCCAAGGAGCCGCAGATCTGCTTCATGATGTGCTCGACCCGGCCAGATTCCAGGGCGCCTTGGGTCTCGAGGATCTTGGCGATCGACGGCCCCTCGAGGAACTCCATGGCGATGAACAGGGTGCCATCGTTGGTCTGGCCGAAGTCGAAGAACTGGATCGTGTTCGGATGCTCGAGCTCGGCGACCGTGCCGCACTCCCGGTTGAAGCGGGCGACGATCTGGGGATCGCGAGAAAGGTCTGGGTGCAGGGTCTTGATGGCCACCTTGCGCGTGGTGGTACCCATCTGCTGCTCGCCTTCGTAGACGCGGCCCATGCCGCCTTCGCCGATCATGCGCTTGATGCGGAAGGTGTTCTTGATCACCTGCCCGAGGAGCGGATCGGCTTCGACCGAGTCGGCAACAGGCAAGAGGGCGCCGCATTTTGCACAGAAACGAGCATTATCAATGTTGGGTGTATGACAACTCGAACATTCCATGGCAATCGGCCCCGGTCGCTAAGGGGAACGCGGTTCCCTCGAGCTTGTTATCAGACGGACCCAGGCAGCGGTTCTTGGCTGCGCGGCGCAGACCTGCAGCGGCGGCCATCATAGGTTGCCCTGGACCGTCGGGCTAGTCTTTCGGCAAGGGGATCGCCCTTGATCATCGGCCCCGGGTCGACTAGGTTCCACTCCCCTTTTTCAGGAGTCTGCATCGATGTTCCTCATGCTCTCCAAGAAGCCGCGCCGAAGCGACCGGACCCGTACCAACCGTTTTCGCGCAAGGATCAAGGCGAAGTTCAAGGCGCGTCGCGCGCGCCTGTACCAGGTGGGCAAGCGCTAGCTCCTGCTCCCAGGGCCTCTGCAGCAGGCCTCTGCCGCTCTTCGGCTTCCCTTTGTCCGATCCCTGCCCTGTCAGCCCTTGATCACGGGCTTGAGCACAGCCTTGCCGTTCTTGATCACCACGTCGAAGTCGATGTCCTTGCCAGCGTGCTTGCCCTTGAGCTTCTCGGCAGACGCGCGGAGCATCTCTGCCAGCCCGTTTTCCGTGATCGTCGAGGTCGATTCCTTGCACGCCCGTCGAGCCTGGACATAGCTCTCGTAGAGCTGCCGGACGCGTGTCGCCGCGATCCCTGGCACCACGGCCGCGGGTTGTGCCGAGCTCCTCGTCGGCGTCGGCTCTGCCCTGGGCGCACCGGCTTGAGGCGCAGGCGCTGCGGCCCGGGGAGCAGCAGGCTGAGGACGCTCCACCGGCCTTGGCGCAGGCGCCACAGGTGACGGCCTTGGCGCAGGCGCCACCGGGGATGGCCTGGGCGCAGGCGCGAGTTGCAGCGGGGGAACGACGCCTGGAGTGCGCGGTGCTGCCCCTTGCGGTGACGATGGAGGCTGCTGGCGAGGCGGCGGAGATGGCTGCGTCGGCAACGGCGGAGATGGCTGCGTCGGCAACGGCGGAGATGGCTGCGTCGGCAACGGCGGAGATGGCTGCGTCGGCTGCGGCACGGTACCGGCGGGTCTGGCCGCGGTGGGAAAGGGCTGCGATGGGCGGCTCGGCTGCGGCGTGGGCTCTGGGCCCTTTTGCCTCGGCGTGGGCTCTGGGGCCTTGTGCCTCGGCGTGGGCTCTGGGGCCTTCTGCACAGAGGGGGCTTTGCGAACCGGCGCAGCGAGCGCAGAGATCAGCGCAGGCTTCTGGGGCGGAGGGCTCGCGACAGGGGGCAGAGGCGCGCGTACGGCACCGGATGGGAACGACGGAGGATCGGAAGGGGGCGGAGAGGGATCCGTACCGAACGCGGGCAGCCGTGGCGATGTCTGCTCATCCTCGCCAGAATACGGCTGCGGTACAGGCTGCGAGGGAAGGCGCGGGCGGAAGGGTGTCTTCGTGCGCTGGACGGGATGAGCTGGCTCTTGGATGTCGAGCATTCCGAAGTCGGGCGCAGAGGTCATGACGTCCGAGGGCTCGTGCTCGATCCTGCCGAAGTCGAACGCATGCGAGGCGCCTGCTGCCGGATGCACCGCGGACTCCTGGTCGGAATCGAAGTCGTCGATCTCGACGTCGATCTCCTCATCCTCGTACGACGCTCGCCCCTTCGGTCCGGCGCCGTCGGCGTCGGTCGTACGCTCGATCATCTTGCCGAATCGTTTGCGCGCTTGGATCGTGAGCGCTTCGGTGCCGAATCGATTGGCGACCTTGCGCAGGTCGCGCTTGTACGTCCCGGCTTCGATCTCGCGTGTGATGCGCTGCCAGTACTGCTGGTAGGTGTTGTAGCGCTGGATGATCATGTTGAGCTTGAAGCGCAACCCGGTGTTGCGGATCTGCTCGCGACGAAGCACCCAGAGGCGTCGGTCGCAATCCTTGCGCGGCACCGTGGGCTCGATCTTCTCGAGGCCCATGAAGTACTGCTCGTAGAGCGCGCGAAGGCGTTCCACGCGCTCTCCAAGCTCGTCTACGAGCACCTCGATCTCGGCAGTCTCCACGGCTACTGGCGATCCTTGGGAGGCAAGGCTCCTGCGGTCAGAGCGGAGTGACCCGGAGGTTGTCGAAACACACCGGAACCTCCCAGTCGTTGAATCCGAAACGGTCGTGTCCAGGTCCTGACATCGGCTGCTTGTCCTCGAGACGATGGATCAGGACTCCGTCCACCCACCACTGAATGGTCTTGCCGTCGCTGCGCTCCACCTTGAAACCGTAGGAACGGCCAGCAACGACGGGCTTTTCGCGTTCCTCGACGCTGTCCGCGGACAGAGGGACCTGCAGCCGGTCCGGCGCATGCTCGTCGATGCGAGCCAGAACGTGGAACGTGTTCTTCCAACCCCCGAAGATGGTCAGGTAGCTGGTGGCATTCGTGTAGGACGCCTGGGTGGCGCCGCTGCGGCCATCGCCCCAGAACTCGGCCTTCAGATCCCCATCCGGCGAAGAGCTCACGGCTTCGAACTCGATGCGCGCATTGACGGGCAGCGTGCGGTTCAGCCACACGCCCCGGTTGCGAACCGATTTTCCGCACAGCTTGCCGTCGCGGACCTCCCAGTTGCTCGTGAGCGGATACCAGTCCGGCCCGAGCACGGTCCGATCGAACTTGTCTTCGAAGGGTGCTGTCAGCATCGGGGCTGGGGGCATCGAAGCTGCGGGCTTGGGTGGCGTGGGCTTGGTCGGCTTGCGCGGCTCGGTCGTCGTTGCCGTTGCTCCCGCGTCGCCCTTGGCAGGAGGGCCGTTGGGAACGCACGCTGCGCAGACAGTGGCAAGCAGGACAGCCGATGCGGCCGTTGACAACCCAAGGTCGATTCGATTCGCAGGAAGCACGGGGGCATCGTAGCACACGGCCCCGGCGCGATGGACGGGCTTGCGCCCTGCCGACGGCATGGTCATCCTTCCGGGCATGGACGACGAACGGAAACCGAAAGAGGATCTCAAAGAGGGCCTGGGGCTGATCTTCCGCGCAGCCAAGGGCGCCGTGAAGCAGGTCGACATCGGCAAGATCGACAAGGAGCTCGACAAGGCGCTCACCTCGGTCGGTCGCGTGATGACCAACGTCGGCCGCGTGGTGGGCGACGAGATCAATCGGATGGCGAACAACCCGCCCTGGCAGAAGGGTCAGGAGCCGGGCGCCGCCGAAGCCCCCAAGGGCGAAGCCGGGGCCTCGCCGGACAAGAAGGCCGACGACGACAAGAAGGAAGGCGAAGGGAAGGTCCACGCAAGCGACACCCCGTCGGGCAGCAAGGACAACGGCGCCAGCTGACACACTGCGTAGGGCGAGCCCCAGACGCTCGAACCGCTAGGCAGCGCGAAGCCGTCGGGGCGACCAGGCCGTCACCTTGTTGCGCCCGGAACGCTTCGAGATGTACAGCGCCTCGTCCGAGGCCTTGAACAGGGTCTCCCAATCGCGACCCGCCTCTGGGAAGGTGGAGATCCCGATCGAGCAGGTCACGTTGAACGGCCCTTTGGGCGTGTGGAACGTGGTCTTCTGCAGCTCCTCGCGGACGCGCTCTGCCATCAGCGTGGCACCTTCCGTGTCCGTCTCCTCGCAAAGCACCACGAATTCCTCGCCGCCGAACCGCGCTACCACGTCCGTGGCGCGCTTGGTCTTTCGCAGAATCGCCCCGAGCCCCTTGAGCACCTGATCGCCGATGTCGTGCCCATAGGTGTCGTTGACGTTCTTGAAGTGATCGAGGTCGATGGTCATCACGCTGAGCTTGCGTGAGAAGCGCACGGCTGCAGCAATCTTCGACTGGACCATGTCGAGCAGCGCGCGCTTGTTGTACAGCCCTGTCAGCCCGTCGCTCGTGGCAAGCTCCTCCAGCCGCTTGACCATGCGTGCGTTCGACAGCGACACCGCCACATGGCTTGCCAGCACTTCGAGCGTGGGGCGCACGGAGTCGCCGAACGCGCCGCGTCGCTTGGCCCCCAGCACGAGGGTGCCCAGGGCTCGATCGCCGACCAGCAGCGGCAGCACCAGCATGGATGGCAGCTGCGGCGGATGCGCGCGCGCTGTGAAGATCACCTGGTGCGCCGAGTCGAACTCCCCCTTGTACGGCAGGGGATAGCGATTCTGCACGACCATGGACACGAGCCCGGCGTTGTGCCGATAGCGCACGCCCACCAGAGCGTCCGCGCCCTCGCCGCTGACCGCCCGTATCTCGTGCGTTCGCTTGGTCTCGTCGAAGATCGTGATCGCGGCAAAGTCGAACGCGGCAATCTCCCGGGCCGATCGCACGCTGGCCTCCACCACGTCACGCTCGCTCATGGCAGCGCCCAGAGAGCGCGCCGCCCGGTACAGCTTGCCCTGCTCGACCTTGGCGCGCTCCAGCTGCACGAACACCCGCTCGTTCTGGATCGCCCGCAAGACGTAGCGCGTGGCGGCCACGAGCAGCTCCTGCTCGCCTTCCCCGAACGGCTCGTCCTCGGTCCGATCCACCACGAGGATCCCGCGTACGTGCTCCTGCTCCATCACGGGGATCGCAGCCACGACCCGCACCGGACATGCGCCGGGATAGTAGGGCAGACGATACGAGGCCTTGAGACCGGTGAGGTGCACGAACTCGCGCTCAGCCACCACCGCTCCGAATACGCCGTCTCCGACCTGGAACGGACCCTCGGACAGCTCGTCGGTCTCTGACGTCATCTCGCTGATCCGAAGATGCGTGCCCGTGTCCGTGAGCCACAGCAGCATGGCCGTGTGCAGGCCCATCGACCTGCGCAGCAGCTGCAAAGCGAAGAACACCGCCTGGTGGATCTCCTCGACGCTCGATCGGACCAGCCGGCTCGGATCGTCGTCGCTCAGGGGCGCTGAGGCGGCTTGCGGCGCCGTGCGCCTCGTGGCGCTCAGCAGACGGTACGACCTCGCAGCGTCGTGCATGCGCTCGATCTCGGCCTGCACCCGCGTGCGCGAGTGCGAGCGGATGCGCGCCACTTCGACGCGCAGCACGGCCATGGCGAGAATCGAGAAGGTTGCGGCGAATCCGCCGTGCACCACCAGCGGCACCACCGAGCTCTCGCCGTGGGCAACGAAGCGAATCGCAGCCTCGAGCGTGACCACGGTGCCTACGATCACAGCCGTCGCAGAAGGGGCGGCCAGAACCGACGCCACCACGCAAAGGACGTAGACCAGCGGCCAGGTCGAGCCGTCCAGCCCGCCATCGACCGCGTGGATCGCCCCCATGACTCCGACCGCCAGCAGCATGCCCAGCTCGGCGTCGAGCAGGGCGCTCGTCTCCACTGCGTCGCTCTGACGCAGGCGTCGGCGCAGCGACGCGAGAAGCACGAGCGCGTAGAGCACGATGAGCGGCCAGCGCCACCTTGCTTCGAGGTGGAGGGTCAGATCGGTGACGAGCGCACCACCGAAGGCCAACGCCAGGCTGACCCAGATGAGCTTCCGGGTCGCCGCTCTCATGGAGAGCATTGAACGCACGAGGTCGTCCATTGAAGATGGCAGGTGATTACCAGCTGCGTTTGGATCAGGCCCACTTTCTGGATGCAGTTCGACGCATAGCGACATTGCAGGTTGACGGGGGGTCGGTTTCAGTTACGAATATTCGAAACACCCGACCATCAGGGGAGCATCGTGGGCGTACTCAAGAGTGTGGAGCAGGGCTGGTCGCTTCTGCGCATCATTGCGCAAAGCGAAGCTGTGAAGGACGCGCGGGATCGCGTTCTGAACCGGATCGCCGAGCAGGCCGAGCGAATCTCCCAGAGCGGATTGGTGCCCCGAGTCATCTCCGCGCCTGCGGAGATCGTGGCGGAGCTGATCGCACGACGCCCTGCCAAGCCGGTCGAGACGTCGGCGGAGGTCGAGGCAGCGGCTGAGCAGGAGCCCCGCGCCGCCGCCCCGGCAGATGCGCCGCAGGACGAAGAGCCGGTCCGCACACCTGCGCCAGAGGTCGAGCCAGCCCCGCAGCAACCGGAGAGGGTGGTTGCGCCGCCTGAGCCCAAGCCGGCGGACAAGCGTCAGAAGCCCGCGTCTTCCGGCAAGAAGGCCGCGGCGAAAGGCGCCGGAGCGCAGTCCAAGCCCGCTGCTGCCAAGACCCCCAAGAAACCGAAGGGCGGATCGAAAAAAGTTCGGGACAAGGCAGGCGACCTGAAGTAACTTTTCGCTCCCCTGTCGGCAGCCCTTGCTGCTCGAAAGGGTCGTTCCCCGGGGCTGTAGCTCATTTGGGAGAGCGTCTGACTGGCAGTCAGAAGGTAGAGAGTTCGATTCTCTTCAGCTCCACGAAACGGCGCGACAAGGTCGCGCCGTTCGCTTTTTGTGCGAGCGCGTGGCGCGCCCTACTTCTTCTTGACGTTGGGCACCACCGCAGGACCGGGCGGCGTCGTCGCTGATGGCCCGCCCGGCGCTGCCGACTTGGGGACTTCCGGGGTCGTGGGAACCTGCGCAGGAGCTGGCAACGACGGCTGCATCGCCCCTTCGTCCTTGCTCACTTTCGGCTGCGTCGACGGCACTTCTGCTCCACCGACACCCTTGAAGTGCTCGCCCCCTCGCGTCCCTTCCTTGGGCTTGTCCGCCGCCTTCTCGTCGTGCTTGACGATGTGGAACTCGACGCGACGGTTGTTCTGACGCCCAGCATCCGTGTCGTTGGTGTCGATCGGCTTGGTCTTGCCGTAGCCGGCTGATTCGATGCGCTTCTTGTCGATGCCGTGCTTGGTCAGCCAGGCTGCGACCGCTGCTGCACGATCCTTGCTCAGCTGCAGGTTGAGCGCATCGGCGCCGTGGTTGTCCGTGTGCCCTTCCACGCGGATCTTCGAGATGTCCGGATGCTGCTGCAGAACGGCCAGAACCGCGTTGAGCACGCCATCGCTCTCCGGCACCAGCTTTGCGCTGCCAAAGGCGAACTTCACCTGCTCCGTGATCCGGATCTGGCCGCCTTCCACGCGCGCCACAGGGCAGCCGTTCTTCTTGGGATCCGGATCGCGAGGCCCCGGATGATCCGGGCACGCGTCCTCGGAGTCGATGATCGTGTCGCCGTCTCGATCCGGAGGAGGCGGCGGGCACCCGTTGGTCTTCGGATCCTGCGTCGCAACGCCCGGAACCGCCGGGCAAGCGTCCTCCGGATCCAGCACGCCGTCCTTGTCCGTGTCCGGAATCGGCGGCGGGCAGCCGTTCGTCTTCGGATCCTGCGTGGCTACGCCTGGCTCGTTGACGCACGCGTCGTCAGGATCCAGCACCCCGTCGCGATCCGCGTCGGGCGGTGCAGGCGGACAACCGTTGGTCCCCGGATTCTCGGTCCAGATGCCAGGCAGGTCCGGACACGCGTCGACCTGATCAGCGATCGCGTCGTGGTCCCGATCCGGCGGAGGCGGCGGAGCCGGCGGCTCGTAGGCAGGAGCCCACTCGATGGAGGCCACCGCGCGCCACAGGGGCGCTCCGAGACCGCGCGAGATACCAGGGCCAAAGCCGAGGTCCACGTGCATGTCCCGCGAGAGACGGTAGTGGGCGCCGAACAGCACTTCGAAGGGGGTGGTGCGCTTCTCGAAGAAGGCGCCGTCGCTCGTTCCCGTGGTTCCGTACAGCTCGGGGCCGAACAGGAAGGTCTTGTTCAAGGCCCGTATGCCGCCAGAGAGCGCAAAGCTGATCTCGCTGCCCATCGGCGTGTTGGCAAACCGCTCGTCCTGCGCGCGGTAGTTGAAGCCGATGCGCCCTGCCCAGGCGAAGTCCGCGTAGTCGCCCGCAGCCTGCACGCGCGGAGTCATGCGAACCTTGCCGTCACCCGTGTACGACGCGCGGTCTCCTGTGGGCATGTAGAGCGCGAGCCCGGCAGACATCGTGATCGGATCGCGGTACTTGCCGAAGAGCCGCACGTCGCCGGCCAGGCGGATGTCGCCGATCGTGCTGGTGGTCGACGGCTTGTAGGCCGTCGTTCCGATATGACTCTCCTCGACGTTCTGCCAGAACAGCACGGGGATGTTGAAGCCCGCGCGGAACCGATCCCAGAGCACCAGGCTGGTGCCGATGTGGGTGAAGCTCTGGAGCTTGACGATGGCAGCGCGCTCGGAGCCGTCCTTTTCGTAGATCACCAGGGGCTTGTAGGCGAACTCCGTGACGTCGCCGACCGCGTGCCGCTTGTGGCCACGCAGGTCGAGCGAGTCGAGCACGAACCAGTCGCTGCCACGCTCTGCAGGGTCGAAGCGGTCGAGGTTGAAGCCCTTGGCTTCCTGAGCGGAGGCGGTCGCGGACACGGACGCGAGCAGCACAGCGGGCAGAGCCACGAGACAGGCGCGAACGAGACGAGGGCTGGATTTCATGATCTTCCTCGAGCGGATATCCGGAGCGGCCATTCGGATCGCACGTCCGGCGTACCGTCCGGCCATCCGCGGCGAACGCTAACGCGTTGCCGCGGCCGAAGGAAGAAAAACGCTCGAAGCCGAGCCTCCGCTACGGCGTGCCCCAGCCGCCAGGCACCAGGAAGAAGTAGAGCCCCACCAGCAGCGCAAGCATCACCAGCGCTGTGATGAAGTAGGTCGACCTGGGCGAGTGCGTCGTGCTCCAACCGTCGGCGTAGAACTTTCCGCGGGAACGCTGCCGGATCTTCTTCTGGACGCCGCGCAGCACGTCGGGCGCAGGCCCCTTCGACTCCTCCACCCGCATCGCGCTCTTGAGCAGCGACCGCATGTCGTCGTCGTCGAGATGCTCCGATGTCTCCGGCTCTGGCGCGACCTTCGGGTCTTTGTCAGGGTCGCTCATGTGATCTTCTCCCCAAGAGCCTGCTCCACGATCGCCTTGAGCTGCGCCCTGGCGCGGTGAATCCTGCTCTTGACGGTGCCGTCAGGCACCCCCGTGATCTGCGCGATCTCTTCGTAGCTCAGGTCCTCGACGTCGCGCAGGATGAGCGCTTCCTTGAACTCGGGGTCGAGCGAGTCGATGGCGCGCTGCACGATCACCTCGATCTGACGTCCGACCAGCATCTCGTCGGGACGCGCAATGTCGCCGACGGTGGTGCCCTTGGCCGAGCTCATCGGTGCGCGCTCGGCCAGGGGCTCGAACTCGTCCTGATCGTTGGCGTGACGGCGCTGCAGGTACTTGCTGTGATTCTTGCAGAGATTGACGCCTATTCGATAGATCCAGGTGGACAGCTTGGAGTCGCCCCGGAACTGGTCGATCGCCTTGAAGACCTGGACGAAGACTTCCTGCGCCAGGTCCTCTGCTTCCTCGCGACGTCCGAGCATGCGAAGCATGAGGCCGAACACACGGCGCTCGTAGGCTCGGACGAGCTCGTTGAACGCGGTCTCGTCACGCGCACGCAAGCGCTCGATCAGCGCGGCTTCCTCACGCTCGTCCCACGGCACCGCGATCCACTCCAACTGCCGAGTCGACCTCGACAACGCCGCCGCACCTCCGAACCGGCGTTGGAAACGACAGCGCGTCGACCGGCAAGGTTCCCATTCCGCGCCACCCTAGCGCGTATCCTGACCGCTGTCGCCAGGGTTGAGACATCGCAGGCCCCACGGCCCGTCAGGGCGCCGGAGGCACCTGCGGATCGCTGCGCCGTCCCCGGATTCGACGCAGGATCGAGGCAAACGCTTCGACGATCCCCACCAAGACGTAGACACCCAGCAGCCAGACCAGCACGAACGCGGGCTTCAGACGAGACCAGACCACGGCGCTCGACACGATCACGAACAGCACCATCAGCGCCGTCCAGATGTTGAGCTTGATGTCCTTGAACGATCGGAATGGGACCGTGGAGACCATCAGGAACGACAGCAGCAGCGTGAGCCCCAGCACCGGCCAGGACCACGCCTCTTCCGCCAGGCTGCTGCCTGCGGCGTGGTTGGCGACCACGATCGAGATCAAGATCCCCGCTGCACCCGGAATCGGGAGCCCGACGATGTACTTGCCAGGCTTGGTCGGCTTGCCGCTCTCACCCATCGAGAGCACGTTGAAACGCGCCAGCCGAATCGCCCCGCACGCGACGAACAGGAACGAAGCGATCAAGCCCGCGGTGGGGTGATGCTTGAGCGACCACTGGTAGACCACGATCGCAGGCGCTACGCCGAACGACACGATGTCCGCCAGCGAGTCGATCTGCAGCCCGAACGCGCTCTGCGTCTTGGTCATGCGCGCCACGCGGCCGTCCAGCATGTCGAAGAACATCGCAAAGATGATCAGCAGCGACGCCTTGTAGAAGTCGTCGGGGCCGGTCGATGTCGCTGCGATCCGGATCGCGTCGAACCCGCAGAACACGCTCGAAAGAGTCACCAGCGATGGCAGTACGAACAAGCTCTTGCGCAGGTTGATCTGCCGCCGCTTTCGTCGTGTTTCAGGCACGGTTCTGGTGCTCCAGAGCTAGTCCCACAGATAGCGGTTCACGTCGGAGCCGTCCAGCACTTGCGCTGGGAGTGGACTCAAGGTCGAATCGCTCCAAGCCTCGCAACCGTCTCGTCCAAGGCGGTCCGCTCGTCCGGAGCCTGCCCCAGAAATGCCTCGATCTTAGGCATCATCGCGATCGCCGCGTCCAGCTCCCGGTCCGACCCCTTCGCATAGGCGCCCAGCGCGATCAGGTCCCTCTTGGCCTCGAACGTCCCCATCACGCGCCTGGCACGCGCCGCCGCCTCCCGGTGCTCCTTGCCCACAATCCCGCTCATGACCCGGGAAAGCGAGTTGAGCACATCCACCGCCGGGTACCTGCCCCGCGCCGCTATCGCCCGATCGAGAACGATATGCCCGTCCAGGATGCCCCGGACCTCGTCCGCAATCGGCTCATCCATGTCCCCGCCCTCGACCAGCACCGTGTAGATCGCCGTGATCGAGCCCTTGTCGCCTTGCCCGCTGCGCTCGAGCAGCCTCGGGAGCATCGCAAACACGCTGGGTGGATAGCCCCGTCGCGCAGGGGGCTCCCCAGCCGCCAAGCCCACCTCGCGCTGCGCCCGCGCAAATCGCGTCACCGAGTCCACCAGCAGCATCACCTTGGCGCCCTGATCGCGAAAATGCTCTGCCACCGCAGTGGCTACCTGCGCCGCTGCCAGCCGCTCGAGCGCCGGCGCATCGCTGGTCGCCACCACCACCACGCTCTTCGCCAGCCCCTGCTCGCCCAGGCTCTTGTCCAGGAACTCGCCAACTTCCCGACCTCGCTCCCCCACCAGCGCCACTACCACGACATCCGCTGCTGTCCCGCGCGCGATCGCTCCCAGCAGCATCGACTTGCCTACGCCCGAGCCTGCGAACAAGCCCACGCGCTGCCCTTCGCCCAGCGTCATCAACCCGTCGATCACGCGCACGCCCGTCGCCAGGGGACGGTCCACGGGACGTCGAGAAAGCGCTGGCGGCGCAGGCGACTCCACCGGACGCGACGCTCCGGCCTGCAGGGCGGGTCGGCCATCCACCGGCTCGCCCAGCCCGTTGAGCACTCGGCCGAGAAGCTCATCGCCGACGCGCACTTCCAGCGCGGAACCACGGGTTTCGACGCGGTCTCCCGCACCAACCCCCACCAGATCGCCAAGGGGCATGGCGACCGCCTGGCCGCCATCAATGCCGACCACCTGGGCGAGCAGGGGTGGACCGCGACGCTGGATCACGATCACGTCACCCACACGGGCTGCCGCCAGGCTCACACGCACCGCCAGGCCCACCACGGACTCGACCCGCCCTGATGGAAGGAGCGTGCTGGTCTGGGCCAACCGCTGCTTGATTCCCTCGAACTCCACGCCCTGAAGCTAGCGTCCATCGCCGGCTATTGGCCATGGTTCGGTTCCATGTGCGATGCTTTGGCCGTGCGCAAGCTCATCGCGATAGCCGCGCTCGCGGCCCTGGTCACCCCTGCCTGCAAGGCATCGGTCAACGTCAATGCAAAGGCCAAGGTTGACGAACCCCAGGAGGAGGTCGCCAACGCCCCGGCGCCGCAGGAGGAGCTGAACCCTCCGCCGCAGGCGACCCAGACCGACTACTTCGGCGTCGCGCGCGGGCTGTCGCTGGTCCCTGGCCGGCCCGCTGTCTGCTCGTGCGTCGCCGCAGCCTACGGCTATCCGGGCGATGAGGCGTTCAAGTGGCGAGGCGTGCCTCCCAAAGTCGCCAACGACGCTCTCGTGGTCGCGATCGGCACCAATGGCGTGCCGTGCGACAAACAGGGCCCTGGACCGTCCATTCATGCGATCGACCGCGATGGCGAAGACGTGATCGTGGTGCTCGAAGAGTGGAACCAGGCGCGACCGCAGGCCCTGGGCGCCATCATTCCCAACCCGGGCGCCAACGGACACATCTACCTGCGCGGGCACGACAAGAAGACCATCTACGGGCACCCGGCCGGAGCAGGGGCAGGCCCGCATGGTCGCTGGTGCCGCATCGGACAGGGAACCGGCGCCGCGAACACCGTGGTCACGCCCACCCAGAAGGTCGAAGACCCCCAGCACGCATCACCGAGCGACACCGTCCGCTGACCCCGCCTCGATCGGACGCATGGGCGCAAAGCCGTGCGCTCGCACCCAGTTCACATGCATTCCCCGGCACTGCGCGTCATGTGCGCACGACCTGCACCGCAGGCTCTTGACGAAGTACTGCTCGCGAATGAACGACGACGTGAACCGTTGCATGTCGATGCGTCCGCCTGCATCGATCGCGTCGAGCTCGATGCGCTCTTCTGACGGCAACAGAGCCTGCCCGCCCAGGCAGCGCGCCACACCCTGCAGCCTGACGTCGAACGGCAGGGCTTTCCACCACGTAGGATCGAGGTCGCGCTCGTGCTGCTCGCTGAGACGCTCGTAGGTGGGCTGTCGGAGCACGAGACGATTAGCCCACTCCGAGGCTCCGACCAGACCTTCCGCGGCCGTGCGATCGAGCTCGACCACGATGTCGAAGCGTCCAGGCAGCGACAGCGCTTCGCTGAGCGCCTGCGGGCTCCCCACGATCAGCGCCCGCAGCGGGATCCCCCAGAGCGTGCCGTCCTCGCCAAGATGTGAGGCCAGCCTCGACGGCTTGTCGATTCGCACGCGAAGCGCTCCGACGCGCCAGGTCGCGAGGGAGGCTCCGCACGCATCCACGTCGGATGTGGTCACGTCGAGCTCGCTGATCTCGAGCGCTGGAATCGGGTTCCCAGAGGGGAGGGTCGCATGCGCGAAAGGCACCTTGCCCGTGGCGATCGTGGTGATCGCGCGCTCGAACCCGTCGCAGAGCCGTCGCAGATAGCAGCGTCCGCAGCGCCCGGGCTCCCTGCAGGGCAAGGGCGGGCCACCGTCGCGCCAGACGTCGAACTCGGCTGCCCGCCCCCGGATCTCGTCGTGCAGCTTGTGCGGGTCCTGGATCAGCGACTCGAAGCCTTCGGCGTGCTCGGGCGGAAAACGATTGAGCCATACGCGCACGCCACGACGGTGTGCGCACTCCAGGGCGCGGCTGATCGCGCCCGCATGCGCGTCCAAGTCGTAGAAGAGCCCTGCGTCCCTGCTCTTCCACGCTGCCCCGAACGGGATGATGTGCAGCAGATCGAACTCGCCTACCCCCCAGTCGGCGAACGTCTCGATCATGGCAGGCAGGTGCTCGACGTTGCGGCCATTGATGACGATGTCGATGTTGACCACGATGCGACCCGAAGCGATCGCAGAGCGCACGCCGTCGCTCGCCTGCGCGAACGCGCCATCGACCCCCACCAGCGAATCATGCAGCTCCGGCGTGTGGCCATGCATGCTGACCGTGAGCTCGTCGAGCCCGGCCTTGATCGCGCGCTGCAAGAACTGCGGGTAGCTGAACATGCGGCCGTTGGACACGGCTTGAACCCAACGGTAGCCCGCCAGCTTGCCCACACGCACGAACTCAGCGAACTGCGGATGGGTCGTGGGCTCGCCGCCGGACAGGATGAGCCGCTCGCTTCCACGACGCCGCCCCTCCACGATGTCGCGCCTGATCTCGGCGGCGTCGCGCGCGTCGGTCCTGCCCGTCTCCTTGTCCAGGCAGAACAGGCATCCGTTGTTGCACGCGTAGGTGAGCCTCACCCAGCAACGCTTCTCGTGGGAGGCACGCTCGCGCGCAGCCACGTCGTCGAGCGGCGATGCTTGGACGGAAGCGGGAGCGCTCGGCGGTGCGGCCCCTGCTTCGTCGAGCCGTGGGCGAAGCGCGCGCACGCCTCTGCGCGCAGCATACTCCCTGTAGATCCCCGGGCACCTGGGGCGGAGCGTGCAGGGATCGCAGCACGAGGGGCGGGTCAGGAGCAGATCGTCGATCGGCGCAAAGCCGTCCTCGCCGACTTCGGACATGCCCACGAACCCGTGGGTCCGAAGGTTGTCCTGCAGCTCTTCGATTCCGGGGAGCAGGCAGAGAGGAAAGCCTTCGTGGCCGAGAGCAGGCGCCCCGACCCGCTGCCTGCCGTAGCGGATCGCGTCGAGCACGGCCGCTGCGGCCTCGGACAGGTCCGGAACCACGGCGTCGAAGTTCTGCAGGGCCGCGCCCTTGGGCTGCGGCATGGTGAACTTGAGCGTGAGCCGCGGCATCGTCGCACACAGATCCACCATCCCCCGCAGCACGCCGAGGCTGTCGCGGGTGACCACGGCATTGACGTGAAGGTCGCGGACCCGTCCGTGCAGCGCGTGCAGCGCCGACAACGTCTGCGCAAAGGCGCCCTCGCTGCCCACGAGCCGATCGTGCAGGGCCGAGTCAGGCGCGTGCAGCGAGACGTAGACATAGCTGAGCCCGCGCTCGAGCAGGGCCGTGCGCAGCGCCGGGTCGGCAAGCCTGCGCGCATTGGTCACCAGGCCCAGATCCATGCCGAGCTCTCGCAGCTTGTCCGCGATCGCGATCAGATCGCTGCGCAGCGTCGGCTCGCCGCCGGACAGCACGAGCGTGCGCACGCCGAGCGCGCGGGCGCGGGTCGCCTTGTCCACGACCCGCTCGAATGAATCGTCGCCCGTGCGATCTGCAGCGTGGCAGAACAGGCAGGCGTTGTTGCAGGCGTGACCGATCTTGATGAGAGCGCGCACGTGCCTTGAAGGTAGGGGTTGGCCGCTGTGCGTTCAACCGTTGCGCGTTTGAGCGCGGCAACCGACGATGTCAGGTCCAGTGGCCTGCCTTGAGCGCAGCAGCGTCGATGGGACGGATCTTTGGCGCCAAGGCCTCGCGGAACACGTCCTCGTCGTCCACTCCGATCGCAGCCCGGCCGAACCCTTCGGCCACTTCCATGGCCGAGGTGAGGATGAGCAGGAACTGCACGAAGCTGGAGGCTGCCAGGTGGGGCTCCCACCGGTCGGTGCCGCTCATCGCGGTGTACACCGGGCAGTCGCCTTCTGCATCGAGCTTGGAAACGTCGAGGAAGTAGGGGTCGCCGAGCAGCGCGCTCTGGCCGATGACCACCCACGACTTGCGCCAGCCGCCGTCCTTGTTCCCCTCGATGGGCGTGTTCTCGTCAACCAGGGAAAAGCCGATCTGCTCCTTGACGAGCTCCTCGGCTGGAAGCAGGCGAATGCGCTCGACCGGGGTGACCGTCTCGAGCTTGAGCGGGTTGGACTCGAGCAGGAACGAGCGGTACCGGGCAGACAGCTTGAACAGCTTCTTGGCGTGGTCCAGGACTTCCGGGGACGCCTTTCCAAAAACGCAGGGGATCTTGCGACGCTCAAAGATGGCCTTGAGCCCGGCAATAGCTTCAACCAGATCGCTATCCACCTTTGAACCCTCACAGACTTGGGGAATCACGCAGTTTTGGGCATTGGGGCCGCATAGCCTACACCATGTTGCCGCCAGATCGAAGGGGCGGACACCGAGAGCGGGTTCTGCCCTCGATCCGACGCATTTGGTGTAGCCTTTCCCCCGTCATGTCGAGCGAAACTGCGTACGAGTCAAGTTCCTTTCGGGTCGCCGAGATCCCCCACCGCTACGGTCCGAACGTGCACTTGCTGGACGATCCCGTGGCCTGGACACTGCTGGCCCGCGCTTCTGCGAGAGAGACCGGCCAGCCTGAGGTGGGCAGGCTCGTGAAGATGCTCTACGAGGATCTCGCTCGTAGGGTCGTGGCGGCAGAGTTTCCACGGGAGCTGGCGCGCGTGCCCACGCGGATGGTGGGCTCCCACCCGGAAGCTGTGATTCGCTCCGCCGCCGTCGCGCATCGAACCCCGGTCGTGACCGTCGGCATCGCCAGAGCAGGCACCGTTCCGTCCCAGATCGTCTACGAATTGCTCAATGAAATCGTCGACCCCGCCCTGGTTCGCCAGGACCACCTGTTCATGAGCCGAGAGGTCAACGAAAAGGGCGAGGTGACCGGGGCGCGGTGGCACGACGCCAAGATCGGACGGGAGGTCGGCGGCAAGCTCGTGCTGTTCCCGGATCCCATGGGCGCGACCGGCTCGTCGATGTCCAGCGCCATCACCCACTACAAGACGCGCCTCGAGGGCCAGCCCTCCAAGGTCATCGCCATCAACCTCATCGTCACCCCCGAGTACCTCAAGCGCCTGCTCGCGGATCACCCGGACGTGCTCGTCTATGCGGTTCGGCTCGATCGCGGGCTGTCCTCGGCCGAAGTGCTGACAACCGTGCCGGGAGACCGGTGGAACGAGGAGCGCGGGCTCAACGATCACCAGTACATCGTGCCGGGCGCCGGCGGCGTCGGAGAAATCCTCAACAACAGCTGGGTGTGAGCTCAGCAGCTCAGGAAGCCCAGTCGCGCTGCATCTCCTCGATGGTCTCGATCAGATCATGGGCGCCGGATCGGTGCGCGAGCTCCATCGCTTCGCGCAGGTAGCGCATCGCATCTGGAGAGCGCTGCCGCGCCCGCGCGACTCGAGCGAGCGCGAAGAGCACCTTGGCCCGATCCTCACCGGAGGGCGGTGCCAGATCGAGCGCCTCTCTCAGCACGCCGTCCGCATCCGTCAGATCCCCGGCACGCGTCAGCGTTTCGCCCAGCTTGCGGCTGAAGATCAGCACCGCCCGCATCGGATCGTCGAGCTCGCCTCGGAAGATCTCCCGCCGGGCCATGTCCAGCCCCCTTCGGAAGGCAAGCACAGCCCCGCTGATGTCGTCGCGCGCCACCGCCAGGTCACCCACCTGCTCGAGCAGCAGCAGGGCCTCGAAAGAATCCTGGGCGGCGTACGCATGCAAGGCGCGCGCTTCCATGGGCAAGCTCAGCTCGCTCGACAGGTTGGCGGCCGCAGCGTGAAGCTCTCGACGCGCCCCGGCCGGGATCGTCACTTCAGCGATCTCGCGGATCAGCGGGTGCACGATGCGGATGCCCGCCTGGCCCAGCGCAGCCATGCCGCAGGAGACCAGCTGCGCGATCGTGCGATCGACGTCCGTCCCCGGCTCGACCAGCTGCCCGATGTGGTGGGGCAACGCGTGGTCGCCGAGCACGGCGAGGGCTTGCAGCACCCGGCGTTCGGCGGTTTCGAGGCGGGCGATGCGAAGCGCGATCAAGTCCGCGAGCCGAGCTGGCGGCTGGGTGCCGCCCTCCTGGATGAAGCGCACGAGCTGCTCGATGTACATCGGCGGCACGCCGCGCGCGCTCATGCCCTGCAAAGCGTCGCCAGTCGTGGTGCCCCGCAGAAGCGCCGCCGCGACGTCCGGAGCCAGACCATTGAGGATCCGCGCCGGGAAGTGCCCCGGCCATTGCGCGTCGAAGCCAGGGACGTGCGAGACCAGCATCAGCACCGGCACGTCGAGCGCCTCGCCCGCCACGTCGGCAAACGCGTTGCGGCTCGCGCCGTCGAGGCGCTGCAGGTCGTCGACGACCAGGATGGTCCGCTTCGAGGTCCGCTCCCTGCCCGCGCGAAGAGCCCAGCGAAGCGCTTCTGCGCTTGCTCGCCGACGCTTTTCCGGCGCCATCGGAGGCATGGTGCTGCGCTCCGGCTTGCCGAAGATGCTGGGAAGGACCCTGCGGACATCCGCGGGCGCGCTCGTCCAAGTCGACGGATCGCCGCCGTCGGCAGGCAGGGCTGCGAGCTGACGAATCGCCGTACGTAGCGCCCAGTACCCGACTTCGGACCAGTACGGGTCAGGCCCGGCATCGACCACGAGGTCGTTGTCGTCCACCAGCGCGAGAAACTCGCGCATCAGCCGCGTCTTGCCCATGCCAGGCTCGCCGATGATGCGAGCCGAGGTCAGCGAGGTGCGGGTGTCCGTCTGACGATCGAGCAGCCAGGCGATCTCTTCGTCGCGCGAAGTCAGCGGGATCGGGGCGACGCCGCCCGGGGCTGCCCGGGTCGGGGCTGGCATCTCGACCTTGGGGACGGCGCGATCGGAGATGGTCTTGTGCTGAGCGCCGGTGATCGCGACGCGCGAGCCGCAGTCTCCGCAGAAACGCTGTGTGCGCGGGAGCACGGCGCCGCATTCCGGACAACGGATCGAATCGGTTTCCGGAGGAACCGACACGCGAGGGGGCAGCGAGTCGAGCTGGAGCTTGACCGACTGGAGCGCCTCGGAGAAAGCATCCGAGGTCTGGTAGCGATCCTTGGGGTCCTTGGACAGCGCGCTGAGCGTGACCATGGCCAGCGACGCGGATATGTCGCGGTCCGGCGCGATCTGCCGGGGGTCGGGGGGCGGCACGGTCAGGTGCATCAACACGACCTGCGTGGGTGAATCCGCCACAAAGGGCAGCCGCCCGGTCAGCAGCTGGAACAGGATCACGCCCACCGCGTACAGATCGCTGCGCGCGTCGATCGTGTCTCCGCGCCCCTGCTCCGGCGCCATGTAGTCGGGCGTACCGCACACGATCCCCACGCTCGTGATCGCAGGGCCCTTGGCGCCGGTCAGCATCTTGGCGAGGCCGAAGTCCACGACCTTGACGAAGTCGCCGCCGGTCCGCATCGGCTCGATCACGATGTTCTCGGGCTTCAGGTCGCGATGGATGATCCCGATGTGGTGGGCTTCGGACAACGCTGCCAGCGTCTGTCGCAGGATGTCGATGATCCTACGGAAAGGCAGGGGCCCGTCCTCGTAGACCACGCGCGCGAGGTCCCGGCCTCGCAGGTACTCCATCACGAGGTACAGCTGCCCCGAGTCGTTCTTGCCGAAGTCGATGACTGCGACCGAGTTCGGGTGGTTCAGACGGCTGGCCGTGCGCGCCTCGGTAATGAAGCGGGCAGAAGCGCTCTCGTCTCCGAGCAGGTGGGGATGGACGATCTTGACCGCGACCGTGCGACCCAGGGCGGTCTGCTCCGCGCGGTACACCCTGCCCATGCCGCCGATCCCGATGAGCTCCAGGATGACGTAGCCGCCCGGTAGCGTGGTTCCGATGAGCGAATCCTCTTCGTTCTTCGTGACCTCGCCGATGGGGAACCCGCACGTAGGACAGAACCTGTGCGAGGAGTCGCAATCATTCATGCATTGCGGGCAGGTCGGCATCGGAAGATGGACCGTAGCACGAACCCAACGGGTCGGTATAAGGGTTGTTGCGGGATATCCTGGAAGGATTGGCCCGAAAACGGGCACCCGTACCCCAGGGCCACCGATGGCCCTTTCCCCACCCGAACGGGGCGCGTCCCATGCCCCCCTCCGAGCCACTCGCCGAAAAAACGACCTTCTCGACCGCTTGCGCTAATCTGTCCCGCAGATGGAACAGCGACTGCGTCTGGGCCAGCTCCTGGTGGATGCATCCATCATCTCCAAGGAGCAACTCGAAGAGGTCCTCCTGCTGCAAAAGCAGGATGGGCGCAAGCTCGGCACGCTCCTGGTCGAGCGCAACCTGATCAACGAAACGCAGCTCACACAGATCCTCTCCCAGCAGCTCTCCGTGCCCTGGGTTTCGCTGTATCACGTCGACTTCTCCCGCCGCCTGCTCAGCCTCGTCCCCCTCGAGGTCGCGGAAAAATTCTGCCTCGTCCCCATCTACGTCCGTCACGTCCGGGGTCAGGGCGACACGCTCTATGTCGCCATGGATGACCCCACCAACGACGAAGCGCTCAAGGCCTGCCAGATGTGGGCCGGGCTGCCGACGCGGGCGATGATCGCGTCGCCCAGCGACATCCGAAACGCGATCCGCGTCTACTACCCGGAAGCGCGTCGTGCCTCGGTGCCGCCCCCCAACGAAGTGGTTCCGCCCCCTGCGGCAGAGCCCGCGCCTGCCGCCGAACCCCCGCCAGCCACGCAGCCCGAACCTGAATCCGCGCAGCCCGTGGCTGCAACCACGCAGCCCGAGCCCCCGAGCACCGAGCCAGAGAACGCGCAGCCGCCGACCGAGCAGCAGCAAGCACCCGAGGCTGCGTCGGCTGCCGCATGGAAGCCTGCGCGCGGTGTGGACGAACCGACGAGCGAAGCCGAGCAAGCCGGAGCTTCCGAGGAACCAACGCACGAGGCACCGACCGAGGCTGCGCCGACGCTCCCTGCGGCCGGCTCGGAGCCGGAAGCTGATCAGACGCAGCCCGCTTCACCTGAAGATCAGGTCACCCTCGAGGTTGGCGCCGAGATTCCACTGGAAGAAGTGCTCCCAGAAGGCAGGCGCGTGCCCAGGAAGCGTCCCATGACCGGTGCGGAGCGGCTGATGTCGTTGACGCTTCTCGACGGCACGAAGCTGGCGCTTCCGGTGCGACGTCTTGCCTCCAAGCGTCGCGCCCCTCCCACGTTGGTGGAGGAAACCCAGGCAGAGCGCGGGCAGGAGCCGGATCAGGCGCAGGAACCTGGGCAGGAACCGATCGAGCCGCCGGCACCGTCCAGGCCGAGTGGTGCGCCAGGGCGCATGTCTCAGCCCCCGGCCGAGATCGTTCCGCAGGTCGAATTCACGGCGCGCGACGTGGTGGCAGCGCTTCGTGCCGCTGCGCACGGCGTGGACCCCACGGACATTCTCGGGGTGGAGCCGAAGTGGCAGGCAGTGCTCGCAGCCTTGCTGTCGCTGATGCTTCGCAAGGGGTTGATCGACGAGAAGGACTTCGTCGAAGAGCTCAAGAAGGTCTGACCCGCCTACTTGAAGGAGAAGAGCTTGGCGAGCTTCATGGCGAGCATGACGTTGCCCTCGACCTTGAGCTTCTGCTCGAAGTAGAGCGACATCCCCTTGTTCTGGGGATCCTCGTGCAGCTTCTGGAAGTCGTCGGAGCCGACGGTCAGGATGCAGTCTGCTCCGCCGGGGTTGCCGGCCACGCAGGTCGGCCCGGTCTCTGTGGCGTCGATGAACCACTCGCCGGAGTCGATGATGTTCAGCTGGAACTTCGCGTTGATCGTGCGCGCTTCCTCGGCGTTGCGCGCCAGCGCGCCAGGCAGCGTCTCGTTGAAGAGCGTCGGGATGTCGACTGCCATGATTGGGCTCCTGGGTGATGGGGATCGGCTCGTTGGCCTGGACGGTTCAGCCCCGCGACTCCTGCATCATGCCCCTTGGGCGCGTCGTCAAGGTGAACGGGACCATTGCGCCACCACACGACTCTTCGCTATGTTGAACGCAGCAGCTCACTGCATCTGTACTTTCTTCGATCCCAAGGGAGGCTCCCCATGTCCAAACGGCTTTGCCTTTTGTCTGCCGGTCTGGTTGCTCTCGTGGCAGCGTGCATCCCCGCTTGCGGGAGCTCTTCCTCGGACGAGCCGGTTGGAACCGGTGGCAGTGGCGGCGCCCTGATGGAAGGCGGGACGGACACCAGCGCGGACAACGCCGCTCCGGACACCTCGAACCCCGACACGTCGGTTCCCGATGTGTCCCAGGAGCCTGATGCGACGCAAGTCGACGTGCAGATCCTCGAGGGGAGCCTGTTCGACATGTCGCTGGACGGGACGATCGGCGACACCGGCCTTCCGGTGCAAGGATGCTACGACTGCTCGGCCACCAAGTGCACCGACGAGCTGGCCGCGTGCAACAACGACGACAAGTGCCGCACGCTGATCCTTTGCATCTTCCAGGATGCTTGCATCGACGGCTCGGGACAGATGGGCTTCAACCAGACCTGCCTGCTCACCTGCGCCCAGAAGGCCGGCATCTCCAACCCGCAGGATCCTTCGGTCTCGTTGCTGCTCGGCTACCTGCAGTGCGTCAACGGCGAATGCTCCACGGTCTGCGGTCTTCCGGATGGAGGAATCCAGATCGATGGCGGCCAGGACGCGCCGCACGACACGGTCCAGCCCGATGCGATCGACATGGACGTGATCCCGCCCACGGACAGCGGTCCAGCGCCCGACGTGGTCAACGAATAGCCTCGCTTGCCCGCTCCCTCACGGTCGCGGCTCCAAACGGTGCTCTAGCTGCGCAGCGTTCTCGCGCGGTGCGAAGCGGTCCACGGGCTGAGCCCGGATTGCTGATCCGTCTGCTGCCGTCCTGAGGCAACGCCTGCGAGCTCCAGGCGCGCCGCGGCGAGCGCCACGGCCACTGCCGGAGCGTGCTGCTCACCCGGCGGCACATATCCGTCGACCAGCAGGCTGTCCTTGTTGCGCTCGATGAATCCAGTGTCGTAGCGCCCCGCGACAAAGTCCGGGTGAGCCATCAGCCGATCGTGGAACACCAGGTTGGTCCGAATGCCGCTGACCACGTACTCGCCAAGAGCGCGCCGCATGCGCTGCACAGCCTGCTCGCGCGTAGGCGCGTATACTGACAGCTTGGACACCAATGGATCGTAGAAGCTCGAGATCGTGCAGCCGGAGTACACCCCGCCGTCATCACGAACCCCGGGTCCGGAAGGCGTGCGCAGACACTGGATCTTGCCTGGGCTCGGCATGAAGTTGCGCGATGGATCCTCTGCGTAGATGCGACACTCGATCGCGGCGCCGCGTCGCACCACCTGATCCTGCGACCATGAGAGCTTTTTGCCCGCAGCCACGCGGATCATCTCGCGCACCAGATCCACGCCCGTGATCCACTCCGTGATCGGATGCTCGACCTGCAGCCGCGTGTTCATCTCCAGGAAGTAGAACTGGCCGTCAGGCGACAGAAGGAACTCGAAAGTACCGGCCGAGTGGTAGCTGACCGCCCGCGCCCCACGCACTGCGATCTCGCCCATCCTCGCGATCAAATCGGCGCTGGCACCAGGGCACGGGGTCTCTTCGACCACTTTCTGGTGGCGACGCTGGATGGAGCAGTCCCGCTCGAACAGGTGAACCACGTTGCCGTGCTGATCGCCGAGCACCTGGATCTCGACGTGCCTTGGCTGGATGATGGCTTTTTCGAGGTAGACGGTGTCATCGCCGAAAGCCTTGAGCGCCTCGCTTCGCGCTCGATCCCAGGCAGAAGCGAGCTCTTCGGGCCGATGCAGCAGCCGCATTCCCTTGCCACCGCCGCCTGCGGCTGCCTTGAGCATCACCGGGTAGCCGAGGGTCTGAGCGTGCGCACGGGCGTCGTCGAGGCTGGAGCAGTTCGCGCCAGGCACAATGGGGACTCCGGCTCTGGACATCAGATCGCGGGCCGCGGTCTTGGAGCCCATGGCGAAGATCGAGGAAGGGCGCGGCCCGATGAATACGATCCCGGCGTCTGCACAGGCCTGGGCAAATGGGGCGTTTTCGGACAGGAACCCGTATCCGGGGTGGATGGCCTGGGCCCCGGTCTTGCGGGCTGCGTCGATAATGCGCTCTGCGACCAGGTAGCTGGAAGCTGCGGGCGCCTCGCCGATCGGCACCGCTTCATCGGCCATGCGAACGTGAAGCGCCGCGCGATCCACGTCGCTGTAGACAGCCACGGAGCCGATGCCCATCTCGCGCAAGGTGCGGATGATGCGGCACGCAATCTCCCCTCGATTGGCGACCAGGATCTTGCTGAACATGGGTGGCCGCTAGCATCGGTCCGCGGCCGAGCGGTCGCAAGTGGCATATTCCTGCTCGAGCCCCTAGCCCCGGGTCACGGCCCTGGCTAGCCTTCTGCGCCCCATGCAGTTCGATGCCGAGACCGGCGAAGTCAAGGAGCCGACGCCGCTGAGCGTTGCAGAGCTGGATCGCATCCTTCGGCACGCGGTCGAGGGCGCGACGCACGGCGCGTGGGTGCAAGGCGAGATCGGCAGCCTGAAGCGAGCGCCGAGCGGGCACGTGTACTTCAGCCTGAAGGACGAGAAGGAAGACGCTGTGATCGACGCGGTGGCGTACCGCGACAGCGCGATGCGGGCGCGAGCGCTGCTCAGCGACGGCGCTCGGGTGCTGGTTCGTGGCAAAGCGACCGTGTGGGCGCCGCGAGGGCGGCTGCAGTTCGTGGTGGATGCGGTTCGCCCGGCCGGACGCGGAGCGCTGCTCGAGGCGCTGGAGAAGCTGAAGCAGAAGCTGGCGGCAGAGGGGCTGTTCGCGCCGGAGCGCAAGAAGAAGGTGCCGACGCAGGCCCGGACGATCGGGGTCGTGACGAGCGCCTCTGGGGCAGTGATCCACGACATCATCCGGGTGGCGTTCCGCCGAGGCTCTGCGCGCATCATCCTTTCTCCCGCGCTGGTGCAGGGAGAAGGCGCTGCGGAGTCGATCCTGGCCGCGCTCGACAAGCTCGAGAAGGTGCGGGGCCTGGACGTGATCATCCTGGGTCGTGGCGGCGGCTCCAACGACGACCTGATGGCGTTCAACGACGAGCGGCTCGTTCGGCGCCTGGCGGCCTGCGGGGTGCCGGTCATCAGCGCGGTCGGCCATGAGGTCGACGTTTCTTTGACCGATCTGGTAGCGGACGCGCGGGCGTCCACACCTTCGCAGGCCGCGGAGATGGTCGTGGCTGACGAGCTTGCCCAGCGTGAGGCGTTGCAGCACCTGCGCACCCGGCTGGTCCGCGCCATGCGGACCGAGCTGGTCGAGGATCGCGCGGTTCTGGAGCGGCTGGCTCACAGGCTCGGCGACCCCCGCGTGCTGGTGGCCGAACGCCGGCAGCGTCTGGACGACATTTCCGCCAGGATGCAAGGGGCCATGACCGCGGCGATGCACCGCAGCCGCACCTCGTTGGATCGCCTGGATCGTCGATTGATTGCCCGTCATCCGCGGGTCGTGATCGTGGGCGCCCAGGGCAGGCTCGAGGCGCTCAAGGGCAGGCTCGCATCGTCGGTCCGGGCTCGGCTGGCCGGCCACCGGGCAACGCTTGGGGATCGTGCCGGAAGGCTGGAAGCGATGTCCCCGTTATCGGTACTTGCGCGGGGCTACGCGATCGCTACGCTGGCCGACGGCCGAGCCTTGCGGGACGCCTCGGAAGCGCGTATCGGCGAGGAGCTGGCGATTCGTTTGCGGCGCGGAAGAGTGCTTACCAGGATCGAAGCCCTGGACAACATGGAGGATTCGTCGAGCACGAAGGGGGCGGATGACTGAGCGGCGTCGTTATGTGGTGGTCGGTTGTCCGCAACGGGCTCTGGTCTGGTACGCGGTCGTCAGGGCTGCGTTCAAGGCCCTGCAGCTGCAACACGTGGTCAACGTCGCAACCGCTGACAATGCCGAGTGGTTTGCACAGCTGATGGCTCGCGTGCGTCGGGGCGAGGTGCATGGCGTGCGGGTCTGTGGGCATCACGGGCTGGATGCGCTGGAGCAATCGGATGAGGCCGATGCGAGCGCGCAGCGGGCGCGGGTCGCGGACACGCTGGTTGCGGAAAAGTCAGGCACGGTGGTGGGCTACAGCACGGACGCACTGGGGCTTGCGGATTTGCTGCAGCGCAAGGCAGCTTCGCCGGCCACGGTGGTGATGTTCGGGGCAGGTACGCAAGCGATGGCTGCAGCGGCTGCCTGCGAGACGATTGGGGCGAAAGTCATCGGCACCACGAGCCGATCGTGGAAGTCCACCGAGGAGCTTCACGAAGCACCGGCAGCGGAGCGTTTGCGCAGCATGGGGCTGCTGACGATGCTCTGGCCGGACAAGAACGCCAAGCCTACTCCCTCGCACTTTTCCGAGGTGATGCGATTGCAGTTCGGCGACCTTGCTAGCTCGGCGGATTTGCTGGTACAGGCGACACCGGCGGGCGCGTCGATCGGCACGGACGGCGATCGAATCGCGGAGGCGGTGCCCTGGAGCAAGTTGCGTCCCAAGACGCTCGTTTGTGATCTGGCGTACAGGACTGGGCCGACGGCATTGTTGAAAGCAGCGCAGGACAACAATCTGGTGACGATTCATGGGTTGGAGATCCTGCTGGAGCAGGCGGTTCGGACGATGGAGGTATGGACAGGTCTGCGACCTCCGCTCGCCCCATTGCAATTGGCCGCGGAGCGAGCGAGCGTGGAGTTGGGGCGATGAGTGACTTCGTTTGGCCGGTGGTGCGGGTCGAAGGCGACCTGGAGCGTGCGCGGCTGGAGTGGCTGCACACCAACGGCGCCGGGGCCTATGCATCGTCGACCATCGCGCGCATGCACACCCGCCGCTACCACGGCCTGCTCGTCGCCGCCCTTGATCCGCCGCGCAAACGTCACGTGATCCTGTCGCACGTCGATGTGACGGTCCGGCAGGACGGAGTCGCCACGCCGCTTGCCACGCACCAGTTCCCCGGCGTGCCGCCCGCATCGGGCTATCGGCTGCTCGGCCAGTTCTCCCAGGATCCGCTGCCGCGATGGATCTACCGCGTTGCAGGCGGCGAGTTCGAGCAGACGCTGGCCCTGGCGCGCGGACGGAACGCTGTGGTTCTGCGCTACGTGTTCAACGGCCCGAAGGCCATCTCCACCGAGCTTCGTCCGCTGATGGCCATGCGCTCGTACCACTCGCTGGTGAGCGAGCACGGCGCCATGGTGCAGCGTGTGGAGATGCGTCAGCACGAGGTCTCGGTGCGTCCGGTACCGTCGCTGCCCCGCGTCGTGTTCCGTCACAGAGGCATCTTCGTCGGCTCTCCTGACTGGTGGAGGCTGTTCGAGTACCTCGGAGAGCAGGCGCGCGGCTTGAGCTTCCAGGAGGACTTGTGGACTCCAGGCGTGTTCCGCGTGGAGATGCAGCCTGGGCAGCCCGCCTACCTGGTGTGTGCCGTGGATCAAGCTCCGGATCGGCCGCCCGAGGAGCTCATGCAGGAAGCAGCGGATTGGCTTCGCTCCTGCGATCCAGGCCCGGATCGCGCATGGGCAGTGCGATCGCTTGCAGTTGCAGCTGACGCATTCCGCGCGGATCTCGCACCGATTCCGGGCGTGATCGCGGGCTACCCCTGGTTCGAGCTGTGGGGCCGCCATACGCTGATCGCCTTGCCGGGTCTGTACCTGACCCCGGGCAGGATCGAGCCTGCGCGTCAGGTCCTGCTGTCGCTCATCCGTCACATCCGCGAAGGTCTCGTGCCGAACCGTCTTCCCGACGACGCGGGCCCTGCGGAGTACCACGCGGTCGACGCCACGCTGCTGCTGTTCGAATCGTCTCGTCGCATCGCCGAGATCGTTGGCACCGCGGACGCGTTCGTGACCTCCACGATCCTGCCGGCGCTCGCAGGGATCTTTGCGAAGCTCCACGAGGGAACGCGCGACGGCATCCATGTGACGGCGGAAGGGTTGCTGGCCGCCGGAGGGCTCGGAACGTCGTTGACCTGGATGGACGCGCGCATCGACGGCGTGCCCGTGACTTCGCGCAGCGGATTGCCGGTGGAGATCCAGGCGATGTGGTCGCGAGCTTGCGACACGCTCTCGTGGCTTGCTGCTGAAGCTGGGGACGCGGAGCTGGCAGAGTCGGCCCGGGTGGCGAGAGACAAGGCGCGCGACTCGTTCCGGGCGCGGTTCTGGTGCGACCGGACCGGCTACCCCTACGATGTCCTGTCCGAGGTGCCAGGCGGTGCGCTCGCCTTTGCAGATGCGTCGATCCGCCCCAACGCGCTCATCGCTCTCGCGGTCGAGCCATCGATGTTCACCGAGCAACAGGCGCAGTCCATCATCGCGGTGGTGGAGCGCGAGCTGCTCACCACCTCGGGCATCCGCACGCTTTCGCCCAACGACCCGCAGTACGAGCCTTCCTATTCTGGCGCGGTTGCGGAGCGCGATGCAGCCTACCATCAAGGGACGGCGTGGCCGTTCCTGGTGGGCATCTACTCGCGCGCGGTGCGCAACGTCTATCCGCAGGACGCTGGGAGGGCTGCAGCGGTACGGGCTCTCATCGAGGGAATCCTGGGCAACGTCCTGGCACTGGGACAGGTGCCGGAGATCGCGGACGGCGACGCGCCGCACCGTCCCAACGGATGCGTGGGACAGGCCGCGAGCGTCGCTGAGCTGCTTCGCGCATTGGTCGAGGACTTGAAGCTGTAGGGGATGGGCAATGGTCGGACTCGAACGTGGTGTCGTCGCTGCGGCTTGCCTGGCGATCGCGTTGCTCGCCGCTTGTGCGGGCGCTGGCCCCGGGGCTGCTACCCCGGCCGGCTCGCCGAGCGATGCTCCCAAGCCGGGATCGTCGTCGGACATCGGGGATCTCGCTGCCAAGACCGCTGCGGAGAATGCGAAGGCCGCGAAGAAAGCCGGGGGCGACGACGACGCAACGCAAGGGGTGCCTGAGTGGACGTCCCACGGCGGCTTTGATCCGAAGGAATGGCTCAAGGCGCACCACGCGACCGGGGTCGCGCCCAAGGACGCGCAATGCGAGGCGGCCCAGGTGGGAGCACCCACGGTCGATGCGATGTCGTGTGACGAGCGTCGGGAGGTGCAGATCGCGCAGCCGGTGCAGGCCAAGGGCGACGAAGCTCCCTACGTGATCCCACCGGAGGTGATGTTCTACCGCGTGATCTACGTGGCCAGCGGCGGCGCGCTTCGCAAGGTCCTGGAGATTCCGATCGAAGCCGGGCCCTTGAATCCGGTGACCAAGGACCCGGACGCGAACGCCTATGCTCGTTTGCAGGTGGAGCTCGATTCCACGGGCACCAAGCTCACCGTCACAGATGATCCGAACTTCACCTGCGAGCGTGCGATGCAGAAGCACGCGGAGATGGCCGCGGACAAGGACTTCGCCGAGGCCGCGAAGTGGCTGAAGAAGGCAGTCGATCCCGTGTGTGCAGCGCGGGGCGACTATGCCTGGCGCAACGGCTCGTTCGCGCGCGTCGGCGGCAAGAAGAAGAAGTAGCGCCCGCCCTAGCTCCGTAGGCGCCAGTTCCCCAGGAACGTGCGCCCGACGTCGTCGCACGTCGGATCGGTCACCACCAGCTCCGGGTGTCCGTTGCGGCAGATCACGATCGTGTTCTGGCGGAACACGCGGCCGAAGGAGATCGATTCGTCGCGATCCATGCCGTGCACCAGCCACGCAGGCTCGCGCCACACGCCTTCAGGCTCGTCCTCGAACCCGAGGCAGCTCTCCACGCGATACACCCCGAGGATCAGCAGATCGCGAAGGACCTGGTGGCGCACCTCGTTGACTCGTTTGGGAAGGAGCATCGAGCGCGGGTTGTAGGCGGTCAGGATCGCGAATGGACGCTGCAGCAGTTCGGGCAGGGTCTTGGGGTCCGTGGACACGTCGCCGTCCAGAGACACGCGGAGCAACCCGGTCGGCGATGGGAGCTCGTAGACGGTCGACAGGTAGGAGCGGAGGAGGTTCTGGTCCATGGGGCGCTGGGAGCATCACCCGGGAGTCAGGCAGGATCAACGGTCATGGAAGCGGGCCTTGACGCCAACTCGATGCGTGTCCAGGGTCGCGGGCTACCGTGGTGCTACGATCTTCAGCTCAAGAGCCTGTCGAGGCGCGCGATCCGCGTCCCTTCCTCAAGTGGGTCGGGGGCAAGCGCCAGATCATCGATGCGCTGATGGCCGCTGTGCCCAGGGGCCTGGACAAGCACACGTATCACGAGCCCTTCGTGGGCGGCGGCGCGCTGTTCTTCGCCCTTCAGCCCAAGAGAGCGCGGCTGTCGGACAACAACCTGAGGCTGGTGCGGACCTACCGCGGCGTGCGTGACCGCGTCGATGTGCTCATCGAGCTGCTTCGCGGGTACGCGAGCAAGCACAGCCCGGAGTTCTTCCAGAAGATGCGCGAAGAGGACGTCGACGCAAGGCGCGATGACGCCCGCGTTGCGGCCTGGATGATCTACCTCAACAAGACCGCGTACAACGGCCTGTACAGGGTCAACAGCCGCAACATCTTCAACGTGCCGTTCGGGCGCTACGCCAAGCCGTCGATCCTCGACGAGCCCAACTTGCGTGCCTGCTCGCGTGCCTTGCAGAACGTCGAGATCGAGCACCGCGACTTTGGGACCATCCTCGAGGTCGCCAGCAAAGGCGACTTCGCCTACTTCGATCCTCCCTACGTGCCGCTGTCAGCGACCTCGTACTTCACGGGCTACACGGCGGACGGCTTTGCACCGGAAGATCAGGTGCGCCTGCGGGACGTGGCGCTCGCGCTCAAGAAGAAGGGCGTGCGCGTGCTGCTGTCCAACTCCGGCGCCGGCTTCGTGCGGGAGATCTACGCCAACGACTTTGAGCTCGAGCCGATCCAGGCGTCGCGCCAGGTCAACTGCAAGGCTTCAGGACGCGGCAAGATCACCGAGCTGATCATCAGGTGAACGATGCCAGGCATGGCAGCAGCAGTGGCTTCAGGGGATGCGCTGGTCAAGTCCGTGGCCGCGCTCGCGGTGAGCCTCGGGCTCGAAGCGCGTGAGCAGTTCCGCGCAGGCAAGCGGATCTGGGGCTCGGAGCGTCGCATCGACGTGATCCTCACCGACCCGGTCACGCGACGGCGTCTCGGCGTGGAGTGCAAGTACCAGGGCACGGCCGGCAGCGCTGAGGAGAAGATCCCGACCACGCTGCAGGACATCGCGGCGTGGCCGATCCCGGGCATCGTGGTGTTCGAGGGGGACGGCTTCAGCCCGAACATGCGCTCGTTTCTGATCGCTTCCGGCAAGGCGGTATCGTTCAGCGATCTGGAGCCGTGGCTGCGGTTGTTCTTCGGGATGGAGCTGTAAGAGAGGCTTCAGGCTTCAGGGGGGGCACCGCGGATGCGGAGACGCGGCGGGCACCGCGGATGCGGAGACGCGGCGGTGCCGCGTCGAACGGATGCGCGCCGGTGGCGGAGACGCGGCGGGCACTGCGGATGCGGAGACGCGGCGGTAAGCCTTCTGTGGCCTCACTTCTTGTTGCGCCGCTTGTGCTTGTGCGGTGCTGCGGGCGCGGACGGGGCAGGGTTGACGATGGTCGGAGAAGCTGCGCCGGCATCGAGGCCGGCTGGGGGCGTGCTGTCGACCGGGCCGTCCGGCCAATCCTTTGCGCAGCGCATGCCGCTCATGACAAGGCGAAACCGCCCCGGATGATGCACGCGATTGCTCGCTCGCATTCCGTACGCGTCGTAGTTGAATGCGCCACCGCGAAGCACGTACTCGCACTCGTCCGGGATCGGATTGCTCCCCGTGAACCCTTGCTGGTTCGCGTGCTTCAGCTCGCTGAGCGTCTGCATGATCTCGTCGCACGTTCCGGGGATCCCCTGGCTGGCGCCAGGGCGGCGGTACGCGTACGGATCGTACATGTCCGCACTCCACTCCCACACGTTCCCGGTCAGATCGTGGTGCCCGTAGGGGCCATCGCCTTTGGGGTGCGTCCCCACATCCTCGGTGATGCTCGATGCGAACACGGACTGCTCGTGCGTGGGAAGCGAGTTGCCCCAGGGATAGAGCCGTCCGTCCGAGCCGCGCGACGCTCGCTCGAACTCGGCTTCGGTGGGCAGCCGCTTGCCGACCCACTTGCAGTACGTCGCAGCGTCGGATTGCGACACGCCGCTGATCGGACGCTTCGGAGTGCGGAACTTCTCGTCCTTGCCGAAGTGGTTGGCCTCGGAGGAACCGGTGAAGTGCTTGCGGCACACACCTGCCTCTACGCACTTGAAGTAGGCCTCGTTGGTGACCTCGGTCTTGTCCAGAAGGAACGGTCGGAGCGTGACCGCATGGATCGGATACTCGTCCTTCTGCGCGCCTCGCCCGTCCCACCCCATCATGAACGTGCCGCCTGGCACGCCGAGCATGTCGTCGGGGATCGCGGTCTTGGCGCTCGCGTCTTCGGCTTCTGCATCGAGCGCACCAACCGCTCCAGCGTCAGGAGCTTCAACGCTTGCGCTGGCAGAAGGTGACACGGGCGCAGCGGGGCGAGCCGACGCGACGCCGGTGGACGCGGGCGGATTGGGCTCAGGCGTGCGTGTCGTGTTGGAACATGCCGAGCACGCCATGGCGATCAGGCCGAAGAGGGCGACATGACCGTAGGACATCGCTCGTGGTGTACAGCGAGGTGCGGAGCGAGTCCAATTTGCGGGCGAATCGCGTCGGGTTTGCGGGGTGCCCTTGACCCGCGCCCACTCGCTTCCTAGGCTGAGTCGACACCTGGCTCGAAGATCCCGCCGTTGCAGAGCAACGGTCCACGGAGCGTTTCATGGCATCCAATAACATCCACGCGTTTTCCGACCAGAACTTTGAAACCGAAGTGCTCAAGGCGGACAAGCCTGTCCTGGTCGACTTCACGGCTACCTGGTGCGGACCGTGCAAAGCCCTGGCGCCGGTCGTGGAGAAGCTCGCCGACGAGCTGGCTGGCAAGGTCAAGGTGGGCAAGGTCGACATCGACGCCTCGCCCGACGTGTCTGCGCGGTACGGCGTGCGCAGCGTGCCCACGGTGATGGTGTTCAAGGGTGGACAGCGCGTGGCGCAGCACGTGGGGATGACCAACCGCGACACGCTGGTCAAGCTGATCGCGAGCGAGGGCTGAGCGTCCTCGAAGCCGTACTGCCTGAATTTCCCGGGCTAGCGGGAGAGCTGAACCGACCTGAGCGGGTGACTGTCGCCTGTCGTCCGACGTGTTAGCCTAGGCGGACCTTGATGCACCAGGACGCGAATCTGGTGGCGCTGCGCGACCATCTGCTCGGCTCGTACCTCGTCGGCACGGCGGACGTGCGCTTCTACCTTCGCGAGGTGATCGGCGAAGGAGGCCAGGGTTGGGTCTACAAGGCGAACTACGACGAGCCTGACGGCATGTGGGTCGTGGTCAAGATCCTGCGCCCGGACAGCGTCAACGAAGAGACCTTCGAGCGTTTTCGCAGGGAGGCCGAGGTGCTGCGCATGCTCGGCGCGCAGGCCACGCCCACGCCGAACGTGGTGCGGTTCTACGACCACGGCCTTGCAGTGGTCGGCGTGCCTGGGGGTGGCGAGCCGGTGCAGATGCCGTTCACGGTCCTCGAGTACGTGGATGGCGTGACGCTCGCAAAGGTGCTCGAGGGACCGCCACGTCGAGCTCTCCCTGTGGAGCGCGTGCGTCGCGTGCTGCGCCAGGTGGTCCGGGCTCTGGAGACCGTCCACGCCCATCGGGTCGTCCATCGCGATCTCAAGCCTTCCAACATCCTTCTCACCATGCAGGGCACCACAGAGGTGGCCAAGGTCACCGACTTCGGGCTGGTCAAGCTCGTGGACTTCAAGCTCACCCAGACAGCAACCGTTGCTGGTGCGAGCCTGGGCTATGCTCCGCCCGAGCAGTACGAGCAGGGCAATGAGCGCGTATCGGCTCGCACGGACGTCTTCAGCCTTTCGGCGATCATCTACGAGGCGCTCGCCGGCTGCGAGGCGTTCCCCTACAAAGAAGGGGAGAACCCCCTGCGACTCATCTCGCGCCTGCTGACCGCTCCCAGGCCTACGCTCGCTGCGCGCGGCTCTGCGATCGCCCCTGAGCTGGTCGGACAGCCTGACCTGATCGCCGCCCTGGATCGCGAGATCTGTCGAGGAACCCAGTCAGACCCGGGGCAGCGCCATGGGACCTGCCGGGAGCTGTGGGATGCCGTCGAGCCCGTGCTGCGCGAGGCTGCGCAGCGTGGCGGAGCCGTTGCGGGCGATCTGCGCCCTGCCTCTGCCGAGGTGCCGGTCAAGATCGACGCGTACGCTGACGCCCATCGCCACACGGACGTCAACCGCTGGTCCGTGCTTGGGCAGGGCTCCATCCGCAACGTGATCGACATGTCGAAGCCGGTGTCGCGCGTGCTCTGCGAGCCTGTGCCGGACATGCAGGTTCGCAAGGCGCTGATCGGCGCAGATGGCTCGATGATCGCGATCGGGCCGCAGGGATTCCATCGCTGGGACGGTGCGCGATGGTCCGAGCTGCCGGTGCCGGCGGGGATCGAGCCTCGGGCCGTACGAGGGCTGACGCGCACGCACGATCAGCAGCTGCTGGTGTATGGCGATCGCGGGCTGGCATCTGTGGTGGGTCCGACGGGCGTTGCCGAACCCTTGACGTCGCCTCTGACAGACCTGTGCTTTCACTGTGCGTGGTGCGATCCGGACGGATCGGTGGCGCTGGTTGGCGAGCGGCTCTCTCGCCCGGCAGGCGTGGTGGTGCTGGTGGGACGCGGAGAAGCTCCTCGGGTGCGATTCCTGGACTGGACGCCACGGCTGCGCTCGGTGGTGCGGCTGACCAACGGCACGATGGTGGCAAGCGGCGATGCAGGTGCGCTGGTGCAGATCGACGCGAGCGGCAACACGCCGATTCCCTGGGAGAGGACCGCACATCTCTACGATCTGTCGGCACGTCCGGATGGCGGCGCTTCGGTCGTGGGCACAGGGGGTCACGCTCTTTCGATGACAGAGCGTCTCACAGTCCACCTCGAAGCTGTACAGACCACGCGCGATCTGCTGGCGGTGGACATCGGCGCGGACGGCGCGATGTGGACAGCCGCTGCAGCGGGCAGGATCCTTCGAAGATCCCGCGGGGTTTGGGAAAGAATTCCCACCGACCCATCGGTGACCTCCCGGTTTGCGGTCATTGGCCCTACAGACGTAGGCGTGTTGGCAATGGCTGAAGATGGTCTCGTGATCGAAGTGCGTCAGGGATTCTGACCGGAGCACGCGTGGCGCAAACCCTGCAAGCAACGCGTGGCTCGTTGCCCGGTGTCCAGGCATCGGAGCGGCGCTCCCGTGCGAAGAATGCCCGGGCCAGGGCACACAGCAGACGGCTCTCGCCGTTCCTGCTGGTGCTCACCGGCTGGACCGCGCTGGCGCACGTGCCTGTGGCGATGGCGTCAGCGATGGCTGCAAGTGCGCTCGGTCTCCCCTGGCCATGGGCCATCGGCGCCGCGCTCGCCGTCGCGCTCGTGTTGCCGTTCCATAGGCGCATGCTCGCGATGATGCCAGACCGGCCGCGTCCACGCTGGCAGCTCGCGCTCATCGAGGCACCCTACTTTGCCCACTGGTGTGCGGCTTCCTTTGCGCTCGCGTGGACGACCGCTGCAGCGATGGCGTGGGTGGTGGGGCGCATCGCCTTGGGACACGCTCCCTTCGGATTGAATCAGGCTGCGTTGTGGGGATACCTGACAGGCGCGCTGGTCGCGGCCTGGGGTGTGTGGGTGCGACGCAAGTGGGTGCGGGTTCGTCGCCTGGACGTGCCGGTGAGAGGGCTGGATCCAGTTTTCCACGGCTACAAGATCGTGCAGCTCTCCGACCTGCACCTCGGCAGCTTCAACCCAGAGGAGACTGCCCTCCGATGGGTGCGTCTGGCGAACAGCCTGGATGCGGATCTCATCGCGGTCACTGGCGATCTGATCACGAGCGGGGAGGACTATTACGCCTCGGTACAGAGCGTGATCCGCGAGCTGCGCGCCCGCGACGGCGTCGTGGTCTCGCCGGGCAATCACGACTACTTCGGCGACGCCGAGGCCCTGTTCGATCACGTGCGGGCATCTGGGGCGAGGCTGCTGCGCAACGAGGGTTTCACGCTTCGCAGAGGCGGCGCTTCGCTGCAGGTCGCGGGCGTGGACGACACGTGGACGCGCAGGGCAGACGTGCATGCTGCGCTGGCCAAGCGACCGGACGGTGCTCCCACGGTGCTGCTGGCGCACGACCCTGATCTGTTTCCGATTGCAGCTGCGCGCGGGGTGCAGCTGGTGCTCAGCGGTCACACGCATGGCGGCCAGATCGCCGTGCCGTTTCTGGCAAGGTGGATCAATCTCTCGAAGCTCTCGCACAGGTACCACCTGGGATTGTATCGGGACGGCCCCTCGCACCTGTTCGTCAGCGGTGGATTGGGAACGACGGGTCCGCCGATCCGAGTGGGCAGCGCGCCGGAGATCTGCGTGATCAGGCTGGTGGCGAGCCACGCGTAGAGCCACTGGGCGTGGAGCCGCGGCTCCACGCTCGCGGCCCCGAGCTCCTGCTACTCCAGCTTCATCTCGTCCACGTGCAGGCCGGTGCAGCTCGCAGGATCGCCCTTGATCGGCGGTGAGAACGCGCTGACAGGCACGGTCACCACTTCGCTCTGTCCGCTCGCGAGCTTCTTGGAGCATTGCTTCTCAGCCTCGTGCTCGGTCGCTCCGCACGTGATGATGACGTCCCAGCACGGGCGCGCCGGGTCCGGCCCGGCCGACGTCGCTGTGCATGCGAACGTCGTGGGGGACTGCGGCGTACAGTTGACCGTGATGCGCGCGTTCGGGGCAGAGCCTTGCGATCGGCAGCCGCTGAGCGCCAGCGTGCCCAGCGTGAGCGTAACCAAGCCGACGAAGCGAGCGCGAGAAATTGCGATCCAGAGGGGCATGCCCCATTTACCACCGAATCGGCAGGTCGGAGCAATGCGTCTGACAGAGCCCCGACGGACTTGTTCCGGATCGCTTCACGTGCGAGCTTTCGACTCGTGCCTCGCGGAATCATCTCTTCGGCAGCGCTCTGGGCTCTCGGGCTCTTGATCGCAGCCTGCAGCTCGCAGCCTTCCACTCCGCTGGCCGCCCCGAATGTGGCAGCCTCGGCACGCACCCCCAGCGCAACGCTCCCATCGGGATGGGACTACCACCCCAAGGCGCCGGCCGGGCTTCGCACGCGTCTGACCTTCGAGGATGGCCGTTGGCTGTTCGCAGGCGCGCGTGGGGAACGCTGGCTCGCGGATCCACGCGAAGCGACCGCTGCATCAGCCTCGATGCTCGCCGATGAGGACCTGGTCGCGATCCTCCGTTCGCAGCAGGGCGACTACACGTTCGTGGGCTCCAACGGGACCTTGTACGTGTCCAAGCAGCCGCTGGGCTTGTTCACGGAAGTGGTGCGTCCAGCGCGCAAGCTCACGCATGTCGTGGGGCGGGGTGCGACTCTGCTCGGCGTTCCGGAAGCCGGAGGATTGGTGCGGTCGTCGGACGGGGGACGGACCTTTCAACCTGTTGCGTTCGAGGGCGGACGCATCTTCGACATGGCGGTGGCATCGGACGGTCGCGCGTTGATTCTGAGCGCACCGGAGCAGCTCTGGGAGTCGACGGACGGTGGGACGACCTTCAAGCTGTCTGCGTCGAAGACGATTGGCGCGATGTCGGCCGAGGTCGATGCCTCAGGGGATCTGGTGGCGCGGGGACTTCTTCGCTCGGTGGCATGGCGAAAGGGTGCGCCGAGCATGCAGCCACTGCCGGGTCCAGTGGAGGCGCCCGACTACGACCTGATGACCGACCCGAAGCCTGGACCCAGTGGTGCCGCGTTGAACGCGGGCTCTGCCACGCTCCAGGGCACGCGCTACCTCGAAGCGGTCGCCCCGAAGAAGCCCGGATCGCCCTGGACTCTGATCACGTCGGAGCTGCTGGGCCGGGCCACGGTCGACACGTCGATCCCTGGCACATCCGAATGCGCGCGCATGCTGGTGGCAGCCTCCCGAGAGCTCGTAGTGCTGGGCTGCCTCGTCGGGAGCAAGAGCGGCCAGGCTTTGATGATGCCGACGCTCAAGCTGTTCGTGAGCAACGACGGGGGCATGACCTTCGAGTCGAAGCTCGCCGGGCTCGTAGCCGACGAGCGCAGGGCTCGGATGCGCCTGCTTCCGTCAGGCACGCTGCTCCTCACGGGCGCGTGTCGACCGGTCACGCGCCGGCTTTGCCAGGTTTCGGCTCCGGTGCGAGTTGCCGTGAGCCGCGGGCGAACGTCGCTGCACCTGGGAGAGGTCGAGACGGCCAAAGCCCCGATGGCGCCGGTCCAGGCGATCGGCGTGGAGGTGTCGCCGGACGGCAAGCGCATCTACTGGGCGGGCCGTCTCGCAGCAGGGCGAGCGCTGGCGATGTTCGTGTCCGACGACGAAGGCGCGACCTTCAAGCCGATCGTGCTCGAGCCGAATCGCCTGGGTCTTGGGAGTGCGGACGAGGCACGATCGCTGTTCGAGACCTCGCAGCCCGACGAGCTTGGAATGGACGAGCAGGGCAACGTGTCGCTCACGCTCACCATGCCCAACGGGCGCATGTGGCTCGTGTTCGATCGCGAGGGCCGCGTGGGCTCGTCGCGCATCCTGCCCCCGGAATCGCCGATGATCGCCGCTGCCGGGCGTCACGCGTTGGTGTTCGGCGCAAAGGACGGCGCGGTACAGGTGAGCCACGACGGTGGGGGCGCGTTCGAGAAGCTGGGAACGCTCCCCATGGATGCGCAGGTCGAAGCCGGTCAATCGGTGGTGGCGTGCCGGGCGGTTGGCTGCGCGATGGGCAGCGCGTTCTCGTGGCAGGGGTGGACCTCTGCGCCTGGCGGTAGGATCGAGTCGCCGCAGGCAAAGGAGCAGGCGGCGCCCGCCAAGCTTCTCACGCCGATCGTCTGCAAGGTGCCGCAGGGCCCCTGGCACCAGCTGCCGCGCGTGGAACGTCCTGTGACCGCGTTCGATGCCGATCGCGGCGGCACGGCCTGGAGCGCGATCGTGCGTGAGCACAAGCGCGGAGCCGTGAGCTTCGTGGCTGCGCGCTCGACCCCCAAGCCGCACGTCGACACGATCCAAGTGCTTCAGCCGGCGGCAACCGATGACGTCGCGCTGGTCACCAGCTCCCAGGCCGAAGGAATGGCGGCCCTGCGCTATCCGATCGAGCGCGATTCCGATGGCGAGCTCAAGTTCGGCAGGCCTCTGCGCAACATCGAGGTGGGGTGGGTGAACCTCTACGATGCAGGCGTCAAGCGCGCGAAGCTCGCTGAATCGGGCACGCTCGGGCCTGAGGATGCCGCCGGGTGGCGTCCAGGCGAGGAGGTCACCGCGAACGCAGCGATCCTCTCGGTGTCGATGGGAGGCATCTACGTGTGCCCGCATGCATCGTGCGAAGGCAGCGACAAGCTCGGGGCCTTCCTCGACCTCGCAGGGCAAGCGCATCCGATCTCGGTCCCGAAGTGGCCGACGTTCGTGTTCAGCGGCCAGCATCTGTCGGCGCGCGGCGACATCATCCGGGTGGAGGGCAAGGATGTCCCGCTGGCGTTCCTGCAGGAGACGCTCGCCCTCGCCCGGGCGCACCGTGCGGAAGGTGGATTCCGGTTCGATGCCATGACCTTCCTTCCCGAGAGCGCGCGGCAGGACAAGTTCCGCGTGCAGTTCTCCTGGGCGTTCATGGAAGGGACGCACGTCAACGCGCTGTCGGTCACGCTCGTGCATCCCACGGAGCCCGCGGCCTACGCGCGCATTCTGCAGTTCCGGGCCGCGGACGAGGGGGTTGCGACGGTGATCCCAGCGCCGCTCCTGTCCGAAGCGGGCGATCCGCCGCGCGCCTGCACCCCAGCGGATCGCAAGTCGTCATACCGCATCGTGGCTCCCACCAGCGGGGGGCGTCGCCATCCGATCCGGATCGACGGTGCGACCGACAAGCCGATGTGGTTGCTGTCGGACGATGCGGTCGTGTTCGGCAGGGCCGGCGCGGCGTGTGTGTCGATGCTCGGCACGGTCAACGTCGGCCCGGAGAGCACCAGCACGAGTGCGCTGATCGACGTGGCCAACCTGCAGGCGTCGTGGCTGTTCGAATTCGATCCATCCGAGTCGGGCCTGCAGTGGCGCAGCATGCAGTGCGCATTCGACCCTTCGGTCCGGCCGCCGCCTTCCGTCATGGCCGACAAAGCGGATGAAGCGCCTGCAACTGCAACAATCGGCCTGGGCCGGATCACGACGCACCCGTAGCTTGCAGAGCACGATCCCGGTAGAATGCCGACGGTAGCTCGCGTTCTTCGTCTTCCTTGCCAGGTGCGCAGACAAGGGATTGCCCATGAGAAGTTGGCGGCCGTCGTGTTGGATCGGGGGGGCCGTTTTCTTCGTGGCGTGCTCGCAGAGTCCGACAGGTGAAACGCCGATGCCGCCTGCCTGGGACGGTGGAGAGGACGGCGCGGCCGGAGGTAGCGCGGGAGATGGCGGCTCCGCCGGAACCGATGCGGGGGGCGGCACGGCCGGCGACGAAGCTTCGACCGACGCACCCCCGGACACCAAGGTCGACTCCGATGCACAGACCAACCCTTGCGAGGGAATGGTGTGCAACAAGCCTCCGGCCAAGGAGTGCGCGGACGCGGACAACCTCAAGGTCTACAACGCGACGGGCACGTGCTCCGAGGGGCTGTGCTCCTACTCCTTCTCGACCACGCCCTGTCCGCAAGGCTGCGAGAACGGCGCCTGCAAGAACGACCCTTGCCTGGGGGTGACCTGCAACAGCCCGCCGGCGAAGTTCTGCTCCGACCCGACCCACCTGAGCGTCTACGACGTCCCGGGCACGTGCACCAACGGCGATTGCTCCTACACCACGCACGAGGAATACTGCGGATTCGGTTGCGACAACGCTGCCTGCAAGGGCGATCCCTGCGTAGGTGTGACCTGCAACCAGCCTCCGGCTTCCTTCTGCTCGGACCCGGACAACCTCGTGGTCTACGAGGTGCCCGGCAAGTGCACCAACGGCGTGTGCGCCTACACCAACCACGAGCAGTTCTGCTCCTTCGGCTGCGAGAACGGCGCATGCAAAGGCGACCCGTGCGCAGGCGTGACCTGCAACCAGCCCCCTGCCGCGTTCTGCGCCGGCCCCAGCACGCTTCGCACCTTCGCAGCGACCGGCACGTGCAACCAAGGCTCGTGCGGCTACACCTCCACCGATGTGCCCTGCGCGCATGGATGCGTGTCAGGCGCCTGCAACGAATGTGTGAACGACAGCGAATGCGGCGCCGGCAAGTGGTGCTCCAGCCAGAAGTGCGTCGCTTGCACGCAGGACCAGCACTGCGGCGCGAGCTGCACCGACTGCTCGGCGATCGGCCAGGTCTGTGCTGCAGGCGCGTGCGCGTGCCCTGCGAACACCAAGCTCTGCGCCGGATCCTGCGTGGCGCTGAACCTGCCGCAGTCGGGTTGCTCCAACACCGGCTCCTGCTCACCTTGCCCGCTGCCTGCCTTTGCCACTGCCACCGATTGCAGCGGCGCAGGGCAGACCTGCAGCTTCACCTGCGATGCCGCTCTGCACCGCGTCAAGAACGGCGCCTCGTGCGACTGCGACAGCGCCGGGCATTGGACCGAATCCGGCGGCGTGTGCGTGTGCGCCTCGGGCTACGTGCCCCAGGGCAATACCTGCGTTCCCGCTTGCACGGGCACCTCGGCCAACGGGTTCTGCTACTGGTACGTTTCGACCGCCGCCGCATTCGATGCTGCAGAGGCTGCGTGCGTGTCCCAGGGGGGACATCTCGCGTCGATCACGAGCCAGGCCGAGAACGACACGGTCAAGGCGCTGGCCGTGGCGAACGCGTGGTTCGGGCTGCGCGATCCGGGCACGTCGCAGACGGCTTCAACCTCGGGCGACGACTGCACGGACATCATCGTGGCGAACGCGGCCGGTGGGACCTACTCCGGGTCGACCTCGAGCGCGTACGACGACATCGGTCCCTGCTCCAAGACGTCCAACGGCGCAAAGGACAAGTTCTTCAAGCTGACGATCACCACGCAATGGACGTGGGTGTTCTCGACGTCGGGCAGCAACTTCGACACGTACCTGGGGTTGTACAACTGGACGACTGGATCGAGCTACACGGGCTGCGTCGGCGGCTTCATCGCGTGCGATGACGACTCCGGCTCGAACTACACCTCGCGCGTCATCCGGAATCTGGCGCCTGGAACGTACCTGATCAATGTGGATGGCAGCTCGAGCTCAGAATACGGGAGCCTCAGCCTGCACCTGCGCAGGTTCGAGTTCACCGACGGCACCGTGCACAACTACCAGAACTGGTCTGCGAAGGAGCCGTCGAACTCCAGCAACAACGAGCGCTGCACCGAGATGATCTCCTCGAGCGGCGCGTGGAACGACCTGTCCTGCACCGCGACCCATCCCTACGTGTGCAAGAAGCCGCTGTAGCCAGGCTGCTCAGCACGGGTCTGCAGCCCGGTCTGGCGCCCTCCATGCCTCCCGGCTAGGGATCGCGCATGATCCCAAGGTACACCCCGGCCGAGTTCGCTGCCCTGTGGTCGCCCGAGACGCGCTTCGCAACCTGGCTCGAGGTCGAGCTCGCAGCGTGCGAAGCCATGGAAGAAGCGGGCCATGTCCCGACCGGCACGGCCAAGACGATCCGGGAGCTGGCGCTCAAGCTCGATCCGCAGCGAATCGACGAGATCGAGCAGGTCACGCGCCACGACGTGATCGCGTTCCTCACGCACGTCGAGGAGCTGGCTGGCCCGCCCGCCCGGTGGCTGCACAAGGGCATGACCTCGAGCGACGTGCTGGACACCAGCTTTGCCATGCTGCTCGTGCGCGCTTCGGATCTGCTTGTCGCACGCCTCGATCTGCTGATCGAAGCGCTTGCGCGGCGCGTGCGAGAGCACAGGCGCACGGTCATGATGGGCCGATCGCACGGCATCCACGCTGAGCCGGTGACGTTCGGAGAGGTGCTGGCCGGACATCTGGCCGAGATGAAGCGCGCTCGCGTCCGTCTGGTCTCTGCGCGGCAGGAAGTGGCCGTGGGCAAGCTCGCCGGGGCGGTGGGGACCTATGCGCACCTCAGCCCCTCGATCGAAAACCGAGCCCTGGCTGCGCTGGGACTGCAGCCCGAGACCGTACCCACGCAAATCGTGGCTCGCGATCGACACGCGAGCTTCTTCTGCGCGATGGCCCTGGTCGCCGCGGGAATCGAGCGGCTCGCAACCAACGTGCGTCACTGGCAGCGCACCGAGGTGCGCGAGGCCGAGGAGGCGTTCGCCAAGGGGCAGAAGGGCTCCAGCGCCATGCCTCACAAGCGAAACCCGATCCTCAGCGAGAACCTCTGCGGCCTGGCCCGCGTGGTGCGCGCAGCCGTGGTGCCTGCGCTCGAGGACGTGACGCTGTGGCACGAGCGCGACATCTCGCACTCCTCCACGGAGCGGATGATCGCGCCTGACGCCACTACGACCCTTGGATTCATGCTCGAGCGCGGAGCGCGGCTGGTCGATCAGCTGGTCGTCTACCCGGATGCGATGCGCGCCAATCTCGAGCGGACCGGCGGGCTGTGCTTCAGCGAAGCGCTGCTGCTCGCTCTCGTCGACAAGGGCCGCGCGCGACAGGAGGCGTATGTCATGGTCCAGCGCAACGCCATGCGGGCCATCGAGGGGCAGGGAACGTTCCGCTCCAACCTCGAGGCCGATGCCGAGGTGTCGGCGTTGCTCGGCAAGGAAGGGATCGCGAGGTGCTTCGATCTCGAGCACGCCCTGCGACATGTCGACGCGATCATCGATCGGGCGCTCGAGTCATGAGCCGGCTCCGGCTTCGCCTCGCTTGGATCAGCGTCGCCGTGTCGGCCTGCGCGTGGATCGGCTGCGGCGCACCGGCTGTGCAGTGCCCTGAGCCAAAGCAGCCCTTGCCGATCCAGGCCTGGGCCAGGGTGGAGCTCGAGACGAGCGCCGAGCCTGGTGTGCGCGACCGCTTTCTCGATCAGCTCCGCTCACCGGCCCTGCTCGTGCAGGCATCGCGCGAGACCGAGCAGCCGATCGCTACCTCGGACCTGCAGCTGGCCGCAGAGACTCCAACCCGCATCGTGATGCGGATTCGCGGCGATGGTCGCCAGGCCGCCACAGCGCGGTGTCTCGCGGTTCTCCGGGTCGCGGAGCGAGAGCGCGAGCGCGCGCTGCAGTCGGACCCGGCCCGCATCAAGCTCTCCCAGGAGCGCGATCAGCTGCGCGCCGATCTGCGGGGGCTCGAGAAGAGCCTGCGTGAGATCTCCGCCGACGGAGGCGTCGCAGATGCGGTCTCCGTGCAGGCCGAGCTGGTGAGGTTGAAGCTGGTTCGCCTGCAGATCCAGATCGCAGAATCCATCGAGCGCGCAGCCGGCACCCGGGACGCGCCTGAGCTCCTCAGAACCATCGCGCGAGCAGCGTCGGCAGCTCAGGCCGATGTCCAGCGACTCCGGCTCGAAGGCAGGGGAAGCAACCACCCGGACGTGGTCATCGCTCGCCGGAGGGTGGACACGCTGCAGGTGTTGTTCCGCGCGCAGCGCGAAGCCGAGTCGACCTGGCTCGCCATCTCGGAGGCAGAGCTCGCACGCGTCCCGGCCAAGGGCGGGTCGGCGGATGCCCGCAAGGCCAGGCTCGCTGCCCTGGTCGCGCTGCTCGACGTTCCCGAAGCGACCGCAGAGCGCGGAGTGTCGTCCGAAGCGCCTCTGCGATTGCGCCTCCTCGCATGGGAGTACCTGGAGCGTCGGGTCGAGGACGATGCGTTGTCAGTGACGTTCGGAGAGCGTCACCCTGTGCGACTGCAATCCCAGGCGCGGATGCGCGCCGTTGCCCAGGAGTTCGACACCGAGCGCAGGATGCTGGTGGGGATGGCGAAGATGCTCTTGGGGCAAGGCGTGGCCTCGGCGCTGGGGGGCGGCGACGTCCGGACCGTCCGTCTCGACGAGGTCAAGGTGCGCCTGGTGCACGTGCTCGAGCGACTCGACGCAATGGACGAAGCGGCAGTGAAGTCCGCCGGCAACGTCAGGGTTTCGCGCGACTGCCAGCCGGAGTGAGCGGGCCCCTCTTCGCTCGCCATCCTGCCCGGATCACCACGCTCATGATGGTCAGCGCATGCCAGGGTCGCAGCTCGCTGCGCTCCCCCTTGTACACGGGGCGAACGACCACCTGGGTCGTGCTGATCCCCTGCCCCACGATCCTCGCGAGCAGATCGTTCGGATAGCCGAACCGCGGCCACACCGAGCCCAGATCCAGCGCGTCGATCGCCCGTCCGGAGATCGCCGTGTATCCGCACTGGCTGTCGGAAAGCTCGTCGACTCCAATCGCACGACGCGTCATCCACGTGAGCAGATGCGAGCCGATGCGACGCGTCCAGGGCATGTCCGCAACCTGGGGATGATGCAGGCGATCGCCCTTGACGTAGTCGGCACGCCCTTGTGCCACGGGTCGAACCACCTCTTCGAGATCCGCGGGATCCATTTGATCGTCGCCGGCCATCACGGCCACGACCTCGGCGCCGCCGCTGCGAGCGACCCGGTAGCCGGTCATGATCGCTGCGCCTACGCCACGGTTGACAACGTGCTGCACGAGAAGGACGCGGTCCGAAGGAAACGCGCGCACTCGGGCGCACGTGTCATCGTCGCTCGCGTCGTCGACCACCACCACCTGGTCCACGAGCGCCGGCATGCGGCGAAGCACTTCGCTGATGAGATCGGATTCGTTGTGAGCGGGTACGACCACCGCAACTCGGACACCGAGGTACATGCGGCGGGCAACCTACCATGCCCACACGAGCGTGGGCATGGCACCCGACAAGGCAGTCCCAGGCGAAAGCGCCGGGCTATTCCTTGTCCTTTTCCTTTTCTTTCTCGGGAAGACGGGCCTTGGGGCGCGCGGCTTCCACCCTCGCCGGCTCATCGTCGCTGCCCGTCATCTTGCTCGTGACGAGCTTGAGGATGCGCCCGACCATATCCGGGACCTGCTCGAACAGCTGCCCGAGCATCTGCTCGGACTCGCCGTCGATTGCCATCATCTTCGGCCGTCCGTCCTTGCCAATCGAAACCACCGCGATCGGCTCCACCTGCACGCCGCCGCCCACGCCGCGTCCACCGCTCTTGGCGTCGCCGCCTTCGCTGTGTCCACCGGCGCCGACCGTGGCGATGCCGAAGCCGACTCGCAGACGGTGGATCGGAACGAGCATGGCGTCGCCCGCTTGCAGCGGCTCGCCGACCACGGTCTCGATCTTCGAGATCTGGTGCATACCTTCGATCAGGTTGTTGACGACATCATCGAGCTTGCTGGCCATGAGGGCCTCCCATTCATGATTGTGCGGGGACGGCTTGAGCGTCGGCACCTGCTCCAGGCTCGACCGTTTCCCGCAACCGGATGTTCTTCATCGCGAACCAGGCAGTGGAGACCGCAGCCCGCACTGGCCACAGCCACACCACCAGGTCGATGTCACCTTCGGCGCGCGCCTCGTCGTCCCACTCGGGGACGACCACGAACTGGCCGACGGGAGACACGAGTCCTGCGACTACGTACAGAGCCCCTGAGGTCATGCCGGTGAACGCCACATTGGGCGTGCAGTACCGCAGATGCCCCTGGAAGCTCCTCAAGCGCGCGTGCCGTCGCAGGCCGAGCACGAAGCGCCGCAGCTGGCTCCGATCAAAGCGCTGCTCCAGGGTCTTCTGCCAGCCGATGAGCTTTCCTACCGCCTCATCGAGCCGGACATCCTCCCCGGTCGGCGCCCTCTTCGGGCTCGAACGTCGCATCAGCACCCGCCAGTTGAAGAAGTGGACCTGCAGCAAGCTGTCTGTCGCGTGCGCCGCAGCCACCGTGACGGTGAACTTGAGACACTCGAGTCCGCCGGCGACCACCCATGTGTCGCCGTACTGGCCGCGCCCTTTGAGGGTCAATCGCAGACGCACGGGCATCAACCACGCCACCAGGGCGAGGACCCCGAATACGACTGCGATGACCAGCGCGACCTTCATGATCGATCCGCTGCCCTACTTGGTCGTCTTGGCCGGGAGCTTCTTCTCCTCGACCTTCTTCTCGTCAGCAGCCGGCAACACCTGGTCCGAAAGCTGCGGAAGCACGTCGATCGCTTTCTGCAGGATCGCCTTGGCGCCCTTGCGGACCGACAGCATCTGCGCATGCCCATCCTTGCCCACAACCACGAATGCCCGCGGCTCCACGGTCAAGCCGCCGCCAGCACCGCCCACGTCAAAGGACGCTCCCTTGGCGCGCGCTTCGCCCGCGACGTCGGTCGAGCCCGTGCCGAAGCCCACCGTGATCTTGCACAGCGGCACCACCGCGGACTCGCCGAAGATCATCGGCTTGCCCACCACCTGCTCCGACTTGGAGACCCGGTGGAGCTGGGTCATCAAACTGGTCACAAGGTCATTGAGTTCCATCTAGAATTCTCCCCGGTATGCACCCGACCTCCTGGTCGTGCAGGCGATAGCTCAACACGTCGGGGCGCAGCCTCCAACGCTGAACATGCGGACGGGAGCGGATTAATGGGTTTGGCAGCAGCCGCCCGGCGCTGATGCGCCTTAGCAGGTGATTACCCCGAAACGGGCTTGACTTTGCGCTCGCTAGCCGCAGACGTCCGCCGCCTCTGCTGGGTCAGTGGTACAGGAACCAGCGCGCACCCGCCTTGATTTCCATGTGGAAATGATCGCGGTGCGGAAAGTTGTAGTTCGGCGTCAGCACGTACGTGAACACCCTCGCGTCCGCGCTCTCGCACACCAGCGCTCGAAGCTCGCGCGCCTTGTCGTCCGTCGGCACTGCCGCTTCCGCCCCGCACGTACGCGCACCGATGTGCCCCGCAAAGTGCGCACCCACGTCCAGCCAGTCGCCCCCGCGCTTGTGCACCTTCGCTACGTCGATCGCCATCCCGGCCGGGTGACGCGACGGGGCGGCCGCGGGTCGAGCTGCAGGCTCTGGCGGCGAAGCGGAGCCCTGCGGCGAAGCGGATCCTGGCGGTGTCGGACGCGCTGCCGGCTCAGGCGAAGAGCCCCGGGGCCGTACCGGTCGAGCTTGGGTCACGCGCGCCACAGGACCGTGGGGTGCCGCACCCGCGGGCTGCGTCGGCAACGGTGCAAGCCCCTCTGCATCCCCCTCAGGCGCTGGAAGCGGCGGCAGGGGCTGGGACGACGGGAGCGCGCCTGGAGGCACGATCCGTCGAACTGGCGCTGGGGGCGCACCGGGACGGTACATCGAGTAGTGGATCAGCTCGTCGATGTCGTGCTTCGCAAGGATCTCCGCGAAGTCGTCGAGCGCAAGGGCAAATCGGGCATCGCAGATCTCGAACGGCGTGGTCACACGCTGCGCGTCGGGCAACGCGGTGTGAACATAGACGCCGTGCAGCCGGCCTGTGAGCCGGATCGGCGTTTGCACCCCGCGCACCGCCCCCTCGCGCTGGAACATCAAGCCCCTGGACTGCAGCTCGGCAATCGCTGCGTCCCCGGACATGTTCGCGTGCCGGTACGCGGGCGATCGCTCCACCGTGGCTGCGTCCGGCGTCACCAGAAACGGATCGAATGCCTGCGCCGCAAGGGGCACCAGGAGCGCCGCGAGCGCGGCCCCTGCAGTGACCCATGCGAGAAGCGGAATCCGTGTCACCCGATCGAGGCTAGCGGATCCGGGCAGGATGGCCAGTTTCGGGCAATTTGCGTCAGCGTTTCGCGCTGCCCGACGACCACCTGTGGCATCATACCCTACCGAAAGCCCACCCCCACCCCGACGGAGACGCGCATGTCATCGAACAACTTCAACACCCTGCTGGAGTTTGCCATCGAGCAGGAGCAGGCCGCCGTCGACTTCTACACCGACCTCGCCAGCAAGGTGAAAGAGCCCCATGTGCGGGAAACGCTACTGGAGTTCGCCGAGCAGGAAAGACGCCACAAGGTCAAGCTCCAAGCCATTCGCACACGCCCCGAAGTGCCCAAGCCCTCGGGCAAGATCACGGACCTGCAGATCGGCGACTACCTCGTCGACATCGACCCCACCCCTGACCTGTCCTTCCAGGGCGCCTTGATCATCGCCATGAAGAAGGAGAAGGCCGCGTACCGGATGTACCAGGATCTCGCCGCCTACTCCGACGACCCGGAGCTTCGCGACGTGTTCCTGTTCCTCGCCCAGGAAGAGGCCAACCACAAGCTGTCGTTCGAGATCCAATACGACGACATCATCCTGCAGGAAAACTAGGGCGCGTCCGCGTCAGCCCCGCACGCCGACGAACTCACCCCATCCGAATCTCTGTACGTAGCTGGTGTACACGCCCGGGCACGCCCCCCGGCGTATGCACCCCTCGCACGGCTCGCCGTATCCGCGAAATGCCGAGTCGAGCTCGGTGGTGTGCACGGCGCGCAACGGATCCGCTGCGTCGCCGTTTGCCTCCGACGCTCGATCCGTCTCGTAGTGCAGGTGCCGCTCCACGTAGCCGCGATTGTTGTCCGGCAGCCCCTCGGTGACGCACATGGGGACGTCGACGAGGAACGCTGCCTCGCCGTGATCCCCAGCGGTCTCGAGCACACGCTCGAATCCCGCGCGCGTCTGCCGGTACGTCGGCACCACCTGGTCGAAGTGCTGCAGCGCCCCACCGTTGAGCTGAAGCGCGTTGAACACCACTTGATCCACGCCGAGCGCGCGCAGCACGGCGTAGATCTCGGCCTGGCGATCGACGTTCCTCCGCGTGAGCACGGTGGAGCTGTTGAGCTCCAAGCCCCGCGGCTTGAGGCGCGCCACGTTCCGGATCCCCTGCATCGTCTGGTCGAAGCTGCCAGGCGTGCGCGTCAGCCCCTCGTGAAGCGATCGGCTGTCGCCGTGGATGGAGACGTACACGCGGTTGAGCCCGGCTCTCACCAGCGCCTGCGCGTAGGGCCCGTACGACAGCCTTCGTCCGTTGGTCATCAGGCTCACGCGCTCGTAGCCGAGCTCGCGCGCCCAGCGGATGAATTGCGGCAGATCCGCCCGCGTCGTCGGCTCCCCTGACGTGAAGCACAGCTCCTGCGCCCCGCGATGCTGCTCCATGACCCATCGAACCCGCTCCGCGGTCATGCGCTCCGCTGCCCGCGCGCGCGACTCCCGATCGTCCTCCATGCAGAACAGGCAGTGGTTGTTGCACACACCGCCCAGCGGGATGTGCACGCGCTCACCCTGACCGCGGATGCGTTCGATCACGGTCGCTGCACGGCACGGCTGCATGCCTGGGCAGCATAGCTCACGGGGGGTGGGGGCGGGACGGATCGAGCCTCGGGGATGGAAAGAAGAGGGGGTGATTTGACTTTTAGACCGGACGGTCTAACCATACGGTCTAAGACCATGCCCCGACCGAGATTCGACAGGCTCGACCCCGCCAAGAAGACCCTCATCCTGCAGACCGCTGCCCGTCAGTTCGCGGCCCACGGCTTCCACGACGCCTCGCTCAACCAGATCCTCGGCAGTGCCGGCATCAGCAAGGGCGCCGCCTACTACTACTTCGACGACAAGGCCGATCTGTTCGCCACCGTCATCGATCGCTACATCGACGAGACCCTCTTCGGCCCGGGCGAGGAGCTCATGCGTGAAGCGACCGCGCGCACGTTCTGGCCGCGCGTGGAGCGCATCTACCGCGCCATGATCGAGCACACCGTGCACGAGCCCTGGCTGCTGGCCCTGTGGCGCGCAGTCTGGAAGCTGCCCGTGGAGCTCCGTACATCCGGCCCGCTCGCGCGCTCGTTTGATCGCGTGCGCGAATGGTCGCGCGTGCTGCTCATCCGCGGACGCGCCCTGGGCGTGGTCCGCGCGGACCTGCCCGATGATCTGCTGGTTGCGCTGATGTTCGCCATGGATGAGGCCGCAGACCGTTGGCTCGCCGATCACTGGGACGAGCTCGGTCCCCAGGGCCTGGAGGCCACCATGCTCATGTCGGTCGATCTGCTCAAGCGCCTGCTCGAGCCCCCGCGAAAGGCGCGCAAATGACCGCTGCGCAGGCTGCCGAGCCGGTCCTGCAGGCACGAGGCCTCACGCGCTCCTACCGCATGGGAGAGGTCGAGGTGCACGCCCTGCGCGGCGTCGACCTCGACCTGTTCGACCGGGAGTTCGTCGTGATCCTCGGCCCCTCGGGCAGCGGCAAGTCCACCCTGCTCAACATCCTGGGCGGGCTGGATGTCCCGACCTCCGGCACCCTGCGCTACCGCGGTCGCGACCTGCACTGGAGCGAAGGCGATCTCACCGGCTATCGCCGCGAGCGCATCGGGTTCGTCTTCCAGTTCTACAACCTCATCCCCAGCCTGACCGCGCGCGAAAACGTGCTGCTCGTCACTGAAATCGCCCGCAACCCCCTGCCCGCAGCGCAAGCCCTGGAGATGGTCGGCCTGGCAGAGCGCATGGACCACTTTCCCTCCCAGATGTCCGGCGGAGAGCAGCAACGCGTGGCCATCGCCCGCGCGATCGCCAAGCGTCCGGACCTGCTCTTGTGCGACGAGCCCACGGGCGCGCTCGACGTGACCACCGGACGGGTGGTCCTCGAGGTCCTGGACCGGGTCAACCGCGAGCTGGGAACCACGACCGCGGTCATCACCCACAACATGGCCATCGCGCAGATGTCCGATCGGGTCGTGACGATTGGCGGAGGCAGGATCAGCCACATCGAGACCATCGCCCGCCGCATCTCGGCCCAGGAGCTCTCATGGTGAGCGCGCTCGATCGCAAGCTGCTGCGCGACCTTTGGCGTACCAAGGGGCAGGCGCTCGCGATCGTGCTGCTCGTGGCGTGTGCGGTCACCACGTTCGTCGGCTCCATGGGGACCTGGCGCTCGCTGCTGCGCTCCCAGTCCTCCTACTACGATCGCTACCGCTTCGCCCACGCCTTTGCCCAGCTTCGTCGTGCCCCCGAATCGCTCGCCCTCGAAGTAGCTGCCCTTCCCGGAGTGGCATCGGTCGAGACGCGAGTGGTGGCGGACGCGACCCTCGAGGTGGAAGGGTTCAACGAGCCGGTCACAGCTCGATTCGTGTCGATTCCGCCCTCTGGGGAGGCGAAGCTGAATCGCTTCCACATCCGGGTCGGACGCACCATCGTGCCCGAAGGCGGCGCGGAGGTGGTCGTGAGCGAGGGGTTTGCCAACGCACACCGCTTGCTGCCAGGCGACGCGCTCACCGCTGTGATCCAGGGCAAGCGACAGAGCTTCCGGGTGGTGGGCGTCGCGCTGGCGCCCGAGTACGTCTACGAGATCCGTCCGGGCGATCTGATGCCCGACGAGAAGCACTTCGGCGTGGTCTGGACCTCGCGCGAAAAGCTCGCAGCTGCCACGGACATGAAGGGGGCGTTCAACGACATTGCGTTGATGCTCAACCCGGACGCCTCCGAGCCCGAGGTGCTCGCCCGCGTGGACAGGCTCTTCAACCGCTACGGCGGGATGGGCGCCTACGGTCGCAAGGATCAGGTGTCTGACCGGTTCCTCTCCGACGAGATCAAGCAGCTCAAGTCCAATGCGGTGATCGTGCCATCGATCTTCCTCGGCGTGGCGGCCTTCCTGTTGCACGTGGTGATGGGGCGGCTGGTCGCAACGCAGCGCGAGCAGATCGCCACGCTCAAGGCCCTGGGCTATTCCAACTTCACCACGGGCATGCACTTCGGGCGCATGATCCTGGTCATCCTGGCGTGCGGGATGGGTCTGGGCGTGGCCGGTGGAAGGTGGATGTGCGACGCGATGACGCGGATGTACGCGACGTTCTACCGCTTCCCATCCTTCGTGATCGAGCTGCAGTGGGTGGAGATCGCCGCCGCAGCCGCGCTGACCCTGGCCGCGGCGTCCCTCGGCGTGGGTGGCGCCTTGCGACGCGTCGTGTCCCTTCCTCCCGCAGAAGCCATGCGCCCTGAGCCGCCCGCGACCTACCATCCCACCCTGATCGAACGCCTCGGCCTGCGTCACGTCGCCTCGCAGTCGGTCCGCATGATCCTGCGCAACATCGGGCGGCGCCCGGTCCGATTTGCCCTGTCTTCCCTCGGGATCGGCTTTGCGGTCGCCATCCTGGTCGTGGGGTGGTTCTTCAACGACGCGATGGACTACCTGATCGACTACCAGTTCAGGTACGTGCAGCGCGACGACGCCACGGTGACGTTCACGCAGCCCTTGTCGCACGATGCCGTGCTGGCGCTCCAGAGCATGCCCGGCATTCTGCGCGTGGAGCCGTTTCGCGCCGTGCCCGTACGCTTGCGCGCCGGGCACAAAACCTTCCGCACCGCGCTGCTCGGGCTGTCGCCAGGAGGAGAGCTGCGACGCGTGATCGATCGTCGCACCGGGCCCATGACGCTGCCGCAAGAAGGGATGGTCCTGACCTCCAAGCTGGCCGACATTCTGGGTGTACGCTCCGGCGACCTGCTGACCGTGGAGGTCATGGAAGGCAAGCGTCCGACCCGGCAGGTCGTGCTCAGCGCGACAGTCGAGGAGCTGCTCGGCGTCTCAGCCTACATGAGCCAATCCGAGCTCAATCGGCTCATGCTCGAGGGCGAGACCGTGTCCGGCGCCTTCGTGGCCATGGATCGCGCCGCGCACGGGAGCCTGTACCAGAAGCTCATGCGCACGCCCAAGGTCGCTGGGGTCACGCTGCGGGAGGCTGCCCTGTTCTCCTTCGAGAACACCAGCGCCGAGTACCTGCTGTTCTTCGCTTCGATCCTCGTGACCTTTGCGACCATCATCGCTGCAGGCGTGGTCTACAACGCAGCGCGCGTGTCGCTCGCCGAACGAGAGCGCGAGCTCGCCACCCTGCGCGTCATCGGCATGACCCGCGGGGAGGTCTCCTTCATCCTGCTCGGCGAGCTCGCCCTGCAAGTGCTCGTGGCACTGCCCGTCGGATCGGTGCTCGGCTACCTGCTCGCGATGTTGACCGCTTCTGGAGTGGACTCGGACCTGTACAGGATCCCGGTCATCATCAACGCATCCACCTACGCCTCGTCCATGGGTGTGGTCGTCGCTGCGGCTGTCGTGGTCGGCCTGACCGTGCGACGCCGCATCGATCGGCTGGACCTCGTGTCGGTCCTCAAGACCAAGGAGTGAGCTTTGAGCCTGGCCAGGAAGATCGGGATCGCTGTTGCTGCCGTCGCGCTCGTTGCCGGAGCTGTCGTCGTGATGGCGCCCAAGCCGGCGAAAGTCGAGCTCGGACGCGTGCAGCGGGGCGCCCTGCAAGTGACCGTGGAGGCGACCGGCAAGACGAGGGTCAAAGAGCGGTTCACCGTGTCAGCGCCGGTGTCAGGGAATCTCACGCGCATCGAGCTCAGGGCTGGGGATGTCGTCACCCAGGGCCAGGTGCTGGCGCGCATCGCCCCGTACGAGCCGGCGCTGCTCGACGCCCGGACCCGCGCCGAAGCCGAGGCGCGGGTGGCCGTGGCGAATTCTTCGAGAGCGGAGGCAGAGGCTGCGGTCGAGCGGGCGAGGGTTGCGCGCGATCAGGCGGTGCACGAGCTGGGTCGCGTACGCAAGCTCGCCGAGTCGAACGCCATTGCGCCTGAAGTGCTGGACAGCGCGGAGTTCGCCGCGCGAGGCAGGGAGCGCGAGCTAGCGTCGGTCGAGGCAGCCCTGCAGTCGGCCCGTCGCGGTGTCGATGCTGCCCGGGCCACGCTCGTGCGAGGCGGCTCCCACGCCAGGAAGTCGTCGGACGCCGAGGTGACCACCCCCACGCGCGGACGAATCCTGCGTGTGGTCCAGCAGAGCGAAGGGCCGGTCCAGGCCGGCACTCCGCTGCTCGAGATCGGCGATCCGACGTCCCTGGAGATCGCCGCAGACTTCCTGACCACCGATGCAGTGCGCATCCGGCCCGATGCGCCAGTTCTGATCGATCAGTACGGTGGCGCCGCAGCGTTGCAGGGCAAAGTGCGGCTCGTGGAGCCGTCGGCCTTCACGAAAATCTCTGCCCTGGGCGTGGAGGAGCAACGGGTGAACGTGATCATGGATCCCGCGGGCAAGCCCGAGGATTGGTCGGTGCTCGGCGACGGCTACCAGGTCCAGGTCCGGGTGGTGGTGTGGGAGGCGCCTTCTGCTCTCAAGGTTCCGCTGTCGGCGCTGTTCCGCACCGGCGGAGCCTGGAACGCGTTCGTGGTGATCCAGGGAAGGTCTGCGTTGCGTACGGCGCAGATCGGACAGCGAACCGGCTCAGACGCAGAGGTTCTGGGCGGGCTGGTCGAGGGCGATACCGTGATCCTGCACCCGAGCGACAAGCTCGCGGACGGCGAGAAGGTTGCGGCGCGATAGCGGGGCATTTCGGTCCGTTGACTGTGTGCGAATGGGCCAGTAGCCTGCCGCCTTCTGCAAGAACCACGATTCGATTCCTGATCAGCAAAGGGCTTGACGAACATGGCGGCTGGGCGCGGACTTAGGGCGAAGATCCACTACAGAACCGACGAGTTCTTGAGCAGCGGGGCAGGCAAGCAATTGTTCCTGCTCTTCGTGCTCACGTGCGTGGTCGTGCTCGTCTTCGCGGTGCTCGCGCTGATTCTGGGGCTGCCCGTGGGCGACACGTTCTTCGACAAAGGGTGGTTCTACTTCACCCGCGCGATGGACGGCGGGACCATGGGTGGCGACACCGGCACCGGCGTGCGCCTCGTTTCCACTGGCGCGACCGTGGTCGGAGTCATCGTCAGCGGCCTGCTCATCTCCACGCTGTCCGGCAACTTCCAGGAGCGGCTCGAGGCCATCAAGCGCGGCGCCTCGCCGGTCATCGAGAAGAACCACTTCCTCATCCTCGGCTGGTCCGAGAAGATCTTCAGCGTCATCGACCAGCTCTCCGAGGCCAACGTCGAGAAGGGCCGCATCATCGTGGTCGTCATGGCCGACCGCGACAAGATCGAGATGGAAGAAGAGCTGCGCGACAAGCTCGTGCACCTCAACCGGATCAAGCTCGTCGTCCGGACCGGCTCCTCGGTGAGCCTGACCGACCTGTCCAAGGTCTCCTTCCAGGATGCACAGGCGATCGTGGTCCTGATCGACGCCAACGACGTCGAGGATCCGAACAAGGCCGATGGTCGCATCATCAAGTCGTTGATGGCGCTGTACAACCATCCCGACGGCCAAGGGCGCATGGCTGACAAGCGGGTGACCGCGGAGGTGATGGTCGCTGCCAACCAGGAGATCGCCACCATCGCGAGCGGCAACAAGGCGCAGGTCATCAAGACCAACGAGATCATCTCCAAGATCATCCTGCAGACCTCTCGCATCAGCGGCCTGTCCGTGGTCTACGACGAGCTCCTGCGATTCGAGGGCAACGAGTTCCACATCTCGAAGTTCCCGCAGGCAGTGGGGCGCCCGTTCGGCGACGTGCTGCTGGACTTCCCCAACGGCTGCCCGGTCGGCGTGGCCAAGGCAGACGGAACCCACATCCTCAACCCGCCGCCGGATCGCGTGATCCAGCCCGACGAGGACATGCTGATTCTGGCCGAGGATGATCACATCAACTACGCGGCATACCAGGGTCCGCTCAAGTCGATGAACATCACCATCCCGAGCACGCCTGCGGAGAAGAGCATCGAGCACATGCTCGTGCTCGGCTGGAACGAGAAGATCTTCCCGATTGTCAGCGAGTTCGACAGCTACGTCGCGCCTGGCTCCTCGCTCACGCTGGTCAACAGCCTTTCCGAAGAGACGGTTCGTGCTGCCATCGCCGAGGAGTGCGGAGAGCTGAAGAACATCGAGATCAGGCAGTTGAACGGCGAGTTCACCTCGCGCGCCCTGATGGAGACCCTGCAGCCGCAGCGCTTCCCGACCGTCATGGTGCTCGGAGACGCTTCCGCTGGAAATACGTCGGCCGAGGACGCGGACACGCGTGCGATCATCGCGCTGCTCCTCTTGCGCGACTACCAGCGCCGTGCAGGCGTGACGCAACAGGAAGTGTGCAGCGAGATCCTGGACCCGAAGAACCGCGAGCTCGCTGCCACCACGGAAATCCACGACATCGTCATCAGCAACGAGATGGTCAGCATGGTGCTCGCGCAGATCTCCCATGAGCCGCGCATCCGCCCCGTGCTCGAGGATCTCTTCCAGTCCGAGGGAAGCGAGATCTACCTCAAGGCCATGTCCAACTACGCCCCCCAGGGCCAGCAGGTCACCTTCGAGTACCTGATGCTCGCTGCCCGCGCGCGCAACGAAGTCGCCCTGGGCTACCAGCGCTACGTCAAGGACCCTTCCAAGCGCTATGGCATCGTGCTCAATCCGACCGACCGCACCACCGCGTTCGTTCCAGGTCCGCGCGACCGCCTGATCGTGCTGGCGGAAGACGACGGGTAGTTCGCACGCGCAGCTCGAGTACCGGCGCATGCCGTGGCATGCCCCACTGAGGCTTGCCCGTGGCAAGCCGCCACGGACGCTCTCTGGTTCTTCAGGGGCGTCTCCTCAGATAGAAGAAATCCCTGTGAGACGGCTCGGTCACGTACGCGCCCTTGGCGTACTTCATCCGCGGCACGAGCGAGGAAGTGACGACCGGCCCTTTGCCGTAGAAGAAGAACTTCGTGTACGACCAGTTGACGTCGAGCTCGGCTGCAGATGCGGCTCCTGAGACGTGCATCGCTTCTGCCAGCAGCTCCGGAGTCACGTCCTCGCCGAACCCGAACAAGAGCCTGCGCCCGGTCGCATCCACGCCCACAGCTGTCCTGCGGATCGTCATCTTCCCATCGATCGCCATTCCGTACTTGCGCGACCCGTCCCCTGCCCGCACCAGGGGATTCACCTCCCCTTTCTCGATCAGGCACGGCGGCGACTGCCTCCACGCAACCACGTGACTGACATCCTCCTTGATCGAGCTCCAGGTCCCGACCCCAACGGCCCCGTCGTCCCGAATCGCCACCGTGCAAAGTTGTTCGATCGGCGGAAGGTACTCGTCGCCACCGACCATCATCCCGTGCCCGCCGTGCTTGGCCTGGAATCCTCCGTTGAACACCGCGATGAGCCCTGGCTGATCCGCAGCAGCAACCAGCCCGGGCCGGCGCTCCGCCGGAACGGTCTTGGAAGGTGGGTCCTTGGTGCCTGGCGCCAGACGCAAGTCCACCTTGGTAAGATCGACCGCAAGCAGGGTCACGAACACGAACTTGTTGATCGTGTGGGGATGAACCGTGGTGCGCACGATCACGCCGCGTCCCAGCTCTCCTGCTTCAGGTACCTCGTTCCAGGTCCCGTCGCCTGGGTGCGCGCTTCTCGGGTGAGGCGCGCTGAAAGCCGACGGCGGGAACAGCACCACAGGTGCAACCGGTGGGGCAGAAGCGGATGCAGATGCGGATCCAATCGCGGACGAGGATGACTCAGGCGCAGCGGCGTCCATCGCGGGCGACGAGACCGTCGGCGACGCAGCGGCAGGGGGCTGCGCTGCAGGCGGAGACGGGGCTGAAGCGGATGCGCACGCTGCGATGGCGACAGCCGTCCAGGGTGCGATCACGCGAAGCATTCGAGGGCAATGGGAAGGGGGGAGGTGCTGCATGAGGGGCGTGGGATTATGCTACTTCGACCGACCTTCCACAACGCGCTGCAGTTCCTGCATCGGCCCGGTGCGGATTCCGCATTCCACGCGTCCACTGCATTGGATTGGAGGCATTTTCTAGCGAACTGCGCACTGGCACACCCTGTGCTCCCCGCCGCTTCGAGCCCACAACGTCACCTCGAAGGAGCCCTGCCATGCGCAATCCCTGGATCACCCCGCTGCAACACCTCGCTCTGCTCGCCACCCTGACGCTCGGACTGGCCGCGTGCGCCGATGCCAGCCCTTCTTCCATCGCGTCCGCTGAGCAGCCGCTCACAGACGAATCTTCCTACGACAGCCAGCCTCCGCCGCCGCCTCGCCCCGCACTTTGCTCGACGCAGCAAGACTGCGCTGACCGATGCCCGCCCGGCTCCAAGGGATGCTCCTGCGTTCCCGCTCCGGACGACAAGCACGTATGCGCCCCGACCTGTGCGTCGGACGCAGACTGCCCGCAAGGACCGGTCTTCCAGCTGAAGTGCCACGATGGCTTCTGCGCGCCGCCGCCGCCTCCTCCTCCCCCGCGCCCTTGCGCGGCTACGAGCGATTGCACCGGCGCATGCCCGCCAGGTTCTGCGCAGTGCACGTGCCATACGTTCGGTGACGGAAAGATGGGCTGCGTTCCCGCATGCGCGACGGACAGCGATTGCCCAGCGCCTCCAGGAGGAAAGCCGGCAAGGTGCGAGCAGGGCTTGTGCGCTCCACCGCCGCCCCCTCCGCCGCCTTCCCACAAGTAGACCGCGTGAAAGCAACGTCCCCAGCTTCGACGAGGTATGTGATGCGCAACATGATGTCCACCACGCTCCAGCTCCTGGTCCCGGTCGCCGCTCTGCTGCTCGCAGCCTCAGCGCTCGCCGCCCCGCGCGGAGCGGCGCTGCAACCCGATGCACTCGGAGGACAAGCGGATCAGCTTCAGGGGCCTCCTCCGCGCCCTCCACAGTGCAGCAAGCAGGAAGACTGCAACAACAAGTGTCCATCCGGCTCCAAGGGGTGCGCGTGTGTATCCACGCCCGGTGGCCACAAAGGGTGCGTCCCGACCTGCAACGCGGATTCGGACTGCCCTTCGGTTCCCGGCTTTCAGCTCAAGTGCCACGAGCGGATCTGCGTGCCGCCGCCTCCTCCGTCGAGGTGACCGCAGGCCTCTTGCGCTGCTGCGCTCGTGATACATTGGCCGTGCAACGTCGCCCAGGTCACCATGAAGCCGAACAGCGCACGATCCCGCGCCCTTTCCCGATGGGGACTGCTCATCGTCGCGCTGCTGCTCGGTCTCGCCGTCATCTCTTCCACGCTGCGCGCCTACCTGTCTGCGAAGTCCCTTGGCATGACCCTGGCCCAGGGACAGGCCGAGATCTTCCTTCGCGCAGTGCGGATCCGGTTGCGTCCTGACCGCGGACCGCCAAGCTCGTTCGTGCTGCGCGCCGTGCTCGAGGAGCATGCACCCGATGGCCTTCGCTACGTGGGAATCGTCGGCCCTGGCCGGAAGCTGGAAGCCTCGGCAGGACAGGCGCTTGCCGATCCGCTGCTCAACCTTCCCTCCCCCGGAACCCTGCAGATCCTCGGCCCGAGAATGAGGATGGTGGCGCCCCCACCTCCCCATCCCCCGCCGCCACCAGAAGGGATGAATGAAGGGGATCACGAGCATCCCCCGCCTCCACCGCCGTTGCCGCATGAGTTCGGATTCATGCCCCCGCCGCCTCCTCCACCGGGTGCAGGCGTGCCACCGCGCGCCGACCCGGCGATGTTGGTGGAGTTCGAGCCCGTCCTGTCGCAGAAGCTGATCCGCGACGCGCACCTGAACCTGATGATCGGCCTGGTGGCTGCGTTCGTGCTCCTGGCCGCAGGGGGTGTGTTCTGGAGGCTTTCGGTGCGTGCGGAGCAGGCAGATGCCGCGCTCGCGAAGCAGCAGCACCTGGCCGCGCTCGGCGAGATGTCCGCCGTGCTCGCCCACGAGATCCGCAACCCCCTGGCCGCTGCCAAGGGACATGCTCAGCTTCTGGCAGAGCAGTTGCCCGAGGGCGACCGACCCAGGCGATCGGCCGATCGCGTCGTGGCCGCCATGGCTCGCCTCGAAGAGCTCACCAACAATCTGCTCGACTTCGCGCGCGCCGGGGAGATTCGAAGGCAGGATGTGTCACCGTCGGCGCTCCTGAACGAAGCCGTGGAAGCGTTGGAACCCGACTCTTTCGAGCTCGATGTGAAGTCTGCGCCCCAGTCCTGGTCGCTCGATCCCCTGCGAATGAAGCAGGTGCTCGTCAATGTGCTCGAGAACGCCCTGCTCGCGTCGCCGGACGGGAAGGTGGCTCACGCCAGCGTGGCGCTGCGGAGCTCCTCGCTCGTGTTCCAGGTGCGCGACCACGGCGACGGCGTGCCCGAAGGACAGGAGGAGCTTGCGTTTGAGCCGTTCCACACCACGCGCGTACGCGGCACCGGGCTTGGGCTTGCGATTGCCAGGCGCATCGTGCAGCTTCATGGGGGTAGCATCCAGCTGACCAATCATCCCGACGGCGGCGCTGTCGTGGAGATCCAACTTCCCGCAGCGTAGGACATGGCGAACATTCTTGTCGTAGACGATGAGGAAGGAGTCCGGAGCTTCCTGGTGGAAGCGCTCGATTCCGAGGGATATCAGGTCGACGACGCACAAGACGGGCTGGCGGCCCTGGAGAAGCTCTCGTCGCGCGCCTACCAGGTAGTGCTCACCGATCTTCGTATGCCAGGCCTCGATGGCATGGGATTGCTGCACAAGCTTCGCGCACAGCATCCTGACATCGAGGTGATCGTGCTGACCGCCTATGGCACGGTCGAGTCTGCGGTCCAGGCCATGAAGCTCGGCGCCTTCGACTACCTGCAGAAGCCGGTCGACAGCCCCAAGCAGGTGCGGACGCTGGTTGCACGCGCCGTCGAGCGCTACCGGCTGCGCGCGCCGGCGCAGAGCGATTCGCGCGATCGCGCGCCGCTGATGACCAGCCAATCCCCTGCGATGCAGGCGGTCGCTCGCGCGCTGCTGAAGGTCGCGGTCACTGACGCCACGGTTCTGCTCCTGGGAGAGAGCGGAACCGGCAAAGAAGTCGCCGCGCGTGCCGTGCACCAGTGGAGCACCCGCGCCGCAGGCCCGTTCGTCGCGGTCAACTGTGCCTCCCTGTCCGATACCCTGCTCGAAAGTGAGCTGTTCGGCCACGAGAAAGGCGCATTCACCGGCGCAGCGAACCGTCACAAGGGAAGGATCGAGCAGGCCGAAGGAGGCACGTTCTTTCTCGACGAGGTCGGGGAGCTCAAGCCTTCGCTGCAATCGAGGCTGCTGCGGGTGCTGCAGGAGAGAAGGTTCGAGCGCGTGGGCGGCAACCAGTCGGTCGAGTGCAACGTGCGCTGGATCGCGGCCACCAACCGGGACCTGGGCGAGATGATGCGCCAGGGCGCCTTTCGCGAGGATCTCTACCACCGCATCGCGGTCTTCCCGGTGCGTCTTCCTGCGCTGCGCGATCGGCGGGAAGACATCCCTGGCCTCGCGCGCGCCCTGCTCGCGCGGATTGCCGTGGACATCGGGCGTCCCAATCTGACGCTGCACGAATCTGCGTGCAGGCAGCTCGAGCAGCAGGACTGGCCCGGCAATGTCCGGGAGCTCGCCAATGCGTTGGAGCGCGCTGCCATCCTCGTGGATGGCGACGAGCTGCGTGGCGAGCACCTGTCGATCGATCCGTTTGCCACGCAGCCTGCGGCTTCGAGTCGATCCGAGCCCGGCACCATGGCTGACGTCGAACGCGATGCGATTCGACGGGCGCTGGACGCGTGCCAGGGCAATCGTCGAAAGGCGGCCGAGCACCTCGGGATCGGCCTTCGGACCCTGTACGACAAGCTCAAGCGATACAATCTGGGGTAGTTGTCATTGGGGTCGACTCCAGGGGGCTACCTTTCCCGCACGCCCAGCGCGCCTCGCAAAATACAAAATCCCCACTCCCGACCTCTCATCTCCCTGTGAACAACTCTGATCTGCGAGGTAGCCCCCAGGGTGTACAATGGGAGGGGAACCTTTGCGCTCCGTGCGATGTCCCAAGGCCGCTGCCCATGATCGCCCTTGCTCACCAGCCACCTCGCCCGCGCCCCAGCGCCAGAACGCCCCTGTATCCCGCAGTGATCGGGGCCGGAATCTTGCTCGCGTCGTGCGCTGCCCAACCCGTGAGCCCGGTGCGCGAGCCCGCCACCCGCGATGAGCCCCCTGCGCCGGTCCTCGTGGTCGCCTCCTTGCCGCCTGTTCAGACCGGCACCAACGTGGCCGAGCCAGCCGCTCCAGCGCCTGAGCCTCCCCCCGCGGACCTGCTGGCCGGCGTGGTGGTCCCCAAGTTCCCTGCCGACGATCTCAACTCCGTGATGGCGGTCGGATGCGGCGGCGGGTGTCCCCCTGCCTATGTCCTGGAAACCGAGAGTCGCGATCATGGCCAGCTCCGAGCCAGGATTCGCTTCTGCGAAAAGCTCGCGCGCAAGTATGTACCCGACGCGCAGGGCAGCGTGTCCGTCCAGGCGCAGATCGACGTCAACGGCAGGGCTCGGCGCGTGGTCGTAGAAAAGGATGGCGACGTTCCGGGCGTGATGATCGCGTGCGTGCAGCGTCTCGTCGAGACAGCGGCGTTCAGCTTCAAGTACAAGTACGAGCGCGAGGCCCAGATCACCGAGGAGATCAAACCCGCCGAGCCGGTCGAGGCGCCTGCCGAGCCCTAGCGAACTGCCTCCGACACCGGCCCCGCATCAGAAGCCGTGCGCGTTCGCCTTCTGCGGCAGCCCTCGCCTCCCTTGCCGCCGATTCGCCTCGAGCTGCCCGGACCGGGCGTGCTTCAGCTCGTCGAGCTTCTTTCGCTGCTCCGGAGTGAGCGACTGGCGGATCCGCATCATCAACCCGAGCCGCTGCTTCTTGATCTCGGTCTCTGCCTTGGACACCTCGTCCATCTGCGCAAACACCTTGTTCTCATCGAGCTCCCCTGCGGCGAGCAGACGCTGGATCTCGATCCTCGCCTTCTTGAGTCTGGGCTCCAGGTCAGCGATGCGCGTCTGCGTGTCAAAGAAGTCCTGGCGGATCTTCGCGATCTTGTCCTCAGGCACGCCTGCCTGCGCACCGAAGCGCAGCACCATCGCCGGCCGGTACAGCGTCATGCCCACCATGTCCACGCGCCCTGCCTGAGGATGGGGCTTTGCCCTGACCTTGCGCGGCGCGAGCTGCGCATCGACCTCATCTACCTGTGCCACCTGCGTCACCCGCTCGCGTTGCGCAGGCCCGGGTTGCGGTTTGCCACCTGGCTGCTGGCAGGAAACCAGCCACGCAGCCATGGCGATCACGATCACTGAGCTTCGGATTCCCATGTTCCCTCCGCGTGGGTGTCTGACGGACTCGAAGAAGCCTCGTCGTCATCGTCGTCACCGTCGTCATCGACCGCTTCGTCGTCATCGTCGCCGACCAGTGAGTTCAGCGCAGTCATCCGCAGAAGCGATTCCTCGTCCCATTCCGATGCACCCTGCCGGTGGTCAGCCCCGGCGGGCATCTCTGCGCCTTCGTCCTGCAGCCCGAGCTCGAATGCTGGCGCGCTCTTCGCTGGCTGCCCGTCGATCGCCCGGCTCTGCTGCTGCCAGCCGTGCTTTGGCCCGAACCCCACGACCAGCCCAACGCAAGCGGCCAATGCCACGGACAGCACGACCCACTTGGTTCGCGAGGCCCGGAGCTGCTCCCGCTGCACCTTGTCCATGACCTTGTCGACCGTGTCAGCAGGCAGCCGTGCGGCATCTTGCGCGAAGTGTGCCCGCAGCGCCTTGCCGACCCCATCCTGTTGCTGCTCAGACATCGTCCATCCCTTCCTGCACCAGCATCTCGCGCATCGCTTCCTTGCCTCGGTGATAGTGCGTGCGAGCTGTCCCCGGGCTGACCTCCACCACCTGCGCAGCCTGCTCCACGGTCAGACCTTCCCCGAATACCAGGTAGAGGATCTCTCGCTGGCGATCCGGCAGTCTTCCCAGGCAACGCTCGATCGCCGCGGAGCGCTGCCTGTCCATCGCAGATGCGTCAGCCGCGCCATCGGTCCCAGGCTCGCGCCCTGCGCCTCGTTCCTCCCCGGACAGCGGCTCGATCCTTCGACCCGCACGTCTCATGCCGCTGCACACCCGACGCGTGACTTCCAGAAGCCAGGTGCGCTCGGACGCGTCCCGCACCATTGCCGTCCTGCGCAGTGCCACCACGAACGCATCCTGCACCGCGTCCTCGGCCAGGCTGCGATCGCCCAGGAGCCTCACGGCCCAGCGCAGCATTGCGTCGCCGTGGTGATGTGCCCAGCGATTCACCCGGGCGCGCGCTTCGATCTGCTCCTGCTCATCCACGGCTGGCCGTTCGGCGTCTCCCAGTACCCACTTTCCCCAGGCGATGGCATCCATGGTCGGCTCTGCGTTCCAACCCGTAGATGCCCGCAGCAGGGCGACCATATGACAAGCTCAGACGCCTTTTGTCCTCGTGCACTTCATTTCGCCCCCCGCGCATATCCATCTCGCCTTCTCCCGGACCCTTTCCGCACGCGCAAGCGCGCTGTCCCACAGGGCCGACAGCGGCTGCTGCATCACGTTGCCGAGCACGGGACGGAAGAAGTCGGCCGCGTGCACGTCGCCGTTCGGATCGATGCAAGCCACGTCCCATGGCGCCCGGCAGGGGTGGATCTCGCTGCGATTCGCAAACTGATCCGCTGCGAGAAACTCCGCAGCTGCCATGTCCTGGTCGAGACGACACCGCCACACCTCAGGAGGCGAAGTGTGATCGACCATCACCAAGCCGAGCGCACGGCCTCTGGCCATCGCCCTGGCCACGGCCTCGCCGCCTGCGACCTCCTGCTCGCCGAGCTCGCCCTTGCTCACGAGCTCTTCGAGCTTGATCCAGTCCACGCCCAGGCTTGCGCCGAGCTCCACGAAAGCCTGCAGCTCCGCAAGATTCCGCTGCATGACCACGCACGAGAGCCCGATTCTGAGGTCAGCCGACAGCTCGTTTCGCACCTGGACCGCCTGCCGCACGTTCGCAATCACGCACTCGAATCCTGCGCGAATCGAGTCGTTGACCGCCGCGCTCGCGCCATCGAGCGAAATCGAGATCGACGTCCCCCCGAGCTCGATGAACCGTCGCGCCGTGTCTGCTGTCAGCAGCAAGCCGTTGGTCAGCAGGTGCACGCCGTACGGACGGCTCCCCACCGAGCTCCGAATGGCCTGGAGCACATCGAAGAAGATCGGCGCAGACAGGGACTCGCCGCCATGGACGAACCCGAAGTAGTCGGCAAAGGAGAAGTCCTCGCGCAGCCGATCGATCACCGCGTGCGTCAGCGTCCTGGCCGTTCCTTCCTGCGTTCGTTGCGGCGAATCGTTGATGCAGTGCCTGCACCGCATGTTGCACCGCTCGGTCACCGTCAGGTCGATGCGCGTGGGTCGCGAGCCCACCTGCGGGGAGCCGGCGGCAAAGGCCGAGTCCCGCGCCTTGAGGTTGGCCTCGAACGCTCGACGCTGCGACGCAATCCTGGAGGCTGACATCCTGCGTCGCGCGACCAATCCCGCGTTGGCGCCCAGCGTCACCCCTTGTCCTGCCACGCGGGCGTCGCCTATGGCCACCAGCGGCTCGATCTGATCGAGCTGGTCATCTTCCATGTCGAACTCGATGGCCACGTCCGATGCATTGACCGCAACGTCGATCACTTCCCCGTTGGCTGCGCGGCGATAGACGAGCAGGGGACCGTCTGCGAACACGAAGCTGCGGCTTCCCCGCAGCAGGGCCGGGCTGGCCGCGCGCGTGGCGAGAAGACGGCGCACCAGCTCGCGCAGGTGCTCGTCACGGTCCTTGGCCGTCCACGGCATGGGCGCGCGATCTTCCCATACCGCTTCCGGCAGCAGCTCCACCATGTCGGCAGCGAGCCCGATCTCCTCGCCGTACAGAATCGCCGGCACCCCCGGCGACGTCAGCAGCACGAGCAGGCCGAGCGCTGCACGCCCAGGATCTCCCATCATGCGCGAGAACGTCGCGAACCGCGTGTGATCATGCGTGGACAGGAACCGCACCGAGGCGCAATCCGGCCCGCCGCGGGCGACCTCTGCACCTTCCATCCATCGGCTCGCTTCCGACGCATCGATGGCTCGCTTGGCGATGAACTCCGTGACCGCAGCGTGGAACCCGAAGTCGGTCGTTGCATCGACCCCGCCTTCGACCCTCCATCGCCAGGCGTGCTCCGGCACCACTTCGCCGAGCACCAGCGCCTCTGGTCGGATCGCCTTGAGACGTGCGCGCACCTCGCGCGCAAGCTCGTGCGGCACTTCGGCCGCTGCATCCAGACGCAGCCCGTCGACTCCCATGTCTGCCCACTTCTCCGCAGCCCGCACCACGAGCGCCTTCACATCGGGATGGTGCAGATCGAGCAGCGGCGCATCTCGACGTTTGCCGTAGTGGGCAAGGCGCGGACTGCCCCCTTCCTTCCATTGGAACCAGTCGGCAAAGGCAGAGGAGCGCCCGTGCTGGAGCACATCTTCGTACGCAGGAAACCCCCTTCCCACGTGGGCGAAGGACAGATCCAGCAGCACACGCATCCCGCGCCCGTGCGCGTCGTCGAGCAGCCTGCGAAACGCTTCCTCTCCACCGAGCGCTGGGTCCACCCGCATCGGGTCCACCAGATCATAGCGGTGGCAATGCGCCCCCAAGTGGATCGGCGTCAGGTACAGCGCGTTCACGCCGAGCTCCTCGAGCTCGTCGAGCGACCGACGGATCCCTTCCAGGTGGCCGCCTGCGCCTTGATCGCGCCCTGCGGACTTGCCCCAGTCGTCCCTGTCGCGCTCCGGACGAAATCGGTCCACGAAGATCGCGTACACGCTGCTTTCGAGCCACCACCCCGGAGGCGGGTCCTGCTGCAGCGGGCGGCGCACAAGGAACGGCTCGCCATCCTCGCGCCCGATCCGCGTTCCATCCCTCAGCGCAAAGGCCACACGCGCATAGGCTGCTGACAGGGAAACGCGTGCGCGAAACAGGGCGTGCTCGTCTTCTTGCATCACCGGCAGCATCTCGGCCTGGTGATCGAGGCGGCTGTCGCACTCGCTCCAGACGAGGCGCAGCGTGTCGCCTGCGCTGCGACGCAGCGCTGCCGTGATCACGGTCGCACCGTCGGCGTCCTCGAATACCCAGGGCAATGCCGAGGCAAACAGCACAGGCTCTGGCGCGCCTCCCACGCTCAGCACGCTGTTGCGATGCCCACCGCGGCCGCGCGTCCTTGGATTGTCGTCATCGATCATCCAGGTGCCGTCGACGCGCAGCTTGTAGCTGTACACACCGCAAGGAAGCTCGAGCGCGGTCGACCAGGTGTCGTCGGTGCGAGCGAGCCGGATGCCGTTGAGCCAGTCAGCTGGTTCGCCGAGCAGCTCCACGACCTGCGGAGCAGGGGTCTGCGAGCGGGTTGCGGCCTGGTTTGGGGAGAACCGGACCTGGACCCCATATCGGCAACCGTCGGATTTATCAGGTGTTCTTACCTCGAAGCTCATTTGTCTTGCACACCACCCGACATTATCCTACACCCAGGTGACTCAGGCGTGAGTTACTACTTGGAGACGGCGTCATGATGAAGGTCAAGGTTCGCAGGGTCGGCGCAGCGCTCATCGGCGCAGCCAGTGTCGTCGCAGTCGCTGGATGCACAGCACAGACCGCCAGTGATTCGTCAGCGCCGCAGCACGAGGTCTCCCTGGGCTCGGCTTCGGGCGCGTACTCGATCGACAATCCGGGCAGCGCAGCCCTCAACTTCGTGAGCACGTACGGCCAGTACCAGTTCGAGCTGTCGATGAGCAGCTCGACCACCGACGAGTTCGTGCGCAGCGGGGAGAGCCTGACCATCAGCTTCCCAGCCTATTACATCTGGATGAACCTGCACCCCGATAACTACGACGAGCCTGAGCTGGCTCGGGTGCAGCAGACCCGCGCCAACGTGCAGGTGTTCTACTTCAAGGACGGCGAGCCGGTGGGCAGCGCGACGGTCTCGACCAAGACCTGGAGTGGGGACGCGTACTGGATCCTGTACGCCACGACCGAAGCGTTCGTGGTGCCCCCAGGCGTCGATCAGGTCAAGTTCGCAGTGCAGTACGCGGACGCGGGCGATCCCAGCGCACAGGGCACAGCGCTCGATGCGGCTTCCATCCGCCCTGTGTCGGTCTTTGGCGGCGACCTGCCGGACAAGTCCCTGCTGTTCGACAACGACAACCAGACGCTGCGTCAACGCATGATCGAAGGCGGCGGGCCGGTGACCGGTGCTGACCTGATGCTCGGCTATACCGACTACCGCGCCGACACGATCGTGGATGCCTCCAAGATCGATCGCCAGATCGGAACCTTCCAGGCGCACACGCGTTTTGGCATGCAGCTTCAGCCGATCTACGGCGAAGTGGTGCACGAGATTTCGGTCGGCGTGTTCTTCGACGATGGCCAGGGGTGGCGTCCCGAGGCCCCGATGACCCCGAACAAGTCGTCGCAGTTCGTCCAGCAGCAGAGCTGGCGCACCATCTTCGAGTCCAAGATCGCCATCCCCACCAATGCGACCAAGATGGGGATCTACTACCACGTGAAGACGTACCTGGTTGCGAACTACAACGTGTACGGGCCAGACATCACGTGGAAGAAGTACGCGGACGGCGAGAAGATCCTGGTGGCCGAGCGTTGGGACAATCCGAGCGGCCCCAGCTCCAACTACGATCTCGGAGTGCAGCCTGCGGAAGGAAACCCGGATCTCAAGCGCACCGTCGTGTTCATCCGCGGCGAGACGCAGCCCGGCCAGGACATGTTCATCCGCGGCGGCATCGATCACGCCCAGGCCGAAAAGCTCGGCATCAAGTGCGTGAACGCAGACAGCTCCCCCAACTACAAGTGCGCCCTTCCCATTGCGCACCGCAACCACAAGAACACGGTCACCAACCCGTGGAAGCCGGGCGACAAGTTCCTCGACTGGTACGGCCACGAGTCGACCCAGGTCGGCACTTCCCAGGGAGGGCTCGTTGCCCAGGGCTCGGCAGCGGATTGGACCACCAACGTGTGGCCCCAGGAGTTCGGCCCCCAGAAGACCGTGGCCACGGACGGTTACGGGCTCGAGCCGCTCAATACCTTTGGAATGCACTACTGGATGCTCGACGTGGACATGGACTGCGCGCATGCCGTGCAGGACGGCAACGGCGCGCGCTGGTTCGAGGTCAAGTCGTACATCTCCAATGGCCCTGGATGGGAAGGTGACATCCAGCAGGCTTCCACCCCCTACCCATCTGCCAACCACTTCGCCCAATGCGGCAAGGTGAGCGTGTTCGAGCGGGACAAGAGCACGGTGACGTTCATCGACCTGAAGTGAGTTCCATCCCACGACACGCGGCATTTCCCAACAAGGCAGGAAGGTTCAGGACGACGCCATGCGCATCCTAGCGGACACGATCAGGGTACGATCTCCCTGGGGCACGGCCCCCAAGGATCGCACGACACAGCAAGGCAAGAAGGCCAAGAGCGCGCCGGTGCGAGGAAACGACTCGATGCACGGCAGCGCACCGTGGACGGCGAAGCCGGGCCTGTCAGCCTTGCGGCCCCTCGGTCAACTGCAGCTCCAACCCTGCATGCCGTGACACACGCAGAGCACGGACCCGTAGGTGCACTTCATTCCGTCTCCCATGCAAATCCCGCCGTTCTGCGGCTCCTTGTTCGGGCAGCTTCCACACCGCCATTCGAATGCGCCTTGCCCCACGTCCTGGCAGGAGCACTGCTCCACGCCGCCGCCGTTGATCGCGCAACCGCAATACAGCGTCGCCATCTCGGCCGTGCACGGCGTGTTGCACTTGGGTCCTGGATCCGGACAGATCGAGGACGGATTGCCGCAATCCCACAGGCCTCCAAGCCCGGTGTTGCACACGCAATAGCTCGCGCCATAGCTCGCCTTGCAGTTGCACGGCTGCGGATCCTGCGGGGTGCAGGGAGAGAAGCACGGCTTGGGATTCGGATCGCACACGAGCGTGCCGCCGCCTGAGCCTGCTGCGCCCGCTGCTCCAGCCTCGCCCGACGCGCCTGCGTCTCCGCCCACGCCCGCGCTGCCGCCATTCGCTGTCCCGCCAAGGCCCGCGGCTCCCGCGATGCCTCCTGTGCCCGCGTCCCCAGCGCTGCCGCCTGATGCCGTCCCGCCGCTTCCGCCTGAGCCCCCATCACCGCCAACGCCTGCTGCGCCTCCTGACGATGCTCCGCCCTTGCCTGCCGCAGGGTCGAACAGGGCATTGTCCGAGCTGGAGCACGAGGCCAGAAGCACAAGGGGAAGGACTGCAAAGATGCTCGAGAGAGATCGGGGATGCCGCATCCTGCCATGATCTCACCGACGCGCTGCTTCGCGCAAGTCGCCGTCGTCCTCGGCGCTACGGGGTCGTGAGCTGGTTCTCCCAGAGCGTCGGCCCCTGGTTCGGCCCGCAGGGCCCAGCCCAGGGATCCGCAAGCACGTAGAAGCCCCCTGCCCAGACTTCAAAATGCAGGTGGGGACCGGTCGAATTTCCCGCACTCCCCACCTCCGCGATCTTGTCGCCCCTGGCAACCGTCTGCCCAGGCTTCACCACAATGGAGTCCCTTCGAAGGTGATCGTAGCGCGTGGCAAATACCTTCGCGTTGCCAGGGTGACGGATCACCACCACGTTCGATCCGTAGAAGCAGAAGAAGCAGTTGGTCGTGTACTTCGTTCCCACGCAGTACGCGTCGCTCCCATCGGTGCAAACCATGTACCCCGATTCGACATTGGGTCCCATGTCGAGGGTCGGCGCCTGACACGAAGGCTCTGTCGAACTCGGGCAGCGATCGAAGTGCCCGTCAAATACCCACTGCACCACGCCGGACTCCGCTGCGTACACCGCTGTGCCCTGATCCATCTTGTCCCAGGTGACCGAGATGTCCGTGCCCTGATGCCCCGTGTACCCCGGAGCACCGCAGTCAAAGGCCTTCCCATCGCCGTCCGTGTCAGGAAACGTCACTTCGCAATCGCTCCCAAGCGTGCAGTCGATCGGCCAGAGCAAGCCCTTCCACGCCCCCGCAGAGCCGCCCGCTCCAGCCGCCCCTGCGGTCGCGCCTTGCCCCCCGGCTCCTGCGGCCCCTGCGCTCGCACCTTGCCCACCTGCACCCGCGAATCCGTCGATCGGCGAAGGCTGATCCTCGCTGGAGACCGTGCAGGCACTGACCGCAAGCAGCACGGTTGCCAGGGCGCAGACTTGGGACCGGGTATGCATCATGGTGGGTCCAGTCTAATTCCAAACTCGCGTGCAGACACGTAGCTTTGAGCCCCCGCTATCATCCTGCGCCCCAAGGGGATGTACAGCAGGGCTCAGCCGAATCGATGGGCAATGGCCGTGCGCAGGCCTTCCTTTGCCTTGTCTCGCAGAACCGTACCGTGACCGCTGATCAAGTGCTGGAACGGAGCTTCGAGCAGACGGTCGAAGTCCGCGCGAACCCCGGGCCCCATCTCCTTGGTCCAGGGGCCGCCGATCAACGTCGGACCGAACTTCATCAGGCGCATCATCACCTTGCCCAACGTCGAGCAGCCTTCGAAGGTGGTCCAGTTCTGGTAGCTGTCACACGTCACCAGCACGCCCCCTTCGTGCTCCAGGATCAGCGCGACCTCTGGCCGACGTCCGTGCTCGAAGCCAAACACCGTCGCCTTGTCCAGGGGCGAATCGCCGGGCTTGAGCTCGCGGCCCGTGGTCAGCCCGCCCTTGTGACGTGTCTTGGGTGGGGCCCAGAGCACGGGCGCATAGCGGTCCATGAAGTACGGATCGTCAGCGCCGTGAAAGGCTCCGATCCGGAGCAGGTGCGTGACCTTGCCGAGCTTTGCCAGCTCGGCTTCGCCATCCGGTGTGAGGCGAACGGAGTTGATCAGGATCAGCTCACCGCCCTGGCGAACGATGGTCATGTTGCGCGTGATCGACAGCGCAGGAGCAAATCGAAACCCGCCCGTCACCACGAACACGTTCGGGAACTCTTCCACGATCGGGCCATGGGGCATCGCAGGGAGGTAGTCGGCCATGGCTTCCCGTACCACGCAGAGCAGACCCGGGTCGAGGCGTTCCACCGTGGGCGCAGCGTCGGACCGTCAGCCCCCGAATCGGGGCTTGGCTAACCGCGCAGCGGACTTGCATCAGCTGCCGGCTCTCAGCCGGCTGCTTCAACTATGGACCTAGCCTCACCGCCGCAACGCGCCGCTATCTTGGATTCGGCTTGACGCCGCGAAGCTGCATGCCGGTCATGTCGCTGTAGGTGTAGGGTTTGTTTCCGATCGGCGCGGGCAGGACTTCCCAGGTGTTGGGATTGACTTTGTAGGCAGAGCCGGCGCTTTGCGACACGGTCCACACGTAGCCCTCGTAGTCGATCGCCACGCCCACCATGTCCGAGCCGCCGACCGATTGGCGGTTCACCACGGTCAATGCCTCAGGGTCGACCTGGATCAGCTCGCCATTGGTGGACGCAGCCCAGATGAATCCGGCGCTCAGCTCGGCGCCGACGGCCACGCCGCGGTTGAAGTCCTGGCCGCCCGTGGTCACCCACTTGTTCTCCTTGGTGGCCGGATCAAAGCGGGAAACGCACCCGAGCCCGGCGGTCCACACACGACCTTTGGAGTCGATGGAGATACCGTAGCCGCAATGGACCGGGAATACCTCGTGGTCCGTGAAGTCATCGACGTTGATGCGCTCGATCTGGCACATCCCGATCGTGCATCCCATCGACACGGTCCAGAAGTTCCCCTTGCCGTCGATCGCTCCGCCGTAGTGCTGCAAAGCGGTCGGGGCATGCGCGAGAATCTCGCCGGTATCGCCGTCTAGCTTGTAGATGTTCTTGTTCATCAGGGCGCCGATGTACACGTGCCCCCCGAGTCCGGTCTTGGAGCTCTCCAGCCCGTCCCACGCTGTGGCGCGCGCGCCGATCTCCCCCGTTCCACCGGTCAGTGGCGTGTTCCACAGCATGCACTCGTCTTCGCCCCAGGGCTTGACGTCGGTCGGGCCGTAGGACGTGTCGATCTGGCCGTTGTTGTTGCGGTCGATGCACTCCTTGATTTCGGCGGCGAACTTGGTCACCGAGGAAGGTCCCGGCGTGGGGCTTCGGTTGGTGACCACTGCATCGCCGTGGAGATTGACCGAGGTTCGCGACGGGTCGCCGGACACCTCCTGCGGGCTGGTGTAGTAGCGCGCGACCTCCACGCCGTTGAGCGTGCAGACCTTGGAAAGCGTGCCTTCCCCCGTGTTGGAGATCCAGATGAACGACTGGACCACACCCGGACATGCGTTGGACGGGGAATCCATGTTGACGTCCAGCACCACGTCAGGCCCAGGCCCCATGTCGGGCACCAGGCTCACGTCGAGGCCGCCGTCGGACGGTTCTCCGGTCGGGCCGAAGTCGTCACCGCTGCTGCCCGCGCTGCAGCCTGCAGCAGCCATTCCCAGTGCGGCGAAGATGAGCGACTCTCGGATCACGGCAACCTCCTCGACCGACGCAACCCGGTCTTTCGATCAGGGATCGTACGAGGTCTCGCGCAGGTGGGCAAGCGTCAGGGAATCTTGGGCGCTGCCGACAGCCCGCCCGTGAAGAAGCTCACCACGGTCAGTGCGATGAGGATCAGAAACACGAGGCCCTGCAGGAAGAACAGCTTCTTGAGCTTCTCCATGGCCTCCATCAGGTGACGTACATCGTCGCCTTCTGTGGTGACGATCGCGCGCACGCTTCCCCCTGCCTTGATGGTCCATGCGCCCATCAGGCCGACCACCACGATGTGCAGCGCGGCAATCACCACCGGGGGCGTGTTGAGCACCGCCAGGTTGAGCACCGCGGGAATGGCGTAGATCACGCCCAGCACGATCTCGATGATGCCGACGATCTTCATCCAGCGCGCTACGCCGTCGAATACCAGGTTGTGCGAATCGCTGAACTCGAACTCGTCGCCTTGCTTGGGAGCGGGCTTGACCATCGGAGCAGCCTGGTCCATCGGAACCTCCATCCTCGTTGCTGGAAGAACAGCACCCTCGAGCTTCCCGCGTGCAACCCCTGATGCGGGACCGGAGCATTGTCGCTCATCGCATCGTGACGCGAAAGAGCGTTCCTTCAGCTCGCAAATCGCGCCGCACCCAGGCTCCACATGCCGGTATACTGCCTGCCAATGCAGCAAGTCCCGATGCAGCCGCAGCAGCCGTGGCCTCAGCAACCGCAGCAGCCGATGCAACCCATGGCGCAGGCTGCGCCGACGCCGCCCGCGGCGCCGCGAGGAAAGCCTCTGGCGCGTCTACCGCTCCAGATCGGCACCAGCGCGAGCTGGAATGCAACAGGTGCTGCGATTACCCTGCTGCCCGCGATCGCGATCACCGTGCTGCCCACCCTGGTCGGCGGCGCCCCTGGACTGCTGGTCTCAGCCTTTGTCGGGCTCACCCTGACCGCTCCGTTCATCGTCTACGCCATCGCCAGCCTCATGCGTGCGCGCCAGGCTCGCGCCAGCGACGTGCTGTTGGAGGCCGATGGCGTGTCGGTGGTGGGCGGCCCGATGCACGGACGGCGCATCGCATGGAACGAGCTTGCGTCGCCGTACGCCACGGTGCAGCAGGTCACCGAGAAGCGCTTCCAGCTCGGATGGCTCCTGGTGGGCGCGTTCTTGTTCCTCCTGTTCCTCGGGCTCGTCGCGCTTTCCATCGCGGCGCGCAACTTCAACGCCAACATCTTCAAGGTCTTCGGAACGCCCTGGAAGCGCAAGGACATCCAGTTCTGGCAGCTGTGGATCGTCACCGCCAACGGGCCGCTCATGGCTGCCACGACCGAGCGCGAGATCGAAGCGCAGTCCATGCAGGCCGCTGCTGATTCGATCGTGGCCGTCGCTTCTGGACGTCGTTACGTGGAGCAGGCTCCTGCTGTCGCTGCGCAGGTCATCACCTGCCCGAGCTGCGGCGCTCCTGCGGTACCCGAGGACGCCCCTGCCGTGCCCTGCAAGTTCTGCCGTCAGCCTGTGCCCATGCCCGCCGTCGCCCAGCAGCAGGCCGCTTCCCAGAAGGCTGCGCACTCGAGCCGCGAGACCACGCGAAAGGCCGTGGCGAAGCTGCTGCAGCAGCCGGCCGCTTCGTCGATCAACATCCGGCTCGCGATCTTCACCGCGCTGATGTTCGTGGTCTGGCCGATCGCCTGGATCATCGTGGCGCCGCACGTGATCTTCAACGGCTTCGACGCACTCGACGTGCCAGTGCTCGTGCTGCCTGTGGCAGGGGTGCTGGCGTGGAGCTTCCTGCTTCGCGCGCAGCTCGCGGATCGCGGCGCGCTGCAGCTTCTCACGCTCGGCTTTGGCGCCCTCGCGCCGCGCAAGGAAGGGGAGCCTGCGCGGTGCCGTCGCTGCCAGGGCCCGCTGCCTGACACGGACATGGGCGGCGTGGTCGAGTGCCGCTACTGCGGAGCTGACAACGTGGTGGGGCTCGACCTTCGCCCCATGGTCGGTCCTGCACGCGCTGAGCAGGCCACCCTCGAGACAGCGCTGCAGAAGCGGTCTTCCGAGAAGACGAAGTGGGCGATTCTCTCCGGGGTTGCCGTGGCTGGACTGTTGCTGTGGGCAGCGGGCACAGCGGCGTATCTCGTATACGTCGTGGTCGAAGCGGTCTCGGATTATTCCACGCCGACCGCTACCGCGCCCGCCACGCCGACGCGCCCGCCGCCTGCGGCCACCACGCCTCCTGCGGTCACCACGAGCGCGCCTCCCGCAAAGACTGCGCCACCGGCAAAGACGACTGCGCCTCCCTCGAAGACGGCAACTCCGCCCAAGGGCACGACCACACCATCCAAGAAGTAGGTGCGATTGACGCCGGCAGAACGCGCTCGTAGCGTCGGCGCAAGTCTGTCATGAGCGACCCCAAAGTCTTCCTGTGCCGCGTTGCTGACGGGCAGCCTGATCAATGGCCTCTGGCTGTTCAGCGACTGCTCGTGGAAACGCCTGAACCCTTGGCATTCGTTCGCAAGAACGACCTCATCGCGCTCAAGGTCCACGTGGGTGAGCCTGGGCTCACGACCTTCCTTCCCCCTGAGGTGGCTGGCGTGGTCGCAAAACGCGTTCGAGCGCTCGGTGCGAGGCCGTTCTTCACGGACTCCTCGGTGCTGTACTCGGGCGCGCGCAGCTCGGGCGTGGGCCACACCGAGGTGGCGATCAAGCACGGATTCTCGCTCGATCGCGCTGGTGCGGCGTTTGTGCCTGCAGACGGCATCGAGGGAGATCTCGAGAAGCAGATCGAGATCGAGGGGCGTCACTTCGCCAAGGTGGGCGTGGCAGGTGCGATCGCATCGAGCAACGGCCTGGTCGTCGTGTCGCATGCCACTGGGCACCTGGTGTCAGGCATCGGCGCCACGCTCAAGAACATCGGCATGGGGTGCGCATCGCGCAAAGGAAAGCTCCTGCAGCACTCGGATACCAAGCCCTTCGTGACCGAGGGCAAGTGCACGGCGTGCGGCGCATGCATCGAGAATTGTCCAGGCGGCGCGCTGTCCGCAGGGGAAGGCGCCAAGGCGCAGATGGACGAGAAGGTGTGCACCGGCTGCGGCGAATGCATCGCGCACTGCCGGAGCGACGCGATCGGCTTCCGCTGGGACAGCAGCTCGGAATTCCTTCAGCAGAAGATGGTCGAGCATGCGCTCGGCGCGATGCGCGCGGTCAAGGGAAGGTTCACGTGCGTGGTGGGCATGGTGAACCTCACCAAGCATTGCGATTGCTGGGGAGCGGGCTCGCCCAAGATGGTGCCAGACATCGGCTTTGCGCTGTCGTCAGACCCGGTTGCGATCGATCAAGCGGTCATGGATCTGACCGAAGCGGCCAATGGCAAGCGGCTGGATCAGATCGCCTGGCCCAAGATCGACGGGACGATCCAGCTGGTGTACGCGGAGCGGCTCGGGCTGGGGAAGAGGAAGTACGAGCTGGTAGAAGTGTGAGAGAGGCTTCAGGCTTCAGGCTGCAGGCTTCAGGGGAAGAGGCCGGAGGGAGCCTTCAGGCTACAGGCTGCGGGCTGCCGATCTGTATTCTAAGATTGCCATTGTCTTCGGTGATGGTAATCATAGTTTACAAATGCCACGAACCGCTCAGCCTCCCCTCCCTGCAGTTGCCCGAGTCCTCGCCGAGCTCGGCGAGAACATCCGTCTGGCCCGCCTGCGCAGAAGGCTCACCGCATCGCTCATCGCGGAGCGCGCCGGCATGTCACGACCGACCCTGCGCGCGGTCGAACGCGGCGATCCCAGGGTGACCCTCGGGTCGTATGCCAACGTGCTGCACTGCCTCGGCCTCGACAAGGACCTCGCTCGGGTCGCACGTGACGACGAGCTGGGGCGCAAGCTTCAGGACTCGGCTCTGCGCACGCGTCGCAGTCGATCGCACAAGAAGCCCGGGGCGGCCGATGTCTGCTGAGCGTCGCAGCGTCGAAGTCTGGGCTGATTGGCACGGCCTCGGTGGACCGACGCGGATGGGTGTCCTGAACGCGACGCCGTCGAGAGGCAAGGAGATCTTCTCCTTCGAGTACGACCTTGCCTGGCTGGAATCCTCTCATGCGCTGGTCTTGGACCCTGCGCTGCGGTTGCATCGCGGTCCGCAGCATGTGGCCATGGGGCGCGATAACTTCGAGGTCTTCCTGGACTCCTGTCCGGACCGATGGGGCCGTGTTCTGTTGCAGCGCCGGGAAGCGCAAGTCGCCCGCGATCAGAAGCGGCGCGAACGCCCGCTGCTAGAACTCGACTACTTGCTCGGCGTCTACGATCGCCATCGTTCCGGGGGGCTGCGATTTCGTGTAGGCGACGGACCGTTCCTGGACGACAACACCGAGCTTGCGTCTCCCCCTTGGACCTCGCTCGGAGAGCTGGAGAGGGCGAGCCTTCACCTCGAGCGCGACGGTTCCGAGCGCGACCCCGGCTACCGAAAGTGGCTGCGAATGCTCGTTGCACCGGGGCGCTCGCTCGGTGGCGCTCGGCCCAAGGCCAGCGTGCTGGATGAACGCAAGCATCTGTGGATCGCCAAGTTCCCGAGCGCGCACGACACCTACGACGTCGGTGCGTGGGAGAGCGTCGCGCATGCGCTTGCAAAGCGCGCCGGGGTCGTGACCGCGCAAGGACGGCGCCAGTGCTTTGGAAAGAAGCACCATACCTTCCTTTCGCGGCGTTTCGATCGCACGGATGCCGGCGAGCGCATCCATCTCGCATCCGCGATGACGATGCTCGAGCGCAGCGACGGCGAAGAGGGCGCCTCCTACCTCGACCTTGCGGGCGTTGTCATGCAACAGGGGGCTCATCCCGCCCGCGACCTCGAGCAACTCTGGCGCCGGATCGTGTTCTTCATCTGCATCTCCAACGTGGACGATCACTTGCGCAATCACGCCTTTCTCCTCGAGAAGCGCGGCTGGTCGTTGGCACCCGCGTATGACATGAACCCGATCGCCCATGGCGACGGTCTGACGCTGAATATCTCGGAGACCGACAACGCCCAGGATCTCGATCTGGTCTTGAGCGTCGCCACGCACTTCCGCGTCAAGGCCACACGCGCGAACGCGATTGTCGAAGAGGTGAAGTCTGCCGTACGGCCGTGGCGCGCAGAGGCCAAGCGCGCCCGCCTCTCACGTGCGGAACAAGACAGAATGGCAGCAGCTTTTCGCGTCGCTGACGCCGGATGACTCGACTCTACTTGATCCCCTGGGTCGTGATCCCGTACGCCCAGTTCCAGCAGTCGTCGCAGGCGCCCGACGAATACGAGCGGAGGTTTTCCACGCCCCATTGTCCGGGATCGGATCCGACCCAGTACACGCGAAGCGTCTGGACGAACGGTCTACTTCCCGCAGCCCTGCTCAGGAGGCGCCCCAGGCTGAGCGGCCGTGAGCTTGGCATCGCACCCCTTGAGCCCCTTGTTGTGCTCGCAGATGTTCTTGCGAACCGTCTCTGCATCCACCCCTGAGAACTTGTGACGTCCGTTCGCCAGCCAGGTGGGGCTGCCGCCGATGCCGAGCGCGCTGGCAAGCTTGAACTCCTCCTCGAGCAGCTTCTTGCCTTCGGCTCCGGTCCAGCAGGTCTCGATCACCTTGGTGTCGATGCCCGTGGTTCCACCGGTGCACTTCTTCCAGTCAGCGCTGCGGATGTCCTTGTTGCGGCACCAGATGTAGTCCATGTACTTGTTGGCCTTGGGATAGTGCTTCACCGCGCAGATCTCGCGCAGATCCTCGTCCACTTCCGCCTGGCCGTGCATCGACGTCAGCCCCTTGGTCGCGTCGCCGTCGCCGATGAAGTGCACCACGAACTCGAGCTTGTCGCCGAAGTTCTTGAGCACTTCGCTCATGGCATCGAGCGCTTTGACGCCGTAGGGGCACTGCGACATCACGAACACCTCGAGGTGGTTCGGGATCTCCTTGCGGCAGATCAACGCGTTCTTGCACTCCGGCTTCTCGCACCCCTTTTCGGCCATGCACACCGGGTTCCACTCGCCGCCCACTGGAAGGTACTTGTACTCACCCGCTGTCTTGAGCGCCGGCGCAAGCTCTGCCATCGAGTCAGGATCTCCGTCGATCGTCTTGTCAAACACCACGATCGGCAGGTTTCCGGGCTTGAGCTCGTCGTAGAGCTTCTTGCCGTCCGCATCGCCGTAATCGAGGGTCTTGACCACAGCCGTGGAGATCTTGGACTTGAGCCCTTCGGCCATCCGGGACGTGTCGCACTCTGTGCAGCGCTTGTCGGTGAGGATGGTGACGTTGACCGGCTTGGCTGCCTGGATGTTCTGGCAGGCAGCGGGCTTGCCATCGGTCGCTGCACAGACGGCCTTGATGAAGTCGTTGGTCTTGCGTCCGCCCTCATAGGGCTTGCCATTGAGGAAGATCGTGGGGCTTCCTGAGGCATTGCGTTCGCGGGCGCGCGCAAAGGAATCGGCCAGGAGCTTCTTGCCTTCGCCGTCCTTGAGGCAGGAGCCGATGCGCGACGAGGAGATCCCGACCTCGTTCGCACACGATTCCCAGTTCTTGTCGACCTCGCGGTAGTTCTTGTTCTGGCAGGCCGTGAAGGCCAGGTGCTTGTCCGGGAAGTGCTTGGCCGCGCACAGCTGCACGATGTCGCCGGCGACCTCCTTGGGTCCATGCATCGAGGTGAGCGAATCAGGCGACGTGCCCTGGCCGATGTAGTCGATCGACAGGTCGAGGTCTGCGCCCAGCTTGTCCTTGGCAGGCTTGACCGCATCCACGACCTGGACGCCGTAGGGGCACTGGGACATGACGAACAGCTCGAGTCGGGCTGCGCCAGCGTTGGCCTTGGGACGCGCGGGTGCAGCAGAGGACGCGTCCTTCGCAATCGCGTTTTCCGGCTTCACGATCTTGGACTCGACGCTGCGCATGATGATCATGCCGGACACGAAGGAGACCACGAAGGCGACGATGGCGGTGTTGCGGTTGAGCATGGGGACCTCTCGGGGCCCAAGCTCTACCGCAAGACGCAGGCGGGTGCCATGCCCAGAATCTCCCTAGCGAAGCGTCCGCTCGTACCTCGCGAACTCGTCCTCGAAGTTGGGCGTCAGCACCCCGGTGCCGAGCGCGGCGCGGATCTGCTCGCGGCTCCAGAAGCGCAGCTCGTCGATCTCGGAGACCTGGTGCTCGAACGGCCCTTCGGCCACGCACTGGTAGGTGTGCACCAGCTCGGTTTCGATCTCGCTTCGCATGACGTAGCGATAGAGGAATCGAAGGTCAGCCTGGGCGAGACCGATTTCTTCGCGCAGCTCGCGAGCGAGGGCATGCTCGATCGGCTCGCCGAACGCGACGTGCCCTCCGACCGAAGTGTCCCATCGTCCGGGCTGCACATCCTTGTCCTTGCTCCTGAGCTGGAGCAGCAGCTCGCCGCGGGCATTGACCACGATGCAGTGCACGACCGGGTGCATCAGCGCCGGGTTGCCGTGCACTTCGGAGCGGAGCGCAGAGCCCACGACTTCGCCTTGCTCGTTGACCAGGGGGAACAGCTCGTCCATGGGCGCAGCATGGTGCAGGAGGCAGCGCAAAGGGAAGGGCGCAGATCTCGCTGATCTGCGGCGACTCCAGTCCGGTGAGCGGCCGCACGTTGTCCTGCTGTAATGAATGATATATGCTATCTAACGAAAGCTTCGATAGCATCCACGAGGCCGTAGAATGCGATCTGCCATTCATGACGTTCTTCCCGCCCGGGTTCGCCGCTCCCTGACCGCCTTCGGCGCTGACCTGTCCGTCGCCCGCCGCAAACGTCGGCTTACCGTCGCAATGATGGCTGAGCGCCTCGGCGTCGCCGCCAGTACCTATCTGCGCGTCGAAAAGGGCGACCCATCCGTTTCCATGGGCATCTACGCCATGGCCCTGTTCGTGCTCGGCTTCGGCGATCGCCTCGGCGACCTGGTCGAGCCGGGACGCGATACCCAGGGGCTGATCCTGGAGGCCGAGCGATTGCCCAAGCGCGTGCGCGTCAAGAAGGACTTCAATCCCTCATGAAACGACGCATCCAGGTTTGCCTGGGCCACGAGGCTCGTCCCCTGGGCGTGCTCCGCCATGATTCGCAGGGCTCCCGAGAAAGCGCGTCCTTCGAGTACGACCCCGACTGGCTGACGGCAGCTGATCGATTCACGGTCGATCCCACGCTGCCCCTGGTCGCTGGTGCCCAGTATCACCGGCAGGCCCGTGAGGGATCGCTCTTTCACGGCGCCATCGCGGATACCGAGCCCGACGGTTGGAGCCGGCGCGTGATACTGCGAGACCACGCCAAAGCCCGACTGGCCTCGCGCCGCCGAGGCGAGAGCTCGAGAGCCCAACCCCTCCATGCCTTGGACTTCCTGCTCGCAGTCGATGACCTCAGCCGCGTCGGAGCGCTGCGTTTTCAGGACGAATCCGGGACCTTCCAGCGGGCAACCGAGCCAGGACGCCGGACCGCACCTCCGCTCATCGAGCTCGGGCACCTTCTCGCTGCCACGCGCGCGGTGGAATCCAATAACGAAACCGCTGCCGATCTCGCGTACCTGCGCGGAAAAGGAACCTCGCTCGGAGGAATGCGTCCGAAGTGCTCGGTGCTCGACAGCGACTCGAGCCTGTCCGTAGGCAAGTTCCCGAGCGTCTCGGACGAGCGCCCGGTCACGCGTGGCGAAGTCCTGGCACTTCGTCTGGCAAAGCTCGCAGGCATCTCAGCCGCGCAAGCCCGTATCGTCGACAGCGACGGCATCCCCGTCGCCCTCATCCGTCGCTTCGATCGGCGCGAGGGCGGAGGCCGGATCATGTACATCTCGGCCGCCACGATGCTCGGGGTCGATGCCACGGAAGCCGCGGAGCACGCGTACACAGAAATCGTGGATGCCATCCGGATGTACGGCGCCGCTGCAAGGGCGGACATCGAGGAGCTGTGGCGGCGCATTGCCTTCTCGATCCTGATCACGAACGTCGACGATCATCTTCGCAACCACGGATTCCTCCATGTCGGACACGGTCAGTGGAGGCTTGCGCCCGCATTCGACATCAACCCGTTTCCCGACCGCGTGCGCGAGCTGAAGACGTGGATATCCGAGGACACGGGACCGGAGGCGACCATCGACGCGCTGCTCTCCGTCGCTCCCTATTTCAGGATATCGTCCAAGCAAGCCGCGACGATCCTGGGCGAGGTGGAGGGCGCCGTGGCGACCTGGCGCAAGCAGGGACGCGCGCTCGGGATGTCTGCGGCAGATCTCGACTCGTTCCGTGATGCGTTCGAGCACCCGCAGCGTCGCGCGGCGCGCAAGGCAGCCGGTGGGAAGGGTTGAGATTCGTACCTGGCGGTGTTACCATTTCGTACCGAGAGGTACGAAAGATGAACGTGCGCAAGCGAAGCTACTCCCTGGAGCCCGGCGCCGCTGAGTATCTCGAGCGACGAGCCAAGAAGCTCAAGCGCAGCGCATCGTCGGTCCTGAGCGAGATCCTGGCAGAGGCAGCCCGGCAGGAGGCTCGTCAGCGCGTGCTCGATGAGCTCGGCGCGGGCGTCGACGTGCCAGAGCGCGAAGTCCAGCGCTGGCTCAAGAAGCTGGGCGCAGCATGAAGCGCACAGCGGGTCGCGCCACCCACGTCGGGCGCGCGCAGCGCGGAGTGACCTTGGACACGGGCATGCTGATCGCGCTCGAGCGCAGGAAGGCGAGCGCACTCGCCCTGCTCAAGGCATGTCTGCTCTCCCACGCCAGAATCACCATCCCTGCTGGAGTCGTGGCAGAGTGGTGGCGAGGCGACCACGCTGATGTGCTCGCCTGCGGGGACCTGGAGCCGTTGTCGCCCTTGCTTGCCCGCAAGGCGGGCGAGCTTCTCGCCACCACCGGCCAGTCGAATGCCGTCGATGCGACGGTCGTGGCGTCTGCAGCGCAAAGAGGAGACCTGATTGTCACAGGAGACTCCGCTGACCTCGTCGAGCTGGCCTCGCACGCGCCTGGCGTTGACGTGGCGGGGCTGACAACGGGTTAAGTTCATCCCGGCGCTCGCCTGCGCTGATCTGCGGCGACTCCTCAACGATGACCCTGGGAAGGAAGGCCGCAGATCTCGCAGATCTACGCAGAACCCAGACGCAGATGGGATCCTGGGGCTGGTGCTCGCTTCGTTCATCCCGGCGAGGCTTGTTGCACCGGCCCTCTGCGATGATCTGCGGTGATCTGCCGCGACTCCTCGCCGATCACCCTGGGAAGGAAGGCCGCAGATCTCGCAGATCTGCGCAGAACCCAGACGCAGATGGGATCCTGGGGCTGGTGCTCGCACCGTTCACCCTGGCGAGGCTTGGTGCGACGGCCCTCTGCGATGATCTGCGGTGATCTGCGGCGACTCCTCAACGATGACTCTGGGAAGGAAGGCCGCAGATCTCGCAGATCCGCGCAGACCCAGACGCAGAGGGGATCCTGGGGCTGGTGCTCGCACCGTTCACCCTGGCGAGCCTTGGTGCGAAGGCCCTCTGCTCTGCGGAGCTGGGGCGACCCCGGTCCGATGATCCGGGGAAGGGATGGCCGCAGATCTCGCAGATCTACGCAGACCCAGACGCAGATGGGATTGATGGGCTGGGGCGCGTTTCGTTCACCCTGGCGAGCCTTGGTGCGAAGGCCCTCTGCGATGATCTGCGGTGATCTGCGGCTACTCCTCAACGATGACTCTGGGAAGGAAGGCCGCAGATCTCGCAGATCTGCGCGGACCCAGACGCAGAGGGGATCCTGGGGCTGGTGCTCGCTTCGTTCATCCCGGCGAGCCTTGCTGCGACAGCCCTCTGCGATGATCTGCGGTGATCTGCGGCTACTCCTCAACGATGACCCTGGAAAAGGAAGGCCTCTGCGGACGCCTCTGCTCCGCAACAGGGCGATGCGCCTTCACTTCTCCAACCGCTTCGCCACCACCCACGAAAGCGCCAACCCAGGCAAGGCTGCCATCGCCGCGATCGAGAAGAACCACGTATAGCCAACCCGCGTCGCCAGAAACCCGCTCGCAGAGCCCGATAGCGTGGCCGCAAGCGACATCAACGCTGTCGCTATCGCAAAGTGCGCGGCCTTGTACTTTCCCGCGCACAAGCGCATCAAATACACGCTGAACCCAGCCGTGCCCACTCCTGCTGCGATCTGCTCGACCAATACCGCAGCGATGATCACGGGCGTGGGCGGACGCACCCACGCCACAATCGCATAAAGCGGGAGCGCTCCCGCCTGGATCGCCGCGATCGGAATCAACGTCCTGCGAAGCCCCTGCCGGGAGATCCACCAGCCCGACGCGATCGTTGCCGCGATCCCCACAGGAGTCCCGATCATGCCGCTGACCACCGCACGCATCGAAGTATCCATCCCCAGATCGCGCAGCAGCGGCGTGGACATCGAGAACATCATCGCGTCGCCCAGCCGGTAGACCAGCACGAACGCGATCGCCAGGATGATGCCCGGCTGCAGAAAGAACGACACGAACGCATCCACGAGCTTCGGCAGCTTCGGCTCGGCCCTCTCTTGCGCCGTCTTGTCCGGCGCCTGGATCACAGGCAGCACCGCCTGGTGCATCAGGGCAAGCAGCCCCATCAACGCGCCTCCAAGCAGGAAACACACCCGCCAGGACACCTTCCCTGCCACCCAGACGAGCGCGCCGTTGCCCACCAGCAGCGCCACCCGATACGCTGCCACGCGCAGCCCTGCATACGCTGCCTGCCGTTGCTGCTCGAGCGCCCGCAGGTAGTACCCATCGATCGCGATGTCGTGTGTGGCCGCGAGCACTGCCACCAACACCAGGATCTTCGCCACTGTCGGCAGATGCCCCTGCTGCGCAGGCCACGCCATCCACACGATCGCCGCCGCGAGCAGCACCTCGAGCACCACCAGCCACCGGCGCGCTGTGCTGAACAGGTCTACCAGCGGGCTCCACACGAACTTGAAGTTCCACGCCAGCCCGTAGAGCGACACCAGCCCGATCGACTCCAGGCTCGCGTTCATCGCCGTGAACAGCTGCGAGGCGACCTGGTGCACGATCGAGTAGGGAAGCCCCTCGGCAAAGTACGTGGTCGATACCCACGCCACCGTGACCGGTGCCCGCTCCGCTGGCTCGCGTTCGCCTTGCGGCGCTTCGCTCAACGTTGGCTCCGCTCCTGCCTTCGCTCGAGGTAGGCAGCTGCAAGGTCGAGCTCAAACGTCGAGTCCACGAAGAAACCTTCCTGCGAGCTGACCTCGAACGGGTAGGGGTCCAGCGTCCCACTCTTGCTTCCTGGCTTGCGCGCCATGATCTGCAGCGCGTTCGCGGCCCGGTACAGCGCCCGCTCGTCGTGCTCCGGGATCACCAGCCGGCCATCCTGATCGTAGAGCGCGTCGCGGCTTCGCGTGCACGCCACGAGCGTCGCGATGTCCAGGCGCATCTTGAACAGACGCACCGCTTCGCTGATCGTGCTCGCGCGCAAAAAGGGATGGAACGGCCTGAGCAGCATCAGGTGCGTGGACCCGGGCTGCACCGAGCCGTCGCCAACCAGCAGCGACACCCCGGGCCACGTCTCCTTTCCGAACAGCTCCACAGCCTGCGGATCCGTCGCGTGCAACCACAGCTCGTCAGCTTCCACGCGCACCAGACGGTCCAGCGCGATGCGTGCAAGCGCGGTCTGGCCAATGGGGCGGAAGCTGAGACGGCTCGAGTCCTCGGCCTCCGACGGAATGCTCAACACGACCGCGACCGTGCGCTCCTCGACCCGAGGCTCGTCCGGGACTGCTGAAAAGGGCTTGAAGTCGGTCATCGCGCTCTGTGTACTTCATGAAGCGCCGCAGAGCCAAGAAGTGGGCGGATCGTGGTTCTTGCGCCAGGACGTCGCGGGTATTCATGGCGTAGGGGCACGGCACCGTGTCTCGAGCTCGAGAGCGTCCCGTGGCCGTGCCCAGCTCGGCACGGCATGCCGTGCCCGGCCAGTGCGTAGGCAGCGCGCTACATGCCGTCAACCAGCAGGCCGTCTCGACAGGTGCCCCGCCGCGTACCCCAGACTGATCGCCAATAGCACGGCAATCGCCGCGATCCATGGGTCCCCCAGCCGCCCCTCCTTGCCCCGGACTGCGCTGCTCTTCTCCGGCTCCACCAGATCCGGCGCAAGCACCCTCGCCGCCTTGCCCGGCGCTGCCGCTGGCCCACCTGTCAGCGGCCGGTAGCGGGCGATCGGCTGGATGTCGAGCGTGACTTCCCCTTCTGCGGAGTACTTCTCGTTGCTGTTGTAGGTCCACTCGAGCTGCTCGCTGCCTCCGCCGCCGATCGTGGTGACCACGTGACGATTGCTCCGTCCGCCGAAGAACGCAGCGCGCTCACCAGCAGGACGTCCGTGCGCTGCGTTTGCATCGAGCGGCACCCATCCGTAGCCAGGCATGTACGCCTCAGCCCACCGGTGGAATACGTCGTCGAAGCTCGCCTCGTCGCCACGCTCCGACACTGCGCCGACGTAGCGCGCTGGGATCCCTGCCTTGCGCAGCATCGCGACCAGGGCGAAGGTGTACTCGCTGCAGCTGCCTGTGCCGCGCTTGAGCACTGTGGCCGCGTTGTTCCAGCCGCCCACGCGATCGTAGGTGATCACCTTGGCGAGATGCTCGTACAGCGCCCGCGCCTTGTCATAGGTCCCCCTCTTGTCCGACGTGAGCTTGTCCACGAGGTCGCCGACCACCGGAGAGTCGAGGTCGTACTTCACGTCATCGGCAAGGTAGGCTTCCATCCTGGCAGGCATCTTCGCGCCGTCCACCCGGTCCGGCACCATCTGGAAACGAACGCGATACAGGGCAAAATCGCCTTCCCAGCGCACGCGGCGCGGCGTGCGGCTCTCCACCTCGCCCAGCTCGAACACCGCTACCTTCTGGCCCCACTTGTCCGTCTCCATGCGCGTGGGCTGCGGATCGAACTTGAACGCTCCCAGCACGTGCTGGCCCGGGATGTCCACAGGCAGCGCGAGGTAGGAGACGAGCTTGACGATCTTGCCTTTGCCCTTGGCGCGGTAGGTGACCTCGAACGACATGTGCACGCGTCGCTCCTGGTCTTCGAGGTACGGCGTGTCGTCGGGCAGCGAGATCTGCGTCAGCTTGCGCGTCTGGTAGTCCGCCACCCACATCGCGCCGTTCAGGATCGCAAGGGCGTTCGGATACGGCCCAGGCGCGGGAAGGATCGCGTTCACCGTGCCGTCACGACGATCCACCATGTAGATCTCGTCCGTGCCGTGATCAGCTACCCAGAGCCTGCGTCCATCCCACGCGATGCCGGTCGGCGCTGAAGCAGGCGCCGGGAAGGTCGCAACCGTCGTGCCGTCGGTCGGATCGATCTTGTGGATCTTGCTGTCGCGCACATCGACCATCCAGAGCGCGACCCCGTCCGAGGTCAGCCCCGCTGGCCATTTCTCGTAGTACATGATGGGGCTGAGATCCGGGCCGCCTGTGGGCTTGCGACGGTTGATCCAGTCCTGGTTGCGGTCAGCGGAGAAGAGCGTGTCGGACATCCACGCGAGGCCGGTCGGGGTGTTGCCCGTCGCCTCGAGCTTGGCGATCACGGTGCCATCCGAGGGCCTGACCTTGACGATCGTGCGGGTCGTCATGTCCGAGATGAACAGCGACTCGCCATCGGTCGCCATGCCCATGGGCTCGTCTACCGGGCAGGGCAGCTCGGAAATCACCTTTCCACCGTGAGCAGCAGCAGCGCTCGCACCCAGGAAGACCGACAGTCCCAGCACGGCCGAAGCAGCGTGGCGTTTCATGGCCGGAGCGTATCCCAGCGCCGTCAGCGGCCTCAAGCAGCCTGGGCACCTGACTCGGTGTTCAGCCGAAAACGGTGTGGATCCGCGGTGGCGGGTTGGAGGGGATCGATCCGCGCCGGGATCGATGCGCCCAAGTGTGGTAGCCTGCACGCAACGGGTATGAGCATGTCTCCTATGAGATTCCGCGCACTTTGCTTGGGCCTTTGTACTGGGCTGTCGTGGCTGGTGGTGTCCTCTTCGGTCAGCGCCGCTCCGCCGCCGCAGATTCGCTACCTCGACGTGGACTCGGCCAGCTTCGGGTCTTTTGTCGGGATCTACGGCTACGGGTTCGGCACCGAGCAAGGAACGGTGACCATCGGGACCAAGGCCGCGGTCGAGTACACGACCTGGACCGACAGCTTGATCATCGTGCGCGTGCCCGCAGGTGCGACCACCGGGGCCGTGCAGGTGCAGGTCAAGGGGGGCCAGCTGCTGACCACGGCACCCAAGGATCTGAAGGTCCACACAGGCAACATCTACGTCGTTTCGGTCGACAACGGCGACGATGCATTCGGCGGCGACGAGCAGAACCCGTTCAAGACCCTGTACAAGGCCTTGAGCGTGGTCGTCGCAGGCGACTCTGTGCTCGTGCGCGCCGGCACCTACGATGAGCAGGATCCCAACAACATCCCGTCTCCGGCGGTGTTCGTCCGAGCCTCGGTGGCAGGCACGCAGAGCAAGCCGATCACCGTGCGCGGCTGGGGTGGCGAGATTCCGGTCATCAAGGGCAGTGGCGACCTGTCGCGGGACAATCCGGTCGTGTACCTGGGCGGCGACTACGTGCGCTTCGCGCGCATGAAGGTCGACGGCACGGGCAACTTGTCGAACACCGTCTCAGCGCAGGGCGGCAACATCTGGCTTGCGGGCCTCGAGGTGCTGTCGTTCACCGAGCAGGGCATCGTGACCGGGGAGAACGCCAGCGTGGTGCTCGAGGGCAACCACGTCCACAGCGGCGGAACCGTGCCTGGCGACAGCCACGGCATCGTGATCACCGGCGCTACCAGCAACGTGCTCGACAACGAGATCGATCACCTCGACAACGGCTACGGCCTGGTTCTGCAGTACCAGACCGAAGCCTCGGCGCTGGTGAGCGCCAACTACATCCACGACACGGCCGGCGGCGGCATCGGCTTGTTCCGGGTCAAGGGCGGCAACAGGCTGGTCAACAACGTGCTGTGGAACACCGGCTTGAGCCAAGGCTGCAAGTGCGCGATCGAGGTCGCCTACGGTGCGCAGACGGCAGAGACCGCGACGGTCGCGGATCGCATCTACTACAACACGATCGCAGGCCCAGGCTCGGTCGCGGTTTCGCTGTCCGATCGGTCGGGAACCCTGGAGCTGCACGGCAACCTGATCGCCGACTTCCTCGGCGGCATCGAGGTCAGCGACGAAGCGTCCAAGAGCGCCTTGAAGTCTTCGCACAACCTGTGGTTCCGCGCGGGCGGCGAGCCTCAGTTCCGCTGGGGCGCCGGGTTCGTCGACTTCGCAGCCTTCAAGACCGCCAGCCAGCAGGAGACGGTCTCGATCATCGCCGACCCGCTGCTCGTCAACCAGGCAAAGGGCGACTTCCACCTGTCACCGGCCAGCCCTGCCATCGACAAGGGCGGCGGACCGGATCAGCCGGACAAGGACTACGCCGGCGTGGCTCGTCCGCAAGGCCTGGACAAGGATTGGGGAGCGTTCGAAGCGCCTGCGGGCGACGCTGGAACTCCGGACGGTGACGCATCGGACGGCGCTCCGGGCGACGCGCCTGCGGGAGACGCGAAGAAGGATGGCAGCGATGCGCAAGGGGGCGACGGCGCACCGACCGACGATGCCGGGAGCGAGGGCGGCACAGGATTCGCCCCGGCGCCAGAGGACAGCGGTGGGTGCGGTTGTTCCACGCCCGCCTCGAGTCGCACCACTCCGCTCGCGCTGCTGATCGGCCTCGCGTCCCTGGTTGCTTCGCGGCGACGTCGCCGCTGAGCTGCGCCCCCTGCCCATCGCTCCCTGACTTCTCCCCACTTCGTGAGCACGTTGACCCAGCCATGTTCTCCTACATTGATCCGTCGGTGAAGAAAGACCTGATGCGCGACCACAAGCTGGTGCTCATCGACGAGCGCGGGCGTCCGATCAACGGAGCCGGCACCTCGCCGTTCATCAGCATCGTGGGCCCGGTGCCCCTTCCCATCCAGCTTCCCATCGGGGCCAGGACCTTCCTGTGGTACGCGGCAGTGCGTCACTCGGACCTGGATCGCATCGAGGGGGTGGTCAACGAGGTTCGCGAGAAGGGGCCGCGCATGCTCTTCGCGCTGCTCGCTGATCACATGGCCGTCAACTCCGCGCTGGTCTACGGCGACTTCGCCGCAGCGGATTCGCCCCTGGTTCGGGTGCACTCCAACTGCCTGACCGGTGACGTGTTCGGCTCCATGCGGTGCGACTGCGGTCCACAGCTCCAGGCCGCGCTCGAGCAGATCGCGCGGCACGGCGCTGGCGCGGTCATCTACATGGCCGGCCATGAGGGACGCGGTATCGGGTTGTGGGCCAAGGCGATCACCTACCTGCTGCAGGACGCCGGACAGGATACGTACCAGGCCAACGAGCGCCTCGGGCTTCCCACTGACTCACGAGACTTCAGCGACGCAGGGCGCGTGCTGCTGTACTTGCTCGGGGGCAACAAGCGCGTGAGGCTGCTCGGCAACAACCCGCTCAAGCGAAAGGCGCTCGAGGAGGTCGGCATCGAAGTCGCCGCCCAGGTGCCGCTCGTGGTCGGGGTCAACCCCTTCAACGCCCGCTATCTCGACTCCAAGCGCGAGCATGGCCACCTCATACCGCTGGAAGCGGTCCGGGGCGTGGGCAAACCCCCAACCACCTGAGCTTGCGACCGGACCAGCACCCATCGGACCCCCCTCGGCGCAATCCGGCAGCGCTGTCCCATCGATTCTTGGCTCTTTCCGGCGACCTGGCCTACTGTTGCGGGTGGAGGAATCCCATGAAAATGCAGCTCGTACTCTGCGTCGCAACCTTCGCTCTCGGCTGCCTGGTCGGCTGCTCGAAGTCCGAGCCTTCGTCCACGGAATCGGCTCCCGGAGCAGCCGGCGGCGCGAGCACCACCACAGCAGTCTCCTCGCAGAATGCGCAGTCTCCCGGCAACGCGCCGGGCGGTGGCCGGACCGTGGTGATCTCCGACGGCGGCGTCAAAGTCGATGGCGTGGAGGTCAAGAAGGACTCTGTCACCACGCCCACCGCGACGGTCAAGAAGGACTCCGTCAAGACAGGCGGCGTGGAAGTGACCAAGGATGGGGTCAAGACGCCAGGGGGCGTGAACGTGAAGATCCCGCAGTAGCCCCCGGACAGGAGCAGGGGGAGACGGGCTCTACTTCGGCTGCTTCTTCTTGGCTGCCACCTGCGCGGCCTTGTCCGCTTGCTTCTTGCCTTTGCTCGTATCGGCCTGCTTCTTGGCCTTGTCCTTTGACTTGGGGGACTTGTCGCCCATGAACGCACCTCCTGTGGAAACCATCCTTGACGCGGCGCAGTCAGCCGCGAAGGCAAGGTAACAGGGAAATCAGGGGCGGTCCAGCAGGGCTATTTGCCGCGAAAGGCCAGGCCCCGGGGACGGGGCAGGCTCTGAGCAACCCGTCGCGCGGGTTGCGCAAATGGATCCGAGTGCGCATCGGGCCCCCGCGTTGGGGTGGATCAATCACGATCCACCCGCTCAGCCTCCCACCCGGGTTGCATGGATCGCAAACGATCCATCCATCGCAGATTGTAGTTGCCTTCCTTGACCCTGGCCGGCACAATTCCTGCTTAAGTTTCGCCAGTTGCACAAGGAGGCCCCCGTGAGACGCAATCAACTGGCTCTGGTAGGAACCCTGGGGATTGTCGCGCTGTTGGGAACCACGCGCTGCGGATCCGAGGATCCCGGCGGCTCGACGTTCCCGCCCGGCAGCGGTGGCTCCGGACATGCCGACGCTGGAGTTGGGGGGGCCTCGGCCGGTCATGGCGGGTCCGTGAACTGGGGAACAGGTGGCAAGGCTGGCTCGGCCGGCCACGGCGGGTCCTCTTCTGGCACCGGCGGCTCCATCGCAACCACCGGCGGCTCCGCAGGCTCCGGCCCTGCTGGCGCCGGAGGGGCTGGAGGAGCCGGCGGCAGCAGCTACAACTTCCCGGATCACGCCTGCAACCACGATCCTCCTGCCAATGCCCCGTTGCCTGCCGCATATCCGGCCTACTCCGGCGGCGCCTGTCCGACGCTCGCCGCCGGAACCAACAACATCACAAGCTCCGGAGTCGCCCGCCAGCTCCAGCTCGCCCTCCCGGCCAACCCTCCCCCGCAGCCCGGCGAAAAGCTCCCGCTCGTCTTTCTCTGGCACTGGATGGGAGGTAGCGGACAGTCGTTCATCAACAACGCCGAGGTGCAGAAAGCGGTCGACCAGCAACGCTTCGTCGCCATTGCCCCTGAATCCGGCGGCAGCAGCAAGCCTCCCTTCCGGTGGCCTTCCACCCTGCTCGACTCGGACGCAAGACTGCAGGAGGAGCTGGTCTTCTTCGACGACATGCTCACGTGCGCTGCGCAGAGCATTCCTGCGATCAACCACAACTGCGTCTCCACGGCAGGGGTCAGCGCAGGTGGGCTGTGGACCGCCCAGGTGGCAGGACGAAGATCGCAGTATCTCGCCTCGTTCGTGTCGATGTCCGGCGGCGTGGGCGGAGGCGTCGCCAAGCCCTGGGCCAATCCATCGCATCGCCTGCCCGGGCTCGTGCTCTGGGGTGGTGCGTGCGATCAATGCTCCGCAAGCGGGTTCACCATCCACTTCCAGGACACGTCGAAGGCGCTGGAATCGGCGCTCGCCGGGCAAGGCAACTTCCTGGTCGAATGCGTGCACAGCTGCTGCCATGCAGAGCCTCCGTTCGAAGCGCCTCCCGGCCTGTCGAAGTACGCGGGCATGTGGGACTTCATCTTTGATCACCCCTATTGGCTGGGCGCAGGGGAGTCGCCCTACAGCGGCGGCATTCCCTTCCAGAAGGGGCTCCCGCACTGGTGCGGCCCTGGCCCTGGCTCTGCGCCGCCTCCCGGTGCGCTGCAGTGCCCTGGCCCTGCCTGCTGACGATACGCTCGCTCTCCTACTTGGGTATCGGCACCTTGACCGGTACTGTGCTCTTGTCCTCGGATGTGGCCCCGCCCAGCTGCATTCCCCGGTTGTCCCCCCAGCACCAGACCTGGTCCGACGCGTCGATCGCACAGCTGTGATACGCTCCCAGGGCGACGTGCCTGGCTCCGCTCAGCCCCACGACCTGCACGGCAAGGGAGCTGTCCGGGGTCTTTCCGTTCCCGAGCTCGCCAGTCATCCCCAGTCCCCAGCACCAGACTTCGCCCGATTCGGTCCGTGCACAGGAATGCGCGTCGCCCGCGGCCACTTCCCGCGCTCCTGTGACCTCTTTCACGACCTGCGCGTCCGGGCTGCAGCACCAGGTGGTCTCGAAGCCGAGCTTCTTGCTGAAGTTGCCTCCCCAGCACCGAACGGCGCCGTCCGTGGAAACCAGGCATGCGTGCGAGGATCTCGACGAAGCCTGCCGTGCTCCTTCCGTGCCTTTCACCTTCGTCGGCACAAGCACCGGCTCAGAGGCGATGGGGCCTCCGGCCGCGTGGTCCACGTTGCTCCCCCAGCACGCTATCGTGTTGTCTGCGAGCACTGCGCAAGAGTAGCCGGTCCCGGCGATCACCTGCGTAGCACCGCTGATCCCTTGCACCACCACCGGCATGTCCGCAAAGGGCACGATGCCCACGCCGAGCTGGCCATTCAACCCCATGCCCCAGCAATGCACCTTCCCGTCATCAGAAAGCGCGCACGTGTGGTTCGAGCCGACCGCGACGTCGACGGCCCGCTCCAGCCCGTCGACTTCCACGGGACTGGCCTGGATGCTGGATTCGCCGCTCGGGCGTGGACGCGCGCCCCAGCAGCTCACTTTGCCGGAGGAGCGGACGGCGCAGTTGAATGCGTGACCGGACGAGATCCGCGTCGCATCGTTCACGCCTGCCACGTAGACCGCGGTCGGCCGGTCCTGGGTCGTGCCATCGCCGATCTGACCCTGGTTGTTCATCCCCCAGCAGAGGACCTGCCCGCCGCGTCGAAGTGCACAACCGTGCGAGTAGCCTCCGGACAGCTGACGGATGGTCCTGTCAGGTGCGCCGGCTTCGCTGCCTCCATCGAGTGCGGCGTCATCCGGCTCCAGCAGTCCGGTTCGGGCCCCGCACGCTGCAGACGTCATGGCAAGGGCAAGTGCCAGCCCCGGGATCCATCGCATGCGCGGAGTGTCGCCGATCATCGCGCCTGCTTCAACCGCTGCAGGTGCACGACCAGGTTCGCTCCATTGTCCCTGACGCAACCCCGACCTTCCGAAGCCTAGAGTGCCTGCTTCTGCCCTCGGCGGGCCATGGCAGAAGCTGGGGCGCAATCAGCCAGCCGCGGGCTGCGGAGCACGGTCTTCCCGGGCGTGACAGCGAGTCAACAGCCATGCTGCAGACGTAGTAGCGACTATCATGTTCCACGCACCGGTCGGAGCTTCTGACCATGCGCATTGCTGCGCGCATTGGGGCACCGGCTGTGCGACCGGTGCCCCGGGGCGCCGCTTCAATGCTTGGGCATCGCAAGTCGCGTCAGCATCGCGCTGAGCCTCCAGCGCTTGGCGATGACGCCGGCTACCGCTTGTGGCTCAGCGGCGCGAAGCTGCGCCAGCGCTTCGGGCACGGCGGCCGCTTCGTTGGCTTCGGCTCGAGCCCAGCGAAACCGGCAGGCGCGGTCAGCCCCGGTGCGCGCTGCTGCTTCGCTGGTGAGCGAGAAGGCGCCCTGCAGCGCACGAGCGAGCTGGTCCTTGAGCTTGCCGTATCCGCGGGGGATCGCTTTGCTGATGCGATCGCCTTCGACCAGGGCCTCGAAGGCGACTGTCCGTGCGTCGAGCCGCCCACCCACGCGCAGCTTGCTGACAGCGAAACTGCGGTGATGTGGCTGCAAGCAGGCAGCTGGCACGCAAGGTGCGCGACCCCAGCGAAGCCCGCGCGCCGGCAGGCGGGCAACTAGCGAGCAAGCGGCAAGCGCAGGCCGGCAGCGGCCAGCGAGTAAGGCCAGCGTGTAGGTCCAGCGGGCAGAGGCGAGCGGCAAGGGGCAAGCGGCAAACGAGCTCTGCCGTGCCGGCCACACGACCGCTACCCGCTATCCGCTACCCACGCGCCCTACACGCTCGCTAAAGCGGGGTGAGCGAGCCGCCGCCGGGGTGGGGTGGGCACGCGCGTGAATCTGGCCCAAGTGCGGGCAGGCGGCGGCGAGCGACAAGGCGTTGCGAACTTGTGCACGCCGCTACAGCACGCCGGCGCTTCAGAACGTGACCCCTTTGTACAGCACCATGGCAGAGGCCGCGCACGTGCCTGCAGCGGCCAGCAGAAACAGGAAGCCTCCGCCGATCAAGACCGCGGTCACCCACGTCCTCTTGGACTTCACGGGAAGCTTCGCTGCGTACAGCCCGGCTACCGCCGCTCCGCGTCTGTCGCTCGCGAGCTGCTCGAGCTGCTGTGCCACCTCGTGCGGGCCGAGCGTTGCGAAGGCCGCCTCGACCGAAGACTGCACGAGCGAATGCTCGTCGACACCGCGGACAATCGCCTGGGAATCGAGCTCGGATACGCCGAGCGCCACGAGGCACTGCTCAGCGGACATTGCAGCCGGGAAGGCCGCTTCCGGAAGCGCTGCCCGTATCTGCTGCGTCTCCAGCTCGACCTTCTGCTCCTGCTGCCAGCGTGCGATCCCGGTCCAGAATCCATCGTCCTCGCGGGAGTCCACCAGGAAGTCGATCATGTCCCGCGGCATTGCGATCGTGCGACCGGTTCGATCGAGCCATGCACGGCAGTGCTCGCTGACGATCTGAAGGAGCTCATGGAGCTGCGCCTGGTTGAGCACCGGGTTCATGAGACAGAGGATCCACGCAGCGTCGGATCGAGTCAAGCGACGGCATTGGCCATGCGCCAGCCCTCTTCTGGATGCGCATCAGCCCAGAATTGGCGAACGGTTCCAACTCCGGACCTGCTACAATCCCGGCCATGGAGCGAGACAGCGCCCCCATACGAGTCGTGCTTGCTGACGATCACACCATCGTAAGGCAAGGGCTTCGTGCGCTGCTCGCGGCTGAGAGCGACATGGAAGTGGTGGGCGAAGCATCGGATGGCCGCCAGGCCGTCTCCATCTGCGCCCAGGTCAAGCCGGACGTGATCGTGATGGACGTCGGAATGCCGGAGCTCAACGGCGTCGATGCAACCCGTCTCGTACGCAAGGAGTCGCCCACCACCCGGGTCGTGATCCTGTCGATGCACGCCTGTGACGAGCACGTGCGCCCAGCGATTCGTGCGGGCGCGAGCGGATATCTGCTCAAGGGGGCGGGGCTGGACGATCTGGTCGCTGCCATCCGGGCCGTGGCGCGGGGAGCCGCGTTCTTCAGCCCAGAGGTCGCCAAGGTCCTGGTGCGTGACGTGCGATCCGACGGCGAGTCTGCGCCTGAGCTCAGCGGTCGCGAGCGCGAAGTGCTTCAGCTCGTCGGGGAAGGCAAGAGCAGCCCCGAGATCGCGAAGATCCTCCACCTGAGCGCCAAGACCGTGGAAGGGCACCGCGCGCGCATCATGGCCAGGCTCAACATCCACGATGTCGCGGGCCTGGTCCGCTACGCCGTGCGCGTCGGGCTGGTGTCCACGGACAGGTAGCTCGACACAGTGGCGATCCGATCCACGCACCGCGAGGCCGATTTTGACGAATTCCTGCAAGGACAGCGACAAGAGCCCCTGGCTGGTCCTCGCCCCGATTCGCGGGGTCACCGATGCGGCGTTCCGCAGCGCGCACGCTGCGATCTTCGGCGGATTCGACGAAGCGCTCGCTCCTTTCGTCGTCCCGGAACGTGCGCATCCGGTTCGAGCCAGGGACCTCGCCGAGGTCTCCCCAGGGCGCAACCGCGCGCTTCCCACGGTGCCGCAGATCCTCGCCGACGATGCAGAGCTGTTCCTGCAGACGGCATCGCTTCTCGCCGAGAGCGGCTGCAAGGTGGTGAACTGGAATCTGGGTTGCCCGCACCCGATGGTCACGCGCCGAAAGCGCGGCGCTGGGCTGCTTCCCCATCCGGACAGGATTGAAGCCTTCCTCTCGCAGGTCGTTCCTGCAGTCGGTCTCGAGGTATCGGTCAAGCTGCGGCTCGGAATGAACGACCCGTCGGAGATCCTTCAGGTCATCCCTGTCCTCAATCGCTTTGCCCTCAGGGAGGTCATCATCCATCCGCGTACCGCAGCGCAGATGTACAAGGGCAAGGTCGATCTTGATGCGTTCGAGCGCGTCGCCCCGCTGTGCAGCCACCCCGTGGTGTACAACGGCGACCTGTGCGATGCCTCGGGATTCCAGGTCCTCTCCAGGCGATTTCCGGGCATCTCCCGTTGGATGATCGGCCGCGGCGCCCTGTCTGACCCTTCGCTCGCCCTGGCAATTCGCGGACAGACCCTGGAGCCTGCGGACCGCCTGCAGCGGTATCGTCGTCTGCACGACAGCATGCTCGCCCACTACACGGAAGTGCTTCAGGGGCAAGCGCACGTGATCGACAAGATGGCGGGCCTGTGGAGCTACTGGGTCGACGCGATCCCAGGCAAGCGAAAGCTCATCAGGAGGCTCTTGAAGATACGCGAGCTCGACCGATTCAAGGCTGGTGTGGACCAGATCCTGGGCGACTAGACGGCGGCAGCCGGGGCCTTTTCCTCCCCGGAAGGCTCCCATTCGACCCCCAGAAGCGCCAGCGTTCCGCGTACGGGCAGCTCCACCCAATCCGGACGATGAGCCAGCTCGTAGGTTATCTCGTAGAGCGACTTCTCGACCGCAAAGATGTGCAGCAGCGTCCGGAGCTGCTCAGGGTCCGCGGGCACAAGCGCTGCGGTACGCTGGGTCTCCAGGTAGGATCTCAGGAACAGAGCACTCGCTGCAAGCGCCCAGCGTCTCCCCCATGGACGCAACGCCGACACGTCCGAGGGGCGCAACGAGGTGCCCTGGGACCGTCCTGAAATCGCCTTCTCCACAGCGTACTCGAACGATCGGATCATCCCTGCGACGTCGGCCAACGGCGACCGTTTGGCCTTCCTGTCCGCAGCGGTTCGTGCCGGCTCCCCCTCGAAGTCGATGAATACCACGTCGTCTCCTGTCCACAAAACCTGGCCGAGATGCAGATCGCCGTGGCAGCGGATGCGCTTGGCTCGCATCAAGGTCGTGAGCAGCGGACGAAAAGGTTCCAGCGTCCTGTCCTTCAGGTCCACCAGCGTCCGCGCTGGGAGCCGGGTGCTCGGCGCAAGGTCGTCCATTCTCGCTTCCAGGCCGGCCACCGCCTGAAATGCCGCGTTGCGAAGGGACTGGTAGAGCGCCCTCTGGAAGAATGGCGTAAACGGCTCAGGCGCCAGGGCCGGGTCCGTGAGGTTGGAGCTCAGTGCAATGTGCAACTCGGCCGTACGCTGCCCGAGCAGCGCGATCCTGCCAGCCAGCGAGCCGAGTGGAGTCACGTCGATCCCCTCCGCGGGCCCAAGGGCCAGGCTCAACGGTGTCGCATCCGCGGAGACTGCCGGATTCGGAGCAGGGCTCTGCGCTGCAGACTCCTCGAGCTTTCGCGAAAGGTCGTCGAGGATCAACCGCCAGGCATCTCCCTGGCTGGGCACATACTGGTGAAACACCATGGCAGTCGCTGTCCCGGAATCCGGGTGCATCAGGTCGATCCGTCCCACCAGCTCTGGCACGTGGGTGAAATGAGCTTGCTGGCAAAGGTGTCGCCCCAGCTCGACCTCGGGGCTCGTGCCCTCCTCCATCTTGCGCATCAGCTTGGCGACGAGCTTGTCGCCCAACACCCAGGTCGTGTTGCTCTGATCGCCTCCGATGCGATGCGCGCTCGGACTGGGTTCCAGAGCCGCGAGCATCTTGCGCGCTGAGCGCTCCGGAGCTGCAAGAATCGAGATGCCCCCGTCGCTGGTCCTGGTTCTGCGGCGCAGCAGCTCGAGGAGCGACTCGCCCAGCCCTGGCATGTCGGTGGCATCCACGACGAACTGGCGCAGCACGAACGGTTGCTTGGAGCTCGGCTCGATTGCGCAGATCACGCCCCAATCGCTGTGCGTTTCAGGCACGATCGCGAGCGGAAGCAGGTAGGTCTCTGGGTCGCCGTCGGGGTAGCTGATCGAAACGAGCGCCAGCGCAGGGCTGGACGGGCGCTCGTCGAGCCGGGGAGCGGCGAGGACGGTCGCCTTGAGGGGTTGACGCGCCCTGCCTCGAAACCATCGGCGGGTTCGGATGTAGGTCAGCAGCGCGTCGCCAAACGCTTCCTGCACGCTTTCCTGCAGGAGTCCTGCGACGCCGTGGCCGCGCAGGTCCACGACGATCACGGTCTGATCGGGTGCGACGGTCAGCTCCGTCTTGGCCTCGTCGATCGCCAGATCGAACCAGTAGAATCCGTGCGGCGCCAGGGCGAGAGGGTAGCGCCCCTCGGTGATCCTCGGAAACTTCACGCGGCCGAACAGCTCGCGCACCTGCCGTCCTGCGTACTGCGACAGATCCAGCTCCACCGGCTGGGGGAAGCGCGAGAGGTTGGCGACCACGAGCACAACGCGGCTGTCTTGCTTTCGCAGATAGGCCAGAATCCGGTGATTCGTGGGATGCAACGGCTCGAAGACGCCGCGACCAAAGACCTGGTGCTGCTTTCGCAGGGCGACGATGCGACGCATCCACCACAGCAGCGAGCTCGGATTCTGGTGCTGCGTCTCCACGTTCACTGCCTGGTAGTGGTACTCCGCGTCGGTGATCACCGGGAGAATCAGCTTCTGCGGATTGGCGGCCGAGAATCCCGCGTTCCGATCCGGCGTCCACTGCATCGGCGTCCTGACGCCGTCGCGGTCGCCCAGGTACACGTTGTCGCCCATTCCCAGCTCGTCGCCGTAGTACAGGACCGGTGTTCCGGGCAGAGACAGGAGCAGCGCCGTCATCAGCTCGATCCGTTTGCGATTGTTCTGCAGCAGTGGCCCGAGCCTGCGGCGAATGCCGAGATTGATGCGGTCTCTACGATCCCTCGCGTAGGTCCGCACCAGGTAGTCGCGCTCCTCGTCCGTGACCATCTCCAGCGTGAGCTCGTCGTGGTTGCGCAGGAAGATCGCCCATTGGCACGTCGGCGGGATCGCCGGAGTCAGCTGCAGGATGTCCCGGATCGGAAAGCTGTTCTCCATGCGCAATGCCATGTAAAGGCGCGGCATGATCGGGAAGTGGAACGCCATGTGGCATTCGTCGCCCTGCCCGAAGTAGGCAGCAGCATCCTCAGGCCACTGGTTGGCCTCTGCCAGCAGCATCCTGTCCGCATACCGGGAGTCCACGTACGCACGCAGCTCCTTGAGGTAGGCGTGGGTCTGGGGAAGATTCTCGCACGAGCTCCCTTCCTGCTCGAACAGATACGGCACAGCGTCGAGCCGAAGCCCGTCGACCCCCATGCGGAGCCAGAAGTTCACGGCCCGCAGGATCTCGCGTCGCACCGCCGGGCTCTCGAAGTTGAGATCCGGCTGATGCGCGTAGAAGCGGTGCCAGTAATACGCCTTGGCAAGCGGGTCCCAGGCCCAGTTCGAGGTCTCGAAGTCCTGGAAGATCACGCGCGCATCCTGGAATCGGTGCGGATCGTCGCTCCACAGGTAGTAGTTGCGGCGGATGCTGCCAGCCGGGGCACGGCGCGCACGCTGGAACCAGGGATGCTGGTCCGACGTGTGATTCAGGACCAGCTCCGTGATCACCCGCAGCCCGCGCCGGTGCGCCTGCTTGAGAAGCTCACGGAAGTCTGCCAGCGTGCCGCAGTCCGGATGAACCTCCACGTAGCTCGAGATGTCATAGCCGTCGTCGCGCAGGGGTGACGCGTAGAACGGCAGGAGCCACAGGGCAGTCACACCCAGATCTGCGAGATAGTCGAGCTTCGAGGTCACGCCCCGCAGGTCGCCGATCCCATCGCCGTTGCTGTCGTAGAAGGATCGGACCCGCAGCTCGTAGATGACCGCGTCCTTGTACCAGAGAGGTTCCGATTGCACGTTGTTTGACCTTCCCCGGTCGCACCGTCATGCCGCGCTGCGAACCGCCTCGAGCGCTGCGACGAAGTCGGCTGCCCAGGTCAGCGCCGTGGTCCGCGAGACCGTGGCCAGGAGCGCTGCGTGCCTCGCCTTGCGCTCCGGTGCTTCCATGCGCAACGCCCGGTCGAGGTCCCGGGCCATGCCTTCCGTGTGATAAGGATTGGTCAGCAGCGCCTCCCGGAGCTCCACCGCTGCGCCGGCAAAACGGGACAGAAGCAGCACGCCCGGATCCTCGGGCGCCTGCGCGGCCACGAACTCCTTGGCCACCAGATTCATCCCGTCGCGCAGCGGCGTGATGTATCCCACGCGCGCTGCCCGGTACAGCTGTGCAAGATGGCTGCGGCCGTAGGAGCGATACAGGTATCGGACAGGCACCCAGTGCGCTTCCCCGTGCTCGCCGTTGATCCGCCCTACCGCTGTCTCGATGAGCTGCCGCTGCTCTGCGTACTCAGGCACATCCTCGCGCGAAGGCACAGACACCTGCACGAACGACACTCTCCCTTTCCAGGAGGGAAAGAGCTGAAGCATGCGCTCGAATGCCAGGAGACGCTCCGGGATGCCCTTGGTGTAGTCGAGCCGATCGACCCCCAGCACCAGCTGCGTGGAGCCGATCGACTGGAAGAGCGCGGCAATCTCCTCGGCGGTCGAAGGATCCGCTGGCTCCTGGAAGCTCTCTGGAATGATACCGAGGGGGAACGCTGCAACCCGCACGGTCCGCCCGCGGTGCTCGACGCCGTCGTCGCTCACCTGCGCAGGGGTCATCCTTGCGACGCACGAGCGGAAGTTCGCAACATAGCCGGGCGTGTGGAACCCGAGCAGATCAAACTCGAGCAGCGCGTCGAGCAGACCGTCTGCCCACGGGATCATCTCGAACAGATCGGCTCCTGGAAAGGGAATGTGCAGGAACAGGCCGATCGGCCCGGTATGACCGCGTCGACGCAGCGCGCTCGCCACCAGCAGCACGTGGTAGTCGTGCACCCAGATCGCAGCGTCCGGGCGCACCAGCGAGCACGCAGCTTCTGCAAAAGCTTCGTTCGCCATCGCATAGGCATTCCACTCGCTGTCCGAGAACCGGATTCGCCCGGGAAAGCTGTGAAACAGGGGCCACAGCGCCCGGTTGCAGAATCCGTTGTAGTACTGCTCGTGCCAGACAGCTGGAAGGTCGATCCAGGCCAGCGGCGGAGAAGCTTCGCGATCCCTGCTGACGGCGCTCGCTTGGTCTCCTGGGATCGTGTTGCCGCTCCAGCCCAGCCACAGCCCGTCGCGCTCTGCGATCACAGGGGCGAGCGCAGACACCAGGCCCCCCACGTTCTGCTTGCGATTCGGCGCTGGACACGAAGGATCGCGCAGGTGCGGCAGGCGGTTCGAGATGGCGAGCAGAGAGGGGCCACGCCCTTCTGGAGCAGGCTCGATGCACGGCTGGCGCGGCAGCGAAGCGAGCGCCATGGGAGACGGCAAGCCGCTCTCGTCCTGCACCGTTTCGTCGATTCGAACCGCGAGAATCCACCGCAGAAACGTGTGCAACGCAGCAGGATCCTCCAGATGCCACCGTGCAGCGGTCTGACGCCTGTACCCCGGTCCCACGAGAATCCCATCGTCGCCAGTCCCTACTGCGGCGAACATGTCCTCGTCGGTCACGTCGTTGCCCACCATGATGCAGCGCACGTCAGGCTCGGCTCGCTCGCGGATCCAGGCCACGGCGCCTCCCTTGTTGACGCCGCGCGGGCGGGTTTCGACCGCTTCGATTACGTCGAGCAGCTCGTACTCCGGGTGCGTTCGAAGCCACTCTTCGAGCAAGGCCGTGACACGCACGACAAAGGCCTCTTTGCGGGAGCGCCGCACGCCTCGGTAGTGCACGCAGATCGCTCCGGTCTTGCGTTCGATCCTGGAGCCGGGGTGAGCATCGACCACTGGAATCAGTAGCGTTTGCAGCTCGTCGAGAGCACCCATATCGACGCTCGCCGTGGAGAACCACGAGGTCGCCCCTCTGCGCCAGAGCCCGTGCTCAGCCACGAGCCGCAATCCGGCCACGGAGCCGAGCATCTCGTCGAGCGCTTCGCGCTGCCTTCCGCTCACGATCGCGCAAGTCACCCCTGGTGCGTTGGCCAGCTCGGTCAGAAGCGCCAGAACCTCTGGGCTTGGGCGAGCCTCTTCCGGAGTATTCGCGGTCGGAACGAGCGTTCCATCGTAGTCCAGCAGAAGCGCGAGCGCCGGATTGCGCGCCAGCCGGTACCAGTGCTCCGCCCCATTCTTCATGGTTGTTCCTTGTGCGCCAGCCCCCTTGCGCTCCTGTACCCAGGGACCTCTGGCTCCACTTGGAGCGGTTCGCAAGCCTGCGGCTGTTCAGCGAGCGGAGCTTGAGCGGTTCATGCGCGACGATGGCGTGCAGGACGTGCAGATAAACAGAGCACTCGATGTAGTTTTTTACACCTTTGGGCTTGGAACGCAGGCAACCCCGCCGCCTTCCTCCAGCACGCAGGTCCAGTATATGTCCGGGACGACCGTGGCCGGCTTGAGCACCCCTTCCACCTGCCGGTCGATCTTCTTTCCCTTGTCCCACCCGCGCTCCCACAACGTGTCCCCGTCGCGCGTGAAGAATACGTCCTTGTACCCGGACCAGAGCCCGTGGGGCACGCCGCGCGTCACCCACCGCTCCACGTTGACCCTGCCGCTGCGATGCTCCACGGTCGCTACCCCTGTCTCGTCCAGCGCAAGGGTCCAGATCGATCGGTTCGCCAGCGCGCTCACCTTTCCCACGCCGCCCACGGCCGAAAGGGTGACCGCTGCGCCAGCTGCCGGGTGAATCGCTGCATCGACGTCGAGCGGATCCTTGACCGCAAATGGATTGCCCACAGTGACAGTCTGCACCTTGGCGCTGCGCAATCCGTTGTCGTCGAGCACGAACAGGTTTCCACCGATCGCGCTCGCATACACCGCCTTGGGGTTGGTCGTACCGCTCGCCACAAAGGTCAGCTTCGGAATGCCTCGCATGTCGGATTCGAAGCATCGCAACGTGGTGCCTTGGACTCCGCAGACGGTTCCGCCGTTGACCGCGGGGATGAGGCGCTCCGGCTTGCCCATCTCGGGTCGGCGAAGCGGCTTTCGCAAGTCGCCTCCCCAGCAGCTCACCCCCTGCGCATCGAGCACGCAGATCAGCCCGGGATATCCGTGCGTGGCAACCACCTGGGAGGGAGCATCGAAGTCGACCCTTCGCGACTTGGCTTCCCCTGGCGTGAAGCACGCCACGCCTCGAGCATCCAGGGCGCACGCTTCCCCGTTGCGAAGAGCGACCTCGCGTACGCCCTCCACGCCTTCCACCAGCGCAGGGCCTCGGCTCACGACTTCGGTCTGGCCCGTGTTCCAGCACAGAAGTCCCCGGGGGGTGCGCGCGCAGAACCCTCCCCCTCCCCAAAGGGCGTCCGCGTCAGCGACTCCAGGCACGCGGTGGGAAGGTGTGGAGTTGCGGCAGCCAAGGCTCAACCCTGCTGCAGCGACGATCGAGACGATCAACCCTGGGTGCGCGAACATTCTCGCAGCCTATCACCCGGTATCCGATGTCGTCAGCGTCAGGATGCGACGCGTCGCGCCCGGTAGAACCCGAACACGCCTGGAATCCTGACGCGCTTTTCGATCCTGAATCCGGTCGAGGCAAGCTGCGCTTCCAGGCCGACCAGGCTGAACCCGGTCTTGGGGTGGGCCCAGCGCAGCACGCGATCCCAGCCGCGCAGGGCGGGCGCATCCGGCTCTTCCACGATCAGGCAGCCCTGCGGACGAAGCAGCCGCGCGCACTCGCGCACTGCCTGCTGCCAAAGGGGAATGTGGTGCAGGATCCCGAAGATGACCACCACGTCGGCGCTCTGGTCGGACAGCTCTGGCAGATGGGTCGCATCCCCCACCAGAAAGCGCGCGTCCTTCACAGCGCGCAGCTTCGCAAGCTCGATCTGCTCGGGCATGAAGTCGATTCCCACGTAGCTTCGAGGACGGAGCGACGCGATCAGCTCAGCGCCGAGGCCGTTGCCGCATCCGAGCTCGATCACGTCCTTTCCCGCGCTCTCGCTCAGCCCCAGCCGTCGCAGCAACGGAAATTCCACTCGCCTGTGGAGCTGGCCGCGAATCCGGCCGTTCATCGCCTTGAATTCAGCATCGCTCAAACGCATCGTGGGCTCCCTTTGCGCAGGGTATCCCACGTACGAGGCAAAGGATCGAGGAATTGTCCGAGGCTTGCGGGTTACCCTGAGGGGCAGCTTCCCTACTGGTTCCAGCAAAGGGCGTTGTGACTCTTCCCGTGGCAGGTTCCGGTGCAAGCCACGGAGCCGTTGCACTTGGCAGGCTTCGACGAGGTGATCGTGCCGTCGATGGTTCCCAGCACGTCCTTGGTGCCATTCATGTGGGAAGATCCATTGGCTGGCGGGTGGCAGTCCGAGCAGGGCATGTTCTCGCCGTTGACATGCTTGTTGTGTCGGTTCGTGGTGGGCGTCGCCGGGTGACACGTTCCGCAGCTCCCTGCGTTCCAGGCGCCGCCGGCCCAGTAGGGCGTGGTCACAGGCGGGCCTCCGTTGCCGTTCGAATGGCACGACCCGATGCACGTGCCTCGCGCTGTTGCGGGATTGCCTTGCGTCGCGCCCACGTTCCAGGTCACCCCCGTGTAGGGCGCGACGAACACGACGTCGCCATGATGACCCGCAGTCGAAAGGTCCGCGGACGGAACGTACTGCGCCGCATGGGCGACGTCGCCCGCAGCAGGCACCACGTGGCACGTGCCGCATGCGAATGCGACGTGCGTGTTGCTGCCGGTGAGGTGCGCAGTGTGACGTCCCACAGCGAGCGTGTTGGTCGCGGTCTCACCGCCGACCCCGAGCGGCGGGTTGTTCTGGCTCGGAGGCGTGCCGTGGCAGAAGGTGCACGACTTCCAGTCCTTGCCGCCGTGGCACGACAGGTTGTTGCAGGACACGCCAGAGGTGCCGCCGTTGTAGTCTGTGCCGTGGCACTGGGTGCACTGCACGTTGTGCTCGTCGCGCTGCTGGTTCTGGATGAAGTAGTGGCTCCCGTGGTGGTTCGGGTCCGTCTTGGGAGCAACCCAGTTCGCCAGGTCGTGGTACTGGGAGATTTCCTTGATCCCGTTGATGTGCAGCGACGCGTTGGCCCAGGTCGCGGTCTTGGTCGCCGGATCGTAGGTGGCAATCACGGCCGAGTGGCAGGTCGGACAACCAGTGTTGTTGGGGTGGGAACCGCCAGGAGGATTCGTGTGGCACGTCGTGCCGCACGCGTTCCAGCTTCCATCCACCTGGTTCCAGGTCGGGATCCGATTGATCGTTCCGCCTGCGTTGGCGCCGAGCAGCGTGGTGCCGTGGCAGTAGGTGCCCGAGCACTTGAGCGTTCCAGTATCAAACGAGGACGAAGCACCGTCCGCATTCGAGGGCGCTCCCCAGGAGAAGTCCACCACGCCGTTGGAGTGCATCAAGGCGCCGGGCGTTGCGTGGCAGTCCGCGCACTGGCCGGCGCGGTGCCAGTTGCTCGAGTACAGGTGTGCGGTGTGCGCACCGACCGCGGGATCGGTTGTGGCGAGCTCGCCCTTGGTTCCTTTGGGAGGCGCAGGATTGTTGGTGTTCGCGTCGCCGTGGCACGACGTGCACGTGAGGCTTCCGCTGACCTCTTTGATGCCGTTGATGTGCAGGGAAGGATCAGTCCAGGTTGCAGCTTGCGGGTTCGCTGGATCGAAGGTTGCGATGACCGCGCCGTGGCAGGTCGCGCATGCATCCGAAGCTGGGTGGGTTCCGCCTGGCGGCAGCGTGTGGCAGTTCGTGCCGCAAGCCTTTTGCGTGCCGTCGACCGTGATCCATGTGGGCACGCGATTGGAGGTCTTTCCTGGGACATCGGCCACGAGCGTGCCGCCGTGGCAGTAGGTGTTGGTGCAGGTGTACGCCGTCGTGTCAAAGGTTCCCTGCTTTGCCAGGGGTCCCCAGACCACGTCGTCCGTGCCGTTCATGTGCGTGGGCACAGCAGGGTCGAAGCTCGGTAGCGTCGGTACGATGTGGCACTCGGTGCAGGAGAACTCGTGGCGCCAGGTTGACGTGGCGAGGTGGGACTGGTGCGCGCCCACGCCTGGGAAAGTGGTTTCAGTGTGGCCACCCATGTCCTTGGGGGGAGCAGGGTTGACGGCGCTGCCGTGACATCCGCTGCACTTGGGATCCCAGGTGCTTCCGCCTGTGCCGCCTCCGCCTGCAGCGCCTGCTTGCCCGGCCGCTCCACCCTGGCCGCTGGCGCCCGCCTGCCCGCTGGAGCCGCCCTGTCCAGCCGAGCCTGCCTGGCCGGCGGAGCCACCTTGTCCGGCCGAGCCTGCTTGCCCGCTCGATCCAGCTTGCCCGCTTGCGCCAGCTCCCCCTTTGCCAGCGCTGCCACCCAGGCCGCTGTCGCCGCCGCTCCCGCCCTTGCCCCCGGCATTGGCATCTCCCGACGTGCCTGCAGAGCCATCCCCGGCAACGGTACCGCCGGCGCCTCCGACAGGCTCATCGCTGGAGTCACCACCGCCGCAACTGGCGGCGAAGCAGGCTGCGATCACGACGATCAGGGCGGGAACGAGTCGTGTCCTCATGAGCAAGCTCCATCTGGGCCGGCGGCCCTCTAGGGCATTGTCCCTAGGTTCCATTAGAAGCATGACAGATGTCGGGCGGTCAAGCACCTCGGCCGAATCACGGAGATCGAGGAGTTGTGGCGCCAGCGGGCGCCGCATGTCGCACCAATGATTACCTAGGACATTCGTCCTAGCGCTGGACCTCCGGAGATCGACCACCGAGGGCACAGAGATCACAGAGTCTTGAGGGTTTTTCCCGGCGGTTCGTGCGCCCCAGCCCTCCCCCCTCTGTGTCCTCGGGGACCTCTGTGGTTGCCCTCTCGATCGCCTCTGGTGGTTGCCCTCTGTTGGTTGCTCTCTGGGAGGCGTCCTGGATGGGTCACCCCTTCGCGCCAGCCAGCTAGACGATCACAGCTCCGAGCAGCTCCGTGGTGCCCACGCGCGGATGGCTCGCCTGCTGCTCGACGCGGCGTGCCAGCGTGCCGACTCCCATCGCAGGAAGCACGCGCGCGCGCTGATCGATCGGTCGCGTGAAGTCATCCCAGTGCGACAGCACCACTGCGCGCGGTGCGTACGCTCGCACCACCCGCTCAGGAAATTCGCGCGAGGTCCGCCATCCTGCCGTGCACAGCATGAGCAGATCGGTCTCGCCGGTCGGCGTGTCGTCCACCAGCCGCGCACTGCCCATGTGCACCAGACGCCGCCCGCCGACCTCGATCTCGATCGTGAAGACCGAGCCGCATCGATACCGCTCGACCCGCATCGGCTCGCCCTTGGATGGCTCCAGCTCCCCTGGGAACGGGGCCCGTCCTGCGATCAACCCAGAATGCGCGCTGCGAAGGAACCGGATGCGCATCGGTCCGGATTGCACCACGTTCGGCGCGCTCCCAGCCCCTGACTCCACGATGTGGACCCGCTCCGGCGCAACGCCCTGCGCAAGACACAGCCTCGCTGCTGACCAGGAGCCGTACACCGTGGCGCCGGTCATCCTCGCGATGTCAGGCACATCCAGCACATGATCGAAGTGCGTGTGCCCCACCAGGATCGCGTCGGCTCGAGGAAGGATGCGCGCGATCGCACTCGTGTCAGAACGCACCGGGCCCAGGATGCACTGCGCCAGCGATGCGCGCGTCAGGTAAGGATCGATCAGCACCACGTGCTTCTCGAACTCGATCCGGAAGCCCGCTGTGCCCAGCCACTGCACACGAATGGGACTGCGGTCCGGTTGCGTCAGGAGTCGTTCTTCAGGTCCGAATGCGGGATGCTGCGCGCGCACGTCCGCACTCTAGCATGCGTTCGCCCGCGCCATGCCAACAAGGAGCGGACGCACCGCGTCGCATGCCGTACAATGCCAGCACCATGCAGCGCTTCCTCTTTCTACTTTCCGCGGCCTGCCTCATCGGCTGCGGCTCTTCGAGCAGCGACACCGATCCCTCCACCCTGCCCTCGCAGGATGCTGCGCCTGACACCATCCATCCAGATGCCGATGCGTCGACCGATACCTCGATCGACACGTCGCCCGATGCCAAGCTCGATGCGATCGACGCAGCAGCCGAAGATGCGCTCGAAGAACCAGCACTGCAGTGCCCGGACCCGAATCCTGATCCCAACGCCAAGACCGAGGTGCTTGCAGACCTCAGCGCTGACCTCAAGAACCAGAATCGCTTCTACGACTTCCCCTTCCCATCCGACCTGCGGCTTACCTCTGCTGGCACGCCGGAGATCGCTGGCTTCCCGCACAGCCTGCTCAACAAGGTCGTAGCCGACCTGCTCCTGCTGGTCCCGGAAAGGAAGTTCTTCCCAGTCATCCCCGTGGCCTGGTTCCGCTTCACCGACGCTCTGCCAGACCTCGAGAACGCCAGCGACAACGTCATTCCCGCTGAGCCAAGCTCCTCCGTGCTGCTGATCGACACCGACGAGAATTCGCCGGATCGCGGCAAGCTCTACCCCACGGTCGTCTCCACACCCAAGCCTGATGGGTTGTACGTCCCTGCCAATCTGCTGACCGTGGCAGCGCGTCCTGGGTTCATCCTCGCACCAGGACGCAAGTACGCGTTCCTGGTCATGCGCTCGTTCAAGGACGGCGCAGGGCGACAGCTCAAGCCTGCTGCCACCATGGAGACGCTGCTCAAGGGCGAGGTGCCGGTCGATGCCAAGGGGCAGGCTGCGCATCAGCTCTACATGCCCTTGATCGACACGCTCACTGCGAGCGGCATCTGCCCGAACCAGGTCGCTGCAGCCACGGTCTTCACCACCGGTGATCAGGTCCAGGCCACGGAGAAGCTATCCAGCGATGTGATGAAGCAGTATTCGATCACGATCGATTCCCTGGCGCTCGATCCTGACGATGGCGCCACGCACGAGAGATATTGCGAGCTTCACGCCACAGTGACCTACCCGCAGTTCCAGGAAGGGAAGCCGCCGTTCAACACCTACGGACGGTTCGACATGGGAACCAGCGGCTTGCCCAAGTGGCAGCGCGACGAGCAGGCGCCGATCGTGCTCACGATCCCCAAGCAGCCGATGCCTGCTGGTGGCTACCCGCTGCTGGTGTACTTCCACGGCTCTGGGGGTCGAAGCGGCGCAGTGGTCGATCGCGGGGTGTGGCACCACGAGACAGATGCGAATAACTGCCCGGATCATGCGCTGGACACGTGGGATGGCAAGACCGGGTGCAACACCAAGGGGCTTGGCCCAGCCCACTACCATTCGTTCCACGGCTTTGCGACTGCGGGAAGTGCACTGCCTCTCAATCCTGAGCGCTATCCGGGCGCCAAGGAAACCGAGTACCTGAACCTGCTCAATCTGTCGGCATTCCGCGACACTTTCCGTCAGGGCATCATCGAGCAGCGTCTGTTCATCCAGGCGCTTCGCGAGCTTCAGATTCCCCCCTCAGCGCTGGCCGGCTGCACCGGGCCTTCCCTTCCTGCAGGCGAGACTGCCTACCACTTCCAGGAGGCGCCCGTGCTCGCGCAAGGGCAATCCATGGGAGGAATGTACACGAACACCGTGGGCGCCGTGGAGCCGAGGATCCAGGCGGTCATTCCCACAGGCGCTGGCGGCTACTGGAGCTACTTCATCCTCAAGGGCAACCAGGTTCCAGGAGGCGCGACCACGCTGTCGCTCGTGCTCGGCACCAAGGGAACCCTCACGTTCATGCACCCGGCCATGCACCTGCTCGAGCTCGCATGGGAAGCAGCCGAGCCGATCGTGTACATGCCCCGGCTCGCGCACCGTCCCTTGCCTGGTCATCCGGTGCGTGCCATCTACGAGCCTGTGGGCCAGGGAGACTCGTACTTCCCCACGCCGGTCTATGATGCAGTGTCGCTCGCCTACGGCCATCGCCAGGCAGGAGACCCGATCTGGCCTGAGATGCAGGATGCGCTGAAGCTGGGCGGGCTCGAAGGCATCCTTCCCTATCCGGTCAAGCAGGATGTGAAGAGCGTCCAGGGAGGCGCGCCGTACACGGGCGTGATCGTGCAGTACGCAGGCGATGGGATCTATGATCCGCACGCGATCTACACGCAGCTCGATGCGGTGAAGTACCAGTACGGATGCTTTGCAGCGACGTTTCTCAAGAATGGCGTGGCGACGGTCCCAGCGCCAGCTCCGCTCGGGACACCTTGCCCTGAGTGAGAACTAGCAACGGAAGACTGGCAACGCGATTCAAGAATGAGGAATGGTCTGGGCGTTCGCATTCTCTGTTGCTAGTTCCATGTTCCTAGTTCTCCCTTGCCGAGCCTGATCGCGCCGCGTACCCTTGAACCATGGGCTGGAGGATCGTGCGTCCGCTGCTCTGCGCTCTGGCTGCTGCGCTCCCGATGATCGCGTGCGGTCGGACTGCCACGATCTCCCGGGGTCACCAGCCGGACATCCGGGGGAGAATCGCAGGAGGAGACGCATCCAGCATCTACGTGCGGACTCGCACCGGCGTCCATCCCATTCCCAGGAAGAGCGTCACGGACATCGACCACCCGGGCGATGGAGCCATCGTGGTCGGAGCTGGGTTGGCATTGGTCGGGATCCTCGCGCTCGCTTGCAACTCTGGGAAGCTTCGTTCCACCGATGGCGACGTCGTGACGCCCTACTTCATCCTGGCCCCGTCCGCTGCTGGCGCAGCCTTGATGATCTATGGGATCTCTGTCCACGGCAACTCGGTGGATGCTCTCGACCAGCCGCCTCCTGGTCACGAGCGTGTTCCGGCAATCGAACCGACGCCGCTGCAGCCGCGCCAGCAGCAAGGGCGCGCCCCTGGCCTGTCGCTCTCAGCCACCTGGTAGTGCGTGCTGGAAGTGTCATGGGTGCAAATCCGATTTTGCAGCACATTCGATCGGTAGATCAAGCGCGAGAACTCGCGATGAGAGAGGGACCTCCCCCCGCTGCGCTTCGCGCAGCGACCCCCCCCCCTCACGACCGCGTCCACGAGTGACGAGCGGCGGTCGGTGGGGGGGGTGAAGCCCGACAGACGGCATCCCGCTCTGCACCCCCTCCGGCTGCCGCATCGAGTACCAATGGGATGCGGCAGATCCGGAGGGGGTCGGCCGACAGGCCGGGGGGCGGTGAATATCCTACGCGCCGGCAGTCCAACCCGCCGATCCCACGCCCCAGCTCCCGATCTCCGATACCCTTGCAGAGTGGTGTTTGCACCCATTCCCTGTTCGCGTTCCTGTGTTCCTGTTGCTAGTTGCTAGTTTCCCGACCACTCGTAGAATATCCCCGGCCCGCCCCCTAGCCTGCTGCCTGCCGTCACCCCCACGCCGTACACCGAACGCTGCGTGTTCCCCCACAGCCAGTCGATCTGCATCTCTGCCTGGCTCTGCCCTGCTCCCCTCGCACGGCTCACGGCTCGCACCCGCGTGGTCCCGTCCGACGAGTACCGCTCCGCCTCCAGATGCTGCACCCGCCCGTACGAATCGCGCCGCTCATAGGGATCTGCCCATGCTGCCAGCCGATCGAGGAACAGCATGTGCGGAAGGTTCGCGCTCAGGAAGCTGATCATGAGCAGGTTGTCGTGCTGCGGGTACTCCACGGTCTGCGTGGCAGGCATCGCAGGTCCGGACAGGTACCGCACACGCCCCACGTTGTGCATGGACAACAGATCGAACAGCGTCCCCGGGCTCCCTGCCCCGTCGAGCGTGGTCACCTGCTGCCCGATCAACCCGGCCATCCCTATCTTCACCGCATCGCCCCGGCTCGCTATCGCGATATCCCGGATACCAGGATTGGGCACCACCCGCTTGAAGTGCAGATCCATCCACCCCTTGGGATGCTCCTTGTCGAACTTGATCGACCCGGAATCGTAGGCGTGCTGCTTGCCCCCAAGACTCAGGAATCCCCCCTCAGGCTTCAGCTCTCCCACGATCGTCCGGGTCCCGCCCCGGATGGTCACGTCGATCTGCCCCCGCGCGATCAAGTCCATCGGATCCTTGAGGATGTGTACCCGATTCGGAATCTTTATGTGAATATCGTAGCCAGCCAGCTCCCCGCTCGCAGGCGCAGGCGTCTCTTCCTGCGGCTTGGCCGGCGCCGGCTCTGGCACCGGGAGCTTGCCCACGACCACCCCCTTGTCCCCCACGAACATCACATCCCCAAGGTGCGTCTCCTCGGCCTGGTGCGCCTTGGGGAATCGATCCGGAAGCAGCAGCTCGAGCGAATTGACCTTCATCTCCACGGGCTTGATCGCCTGCCCCAGCTCTGCATGGACGTCTGCATCCAGGCTGAGCGAAGCGCGCGGCGCATCCATCGGACCGATCTCCCCACCCCCGAACACCAGCCAATCCGACGCCTTGAGGTGCGCGTCCACCAGCCTGGGGCGCAGCTCGTCCCAGGCAAGCGTCCCGTCCACCCGAAGCGTCCGATTCGGGTTCTGCAAGTCCGATTCCCGCACAGACAGCGACTCGATCCGCATGGACGACGCGTCGCTCGCAATCCGCAGCTCCACGTCGCGAAGCTCCCGGTGCGTTCCAGGCAGGGTCACCCGGCCATGCAGCACATCGAGCCGCCCGGCTACCGCTCCGTGCACGAGCTTCGCACCTGCATCGGTCTTCTGCAGCTCGACCCCGCCCTTCATGTTCCAGTCGAGCTCCCCGCCGACTTCCATCTTCTTGCCCTTGAGAACCATCAGGGGCACCAGGCTTCTCACGTCGACATGCGCTGCCTGCACCACCAGCCCGATGGGAAGATTGCCTTCCTTCGCGCTGTAGGGAGCGAGCGCCTCGCGCGGCACCACGATCCCGATGTGCACCGGAGCCGGGCCTGTGCCTGCGGCCATCCCGAGGTCCACGCTGGCCCGCAGCTCTTCGACTCCAGCGTTCAAGCCCACCGCCGCACGCCCCTTGTGTCCGTCCAGGGTCTCGAACTCATCCAACTGCACAGCGCCGATCGCGATCGGCTTGCCGATCGTTCCGGTCACCGCGATCTTCCCCTCCACCTGGCCTGGAGCCACGAGGAGCGCAGGACGAATCGCCGACAAGTCCGACAGCGGGCGCCTGGGTATCTCGAGAGTCAGATTCAGCGCCGCATCGGCCAGCTGGTGCTTCTTGAGCGTTGCAATCAATCCGCTTCCAGCCACCCCTGCCGTGCCAGACACGCGCAGGTACTCTTCCCCGCGAATCCGGGCTCCGATGTCGAGGGTTGCTTCCTTGTCCTCCAGCTTGACGTCCACCTTGGCCGTGACCGGCTCCATCTCCTTGCCGCGCACGAAGTCCTGCACCTGCACGTGCACGTCGCCGAGCACGTCCCGCAGATTGCCATGCAGGTTCGCGTGCAGCTCGGCGTTCCCCTTCATGCCGTCGAGCTTGCCCGGCGCAAGCGGAAGCGCTGCCAGCGATTGAGGCGCAACATCCACCGTGGCCTTCCAATCCACCTCCCGCGGCCCTGCAACCAGCGGAGACCGTGACAGATCCGCATCCACGTGCGCATGTACCGCGGCAGGCGCCTGCGCGTCGAGCCACACGTCGGCATCTGCCTTGACCGCTGTTGCGTTGTCCCGGGGCGTCAGCGTTGCCAGCACGTGCGCGCGCTGCGACTTCTGCGGCGCAAGCATCCCCGCAACCTCGAGCTCCACGCGTCCCTGCGGATGCGCCGGAGTTCCGCCGAGATCCACATGCGCCTCCAGGTCAGCCGCCGGGATCTTCTTCCCGACGAGCAGGTGCGCAGGGGCGAGCGCGGCCAGGCTCAAGAGCGACTGACGCGGAATGTCGAGCTTCACACTCATCGGGCGCCCTGGCGACAGCCCCTTCTGCCCCCCTTCCAGGAACACCGGCAGATGCACCTGCGCGTGCGCTACCTGGGACCGCTTGCCTGCGTCCTCCTTGACCGCTTCGAGCGTCGCAACGACATCGTGCTTGTTGGCCGTGCCGTCGAGCGACACCGAGAGCTTCGGAGCATTCGCACGGTCCGTGGCGCCTGCATTCACGTGCAGCGCATACCGGATGTCCGGCTCCTTGGGCGTTCCGGTCACATGGACCGTTCCAGAGACCGTTCCGTCAATCCCCTTCAGCTCCTTGCCCCGCAATCGCGCTACCTCGGAGAGCCGTATCCCCTGCAGCGAGACCTCTGCATCCACCGACTTGGCCTCGAACTTCTTGCCGTCTGCGCCAGGCTCCTTGCGCACCACGTTCGCCAGGGCCCGCACGTTGACCGTGCCCCCAGCCACCCCAAGGCTCTTCAAGGTCACCACCGCGTCGAGCCCCTGGTCGAGCCTTCCATCCACGGTGGCTTCGAGCGTGCCCTTGCGCAGCACGATCATCCCCTCGGGAAGGGATGTTTTCAGCGCCACGCCGGCTTGCTTCAGGCGCCGCAGCGCGCCGCCGACATCGCCTTCGAGCGAGACCTGCGCGTGGAGCTGCTTGCTCGCGGTCTGCAGCCGTGCGCTCCCCCCGAGCTGCTGCCCGACCGCATGCGCTGTGAGTGAGTCGATGATCACTTCGCCGGGGATCACCCTCCCCTCCACCACTGCGCCGTCGATGACCACTTTGCCGACCGAGGTCCTTCCGACGGTCAGCGTGAAGCCGGCATTCGCAGTCTCCTTGGAGATGCCCGCGCCCTTCAGCCCCAGGGTGAGCTTGTCCGTCTCGATCGGGGGCATCTTCCTGGCATCCGCGTGCAGGAGCTTTTCAGTCTGGATCCCGGTTGCGCCGAGCACGAGGTCATACTTCGGCTGGTCCTTCACCGTGGGATCGATCGTGCCGTTCAAGGTGAGCTTGCCGCCGCCGGTGGTCAGCGTGGTCACCAGCCCGAGCTGGTTGGCCGGCCCTGACAGACGCGTCTCCAGGTCTGCGTCCGTTGCGAGCACGTTCTTCTGGAGCAGCGCGTTCAGCTTGTCCGCGTCCACGTGCAACCCGACGATCTTCCCATCCTGATCGCCCACGAGCGCGCCGTCCTTTGCATGCCCACGCACCTCGATCGCCTGGAGCATCAGCGCACCCGCAGCGAGCCTTCCCATGGTGGCGTCGAGCTCTCCTGGCCCGATCTTGAGATCCAGCCCGGCCAGCTCCACATCGATGTCCCGCGGGCCTGCACCAGCCTGCAGCACATTGACGTGCGTGGTGGTGCGGGCGAGGACCACGGTCCCTGCTCCGTCCTTGAGGTCCACCGCGAGCCCGGTGCGGATGTTGGAAACGCTCAGCTTCAGCGGGTCCCCCTTGTCCAGGGAGAAAGCCCCAGCAATGCGCGGCACGCTCACCAGCGCCGTTCGGGTCGTGGGCACTGCGTCGATCGAGCCGTCGAGCCCGAAGTCCGACAAGGCCATTCGGGTGCCATCCGGCTTGTCGATCCTGACCTGCACACCTGCAATCGACAAGGCGCGAACCTGGATGCGCCGGTCCTTCTTCTTGCCGGTCTCCGGCGGCGCCGGAGGAGATGGCTTGACCAGCCGCTTGAGGTTCGAGGTGCCGTCTTCGTACTGCACGACATGCAGCGCCAGGCCGTCGAGCGCTATGGAATCGATCACGATCCTGCCTCGCACCAGGCTCGACCAGCTCGGCGAGACTTTCAGGGAGTCGAGCCGGGCAACTTCGTCACCGGACGCGTCGACCACGCGCAATCCGGCGATCTTCAGATTGCCGAACAGTGCAAAATCGAGCTCTGCGAGCTTGCAGGTGCCCACGATCTTGGCGTTGATCGCGTGCTCCACGCGCGATCGCACCAGGTTTCGCGCGGGGCGCGAGCTGACCACCGCGAGCAGCAGCAGGATCGACGCGAGGGCGATGTCGCTGAGTGCGAGGAGGATACGGGGAATGCGCTTGCTCTTGGCCATCAGAACGCCTCCCCGATACGGAAGAACAGCAGGTAGGGGTCCCAGGATCCTGGCTTCTGCGTGGTGCCGTGATCGAGCAGGCGGTAGGCCACGTCGATCGCCATGGGCAGGTACCAGAGACGAAGCCTGAAGCCGAGTCCGAACGCGAGATTGGTACCTTCGTGCAGGGGATTGGACTTGATGGAGGCTCCGCCCACGTCCACGAACGTGATGGCCCCTATGGGCTTGAGCGGCGGGAGAAAGCGCGCTTCGAGGGAGGCTTCCATCAGGCTCAATCCGCCCACAGGAACGTCGCGGCAGCTCGGCGCTGCCGCAGGATCGACGGTCTCGCACGAGGTGGCATAGGGAGACATGCGATGTCTGCCAAAGCCGCGCATGCCGTAGGCTCCGCCACCGAAGAACCTGGGGCCCAGCGGTACACCATTGTCTCCTGCGGCAAGTACCCATCCTCCTGCGGCGCGCACACCGATCGACAGGGACGGGCTCAAAGGGATGAATCCTCGCGCATCCGGAACGACGGACAGCCAGCGGTGCGTGGCAAGGGCGCCCCCCGGCGAAAGCTGGGTCCGCAGGGCGAGCATGTGCCCTTTCATAGGCTCCACGGGATTGTCGCGCGCGTCCCAGGTGAGCGCCGCTTCCGCGTCGGCGCCGCGGGATCGGTCGGTCGACGCAAGGGAGAATGCATCGCGCGCTGCGTTGTCGAACGGCCCGAACCCGAGCTGCCAGCCTGCCCTGAAGTACAGGTCGAGGTCCAGGAACAGATTGCGTTCGAGCGCTGTGCGTATGCCCGGCCCTGCGGTCACCTCGCGCAGGTGGAAGGTCGGGTACAGGTCGTCGAAGAATCGCGCGGTCATCCGGGCGTCGCCGAGGCGCCCGAGCAGGCCAGGATGGATCGTTCGCGCGAGCGCTTCGCCGTAGAACCCGGAAGGGTCGTCCGGCCGCTTGTCCACGTCCCACAACCACCCATGCCCGAACCGGCCTTCGAGCACGAGGTGGTGCCATGGCCCGAACAGATCGCGCAGCCACAGCCGGCTTTCGGCAGATGCGTCGAGGCGGGTGGGATCCGCTTCCACGCCAGCCCGCAGCCTGACCTGCGTCCTGGGCGATTCGACCACGTGCACCTTGAGGTCGACGTCGGACGGCAGCTTGCGCGGAACCAGATTTCCCTGGGCGTCCACCTGCTCGTCCTTGAGCTCTCCGCCCGTATCAGGCGCAGTGCCCGGCACGATGAACTTGACGTCGACGTTGGAGCGGATGAACACGGCTGCAAAGTCGCCGGTGTCGAGCAGGTCCCACTCGGACTTCTCCTTGGTGGCGAGATCGTAGGGGTCGCCTGGCTGCATGCCGATCCGACGCAGGATCAGCTCAGCAGGGACGCGGGCATTGCCGTCCACGATGATCTTGCCGACCCGGGTGCGGGGGCCGGTATCGACGTAGTAGTACCAGTAGATCTCCTGCTTGGAGCGATCGACGAACGCGCGGCTGTAGATGTTGGCGTGGCCATAGCCTCTACGGCGCAGGTACTCCCCCATCGTGTGGCGCACCTTGCGGAACTTCTCGAGGTCCACGCGCGCCTCGCCCGGGCCAAAGGGGATCAGACGCATCAACGCCCGCTCGTGGTCTTCCGGCGCATGAAGCAGGTTCACCGACCCGATGCGGTAGCGCTTCCCCTCGCTCACTTTCCAGGTGATCGCGGCTGTGGTCTTGGCGTCGTCGAATCGAACCTCGGGCTCGTCGACCTGCACGTCGAAGTAGCCGTAGGTCTGCCAGTACGCCGTGATCCGGCGCCGATCCTCAGCCTCGCGGAACACGCCGTAGCTCCGCATCGGATAGATCAGCGAGGCGACGCGCATGCCCAGGCGGTTGGGCAGCTCGCCAAGCTCCAGCTGCAACGGCTCTGCGGTCTTGGACTGGATGGTCACGCTGACCACGCGGATGTCGGTCTCACCGGGAACGCGCGCAGGACGCTGCACGTTGCAGCCCATCGAGCTGCAGACCGCGAGCAGGAACGTCAGTATCATCTGAACGGTCCAACGCGCGTGGGTCTGATGACCCCGCCCTGCCGGGTGCGCTGCAAGCCGGTCTTTCATCCGCCTCGTGTGATCGTCGTGCCGTTCTTTTCTCGGTATCATGATTCGTGACGACGGTCACGAGATGAGTCCAACGGAGGGCATGGGGCGGCAAGCGGAACGACGCAACCGGTCAGAGTGCGTCCGCGATGGAAGGATCTGAAGGGTTGAATTCACCACGTCCGGGCGTCAGACTCGCGCCATGCAACAGCACGATGCTCGGGGGCCTGCTTCATCCAAGCGACCCCGGGTCCGTGTGGGCGTCGCACTTCGCGCAGCGCGCAACAAGACTTCTGCCTGCTTCGCTGCGGCAGCCCTGCGCGTGAGGCTCGAGGCTTTCTGCAGCGCTCTGGAGCGTGCCACCGGGTTGCGGGTCAGCGCGTGCGCTCATGAGGACTACGATGCGCTGCTGCGCTCGGTCCTCGAGCACGAGGTCGACATCGCCTGGCTCCCGCCGTTGATGGCGGTCCATGCGATCGAGAAGCAGACCGCAACTGCGCTATTGGTGCCGGTGCGGGGCGGCTCCTCGTCGTACTGGTCAGCGCTGTTCTGCCGTCACGACAGCCCCATCCGAACGCTGGCGGATCTGAAGGGACGACGCATTGCCTGGGTGGATCCGCAGAGCGCAGCAGGGCACACGGTGATGCGGGCGTGGCTGCGTGCGCACGGGGTGGACGTGGAGCGCACCTTCTCGCGGGCTGGATTCGTGGGAAGCCACGACGCGGTGGTGGGCAATGTGCTGGGCGGCAAGGCGGACGTGGGAGCCACGTTCGCGCACGTTGCAGGCCCTGGGCAGGAGCCGACCGGGCCATGGCACGACGCGCCGGTGCGGGTGATCGGGCTGGCCGGACCGATTCCGTCGGACGTGCTCGCGGCTGGCACGACGCTGACCGAGGCAACGATCCGAACGCTGCGAGATGCGTTGACCGGAGAGGTGGACAGCGAGCTTCGGGGAGCGGCGCTTGCGCTGTTCGAGGCGGACCGGTTCGTCCCGGCGAGCGCGGTCGATCTGGAGCCGCTGCGTGCGCTCGACGCCAGCGCGAAGCTGCGCGGGTAGCCTCAATCCTCGAAGTCCGGAACCTCGGTCGTCTTCGGGATGTTGAGCGGACGGCGCACCACGCGGCTGGCCGGATCTTCGGGCTGCATGGCGAGATCGAAGTCGATCGGCTCTGCGAGCATGGCCTTGTCGGCATCGGTCATGATCTGGACTGGCGGCCTGGCGAAGTCGGCGGTGGCAGCGGGAGCTCCCAGGACCAGGGCGATTTCCCCCGTGTTGAGCTCGACCATGGTTCCTGCGGGGAAGAGCCCGAGGGAGCGGACCAGCAGACGGGCGCACGCTTGATCGATCGGCTGCACGGCCTCGGCTTCCAGCTGGGCGATCGTCTGATCGATGCTCACCGGCGGCACGCCTGGGTAGGGCGTGCGGATCTCGTTGAAGCGACGCGCCGTGTGCAGCAGCGTCGCAAGCATGGTGCGCGGCCTTTCGGATCCTCGCGGATTGGCTTCGCGCGGGTGCAGCGCCTCGTAGGCGACCACGCTGCGCCGGAGGGAGGTCTTGTGGAACTCGCCGATCACGGCGAGCACGCCGAGGGTGCGGGTTGCGAGCAGCTCCGGCTCCAGCGGCGCGCCGTTCCAGGCGGCCCCGGAGTCCGCGAGCAAGGCCGCTTGCACGACTGTCGTGAGCGTCGCCCGCTCCGTGGTCAGAAAACGCGTCATGGAAAGCGCGATCACCGCTGTGCTGACTGCCCGGCGCGCAGGCTCATCGTCGACCAGCGCCCCGGACGCGATCGAGACGAGCAGCTCTGGCATGACTTCGGAGATCGCCACGAGCTTCTGGGCGATGCGCTTGACCTCGTGCGCTCCTCGCGTGCTCCCCAGCGCCAGCTGCAGGTGGAACGACCGCAGGATCAGCACAGACGCGGCGTAGCTCTTGATCGCCCGCGCCACCACGGATTCGTCCGACTCCCGCGTGCCATCCACGTCCGGGCCGATCGCCTTGCGAACGGCCACACCCGGCACGTTGCACTCCTGGAGCGCCTCGAGAGCTGCGGGGCCGCGCTGGGCTTCCACCAGCAGCCGTGCGACCTCGAGCACGGAGCTGCCTTCGATCCCACGATCGATGGTGAGCTCGTTGAACCCGCAGGCGTCCATCCATCCGCCGAGCTGCATGGCGAGTGCGAAGACTTCCCGGGTGGCCCGCATGATGCGTCGGTTGACGAACACCCGATCGCGGGCGAAGGTCACGCGAACGCTGTCGACCTCGAACAGGCCGCAGTAGTCGGCCACGGTCTGCACGGCCACGGGCACGAGCTGCTGGACGGCCTCGTTGGAGGTGTCGTACAGCTGGCACGCCTTGACGAGACGATAGAACGCCAAAACGAGGCGGGCTCCAGCGGCGCGGCGGTGCTGCGTGGTTCCGGCGGCGTCCATTCCATCCAGGGCTTCGCCCCCGGGTCGCATGGATCGGCTGGCCGCAGGCGTCTGCATGCTGGCCGGGCCTGCGGGTCGCTCGGAGCCGGAGAAGGGAGGCTTCATGACTTCTCCCCGGGGCGCGGCGGACGCGTGGAGCGGCGTTGCATGATGACCTCGATGGAGCTCTCAGCGATGTCGCGCACGGCCGAGGAGCCGAGAATGCGTCGTTTGGCAGCCTCCTTGAGGGCTTCGTAGGCCATCTCGGAGTCCGAGGTGGCGAGGTACTCGGCAGCCAGCGCACGGGTCTGATCGAGCGCGTTGTTGCTGAACAGCGCCTTCTTGTTGAGCCACTCCACGGCCAGCGCGTCGGCGCGTCGCACGTTGAGCGCTGCCACGGCGAGGAACAGCAGCCGCTGCTCTCCGAGCGGAAGCGACGAGAACGTCTCCTGCTGCACGCGCCACGTGAGGATCGGGCCCGCAGCGGCCACGTGACGATCCATGATCATCTGCAGCACCTGGATGCGCATCTCCGGGTCAGGATCCTCGATCAGCTGACGCAGCTGATCGCGCGCGCGCTCCGCAGGAGCTTCGGGCAATGCGGCCAGCCCTTCGATACGCACCTCCAGGTGCGGTGAGAGCAACGCGTTGTTCATGGCGCGTATGGCAGGAACGGTACCGATGGACCGAAGCACGCGAATCAGGGCGAGCGCGATCTCGGGTCGGCTCTGCGCGAGCATCTCGCCGAGCGCGATCTCACGGCCGGCCGCACGCCGCGAAACGAACTCGATCGCAGACTCCTGCAGCGATGCATGCAGGGTCTGCAGGCTCGCCAGGATCGGCTCGAACAGCCCTTCGTCCGTGCCCAGCGCCATCACCCTCCGCAGCCCGAGCAACGCGGTGTCCGAGGGATGGGCTTCGCCCTTCAGCTCCTCGAACACGGCGCCGAGACGCGCCGGCGGGAAGACCGTTCGTACCAGCTCGTCGCGCACCTGGCCCGAAGCCGGCTCCCCTAGCATGGGCGCTGCCGCATCGAGCGCGGTGAACAGGTCGAGCACCACCCCGGGCGCGTGGGCGGCCACCTGCCGCTCGCTCCAGTCGCCCAGCGGACCGAGACGCGCCCCTTCGGGCCCGTCCAGATGCTTGTTGTCGTAGGCACGCAAATAGCCGATCGCGTAGCGCTCCATCCACTCCTGCGCCTCAGGCTCCAGGGATTCGGATAGCGCGTCCTTCATCTCCTGGTCGATGCCTGACGCGGCTGCGACCTCTGCCAGCTCGTGCATCGCCAGGGTGTGTGCCTCGAGCGCTGCTTCGCCTTCGTCGCTCAACGTCGCCATCTGGCCAAGCTGCTTGGCAATCTCGTCGCGCTGCTCCTCGAAGATCGGATCGTCTCCCTCGGCAAACGCGTCCACCGCGTACCACGCAACGTGCGCCAGCTTCCTGTCCCACAACGCCGTTGCCGCGTCGTCGTCCGAGCCGAACCCGAGCGCTGCATCGCGCAGCAGCACACCCAGGAAGTCCTGCAGCTCCGCATAGGTCAAGCCCGGCTGCAGCTGTACGCGACGAATGCCTTCGGCGAACAGCTCGTAGGGGATCCGATCGTACGGAGCGCGATCCGGCTTCCAGATCGTCTGCCCGCGGTAGCTGAACTCGATGGACCCCACGTTCCAGACGATCGAGCGCGGCGAGTCGGCCAGCGCTGCCTTGAGCTCCTCCATCCCGCGATCCATCTGCCGTTGGGTCACAGGGTGATCCCACTTGTACTGCCGCGCGGTCTGCATCACCAACGCCAGCTGCGACCAGATCGCCACCAGCCGAGCCACGTTGACCTCGATCGTGCGATCGGCCATCTCGTCGGGCTCTTCCTTGATCTCGTTGGCTCGCACCTCCTGCACGCGCGGCTTCTTCTTCGGACGCACATCCGCGATCGTCCCTGCACGAAGCGACAGCAGCATCCCCGACAGCTCGTTGCGGAAGGCGCTGGCGTCGATGCGCTTCGCTACGTCCACCCCCGTCGTGATCAGCGATACGTCGATCGCCGGCCCCGCAGGCTTCTGCTCTGCGATCGGGTTTGCAGGCTCAGGAGGGATCCACTCCTGCTCTCCTTGCGGCGGTGGGGGAACCCACTCCTGCTCGACCTGGGGAGGTGGCAGAACCCACTCCTGCTCGACCTGGGGCGGTGGCGGGACCCACTCGCGCTCTTCTGGCTGTGGCGGCGGGACCCACTCGCGCTCCTCTGGCGGCGGCGGCGGGACCCACTCGCGCTCCTCTGGCGGCGGCGGCGGGACCCACTCGCGCTCCTCTGGCGATGGCGGCGGAACCCACTCGCGCTCTTGCGGCGGTGGCGGCGGAACCCACTCGCGCTCGGCTGGCGCTTCGCTCACCCGCACTGCAGCCGTGCTCGGCACGCTGCGCGGAGCAGAGACTTCCGGAGCCTGGCTGACGCGCGCAGCAGCCATGCTCGGCACGCTGCGGGAAGGAGATATCTCGGCAGCCTGGCTCTCGCGCGCAGCAGGCACGCTCCCGCCACTCGGCTTGGGTTTCGGCTGCACCGCTGGCAAAGGAGTCCTGGTGGGCTCGTCGAAGACCGGAATGGCCTTGACCATGCCCACGAGAATGCCAGCGCGATACGCTGCACCGAGGGCGACCGAGCCGTCCGGATCGAGACGACGCGAAGCGATCGTGCCCAGCCCGCGCTCGATCGCCGCGCGCACTGCGGGCAGACGGCTGCTGCCGCCTGTGGCGTAGATCGCGGACAACGCACTTCGATCGAGCCCTGCGTCCACCAGCGCAGCGGCGCACACCTGCTCGACGCGGGCGCCGACCTCGGCCATGAACCCTTCGACAGCCTGCGGATCGAGCTGCAGCTCCTGGTTGACGACACCCGATCCGATCGGCAGGAACGGGATGACCGTCGACACGGTGGAAACCTGCCCCAGCCCCTGCTTCGCGGACTCGCACGCCTGCCGCAGCATTTCGAGGACCGAGGCGTTCGGCTCGAATTCGCCGAGATCTCCCTTCAAGGACTCGACGAACGCTTCGGTCAGGCTCCAGTCGACGTCGTCGCCGCCCCCGAACGGATCGCCGAGCGTGGAGACCATGCGCACGCCGCCGGGTCCTGTCTCCAGGATCGATGCAGTGGTTCCAGCGGCGCCCACGTCGACGATGGCGATGAAGCGGTTGCCTTGCGACGCATCGAGCAGGGACAGTGCGGTACAGGTCGCTTCGTTGAGGACGATGACAGGACCGACCTCGGCACGGCGCGCCACGTCGTAGAGCGCCGTGCGCTGATCCGGGCCGTACCATGCAGGTGCAGTGAGAACCAGCGCAGCCGGCCGCTCGCCGCAATGCTGGATCGCAACGTCGAGCACGTCCGCGAGCAGCGAGGCCGCGAGCTCCTCCACTTCGTAGAGCTGCTCGCCCAGCCGCAGCAGCTTGACGCCGTCCTCCGTGGCTTCCACGCCGTAGGGCAGGCGCGATGCCAGCACCTGCACCACCGGATCGTCGACGGATCGGCCGAGCAGTCGCTTGATCGCCCGCACGGTCTGCCCCGGGTGCGTGGTGGCCCGGGACAGCGCGGCGTTTCCCGTTCGCACCGTATCCCCTGCCAGGGAGATCACCGCGGGAAACCTGCGGGTGCCATCGGCGAATTGCACCAGCTCCGCCGCTGCGTTGCGAAGCATGGCAACGCGCGCATAGGCGGTTCCGAGGTCGATCCCGACGGCCAGCAATCCCGATGCTCCCTGTGGGCGGGCTCGTTGCCCGACGTTGCAGAGCCTAGTACTGCGTGCTGGACGTGGATAGGGGGATCAGGGAGCGGCGATCGGGCCACGACGGCGCGGTAACAGCATGCGCACGCATAGCCCCTTGCCCGACGGAGTGTCGGCGAGCTCGAGCTTGCCGCCGTGCTCCTGCATCACGTCCTGGATGACGCTCATGCCCAGGCCGGTGCCCGAAGACTTGGTCGTGAAGAAGGGCTCCAGCGCCTGGGTCCTCGCATCCTGGCTCAGCCCGGGACCGTCGTCCTCGATCTCGATCAGGACATGCGATGGTTGCTCGCTGCAGCGCACCACCACGCGTCCCCCTGGCCCCGTGGCTTCCATCGCGTTGGATATGGCGTTGACGAGCGCCTGCACCAGACGGTGCGGGACATGGGACACCACCGGGCAGTCGCCTGCGCGCGGCACGGAAACGGTCACGCGCGAAAGCGTGATCCTCTGCTTGAGAAAGAGCAACGCGGTGTCGACGGCTGGCGCCAGGCTCGACTCCTCCGCATCGGCCGTGTTGCGTCGAGAAGCCCCCCGGATTCGGGTGATGAACGTGTGGATCGCCTGCCCAGCTTGATCCATCTCGTCGGCGATCAAAGCAAGATCCTTGCGTTTGTCCTCGTCGAGCGCGGCGGTGCTGAGCAGATCAGCGCGCAGGAAGTCGGCATTGGTGCGGATGACGCTCAGAGGGCCAGCCACTTCGTGCGCGAGCGTCGCCATGAGGGTGCCGAGCATGGCAAGCCCGTCGACGTGTCGAAGGCGCGACTCGAGCTGGGCCAGCCGTTCGAATTCCTCTTTGCGCACGCACAGGGCTTTGCAGAGCCTCTCGACGCGCGGAAGGAAGGCGGCGACGTCAAAAGGGCGGATGATCACGTCGTTGGCGCCGGAATCGATGAACCAGCCGACGTCGCCCTCCCGGCTCTCGGAGCCGAGGATGAAGACCTGCGCCCATGGAAGCTGCGCGCGCGCGGCTCGGATCAGCGTCATCCCGTCGCCATCCGGCAGATCCGGGTCGAGAAGCAGGACCTCCGGACAATTCGCGGCCAGCGATTCGACCGCTGCAGCAAGCGTGGCCGCCGCACTCGGCGTGCCGAATCGTCCCAGCAAACGCATGAGCACATGGCGTGCTTCGGGCTCAGGCTCCACCAGCAGCAGCCGCGTCTCCTCAGCCACCCGGCTTCTCCTCGTCCTTGCGGAGCCCCACGCCGGTGGTGTCTTCAGGGTCAGCCTCGGAGGGAACGATCGAGGTCGCACCTCGGGTCTGGACCTCGCGACGATGCGAGACCAGCACGAACTCCAGGACGAGCTGGACGTCGCCCACCTCGATCCTGTCTTCAGGGCCAACCAGGACCGGATCCTTGCCAATGCGCTGGCCGTTGACGCGCGTGCCGTTGCGGCTGCCGAGATCCGTCAAAGCGCAACGGTCTCCGACACGGCGCAGAGAGGCGTGCACGCGCGAGACCGAGATGTGGTCCAGGAGCATCGAGCAGTACAGGCTGCGACCGATGATGAGCTCGGCGCTTCCCACCTCGGCAATCTGGGCACCTGCCCTCACACGCACGCGAGCCTCGACCATCGCGGCATCTCACGTCACAAGCCGTCGGCTGTCAATCCGGCCGTGAATACTGGTGAAACGGCGCACGGGTAGCCGGCGGCAGCCCCAGGGACCGGGGCTTGACGAGCCAGGCCAGAGCGAGCACGAAGTACCGACCGTGACCGAAGCGAAGCAATACGACGTAATCGTGATAGGAACCGGCCCTGCCGGCCAGCAGGCGGCCTTGCATGCGGCCCGACGCGGACGGCGCGTGGCCATCGTCGAGCGTCGGAGCATGGTGGGCGGCGTGTGCCTGCACGTGGGGACGATTCCGAGCAAGACGCTTCGGGAGAGCGTGCTTTACCTGAGCGGCTGGCGCCTGCGCAACATCTACGGTTCGAGCTACGCGGTGAAGAACCAGATAACCATGTCCGACCTGGTGGTCCGGACCCATTTCGTCATCGACCGCGAGCTCAACATCATCCAGCGCCACATGGCGAGGGATTCGGTCGAGCTGGTGTTCGGCGTGGCGCGCTTCACCGGCCCCAACGAGGTCATGGTCAGCGCCAACGGCCAGGAGACCCTGCTGCGCGCTGATCACATCGTGATCGCCACCGGAACCACCGCGTACCGTCCGGCGAGCATCGCCTTTGACGACGAGACGGTCATCGATTCGGACCAGGTGCTCCAGATCAAGGAGCTGCCCCGTCGCATGACCATCCTGGGCGCAGGCGTCATCGGGATCGAATACGCCTCGATCTTCTCCACGCTGGACATCGAGGTGACCGTGGTCAGCCGATCGTCCAGCTTCTTTGGATTCGTGGATCGCGAGATCACCGATGCGCTCGCCTATCATTTGCGCAAACGCGGGGTAGCGCTTCGCATGAACGAGGTCGTGAGCAGGATCGAGCGAGAGGCGGATGGATCGCCTTGTGTGCTGCTGGAGTCGGGCAAGCGCATCCGCTCGCAGCTGGTGATGGTGGCTTCCGGGCGCAGTGGAACCGCGGGGCAGCTGGGGCTGGAGACAGCGGGCATCCGCGCCACCGAGCGCGGGCTGGTCAAGGTCGACGAGCACTTCCGCACAGAAGCTGAGCACATCTATGCGGTCGGAGACGTGATCGGATTTCCAAGCCTCGCATCGACCTCGATGGAGCAGGGTCGTCGGGCCGCATGCCATATCCTCGGGCAGCGCGAGCTGCCTGCGATGGACGTATTCCCGTACGGCATCTATTCGATCCCGGAGATCGCCTACATCGGGCGCAACGAAGAGGAGCTGACGGCAGCGGGGATCCCGTACGAGACCGGCGTGGCGCACTACCGGGAGATCGCCAAGGGAGAGATGCTGGGCGATGACACGGGAATGCTCAAGATGCTGTTTCACCGCGACACGCGAAAGCTGCTCGGCGTGCATGCGATTGGAACGGACGCAACGGAGACGATTCACATCGGGCAGGCCGTGATGACGTTGGGGGGGACACTGGACTATTTTCTGGAGGCGGTGTTCAACTACCCGACCCTTGCGGAGTGCTACAAGGTGGCAGCGCGCGACGCTGCGGAGAAGTTGGACTGATCAGGCGAGCCGCGGCGAGGCGTCGCACGGGGCGAGCGAGCCCGCTGCCAGGCCGAACGTCCGGACATTTCCGCCAGGGGGCGAACCGATGCGGGTCTTGGGACATCGCCCCGAGCTGAGCGCCGAAGCGTGCGGTTCCGGGACAACGGAGGCCATGCGCGAAAGTCGGGAATGGTGGCGCGCCTTGGGGCAAGGAGCTCGCCGCGGGTGCGCGCTTCACGGGACAGCCTTCATCAGCCGCAGCTGCACCTGCGTAACCTATGGACCTTGCAGAGAGGCGTGATCTATAGTGCCCCGACGTCGGCGCGGCAGTACGCGGCGACCTAGACGGAGGACGGATCGGCAAGACGGAGATCGGCTTGCGCTGCGGCTCATCACGCCACAGCGGCCCAGGAAGTGATCGTGGAGTCAAGGAATTCGGCTGATATCGGACGCACCAGTCCGGCAAGTGGTGGGTTCGTGCGGGGAGCGTCACGGAGCGTGGAGGGGAAGGCGGGAAGCTAAGAGTGGAGCGAACGGAGCCAGCGCCGCGGGTACTGGGGAAGTACCGCATCCTTGCCGAGCTCGGGCATGGCGGCATGGCACGCGTGTACCTCGCGGTCGCCCACGGGCTGTCCGGTTTCTCCAAGCTGGTCGTTCTCAAGACGATCCGAGTGCACTTGCACGACGAGATCGATGCTGTCGGGATGTTCCTCGATGAAGCGCGCGTGGCAGGTCGCCTGAACCACCCCAACGTGGTGCAGACCTACGAGATCGCCGAGTACGACGGGCAGCACGTACTCGTCATGGAGTACCTCGACGGCCAGCCCCTGTCGGTGATCCTCAAGCGCGCTCGCGAGCAGAAGACCGGCTTGACCGTGCCGATGTGCCTGCGCGTGGTGATCGAAGCCCTCAACGGCCTGCACTACGTGCACGAGCTGCGTGACTTCGACGGCACCCCGATGAACCTGGTTCACCGCGATGTCTCGCCGCAGAACATCTTCGTGACCTACGACGGCCAGGTGAAGGTCCTCGACTTCGGAATTGCCAAGGCCGTCACCTCCTCCACCGAAACCAAGGCTGGCGTCGTCAAAGGCAAGGTCGCCTACATGGCGGCCGAGCAGTTCCTCGATGAGCCGATCGACCGACGTGTCGACATCTTCGCCATGGGCGCGGTGCTCTGGCACGTCGCCACCGGAAAGCGCCTTTGGAAAGGCGATGCCGACGGTCGCATCGTCAACCGCGTGATCCAGGGCGACATCCCGACGCCCAGCTCCATCAACCCGAACGTGCACCCAGGGCTGGAGAAGGTCGTCCTCAAGGCGATGGCGCGCGAGCGTGACGATCGCTACGCGACCGCCATGGAGCTCCAGCAGGACGTGGAGAAAGTCCTGGAGGAGATGCGGGCGCAGTCCACGATTCGCGATGTCGGCACCAACGTTGCCTCCACGTTCGCGGACGTCCGAGCCCATCTCACGGCTGCCATCGAGCGCCAGCTGAGCCATGCGTCGAGCGCTTCGCCCGATTCGGATGCTGACCTGGGCACCGTGCCCCGCATCCGGGGAATGTCGGTTGGCATGGTGACCACGACCGGCGGCTCTTTGTCCACCGGGGGCTCCACAGTGACGCCCGCTTCCGGGTCCAACCCTGGCGGCGCGTGGGCTGGCAAGGTCGATAGTGCCTCGATGCACAGAGTCCTCGCCGACCCGGCGACGGTCGAGACGGCTGCGCACAGCTCGAGTCGCCGGACCACGCGCGTCCTTGCCGTCGTCGGCGTGTGCCTTGCCCTGTTGATCGCGGCCAGCGCGTTGCTCATCACGGCAGCGCGCAACTCGAATGCGACCGCAGGGCCCGCTGCCTCGTCGGCCCCGGCTCCGTTCCCATCGCCCTCGGATTTCGCAGCCTCGCCTGCGGACTCCGCGGCGGATGCGGCCAAGCCCGGAGAGGTCCTGCTGACCTTGAGCGGCGTGCCACCCACGAGCCGTCTGTTCTTCGACGATGCGCCTCTTGCATCGAATCCGTCGACGCGTCGCCTCGCGCAAGACGGTTCCACGCACAAGGTGCGGGCTGAGGCGCACGGATACGAGACCAAGACCATCGATGTGACCGCGGATCGGGACCAAGCTATCTCGATCGTGCTCGAGCGCCCGCTCAGGCCCGGCGAGACGCGTCCGCCGGTCAAGGCGAGCAGCGATCCTGGAAGCAAGACCCCTCCCGCGTCCACGCCCACGACTCCGGATACCACGAAGACAGCGCCGACCGCGTCCACACCCAGAGACCGCATCAAGACCATCGACAAGAGCAACCCATGGGACTGACCAACGCCTTGCGATTGTTGTTCGTATGCGCTGCCGCGCTCATGATCTGCGCGTCGCCGGCGCTCTCCCACGCACAGGGGGCGCCGCAGGGAGCTTCGTCGGCGTCGGCCACCAACGACCCGAAGGCCGAGGCGATGGCACGCTACCAGCGTGGTATCGCGCTGTTCGACGAGAAGGACTACCAAGGGGCGCTCACGGAGCTGCGCAAGGCCTACCAGCTCGCTCCGACCTACAAGCTCCGCTACAAGATCGGGCAGGTCTGCTACCGCCTGCAGGACTACGCCTGCGCGCTCAAGGCATTTGATGCCTACCTGTCCGAGGGCAAGAACGAGCTGTCCGCGGAGCGAAAGAAGGAAGTCGAGGAAGAGGCAGCACTGGTCCGCGCCCAGGTCGGCCGGATCGAGATCACCACCAACACGTTCGGTGCTGCGATCGCAGTCGACGACGTGCCGGTCGGGACAACCCCGCTGGAAGAGCCGATCCTGGTGAGCATCGGCAAGCGCAAGGTCACTGCGACCCGCGAGGGCAGGATGCCCATGAGCCAGGTGGTCGAGGTCGCTGGCGGCGAGCTGAAGAAGGTCTTCATCAACCTCCCCGAGCTCAAGGCCGAAACCCGTACGGTCAACGTGGAGACCCCGTCCAAGGTCACCACGCTCACCTGGGTGGGCCTGGGCGCCACCGGAGCTCTGGCAGCCGGCGCCATCATCACGGGCGTGCTCGCCAAGGGTGCGTCCAACGACCTCAAGGACATGCGCTACACAGGCAACACGCCCACGCCCGAGATGGAGGACAAGCAGTCCTCGGTCAAGACCCTCGCCTTGACGTCGGACATCTTCACCACTGCGGCTGTGCTGACGTTTGGCACCACGATGATCCTCACCTTTGCGCGCGCCACGCCAGCGGCGGTTCCCAGGAAAGAAGCCCGCGGGCCGGTTGTCAGGCCTGGGCTGGGACTCGGCAGCCTTTCCGTGTCAGGGGAGTTTTGAGATGAGCAGCCCGATCCGCACTTGTCGTGCTCTGGCCATCGCACTTCCCCTCCTGTGCTCCGCGCTGCTCGCGGCTGGTTGCAGCTTCATCGTCGACAGCAAGATCAAGAAGGCCGGGATCGGCGGGGCGTGCGCATCCGACGACGACTGCCACGCCTCCACGTGCGATCGCGGGATCTGCGTGGCGAAATGCGAGGTGTCCGTCGACTGCCCCGTGCCTTCCACCTGCGTGAAGAATCTCTGCCAGCTGCCTCTCAAGGTGCGCGGAGTCTGGGTGGGCGTGGTCTCGGGCGGCGAAGGCTGGACCCTCACCCACCAGGATGGCATCGACGGAGCAAAGGCCAATCTGGGCTACGTCGACTTCGGCTACAAAGAAGGGCTGATTGGACCGAGCGTGACGACCGCGATCGACGACTTCGTCAAGGAGGGCGCGCAGCTCATCATCGCGAACTCCTTCGACCATCGGGATCAGATCGCTGCAGGCGCGGCAAAGTATCCGGACGTCAAGTTCCTGATCTGCTCCGGACGAGCGAACAACACGAACATGGGCGCCTACTTCGGGCGGCTGGAGCAGGCGTGGTTCGTGGCCGGCAAGGTCGCAGCGCAAAAGGCCACGACCCGCAAGCGACTCGGCTTCGTGGGCTCCTACATCACGCCCGAGGTCGTGCGTCACGCCAACGCATTCCTTCGCGGCGCCCGAAGCGTCGTGCCGGAGATGACGCTCGAGGTTCGCTGGGTCGGCTTCTGGTACGACTACAACCAGACCCCGACGTTCACTTACAAGCTGGCTTCCGATCCGAATGCGGTCGAAGAGAAGCTGTTCGCCGAGGAATACGCAGCTGCGCTCTTGATCGACGGGGGCGCTGAGGTCGTGGCGCACCAGATGGACAACCAGCGCATCTCCCGATACGTGGAGAAGCACACAGTTGCCCCCGGGGGGCTCAAGGACGTCTGGACCATCGCCAACGACAACCAGTACGGCTGGCGCAACTACGAGACCAAGGAGCCGCTGACCACGGCCCTGGGCGCCGTGTACTGGAACTGGACGAGCATGTACACGCGGCTGCTCGACGAGATCCACCGCCAGACCTGGAAGCCCTCCGAGGTCATGGACACGCTCATCCAGGACCACGCGACCAGCACGGTCTACTTCGAGCAGAACCTGAGCCCGAAGATCGGGATCGATGACACGGTCGTGCGCGCGTATCTCAACGAGCAGGCCCAGAAGAGCTACCTCGAGGTCTTCAGGGGTCCCTACGAGACCACGGGGCAGCGCGCAGCCTTGAAGGAGGGCGAGGCGTTGTCCGAGGACGAGTGGCGCTCGATGTGCTGGTTCTCCGATGGCGTGGTCGAGAAGGCCGATCCTACCAAGGCCGACCTGACCTCGCCGGATCAGCCGGCCAAGGTCCCGGCGTCCGACTACCAGCCCGCAGACCCTGCCAACACCGCCCCGACCACCGCGCCTTGGATCCTGCTTGCGGTGCCGGGTACGCCTAGGGGCGTGGCCTGGAACTGCAGCGAAAACCAGATCAAGCAGTAGCCAGCTTCACACGCGCTGCATCGTTCCTCCTCAATACCTTCACGCGCCATTTCCCCTCGGAGCGTCATGATTGAGGTGGAGCTGCTTCCACCATGACCCTGAGGCCCCTGCTGGTCCGACGCCCCCACGCTTTGCCCATGGCAGAGCTGCGCAGGAGGCTGGAGCGTGCCGCACGGCTGGCCCAGGAGCGCCACCATGTGGCGTGGCGATGGCAGGACGGGGCCTTGGAGGTCTACCCACCCCCTGGAATGGCCGCGGGCGCCAGGGGACGCGTGATGGTCGGAGAGAGCGACCTTCGAATCGAGCTGCACCTTCCGCTGCGCTTCGGGCCTGCGCGTTCGGCGATCGAGTCTCGGATCGAGCGCAAGCTCGACGACTTCCTGCAGGGATAGGCTGCAGGCTTCAGGCTTCGGGCTGCAGGCAGCCTACTTACGAAGATCCTGGCACTTGCCGTCGATGCAGAGCAGATCGCCCTTGCAGTCGTCGTTCTTGGTGCACGAGGACGGGCCACTACCGGTCAAGGTCTGATCGACGCGCTGGTTGAGCGACTTGGAGAGCGTGTCGCTCGCAAAGCCGCATGAGAGGGCGGCTCCGGCCGCGAGGCACGTTGTCGCTGCGGCTGCGCACGCTGCCAGCCCAGGCCATGCAATCGGGTGCTTCACGGGGCGGCTTCCTTTCTGTCGGCGTTCCGGACTCCGGGCGTCTTCCAGGCAGCCATGATACCGCAGAGCGCCAGGCAATGGGGGGCTCCGTGTCCAGAGCGCCATGGTATGACCGCGTCGGAACGACCCTTGATCGATCTGCAGCCAGGCATCGTCATTGCGGATCGCTACCGGATTCTGCGCAAGATCGGCTCCGGCGGCATGGCCAGCGTGTACGAGGCGCACGACGCCAAGAAGAAGCGTCGGGTCGCCCTGAAGATCCCCTACGAGCCATTCTGGATGGACCGTCGAGCCATGAAACGCTTCCTTCGCGAAGCGCGGGCGACCCTGCCGATCCGTTCGCCGCACGTGGTTCGCACCCTCGCGGTTGGCAGGCAGTCCGACGGGATGCCGTACATGGTCATGCAGTTCGTGGAGGGCACCCCCCTTCGCGACATCATGTACTCCGATGGCAAGCAGCGTCAGCTTCCCACCGAGCTCGCGCTCACGCTGCTCCATCAGATAGCCACCGGGCTCGCTGCTGCGCACGAAGTCCAGGTCATCCACCGCGACGTCAAACCGGACAATGTGCTGGTCACCTTCCTGGGGGAGACCCCTGTGGCCAGGCTCTTCGACTTCGGGCTGTCGCTGGCTGCCACCGAAGCTGCGACTTCGCGCCTGACCGAGCCGAATACCACGCTGGGGACACCGCAGTACATGCCGCCCGAGCAGGCCCAGAGCGCACGGCAGGCGGATGCGCGCGCGGACGTCTACTCGCTCGGAATCATCGCCTACGAGCTGCTGGCGGGCAGCCTCCCCTTTGAAGGCGAGGACGCACAAGAGGTGTGGCGCAACGCCTGGCGGGGCCATGCCATCCCGCTGGGCCAATCCCGGCCCGACCTTCCTGCGCCCCTCGCAGACGAGATCATGCGGGCGATCTCTCGCGATCCGGAGCAACGCCACCCGACGGCCGCGGCCTTTCGAGCTGCGATCGAGCCGTACGTCCCGGCCAGCGCCCGCGCGGCCCCGCCCCGGGGTGCCCATGCGGATGATTCGACGGACGGGCTGACCTGGCCCCTGGTCGTCGGCGCGACGTTCGCCGGCGTGATCGCGATTGGAATGCTGATCATCCTGCTGCTGCGGTGGATGCAGTAGCGCTCGAGGTCAGGGGCAGGCGCCACCGTTCACGCAGATCGGCGGGCCCGAAGCGCTGAAACCGGTGCAGCAGGTGCCGTTGGAACCGAAGTAGGAGCTGCAAACCGAGGAGCATGGGCACGTGCTGCAGCCGGTCGCTGGTCCGTATCGCCTGCAATTGCCGGCCACGCAGACCTCGTCGGTGTCGCACTTGTCTCCGCACCCCCCACAGTTGAGCGGATCCGTCTCCGGCGCTGTGCAGTAGTCCTTGCCCATCGAGTGGCAGGTGTCCATGGAACCGGGACACGACGCGCTCGTGCATGACCCGGACTGGCAGGTCTGGTTGAAGGAGCAGGCGTTCCCGCAGGAGCCGCAATGGCTGGGGTCGTAGCCCAGATCGCGGCATGTCCCCGAGCAATCGGTGAGCCCTGGCCGGCACACGCACGCGCCTGCAGCACAGATCTGGGAGCTCTTGCAGCCGTTGTAGCAGCTGCCGCACCGCTGGGGATCGTTCTGGGTGTCGGCGCACTCACCGCCGCACGACTCGAGCCCTCCCGGGCACATGCACTTGCCGGCCGAGCACGTCTCGATTGCGTTGCACTTGTGGTAGCAGCTCCCGCAGTGTGCAGGGTCGCTCTGCGTGTCGACGCACTTGCCATTGCAGGATTCCGTGTCCGGCGTGCACTCGCACTTGTATCCGACGCAGACGAGCGCGGGGTCGCCACAATTGCCATCGCTCAGGCATCGCACGCAGGTGCCTGTGCCGGTCTCGCAATAGGGGTGCTCCGCCGTGCAGGTGCTGTCATCCCTGCACTGCTTGCACAATCGCTGTGAAGCATCGCAGACCGGTTTGCTCGTGCCCTCGCACCCGGAGTCGTCCAGGCACTCCACGCAGATCCCTTCGGTGGTGTCACAGGTCGACAGCGGAGGCGCGCACTGGGCGCTCGACGAGCAGATCGGAACGCACTTGTGGAGGATCGAGTCACAGGAGAGGTTCGGGCTGCCGCAGTTGGCAGGGGTCAGACATCCCACGCACTGGTTGGTGGACTTGTCGCAGTACTGGGTCGGAGCTGAGCAGTGGCTGTTGCTGACGCACTTCACGCAGATGTGCGTGGCAGGATCGCAGACGGGGGTGTTGGTTCCCTGGCATTGCGCATCGGTCTGGCATCCCGCGGCCGCATCGGACGGGGAGCCGCCTGCGCCGCCGGTGCCGCCCGCCGAGCCATCCTTGCTGCCTGCAGCGCCGTCGATCTTCCCAACTGCTCCGTCCACGGCTGCGTCGGCGGCGCCCCCCGTTCCTGCATCTGCCGACGCTCCGCCTACGCCACCTGCGGAAGTGCCTTCCGAGCTGCCGCAGGCGGTGGGCAGCGCAATGCAGGGCGCCACTGCGACGGCGATCCACCAGGCTATCGTTCTCGGCAGGGTCATCGCGTCGTCCCTTTCACGTGGCCTCGAGTCAAGGACAGGCAGAGCCCGAGGTCTCGCACCCGTCGTCCGGGCTGGGAGCAGCCGGCTTGGTGCAATCCGTGAAGCCGGTGTTGCACACCGGGCTGCACGCGCCGGAAATGCAGTTGGTGACGAGGGCATTGGCCAGCGAGCATGCGCGTCCGCACGCGCCACAGTTCGACAAGCTGCTGGTCGTGTTGGTGCATGTGCCGCCGCAGACGGTCTGGCCGCCAGGACAGGACGTGCCGCACTGCCCCGCCACGCAGGTGGCCGAGCCTCCTATGGGAGCAGGGCAGGTGTTGTTGCAGGACCCGCAATAGTCGATGTCCGTGGACAGATCGACGCAGTCGCCGCTGCAGTCGGTCAGCCCTGCGTTGCAGGTGTAGCTGCAGCTGCCGTTCGTACAGAATACGCTGGCGTTGGAGGGCTGCGGACACGCGTGGCCACACGTGCTGCAGTTGCTGGGGTCGGTCAGCAGGTTCGCGCACGTGCTGCCGCAGGGAGAGTATCCGGAGTTGCACTGCAGTCCGCACACGCCGCTGGTGCATGTGGCCGTGCCATTGCCCGGCACCGGACAACCGTGCCCGCACTGTCCGCAGCTCGTGAGGCTGCTCGAGGTCTGGGTCTCGCATCCGTTGACCAGGCTGGTGTCGCAATCCCCCCACCAGGGCTCGCACGTCAGCGCGAGGCACTGCCCTTCCTGGCACGCGTACTTGGTCACATGCGGCGCGCTGCAGGGCGAGCAGGACGTCGGAGCGCAGCCGTAGGCGGGGTCATCCACGGGCACGCACTGCCCGCTGCACTGCTTGCAGCCCGCATCGACGGGCGAATCCTTCTGCCCATCCTTGCCTGCTTCAGGAGCGTCCTTCGAGGCGTCCGGCGCGGGCGGCGCGTCTACCGCGCCGTCCGGCTTCGGGTTGAACGACGGCTCCGCAAATGCAGCGTCGAAGTCGAGCGAGCAGGCGGGCAGAGAGAGCCCCGCAACAACCAAGAACCAAGCTGAGCGTACGCATTCCATGTGCGAAAGGCCGTGTGCGCGGCCCCCAGGCCCAAAGCCTACCACGTTCTGCCTGAACCCTAGGAAATCAGAGCCGTCCGCGCAGCAGCGCCCCCCCGACCCCTCTGACCCCTGTTCGCTCCGAATAGCCATCGCCTCCTCGGAATGATACGATACGCCCCGCAAATGACCTATCCAAGGATCACGCTGCTCGCGGGCGCTCTGGCAGCCGCTCTCGCCTCCTGCGCGGACTCGTCCGAGCCCTCGGCTGCTGCGGAGTCGGGACGCACCGCGCGCGATTCGCGCCCGGACGGCCTCTTCGCGGACTTCCTCGACGGCAAGTACGACAGCGCCGGGCACCCCTTCGGTGCCGCAGTGGTCGAGGCGGAAAGCGCCTGCGAGCATGACACCGGCATGGCAGAAGCCGAGGGGTGGGCTGCGCTCGCGGACAAGCATGCGCCGGGAATCCTGTGCCGAGCCAAGGCATCCGCAGTCGGCAAGGGCGTATTCACCGTGAGCGTGCGCGCCCTGTCCCAGGAGCCTGACGCCGCAGCAGGACCTGCCGTGCTCTCCGTCAAGGTGCGTGACCTGCAAGGCGCCGAGCTCGGCTCCAAGGAGTTCATGAGCAAAAGCTGGCCTGCCATGACCTGGCAGAACCTCGCCGTTCGGTTCTCCATGGCCGACGCAGGACCGGTGTCCATCGAGGTCGCATGGTCCGGCGGCAGCCCGGTGCGCATCGACTACCTCGAGATGTTCCGATCCGAGCGTCAGCTGGTCCTGAGCCCTGCTTCGGGCGTGCTCGCGCCCGGAGCGCAGATGCAATTCGAATTCAACGACCCGCCGACCGGCTCGAAGCTCGAGGCGGACTGCGATGGCGTGGATCAGACGCAAGTGCTGACCGATCTGATCGCAGCGGGCAAAGCCACCAAGCAGACCACGGACTTCCGGCTGATTGTGACTGCGCCTGCGGATGCGCTGCTCGCCGCGTGCAACCTCCCTTCCCGTTTCAAGGTCAAGGCCGTGGCAGGCGATCAGGTGCGCGCCACCAGCCGGGTCAGCTACCGCCTCGCGCCGATCGAGTGCGCATTCGAGCCTGGCAAGGTGGCCGTGCTCCTCACTGGTTTTGAGCCCTTCCCTGCGGATTCGACCTCGGACAACAGCGCAGAGCGCGCGGTCAAAGGCTTTGACGCGTCGTCGCTGCCCCAGGTGTCCGTGATGCGGATGATCCTTCCTGTGGAGTATGACGCAGCGCCGGGCTGGGTCGCGGACGCGATCGAGCGGTGCAAGCCCGACGTGATCGTGGGGTTCGGGCAGGGTCGATGCGCGGTGGACCTCGAGACCACGTCGTACAACCTCAAGGACACCGCCGAGGTGTCCGGAGGCGTGCCAGACAACCGCGGAGTGATCTATGGCGGCGATCCGATCGTCGAAGGGGGACCGGCGCAGCTGTCCTCCCTGCTGCCCGTGGACAAGATCCTCGCGCAGCTGCAGGAAGAATCGATTGACTCCGGGCTGAGCGACGATCCGGGCAGGTACGTGTGCAACAACCTGTTCTACACGATCATGACGAAGATCCAGGGCACTGGGCGGATCGGCGGGTTCGTGCACCTGCCAAGGATGCACTCGGTCGATCCAGCGTCCCAGGCCATGCTTCAGAAAGTGGTCACGGCCGTTGTGGAGCAGTCCGCCGCGGTGGTTGGCGGGCGCTGAATGATCGGCGCGGATCCGTCCGCATTCTCGGCGCTGCAGTATGCGCACGCCATGGAACATGCAGGGCGCGTGCAGGAAGCCGCTGACTACCTGGAGCAGTACGCGCTGTCGGCGTGGCCGAGGAGCAGGGCCGCGCTCGCCGAAGCCTACCAGCAATCCGGCGGTCAGCTCTGCCCCCGGGCCATGATCGTGATGAACGACCGACGTGGCAGGGTCTACCGCAACTCGCAGATTACGAAGTTCGCAACCACTCTGTTTTTCGCCTTTCTGTGGGCTGGCGCCTGCGGGTGGTCCACCTACAGCGCACTCGAATCCAACCCGTGGTGGTTCGCTGGTTCGGCGTTGGCCGGAGCTGCAGCGCTGCTGCTGCTCCTCGCCTCGTTGGGGGCACTCTTCACCCGGAACGCCTGGCAGCGAGCGCAGTGGGCGATGGTCGTGGATCTTGTCCATCCAGAGGACCATTCGTCGACCTGTGGCGCAAAGGTCGTGCTCGACACGCAGCCTGGCAAAGTTCATCAAATCCAGTTCGAGTCCAATCAGGCCGTGGATCGCGGTATGCGCCTGCTCGTCATCGACACGGGCGGCGGCGTGGAGTGGCTCCCCTGAGGGTGATGCGATGGCCCAACTCCGGGATCCGAGCGGGCGATTCCTCAATCTCGATGGATCGATTCCCAACGATTTGTCGTCGGTGCTGCGCTGGGCGGTCGTCGACTCGATCGCAGGGCGTCGGCGCAAGTCGCCGCGTCGCGCTGCTGTTCCGCAGGTCTCCACGGACCCGGCCCTGCTGCGCGAACCGCCCGCTTCAGGGCAACCTGCCCGCCTCACCTGGCTCGGCCACGCTTCGTGGCTCGTGCAGCTCGATGGCGTATCGCTGCTGATCGACCCGTACCTGTCTGCGCGGGGACCGGGGTTTTCGCCGCGCAACGCAGCGGTCCCTGTGCGGCTCGAGGACCTTCCACCCGTCGATGCACAGCTGGTGTCCCACAATCACTATGACCACATGGACCTTCCAACGCTGGTTGGCGTGCGGTCTCGGGTGATCGCCGGATTGGGGATGGCGCCGTCGCTGTCCGCGGCCGGGCTGCAGTGCACCGAGCTCGTCTGGTGGGACAAGGTCGAGATCGGGGCGGTCACGGTAGCGTTCGTGCCTTCGCAGCACTGGAGCCGGCGAGGCGCATTCGACGGCAATCGTACGCTGTGGGGAGGGTTCGTGATCCAGGGTTCGACGACGCTCTACCACGCAGGAGACACGGCAAAGTTTGAAGGCTTTCAGGAGATTGGGCGCCGTTTTCCTGGGATCGACGCGGCGATGCTCCCCATAGGCGCTTATGATCCGGCCTGGTTCATGGAGCGCCAGCACATGAACCCGGAGCAGGCAGTCCAGGCTTTCGTCGATGTCGGTGCGCGCCACTTTCTGGCCATGCACTGGGGCACATTCAAGCTGACCGACGAGCCGCTCGACGAACCCCCGATTCGCTTGCAGGCAGAGTGGGAGCGCCGGGGATTGGACCGTAAGCGACTGCAGATTCCAGCAGTGGGAGAGGCGGTGTCTATCTCCCCGCAGGCATGAGGGCCTTGGCCCAGGCCGTCATGGATCGGATCAGGGCCGCCCCGGTCTCGTCATCGTGCCCAAGCTCGTTTCCGTAGTTTAGGAACAGTCCGTCGGGACGAAGGAACCACATCCGGCGGCATGCCTCGTCGAGCTGCAACAACAGCTGACGCTTGCGCCCATCGAGGTAGGTGCGCGCAGCGTTGGCGTCGCGCGAGTTGACGACGAAGCGGGGGTCAAAGACCGGGTCGCCTGTCAGGACCTCGGGCTCGTCATTCATGCAGCGCTGGTAGCCGCGTGTCGGATAGACCTGGCAGCCGATGCCTGGGCCGAAGATGCGAAACCGGAACATCGCCCTGTTGGTCCCGTTTCGACCCGAAGTCCTCACGGTCACCGTGTCAATCTCGACACCCTCCAGCACGCCTTGCACCTTGTTGTCCACCACGGGCAGCCCGAGTTGATCGGCAATGGCCTTGCGCAAGGTGCGGGCGTGCATGCCCACGGTCACCATCGACAAGATCCCACTCGGAACCATGTACACGAAGGCAGCGCCAGTCACGACGAGGAAGGACGGCGAGCGCATCACGACAGCCGCGATGATGCCTCCGAATGCGCCGAGCACCGAAGGGACGACCGTCACCAGAATCGCGAGCTGCGCAAGCCTTTTCCAACGCCAGTAGACCATGGGTGCTTCCGATCCTGATATCCGCTGCCTCTGGAGAGGCGATAATGCAGCGACTCGACACCGGCAGTCAACCAGGGCCCGATCGATGCAGGCAACCCGACCACGCATGGTGGATGCGGGCCAGCGCGAGGTGTACCATGAGGGCGTCTGCTGCGAGTCCGGACCCAACGGTGGATCGATGCTGAGCGAGCACCTGAGAATTGCTGCGATCGTGGTCAGCTCCGTGCCGTTGTTCGTTCTGGGCGCTTGCGAAGCTCACAAGCCTGCGGCCCGCACCCGTCCCCTCACGCTGACCTCCCCCGCCCTTCCTGCCCCGACGCCTTCTTCCCAGGCGTGCGTGGCGCCAGCCGCTTCCGGCAAGACAGCGGAGACCCCGGACAGATACCCGGAACTACCTCGACTGCAGGGCGCTCATCTTGGGAGTTTCGCCGACTACGAGCGCGACCTGTGGACCGTCGACGAGTACCTGGGCATTTTCGACGTGACAACCGGCGACAATCGCCTGGTGGTGCGGGACCCAGAAGGGGAGCCGATTGTCTGCGCCCGCACGACCAGGACGAGGGGCCTCATCCTGGCCGTTGGATCAAACGGCACGCGGAATGTCTGGAACGACAAGGGAGTATTGATCGAGCACCGCAAGAAAAGGAGACCTGTATGCAAAGAGACCGCTGATCCCGATGATGAGCGCTCGCGGTGCCTATACGGTCTGCCCGCTTTGCTTGAGGATGACTCGGGTCGTCGCGCAGTAGCCTGGTTGCGGGGCGATTGGGGCCCGGGGTTGACATTCTATGATGCTGACAAGGGCACTTTCTGGGAGCTACCTGCGCCGACGGCTTCCTCCTACTTCGAGACAGCCTTAATGAGTCCGCGAGGCGACGCAGTCGCGTACTGGTCGACCCCTCGAGAGGTCACGGTCATGGACACCAGGACGCGTACCCCCCGATTCCGACTGCCCGTTGGCAGGTTCGATTGGGGAAGGAGCGGGAGAACGATCACATTCGAGCCAATCGATCGAGACGGTGAGCCAATCGGCCCGAAGCAGGTTCTCGACGCAATGACAGGAGCGGTTCTACCGGGGAAAGTACCTGCCACAAACGTCGGCCCAACCGGAAAGTACGGCCTGATCACCCTTCCGAACGTGATGGGCCCCGTGGTCGTGGACATGACAACAGGACAGACGATCTCCGGGCTGATGGGTGGTCTCAGTTGCGGTGGATATGCCAGCGTTTGGGCTGGGGACAGGGTTGCGGTAGCTATGGGAGAGTGGCTGTCGTTCTGGTCTCCGCAATCGGGGGTCCAGGTCGAGCAGACTCCTGACGGTTGCGAGATGACTGGCTTTGGCCTCTCGCATGATGGGAGCAAGCTCGTCTCCCAGATGTCCGTGTGGGACTTTGCATCTGGGACCCGGCTCAGAGAGCTTGCGAAGCCCGAATCTCCCGAACTGAACCAACTCGTGTACGATAGCTGGAGTCCAGGAGATCGATACCTGCTCGGGAGGAGCATCTGGCGCGTGAGCGACGGTAAAATCGAGCGTATTCCCAGGCTAAACTCCCCTCGCTGGGCCGGAAGCGATGACCTGTTGTTCGGTGGGCTCAGCGCCAATCACACGAACGTCGGCGGATTCGAGCGGGTGTCCACCAAGGAGATCGCGTGGATCCTTCCCGCAAGAGCCGAAGGCTCTGCGCCGACGATGATCGCTTTTCAGGACGACAACTGTCTGGACGGCTGGCCGCCACCCGAGCGGTGGCACAGCTGTCCGGGCATTCTCAAGAAGATTTTCAGGAAGTAGACCGGGTCGGGCAGGGAACTAGCAACATGCAACAATGGAACACCGGAATTGGAAATGAGAACCGGGCTTCGCGGGCATGCCCCGTTGCCTGGAATCCGACATTCCGTCGTTCGCGTCCGAATTCCCGTGTTACCTGTTGCTAGTTGTCTTGCCTATGCGGCCTACTCGTGCGTCCCGACCGTGACCGGCGTCAGGCTCCAGCGGAAGTTGTCGAGCAGCACCAGCGTGTCCAGGATGTGATCCCCGACGTCGAAGACCACGAGCTCCAGCGTCATCAGCTCGCCCGGCACGATCGGTGCGTCGGTGGTCAGCCACTCCGTGGCCCCGCCGTTGACCGTCTCGAACCCGGTCCCGAGCAGGGAGCCGGTGCCGTTCGGGCAGGTGCCGCAGTTCTTCCCATTGGGCGCGCAGTCCTGGAAGAACCCGTTGTTCACCGATACCGGGTTGTTCAACGAGTCAAAGGAGATGTTGTGGTCCGCTGGAATGCCCGCTGCCCCGGTGGTCAGCATGGCAAGGAAGTAGTCGTTGTACTGCGTGCATTGGTACGTGTAGTACTCGGCCGAGAAGAACCGGAAGTCGTAGGAGAACCCCTGGGCATTGGTCGGCACGCGAATCTGCAGCCGGATGTTCGCCGAGTCGTAGGCGCCTGTGCCCACGGCGCAGGTCGTGGCTCCGCAGTGGCCGGGCAGCAGCGCGCCGCTGTGCGCGCCCACGTAGGTCGAAATCGGCGGGGCGCCAGGGAACGTAATCGACGTGGTCAGGGACGTGCCGGAAACCGGGCTCACCCATCCCGGGTCGTTGGAGTCGCGTGCCATTCCCGACGAGATGATCGCGAGCGTGGCGTTCTTCTTGGGCACCACACCTCCGGTGCCAAAAGCGGTGGTCACGGCGGTCTGCTTGTTCTGCAGATCCGACAATGCCGTCGCGTTCGGCGTCGATCCATCCGCCAGCAGCTGCTGCGCCGAGATCACGCCCCACTTCTTCTGCGGCAGCGGCGGATTGGCCGTGGTGAACTGGCACAAGTCCATCGCGTTCGCCACGTCGGTGCCCGTGACCCCCGCGAACTTCGCAGCTCCGCTGCAGGTCGTGGGGCCCACGTTGTCAACCGTTCCGTCGCAGTCGTTGTCCACCAGGTCCCCTGCCACTTCAATCGCGCCCGGGTTGACGATCGCAGGATTGCTCGCGCATAGCGTGGTCTCGCAGCAATCCCCCTGACACCGCGTCCACCCATCGCCATCCGTGTCCAGCACGTCATCCACCACGCCGTTGCAGTCGTCGTCGATTCCGTTGTTGCAGATCTCGATGATCGGCAGCACTTCGTTTTCGCACAATCCCCAACCTGTGCCCTGGGCAATGCAGGTCACCGTGCCCCCATGACAGGGGCCGACACCTTCGGTCCCAGGCCCTCCTTCGTAGCAGGGCTGCGTGGTGCCAGGCGGGCACACGCACACTCCGTTGGACACGTCGTTCTCGCAGCCGTTGGCCGGCGAGAGGTCGCAATCCGAATATCCCGCATCGCACGTCAAGCCGCAGACCGACGCTGTGCAGGATGCCGAGGCATGGGGCGCACCTGGGCACACGGTGCCGCACGCCGCGCAGTTGTTCGGGTCGCTGGCCAGGTTCACGCACGTCGATCCACAGCAAGTCTCGGAATTCGCGCACGGATGCTGCTGCGTGCAGCCCGCAACGCAGGCGCCCGACACGCACACCGACCCGGCCGGGCAGTGGTCGTCAATCAAGCACCCCGTGCACTTGTGCGTGGTGAGGTCGCAGTACATCACCGCAGCATCGGACGCGCACGCGGTATCGCTAGCGCAGCCCGTGGCGCACGTGTTGGTCGCCGGGTCGCAGTACTTGCCGCTGCCGCACGTGTCGTCGGTCGGCAGACACCCGACGCACTTGCCGGTGGACGTGTTGCACACCGGATTGGCAGGGTCGGCCTGGCACTCGGTGTTGGACGTGCAAGCCTTGGCGTCTTGCAGCGTCCCGTCAGTGCTCGCATCCCCTCCAGTGCCCGCGCTCGAACCGTCAGGTGAAGCGTCCGGCGTTCCTCCGTCCTTGGTGGTTCCCGCAGCCCCGGCATTGCCACCTTTGCCCGCGCTTCCGGCCCCGCCCCCTTGTCCGCCGCCTGGAAACACGTTGGCGTCGCCGCCACCGCAGGACGGCAAGGCAGCGCAGACGAGTGCGGACACGACGAACAACGAGCTGAGACGTTTCATGGGAGCTCTCCTGGGACGCGAATGGAAGGACAATCATATCACCATGCCAAGGGCACCAGGGGAAGGATCGTGGAATTGCGACCCCGCGCTGATTGGCGTATTCCATTTCCATGAGAGCCACCCTTCGTCTCCCGTGGATGATGCTCTGCGTTGTGGCCCAAGCCGGTTGCTCGTCGTCAACGCCGGACACGCCTCCGACCACCGTCGAATTCAAGGACGCGGCCACGGACGAGCTGGCATCGCCTGACGCGCAGGACACGGACGGGCAGATTCCAGAAGCCGAAGCTGGTCCGGTCCCGGAGCAGCACGGCCCGATGTTTGTCGCCCGCGCCGCGTCCGGGGAATTCGCCTCGTTTGCGCTGGAAGACGCGATCGTGGCAGCGGATGGCGCGATCGAGCTTCCCCAAGGAGCCGGCAAGCAGGGGACGGATCCGTACGGCTCCAAGGGTTGGAACGGCGGCAACTACTACAACGGCGGGGCCTACCGCTTCGGCCTGGCGCGCTCCGTGGAGTGGACCAGCGCCTCTGCCTTTGACGAGGTCGTACCTTCCTTTGAGGCAACCACGCCCGCAGGAAGCTGGATCGAGATCGATCTCGCGGTGCGCTCCGGCGGCGCATGGTCCAAGGACTACGTACTCGGGATCTGGGCCTCCTCGACCGACACGGTCCAACGCCACAGCGTGGACGGCCAGGATGATGCAACAGCCGCGGTAAGGACCGATACGCTCGCGCTCAAGAGCAAGGGCGATGCGCTCCGGCTGACCGTGCAGCTGTTCGCTGCAGAGCCGAATGCTGTTCCTCGCCTGCGTGCGCTCACTGCCATGGTCACCGACAAGGCCGCGCAGCAACCCGCCGATTCCCATACGCCAGCGGCTCGAGGAAAGATCCTCGACGTACCAGGGCGTTCTCAGCTCGCCTATCCTGAGGGCGGAGTCTGGTGCTCGCCAACGTCGTCGACCATGCTGATGCTCTACTGGGGAGCCAAGCTCGGCAATGCGGCTCTGGATGTCAAGGTGCCGGACACGGCAGCAGGGGTCTACGACTGGGTCTACGACGGCACTGGCAACTGGCCGTTCAACACCGCGCATATCTCGTCGATGGGTGATGGATTGCTGCATGGCATGATTTCTCGCGTTTCGTCGTTCGATCAGATTGAGCGATTGATCGCGGCTGACATCCCGGTTGCGATCAGCATCTCGTTCAGCGGGGGAGCCTTGACTGGGGCACCCGGGGCATCGACGGACGGGCATCTGATCGTGGTCCGTGGGTTCACGGAGCAGGGGGATGTGGTGTGCAACGATCCGTGGTTCTCCACGGATGGGACGGTGCAGGTCACCTACAAGCGAGCGGAGCTCGAGAGCGCGTGGAGCCATTCGCGACGCACCACGTATGTTGCGTGGCCGGTGGGAAGCGCGCTGCCCAACGATCCGCTCGGAGCGCTCCGTTAGAGCACCGTTCACGAGCGCAGGGGCCACGTCGTGGGTGCCCATGTGTGCCAGTCCTGCGCTGGCCTGTGTGCCAGCGACTGGGCAAGACGCGCGGATCGCGCGGAAATACTCGAGTCCGCAGGTGGGGCACGGTCCGTGCAGTGGCAACTCTGAAACCATACGAGAGCCGAGCCGTGTGCCATTGCACGCTGAGGACAACCTGATGCGAACTTCCTTCCGTGGTGTGAGACAGCTTCTGTGGGGCCTGCTTCCGCTGTCTCTGGTTCCCGTGGGATGTGCCCTATCCGCCTGCAGCAGCTCGGATCCACCAGCCGAGCCCGTGGACTCAGGCGGCGAGGACCTGGATTCAGGCGTACCTGACTCCGATGCCACGGTCTGCGACGTTGGCGTCTACTACGGCCCCATGCCTTGTATTTCGGACGAGCAATGCGAGTCGACCGGGCAAGGCACCTGGTGCGACAAGTCCCACACGTTCTCGGGCCCGTGCGGAGAGGTCTCCTGGCCCATCTGCAAGGGCACGCCCGAAGGCGGCAAAGATGGGGAAGCAGGCGGGCCCGACGCGGGCGAGGACGGGGAAGCAGGCACGCCCGAGGCGGGCGAAGACTAGGCGACGGGCCCAAGGCCGACGCCTGGGCGGCATCAACATCGCAGGCCCCTTCCTCCTTCGTCCCTCCCCCCCGCGCCCTCGGCCCTGCGCCCTCGGCCGTATGCCGATCCGCGCAGAGAGCCGAAGCCCTCTGCGCGGCGACTTGGATCAGCGGGCAAGGGGCGTGAGCATCGCGTTGAGCCGGCTGCCGAGCAGGTGCACGGCCAGGAGCTGATCGTCGGAGCAGCCGCCCAGGCCGTTGTCGATCTCCACGGCTGCGATGGCTTCGCATAGCTCGCCCAGGGCGATGCCGTAGCAGCGATGCTTGTCGCATCGGCTGCGGCGTCCCGATCCCTCGGCCAGATTGCGCGCGCACGAGCCCGCGCTGGCTCTCGCGTGCTTGCGCATCTCGGCGTCCTGGATTCGCGTCGAGTGAATTAGTCGCACGAAGTCGAGTGCGACCTGATAGGCCTGAAGCCTGTGATGCGGGAAGGGTGCGAAGCTGTTGCCGTCCATGCCAGTCTCCTTTCGCGCAGTGCAAAGAGACTGGCATGGACGGCACTGGCTGCATCGCGAGGGTCGGGCCGCATAGCGACTCCGAAGGGCCCGATGCAAGACGTGACGCCGCAGCCCGGGGCGGCGGCGCGGCTTGCGGGCCCGAGGAAAGCCCGCCACAAGTTGCGATCGGTGAGATGGTGGGCTGGCCTGGGTTCGCGCCGGGTGCAGTTGACCCTCCGAGCCCTGACCCCTATGCTCGGCCGGGACATCGGGTCCAACCGGCCACCAGGAGATCCCCCATGAAGATCAGCGCGCGCAACGTGCTCAAGGGCAAGGTCAAAGCGATCGCAAAGGGCACGGTCAATGCCGAGGTGACGATCGAAATCGCTCCTGGCATCGACATCGTATCCATCATCACCCTACCATCGGTTCGATCGCTCGGCCTGAAGAAGGGGGCCGAGGCCTATGCCATCGTCAAGGCATCGAACGTCATGGTTGGTGTCCCGCACTCCCCGCGGTAGGGACAGCTTCCGTTGAGCGCAGCCGTGAAATCGCTTCGATGGCTCTTCACGGGACTGGCCGTGCTTGCGGTCGCCTGTGCCCCGGTCCGCAGCGAGCCCGAGCAGACCGTGGTGGTCGCCCCCACACCGATTTCCCCGTCTCCGGCAACTGTCGTTTCGGTCCCGGGAGCTGCAGAACCCGCGCCTTCCCCCGCAGCCGTGCCCTTGGTGGACAAGCGTCAAGTCGATGTGAACGGCGACGGAAAACCCGATATCGTGCGCTACTATGAGGCTGGTCAGCTGGTGCGCGAAGAGATGGATCTGGACTTTGACGGCAGACCGGACGTGCGCAGCTTCTACGAGGGGGGCAGGCTGGTTCGCAAGGAATATGACCTGGATGGCGACGGCAAGGCGGACAGGGTGGAGAGATTTCCGTAACAGCAAGTCGAACGCCGAGCGAGCACGCTGAGCTTTTCGCTTGCGCGCCCTTCGACGGGGACCGAGAATACCTGAGGTCTCTGTCGCTGGCAGCGACCGCGACGTCGGGGAACCAGCGTAAAACCTGCATTGCGCCCTTATTCTGCTGCCGGATGGAAGCCCCATGACACAGCCTCATAGAACTCGCGCGGAGGTCAATGCGGAAGTGCGACACTCCATCGTTCACACGTCCACCGGGCGTGGAGCGCTGGCAGCGCTTGTGTTGCTGATTCTCCTATGGGGGGTCGGAGCTCAGGCGGCGGGTGTGTCCACCTGCGAGGCAGCGAACCATGTTCAGGAAACGCGGAAGCCTGGCACGCCGTTGCCTGCGGCGCTTCGGATGGCAGCGATTCGCTCGATGCAGAGGGCCCCAGGCTACGACTTCAGTCTTCAGGACGGGGCGCTCGCAACACGCATCGGCGACTTCGGCGCTGAAGCGCGCGTGTCCCTTGCAGGCGGCCAGGTCTCAATAGCTGCACATGATTCCTTCGTCCTCACCGTTCGAACCACGAGCGTCGGACGTCGCAGCGCGCAGCATGAGGCGCCTCACCTGGAGGCGTCGCGCGCCGAAGGGCAGGAAGTCGTGCTCCAACGAGCGGGTATGGAGGAGCGATATCTCGCAGGTCCGCTCGGGCTCGAGCAAAGCTATCGAATCGATGCGCGGCCAGTTGGGACCGGCGAGCTGACGATCGAGACACGCTTCGAAGGGCTCGAGCCGGAGCTTGCAGGGGACGCCAGCGACGTCGTGCGACTACGCGACCGCGCGGGCAGAGCCCGAGCGTTCTATCGGGGTCTCGCTGCCATAGACTCGCGTGGGAGCGAACTCGCCGCGCGAATGCAGGTCGCGGGGAATGCAGTTCAGCTGGTGATCGACGATTCCGAGGCTGCCTACCCGATCTCGGTGGATCCACTCGTCGTGGTTCAGCAAGCGAAACTGACAGCAAGCGACGGCGTGGCTGACGACAGCCTGGGTGGGTCGGTTAGCATCTCGGGCAAGACCGCCATCGTCGGCAAGTCCGACGTGAGTATGCATACGGGCGCAGCCTATGTCTTTGTTCGCAGCGGCAACACGTGGACCGAGCAGGCCAAGCTCACGCCTTCAGGCGCGATCGACGGATCCTTCGGCGACACGGTTAGCATCTCGGGTGAAACGGCCATCGTGGGCGCGTACTTGCAGGGCGTCATCGGCGCTGCCTATGTCTTCGTTCGCAACGGCAACACCTGGTCGCAGCAGGCCAAGCTGAGTCCGCCAGACGCCGGGATGTTCGGCAGCGCAGTGAGCATCGAGGGAGACACCGCCCTGATAGGGGCATATAGCACGGATAACGCCGCCGGCGCCGCATACGTGTTCGTGCGAAACGGCACCAACTGGTCCCAGCAGGCCAAGCTGACCGCCAGTGACGGAGTGGCCAACCAGAAGTTCGGCACCGCAGCGGGACTCTCTGGCGACACGGCGGTCGTCAGCGTGGCCTTCAAGGGGGCATACGTGTTCGTGCGAAACGGCACCAACTGGTACCAGCAAGCCAAGCTCACGCCCAATGACCCCTTGGCCGAGTACTTCGCCTATTCTGTGGCAGTCTCGGGCGACAGGACCATCGTCGGCGCGCCCTGGACCGATGGCGACTCCGGCGCGGCCTATGTGTTCGAGCGGGTTGGAACGACCTGGACGCAGCACGCCAAGCTCACCGCAGCGGATGGCGATGACAGCGACCGCTTCGGTCATGCCGTGGCGATCTCCGGCGACACGGCCGTTGTCGGCGCCCGCACAAAGGGCGCGGGCGCGGCGTATGTGTTCAAGCGCGACGCGACCAACTGGACGGAGCAGGCGAAACTCACGGCCAGCGATGGCATGGATGGCGATCAATTCGGATACGCCGTGTGCCTGTCCAGCAACACGGTCGTGGTCGGTGCCATTGGAGCGGACAGCACTGTCGGCGCGGCATACGTGTTCTTGTTGGGCCAGGGTCAACAGGGAGACCCCTGCAACGTCGGAGCGGACTGCAACAGCACCTACTGCGTCGACGGTGTTTGCTGTGCCGACGGGTGCGGCGGAGGTAACCCGCTCGACTGCCTTGCGTGCAGCCAGTCAGCTGGCGCTGCAGCGGACGGCATCTGCGGGCCCGTGACGTGCACGGCTTCAGACGCGTGCCACGAGGCGGGAACATGCGACCCGACATCGGGGTGCCCGAATCTCGTGAAGGCCGATGGGACCGGATGCAACGACGGCTCTGCTTGCACGCAGCTGGACACCTGCCAAGCCGGAGTCTGCACGGGCTCAACCCCGGTGACCTGTACTGCTCTCGACGCTTGTCACGATGTTGGCTCTTGTGCCCCCTCCACCGGGCAATGCTCGAATCCAGCGAAACCCGACGGGGCTCCATGTCCCGGCGGCATGTGCCAGTCGGGCGTCTGCACATCACAGGACGCGGGTGCAGGCGGTGCGGGTGTGGGCGGCGCGGGTGCAGGCGGAGCGAGCACAGGCGGCACGGCGGGCAGTGGTGCGAGCGCTGGTGTTGGCGGTTCCAGTGGCAAGGCCGGTGCCGCCGGGACCGCTGGCCCGCAGACTGGCGGCTCGGCGGGTGCTGCCGGCGCTGCGGCTGAGCCGGGCAGCGACACCAGCGGGTGCGGATGCCGTACCCCGGATCGCTCGAACGGATCGAACGGGGCTATGGTTGTGGCCGCGATTGCGATCAGCGTGATACGACGAAGGCGGGCAGCACGTCAGTAGGGCCCCGCCGGAAGAGTGACTTCGACCTCCACCGGCTCGCTCACAAGCCAGTATCCTGGCATCTGACAAAGCCCCTGGACATCGGATTGCCTGTCGGCAAACGCGCCCGGCTCCGCGCCGGACTGCTCTCCAGACACGGTGGGCTTGCAGTCTCCGTGATACCGATACGTGGCATACAGCCATTGCCGGCCCGCCTGCTTTCGGCTGGGCACGTATCTGCCGCCGAACATCGGGCCCAGCTCCAGGACCGCTCCAGGCGCGAGGTCGACGATGTCCGCGCGGGCAGGGACGTCGTAGGCGTTGCCACACCACGCATACCCGGGCTCGTGCACCATGCTGCAGCGCATGCCTTGGCCGTTGTCCCACTCCTCCATCATCACGATCTGCGGATCTCGCCCTGGCAGGGCAAAATCGCCGTCCAGCGGCTTGAGCACCCAGTAGTGACGGTCCTTCGATCGATTGCGCAGGAACGCATCGATGTGGATGGTCTCTCCAGGCTTGAGAGCACGCGGCGATCGGAGAGCGATGCCAAGCTCCAGCTCCGGTTTCAGAGCCGGCTTCTGGCGTGTGCCGAGCACGGAGACCACTTCCTTGACGCTCATGCAGCGTTCAGTCGGAGCGCCGCCCGGTGGGTCCGGGTGCCGGGCTGCTGCGCAGCCAGCCACACAGGCTGCAGCCAGAACCGCGCAAGAAAGCCGAACCGGAGGAAGCTCCGACAGCTGGCGCACCGGCTTGCTTCCCTCTGGAAGGATGATCGTGTCCATGGCTCCGGATCGCACTATGCACCCCGCATCGAATTCTACCCCGTACCGAGGGCAGCAGCGCGCATCCAGCACCGAGCACGGCAGGTTCCCCGAGACACCTGAAGTGCCTCACGTGGGGAGCCTGCCTGCTCGCGGTCTCAGCCCCGGACTTCCGAGGAGCCTCGGGCTGGGAGGCCCCTTACTTGCTGTTGCAGGCCCAGACGACGATGTTGCAGGTGCCACCGCCCTTGGAAAGGCACTCGGCCTTGGCAGCGCCTTCCGCAGCCAGGCGAGTGGTTCCGGTCGCCGCCGTCATGACGTCCTTCTTGGCGGCCGACTGCGCCAACGCGCCGCACCCCTGATTCCAGGAAAGGCGCACCGTGCACGTGGGGCACTTGGCTGTCGCAGCCTGCTTGGCAAGATCCTCGGTGAGCTGATCGTAGCTGTAGCCCCAGCCGCCCGTCTTCTCATCAAAGGCAATCGCGGCGTGTTTCTGGGACTTCAGGAACAGCCTGACGAGCGAGCAGTCCGATACGCTGATGCCGAGGGTGATCATGGCCATCGAGAGGCCTGCGACCTTCATTGCGCTTCTGATCTTGGAGAGCTCCACCCTATTTCCTCCTCTGTTTTGGCCTACCTCGGAAGCACAAGGCTTCCTTCAGCGCCCGACAGATTTACCTGTCGGTAGCGGGACGTCCAGAAAAAAAGTCCCTGACGTGGTGCGTCGTCCCAGCTCATCGACCGCACCGGGCGTGGCTCCCTACTTCAGGGGATGTTCTCGGCTTCCGAGGGGTATCATTGGGCAGTGATCGTCAACCTGCACGTCACGGGCGACTGCAACCTTCGGTGCGACTACTGCTACGCTTCGCCCAAGACCCGTGCGCGTATGGATCGGGCGACCGCTCGCCAGGCAGTGTCGCTTGCAGCAAGCCAGGCAACCGACGTGCACGTCATGTTCTTCGGCGGCGAGCCGCTGCTCGAGCGGAGCCTGATCGAGCAGGTGGTCCAGGACTGCGAACTGGGGCTGTGTGGACAAGCACGCTTCTACTTCCAGGTGGTCACCAACGGCACGCTCGTCGACGACGACGTGGTTGCGTGGGCAGCACAGCACCAGGTGTCGATCAGCGTGAGCCTGGATGGATGCCGCGAAGCGCACGATCGGCACCGCACGCTGTCCGGCGGCGAAGGCAGCTTTGCCCAGACCGTCCGGAGCATTCCGCTGCTGCTGGCCAACAATCCTTACCTGCACGTGCAGATGGTGATCTCGCCAGATACCGCGAGCCTGCTCCCGCAGTCCCTGGAGTTCGTCTTCGGCCTCGGCGTCCGCCACGTCTCGACGTCGATCAACTACCAGGGGCCCTGGGATCGCAGCTCTCTCGAGCGGCTCGGCCATGCCTACGAGAAGGCAGCCAGGCTCTACGAGAAGAAGACGCTTCGGGGAGATCGCTTCTTTCTGAGCTGCTTTGACGCCCGGATTCGAACGCGGGTGCGTGGCCCCTGCACCGAAGAGGAGCGGTGCACTGCTGGGATGCACCAGTTCTCGGTCAGCCCCTCGGGACGTATCTACCCATGCGTGCAGTTCGTGGGCGATGACCAGGGAGGGGGGCACGTGCTGGGGCATGTGTCCACCGGGTTCGAGCCTCTGGCGCGCGAGCGCTTTCACGAGGCCAGCGAGGCGGCCAAGCCCCAGTGCCAGGGTTGTGCGTTGCTGGGGCGCTGCTCGTGCTGGTGCGCATGTGTGAACTGGGCGACCACCGGGAACCTCGCGCAGGTGTCGCCTGTCCTATGCGAGCACGAAAGAATGCTCATGCCGATGGCCGATGTCCTGGCGAGCAGGCTGTTCTCCCGGCGAAACACGATGTTCATCCACAAGCACTACAACGCAGCCTTTCCGATCCTGTCCGTAGCCGAGGACATCCTCGAAGCAGCTGAGAGGTAAGCTCATGGCATTCCGACGCCCGCTCGAAGTCCGCCCGCTGCGCCACTACGCGCCCCCCAGCTACCCAGCGGCCGACGATCTGCAAGCTGCGCTTCGCGAGCGCCCTCTGGGGCCTTGGCCGTTTCTCGCACCCTCTTCCCTCGTGTCCGCGCTCGTGGCTGCCACCGCAGCGAGCGCGTGCGCAGGCGCCTCGCCGCCACCGGTGGTCACCACAGAGCCTGCCCCCCCTCCCCCTCCTCCGCCTCCGGCGCCGGTCTCCACCATGGCCGTCGAGGCCGACGCAGCTCTTCCCGTACTGCCGGAGCCCACAGCCGTGGCACCGCCGCCTGAGCCGCCACAGCCAGCGCCGTTGCCAGCGATCGGATTGCAGCTTCCTCACGCGTTCAGCTGGGAAGCGTCGCACCTTCCCATCCATTGGACGCCCTACGGCACCGGGGCTCCAGCACGCCTGAGCGAGCAGCAGGTGCGTCCAGTCGTGGAGCGCGTGCTCATGTCAGCCGGCATCCGCGCCAACAGCAAGGTCCAGTTCAGCCGTCCAGGGATCGAGGTGGAGCTCGACGGCTACGATGCCGTGAAGAAGGTGGGATGGATCTTCGTGGAATGGCAGAAGCTCGAGGATCCAGCTGGATTCCGCGGCAACATGGGCAAGGTGAACGGCAAGGATGGCAACGACTTCAGCAAGATGATCTCGCACGCCGAGATGCGCGCGCTGATGGAGCTCGAGAAGCAGAAGAAGGAGCACATCATCGTCATCAGCTACCAGGACGGACGCTTCGCCACATCCTACGACAGCAAGCAGCCGCACCCGGCTACCCCGCTCGCCAAGCTGGAGAACAACCTGCGAGCGTACATCGGATGGTTGAAGTCGCAGGGGGCACTCTAGGTACGCGTGCCCGACGCTATCGAGCCACGCGGCTGCCGATCCCTCGCACCCATTGCTCCAGGCGTTGCGGGGTGGGGAGCTCGGACAGAGGGATTGTGACGATCATCGCCCCTCGATCCCGCACGACCGCGCTCCCTGCCGGCGGTCGCTCTCCGAGCGCTTCGGTGAGCCACGCAAGCTCATCCGCTTCGAGCTTCGTACGGCCGATCTTTCTGCTCAACCAACCGATCAGGCCAGCCAGCTTCGAGTCCGCCGCCCCTGCATCCCTGTCTTGCACACCGACCGTCAGCTGCACGCTGCACCCCTCTTGCAGAGGCGTCACGCGCACGTGCAGCTCCACACCGGACCGCGATAGGCGCACACCGCACCCATCGGCATCGAGATCCGAGGCCCTCGGCGCATCGCGATATCCATGCATCTCGCGATGCTCTGCCAGCTTGTCGACGAGCGCCGTGACGGATGCGAGCGCGGCTTGCCGCTTGCGATCTCGCTTCTCGGCTCGGGTGAGCTCGCGGTCGGGCACCGGGATCAGAGCTGCGCTGCCGTGTGCGTAGCCAACCGCAAGCCTGCCATCGGGCGCGAACGCAACTTCGGTGGGAATCCCATGCTCAGGTCCCCACGTGCAACGGATCGCCCCGCGCTTCAGATCAAAGAGTGCCACGCTGCTTGCGTGGGACACGGCTGCGAGCACTCCCTCCGGACCCAGTGCGATCCGCGATGGGGAGGCAAACGTGTGCTTCCCGACCTCGCGGCCGCCCGGCAGCTCCACGACGACGACGTCAGAGTCGACCCTGAAAGCGAGCCAGGGCGCATCCGGCGCAAAAGACACCACCGGAGGTGTCGCTCCCTCGCGCGAGAACACTTCTCTGCAGGTCGAAAGCTGGTAGACCCTCAGGTCGCCCTGCACCCCGACCGATGCGATCAGCTTTCCATCCGGAGATACTGCGAGCCCCGGCGATTCCAGCGTGCTCGTGCCCGCGTGCGACCTGATCTCCCTTGCCACGCGGCCGTCGTCCGGATCGCGCAGCACCACGCGGCCGTCCTGACCCATCGTCGCAATCGACGACCCGTCCGCCATCCATGCCACGGCTGTCACGTCTGCCCCGTCATGCGCCCGATCCACCACGAACCGCTCGCGAAACGTCCGCACATCGAAACACCGCAACGCGCCATCCCGCGCCCCGGACACGAGCGCATCGCCCTTGGGTGAGAAAGCCACCACCCTCACACCGTTGGAGTGACCACGAAACGTGTGCACGTGGCTGCCATCCAGCGTGCTCCACAACCGTATCGTCATGTCGAATCCGCCCGCGGTCGCGAGCAGCAATCCGTCGGGGGATACCGACAGCGCGCTGACCCCGTCGTCATGCCCCTCGCCCTCGGCAAGGCGATCGCCCGTGGACGCATCGATGAATCCGATCGCGTGGTGGCCTGATTCCGCAATCAGACGCCCCTGGTCCACGAACGCGATCGCTGCGTCGTGCCCGCGCTTCGGCGTGCGCGAGAGGACCTGGCCTCCTGGAAACGCAAGCAAGCAGATCTCCCCATGGTTGAAGGCCACCGCAAGTCTCGAGCCATCAGGCGCCCAGATGAATGTGTCGAGGTTGTTGGGCAGCTCCATCGTCGACTCGATCGCTCCGTCGTGGCTCGCCACGAGGAGCTCGTCCGCGACCACCCGTCCAATCAACAACCGATCGTCGGTGGGGGAGAACGCCACCTGCACGCCCGTGCCTTTGGAAGGGACCGGCACGGGTCGAGATCGTCCGCTTGCGACCTCGACGATCGCCGCGCTGTCCTCGAAGCCCATGGCCAGCCATCGCTCGTCGCGCGAGAACGACAGCGATCGCACCGTCTTGCCATGGTCTGCAATGCGCTGGACCGTCCTGGCAGACGACGCGTCGAGAATCTCCACGCCAAAGGATTCCGACGGGCGTCCTGAGGCCGCGATCCACCGGTTGCGAGGTGCGATGGCGATCGGATACCCGAGCTCTCCACCCACGGCCTCAGGTTCCTTCTTGCTGAGATCCCAGCGGAACAATCGCGCATAGGCGAACCAGAGCTCGTCGTTGCTCGCGAACACGACCGAGCCGGCGCCTTGCCGGGCGCGCGCCACGACCTTGCCGGTTGTGCGCTCCCAGACCACGATTTCATCGCCAAAGCCCGTGCCCGCGGCGATCAGCCTTCCATCGGGCGATGAGGCGATGCACGCCACCGAGCCGGCCAGGCAGAAGGGACGATCGCCGATTCGTGTCAGGCCGGACATGGGCACCTGGAATCAGAAGCGTCGGGGTCAGGTCCCCTTGCCCATGGCGATGTGCACGGGCTTCGGGGCGCCAGCGGGCCAATTGACGAAGACGGCTGCGTTGCCTTCGGTGCGGTAGATTTTCGCAGTGATCACCACACCGCGGCGGAGACGCACGATGTAGTCGGCATACTTGCCAGGCACGACCGACTCGAAATGCTCCACGTTCTGCGTGCCGAAGCCCTGCTTCTCGTCCACGCGCAGCACATCGCCTTCGCAGTGGATCTTGAGCCACTCGCGCACGACCTTCTGAAAGCAGTTCGATGCGCGCGAGTTGATCTCCTGGGTGTTGACATGGACGGCGTTCGACCATTCCGCGACGGTGGGTGGATTGGACCTTCCCTCTGGAATGTCCGGGATCCCGTCCGCAGATGCGGGTGTGGGCGTGGTGGTCTTCTGGAACGGCTTCTGCGGCGTGGGGCTGATCGGCGTGGGATCCGGAGAGGCCGCAGGCTCCTTGTGCGAGTCGTTGCTGGAAGGCACGGTGCAGCAGCCGGCTGCGGCCAAAGCGACAGCGGCGCCCAGGAAAACCGAAGCTGCGTTCATCCTGCGAGACTAGGCGTGGTCCGATGGAGGCATCAAGCGAAGAAGGCTCAGTGCAGCTTCTTGAGAAGCCAGGCCATGTTCTCTCCCAGCACCTTCATCGTCTGGATGCCCTCCAGATCGTTCTCCACGTCGCCTTTCTGCAGTCCCACTCCCACGTTCCAGTAGCTGGATCCGGGAACGATCATCTGGCTGATCGTGAACAGGTGGTTCATCGTGTCAAAGGCATGGGTGGAGCCCGCTCGACGTACCGCAACCACCGCAGCGCCCACCTTTCGCTTGAACATGTCGTCATTGGCCTTGGCGACGTAGCCGCAGCGATCGATGAGCGCCTTCATCTCGGTCGACACGTCGGTGAAGTAGGTCGGCGAGCCGAGCAGGATGCCGTCGGCTGCGAGCATCTTCTCGATGCAGCCGTTGATGATGTCGTCGTTGCGCGTGCAGCGCTGGTTCTTGGTCTTCCAGCACTTGTTGCATCCAAGGCAGCCGTGGATGCTCTGCCCTGCGAGGTGCACCACCTCGGTTTCGATCCCTTCCTTCTCCAGCTCTGCCAGCACGTGGCGGATCAGGATGGAGGTGTTCCCTTCCTTGCGTGCGCTGCCGTTGAATGCGACGACCTTCATGGTTTGTTGCCTTTCTGAGCTGCGGACCTTGCTAGAATCGCGGGTCGGAGTCCAGCCGCATCTGTGAGGAACGGAGGCCGCGATTGAGGAGCCGGAAGGCGCGAACCAGGATGCAGGGAATGGCTGCAATGGCCGCGATGCTCAGCGTGGCTGCGTTGGCGAACCGTGCGGAATCCCAGGAGCGACCCCGCAAGCGCAACGACGTGGGCGTGCTCGTTCCGGGGATCACCTATGTGTACGGCTCGCAGCGCGGGGCTGGGGTGATGTCCGGGTTCGGGCTGGAGGTATCGTGGATGCAGCGAGCTCCGTGGGCAGAGGCTGCTCCGGTGCTGGGCTTTCTGGGACCGGTTCTCCAGGCCGGAGTGCAAGGGGCAGGCGATGCGCTGTCATCGAACGGAGACTGGAAGCAGGATCACGGGCGCTTCATGCTCGGCGGCCAGATCGGCTCGCTGGTGGGTCTGGAGCTTGGGCCGAGCCTGCGAACCGGCACGTCGACGCATGCCCCGACACTGGCAGCGCATCTTGCGCCGTACCTGACGCTCGGCATCGTGGGAGTGTCAGGATGGTTCGAGCTATTCCCGACAGCGCTCAGGAGCGGAGAGGCGCACGGCGCCTACGCGGGTATCACGTTGCTGATCAAGCTTCCGCTGTTCGTTGCCAGCGACCATGTGAACGTGCTCTTCCCGAGCGACTGGTTCGGGCCAGGACCACGCCCGCCGCCTCCACGAGCACCTGCGTCACCGCCGCCAGAGCCGTTGCAGATCGCCCAATGACGCGACGCTCCAGGAACCTCCGAGACATTTCCATCTTCAGGTCGATTTTGGGTCGATGACGTGTAACGATCCGCCGGCGTCAGGGACTGTGCGCTGAAAACGTGAGGATGCGCTACGTCACGTGGCGCCCACGCACAGGGGTTGGAATCGAACGGAGGTTGGATCATGGCGGAAGCTACCTGGAGTCCGGGTCGTCTGGTTTGGTACGAGCTCTACACGCCGGATGTCGCGAAGTCGAAGGCGTTCTACGAGGCCGTCGCTGGCTGGAAGGTGACCGAAAGCGACATGGGGTCGATGAAGTACACCATGGCGAACGTGGGAGAAAAGCCGATCGCAGGCTTCATGCCCCTGTCGGTCATTCCCATGCAGGGAGTGCCTCCGTTCTGGATGGCCTACGTGTCGGTGCCCAGCGTGGACGAGGCGGCTGCCGGGGCCAAAAGCCACGGCGGCAAAGTGCTGATGGAACCCACGGACATCCCGCATGTCGGGCGGTTCGCGGTGTTGCAGGATGCACAAGGAGCAGTCATCTCCGCGTTCAAGGGCACGGACGGAGACGGAGCCGAAGTGGAGCGTCCCCCGGTTGGCACGTTCTGCTGGTCCGGGTTGAACACCACGGACCTGGATGCAGCGGCGGCCTTCTACGCGAGAGTGTTTGGCTGGACCAAGGGCACGTTCATGGGCAATGCCGAAATGCCCGTGTTCCTTCGCGGACAGGTTCCTGCTGCAGGGATGATGAAAGCGCCGCCCGGCGTGCCTCCGCACTGGCTCAACCACATCCTCGTCGCAGATCTCGCCGCTGCCCGCACCAAGGCCGTGGGGCTCGGCGCCAAGGTGATGATGGACAACATCGCCGTGCCCGGCATCGGAACCTTCTGCGTGATCACGGACAACGTCGGCGCAGCGATCGCGTTGTTCCAGGGCACCGCGTAGCGCACCCGCCTTCGCTTGCCCGCCCTGCGCTGTTCGCGTACCGTCGTGGGCACGTGCGGAGGTGACCACCATGAAGCTCACGCCCTTTCTTGCTGCAGCAGCGGCAATCCTCATCGCCTCGTGCGGAGGCTCGAACGACGCGCTGGATGGGCCGAGCGGCCCGGCCATGGGAGGGGGTGCCGGAGCGGCGGGCAGCGCAGGGGGCGGCACGGGTGGAGCGGGTGGCACGAGCGAGCCGCAGGACGCAGGCGACAGCGGCGAGGATGGGAGCAATCCCGATGCGCCGCCTGGCAAAACCGCAGAAGAAGCGTGCAAGACGTATGTCGGAGCCTACTGCTCGCAGCTCGGCAAGTGCTCGCCGATCTACCTGCAGCTGATCTGGAAGGATGCTGCCGCTTGCGAGGCCAGCCTGGTGCCGGTGTGCGTCAAGTCGCTCGGCCTGCCTGATACCGCGAAGACTCCGGAGTTCACGGCGAGCTGTGGAGAGGCGATTGGCGCGCTCGACTGCTCGAGCTTCATGGGAAGGAAGGTTCCCGCCTCGTGCAATCCGCCTACCGGACCGCGCGCGGACGGAGCAGCGTGCGGAGAAGATGGGCAATGCGCGAACGGATACTGCGCGACACCCCTGGACCAAGCGTGCGGAACGTGCGCGAGCCGGGCGGCTGAGGACCAGGATTGCGACCGCGACGACGACTGCGCGTTCGGGCTCATCTGCTCGAAGGACAACAAGTGCACGCCGTACGTCGCCAAGGGCGGCGGGTGCGACGAGAACCATCCATGCGAGCCCGGGCTGTCGTGCAAGGGAGCCGTGGGCCCCACGAAGGGGAGCTGCACGGATCCTGCGGGACCAGGACAGGCGTGTGACACGCAGCAGATCGCATTGCCCGGTTGCGATCTCAACGCCGGCTACTTCTGCCATCTCGTCACGCACGTCTGCCAGAAGATGGACCTGTCGCAGGCAGGGGAGGCGTGCGGCGTGGTGAACAACGGATACTCGGCGTGCACGCAGAGCTCGATGTGCAAGACGAATGGAGGAATGAGCGGCACTTGTCTTGCCCCGGCCAACAGCGGCGACGCGTGCGACCTGGTGGATGGCCCCTATTGCGTGCCACCTTTGCGCTGCGTCGGCAACGTGTGCACAGAGCTCGATCCGGCCGGCTGCAAGTAGTCAGTCCGGCAGCATGCACGCGAACTTGGCAAGATAGACCCTCCGCTGCATTCCTGCGTACTCGGACCAGGCCACCATGACCTCAGGGTTGATCGGGTGCGCGAGCGCAGCCACCTCGCCGGTGAGCTGCCCTGTGGCGCTCAGCTCTGCCATTGCGTCGATCGCCCCGTCCATCGCGTACAAGCGCAGCCTGAGCTGCGTCACCGGCCCTGGGACACCCCCGAGCGCGTAGACGATCAGCGGTTGCCCCCGCAAGCTCGTGAGCGCCGGGGCGTGGTAGAGCTCCTGCCCATCCACGATGCTGGTCGGAGCCACAATCTGGTTGCCGGCTGCATCCACGCGAACCAGCTGCAATGGGGGAGGAACCTCAGCGTTCAACCCCTCGAATGCATATGCGATCCATCCGCCTTCATCGCCAGCGGACGTCATGGACAGGTAGCGCACCGCATCTCCGGGCAGCTTCGCTGTCCAGGGCAGCCCGGCGTAGCCCCCGCCCGGACCACCGGTGTATCCGAGCTCGATCGTGTCCGGCGAAGTGACCACGCCATTGTCGTCAGCGCACGTCCCAAACTCGCGGCTCGAGGAGAACCCGAAGATCCATCCTCCGCCCGACGGGATGGAATCAGCGACCAACGGCATGGTGCCGCAGCCGACCATCGTCGATAGAGTCATGGGCGGGTTCGTCTGCGCAGACATCGCGAGCTGGAAATACCAGAGGGAATCGAATCCGTACTGATGCCCGATGAGCCACCGGTCCTGTGCGCGGGTCACGAACGATGCGCGCTGCGTCTGCCCGGCTGATTCGAGTGCGGTGTTGTTCACCGAAGAGCTCGCGGTGTCCACGCTGACCGCCGGGTTGTAGAACACGGTCGTGGGCTGGGATGCAGGGGGCGACGGAGTACCGGGATACGCCACGGCGAGCTGGCCGTCCGCTGCGCCCTTTGCGATCCGGACGAGCTCAGGCCCGACCACGAAGGGGGCCTGCGGCGGCGCTGACAGAGACTTGCTCGGCCATGGGCTCCAGGACTTGAGCGCAGCGATGTGGAGCTGGACCGGAGGATAGGAGGGTCCTTCGTCCGGTTGCTCCATCAGGCCGAGGGCGACCTGGTTGCCGTCGTCGCTGGCAAACGACAGCAGGGGATTCAACTGGCTCTTGTACGAGTCGCCCTGAACCTCGAGCGTGTCGCCGACCTGGACGAGCCCCTGGCAGTCGAAGCCTGCGGCTCCTGCCTTTCCAGCCGTGCCGCCGCTGCCCGCCTGGCCCGCAGCGCCGCCTTTTGCGCTGGAACCTGCTGAGCCTCCTTGCCCGCTCGCGCCGCCGACGCCTGCTGAGCCGCCCGCGCCTGCTGAGCCGCCTGTGCTGTTCAGCGTTTCATTCGTCAATTCCACAGTACCGCCGCAAGCGACTTGCAGCAGCGCCGTGGCTCCCACGAGGATACCGAGCCGGAGGATCGAGGCCATGGATTTCACCCGGCGCCTGCTTCGCACGGATCGTGCCAGGCAGCAGTCGCAGAAAACCCCGGCGCATGAATCATTCCGACTGTGCCAACCGCGGCACACCTTCGTTGCGTCGCGACAATTCTGGCAGCCTCTACCTCCAGAACCCGCCAGCGCCCCACGCACCGATCTTGTCCAGTCCAATGCCCACACCCCATCCGCTCGGCACGAGCGTGACCGCACCTGTGGCAACGGTCTGCTCCACGCCGGCCCGGGCGAAGTCGTACTTGCCCTTGGCGTTGATGGCGCGCACCTCTACGTTGCCCTTCGCATCCTGGGCGCCGCCCACCAGCATCACCCGGTAGGTTCCGTCGAGGAGCCCGGAGAATGCAACGGAAACGCGGCTCGATCGCGCTTCGGCCGGCGTCCACGGGGACAGCACGGTCCCGCGCGGAGTGATCACGATCACCTGCGGGCAATCGGTCACGCCTGCATCGCAGCTGACCTTGGCCTCGAACCGACCACCATCTGCATTGACCGCATCGTAGGCAGGGACATCGCCTGATTCGAGCCTGGGCAGGAGCGCAGCGATCAGCTTGCCAGGCTTGTCGATCGCTTTCGCGTCCGCGAGCGCAGCTTCCCTGTCGCCCATCACGCGCCCGCGGCAGCGCAATGCCTCTGCCACGGCCTCCTCGTTCTTGGGGGCGAGCTCTGCGAGCGATCGCCAGTGCGCGCAAGCCCGTCGCTCGTCGCCGATCGACTCGAATGCCCGCGCCGCGCGCACGTGGACCTTCACGCTCCTGGCATCGGTCTCGGACAGGGCATCCACAGCGGCCACGGCGGTCTTCCCATCGCCGAGGACGGCGGCTGCATACGACAGAAGCTCCCTGGCAATGGGAAGATCCGGATCGAGCTCCACGAAGGTCTTGGCAGCAGCGAGCGCATCGACGAACCTTCCTCTGCGGAGCAGCCCGCGGATCAGCGCTTCGTGGGCCTTGCGGCTCTTGTCCGCATCTGCCACGGCCTTGCGAAGCTTGCCGAGCTCGTCGTCTCCCTCGCTCCTCCAGGTTTCGTTGCCCACCTTCAGGATGGCCGCGTCCGCTTCGGGCGCATCGTAGACCACGCGCGGGGGCGGAGGAGGCGGCGGGAGCGGCGAGGTGCTTCCAGAATTCGTCAGCGTGATCGGAATGGTGATCGTGGCCTGCCCTCCCTCTGGAGGCTCGAACTGCGCGCTGCGCGCGCGAGCCGCCATGCACGCGGTCGTGCTGCTGTCGATGCTCCCTGCCGGAACGGCGTTGGCAGACACGACCTGGCCGTTCGCTCCGATGCGCAGGATGAGCCGCACTGCGCCTTGCATGTCGGGGTTCATGGCGAGCCCGCGGTTGTAGCAGGCCCTGAACCCTGCGCGCATGCCGGCGACCACGCGCGCCGCGTTGGAGACGGTGCCACCTGTGACGGTCGCGCTCGCAGAAGCGTTGCCGCGTGGAGCAGCCACCTTGGTCTCCGAGCTTCCCACAGCCGTGCCGCCCGTGTTGCCGATTCCAGCGAGCCCGCCGCCAGCAGCTCCAGGTGTGATGGCGCCGCCGCCGCCGCCGAACACGTCCGCGGCCGGGGACTTGTCTGCGGCTTTCGCGGCAGCTTGGGCAGAGGGACCTGCGCCGAATCCCGAGTCGGTCTGGTCCCCTTCCTTTCGCGTGGTGCGCTGGATGCCGAACTCGGCGAACATCTGCTCGTTCTCGAGCACCAGCAGCGACGTGTGACGCGACATCACGTGGAAGCGCCTGGACAGGTCCACGACCTCCTTGATCGCAGACGCCTCCGGCGACCCCTGAAGCTCGGCAATTCGGGTTTGCGCCCACAGCCGCGGCACCAGCGGATTCTGGCTCGACGCCTGCTCTGCCCACGCGAGCGGACGACGCAGCGAGAACACCTTGTCGCCCAGCCTGCCCGTGAGCTTCACCTCACCCGCGGCTGGTGCCGCGAGCCTTCCTACCACCACGACTTCCTGTCCGAGCCGCAGGTTGGGAAGGACCCGTGGGTAGATCTCCGTGAACGCAGGGGGCAGCTCGACCGCTGCAGCGGTCACCACCGGCTTGCGCAACCCCTGCGCGATGTCGTCGATCCGATCGTCGAGCGACTCCCCTGTGATCACGCGCTCGTAGCTTGCCCCCAGCGTGCTGGCGACTCCGAGCAGCACCACCTCGTCGACGCTGCGCCCAGCGCCCAGAAGCCGCAGGTCCACCTTCTTGCGGCTGAGCGCGGCGCCAACGCGCGCAGAGAGCTTTTCGAAGGAGAGCTCACCGGACGTGGGCGCGCCATCGCCGATGTACACGATCTGACCTGCGCCGTTGGGCTCGAGACGCTCCGCTGCCTGCAGCAAGGCCCCGGCAGGATCCGACGATCCAGAGGGCGCGAGCTTGGACAACCAGCCGTTGGCTGACGCCAGCTCCGATGCAGAAATTCCGGACAGCCCCTTTTCCGGATAGGTCGTGCAGGCGCTGTCACACGCCAGAAGCACGAACTTCTCATCAGGATCCATCTGGGCGAGCACGCCGGACACGAGCCTCGCTTCGCCTTGCAGCGTGTCCTTGGACTGGCTGTGGCTCGTGTCGATCACGAACGCGCGATCACGTCGCGTGAACGCTGGAGCAGGCAGATCAGCAGGAGGCTCCACCACCAGGCGCGCTGCAAAGTACCCCTTGCCAGGCCCCAGGTCCGCCAGCGTCTTGGCGGCCACCTTCAGCTTGTCGTCCGCGAATTCACCCCAAGCGGGAACGTAGGCGGAGATGTCGGCCGCTGGCGTCGGCTCCCGCTCGTAGCTGAGCGTGAAGTCGCGCGCAGGCGCAAATGCCTTGGCTTCGAACGTGAGCGTGGCGCGCTTGGGATCCAGCGTACCCCGCGTGGCGTATCCGGGAGTCCGCAGGTCGCGGACCTGCGTGCGCGTGTCGGTCAGCGTCACGTCCATGGAGAACTGGCCGATGCGGACCGCTCGATCCGCGCCCAACGACAGCGGGTAGGTATACCGGACTCTGCCCCCTTCCTCGGACAAGGCCTGGTTGTAGGCCAGCACGACCTTCCTGCTCCCCTTGGCAGGAATGGGGAAGATCTTGAGCGAGAAGTCTGCACCCGACACCCACTCGAGCAAGGCCGGATCGCGTGGGCGCACCGTGTCTTCCACAATGGCGTTGAAGATCTGTGCTGCGCGCTTGCGTTCGAGCACCTCGCCTTCCACCAGCTTGTCGCCTACCCACAATGCCAGACGCGAGATGCTGGCGTCTGGGGGAAGCGGAAACACGTAGCGCCCCTCCAGCACCCGATCCGTCTCGTTCTCGAATACCTCTTCGACCTCCGTGCGCGCAAAGCCGTCCCGCACCACTGCATGCACTGCGTGGGACGCGAGCTTGACGCCCCCCACCACCTCGGTGGTTCCAGGCACGCGCGCAGTCATGGTGCCGAATCCGCGAGTGACCTGATTCGCAGACGCCGGCACGCCATCGCGAGGAATCCGACCGCCATCGATCAGCGCTCCTGCCCACCCCACCGTGCGCTCAGGAGCCTTTCCCTTGGCGACCGTTGCACCATCGCCGGATCGCAGTTCCAGCGGCTGCCCGGACTGCGTCTTGAGCGTGAAGCGACCCCGCCGAACTGCGACATCCGCGCGCTCCGCGGTGGCAACGCGAATCACGACGCTCGTCGGGAAGCTCGGATCGAGCGTGCCTGTCGCGTCGCCGATCTTGACGTCCGGCGTGCCGGCGCTCGACGGGCTGCTCTCTAGTGTCAGCGCGCCTTTGCGCAGCTCGATCGCGCGCGGGGCTGCGTCAGACAGCGCCACTTCGGACCGCTCGCTCAGCCGCACCTGCAACGAATCGCCGGCAGACAGGGCGACCGAGGCGCCGTCGCCGGTACGCACGAGCGCAGCGAGTCGCAGGGCAGCGCCGGCACCGATCGGCTCGCACCCCTGCCCGTCCGCATTGCACCGCACAGCCGCAGAGCCTTGCTCCGTACGCTCGACATCGCCCACGGGCAAGCTCACCTGCTCGGCCTTGACCTCCCAGGGAGCGGGAGGCGGCGGGGGCTTGGGCCTGCAAGACGGGGCTGCGAGCACGAAGACCGCAACCAAGAACGCACTTCGTCGGCCGAGCTTCATCACGTTCGAGCCCCTCCGTTCCTGCCTAGAGTAGCCCACGATTGACGCAAGCGACATTGTCTCATTCGTTGAAACCGCCGGCTGAGAGCCGGCCGCTGATGCAAGTCAGCTGCGCGGTTAGCCAAGCCCCCTTCCGGCTCATGATGGGACAGTTGAGCCTTCCGGGGGCTGAAGGTTCGACACAGCGTCCACACATCCCGCAGCGAACATCGGGAACACAGCATTGCTATGACAACGCTGACGCCTTCGGCTTGGGTCGCCGCTACAGGCATTCGGTCTTGCACTTCGAGTCCGCGCAGCCGATGGCCGCGTCGTACTCGGCCTTGCCCTTGGGAGCCTGCGCTGCGCACTCGTCCATGCAAAGCGCGATGCCAGCGTCGCCTGCATCCTCGGGCATGAGCGCACACGCAAGGATGCAGTTCACGTAGGTGTCGTCGCATTCGAGATCGCCCAGGCAGGCGTTGATCTCCACGCAGCACTTCTGCTCAGCACAGTCGTTGCAGGTCGGATTCGACGACGAGTACTTCTTGATCAGCTTGCAGGTGGCACCGTCGGACTCGGCCGGCGCATCCTGCGGAGCCACGTCTTCGCCCGCCGATGCCTCTTCGGCCACGCCGTCAAGGCCCGCTTCCGGGCTCACGTTGTCCGGCGCTGCATCCGGCGGCTGCGATTCCTGCGATGCGTCCTGCTCAGGCTGCGGGGTTGTGCCCGGGGAGTCTGAAGACGAGCACGCGGCCAGCGCAGCGCACAGAGCCAGGGACAGGGCCACGCGGAAGAGCGAGCAGTGCACGGTGTTCATGGGGCAATCGTAGACGCGCCCTGTAAGATCATCCAGAGGGATCGCGTTGCGATCCGGGCCTCAATTGTGTGGTCCACAACTCCTGACCTGGATAGTCTCCCACGATGCACTTCACCCTGATCGGCGCCGAGCTCGAAGAGAACCTCGCCCTTCGCTACCTGCAGGGCGCGGTCGAAGCCCAAGGACACACCGTCACCCTCGTGCCGTTTGACGGCCCATCGGACACGGAGCGGGCCGCTGCGGCCATTGTCGCAAGCAGGGCGAGCGTGGCCGGCTTCTCTATGGTGTTCACACGTCGCGGCAGGGAATTTGCCGAGCTGATCGCACGCTGCCGCGAGCTCGGCTTTACAGGGCTCACCCTTGCGGGCGGTCACTTCGCCGCATTCCATGCGGAGCCGCTGCTGCGCGATTCGCCCGCGCTCGATGCGATCGCAGTGGGCGAAGGGGAGAGCATCCTTTGCGACCTGGCCTCTCACGTCGACCGCCTCGATCGCGTCCAAGGGCTGGTCTGGCGCGATGGTGATCGGATCGTGCGCAATCCTGCAGCTCTTGCCGAGCAGGACCTGGACAAGCTCCCGTGGCCTTCCCACCGCCGCCCATTTGACCGGTACCTGGGCCTTCCCATCGTCAACATGCTCGCCTCGCGCGGCTGCATCTACTCCTGCGCGTTCTGCTCGATCGCTGCCTGGCACAAGATGTGTGGCGGCGCCCGCTACCGCTACCGTTCCGCCTCCGGCCTCGCTGCAGAGATGGGATGCCTGTGGCGCGAAGGGGTGCGGGTCTTCAACTTCCACGACGACAACTTCCTCGGCACGGATCGGGAAGAGAACCTGTCGCGAGCGAGGGCGCTTCGCGATGCGCTGCGCGCTCAGGGGGTAGGCAAGCTCGCGTTTGCGATCAAGGCGCGCCCTGACGCGATCGATCCGGAGCTGTTCGCCTTGCTGCGATCCATGGGGCTATTCCGGGTGTTTCTCGGCATCGAGGCGGGCACGGACACCTCGCTGCTCGCGCTCGGACGCGGCCAGAAGCTGGCAGACAACGTGCGGGCGCTCGACCTCCTGCACGGCCTGGATCTTCACGTGGCATTCAACCTGCTGGTGCTCAACCCGGAATCGACGCTGGAAGATCTCGCAGACAACGTCGCCTTCCTGCGCAGCCATGCGGACAGCCCCATGAACTTCTGCCGCACAGAGGTGTATGCCGGCACGCCGCTGGAGAAACGTCTCGCCAAGCAGGATCGGCTGCGCGGCGACTACTGGGGGCAGGACTACGTGATCCCCGACTCTCGCGCGCAGGAGGCGTTCGAGATCGGCATGGGAGCGTTCTGGAACCGCAACTTCGGCGCCCATCCGCTGCACTACCTGTCCGGGCAGGTCGACTACGAGCACCAGCTGCGCGCCGACTTCTTCGGCACCACGCCCGAGATCCGCGCCAGTGCCAAGGGCTTCGTGCGCGCGGTCAACCTGAACACCGTCGGATACCTCGAAGAGACGATCGCCCAGGTTCGCGCTGGGCGCGCCCAGAAATCGTTTGCTTCGTCGCTTGCAGCGCGCGTGGCTGCGGACGACGTGCGCATGGCAGCCGAGGGGCAGGCGGTGCTCGCAAAGATCCGCGAGCTGCCTGCGCCGCGCAAGCGATCGGCCACTTCCCGCGTGGCCGTGGCTGCCTCGATCGCGATCACCCTGGCAGGATGCCCTTCGCCGCGCGAGCAGACCCAGTACATGGAAGCTGCGCCGCAGCCCACCGGCACGCCTGCGCCGGTTCCAACCGACACAGCTCCGCAGCAGGACGGCTCCATTCCCCCGCAGGTGATGGAAGCCGCCCCGCCTCCTCCTCACCTGCCGCCGCCCCCTGCAACGGGCAACGTGCTCGTCACAGAGCCCGATGCGTCGGCCCCGGCGGCCAAGGATGCGGGCGCCAAGAAGGCGGTCAAGGATGCGGGACCTGCCCCGGTCCCCACGCTCGATCCGACCCACATGCGGGAAGCGGCGCCTGCGCCGACCTGGAATCCCCAGCGAAAGATGTGAGCCTCTTCGCCGGTCGTTGACGAGCGCGCGCGGTTCGGCTGTCCTGGCGATCCATGGCAAGCGTGGACCGTCGGATGGCCTGGGGAGAAGAGCGATGACCGTGCACCGTTCGTGCTCGCGGGGCGCAGTGTTTCGGGGAGTGCTGCTCGCGGCGCTCGTGCTCAGCGTGATCGGCTGCGGCGACAAGGGGTGCTCGTGCAGCGGAGGCAAGCCGGCCACGGGCGTGCGCGCGTCCAAGAGCGGCCTCGGATTCCGCCTGAGCAACGCGGATGAGCGCGCTGACAGCGCCAAGCCGCGCGCGCCTGCCCAGACTGCGAAGCTGTCGGACGCAGAAGTCGCGACCGTGCTGGCCCGCGTGGCTCCCTTGCAGCAGCAGCCTGGCGACAGCGTGGACTTCGCACTGCGCGACAAGAGCATCCCGGCTCCGCGGGCTGGTCGCACGATCACGGAGCCGTTTCCACCCGCCGCGTCCGCACCACCACCACCGAACGTGCCTGCTGGGAGCCTTCAGGTCCAGCGCTTTGCCCCGGAGGGTGATGTCGCCATTGCGCCGTTTCTCTCGGTCTCGTTCTCCCATCCCATGGTCGCATTGACCTCGATCGACGACCTGGCCAAGACCCCGGTGCCGATGTCGCTGCGTCCCCAGCCGCAAGGCTCCTGGCGCTGGGTGGGAACCCAGACGGCAGTGTTCCAACCTCTCCAGCGGTTTCCCATGGCGTCGCGCTACGAGGTAGATGTGCCTGCAGGAACGCGAGCGGCCACAGGGCAGACGCTGGATCGCGCTGTGCATTGGTCGTTCTCCACGCCACCGCTGACGCTCGCAGCCACGCACCCGCACGGCAAGGGGCTCGACCTCGACCCGGTGATCGTCCTGTCGTTCGACCAGAAAATCGACCTCGCGGCCTTGCTCCCATCGATCAAGGTGACCGCTGAAGGCGCACCTGTGGCGCTCAAGCAAGTCGACCCTGGGGAGCTCGACGACCAAGCGGCGCGCAAGTTGTGGAACGCTGCAGAAGCCGGACGCAAGGTCGCGCTGCAATCGGTCCTTCCGCTCCCGAAGAACAAGGAGATCAAGGTCGAGGTCGTGGAAGGCGCGCCGTCGGCTGAAGGCCCACGGCGAACCGAATCGTCGCAGAGCTTCTCGTTCCACACCTACGGCCCCCTTACTGCAGAGTCTCGATATTGCACTTTCAAGCAGCCGTGCCCTCCGCTCTCGTCGTGGAGCTTCGAATTCAGCAACCCGCTCGACGCAGAGCTGTTCCAGCCTGCGATGGTCAAGGTCGAGCCCGAGTTGCCCGACCTCAAGGCGACGGTGATGGGCTCCAGCCTGCACATCCAGGGGAGATCCCGCGGAAAGACCGTGTACCGGGTCACGCTCGGTGCAGCGATTACCGATGGTTTCAAGCAGACGCTGGGCACGGATCGTACGTTCCAGATGCACGTCAAGTCAGCCGACCCTGCCCTGTACAGCCGATACGATCGCCTCACCGTGGTCGACCCGGTCGGACCGCCCGTGTACTCGGTCTGGTCCATCAACCAGCGTGCACTCAAGGTGCGACTCTACTCGGTCGGTCCCGAGCACTTCGAGCCGTGGAGCACCTTTCTGAACAGCAGTGACGAGGACGACAAGCCCAGGGAGCCTCCGGGCAGGCTCGTGCGATCCGACACGGTGCAGGTCAAGGGCGCGGACGACGAGCTGGTGGAGACTCCGATTGACCTGCAACCCGCGCTGACCCAGGGGGCGGGACAGGTGATTGTCCTTGTGGAGCCCGAGACGCAGCCTGCGGAGAAGTGGCGACGGATGCGCGTGCGGGCCTGGGCGCAGGTCACGACGATCGGCCTCGATGCTCTCGTCGATCAGGACAATGTCGTAGGTTGGGCCAACTCCCTGCGCGATGGCAAGCCGCTGGCAGGAGTCTCGCTGTCGCTGCTCAATGGCGGAGCGCCGGTCCAGACCGGGCCGGATGGCGTGGCGACGCTCCCTGCGGGGGAGTCCTCGCTCCTGGTCGCAAGGAAGGGCAATGATCTGGCCATTCTCCCGTCCCCCTCGAGCGGCTGGCGCGGATGGACCGCCTCGGACTCTGTGGGATGGTTCGTGTTCGACGATCGCAAGATCTACAAGCCGGGTGAGAGCGTACGCGTCAAAGGGTGGGTGCGGCGGCTCGGCATGAAGAAGGGGGGCGACGTCGCCGGCATTCAAGGCGTCGACCGCTCGACCGTCAACTGGGTCGTGCGCGGCGCGCGCGCCGAAGAGCTGGGCAAGGGCTCCCTTTCGCCCGATGCCCAGGGCGGCTTTGACTTCAGCTTCGCGTTGCCCTCAGGAGCCAATCTCGGGCAGGCGTACGTGACCTTGGATCTGGCTGCCCCGGAAGCGCAGCTCACGGCCAGCTACAGCCACTCGTTCACGATCCAGGAGTTCCGGCGCCCGGAATTCGAGGTCTCGGCTTCGACGTCCGAAGGGCCGTACCAGGTCGGCAGCCACGCGATTGCCACGGTCACTGCGAAGTACTACGCAGGCGGCGGGCTCGCCAATGCGTCCACAGAATGGAGCGTGACCCAATCCGAAACCTCGTATCGCCCCCCGGATCATCCTGAATTCTCCTTTGGGCCGTCAACCACCTGGTTCTGGCGCCCACGCCTGGCGGCCTCCGACAAGGAGCGAACGGAAACCTGGAGCTCGCAGACCGACGGCACAGGCAGCCACCGCCTGCGCGTCGACTTCGACCCGCTCGACCCGCCGTTCCCGATGTCGCTCAAGCTCAATGCGCGCGTCACCGACGTGAACCGTCAAGCCTGGGCTGCCTCGACGTCGATGCTCGTCCACCCCGCCGAGGTCTATGTGGGGCTCCGGTCTCCGCGCGGGTTCGTCCGGGAAGGCGAGCCGCTGGGCATCGACGTCATCACGACGGACATCGATGGCAAGCAGGTGGACGGCCGAAAGGTGGAAGTGACCTGTAGCCGCATCGAGTGGGAGTACGTCAAGGGGGAGTACAAGGACAAGGCGACAGACACGCAACGCTGCGAGGTGACGACTGCGAAGTCGCCCCGGGCGTGCTCGTTCAAGCCGAAAAAGGGGGGAACGTACACGGTGAGCGCGATCGTCACCGACGGCAATGGCAGGCGAAATCAGACCGATCTGCGATTCTGGGTCGCAGGGTCCAAGGGCATTCCGGACCGGGACATCGACCATGAGCTGGTTCAGCTCATGCCCGACAAGAGCGAATATGCACCTGGCGACACGGCGGAGCTCCTGCTCCTTGCGCCATTCGCTCCAGCAGAAGGAATCCTCGCGATCGAGCGTCTTGGCATCATCAGGACCGAGCGTTTCAAGATGGACGAGCGCTCCACCGTGCTCAAGGTCAAGCTCGAGGAATCGTTCTATCCAGGAGTCACGGCTGCGGTCTACCTGGCCGGCTCAGCGCCGAGAGGCGGTGATCGGAGCGAGCTCAAGCCTGACAGCACGCCGCGCCCGGCGCACGCTTCAGGCTCGTGCACGCTCAGCGTGCCGCCGCTCAAACGCAAGCTCGCGGTAACGGCAGAGCCCAAGAAGAAGAGCCTTGCGCCAGGGGGTGAAACCTCGATCGACATTTCCGTGAAGAACGCAGACGGAGCTCCGGTGCCAGGCGCCGGGGTGGCCCTGGTGGTGGTCGACGAAGCGGTGCTCGCGCTGACGGGCTACAAGATTCCGGATCCGCTCGCGGTCTTCTATCCGACGCGATCTGCCGGGGTGAATGCAGCGCATCTGCGAAGGCTCGTGCGGCTCAACAAGGCAGATGAAGCGGCGTCGAGCGCTGCGCCCGGCTCCAAGCCCAAAGGCAGCGCGGACTTCGGTGCAGGCGGGCTCGGATTGTCAGGCATTGGCGAGGGGGGAGGCGGACGCGGCGAAGGGATCGGGCTGGGATCGGCCGCGAGGGGACGGGGCGCGCCCGCACCAGCCCAGGATGCCAAGGCCGCAGCCGAGCCCCAGAGGGAATACATGCCGCCCGGACCGCGCAAGCCAGAGGAAAAGGTGTCTGTGCGCACCGACTTCACGCCCATTGCGGTGTGGAACCCTTCGCTCAAGAGCGACGCGGCAGGGAACATCACTGTGCCGATCAAGCTTCCGGACAGCCTGACACGCTACCGGATCACCGCTGTGGCGGTATCCGGGGACAAGCTGTTCGGGACCGGCGAATCCGTGGTCACTGCGCGGCTTCCGCTCATGGTTCGTCCTTCTGCACCCCGGTTCCTGAACTACGGCGACCGGTTCGAGCTGCCCGTGGTCGTGCAAAACCAGACCGATGCAGCGGTCACCGTGGACGTGGCTGCGCGAGCGACCAACGCGCAGCTGACCGATGGAGCGGGCAGGCGGGTCAAGATTGCAGCGCAGGATCGGGCCGAGGTGCGGCTGGCCGCAGCGGCGGGCACACCGGGCACGGCGCGTTTCCAGATGGTCGTGGCGTCGCCGGACTGGGCAGATGCGGCGCAGATCGAGCTACCGGTCTGGACGCCTGCGACGACGGAAGCGTTTGCGACTTATGGCACTGTGGACCAGGGAGCGATCGCGCAGCCGGTGAAGGTACCGTCCAATGCGGTGCAGGACTTTGGCGGCGTGGAGATGACCGTGTCGTCGACCAATCTCCAGGCCTTGACCGACGCGGTCCTGTACCTGGTTGCCTATCCCTTCGAGTGCAATGAGCAGCTGTCCTCGCGTCTGCTGGCGATTGCCTCGCTCAAGGACGTGCTGAGCGCCTTCCATGCTTCCGGGCTTCCGAGCCACGAGGCGATGATCGCGGCGGCCAGCAGAGACATCGAGCGTCTTCGGCAGCGGCAGCACGAGACCGGCGGCTGGGACTATTGGCGCAAGGATCGGGAACCGAGCCCGTATGTGAGTGTGCACGTGGTGCATGCGCTCTCGCGGGCCAAGGACAAGGGGTTCGTGGTTCCACCGCAGATGCTCGAGAGAGGGCAGCGCTACCTGCGCGACATCGAGCGCAGGATGCCCCACTGGTACAGCGAAGAGACCCGGCGCACCATCACGGCCTATGCGCTCTACGTGCGCAACCGGCTCGGGGACAAGGATGTTGCGCGGGCGCGCCGGCTGATTGTGGAGTGGGGCGGGGTCAAGACCACGCCCATGGAATCGCTGGGATGGCTCCTGCCGCTGCTGTCCAAGGAAGCGGAGGGCAAGCGCGACGCTGACGAGATCCGCAGGCAACTCGGCAATCGGGTGACAGAGACGGCCGGGGCAGCGCACTTCGTGACGTCGTACCAGGACAAGAACGCCTATGTGCTCCTGCATTCGGACCGGAGGGTGGACGGCATCCTGCTCGAGGCGTTGATCGAGACCGATCCGAAGAACACGCTGATTGCCAAGCTGGTGGCCGGGCTGCTCGGGCACCGCAAGGCAGGGCGGTGGTACAACACCCAGGAGAACGCGTGGGTGTTGCTCGCCCTCGACAAGTACTTCAACACCTACGAGAAGGTCACCCCGGACTTCGTTGCGCGCGCCTGGTACGGCGAATGGAATGCAGGAGAGCACCGGTTCAAGGGGTACAGCACGGACCGATACCAGATGGACGTGCCGATGCGCAAGGTGACAGAGCTCGGGGAGCAGTCGCTCGTGGTGCAGAAGGATGGCGCGGGGCGGCTGTACTATCGTCTGGGAATGCAGTATGCGCCTGCGGATCTACGGCCTCCGCCCCTGGAGCGCGGGTTCTCCGTGTCCAGGGTCTACGAGCCTGTGGATCAGCCCCAGGACGTGACGCGCGACGTAAAGGGGGTGTGGACGATCAAGGCTGGAGCGCGTGTGCGGGTGAGAGTGACCATGGTGGCGCCAGGGCGCAGGTACCACGTGGCGCTGATCGATCCGCTCCCCGCAGGGCTCGAGCCGCTCAATCCCGCGCTGGCGGTGACCGAGGCGATCCCGGGGGATACTGGGGCAAGCGCTGCCAAGTCGAAGTCCTGGTACGCGCGGGCCTGGTACGAGCACCAGAACATGCGCGACGAGCGAGTCGAGGCGTTTGCGTCGCTGCTGTGGGAAGGCGAGCACGAGTACAGCTACGTGGCGCGGGCAACGACGCCAGGCGAGTTCGTGGTGCCGCCGCCCAAGGCAGAGGAGATGTACAATCCGGAGACGTTCGGGCGAGGGGCGGGCGACAGGGTGATGGTAACTAGCAACTAGAAACAGGAACACCGGAATGCGAATAGAGAATGGGTGCCGGCGTGGCTGGGGCTGGGAAACGGTGCACGCACATGGACGCGGACGTCGGTCGGTGCACTGACACACGCGTCGGATCGTCAGCCCCCGAATGGGGGCTTGGCTGACCGCGCAGCGGACTTGCATCAGCAGCCGGCCCTTCAGCCGGCTGTTTCAATGCGCGACTCCGGTCAAATCCCCGCTTCGCAACCTCATTGCCTTGGTTGCGGCTGCGCCGCGCTGTGATCAAATCAAGCCCCCGACGCCCGATCCGATGCCATCTCCGATTCTGCCTGATCCAGGAGCTCGTTGGCGCGCTGCTCGTCGATCTCCAGCCCATCGGCCATGGCATTGAGCAGGTCGTTCTCTGCGTCGTGGATCACGTTGTCCGCAAACGCAATCGCTGCCGCCAGCACAAACGCGACCTCGGCGCGGGTCGGATCCTCGCGCAGCTCCTCCATCACAGCCTCGAGCCGCTTGTCTCGCCCCTGCTCTGCCACACGCTTCGATGCCGCGTCGAGCATCGCCTCGATGTGCACCCCGCGGATCTCGTCAAATGACAGGTTGCGCAGCGCGCCCTTGAGCACCTCGCGCTCTTCGTTGGCAACCTGGCCATCGACCGACATCATCAGGTACATCGCCTCGCACAGCGCACCGTAGTCGGAGATGCACTGCACCAGCTCAGCCGCTTCTGCGGTGACAGCACCAGGGTTGCCCAGCACGATCGAAGGGCGCTGGCCTCGGGCGCGCAGCTGATCGCGCAGCCGCGTGAGCGTGGAGACGGACAGCCAGTTCATGCGCGCATCGTAGTACTTCGCGCACCGGAGTCCATAGCTGGATCAACCTGGCCCGCATCCAGCCTCGTGACGCAGCATCCAGGTCAGAATCGCGTTCGCTCCCCCCCGTTCGAGCGACCACTGGATCCCTTCGTGCGTCATCCCCTGACGCAGCTCCCACACCACATCGTGCCCGCCGCACGCCTGGTACCAGTCCCGCAACGGGATCACGTCCGGCTGCAGCATCGTGTCGAGCGAGCCGATCAGGAAGTGCACAGGCAGCTTGCACGCGCTGCACGCGCCCGGGTGGCGGTCCCCTCCCCCCACGAGCGAGATCGCTGCAAAACGCTCAGGATGATCCGACGCAAACGAGCTGAGATACGAGGCGCCGCTGCTGTAGCCCGACGCATAGAGCTTGCGACGATCGATCGGCTCGCGCGCGATCACTTCCTCGATCCGCGCAGCGAGCCAGCCTGGATCGTGCCGCGCGCTCCGATGCCAGCGCGACCAGCTCGGATCCCCGTATCCCCCTGCGCCAGGGCATCGAAGCACCACCATCACCACCCCGTGCTTGTCCGCTGGCCCATGCCACATCCAGTCCATCCAGGCCGTGTTGCCGTCATCGCCATGCAAAACCACCAGCATGGGGGAGGGCGCGCTTGCGTCGCTCGTCGGAGGCAGCCGCGTCGTGCACCCAGGACAGGGAAATTCGCCTCGAATGACCGCTTCCCGGCGAGGCACGCGATCGCGGGGCGCAGGCGCGCCGCCCGAAGACCCAGAGGGGCTGGGGGATGGCGCTGGCGATGACGCGCTGGCTTCCGGGGTCGGAGCGCTGGTCGACGGTGCGACCGTCGTTCGATCGGTCTCTCCCGCAGGCGGCGCCGAAGCTGCAAGCGGGGCTGAAGGACGGGTGCACGACAGCGCGAGCGACATCGAAAGCGCGAGCCATGCGACCGAACCTTGCATCTTGAGATGGGTTCTAACGACTCCCCAGGCCCATGCCAAGTTGGATGACATGCTCGGTGGCCAGCCGGGCGCTCCCGCAGTACATGATGCCGGCGCTCCCGCAGTACATGATGCCGGGCGCTCCCGCAGTACATGACTCCGATTCGACGCATCCGGCAAGGCATGACGTGCCATGAAGGTCCTCCGCTCTTGTTGCTGGCCCCTGCTTCTCGCGCTCGCTTGCAGCTGCGAGCCCCCTGCTGCCAGGACCGCGCCGCCTGCCCTCTCGTCTGCTCCACCCTCTTCCGCGCTTTCAGGGCCTCCTCTCGTCGAGGTTCGCAGGTCCGGTGTCCTGCTCGATCGCAAGCTCGTCGTGCCTGCGCCTGATCCCAAGTCTCCGGCAGAGCCAGGCCCGATCGAATCGCTGACGCGCGCCTTGCGAAGCCGTCCGATCCCACCTGCCCTTGCCGCTTCTGCCAGAGGCATGGTGAGTGTCGAGTTCGATGCGGACGCTCCTGGCTGGCTGCTGGCCAGCGTGATCCAGAGCGGAGTCGGCGCAGCCTATGAAACCAGCTCCATCCGCGCTCCTCGAGGCACGCTGCTGGTGCGCAATGCCTTGCCCCAGGGCAAGTGGATGGAACCTGAGGCGGGACGCACCGATCTGGTGCTGCTCGCAGGCCCGGACAGGGTGACCGCTGTGCGCGCGACCGGCGCGGGCAAGCCTGAGGATGCGCTCTTCGAGTTCGAGGCTTTCGCACGGGAATCGCCTGCAGCGTTCCAGCCTGCCTACGACGCGGTGTCCAAGCTCGCGTCCAGAGCATGCGGGTCCACAGCCGACGATTGCCCGCGGTTTGTGCAAGTGCGGCTTCACGCTCCCATGTCATCCGGTGAGCTCGTCGCTCTGATCGATTCCGCAACCCCTGCCGGCCCCCGCGGAGCCGGGGATCGCCCGGTCCAGATCGCGTTCGTGTCCTCGTCGCCGGCAGGACGAAACCAGAGCCTTCCTCTCTTCGTGCTCCAGGGGATCATCCAGAAGCACGCAGCGCAATTCCACAAGTGCTACGAGCCAGCCGCGGCCCGCGACCCGAGACTGACCGGAAGGGTCGTGGTCAAGCTCACGATCGATCGGGAAGGGCTCGTGTCTGACGTGCAGGACGTGTCCGAGACGTATGGCTCTGCGAGCGCGCCAGGGCGTCCTGTGGCAAACCAGCCGTTCGCGGACATGACGGTTCGATCGTGCGTGGTCGAGCGATACAAGACGCTGCGCTTCCCGCCGCCCCCAGGGGGAATGCTGACCGTGACATGGCCGATGTTCTTTTCGCCTGAAAAACGGCAGGAAGTGTCTGAGGAGCTTCGCTGAGAGCGATCAGTGCGGTGGAGGACCGTAGGCACCCACCGGCGGGGCACCGGGATCAGTGGCCGCTGACGAGCTCGGCGCCGCAGGCTCCGCTGAGTCGGAAGTAGCGGGTGGATCGCCGTTGTCGATCGACCGTGAAGGGGGAGGCCCGTAGCCTCCGCATCCCATGGCACCAGCCGCAGCTGCAGCGCCTGCGATCACTGCAACCGCAAGAAGGCTGCGGGGCAACGTGCTGGGGGCGTCGCAGAATGGACACGAGACGTCGTCTGCGCGCACATGGCGCTCACAACGGATGCAGCGAACCAAGGAACGGGGGGTCTGCATCGGGTGATTCTACACCTCACACGGGCAAGCCTTGCTGTTTTCGGATCTGCATCACTTTGGGCCTGCCCATAGCACCACCCGAATCACCTTGGGCTTGCCCAAGGGACCAACCAAGTCACTCTACTGCGCGTGGCAGCCGGTGCAGTTGGTACGCTCCGGATGCGTAGTCTTCTTGGCGCCGTTGACTCCGTCCTTGTGGCAGCCAAGGCAGTAGGTGTCGTCCTTGGAGGTGGTCGAGTGCGGGATCTTCGGCGGCCCACCGGAGTCAGCACCTGCGTCCTGCGTGCCCACCTGGTTGTTGGTGACCGAATGGCATCCCACGCAATGGGACTCTCCCGTATGAGGCGACTGCGGTGCACCGCTCGACGGGTTGGCGTGACAGCTTTGGCAGCTATTGTCATCGAGCGAGTAGACTGCGTGGGGAACGTCAGGAGCGTCCTCCTCGCAACCTGCCAGAGGGACGATCCAGGCAACGACGAGAGTGGCTTTCGAGCCCAAAGCAAGCAGTGCACGTTTCGTCATGATACCGGAGGATATCTGGAGCAACGCTCGAAGCGTGTCAAGGACAGGGGCATGGCTGTTCTTTCGGGCTCGGGCTCGGGCTCGGGCTCGGGCTCGGGCTCGGGCTCGGGCATCAGAATCCCACGGCCAAGCCCGGAGCAGAGCGTGGTAGGCTGGCGCCAGTCCCATGTCTGACCTGCGCAAGATCTTTGACTGGCTCGTGGATGGGGCACCTGGCGCGCTCTCGTCGCCCGAGGTGATCGACAGGCTTTGCTCTGACATCGTCGCTGCTGGCGTCCCGCTCGACCGCTTCGCAGCGTTCGTGCGCACCCTGCACCCGGCGTTCATGGGAAGGGGGTTCTACTGGACCCCGGATGCACCGTGCAAAGTCGACGAGGCCCCGCATGCGATGCTCGAATCCAAGGAATTCCTGGCAAGCCCTGTGAACAGGGTCTTTGAGACGGGCAAGCCGCTGCGACGCCGTCTGTGCGATCCAGACTGCCCCCGCGACTTCCCTCTGCTTGAAAAGTTCCGCAACGATGGCCTGACAGACTACCTGGTCGGCCCGATGGTCTTCCTGTCCGGACATGTGCACGCGGTAACCTTTGCCACGCGCTCCCCGGCTGGATTTAGCGACGACCACGTTGCAGCGCTCCTCGAGCTGCTCCGTCCCCTGTCTCGCCTCGCGGAAATCCTGGCCCTTCGCCGTACGGCCGTGAATCTGCTCAGCACCTACGTGGGGCGCCATGCCGGCGAAAATGTCCTGTCCGGCAAGATCAAGCGCGGCGACACGGAGAGCATCCGCGCTGTGATCTGGTTCTCGGATCTGCGCGGATTCACGCAGCTCGCCAACACGATCGAGCCTTCGGCCCTGGTCAGCGTGCTCAACGACCTGTTCGATTGCCAGGTCCCTGCCATTGAGCGTCATGGTGGCGAGGTGCTCAAGTTCATGGGCGATGGGCTCCTGGCGATCTTCCCGATCGTGGATTCGACGCGCACGCCCGGGGAGCTGTGCGATGCAGCGCTCGACGCCGCGGTCGAAGCGTTCGAGAGCTTGAGCAAGCTGAATCGAACACGCGCGAGCTGCGGAGCCGCGCCGATACGCTTCGGCCTGGCGCTGCACGTAGGCAACGTGGACTACGGCAACATCGGCGGCGCCACCCGGCTCGATTTCACGTGCATCGGCCCTGCGGTGAATCTGGCTTCAAGGTTGGAGGGGCTGACCAGCAGGCTCAACCGCACGATCGTGGTGAGCCGCGAGTTCGCTCAGATGGCGACCCGGCCGTCGGTGCCGATCGGCAGCTTCGAGCTCAAGGGTGTGCCAGAGCCTCAGGAAGTGTTCGTACCGGAAGAATCAAGCCCGATCTCCCTTGGCTAGTACCTTGTGCCCGAGGTGCACAGCGGGATCATTGGCGACCACCGCCTTCCGCCGACCGTAGCGACACCGCCGTGTCTGCGTTAGGCACGGCATGCCGTGCCAAACGCAGGCACGCCGTGGCGTGCCGCTACCGGGACCCACACGCCCGGTGCCTTGCGCGCCTGGAGAAGGCGTCAGCACGGCCGTGGCACAGGGCGTCATGGGTGAGGGCAGCACGTGCATTCGCTAACGCTGGGGCGGCAGGGATTGGACGTTCCGGGGTGGGATCAGGGGTTCGGGCGTTGGCACGGAACGGCACACATCGGCCGCATCACCAGGCAAAATACCCGCGAAAAATGTGTGCCGCACGTTGGCATGGAACCTGGATGTGCGCCGGGCAGGCGTTGGCGCCTTGGGCCGGTCGCGGCTCCAACGAATCGGCGATTCAGGGAACGACACACTCCAGGACGGTGCGAATCATGTCCAGGCGACGAAACAGCAAGCAGTCCAGGCCGCGGTCCTCTCAAGCCTTGGGCGACTCCAGCGGGAGCCTTCGCCCCACGATGCCCGAACCTGCGACCCTTCGCGCACGGCAAGAGCCCAAGCCCACGCCGCCCTTGGAGGCCTCGGATCCGATCCTGAACGCGATCGCAGCAGTCAAGCCCGCAACCGTGCCCGTGATCGAAGAGCTCGTGGATCCGTTTTCGGCTTCCGGGGAGTTCTTCGCGCAGGACAAGGACTCGGTGCCCCCACCGGTCGAGATGCCGCCCATCGAAGAGCCCAAGCCTGAGGATCCTCCGCACGTGATCGCACGACGCGCGCGTCTGCGTCGCGCAGTGGGCGTTGCCCTTGCCGTGCTCGGCGTTTTTGCGCTGGTTGCCGTGGGCAAATCGGTGGTGTCCAAGGCTACGCGCAGCGACGCGTCGCTGGTGACCGCAGCTGCGGCTGCGGACCAGCGCCACAACGCGCAGGCTGACATCCGCGTGTCAGCGCCTGCCGCGCAGCCTGCCAAGGTTGCCGCTCCTGCTGAACCTGTAGCCGCATCTGAGCCCAAGCCTGCGGAGCCGGTGGCTGCTGCCGAGCCCAAGGCGGCCGAGCCTGTGGCTGCGCCGGAACCCAAGCCTGCGGAGCCGGTGGCTGCGCCTGAGCCCAAGCCGGCTGAGCCTGCGGCTGCTGCTGAACCGAAGGAAGAGGCCGCGCAGGTCGATCCTGCCGCTTCGCTCAAGCTGAGGAAGGAAGCCGAGTCCTTGCTGAACCGTGGGAAGTACAAGGATGCAATGGAAGCCTCGCGCGCTGCGATCGCAGCCGATCCTTCCCACGCGTTGCCCTATCTGTTCCTCGGCACGGCACTGCAGATGACCGGCAAGTGGAAGGACGGGATCGAGGCCTATTCCGAGTGCGTGCGCCACGCCACGCAAGGGCCGGTCTACGAATGCCGCGCTTCGGGCGGGCACAAGTAGAACGCCCCTACTTCGCTCGACAGCGTCCTGACGTGCAGCTCACTGGAGCATCCGATGCGCTGCAGCAATCGGCAGCAGCGGTGCACGGGTATCCTGGCTGAATGCACTGGTCGATGTCGCCTGCGCTGTAGGTGAAGAAGCCTGCCAGCACCCACGAGTCCGACGAGCCGTACTGGGACACGAAGATCGGAACCCGCCCTGGCGCGTGGGCAGGCACCTTGAACTTGAAGGCGCAATCGCCTCCGCCGCCGTACTCCACGATCGTCTCCGAGCCCACCCGCACTCCGTAGCCGAGCGCGCCGATGTACCAGGCAAAACCGTAGACCGTGACCTCTGTCGATGCGCCTGCGCTGCCCGAGGTGGGGACCACGCGTAGCGAGTCCGGGAGCACCGGCCCCATGTGCAACTCGGTCGGTGAGCAGGTGGACAGGCAGTCGTGCGTGCCGCACGTGGACGACGCCGCGCACATCACGCAGGTCTCGTACTGCCCGCAGAGCGTGACTCCGGCTGTGCAAGGCTGACCGCAGCCGATGTCGAGCGTGGACAGGCACGCGTGGTTGCGCCAGACCTGCCCAGCAGGGCAGTTGCAGCTCGGCGCTATGCTGCCGGTTTCTTCTGTGGACGCGTCAGCGGGTGGATTGCCAGCTTGGTCGTTGCCGGTCGACACGGTTCCACCGCAGGCAGAGAGGTGAGCGCAGCACAGGAGCAAGAAAGCGCGGGAGGCGGACATGGCGCTATGGTAGGCCGGAGAACTAGCAACGGGCAACACGGGAAGGCGATCGCGAACTTGGAATGCGGGAGCCCGGAGCAACGACGCGCCTGGCGAGCACGAGCACGAGCACGAGCACGAGCACGAGGACGCACGAGAAATCGCTGGCGAGACGAAGCTACTCGAGTCTGATACGATAGCTGGTCATGAAGGCCTTCCGAATCCTCGCTTCCGCGTGCGTCACCCTGGCAATCCTTTCGACCGCTGCCAGGGCGAGCGCAGAGCCGTGCGACCCGCCTCGGATCCTGTTCGTCATCGACAGCTCGTCGTCGATGCTCGACACCGTGACCGAAGGGGGGTTGACCGCCCAGAAGTGGGAGGTCGTGCAGATGGCGGTCAAGGCAGTGACCGACAAGTACCCTGAGGAAGCGCGCTACGGGCTCATGACCTTCCCAGGTGCAGGTGGCAAGTGCGCGACCGGGTCGGTCCTGGTCGATATCGAGGCCAACACCGGCGCGCAGGTTCAGAGCACGCTGGCGGCGTTGGACATGACCGGCTCGCGACAGACGCCGGCAGGGCAGACGCTGATGGCTGCCTCGCAGTACGCGGGCATCACCGAAGCAGGCAAGAAGAACTACGTGATCTTCATGACCGACGGCTGGCAGTACTGCTCCATCGCGAGCTCGTCGGCCCCGGTTTGCACGCAGTCCGGGGACTGCACGCTGATGGGAGTGAGCCCGTGCCCGACCTGCAACTCCTGCAATGCGGGCTCGACGGATCCGGCGTGCTCGGGCAAGACCGAGGACGGCTGCTATTGCGTGAGGACCTGGCCGGTGATCGGCGTGACAGCGCTCGCCAACGCGAACGTGACAACCTATGTGGTCGGGTTTGGAACCAATGCAGACTCCAAGACGCTGAACGCTGCGGCAGAAGCGGGCGGTACAGCGCTATCGGGTTGTGATCCAACCAGCAGCAGCCCGAGCTGCTACTACCAGGCAACCGCGCCTTCGGAGCTGAATGCAGCATTGGCTGACATCATCCAGAAGGTGGTGACCGAGAACTGCAACGGCGAGTGCGGGCTTCAGGGCACGCGGACCTGCAATGCATCAGGGTGGTCGCCGTGCGTGGCGCCGACCGAGGTCGACTGCAAGGGGCCGTGCGGGGCATCGGGCAAGCAGAAGTGCGTGGGCGGAACGCTCACGCAATGCGATGCAGTCTGCGAGGATGCGGGTGCGGGTGGAAGCGCGGGCGCAGCGGGCGCAGCGGGCGCAGCGGGCAAGGGCGGCTCAGGGGGCGGCACGTCGGGAAGTGGCGGGAGCGGCGGCGGAGCGGGTGGAGGGAGTGGAGGAACCACGCCTGATGCAGCCGCGGGAGGGATGGGACTGACAGGCGGCTCAGCGCCGGAGGCAGTGCCCGATTCGGGCGATGATGGCGGGTGCGGATGCCGAACGACGAGCAAGGGAGCGGCCGGGTCGCTGGTCATGCTTGCGATCGGGCTGGGGCTCTTGGCGTGGCGGAGGCGGAGGGGGTAGGGACAGAATGATCATCTGCCAGGGCATGGCATGCCATGCCCGTCTATGGCTTGCCCGTGGCAAGCCGCCACAGCAGCACCAACAACATTTCCACAGAAGCTCCAGGTAGCCCAGGGGTCTGTGGCGGCATGCTACCAGCATGCCCCAGGCGGGCATGCCACGGCATGCCTGAACCGTGCCTGCAATCGCGCGACCCATGTCGATCTTCCGCAACCGATTCGGTCTCCTGTCCGATAGGGGGCATGCGGCGAGTGAGCACGGAGCGACTGGGGAACGGACAGGGTCCGGGTGTAGGCGGGTTCAGCAGCTGTGGGGGGGGGTGCGACGGGCGGGATTCCGGATATTGCGTGGCAGCAGGCCTCGCGGTCGGTTCCATGATCGCGACGAATCAGGATGTGGTACGAAGGAAGGTCTCTGTCTTCTTGTCGTGCGAGGGCCGCGCCCCCGAGAGCGTGAGGGAGTGCGATGGGTGAGCCAGTGGAGACGATTGTTGCCGTGACCGCTGCGATGCGAGGGCTCGTGGACGCAGCGGACCGACTGGCGCGACGAGATGTCCCGGTGTTGATCACCGGGGAGACGGGAACAGGAAAGGACCTGTTCGCGCGTCGGATTCACGTGCGCAGCGCGCGCCAAGCAGGCGCCTTTGTGCCAGTGAATTGCGGAGCCATCCCGTCGGCACTGGTGGCGAGCGAGCTGTTTGGACATGCGCGCGGAGCGTTCACAGGCGCTGGTACGTCAGCGCCTGGGCTCTTCGAGTCAGCGGATGGTGGGGTGCTGGTCCTCGACGAAGTCGGACGGCTGCCCATGGCGGCGCAGGTGGCGTTGCTGCGGGTGGTAGAGACCGGGATGGTGCGGCGTGTGGGAGCGACACGGGAGCAGAGGGTTGACGTGCGTGTGCTCGGGGCAACCAATGAGCCGATCGATCCGGCGAGTGGAGCTGGTAGCTTTCGGGCCGACCTGTACTATCGCCTGGCGGTGGAGACGATCCATCTGCCGCCCTTGCGGGAGCGACTGGGAGATCTGCCGGCGCTCGTGGACCACATGATTGGGCAGGAGGGCGAACAGGGGCGGCGGGTGGAAGGGATCACAGCCGAGGCGCTGGAAGTGCTTTCGCGTCATGCGTGGCCGGGGAACATCCGGGAGCTTCGAAATGTGATCGGGCAAGCGATCAGCAGGGCGAAGGGGGCGGTGATTTGCGCGGAGGACCTGCCCGAGGGGTTGAGGGGCAAGCGAGTGAAGAACGGGGTACGTCTGGCAGTGCAGCAGACCGAGAGGAGTGTGATCGAGGAGGCACTCGAACGCACGAACGGGAACATGGCAGAAGCTGCGCGGGTATCGCAGGTGCCGCTTGCAACGTTGTATCGCAAGGTGGCGAAGCACCGAATCGACACAGGGAAGTTTCGGAAGCTGCGGTCTTCCCAGGACTGACAAGGGCGTTCTCAGATCCGAGAATCACCCGACCTGGGGAGAATGCAATGGATTGCAGTCCGACGCGCATCTGGCACGGGGTCTGGGTTCTCAAGAATGAGAAGAACGCTGAAGGGGTAGAGCAGGGATTCGATCGGGAAACAGCGCACAACCGACGGTGGCATGGAACTTCCATATAGCGTCCAGACCCAACGCAGGAGGTCTGGAAGGCTGTGCGAAACCACGTCGCGCGTGCAGGCTGGGACCCTCGTTCAAGTCGAGCAAGACAAGGGAGGTCTCGCATGGAACGTGAGAGAGCAGAGGGACGTGGCGGGCGCGGTGTGCATCGTGGGCTGGCGATCGTAGGTGTTCTGGCGGCCGGGATGCTCTCGGCGATGGCAGGCGGCTGCGGGTCAGACTCCGAGACTCCGATCGTGTGCAAGGCGGGAGAAACGCGGGTCTGCGTAGGACCAGGCGCTTGCCAAGGCGGGCAGCTTTGCACGCCGCAGGGGTCATGGTCCGGCTGCGACTGCGGGAGCGGCGGAGCGGATGGGGGGATTGATGCGCCGTCGGACGTATCGACCAGCGAAGAGGCAGAGGCTTCGGTCCCTGCGCCGTGCGAAAAGAACGGCAAGTGCCCGACTTCGGGGATGGTGGAGATCCAGTGGCCCGGGGGCAAAGGGAGCTACTGGATCGACGCCTACGAGGTCAGGGGGGCCGAGTACGCGGTGTTCGAGCAGGAGGTCACTGGCGGATATGTGCCACCGGTGACGGACAAGGCGTGCGAGGCGAATGGGACGTATGTCAGGGACAGCGGTTGTCTCCATCATTACTCCACAGTGACGGACGCCGAGATCGCCGAAGCGGGAGCATATTGCGTGGACTATTGCGATGCTCGCGCCTACTGCGAGTGGTCGGGCAAGCACTTGTGCAAGCTGAACGCGGTGCACTATCAGGACGGTGGCTACGGGTCGGAAGACGACGAATGGGCCAACGCCTGCTCCAACGGTGGGCAGTCGCCGAGTTCCTCAAACCTTCCGCACAACCAATGCTCGGCATTCGACCCGCCGTGCCCAGATGTTGTTCCGGGTCTGTATGACATGCAGTGGAGTTTCGAGGAACTGGTCGAAGTTGTGGACAAGGTCAATCCGGCCTACGAGGACTACGCCGGGCTCTATGGTTTCCAGGACATTCCGCCGCCCGGGGCGCCTCCCCCCTGCTATCTGATGGATTCTCGAGAGAAGCTGAGCCCGGGCTACAGCACCTCGTTTCGTTGCTGCAAGTGATGCCGATGGTGAGGGGCTCGCTCCAAGCCAGACAGCCATGAAAGGAACAGAATGATGCGTCGCTACCTCCGATCCGTCGCTTTGACGTGTGGCTTGTCAGCGGCCGCGTGCGGCAGTCCGGGCATCGAGCCCCCACCCGCGGTCAGCGCATCAACGGCTGCACTCGTGGGCCCAGCCTTGGCGCCTGAACCCTACAACTGGGCCACTTCCACCCAAGAGTGGACCGGAACTCGGGTCGAGCTCGCGGTCACCGATGCCTGGTCCCTCTGCACGAAGAATGGCGGCGGCTTCAGCATATCTCAGTATGTGACGGGCGACGAGTATCTGAAGAGAATAACGGACTTGGCCTGCAGCGTCACGTGCCATATGAGCAATGGTGCCTGTCAGTCAGGGCCCATCAATTCCTGGTACGCCATGCGCCAGGATCCTTCGTGCAATCGAAGCGCGACGAATCCGCTGGAACACGATAAGCTGCCCGGCAATCTCGGCGTCGAGTTACCCGCTTTCTTCGACCCGGAGCCAGGCAGCGGGGATGAACAACTCGTGTCCGACATCCTGACTCCCGAGTCCAACCTCTGCATCGCCCAGAAGCTTCGTGCCATGGCACCCGGCGCATCCGGGGCCGAGGCGGTACTGATGAGCGGCCCCGAGCAGCTGCAGCTTCTGGCCGTGACGACGGAGCGCGCTCAGCGGGCTATGCTTGGCTTCGCGGTGCTCGGCTTGGCCGCCATGCCTGACAGCAACGAGGACGAGATTGGCGTCTACTGGGATTGGTACCCGGATGCGCGCATCGGGAGGCTTCGCAAGACCCTCCGGCACAACGAAAATGCCCCGCTCGTGAAAACGCTCGGCCAGGACTTCGCGGCCGCTGTCTCGCTGCATGCAGTGCTCTCCAGCGAGCTTGCTTCGCTTCTTGGAAGAAGCGCGAGCGCCAGGGCCCCACGCGGCGGCAGTGCAAGCATGGCGGCGGAGGAGCTCTGGGGGCCCGCATCCTGGCGGCAACGCACGATGGCCTCGGTATTCGGAGGCATCGCGATGGCCTCGGAGCTCGACAAGTCAAGCCCCTGGTCCGAGCCGACCGGAAAGACCAGCCCAGCAGCGCAGAACGCCGTCGGCTTCTACGACTCCTGGCCCAACTTCATGGAGCGCCCCTACCCGACCAAGGCGATTCTCGATCCCCGCGTGCACACGTTCAGAACCCTCGCCGCTGCCGTCCCAAACCTCAGAGTCTACAAGGCGTGGCTGGGCAGCTCCGGATGCGCTATCGTCGATATCCCCGCTACCGCCGGCTTCGCGGCCTTGTACGTGGAGCAGAACCTGCGTGGCGGCCCCATACCAAGTGGCACGCCGTGGGAATCCTATGAGCTTTGGACGAAGTACGGTATCACTTTTGAGCATGTGAAGGGGTTCGCCCAGTACCTCGCTGACATGATGAACCCGATCTGCATCATCGGGCACGAAGGTCCGACCGGAGCCAGCGCCATGTTGGGCGGCGTTGATATCAAGACGGACCAACAGAACGTCACGTACTTCCAGATCAGCGGAGCGGCCACCTTTGCGCCGCGGGGTGCAGAAGAGACCGCTGGTGCCTACATGCGTTATGCACCGTGGAGAATGCCCAAGGCAGTCTTCCTGAACGCGACGTCGTCGTCGCAGGGATTCCCGGACCTCGAGAACGAAGCCAACAATGCGAACTACGACACCATGGGGCACATCGGCACCGCCAGCTCCCTGGTCGCTGTTCGCGAGGCGCTTCGTTCAATGAACGACAACAAGGCTTTCACGTCGACTCTGCCGAGCAACCTCTACCGTCCTCCGTCGGACGTATACGACGACTACACGAAATACGCCAAGCAGATTCTGAACGTAGTCAACGCCGTCGCGGGCAAGAGCAGCGTGACCATCCGGCCCAGGGTGTGGCCGGATGACGATGGGGTGCTCCAGTCCGACTGCACGACGTACAAGGGCGTGTACTCGTGCACCTACGACGTTGACGTGGTTGCTCCGAGCGGGGACGCGTGGTTCAGTTCCGCGACCAACCTGGAGGTCAGGGCCATCAAGGACAACCCCTGGATGGCTGCAGCTTTGCGCGACCCCACGCATAAGTACTGGGGGAAGACTGCGCCCGAGGGGCTTGCCGCGCTCACCGGCTGGAGCGCATTGACCAAGCTGACCGCGACGAGCCCGGAGTCGGCTTCGGGCCTGGCGAGATTCTCGGGAACAATAGGGTTCACCGAGGACACCGCCCACGACACCTCGGTCCGTCTCACTCTGATCGCGCGAGGCGACGTCGCGGGCAAGGTGTCCTATCGACTCCTCGCGGACGACGTCCAGCTGGTTCAGTCCTACCGCCCACAGATCGGGTACTACCTTCCGGTCGACGGCGACCTTCCGAGCTTTGCTGCCAAGATCAACGCCTACTCGAAGCAGAACCCGACCGAGCCCGCGTACGACGGGTTCGGGTTTCCGACGGACTGGGTTCCTCCGACGGACGCGTCGCTCTTTGGCGGGAGCCAGGGTCAATCGGCTGTGCAGTACTACATCGCTGCGGCGAAGACATCGGCGGACGAAGCGACGGTCGCTGTCAAAGGAGCCTTTGACAGCCTCCTGCAGCAGGAGCAGGACGAGGCGGCCAAGGCTGCGGCGGAGAAGCGCAACTCGGAGGTGAACAACCTCGAGCAGCGGGCGTTGTGCGGGGACAATCATCCAACGTGCCAGGATGAGGTTTCGCCGACGAACGTGCCTATACTGGAGTGGAGCGATTGGGCGAAGATGGTGAAGGTGCTCTGTCAGGAAAACACCGACCCTGACAAGACCGACATGGGGGTGTGGAGCGAGTACTTCACGGCCGCGGCTGATCAGTGGAAACTCTATGTGGATGGACATCCTTCCATCCCACCGAACGATCCCGATCAGTACCTGGAGGCTGGGGCTAGCTTCATCTACACCGCTCTTGGGGGTCCGGGCCTGCAGCTAGCGCGGACTTTCGTTGATTCCGCGTATCGCGCTACCATCTTTGGGCAGATGAAGCCCTATGCGAAAATCTCGAACGAGGATTGGGCCGGTGCTCAGGTCATCTACTGCCAGAGTGCCAAGATCCTGGGCCTCTACGCGGGGGCTTCCAAGGATGCGGCAGACAAGCCCACGGTCGCTGTGCCCAAGGCGGTGGCCGACGTCAGGTCCGCCAAGATCCAGCCGGCGTTCTCGTCGTTCGCTGGCGGTTCGCTTCAGCAAGGCCTCATTCGACAATGGGCTGCGCTTCGGTCGATGGATGACCTCGCAAACGAATTCGTTCTTCAGACCGACGCGGCGGTTGGCAAGTTCCTGGCCGCGGCTGCTATCGCGAATGCCGCTGATACCCTGTACAAGACGCAGTGCAACGGGGCGAAGTGGGGAGAGGCGTACGCAGCGTGCTTCACGGTGTCGGTTGGCTTCCCGAGCGGGATTAGCATATCCTACAATCCCAGCCCGTTGATCTCCTATGAGGCCAACTGCAATGCCCTGCTCATCAATGCAGGGCCGCCAATTCTCGCGGCCCATGCTGAAAAGGCCCAGGCGATTGCCGGCGTCGGCGCCATGGCCGCGAGGTTCACCGACGCCACCCGCGACGTTTTTTTGGCCAGCGCTGCGATCCAGGAGGACGTTCACAAGACCGAGTTGTCTGCTGCTCGCAATGACCTCGAAGCCGAGCTCACCAAGTCGACCCTGCCCACGACTCTCGGCCTGTACCGCAACTACCACAGCTACGATCTGTGGCGCGCCAAGGCGCTGCTCGAAAGCGCGCGCCGTCACGGTGTCACCGCCCGCCGGGCGATCGAAGCCCGCTTCGGCGTCAATCTCTCCCAGATGCATGCGCAGGAGCCGTTCGTCGCCGCGCCCGCATCCTGGGCCGACGAGATCTACGCCTATGACCTGAGCCTGCCCGCTGCGGTCGGCGTGACCGTCGGCGAGGCCCAGCCCGGGGGAATCTACGCAAACAAGGTCTCTGACTACGTGTCCAACCTCCAGAGCTTCGTGGACGGGTTCAGCGTTGCCCGCCCCAGCACCTCGAACAAGGAAGACACGGAGATCGTCAGCCTCGTCGGGCCGTACATGACGCGCACGGCTCAGGACCCAGATCAGCCGGGAAAGTCCGGGAAGATCCCTGACTCGAGCGCGGCCCGCTGGCAAGTGTTTTGCCCTGGCACCGACCCGTCGAAGGCCAAGTGGGTTTCCACGGTCAGCTACAAGCTCTGCTTTGACGATCAGGGGCAGGGCGGCAGCGGCGGCGCGCCTTCGGATTGCACGGATGTCAACGGCTACGATTGGGAGGGGAACTATCAAGGCGGACACACGGGCGCGCACTACGTTCCGTTCACGAAGCCGTTCGCTGAGCTCTGCCCACCCGAGTCCCTAAGTACCCAGTATGGCCCTCCGCCGACACGCGCCAGGATCTCGTTCGTTCTCGACCCATGGGGTCGTCTCGAAGGGGACATGGTGCAGCCCGCCTACCAGGTGCGGTACAATACCCGCTGGAATCGCGTGGCCCTCAACTTCGTCGGCACCGGCGTGAAGGACTGCGCAAAGGCCTCCAACGCGTCCGCGTGCTACTCGCAACCCTTCGTGCGCTACAACCTCACGCACACCGGTCCGGCCTGGTCGACTTCCTATGATGGCCAGTGGTTCACCCTTCCGGTGCCCACCGCGACGATCGAAGGGGGCAAGGCGGTAGCTGCCGAGATGCTCCTGGACCCGCTGTTCAACTCCTGGTCCAAGCCGCACATCGACGCTGCAGGGCGCCTCGAATACGCGGAGCGGCCGGTGGGAGGGACCTATGTGCTCGAGTTCGACGTCCCGCCGGAGGTCATCATGGAACGCCTCGAGCAAGTTCAGGTCCTGATGAGCCAGTCGTACTGGGTGCAAGAGCTACCCTGACCTGAGGAATGGCAGAGCCGGGCGCGAGCAGCGATTCGCGTCCGGCGTAGATCGCTCGGCTCGTTGCTGGTTGGGATGGCAGGACTGCGGAGGTTCCGATGCGCGCTTTTCTCCTGGTACCGCTTGCTGCGCTCGCGCTGGCCGGCTGCTCCTGGTTCGACGACGGCGAGTCGGCTGGATCGTCGTCGGCGCAAGCGCAGGGAGGTGGCGCCTGCGACGACGGCAACGACTGCACCCGGGACATCCAGACCGGGCACGGGTGCCAGCACCACGACCTGCCGTCGGGAAGAGCCTGCAGCGCTACTCGAGGACAGTGTTCGGGCACCGGCACCTGCAACGGCCACGGCACCTGCAACGTCGCAGCTTGGTGCGACGACGACAACGGCTGTACCAACGACAGCTGCCAGAATCGGCCGATGCAGGGCTTCGTGTGCGTGCACACCAACCGGCCGACCGGCGCGCACTGCAACGACCAGAGCGCCTGCACGAGCACCGATCGCTGCACGAGTGAGGGCCTGTGCGCCGGCAATCCGGTGAGCTGCGATGACGACGACCCATGCACGACGGATTCGTGCGAGCCGAGCTCCGGCTGCCACCATGCCAATGCGCCTTCGAGCACAGCGTGCGACGACGACAACCCCTGCACCACCAACGATCACTGCAACGGACACGGACGCTGCATCTCAGGTGGCCCGACCGACTGCGATGACGGAAACGACTGCACGGTCGACAACTGCGTAAGAAGGCTGGGGTGCACCCACCGCCCGCGCAACAACCATGCCGCCTGCGACGACCAGAACGCCTGTACCCAGGGCGATCGCTGTGACGGCGCAGGGCAATGCGCTGCGGGCCATCCCATCATCTGCGACGACGGTAATCCCTGCACCGTTGATTCCTGCGATCCGGCGACAGGGTGCGTGTTCTCGCCCGCACCTACCACTGTGTCCTGCACGGATGGCAATGGGTGCACGACAGGCGACCACTGCGACGGACAGGGCGCGTGCGCGAGCGGCGCGCCGGTCGTGTGCGATGACTCCAATTCGTGCACGGCCGACCTGTGCGAGACCGAGACCGGGGCGTGCCTGTACCTGAACGAGGATGTGACGGTTTCCTGCAACGACAACGTGTTGTGCACGGCCGGCGACCATTGCGATGGGCTTGGTACCTGCATAGGAACAGTCGATATCAGCATCGCGTGCGACGACAACAACGCCTGCACAGGCCCAGACCAGTGCACGCAACAGGCCACGTGCGCGGGTGTGCTGATCGACCCCTCGGACGGCAATCCCTGCACCACCGACACCTGCAATCCGCTCACGGGCGTGTCCCACGCGCCGGTGGCCGCGGGTGTGCCCTGCTCGGACGGCAACCCAGCGAACGGGCTGGAGCTATGCGATGGATCCGGCACCTGTGCGCCTGGGACCTCGTCGATTCCGGTGCTGGAGCGGGTGGGCGGCCAGGATCCCAATGTGAAAGAGAGAATCCTGGGCGCCGGCCGTCACCCGGTTGCGGTCGGGCCCCTTGGAATCGCCGTTGCCTTCGTGGAGCCGCTGATGTTCGACAACAGTCCTCCTCGGCTCGGTGTCGCTACGTTCACGCTTGCCGCAGGAGGCAAAGGGGTCGCGAGGATCTCGGACGTGACGCTCAACGCGGACCCGGTAGTTGCGCCGCTTCCGGACGGGAGCTTCGCACTGGCGTACACAACTTACGGCCTTGACGGCGATGGGCTCGGGATCGGGCTGGTGCGAATCTCGAAGACCGGAGCTATCGCGAGTACCACACAGATCGTGAACCAAACGGTCGAGTACGGTCAGCGCGCACCCGACATTTTATGGATCGAATCAAAGGTCGTGGTCGCCTGGGAAGACGAGAGCCCCTCGGATGGGCGTCGGATTTGCCAGCGCGCTTTCTCCGACCAGCTGGCTCCACTCGGGGACCAGGAATGTGAGCCGGTCGAAGAAGCTTGGGCTTCTCGGGTGTCGCTCGCTGCGGCTGGGACCGAGCTTGCGATGGTATGGCGCAAGGATGGTCCGATCGGCACGGACCTTGTCGTGAAGCTGGGGAGCGTGAAGACAACCGTTCCGCTTGTCGACCTGCCGCCAGCCGAGGCTGCCGCGGTGATTGCGCTGGATACCGACGGCCTGCTCCTGGTCTACACCGACGGAGCGGGCGTGCAGAAAGCAGCGGTCATCGATAGCGCGATGCCAGTGTCCAGTCCTGTTACGCTCAATCTGTTTGCGGAAGAGCGGTACACTCCTGCGTTGACAGCAACGGCGGACGGGATCTACCTGGCGTGGCGTCAAGCTGCCCAGCTGCCTTGGAACGCAAATCTCGACGAGCTGTACCTCCAAAAGGTCAACGCCGACGGCGCTCCGGCGGGCACGCTGTACACGCTGCCCGCAGACACGCCGCACCTGCTCGGCGACCAGAGTACGCCGGCCTTGGCCGCAGTTCCGCTCCTGCCCTCTGGGGCAATCTTCAGCGCCTGGGAGGATCTGGCCCCGAATGTCCAGGGACAAAGTCCTCACGGTGACGTGCTCATTTCCCTGATGGCCACCCCGATCGTGCATTGAGGCTTCGCATGAACCACCTGATGCACAGAAGGCCCGGAATGACCTCGAACAGCGCTGCTTCCAAGGCGCCGCAGGAACTACAGATGAGCCTGAGCTCACTCCGAAGAAGAGGAGCGATCCCTTCGTTGCTCATGCTCGGAGTGTTCCTGTTGTCGATGACACCTCGCTGGGCAAGAGCTGAGGCACCGAAGGAAAGACCTTCCCAACCTCCGCCGGCTTCCGCTCCGGCGCCAACGCAGACAGAGACCCAGGCCGATCGTGCTCAGATCCAAAACCCGGTGCAGGTGGCCGAGACCACCGTCAGTACGACCGAGCCCAAGGTCGGCGCGAACAACCCTGTCAAGCTGGACCCTCCCAAGGAAGTCACGCCCGCGCCCAACCTGCAGCCCGCGTCTCTGCCCACAGGCGAGAACAAGACTGGCGTCTCCTCTCAGGCAATCTCTGTCCCCAAAGGCCCAGGCACCATCCAGGGCATGGGAGAGAGCTTCAGCGCGCAGCCCTCCACCGGTATTGCCACGTTCTCCGTGCCGTTTGCGCTGCCCAAGGCGCGCGGCGCCGCACAGCCGTCGCTGTCACTCGGCTACAGCTCGTCCTCGGGCAGTGGCGTTGCGGGCATCGGCTGGGACGTTTCGGTGCCCTTCATCTCGCGCCAGACCGATCGCGGTCTGCCGGGCTATCTGGACCAGGACGCGTGGCACCCGGCGCAGGACCGGTTCATCTACAACGGCGGGCAGGAGCTGATCCCGGTTTGCGATTCGTTGACCACATGCCCCAACAAGCTTGAAGGCGAGCTGCTCCCGGACTGGGCAGGCAGCTGGCAGTACTTCCGCCCCCGTGTGGAAGGGAGCTTCCTGCGATTCTTCTGGAATCGCGCGGAGCAACTGTGGCGTGTGCAGGACAAGTCCGGTGTCGTGCTCGAGCTGGGCGGAGACCCGAACGCGCTGGAAGTAGATCCGGGCAATTCGAGCCGGGTGTTCCGGTGGAATCTGCGAAGGCAGATCGATGCCAACAACAACCAGGTCCTGTACTACTACACGCATGATGGCGGTACAGCGTACATCTCGGACCTCTACGATACTTCTCCAGCGCAGGCAGGGGCTGCTGGCCTGACGCTGTGGGCCCACCACACGCGGCTGACCTACGTGCCTCGCCCGGATCCCTCGGTGAGCTTCAACCGGGGATGGAAGATCACCCGGGCGCTCAGGCTGTCCGGGGTCGATGTCACCGCTTTCACGCACGAAGCTGACGCGAGCCGCAAGCTCGTGCGCCGGTATCACCTTTCGTACGACCCCACTTCGCACCATACGCTGCTTGCATCCCTTCAGGTCGAAGGGAGGTGCGGGGAAGTAGAAGAGCACGCCGACGGGTCGCTGCCGGCAACGAGCTGTGCGCGCCTGCCTGCGATGACGTTCAACTATTCGCACGTCAGCTCCCAGATGGTCGACGGGTTCGAGGACATCGACACCACGGTCCATCACCTGGCTGGCAGCCCGAACCACTCGGTCGACGAGGACTACACTGACCTGTACGACGTGAACAGCGACGGTCTGCCCGATGTCGTGACCATGATGCCGGCCAACTACAATGGCAAGCATGGTCTATGGTTCAATGGCGGAGGGGGCAACCCGGACAAGTTCGGTCCTCAAACGACGATCGGCGTCAAGGGGGGCGTGAGCGGTGCGAACGAGACGGTGATCACCAAGCACAACCCGAACCTGGTTGCGCTGGACCTCGATGGCGACGCAACGATCAATCTCCTGCACATGCCGAAGGTCAAGACGTACGGCATCTACGCGCCAGAGCTGGTCGGCTCGCAGTGGTGGTGGAGCGGGCGAGCGGTGAGCACGGCGGACCAGCTTGATGCCCGCATCGATCTCACCGCAGATGCCCTTGATATCCGGGTATTCGACGTGAATGCAGACGGACTGGTCGACGTCGTGAAGTCAGGCGGAACGTCGTTCGAAGTGTGGTTTGCCCTGGGTAGATACCCGGGAGGCGACGGGCTTTTCGGCAGCGCGACCTGGACGGGGGCAGAGGCTGCGACGCTCAGCATGGCGCCGGTGCTTCGGTGCGTGCCCTGGGCGAGCACTCCGGTGCGATTCTCGGACCCGGACATCAAGCTTGGGGACATGAACGGCGACGGGCTGACCGACATCGTTCGCGTGCGCCAGGGCGACATGAAGTACTGGCCTGGGCGCGGCGATGGGACGTTTGGCACAGGTCCACTCGGCTGCGCGGGCAGCACATTCTCGCAGAACAGCTTTGTCCAGATGTCGGCGAGCCCGCAGTACTCGGATCCCAACGGAAGCCAGCTTCACCTGGACGACGTGAACGGCGACGGCACCGCGGACCTCGTGCAGATCAGGTTCGATGCCGTGGATGTGTGGCTGAACATCGACGGCGAAGGGTGGACCGACCGTCGGACTCTCGACCACACCCCTCCGAGCCCGAGCTACCAGAATCGCGTGCGGATCGTGGACATGAACGGGTCCGGCACGCGCGACATTCTGTGGGGCGACGGATACGACTACAAGTATATCGACCTGTCCGGTGGGAAAAGGCCTTGGCTTCTCACCGAGATCGCGAACGGCCTCGGCAAGACGACCCAGGTCGACTACACGACGTCGACGGCGCAGATGCTCGCTGCGGAGAAGTCGGGCTCTACCTGGACGCGCAAGGCTCCCATGCCGTTGCAGGTCGTGAGCCGGGTGACCGTGCGGGACAACCTCGGCACGGTGAAGCGGCCTGATGGGGTGTACGTGACCGAGTACACCTACCGCGACCCCGTGTATGACGGATTGCAGCGCGAGTTCCGAGGTTTCAGCAAGACTGAGGTCAAGAGCCTCGGGGACTTGAACAGCCCGACGTCGGCTACTTCGACTGAGTTCGAGCTTGGGGAGCGGCCGACGAGCTCCTGTCTGGATTCTCCAACGGTGGACTATACGGACCCGGCGAACCGGTGGCGGGACAATCCACGGGAAGCACTCAAGGGGCTGAGCCTGGTGTCCGAGACCTATGCTGTGGGTGGGAACGGGGCGCCGTCTACCTACGCTTCCACGACGATGCAATCGTATGCCTTGCGGCGGCTGTACCGCGGGCTGGATGGGCGCTACGTGTATTCGGCTCACGAGCGAGGCTCAGCGACCTTCGCCTATGATACTGCGTCGTTCCAGCCTGCTTCGCAAAGCACGCCCTATGGCGCTGTGATGGTACAAGACAAGGATGCGACCCAGTGCTCGTTGACGCGCACTGCCTTCAAGCGTGCTTCGGCCGGCACGGCCACGATGCGAAAGGGCGTGGAGGTCGATCTGTTCGGCAATCGCACGGTGGCCACGGATTCCGGGGCGGACGGCGACGAGGAGCTCACTGCCCACACGAGTGCGGCCCTTGTGCCAACTCCATCCCAGCCGCTGGGCGAGGGGAACTGGTCGTGGCGTACGGTGGAGAGCTGGATCACGGGGAGCGTGCACACCGAAGCGCGCAAGCGAACCCTCACGTCCTACGACCTGCATGGCAATCCCAAGGAAACCAAGGCGTGGCTGCAGGACGTCGGCTCGCTTGACCGAACTGGGCCTGATGGGACCAGCGCGGGAACCGCGCCATTGCCTGCCGGAACCCATGCCCAGGGCTTCGCAGATTGGATCACGACAGGCAACACCTGGTACGACTCCTTCGGAAACGCAGTGATCGAGACTGGCCCGAACGGGCGATGTCGCGAGGTCGACTACGACGGGATGCACGCGCAGCTTCCCATGCAGGAGATCATCCACGCAGGGGCAGCTGTCGGCCAGCACCTGGTACACGGCGATGTGGAAGTCGATGCCGACTGTGGGACGACGCAGCTTGCGACGTCTGCTTCGTATGACCGGGCCCTGCAATCGGTCACAAGCGTGACCGGGCCTGATTCAGCCACCACCAGGATTGAATACGACGGATTCGGAAGGCTTGTGAATCTGTATCGGCCGATGGAATCCACAGGGGCGCCATCGTCGGTCCCGTCGATCATGGTGGAGTACCGCCTTCCGGACGTCACCCAACGCCCGGTGTCGCTCCTGATCACGCAGACGCAGGACGGAGCCACAGACGACGCTCCTGAGTATCACCTGACCTACGCGTTCGTGGACGGCCTTGGCCGATCCATCGTCACGCTGTCCGAAGCTGACCATGCGCTCGATGGCTTCGACTGGATCGTGGAAGGGCTGACGGACTACGACCTGAAAGGCGCAGCGCGAAGAAAGTATCTCGCTTGGGGGTATGACGGGGCGCCGGACAAGTACGACCTGTCGGCTGCTTCGCCTGCCAAGTACGGGCAGCAGCGCTACGACGCATTCGGTCGCGCGGTCGAGACCATCGGGCTTGACGGGACCGTGACCCTGCAGACCCGGTACCACGCGCTTTCAGCAGATGCGTGGGACGCGGAAGACATCGGACCCGGGCCGCATCAGGGGACCTTCGCTTCGGAGCTGAAAGACGGGCACGGGCGGGTGGTGAAGACCACGGAGCGGGTGCGCGTGGGCGGAGCGATCGAGCAGCGCCATGTCGCCACCGAATATCTGCCGAGCGGGGAAGTGATTGCGATCACGCGTTTGCGCGGCACAGACCAGGTGCGCCGCACGATCGGCTACGACTCGCTCGGGCGCATGGTGGACAACCTGGAGCCGAGCACGTCGGCCGGGCCGAGACACTGGCGCTACGCCTACGATGATGCCGGCGATCTGGTGGGAACCAGCGATGCGCGCGGCTGCGGGGTGAACTACGGCTACGACGCTGCAGGACGGCTGCTGACCGAGGACTACTCCCCGTGCCAGGCGAATCATCCGCCGTATGACGACAGGCCTGAGGTGGCGTACCAGTACGATGCCGAGGACACCGATGCGGCGTGCATGGACGCCCAGAGCTTCACCCTGGGACGGCTGGTGTCGGTGACCGATCGCGCGTCCAAGTCGATCTCTCGCTACGACGGGCGAGGGAGAGTCGTGCAGGTCGCGAAGCGGGTCAACGGACCGGACGGGAGCACGGCGACCGAGTGGTTCTGCAAGGAGAGCCAATACGACGGAGCGGACCGGCCGACCAGGGAGACGACGGGTGCGAGGCTCAACGTCAACGGTGACTCGTCGGTCACAACCGGCTACAGCGCTCGCGGCGCGGTCAGGGACGTGACGTCGACCTACGGCGATCTGGTCCGTTCGGTCAAGCGCGATGCGGACGGGTTGGTGACCGAGATCGCGTACGGCGATGGCGCACAGACCACGACCGCGTTCGACTACGACGACCTGCGGCGGCTTCGCAACCTGACGACGTACCGCGGGAGCCTTCCGCCGGGCACGCCGCAGGGCACAGCGCAGATGCTGCTGCAGGACGAGCAGTACGCCTACGATCGCGTGGGAAATCCTGTAGAGATCAGGGATTGGCGCACGGCGAGTGAATGGGAAACAGGGTTCCAGCCGGTCAGCCGGAAGATGGCGTACGACGATCTGTACAGGCTCAGCCGGATCGATTATCAGTATCCGCAAGGGACCGACGTATGGCGGGATCCGTACGCGGCCGAGGTCTCTGACAACCAGGATGGGACGCCGAAGCCCGCGCCGCGCGTGAAGGCGGTGAAAGGGCTTCGGCCGCAGAAGCAGACGTGGACCTACGACTGGCTGGGGAACACGTCGTCGAGCGATGACGATGAGCATGCGTTCTACGAGCGATCGCTCGGCAACGTGCACAACCAGGGGTACCGTCTGACCGGGGCGGGCAAGGACGCGGACAACAAGCTCGAGGCCACGTATGACGCGGCCGGGAACCTGACGAGCTTGACCGTGCAGCGCACGGGCGAGTGCATCCCTGCGAAGTCGGACTGCCATCTTCAGACCTACGGCTACGAGTGGGACGAGGTTGGGCGGTTGGTGGTGGCAACGCGAGCGGACGGCGACGTGAAGGCGGCGCGTCTGGAGTTCGCGTACGACGCGTCGGACGCGCGGGTGCGAAAGACTTCTGGCGAGCGCCATGATGTGTACATCTTCGGCTCGTTGGAGCTACGGCAGGCTGAGTACTCGGGAGGGCAGTACCAGGTAACGGAAGAGTCGGAGGTGCCGTACTTGTTCGCGCACGGGGTGCGTCTTGCAAGGGTGGTGCACACGGCGCCGGACGCGGGAAGCCCATCGGCGCGGGTGTTTCTGGAGCTGGGGGATCACCTTGGATCGACAGCGGTGGTGCTGGATCGGGAGACCGGGGAGCTTGTGGAGCGGAGCACGGCGTACGCGTACGGCGCGCCGGAGAGCTCGTATCGCCCCTCTCGCTGGCAAAGCTTCCGGGAGGACTACAGGTTTACGGGGAAGGAAGATGATATCGAGGTAGGGCTGGTCTACTTCGGTGCCAGATACCTGAATCCCCAGCTTGGCAGGTGGATATCAGCCGACCCGCTGGCGGTGCATGCGCCTGGGAAGGCGGATCTGAATCTTTATGCGTATGTGCATGGGATGGTGCTCATCGCCGTGGACCCTGTGGGACTTGACAACGCACCGCTCAACCCCCTCTCGAACGCACCTGAGGCCCGCGCCGCGCTCAGCGCATACCGCAACGAGAAGTTTCTCTCAAGGATGCCCGACAATCCCTTTAAGAGCAGCTTGGTGGCGAGAACGCAAGTATCATACCACGAGCTCTCCTCGAGCAATACCACGGCGGTTGGACAATTCTTCAACGGGCAGCTATCGATGCATGGAACCTCGTGGTTCGCGCTGAGTCGGGGAGACTATACTCCCGCTGGTGCCTACTTCCACGAACTTGGTCACGCCTACATCGCGCAGGCCAGGGCCGTGGTGACGAGCCGCCCGAGTGAGTGGGCAGGTTCACGAATGGACAGGCAGACCGCCGGCGCAGCCGTCAGGCTCTTCATACAGATGCAGGAGTCCGTGAAAGCCAGGTTGTCCCCGAGCGCAATCACCAAAAGCGAGTACTTCCAAGGGCGGCAGAAGGGGGTCCAGCTATCGTCTAATGCAGCCTATGCCGATTTGTCCGGGAGTCTTCAGAGCCATGCCGAGCGGATTGCGGGTGAGGCAATCGCCGGGCAAGTCGGCTACTGGGCTGGCGAGTACTTCAGGATCCTCGGCGAGGTGGCGCAAGGCAAGGACCGCCGTGCCGCCGCCGCAGAGTGGACCGCGGCGTTATCACATACCGTTGGAGGGTATACGGAGTACGGAAATGTTCGTGTGTATACCAACATCGGCCTCCCGGATGAGGCCAAGAACGAACTTAGAAGGCAACTTGGCATTACCGGAAACTTCAACAGAGACTTCCCGATGCTACGACAGCAGAGCAACTCTGCACCTTCGAGCCGGTAGGAGGCCGCCGGCAATGCCGCGATATCTTACCACTGGGCTTGCTCTTGCGTTGCTCTCCGGATGTGTGCCCGAGGAGAAGACGCCGGTCCGCCCGGCGCCGATCGCAGAAGTACCTCGCCTCCCCAGGTGTACCGCACACGACGCGGTGCCCGCACGAGAGTATTGCTCCGTCGATATCTCATCGCAGATAGACAATAGCGTATGCGGCCCTGATGATGGCAGCTGTTGGGTTCAGATATGGAAACGCACAGGTGCGGCGATAGAATCGACGTACGTTCTCGCGGTCAGCGACGAGCAGCCGACAGGACCAAATCGCCGCAATCGGAGCTTGCTCCTCGGAGCCAGAGAGGGCACGAAATGGTGGCTTTGGGTCGTCAGTGCCGCTCGTGATTGGACGACTTCACGCGCATACGACTCGGATTACCCATCTGAGTCCTCCGGAACCGGCGTCCCGGAGGTCGAAGATGTGGATGCAGTTCTTCGAGGCGGAGGCTGGTCGGACATCCGAGATAGCGTAGCCTCATGCGACGACGCATGGCAGCGCTTCACCGGCCAATCCTCAATGCCCTACAGTCATGTGGTGCACTTCTGTAAGCAAGGCACGCTGGAGTGCTGCCCTGCCTTTCACCGAAAGCTCGCGCCACCATCGGTTAGGTGGTGACTGGGGCCTTGTCGCCATCCGCCCCCGTCCTCACCCCACCATGAGCCTCAGCAGCGTGATCTCCGGACGGCACAAGAACCGCACCGGTGGCGCGATCGTGCTCACTCCGCGCGTCACGTAAACCTTGCACGCTGGCCCGTCCACCAGCCCCTGCTGGTACTTCTTGTATCGCGATGGCAGGATCGGCGCGCCGTAGAACGGAACCCGCACCTGCCCGCCGTGCGTGTGCCCGCTCACCATCAGGTCCACACGCACATCCCTCGGCATCTCCTCGGCGTAGTCTGGATTGTGCTCCATCAGGATGCGTGGCGTGCTCTGCGCGCACTGCGAAAACGCCTGCTCGAGCAGCTGCACATCCTCCATCAAGTCGCCCACGCCGCCGATCGCCAACGGATCGCCTCGCCTGCGAAGCACGACCGATCGGTTGGTCAGCGTGTCCACGCCCGCTCTCTTCAGCTCCCGAAGCGACAGGTCCCGCCCGTCCCAGTGATCGTGGTTGCCCAGCACCGCAAAGACCCCTTCCCTCGCGCGAAGCTTCGCAAAGGGGGCAATCCCGGGTTCGATGTACTTGGGCCCGCGGTGCACGTAGTCGCCCAGCAGCAGCACCATGTCAGGGTCAAGCCCGTTGGCGATCTCCACCGCGTGCTCGATATGGCTCGGCTCGGTGTACGGTCCGCAGTGCGTGTCCGACAGCAGCGCCACGGTCGCTTCGTGCCAGGCGTCGCCAAGCCCCTGGATCGGAAGATCGACCCGCTCCACCTCGATCCACCTCGGCTCGATCAACCAGGCGTCCGCTGCGGTGAGCCCGATTGCGAGCGACCCGACGAGGAGCGAACGGCGACCCAGCTTGTCTTTCATGCTCGTCTGTTATGACCGACGCGTTTGGCTGCTGCGTGGAGGTTGCAAGGAGGAGTTGTGGCAAGCTTGTGACGAGCAGGACCGGGGCCGTTGCCAAGTCTGGGTGGCATGGGCAAGCCCGAAGGTGATCCAAGCTCGTGCACACGCGGGGCTTGCCCGTGCGTGGAAAGGAGCTTTCGCTTGCCCATGGCGCCGAGACCTGCTGATGCTATGCAACGCCCGGTAGCAAGCATGTATTCCCCTGCGCCTTCGCCGTTCTTCCTTGGATTGCTGCGCGGCTACGATCGCAAGAGCCTCCTGGTCCTGATCGCGCTCGTAGGCTCAGGGCTGGTGCTCGGTCATGACTGGAGCGAGGTCTTCCCTTCTGCCGGACGCGTCGACATCCTGCTCGCCGTCATGTGGGCCTGGCTCGCCCTTGCCCTGCCCTGGCGCGTGAACCTCGCCCAGGATCTGGTGATGCTCGGCTTTGGGCTCGTCGGAGGCGCGCTCATCGAAACCTGGGGCACCTGGACCGGCGTGTGGTGGTACTTCACCGCAGAGCGTCCGCCCTGGTGGGTGATCCCTGCCTGGGCCATGACCGCGCTCGCAGGACAGCGCGCCGCGCTCCTGATCCTGGAAGTCGGCCGACGCGCCGCGCAGTCGCTTCCGCTCCTGAAGAATGCCCGCGCAGGCGTGGTGCTCTACTGGCTGGTGCTGCCAGCGTTCGCCATTGCCATGACCCGGTTTTCGCTGCGCGCAGCTTCCCTACCCGCCGTGGCGATCGCGTTCGTCACCATGGCCGTGATCATCCTTTCGACCCGTACGCCCCGCAACGACGTGATCGCGTTCCTGGCCGGCTCGCTTCTCGGCGCGTTCATCGAGCCCTGGGGGACCGGGCACCGGTGCTGGACGTACTACACGCTCGAGACGCCGCCCCTGGTGGCTGTTTTTGCCCATGGTTTTGCTACGTTGGCGTTCCTTCGGGCCACTGACACAGCCCAAAGGCTCTGGGCCTGGAATCCTTTTCGCTCCCCGCGGCTCCAAGGCAGAACATGACAACCTGGATCGTCGTAGCCGTGATCGCGGCAGCGCTTTGGTATTACCTGTTCAGATTCGGCAAGATCTCGTCGGCAGAAGCGCATCAACGGGTCGACAAGGGCGCCAGGCTCATCGACGTGCGCACGCCCGAAGAGTTCGCAGGCGGGCACATCGCTGGAGCGGTGAACATCCCGCTGTCGGATCTGCAGTCCGATGTGGACCGGGTGGGGCCCAAGGACGCCGAGTACGTCTTGTACTGCGCCAGCGGCGCGCGCAGCGCTGCGGCCGCTCGCATGCTCAAGTCTGCCGGGCGCGAGAAGGTCTACGACCTCGGGTCGATCGGGCGTTGGTGAGCCTGCTTCCGAGCCCGAGCACGAGCACGAGCACGAGCACGAGCACGAGCACGAGCACGAGCGAGAGGCCGGCCTCCTACCCTCCCGTCTCCCAGTAAAATCCTCTGATCTGCAAGCGGTCAGAGCGAAGTCGACTGCAATCGGATCGCATTGAGATCGTAGGTGCCGACCCTGAGATCCGCGGCTGTCTGCAGGTACGCTGGCGCCCGTCCAGCCTCGGTCAGCGACTTGATGCCGTGATCCCGTCGTGCCTGCTCGACCACCTGCCACCCCACGGTGTCCATGGCGACCGCATCGGTGGTGACATAGACCGCGCCGTGCGGGATCCGGCACTGCGGCTTCTTGTCCAGCGGACCGCCGTCGTAGTTGAGCTTGAACCCGTCGGTGATGTGGAGCCGCACGCGGCTCTGCACGATCGGATGGCCGAACAGCAGGGCGATCTGAGGGTTGGCGTGGTTGCCATGGTGTGCGCTCGGATTGACGATGCTGCCATGGGTGATGTTCTTGAGCAGCCCGGTGTAGCCGCAGATCGAGTGATCCTTGATCAGGGCCAGGTTGATCAAGGCTGTGGCGTCTGTGAGAAATCGCGCATAGCGGGTCGGCACGCCTCGCACCACCTCCACATCGCGCATGCGGCTGAGCTGGTTGCTGTGATACCGCGCGAGCACGCCGGATGGCAGCGCATTGCCCTGCAGCCCCACGCGCGTGCTGCTGAGGAAGTTGGGGAACTGCTCGTAGACCGTGATCCTCGACGGAGCCACGCCCACGCCGATCACCGCTTCCACCACAGGAAGGATCAGCTCCCAGGCCACGGACATGTTGCTGCCGGCAATGCCGTTGACCTTGATCGCGACGACGTCGTCGGGATGGATGAACCGCTTCATCGAATCGATCATGTTCGGCGCGCCTGTGAGGTCTGTCATGGCGCGCTCGAGCATTTGCCTGGCAACTTCGGGCTTCGGCCACAGCAGGTTGGGCTGCATGAGCGCTGGGAAGCTGGTGCCGCGCGTGACCTTCACGACGCGCCCTGGGAGCTTGAGCGGCGTGAATCCTGCCGGTGGACTGGCAATCAGGTCCTCGGCTCCGGGCAGCGTCTGCGGACCTGCGGATGCCTTGCCTGCCAGGGTCGATGCAGCCAGCGCCGCGCCTGCGGCAAGCCCGCCTCGCAGCCACGTGCGCCGATCGATCGTCACTTCCTTGTCGCCTCGGTCGTTCATGGATCTCCCCCGAATCGCGGATCATCGCGCACCAGCCAGGGCCAGGCGTCGCGAGCGGTCTCCACGACCTTCCCTTCAAAGGGGTGGCCCGTGGTGGCAGCGGAAGCGATCCGCACTTCCACACCGCTGGCCTCGAATCGCTTGGCCACAGGCGCGTAGCTCATCTCGCAAGCGCGCGTTCTGCACAGCAGCAGCGCCCTGCGAAGCCCGTGGTCTGCGTAGCCTCGCACCACGGATGAAGTAAGGTCGTCGAAACCACCTTCACCCCAAATCGCTAGAGAAGCCTCGCTTGCAAGATTCGACAGGACTCCGACAGCCACCTTGGCACCAAGGGAATACCCCGCGATCACGACAGGTCCTGGCGCCAGGTACTCGGCGTACTTCTGTCGAAGCGCAGCAAGGGCAGCGCGCACTTCCCGTACGGTCTGATCCACAGAGCCGAGCGTGACCGGAGCGCCCTCAGGCGCATGGGAAGGCACGCCATGGGGGCAGAGCAGGAAGGGGACTGGACCTGTGGCGCGACGCCAATTTTCGCACGCCTGTCTGGCTGAGGTCGCGTGTGCGTGCAGAGCGATCACGATCGGACGCGCGTCGGTAGCGCCCGCAGGTGGCGACACGACGGCAGGCCCTTGCCCTTGGACGTCCATTGCGACGAAGCCACCTTGGTCCTGCAACGGCGGCAGGGAGATCGCAGAAGCTGCAGTGGATGGCGTGGCAGAAGGCGCCAGCGACGCGAAAGGCGCTGGTGAGGCAGATGGCGCAAGCGACGCGGAGGGCGCTGCTGCTTCAGAGTGGATCAAAGACGCAGCTTCGCTCCGCGCGCACGACGCGAGCGCGATCGACAATCCCAGTGCGACCCGTATGTCCCGCATGATCTCGACAGGGCGTACGTCGGACCAGGATCAGCACGCGTCGAGAGCTGAAGTTGATCAAATCCGCGGCGATCGCGAGCGGACAGGCCGCGCAATCGCTCGTCGGGGCGGGTCGTACTGCGTTCCCGAAGTCCGTCGGTGGATCACTTCGACACGGCCCTAGCGCGCCTATGATGTCAACGAGCTTGATCCGTGACAGGCCTGCGATCCATCCACGCACAGGCGAGCACTGCGATCATCGCTGCGGCACAGTCGACCGCGAGATCGAACAGCTCCGGCTCGCCCATCCCTCGGCCAGCAAAGATCACCTGCAGCTTCTCCTGCACCGCTCCCACGAGGACCGTTGACAGCACTGCGATGGTGGGTCGCCGCAACAACCGCAAGAACGAGGCAGCGAGGGTGCCGTACAGCACGCTGTGCGCGAGCACGTGGAACGGTTCCGATGCAGAGAGCGTGGCCAGGAGCGGGCTGGTCCGTTCCGGGACCGTCCCCTTGAGCCAGGCAACGCCAGCCAGGATGCACAGGGACCAGGCAGCAGCAAAGAGCCCCCATTTCCAGGGCAAAGTGCGAGCGTGACGCATGCTTCAGCCATGGCGGGATCCTGCTCATCGCGCAACGCCGTGGCAGGTGAACGGTCGAAATCGAGGGGCGAGTGGACGGAGCGAGGGAACTAGTACCCTGTGCCCGAAGTGCGTAGGGGGATCCGTTGCAACGCCCACCGGGGGCCGAATGCGTTCGGGGCAGCGGATCCCGGTAGCGGCACGCCAAGGCGTGCCTACGTTTGGCACGGCATGCCGTGCCAAACGCAGCCACGGCGGATGCCGTGGCGCTACGGTTGCGAAAGAACGCAGGATCTGTGGGCTTCGTACATCGCCCGTAATCCCCCAATGCACTTCGGCCACGCAGTACTAGTGCCTCGTTTCGCATGACGTGATGGGTGCCTTGGCGTCAGGGCGCGGATCAGAGAGCGGAGAATGTCGTTTGTGGACCGCGCGGCGCTGCCGATATCTCCCTCATCCCCCAGCTTGACGCACTCAGCATCGCTCGCCCTTCTCCCAAAGGTAGAAGGGCAGCAGTTGGAGGCTCGACCAGCGCTCTCATCGCCCGCGGATTGCCCTTCTCCCTCGGGGAGAAGGGTTCGCGGATACCTTTCCAAACGCGAGGGGATGAGGGAGGGATTCTGCCGCGCAGGGTTGTGTCCGCACGGCGCCCACGCCGAGCGGGCTTCTCCGACTTTTGTCCGAGTTGTCCGATCCGCCTCTTGCGTCCATGCTGAGATCACGAGGTGGTGCGGATGCACGCGTGCAGCCGATTCGCAGTCATAGCCCTGGCGAGCGCGATGGTGTTTGGAGCGCCGTCGTACCTGCAAGCCGCCACTGGCCGGACCGTCTACTTCACGCCGGTGGGCAAGGCCGGGCCGATACGGCTGCAGGTCAGGCTGACGACTCGACGTGACCCGGAGACCCGTCCCCTGAACTTCGACGGCTGGGTCGCGCCAGGACAGAGCATCGCTGTCTACGACGGCACCCCGTGCATCTGGTTCCGCCACACGTACGGAGTGCTTCGCAGGGTGAACTGGTCGGACTGGATCTCTGTGTGCCAGCCTCCCTCGGCGTTTCTTCCCGCCAGAGACGTACGAGTCTTCGTACCCACGGATCGGCCGTACAACGTCCAGCCGTAGAACCTCCCCAAGGCCCCGGCTTCGAGTCCGCCAGGTGGTTCAAGGTTCCTGTCATCGCCCTGGTCGACGGGAACCTGGGGTGCACGTTCCAACCCTCGTGCTCGCCCGACCAGGGGCTGCGGCCACGGTGGCCGGAGCGCGCATGATCGGCGTCGGGTTCATGCACCACGCCAAGCGCATCGACACGCCCGAGCCTGCCCAGCCGCGGGCATTACTGTCCAATCCTTGGCGCGCGCACGGATGGAGGATCTCCCTGTGAGCATTCTCCTAGCCGCCCTCGCCGCTTGCTGCGGCGCGCGGACGCTCAGGCAGACGCTGCAGCACCGCGATGTCTCGGTCTCCCTGTTGATCGCCCACGAATGCGCCGTGGAAAGCGACCGGGGCGGCGCTCAGTCCCCCGTGGGAGCATCCAAGATCCTTGCCTCCGGATCTGGGATCATCTCCGCCCCTTGACTCCGAGCACGGATGTCGCTGCTTGCCTCAGGAGGGCCGGGTCATGGATGACGAAGCCATCTTTCCCGGTGTCCAGGGCGCCGCACTTCTGCCAGCGTGACATCACCCGAATCGCGGTTTCGAATGACGTCGAAACCAGGCTTGCCAGCTCCTGCCTGGACAGCGCTATCGGTAGGATGACCGCTCCCGAGGCGGATTCGTCCCCGAATCGCTCCGCGAGATCCAGCAGCAGCGTGGCCATACGCGATTCCACGCTTCCGGCGCTCAGGATCTCCACCTTGCAATGCATCGTATGCAGTCGGCTCGCGAGCAACTCCGCCACGCGCGAGGCTGCCCGGGTCGAGTTTCGCGACCAGCTGAGGAAGGCCCCCATCGGAACGCTGACGATCGTGGCTGCATCACTGCACACCACGGCAGACGCGGGATAGGGGCTGTTTCGTATCACAGCGACGTCGCCGATGCTCTCGCGCGGTCCGAAGATTCCCACGATCGATTCTCGTCCGCTGGAGAGCGAACGGACGATCTTGACCAGCCCGCTCTGGATGACCGTAAAGGCGGTCGGAGGATCGCCCTCCCTCCACAGAACCTGACCGCGCGAAAACATCCCCACCAAAGCGCCCCTCTCCAGCCCCTCGCGTTCGCTGTCCGAGGCAGCGTCGAAGGGAGCCACATGGCGCAGGATGGCAGCTCGTTGGGGCACCTTGCCCCATCCTCGCCATCGCTGCCGGGCCGCGTCAACACACAGCGTTCCCGGTGCTCCGAAGCGAGCCCATGCCCTGGTCGATCCGGCGTGCTCCTGCAGCGTTGGCGCTGGCGGTTCCCCCGGAAGCCCGGCTTCGTCACGGTCACGCCTCCCATGACGGGCGTCATGTGCGGGGCGTCGCCAGGGCGGTAGCATCCGCTCAGGAAGCCACCCTGGAGGACGCTCATGACGCTGCACCGCATCTCGAGGATCGCCTACGTGAAGTGTATCATCGCCGTTGCGCTGCTCGCTGGTTGTGGCGGCAGCGATGCCTCGGTCAATCCCGTGCCGGCGAGCAACGACGCTTCCGCAGAAGCGGCGCCCGACACGTCGATCGATGCCCCCACCCAGCAGGATGTGTCAATCGAGCCGCTGCCGGACACCGTTGTGGCTGACCAGCATGCGCCCGACGCAGAAGCGGGCAGCCTGGACGTGGAGCCACCCAAGGATGCGGCGACGGCGCAGTGCTCGAACTGCCATATCGATCATTCCGCAGCCTTTGCTGCAGGCAAGCATGCCGCCCTATCGGACGGGTGCCTGAGCTGCCACGCCAACGGGTTGGAGCATCAGGCAGATCCGCCGAATGTGCAGGCCGCGCTCGATCACTCCATCGAAGGTTGCGCAGAGAAGTGCCACGGGGACTACAAGAGCAGCTACCTCAAGGATGATGGCCTGAAGATAGGTCCGTACGGAGGGTCGGCCAAGACCTCCAAGTACCTCGAATTCCCGAAGTACCAACACCTGATGGGCGGCCACGGGTTCACTCTCGAGTACAACGAGGAGCGCGGCCACGGCTCGATGCTCAAGGACCACATCGAGATCAAGCGCAAGCAGAACTCGGCTTGCTTGCAGTGCAAGAGCACGCCGGTCGCCTACCTGTGGAACAAGGAGCGTCGCGGCCAGATCGCGTTCGGCAAGGCGGTGGACTGGAATGCCTCGGTCGACAAGATCAAGGTGATAGCCCCCAAGACCATCGACTACGGCGCCGGGTGCAACCATTGCCATGACCCGCACGGAGCGTCGTTCCGCCTGGTGCGCGGCGCCCTGGTCAGTGCGATCCTCGAGCGGGGGACCGATCCCTACAGCACCACGAACAACGTATTCCCGAAGAGCGAGAGCGACCTGACTGCAATGATGAACGAGCGCGGAACCGACGGCAAGTACACCGCGGCTGCCAAGCGCCTGGCCGGGACGCTGACCTGTTCCCAGTGCCACGTTGAGTACACCTGTGGACAGGGGATCGACAAGCCGAACGGTCCGGTTCGCGACGACTTCCCATGGCGGAAGCTGTCGGAGCTGGAGGGCTACTACAAGACCAAGTACAACCTGATCCAGGACTGGAAGCACAGTGGGACAGGGCTACCCGGCATCAAGGCGCAGCATCCGGAGTCCGAGTTCTTCTGGTCGAGCAAGCATGCGAGCGTGGGGGCCACCTGCGCGGACTGCCACATGCCCAAGACGGCTACGGGTCGCAGCCATTGGTTCAGCTCGCCGCGCAAGTCACCGAACGAGACCTGCGGCACTTGCCACACGGACCCGGCCGACCGCTTGACGCTCGCTACGGGGATTCAGACCGCTGTCATGACCAAGGCGTCGGCCGTCGAAGCGGCTCTCGACGCGGTGCTGGTCAAGATCGAAGCCCTGGCGTCGGACCCCAGCTTTGACCAGGTCAAGCTGGCTGCTGCCAAGGATCACTTCATGAGGGGCCTGTTGTGGTGGGAGTTCACGGTGGTCTCCGAGAACTCGGCAGGGTTCCACAATCCCACCGAGGCCGATGCGAACCTCTCGTTCGCGGCTTCCGAAGCCGACGCAGCCAAGGTCCTGCTGGGAATCTAGTTCGGGATTCCACTCGTTGCGCCCGGAATCGACTCGACACGCCGAGGCGTGCGGTCGTGACCCTTGCGGGCGGAGTGGTCAACGAATTGAAGAGCGTTGCGGTCAACATTGAGCCGCGGGCAACGCCTTGGTGTGGACGCAGCCGGACTCCAACGGCGGCATCATCACCTCCCTTGCCTGGGCTGTGGCAACCGATGGAACGACCGCGTACTGGGTGACCAGCGACAGCGTGCAGAAGACTCCGATCGTCGGCGGAGCGGTAGAGACCCTGGCCGACGTCCAGGGGCAGATCAAGAACGGCGCCTCGGACGGCATCCACTTCGACTGGGCCACCGAATACTACTTCGCCAGATTTTGCTTTCCATCCGGGCTGAGACTTGTTCCATTCTCGAGATGGCACACCCCGCCCATGTTGAAGCCGGCCGCGTGCAGTTCGAGCGGTGGCTCGATCCTTTCTTGGATGCGCTGGGAAACAAGA
>JACRCQ010000034.1 GCA_016218915.1 Deltaproteobacteria bacterium
CCGCGCGGCCATTCCAGTGGAAGTTCACCCGCCGCGACCTCGGCCGGCTGCTGTCCAGAATCAGCGAACGAGAGGCCAACACCCTCGCCGATGCGGCGTAGTCCGATACGTCACCGAACTTAAGGGGCGGAGTACTTAGGGGTCTCTGTCGTGATTGCAGCCGAAGCGCTTGGCGATGCCGCGTTCGTGGCGATCGCGACGCAGCTGTTCCCTTCGTGCCTGGTGCCTGACGGGCACTCGACGCCGGGCTTGGGTGGAGGTGCGACGGGTTGGGGAGCTACCGAGGGCGCAGCGCAGGAAACCAGGCTCAGGAAGACCAGAATGGAAACGCGGCCAAGCATCGGCGCAGGATAGATGGAAGTGGAATCCAGGGGAAGTGCTTGGCTGGTCGCTGTCAATGGAGCCCGGCTTCAAAGAACGAGCGAGCATGGGGAGGCGGTGAGCTCAGGAAGCTCAGATATCGCCCATTGCTCCAGTAGACATGCTGGCAGAGCGAGTACCCGTAGCACGGGTGTGCGGCTGGCGCGGGCGACGCAGCTGACAGAGTCTCCTGGATCACGAGGTACTGGCCGACGGATCGCCCCTGCTCGTTGACCAGCTGTCCCTGGCGTATGTTCTTCGCCCCCACGGAGGTCAGGAGGATCGCATAGGTGGTGTCGATCTTGGATCGCGCAGTGCTCTCGTCGCCGTACGAAAGCCAGAACTGGATCAGCCGCATTCCCCCGGCACCATTGTACATCCCGCCGGCGGCATCGATCAGCCCATCGGTGAGCTCGGTACCGAGCTGACGCACAGGTGGCGTGGACACGAGCGAGAAGCCTGCGCACGAGCCGGCGAGCAAGGAGCGGACCGACGCGCCCGCGGGAATGTCCTCGGCCTTGCGGGTCTCGACACTCGATGGCGGAGACGTGCCTCCAGGCGCGCTTGCAAGCGAGACGCTTGCAGCCCCGAGCATCATCACGACGGCGACGATTGCGCCGACGACCAGCAGCAGGAGGCATCCGCCCCCGGCAATTCCGAGGATCCACTTCGTGCTCGAAGACCCGCTGGTCGCAGGGGACTGCATCGGCATCGGTGCGCCGAAGCCCGGCGGATATCCTGGCATAGGCTGCTGCATTCCCGGCATCGGCTGCTGCATCCCCGGCATCGGCTGCTGCATTCCAGGCATCGGCTGCTGCATCCCCGGCATGGGCTGCTGCATTCCCGGCATGGGCTGCTGCATTCCCGGAATGGGCTGCGCGACCGTTTGCGCATACGCTTGCGCGTTCGGATACGGCGTGCCGCACAGGGGGCATGCAGGGCGGGGTTCGACCGGGTACGGGGCCCCACACCGCGCACAATTCGTGCTCACAACGCCCCCTCGTACCTTTCGCCGCCTGCCCTGCTTGTCGTCATCGATCGCCTCCGACCTCGGCCTCTCCGGAACCTAGGCGCGAAGCGCTACCATGGCCAGTCCTACCGTCCAACCCGCCTCTCCCGGGCTGCTCATCTCGACGCCAAACGAATGCTTGCACCGCCCGGTTTCATAGCGTAACTCTGGGGTGGGTTACGTTGGAGGTCGCATGAAATACCGTCTCCTGTTCCTGGGCTCCGCCGTGCTTCTCAGCTTCGTCCTCGCTGGATGCGGAAGCGATTCCTCTTCCGGCACAGAGACCCCGGCGCCCTCTGATGCAGCGTCCGATTCCACGGGCGACGCACCCCATCCCGAAGGTGGGGATGCGCAGCCTGCGGACAGCGGCGACGCAAAGTTGCCGGATGCCCAGGATGCACAAGCCGGGGACAGCGCCAGCACCGATGCTCCGCTCCCTGACGCCACGGGTGAGGACGCTCCGCCCGCAGAGGGTGGACCAGACGCTGCTGTCGATGGCGCGTCGCCCGATGCTCAGGACGCAGCGCAGGACGGCTCCGCGGATGGCTCCCTGGATGGTGCTACGGATGGAGCCACGGATGGTGCGGCGAACGACGGGCAGGCACAGTGCGCAGACGCGCTGAAGCGTTGCGCGCATGTGTTCAGCTACCCGGTCGGCACCGAGACGAGCGTAGAGGTGCGCGGCACCTTTGCTCCCAACGGGTGGACGCAAGGCGTGGCGATGCAACCGGTTGGGGGATTCTGGACCGTGTCCATCGACCTGGCATGGGGCACGGACGTGCAATACAAGTACGTCGTGAACGGGTCCCAGTGGGTGGTCGACCCGGCCAATCCGGACAAGGTGTCGGACGGCTACGGCGGATTCAACTCGGTGGTGAAGAACGTATCGTGCGCGTCGTGGTCCTGTGCGCAGCCCCCGCCCGAGAACGACTGGCAGAACGCGGTGATGTACTTTGCGTTCGTGGACCGGTTCGTGGACGGCAATCCGGCGAACAACGGCTCACAGACGTCGGGCGTTTCTCTGCCTGCGGACTACCAGGGGGGCGACTACGCAGGACTCGCAGGAAAGGTCACCGCTGGATACTTCAATGAGCTGGGGGTGAACACCCTGTGGTTGACCGTGCCGGTGGACAACACCGACTCTTCGGGCATCGGCTCGGATGGCCACAACTACTCCGGCTACCATGGCTACTGGCCCAAGAATCTGGACCAGACCGAGGGGCGATTCGGCACCATGGCAGAGCTCAAGGCGCTCGTGGATGCCGCTCACGCCAAAGGGATTCGCGTGGTTCTGGACTATGCGATGAATCACGTGCACCAGGATGCGCCCGTGTACGCGCAGCATCCGGACTGGTTCTGGCCCAAGGACGTCAATGGGCAGGCGTGCATCTGCGGCTCGTCGGTCTGCCCCTGGGACGGGACCATGGCGAAGCGCTGCTGGTTCACGGACTATCTGCCGGACTTCAACTTCACCAACGCCGTCGCGCGCAACTACTCGGTCGACAACGTCATCTGGTGGATGCAGCAGACAGGCGCTGACGGTCTTCGTCTGGATGCGGTCAAGCACATCGAAGACGCGTGGCTGACCGATCTGCGATCGCGCCTCACGGCCGACATCGAGCCAGTGACCCAGCACCATGTCTACCTTGTGGGCGAGACCTACACGGGCGACAGGAATCTCATCAAGTACTATGTAAACGGGGCGATGCTCGATGGGCAGTTCGACTTTCCACAGCGGGCGCAGCTGATCTCGTCGATGCTTGTGCGCAACGCGCCCATGTCGGATCTCGCAGGATTCCTCGACAGCAACGACAGCTTCTACGGCAGCTCCGCAGTGATGAGCACCTTCGTGGGTAACCACGACGTGCCCCGGTCGATTCACTTCGCCCAGGACAATCCTGCGTGGACCGATGCGTGGGCAGGGGGCAAGGAGCGCGCGTGGTCCAACCAGCCAGGGCTCCCGTCCGAGAGCTCAGCGTTCGAGCGCCTCGGCAACGCGTACACGCTTCTGTTCACGACCCAGGGCGTGCCCCTGATCTACTACGGCGACGAGGTGGGAATGCCTGGTGCTGGGGATCCTGACAACCGACGGATGATGCAGTGGACCGGGTACACGCAGGGGCAGCAGGCGCTCCTTGCTCACGTCAAGAAGCTCGGCCAGCTCCGAGCCTCGCTCCCTGCGCTGCGGCAGGGAACGCGTACGACGCTGTCGTCGAACGCGGACACGTTCGCGTACAAGATGACCACCAGTGCCCAGACCGTGTACGTAGCCATCAACCGGTCGGACTCTGCCCAGAGCGTTTCGAATCTCCCTTCGTCGGCAATGACCGATCAGCTCACCAACAGCTCGTTCACGGGCCCGACGGTGACCGTGCCCGCGCGATCCGCGCTGATTCTAACCACCCCGTGAGGGGCGGTGCTCCAGCGGCAGGGCGCAGAAAAGCCGATCCGTCTACGGTGCCAGCTTCGTGCTCTCTGAAAGCGCCTGGAGGATTCGCGGATCCGAGCGCGGATCCGGCCCGGAGGGCGGCGGCGCGATCGTGAACCCTTCCTTGGTCATCGACTCGACCATGATCGTCGGCGCATTGAGCATGACCGACGAGATCATGGTCATGAACCCACCGACGTAGATCCTCTGCCCATCAGCTTCGACCACGAAGGGGAGGCCATGGACGCCCACCTTCGGAAGCTGGCTGATCAGCCAGTCCGTGGAGTACCACGAGTCCCAATACGCACTGTGCGTGGACTGCTCGTACCAGGCCAGGCTCATCAGGGTCACGATCGGTTGAAACGAAAGCTTCAGGCTGTCGATCGGCATCTGAAGCGCGTCGTCGGCCGAGATCGCCGGGTCCTCGAGCAGGTATATCTGGAAACGCTTTTCCCAGTCGTACGGGGCCACCAGCACGTTCGGGACGTAGAGCTTCATGGCGCCCAGGGCTGTGTCTGCCTCGGTTTCGAGGCAGAACCCGAGCTGGACCGGGTCTGGATAGGACTTGTCGATGTGCAGGGTGCCCTTGGCAGGAGCCGACGAGCCCCACTCGCCCGCCGCGCCGACGTTGACCTCCATGCCGCCCGGCTCATCGCCGATCACGTACTCGCCCGTGGGCATCGGCGCCATCGTTCGCAGCGTCACCTCGATGTTGAATCCCAGGCTCGGCTTGGTGTGGAACCGCACCACCGCACCGTCGCAGCAGTCCATGATCACGAGCGACGTGGTCAACGGCGCGGTGAGCGTCTGCCCCTGGAAGCGCACCTTCGCCTCGCCGGAGCAGAACTCCCCTGGGGTCACGTCGATGGTGGCCTTGTCTGCAATGCTGCTGTCCGGATAGACCACGGACGATTCCGGTGCGGCGTCGGGAAACAGGCTCGCGTCATCGCCTGGCTGCGTCGCGCCGTCCTGGTCTGCTGATCCGTTCGCTGGGCCTGTCTCGACCGAGCCTCCGCATCCCGCAACGAACAGCAGCCCTGCCAGCAAGGCAAACGAGCGAACGAAAGCCATGGGAAGACCTCCAAGTTGAAGGGACGGATCCATTGTACCTGATCAGGGCCTGCCACGGGGGGCAGGCTGCGTTAGGGTACGACGATGGGTTTCAAGCTCCGCCGCGTTCACCTGTTCGAGCTCAACGATTCGTCATGGGCACCGGCGGTCCTGCGCGACACGATCATCGAAACCCTCAGCCTCACGCTGGATTGGGGGCGCATGCTCCACGGGCTCGTGGCCCCGTTCGAGGCTTTCCTCGCCAAGACAGGGAGCACGGAGGTTCTGGATGTCTGCGCAGGCGCTGGAGGTCCGGCGCGCATCCTCGCCCGCGAGATCCTCCGCGCAGGCAGAGCTCCGCCCCGGTTCATCCTCACAGACCTGCAGCCGCAGGAGCAGGCGTGGCGAGCCCTGCAGTCCGCGATGCCAGGTGTCATCGACTTCGTGGGCGAGCCGGTCGATGCCACGAAGATCCCGCAGGCGCTTACCTGCAACCGGGCGCGCACTGTCATCAACGCCTTCCACCACTTTCCGCCAGAGCTCGCCAGGCAGATCCTCGCCGATGCAGTGAGCGGCTCCACGGGGATCTTTCTTTCCGAGGGGTTTGAGCGCAATCCTCTGCGCTTTGCCTCCATGGGACCTGCTGGGCTCCCAGCGCTCTACGCGAATCCGGTCTTGTGCTCCAAGGACAGGATCGCCAAGGCCTGCCTGACCTGGGTGATTCCGGTCGCCCTGGCTGCGTCGATCTGGGATGGTTTCGTGAGCACGCTTCGCGTGTACGACGAGGAGGAGCTACGCGCGATGGTGGAGCCGCTTGGAGGTGGGTTCACCTGGACGTACGGCACCTACGACTTTGCGCCGGCAGGTCGCGGCTACTACTTCTACGGTGTTCCGACCCCGTCGCGGTCTGACTAGCAACCAGCCCAACCCTCCCAAGGCTACGATGGACTCCCACGGAAGTCGGGTCTGGCGAGCAAGCGTGCATCCACAGCCCGACGAGGCGACCGGCTCGACGGTGGAGCTGCCGGCGGCACCATCGGTCTCCGGCTCCGCATCTGTGCCACTGCCGGCCGTCCCTGCATCTGGGCCAGAATCGATGGGGCCGGCTTCGTGCGATGCATCCACCCCGCTGTCCGCGGCTCCCGCCACGCAGACTCCATTGTCGCACGTTTCGTTGCCCGCACAGGTGCCGCAGGTCCCGCCGCAGCTGTCCGGGCCGCAGGACTTGCCGCTGCAGGACGGCGTGCACGGCGGCGCGCACTGGCCGCTTGCGTTACACGTGAGTCCGCCGCTGCAATCGCCGCAGCTGCCTCCGCACAGGTCATCGCCGCACTGCTTGTTGACGCAATCGATCGTGCAGGTGGGCGGCCCGCCGGTGTCGTAGCCCTTGAGCAGCGATCGGGCGAAACCCAGGGCAATCGACGCGCCCGCGTGAAACTCTCCGATCGCGGTGGCGCCGTCGATGAACGCTCCGTACGGCGAAGTCAGGCCGTTTGCCCAGGTGAATGCGGGGAGCTGATCGTAGGCGTGATAGTAGCCGGGGCCCATCTCGAGCCCGCCGGCCATCAGATCCACGGTGTCGTACTTCCGATTGGCGAGCAGGTGCACGGCAGAGTTGTCGAGGCTGGTGGGCTGGTACAGATTGAAGCAGTCCACCACGCTCAGACAATCGACCTGACGACGCCCGCGGTCCGTCATTCCTACGAGATCGTAGTACTTGTCGTTGCCTCCGGGCGTGTGGCCCATGTCCATCCACTCGCCCCATCCCTGGGTGATCGCAGCGAAGATGTTCTCCGCAGCATCCTTGCCGTCCTGACCGCCGGCCATGTCGCCGATGAGCCCGAACGCATTCCTCACGAAGTACTTGCGCGCATCCTGCGTGCTGCCGAGCGGCAGCAGCCCGCCTCCGCGGCAGCGCCAGGTCACGCCTCCGAACCAGTACGCCAGCCATTCTCGCTCGGCCCATGTGAGAGAAGGGTGCGCCAGCGGAAGACGTGCCCTGGAATGCGCTCCGAGCTGCAGGAGCTCCTTGGCGACCTGCGCCTCGCCCGTGGTCTTGAGCTGGTCGAGCCATGCCGATTGCGCGGAGAGCTCTGATTGCAGATCCCCGATCGACGAAAGGAGAGAGGCGCGCGCCGCCGGGTCGAAGCACGTGGCGTTGGCGTTCAGCACGTCGGCTGCGGTCTGGTAGCGCGCAGCCGCGTCCGCGGCATTCTTCGCCAGCGCCTCGTAGCGCAGCTTGTCGAGCACGCGCCGAAGCTGCTCGATCCATCCCGCGGGAAGCAGGCCGTCGGGCAACGGCTCCGCGTGGTGGAGCGCCTCGCCGAGCACGCCGATGAACGACACGAAGTCCGAGGTCGTGGTTGCATCGATCTTGTGGGGCGGTGCCAGGAGCACGTACCACTCCGGCTGCTCGATGTCCTTGCATGCGCCTGTGTCAGCTAGCGCAGTGTGCACCTGGTCGTCGTAGGTCTTGCACTGCGGCGGAGCATTCGGCGCGAGCACGGTCGGAATGCTGAACGACCCGTGCTTGGCGCACGCGGAAAGGGTCACGGGCCAGGAAAAGGGCCCTGGGCCTGACGACGCCACATGAGCGAGCAGCTCTGCGGAGGGATCCCACAGCCAAAGCTTCACCGGGCCTGCTAGCGTCTCGGTCGTCATCCCGGTGTCCGGCAGACCCGGCAAGCCGCTGGAGCCCTTTGTGATCAGCCCCTGCACAGCAGCGGGATCGGCAGCGAGGTTCACATCGAAGTCGAACGGCCACAGCTGCGGGCCGGCGATGGCCCCGCGCGAAGCGAGCATCAGGGACGCGGCCACGGTGGCACCGAGGATGAGCGGTGGCGACCTCATTCGCTCAGGATAGCGCTCCGCGGCGGGGGCGGGAAGAAGCGCGGGCGCGCGCGCCTTTGCGTGCCGTTGCGGCCAAAGGAAGCTACGCTGCGCTCCATGAGCTGGATCGATGCAACCGTCGCAGGCCTCGCACTCATGATCTGCTTGCCGTCATGCGGCGCAGAGCCCCCGGTGCCTGCAGCCGTTCCCGCACCGCCCGCAGCGCCTCCTTCAGCGGAGAAGCTGTCCTGCGAGAACGCACAGCGACTCTGCAACGTCGCGAGGTCCTACATCAAGGATGAGGAGGCCAAGGAGCTTCCCCAGCTCGACGCTGTCGAGATCGGCTTGTCCTGCAGCGACGAGCCAACCAGGAAGTGCGCGCTCGACGCAGCGATCGATCGCATGGGGCAAAGCGGCAAAGGCGAGTGGAGCAGCTCGGTCGGCGGACGTGCCCAACGCAAGCTGATCAGCGCATGCTCCGGTGGATACGTGGCTGCGTGCGAGGCGCTGTTCGAGCACCAGAAGACAGCGCCTGCCTGGCGACTAGGGCCGTCGGCGGAAGTCTTCACGGTCGCGTGCAAGGCAGGCCATCCGATGGCGTGCTCGAGGCTGATCGGTCTGTGCAAGAAGGCTTCCTGCGAGCTTGCCACGGCCAAGGCAGCGTTGACCGCGGGGTGTCGCGACCATCTGTGCTTCGATGGTGCGGGACACGTGCTCGAGGAGAGCGGCGATGCGGGCGGCGCGCGTCCGCTCTACAAGGAAGCTTGCCTCAAGGGCAACAGCAGCGCCTGCGCGTCAGGAGGCTCGCTGGCGCGCGCAGCGAGCGCTGAAGCCCGAGCCGCGGATGGACGCGAGCTGCGGGAGCGTTGTGCACCCGCGCAGCGCTGCGGCGTGTTTGCGGCGCAGTATCTCGGCGCAGCAGGCGATCTGTCCGGCGCCCGGGACCTGCTCGACAAGGCCTGCAACAGCGGCGACAAGGATGCATGCGATCGACTGCCCTGGGTCCTGATCCAGCTGCCGAAGCCGGACAGCGAACGGGGCGTTGCCATGTTCGACGATCGATGCGTCAAGAAGAACGACAAGGAGAGCTGCTACCTGCTGGCGCGTGTCTTTCGCGGCGGTCAGGGCATGACGGCGGACAAGGCGAAGTCGACGAAGTACGCCAAGGCCGCGTGCGGTCAAGGCGAGAAGATGGCCTGCGACTGGGACCGCGTTTCCACGTCGACCCCGGAGCGGCCGATCCTCGAGCAGATCGTGAGCGGCCTGCTCAGCCCGCTTCGGATGCTCCCTTGATTGTGGCTACGGCTGCCCGAGATCCTCTCGCTCCACCCCGTCCACGCTCCAGGTCCCGTCCTTCGCCACATGCGCGCGAAGCACCCAGCTCTGGCCATAGCCGCTGCCGACGAGCAATCCAAAGGTGTCGCCCTTGGATGGGGCAACGAGGCGCCAGCTGGTGCCATGGGGAAAGTCCGCTTCCACGCCTGAGAGCTGGATTCGGGTGAACTTCTGGACCCCGTCGGCCTTGACCGCGGCGACGACCTTGTCTTTGGTCAGCCGCTTGCCATCGATCGTCACGTAGCCCCCGACATGGGCCAGGAAAGCCTCGGCATCGTTGGTGGCAACGATGACAGCGAGCTGTGTGGCAGCAACACGCATCGACTTTCGTTCCGATCCAAGCCGGTCGAGCTCGTTGCCGAACATCTTGACGTCGTCGGGCGCGGTTGCCTGCAGAAGCGTGTCGGCATTGCCACCGATCTCGCCCATCGCGGCGGGGATCGTCTGCGTGTCCCGACAGGTGAAGGCGTATTCTTTGCCACCTAGCGTGAGGTGGTATTCGACTCCGATGCCTGCGGGCGGCTTGGCAGGATTGCCGGCGCACTGCTTTTCCGTCGGCCATCGCGCAACGTCGACACCCTTCCAGAATCGGGTCCACTGCTCTGGGGTGACAGGGCGTTGCTCTTTGGACTTGCGCAGCTCCAGGACCGGGCTCGATCCATTGCATCGAAGCACGAGGTCGGTCGTGAGCTCGGCGCCGCTCCAGGCCTTGATGTCAGCGACGCGGCCGTCGCAGGGGCCTGCGATCGCCGGAGCGGTCGATGCGGCGGGCATCGGCTTGGGCCCTTTCACGCTCGCGCAAGCAGCGGGCGGCGGGACGGTCGTGGACGTTGCGGCAGGCGTGGGTTGCGCGGGGGCAGTGCCCTGGCAGCCGGCAAGCAGAGCGAGTGCCCAGAGAAGAACGGAGCTTGGTCGAATCATGTGCTGCTACTGCGAAAGTGCGGGGGATGGGAAGCAGCGCACCTGACGCCAACCGCGGACGGGTGTCAACCGGTTCCCGCGCACAACGCGCAGCCAGGGCTTCCGGATCGTTCCCCCGGGCACCATCAGCATCTCATGCATCCTTTCCTATTCCGTTCCGCCAAGCTTGTGGGGCCTTGGCTCGCGGCGCTTGCCATGGTCGCTTGCTCAGGTACAGCGCAAGGGCCTGACCTTTCCGCGAACGCTGGCTCAGGTGGGTCCGGCGCTTCGAGCGTGGAGGCAGGGCTCGATGCGGACGCATTCACCCCGGACACGGCAGTCGACTCAGAAGCCAGCGCCATGGACAGCGCGCTTGACCAGCAGATGGATTCCGAGGCCGGCTCGAGCTGTGAGCCCACGAAGGGCAACATCCTCGGGCCCTACTACAAGCCGGATGCGCCGGAGCGAGACGTGCTGGTGGAGCCTGCTGACCCGGGTGTGCGTCTGACCCTCACCGGACGTGTGCTGTCCACGGAGTGCGCGCCGATCAGCGATGCGCTGCTGGACTTCTGGCATGCGGACGCTGCGGGAGAGTACGATATGGTCGGCTTCAGATTCCGCGGGCGCTTTCTTGCGAGCGCCTCCGGGACCTGGAAGCTGGAGACGATCGTGCCTGGCCGGTACCTCAATGGAGGAACGTATAGACCCGCGCACATCCACGTGAAGGTCGATGCACCCGGGATGGCGCCGCTGACCACGCAGCTGTACTTCGACGACGATCCGTTCAATGCGAATGACGACTTCATCCTGCCGAGTCTAATCATGCACGTGGAAGGACCGCCGGAGGGACCGCGGACGGCGTCGTTCGACTTCGTGCTTCAGAGGCTGTGAGGGATGGTGGAGCCGAGGGCAGCACGACGGGGAGGTCCTGTCGCTGCGAGCCGATGATGGGACACCGCTCGCGGCGCGGGTGCTCTACAAAGCACGCGTGGTGCGTGGGCTGTGTTATCGTGGCGAGGCAATTCGGAAGGCATTCCCACGATGCAACGCGCAACCAGGATCCTTGGGCTCAGCACCGCAGTGCTGCTGTGGGGCCTGGGTTGCAGCCTGACCTCCTTGGACTACCTGTCGAGCGAACGAGACAAGGGCGCAACGTCGGATGCGGGCCCTGATGCGCCGCCCTGGAAGCCGCCCGCCAAGGCAGCCTGGCAGTACCAGCTCGACGGCCCCATTGATACCGCGGTCGATGCCGAAGTCTTCGTCGTGGATCTGTTCGACACCCCTTCGGCAACCGTGAATGAGCTCCATGGGAAAGGCCGCAAGGTGGCAGCGTGGTTCTCCGCTGGCACACTCGAAGCCTGGCGCAGCGACGGCGCATCGTTCCCCTCTGCCGCCCAAGGCAATCCGATCGCAACGTCGTCCGACGAGAAGTGGCTCGACATACGGGCCGGGGCAGTGCGCGAGGGCATGAAGACGAGATTGAAGGAGGCGCAGCTCAGAGGATTCGACGCCGTGGTGGGGGCGAATCTGGACAGCTACACAACAGGGGATTCGGGGTTCCCGCTTACTCTGCAGGATGCGTCCGGATACGCCGCGGAGCTGTCCGCCGCGTCTCACGCTCTGGGCCTGGCGTTTGCCCTGGAGAACGCCGCTGCGGTGGCACAGCAGACGTCGTCCACCATCGACTTCGCGGTGGTCGTGGATTGCCTGCGCGCTAGCGGGGAATGTGGCGACTACGACTTCGTGCGCAAGTCCGGCAAGCCGGTGCTCAATGCAGAAGCGTTCGACACCGTGGGCGAAGCGCAGTCGCAGCAAGCAGCGCTGTGCCCCAAGGCGACGGGCAAGGGGCTTTCGTCGATTCTCAAGACCACGAGCTTCGACGCCTGGCGTCTGCCGTGCCCGTAGGCCCGAGTCCCGTCAGAAGCTCCCCTGCACCGACACGGACCACGTGCTCGGGCCAGGCAGGCCGCTCGAGACCGGCCCCTGTCTCGTCGAAGGTGCAGAAGAATCGCTGCTCTGTCCCCAGTACGTCCATGCGGCTCCTGCGAACGAGAGCAAGGAGACTCCGAGCGAGATGTCCGCGAACAGGTAGCGCGTCCTGACTCGATCGACATCCTCGGCAGAGCAAGCAGGCGAGCACTCGCGGTCCAGACGGCTTTCCTCGGACTTGCCTGAGGCAGCCAGCACCGCGAACAGACCACCTGCCAGGACTCCTACGCCTGCCAGCGCCAAAGGGAGCATGATCCCCGGCTTGCCTGGGGAAGGGGGCGAAACAGGTGCCTTGCCCGCGACCGGGGCAAACCGCAGCTGGATGCGTCGGACCTTCTCTCCTTCGCGCACCAGGATGCTCGTGCGCTGGTGGGTGCCGTCGGCTCTGCGCAGCTCCACCTCATGCTGGCCCGGATCGATCGGCGTTGCTTCGGCACCGAGGCGCTCGGCTACCTTGCTGCCATCGATCCACACCGACGCATCCACGACATCCGCACCCGAGGCATCGACCGCGGCGATCACGATGGTGGGGAGATTGCGCCTGACGTCCTCGAGCAGGCGCACGCATTCGCTGCGGATGATGGGCGGACAAGGCGACCTCGCGCAGGTGGCGAACCCAGGCTCGGCCTCGGTGAGGTGCCCCTTGTTGCGCTGCTCGAGCGCGCGCTCGTGGACAGCAATGCACTCGCGCGCGTCGCCATGCGCAAGCGTGCTCACGGTGCAAGCAGCGACCATCCCGCGCACAACCGCCTTCCATCGCCAGGGCAGCAGCGTGGGGCTGGAGCAACGGGTCATGGGAAGCATTCCGGTTTGAACCGCTTGTTTCCTTTCGCGTCAATGGAGAAAGGCGGCGTGCATTCGGGGTATCTGCGCACGGGCGGTCGAGCCGACGCTGAAGCGATCGGAGGAGGGGACGATGGCGCAGGAGCCTGGCTGGATGCAGCCGGCGTCGAAGCGGAGCTTGCCGCAGGTGGCAGCACTGAGGAGCTCGCGGGCGGAGCAGCGCTCGTGCGTGGGCCGGAGCCCAACAACACCCATGCGCCGATCATGGCGCCGAGCAGCACCACGACTGCGGCTGCGGCGAATGCAGCCCCCCGATGCGATTGCGGTGCGGAAGGGGGATCGGCGTTCACCTGCGCTGCCGGAGCGGGTGCGCTCGGTGCAGGCACGCTCTGGCGCGGGAGCGTGGCCTCATCGTCTGAATCCAAGACCCTTGGCGCTGCGACATCCGTGGAGGTCGCGTCGCCTGCGAGCGACCCATCAGCCGGCGAGCCTGGGAGCTTCGGGCCCTGCGAGGGTCGTTCCGCCTCGCTCGGGGGCAGCTCCCTTTCCATCGCGGCGATCTGTGCGGCTCGATCGCGCAACCTCGGACCTGCGGCTGCCTCTACCCAGTCACCGATCTCGGTGCGAGGTGCAGGCGGGAGCAGCTGCTCCAGGGCTTCGGCCATGGCGCGCGCAGTGGGGAATCGATCGGCGGGGTGGCGACGCAGGGCGCGAAGCACCAGGTCATCGAGGCCGGAGGGCAGCCCGGCAACGAGGTGGCTGGGGGCTTCGATCTGCGGGTTCTGGATCTGGGACACGATCGCCCCAGGGGAATCGCCGGAGAAGAGCTGCTCGCCGGTGAGAAGCTCCCAGAGCACGACGCCAGCGGCAAACACATCCGTGCAGCGCGTGACCGGCTCGAGCAGCACCTGCTCTGGGGACAGGTAAGGCAGCTTGCCCTTCACCTGCCCCTGATCCGTCGTCTGCAACCGCATCGTCGCCTTGGCGACCCCGAAGTCCAGCACCCGCGACACGCCATCGACCCCGACCATGATGTTGTGGGGCGACACGTCGCGATGGACGATGCCGAGCTCTGCGCCCTGCTCGCTGCGGGCTTCGTGCGCCGCGTGCAGCCCGAGCAAGGCGTCGACCATGATTGCCGATGCGACCGCTGGGCGGACCGCGCGCCGTGCTTCCTCGCTGCCCGCCAATCCACGCAGCGATTCGCCGTGCACGTATTCGAGCACCAGGAAGAACTCGCCCCCGGAAGCCACGACATCGAGGGTCATCACCACGTTGGGGTGACGGATGCGGCAAGCGAGCCGTGCTTCGTCGAGAAGCATCGACGCGAAACCCTGATCCTTGGCCAGATGCGTGTGCAGCCGCTTGATGGCCACCGTGCGTGCGAATCCCGCCGAGCCCACCATGCGTCCGATGTGCACCGACGCCATGCCGCCTGAAGCGATCTCGTGACCGAGGACGTAGCGTCCCAGCAGCCTGGTCGGAGTCGACCTGGGGCCAGCGGCGAAACCCTCGCCGGGCGCAACGCGATCGGGCAGCAGGATCTCTGGCATGATCGACTCGAACCGCGGCCCACGATAGCACGCTCGTTCGAAGAATGGGCTAGACTGGCGAACCCATGAAGCCGCGACACCGCGAAGGTCCGCAGCAGCAACCGATGCTGGGCGATCGAGCGCGCACAGGAGGCGAGCGCACCGCGGACAAGACGGCAACGCACCTGACTGCCGATGATGCGACGAGGACCGCCGGGCGTGCCCGGCTGCCAGGGCTGGTGGCCGTGTTCTCGGAGCACGCCCCTCTGCCCTTCCCCTTCGCGGTGGTCCGGCGCGCGCGGATCGGCAGGGACGCTGCGGCGGATTTCACGATCGACGATCCCAAAGCTTCACGGCTTCACGTCGAGGTGGAGCCGTGTGCCAACGGTCTTCTCGTGACCGACTTGAAGAGCCACAACGGGACGTACCTGTGCGCAGCGCGGTTGGCCGATCGGCCCGTGGAGGCGCCGTTCGGAACCACCCTGCGCGTGGGCCGCGTGCTGCTGCTCGTCGTCGATGACATCGACAGCTTCCACGGCTACCCGCCGTTTCCCCACGAGCCGCTCATCGGTGGACCCAGGATCCAGGAGGTGCGGCGGCAGGTCGAGGTGCTCGCCAGGTCGAACGTGCCGCTTCTGGTGCAGGGAGAGACCGGAACCGGCAAGGAGCGCGCCGCGCAGGCGATCCACGAAGCGAGCGGGCGGAGCGGGCCGCTGGTGGCGGTGAACTGCGCAGCGCTGCCGCGAGAGCTCATCGAGTCGGAGCTGTTCGGTCACGCGCGAGGTGCGTTCTCCGGATCGGTGCAGCCGCGAAAGGGATTGTTCCGCAGCGCAGACGGCGGGACGCTGCTGCTCGACGAGATCGGGGAGGTCCCGCTGTCCGTGCAGACGAAGCTGCTGCGCGTGATCGAGGACGGAATGGTTCGATCGGTGGGGCTGGACAATCCGGTTGCGGTCGACGTGCGGATCGTGGCTGCGACCAACCGGGACCTGTCCCCCATGGTCGAGAGTGGGGAATTCAGGGCGGATCTGCTGTTCCGGTTCGGAGCCGTGCGGATACGGATGCCAGCCCTGCGCGAGCGTCCGGAAGACATCGCGCTGCTCGTCTCCTACTACCGCGACAGGGTGCCAACGGGCGTGAGCGTGGAGGTGATGGAGCGGCTCATGTCCCTGCCATGGCCGGGCAACGTGCGGGAGCTACTGCACCTGCTGCAAGCAGCTTCGGCGACGTCGCGATCGAGGGGAGGCAGCCGGGTCGAGCTCGAGGACCTTCCCGTTTCGCCGCCGACACCCTCCGCTGCCCCGAATGCGCGGCCGCAGGCCGACGCGCCGCAGGTGCCGTCCGAGGTGAAGAAGGCCGAGATCCTGACCGCGCTCAGGTTGCGACAGGGCAATGTTGCGCAGGTCGCGAGGGATCTGGGGATGAGACGAGCCGGGCTCTACGAGCTATTCCTGCGGCTGGGGATCGACCCATCGGGGTATCGCGGGAAGTGAGCTGCTACGGGCAGAACTGGACCCATGCATCGAGGTCGAGCTTCTTGAGGATGGCGCTGACCTTCATCTGCTTTGCCTTGGAGCAGAAGCTGGAGGTGGTGGCTCCTGTGCTCGTGTACTCCGCTGCGAACACCGCCTTGTTGGCTGCGATGAAGGGATTGAATACGGCACACTCGTCGTAGTGGAAGCAATCCTCGGTCACCACGAAGTCGAAGTAGCTCACCAGAGCATTGACCTGATCCGTGTCGTTCTTCAACCCCACGGACAGCCCGCGCTTGTGGGCTTCGGTGGCAAACCACTTGTTGTAGGTGAGCTGGTGGGCGGCGGTCAGCGGGAATCCCGTCTCCCCGCTCCCTTGCGAATACGCATCCACGTTGTCCGGCTCGATTCCGTCGAATCCCTTGCTCTTGCACAGGTCCATGCGTGCGGTCATGATCGGGCCGAGGAGGTCGATCCGGCGTATGTCGAGCCACTTCTCTCCTGCCCAACCGCTGTAGTCGCCGCCGAGGACGACCGCAGGGAAGTCGCCGGCATCAGGACGCCAATCCTCGTAGGAGCCCGCGCTCATGTAGCAGATCACCTTCTTGCCTTGTGCGTGAAGCTGGGCCACGAGCGCGGGCGTGGCGTCGAACAAGTCGATATCGTAGACTGCGACGTCATAGGAGGTATTGACGGCCCCGCTCAGCTGCCATTGCCAGGTCGTGCCCGGAGCAGGCACCCAGATCGTGTTGGCGCTGCCGCCCGAGCCTCCGGCACCGGAGCTGCCGCCGCTGCCCCCGGAACCTGCGTTGCCGGACGACCCGCCGGTTCCGCCGCTGCCGGCAGTGCCGCCGGCGCCACCCTTGCCCGCAGTGCCGCCTGTGCCCGACGTACCGCCGGAGCCGCCGCTCGCGCCGCTGCCCCCTGTGCTGCCGGCTGCGCCGCCCTTGCCCGCTGCACCACCGGTTGCAGGAGCCCCGGCTGCGCCGCCGCTGCCGCCGATTCCTCCCGTGTCCTGCGTGGCAATCAAGACGAGCTCGTCGAGCTGCGAGACCTCGTCGAGCTGGGATGTCGTGCGATAGCGAATCAGGATCTCCTGGCTCTTGACCCAGGACGCAGGCGCACCGGGCAATGCCACGGTCTTGCGAGTCCAGCGCCAATCCTTGGCAAAACCGTTGTCCGTGACCAAGGACCAATTGCCCTGCAGGTCGCGCACCTCGAAGGTCCAGGGCATCTCGGCCTTGAGGGGGCCTCGGTAGTTGGCGCGGAGCTGGAGCGACGAGAGTGAGGATGGGTCGATCGAGCTGGGCAGCTTGAACTTGCAGGTAACCTGGCTACCCGGTGCGAATTCGACGTACTTCGACCAGTCGTCCTGGGAGCCGGTGAGGTCTGCCTTGGCGAGCGTGGAAGCGGACTGTCCAGAGCCGATTCCTCCTGCGATCACCGAAAGGGTCTTGCAGGTGAGCAGCGTGGTCGAGCCGATGGCATCGTCCTGGATGGCCGGGTCCTCGGATTGGGCGTCGAGCTGTGCAGTGCAATGGCAGGCAAAGAGCGCAACGAAAGAGCCCAGGGCAAGAGCGGCGCGAGACCAACGTGCGTTCATGTTCAACCTCCGGTGGGTCAACGTTCAGCCGGGAAAGCTGGCGGTGATGTCGGGGAAGGTGCAACCGTGGTGCCACGCACGGAGTTCAGAAATCATAGGGATTTTTCCTTGGGCCATGGTCGGCGCGGGGAAGCGGCGTACACGTTGATCGCGCCGTTTGGCAGGATTCAAGGCGCGAATCGAGTGTACGGGTGTACGGACACCCCCGTTCGAACTGCAACCTACCCCCGCCGTCGATACAACGTCGGGTCGAGATTCAGCCGCTTCATCTCCAGGTAGAGCCACGGCCGCGTGCAGCCCATCTCCTTGGCTACATGCGAGACGTTTCCCTGGTGCCGGGTCAACGCTGCTTCGAGCTTGCTTCGCCGCGCCGCCGTCTCAGGATCGTCCCCTGCTGCCGGCTGCGCCAGCGCTTCGCCCGCACGCCGCGGCGGCAGATGCTCGGGCCGCAGCTGCGTCTGCCCGTTGGCCTCCGCCTCGGCCATCGCCGTGGTCACCGCGTTGCGCAGCTCCCGGACATTGCCCGGCCACGACGAGAGCATGAATTTCTCCATCAGCTCCACGCCCAAGGTCAGCCCGGAATCTCCCAGCAGATGCACGGCCAGCAGCGGGACATCCTCGAGCCGTGCCCGCAGTGGAGGAAGGTGGATCTTCCAGACCGCGATCCTGTGGAACAGGTCTGCGCGAAACAGCCCCTCTTCCACGCGCCGTGCGAGGTCCACGTTCGTCGCACCGATCACGCGCACGTCCACAGGGACTGCACGGTCTTCTCCCACAGGTCGGATCTCGCGCAGCTCCATCGCCCGCAGCAGCTTGGCCTGCGCGCTCGCGGGAAGATCTCCCAGCTCGTCGAGCAGCAGCGTTCCTCGATGCGCTGTGCGGAACAATCCCGGGCGTTGTCGATCCGAGCCCGAGAATGCTCCGCGCGAGTGGCCGAACAGCTCTGATTCCACGAGCTCGGCCGGGATCGCGCTGCAGTTGACCGCGATGTACTGACCTTCGATCGCGCTCAGCTCATGCAGCTCTCGCGCAACGACTTCCTTGCCCGTTCCCGTCTCCCCCTCAATCAGGACCGCGTGCCTGAGCCGCGCGATGTTCTTGAGCAGCTTGCGCACAATGCCCAGGCTCGGGCCGCCGATGAGCCGACTTCCAGGCTGCGCAGTCCAGGCGCGATACGGCCCCACGTCGTCGACCACCCGAAGCAGGGTCCCTCCGCATCTCAACACCGATCCTGTCGGCGCAAGGACCTCCTCGGACCCGAGCCTGCGGCCATCCAGGTAGGTTCCGTTGCGGCTTCCGAGGTCCGTGACGATCACTCCCCCGGTCGAAGGTGCGAGCAAGGCGTGAAACCTTGAGATCTGGGTGTCGTCGATGGAGACCTCGGCCTCCTTGTCGCGCCCGATCCTGCTGAGCCGGGCCAGCTCGAAGCCGATCAATCCAGCCCCGGTGGTCTCCGAGAAGACCTGGACCACGCCAGGGGTAGGCGGTGCCACTCGCATCCCTGCGCGGTCCTGGCGGGTCTCGGTCACATCGGCCATGCCCGCCTCCTCTAGCATTTCCCTTGCGGCCTTCGTAGCCGGATCTCCGCGACGAGCCAGGCCCGTGGCGCCTGTCAGAAGTGTCACTGACAGTGTCAGCCCCATGTTTCTCCACGACTCCTCGTGCACCGGTCGCGTTCTGTCAGCGTCTCGCGCGTCGGACCGCCCTGATGGTGCGGGTCGGACCACCCTGACCCGGCAGGGCCCCACCTCCCCCGGATCACGAGAACCCCTTGATCCTGGGCGAAAGGCAGGCGCCACTCCTTGAGCCCACAGCGCCGGCTGGGGCATTTCGTTGATCGGCACGCCGGTTGCTCCTCCGGCCGTCATGAACGCCAACCTCCTTTCGATCCTCAGCCGTCTCGCTGCTGTGTTGCCCGCTCTGGGCCTTGCTGCTTGCGCCGTTGCCGAGGGCGAAGCGAACAACACCGCAGGCCCTTTCGGTGGATCCGTCATCCACAGCGGTTCGGGTACGGGCGGGAGCCAGAGCGCGCAAGGCGGAGCCGGAGGCAGCTCGAACACAGGCGGAACCGGAGGTGTCAAGGAGACCGGCGCTGGCGGCACTGCAGCGGGCGCGGGCGGGGGACCTGCGGGCAGCGGCGGGACGCCCGGCGCTGGCGGCGGCCAGGCTGGCTCGGGTGGAAGCGCTCCGCAGAGCTGCGGCTTGAAGTCCGGCATCCAGACCTGCGACGACTGCCTCACTCAGTCGTGCTGCTCCGAAGGGCAGTCCTGCGCGAGCTCGTCGTCGTGCATGTCCCTTCTGCAGTGCCTTAACAACTGCGCGGACCAGAGCTGCGTCGATGCGTGCACCCAGTCCACGCCTGGAGGCGTCGCTCCGCTCAGCACGTTCATGGGCTGCATCGAGTCCAAGTGCGCGAGCGCGTGCGGTCTCGGCAGCGGCGGCGGCGGCAGCGGAGGAGCGGCGGGCAGTGGTGGTAGCAGTGCGGGAGGCAGCGGCGGCGGCGGAACCGGCGGGGCGCCGTCCACGGATCCGGCCCAGCTGTGCGTGGACACGATCAACCAGTACCGCGCGACGCTTGGCTTGCCGCCCTACGGACGCTGGGTAGGCGGGGAAGTATGCGCAGCGAAGGAAGCGCAGACCGACGCAGGGAAGAACCAGCCGCACAGCGCGTTCGGGACCTGCGGTGAGTGGGCGCAGAACGAGTGTCCTGGATGGGGAGGTCCGCCGGAGTCGATGATCGAAGGGTGCCTTGCGATGATGTGGGCTGAGGGGCCTGGCGCCGACTTCGCATCGCACGGCCACTACATCAACATGAGCAGCACGCAGTACACGGAAGTTGCCTGCGGCTACTACGACGGTCCTGGCGGCGTGTGGGCTGTGCAGAACTTCCGCTGAGCGGCGGCAGGCGTTCCCGCGCACTGCCCCGTGGCTCGCCGCCGCCTCCCCTCACTTGGGCCAGATTCACGAGCGCGCCCACCCCGCCCCGGCGGCGGCCTGAGCGATCCCCTCGAATTTTGCAGTGTTTGACGACGAAAGTTATTAGGCCAGGAATCCATCGGTCCCGTCGGGTGTTGGCGGCGCATGAAAAAGCCGCTTCCCTTGGTTCGACGCCTGATTCCACGTGCGATTTCGGTA
>JACRCQ010000001.1 GCA_016218915.1 Deltaproteobacteria bacterium
ATCGCACGCCCCGCCGACCGCATGCCCCGCCGATCGCATGCCCCGCGGATCGCACGCCCCGCCGATCGCACGCCCCGCCGATCGCACGCCCCGCCGATCGCACGCCCCGCCGATCGCACGCCCCGCCGATCGCACGCCCCGCCGATCGCATGCCCCGCCGATCGCACGCCCCGCCGATCGCATGCCCCGCCGATCGCACGCCCCGCCGATCGCATACCCCGCCGATCGCACGCCCCGTCGACCGCCTGCCCCGTGGACCGCCTGCCCCGCCAACCGCATGCCCCCCAATCGTTCAGTAGTCCGATGACGCTTGACACAGAGCGCTTTGCGGCTATCCTCCGCTACCCATTTTCGGAAAGCTGCGTCTTTTTGTGGGGCGCAGAACTTGGACCAGGAATTCTCGATGCCGACCATCAATCAGTTGATCCTGCAGGGTCGCGATGCGCCGAGGTACAAGACCGGCTCACCGGCGCTCAAAGCCTGCCCGCAGCGCCGTGGCGTGTGCGTGCGCGTGTACACCACGACCCCCAAGAAGCCCAATTCCGCACTCCGCAAGGTGTGCCGCGTGCGCCTCACCAACGGGATCGAGGTCACCAGCTACATCCCGGGCGAAGGCCACAACCTGCAGGAGCACTCGGTCGTGCTGATCCGCGGCGGCCGCGTCAAGGACCTGCCGGGCGTGCGCTACCACGTCGTCCGCGGGACGCTGGACGCGTCCGGAGCCATTGGTCCTTCGTCGACCAACAAGGCCAACCGCAACCGCAAGCGTTCCAAGTACGGCGTCAAGCGCCCGAAGTCGTAACAGGGAGATCGTCATGCCTCGTAGACGTGAGGTGCCCAAGCGCCGCATCACCCCGGACCCGAAGTACAAGGACAAGCTCGTGGCGAAGTTCGCCAACGCGCTCATGCTCGCTGGCAAGAAAGCTGTCGCTGAGAGCATCCTGTACGGTGCCTTCGAGATCATCCGCGAACGCCACAAGGAGGAGCCGCTCGAGGTCTTCCGCAAGGCGCTCGACAACGTCAAGCCCAAGATCGAGGTCAAGAGCCGCCGCGTCGGTGGCGCTACCTACCAGGTTCCGGTCGAAGTCCGCCCGGAGCGTCGCGTGGCCCTCGCCATGCGCTGGCTGACCTCCTACTCGCGCGCCCGCGGCGAGAAGACCATGATGGAGCGCATCGCCGCCGAGTTCGTCGACGCCTCCCAGGGTCGTGGCAATGCGGTCAAGAAGCGCGACGACACGCACAAGATGGCAGAGGCCAACAAGGCCTTCGCTCACTACCGCTGGTAGAGCTGGCTGCCGGGGCGCATCCACCCGCGCCCCTCGCTCTGGTTCCAAGGCAATGACAGGACACGAGCACGACAGGATGAAGACCAGCACATAGGATCGGGTAACGAGCATCGGCGATCCATCGGGCCCAGGCCCTCCTCGATCGCCACCCAAAATCTGCGTCGTTCCCCGATACCCTCTCCGGAACACAGAGGCCTCCCACAACGCGGGAGGCGACGGGCCGGAGGGGGTTTTTTGCGTAAGGAGACCGCCCCCGTGGCCCGCGAGTACAGTCTGGAAAGAACCCGCAACATCGGCATCATGGCCCACATCGATGCGGGGAAAACCACGACCACAGAACGGGTCCTGTACTACACCGGCGTCAACTACAAGATCGGTGAGGTCGACGAGGGCGCGGCCACGATGGACTGGATGGCCCAGGAGCAGGAGCGGGGCATCACCATCACGTCGGCTGCGACCAACTGCTTCTGGCAGCCCCAGGACGGCCCCAACGCCACGGTACGCCACCGGATCAACATCATCGACACGCCCGGCCACGTGGACTTCACCATCGAGGTGGAGCGGTGCCTGCGGGTGCTCGACGGTGCGGTGGCGGTCTTCGACTCGGCCAACGGCGTAGAGCCGCAGAGCGAGACCGTGTGGCGTCAGGCCGACAAGTACCATGTGCCTCGCCTCGCCTTCCTCAACAAGATGGACAAGGTCGGCGCCGACTTCGAGATGTGCATCCTGTCGATGCGCGAGAAGCTGGGCGCTGTGCCGGTTCCCATCCAGTATCCCCTCGGCGTCGAAGACCAGCACCGCGGCGTGATCGACATCATCAACATGCGCGCGGCGGTGTTCGATGATTCGACCAAGGGGCAGGTCTACACGTGGGGTCCGATCCCGCAGGAGCTCGAGGGCGTGTGCCGCGAGCTGCACGACAAGCTGATCGAGACGTGCGCGGACTTCGACGAAGCGATCATGGCGAAGTACCTGGACGGGCAGCTGGACAAGGTGTCGGTCGACGAGATCCACCTGGCGCTGCGCAAGGGAACCATCGCTTCGCAGATCGTGCCCGTGCTGTGCGGCTCCGCGTTCCGCAACAAGGGCGTGCAGATGCTGCTCGACGCGGTGGTCAACTACCTTCCCTCTCCGGTGGACATCAAGCCGGTGGAAGGCATGTCCCCGGACGGCAAGAAGAAGCTGTCGCGCAAGGCGTCGGACAGCGAGCCGTTCGCTGCATTGGCCTTCAAGCTCGCCACGGATCAGCACGTGGGAAGCCTTACCTTCTTCCGCGTCTACTCCGGTCGCGTCACCGCTGGCTCCAGCGTGCTCAACCCGGCGCGCGGCAAGCGCGAGCGTCTGGTGCGCATCCTTCGCATGCACGCCAACAAGCGCGAGGAGCTCAAGGAGTGCGACTCGGGCAACATCTACGCCGCGGTCGGGCTTCGCGAGACGCGTACGGGAGACACGCTGTGCGACGACAAGCACCCGATCGTGCTCGAGAAGATGACCTTCCCCGAGCCGGTCATGCAGATCGCGATCGAGGCCAAGACCAAGGCTGATCTCGACAAGCTGGGCGCTTCGCTGCAGCGGCTCGCCAGCGAAGATCCGACCTTCCGCGCCGACATCAACGAGGAGACCGGCCAGACCATCCTCGGCGGCATGGGGGAGCTGCACCTCGAGATCATCGTCGACAGGCTCAAGCGCGAGTTCGGCGTCGACGCCAACGTGGGGCGTCCGCAGGTCTCCTACCGCGAGACGATCACGCGCAAGGCGTCGGCCGAGGGCAAGTTCGTGCAGCAGGCCGGCGGCCACGGGCTCTACGGCCACGTGTTCGTGGAGATCGAGCCGCTGCCGCGCGGCGGCGGATTCAAGTTCCAGAACGACATCCCGCTCTTGACCCTGCCCAAGGAGTACATCCCGTTCATCGAGAAGGGAGCCTCCGACGCGATGGGCCGCGGCGTTCTGGCGGGCTTCCCGCTGGTGGACGTCAAGGTGCGCGCCTACGACGGCAGCTACAGCGAGACGGATTCCACCGGGCCGGCGTTCGAGGTTGCTGCATCGATCGGGCTGCAGGAAGCGGCTGCCAAGGCGGGGCTGGTGATCCTGGAGCCGATCATGAAGGTCGAGGTCACCACGCCGGAGCAGTACATGGGCGAGGTGATCGGCGACCTCAATGCCCGCCGGGGCAACGTCACCGGCATGAACCAGAGGCGCAACCTGCAGGTCATCGACTGCGACGTGCCGCTGGCGCAGATGTTCAAGTACACGACCGATCTACGATCCAAGACCCAGGGCCGGGCGACGCACTCGATGCATTTCTCGCACTACGCGCCCGTGCCGCAAATCATTCAAGAAGAGATCATCCGTCGAGTCCGCGGAGAGTAGGGCTCAGAAAGACCCAAGGAGACAGATCGCCATGGCGAAGGAGAAGTTCCAAAGGACCAAGCCGCACGTCAACGTTGGCACCATCGGCCACATTGACCACGGCAAGACCACGCTCACGGCCGCGATTCTCAAGGTTCAGTCCAAGAAGAACATGGCCAAGATGAAGTCGTACGCCGACATCGCCAAGGGCGGCACGGTGCGCGACGATTCCAAGACGGTGACGATCGCGGTAGCGCACGTGGAGTACGAGACGGACAAGCGCCAC
>JACRCQ010000035.1 GCA_016218915.1 Deltaproteobacteria bacterium
GAGGCACGTTCACGAGCAGCAGGTCTTCGAGCTTCTGGATTCTCACATCTACCATGGGAGCACGACCTCCTGGGGTCGCAGGGTTGCCGGGGTCTAGCGATACTTGACTGCAATGACCGTGGTGCCGTGATCGGGCGCGGTGCGCACCTCGAAGCTATCCATCAATCGCTTGCTTCCCACCAGGCCCAGGCCCATGCCGGTGCGCGAGCGGTACTTGCCGAGGAGGATCTGCTCGAGATTCTGGATCCCAGGACCGTGATCGGAGGCGACGATCCGGATGGAAGGCCGAGGGGCCATTGTGACCGTGACTTCCAGGGTTCCTGTTTTTGCGTATTGGAGGATATTGCGCGCAAGCTCCGATACGACCGTACCCACCTTGACCGAATCCGGCTTGTCGAATCCGGCCGCGAGCGCCTGCCGCATTGCATTGCCTCGTGCGAGCGTAATGTCAGCCTCGGTCTTCAGACTCATCGACACTGCCTCCGGCGGATGCTCGCTCGGAATGTGCCCCTGCAGCGTGCGCTTGAGATCCGCCAGGGCCTTGCTCTTCTCGTCCCCACTGAGAAAGAGAGAGATCGACTGGTCCAGCGACGACATCAGCGTCGGAAAAGGAACGCCGTCCAGCTCCGCCGCCGAGATGTCCAGCTTTCGATAGATCCACACCAGCACGGAGCCGGCCGTGATGGGGCTCAGGTGGCGCGACAGGCAGCTCTCGATCTGCCGCGCGACGATCCCCGTTCCCTTGTCACCGGTCACCTTCGGAAGAGAATCGAACCAGGCGCCGGAGCCACTCGAACGCATTGACTGGAACCTACCACATCCTGCGGCGAAGACGACAGGAATCCTTCCGGGGGAGGGGATTGATTCCTCGTAGCCATCTCTTTGATCGAGTTCCGACTGAATTCGTGGAGAATCGGGTCGAGCGGGGGAGGGGTGGCGTGCTGCGCGATTTGAGAATGATCGGATAAACACGGACCGGTCTTAAGATTCGCAGAATGCAGTTGGATGCCCTATCAATCAATTGACGCAGGGGGCGATCGCTCCGGTTGCCACGGCTTTCCCCCTTTGCTCCAGAGCCGGGCGCGCAAATCCTCCCGATCCGTCCGCGTAGCACTCGCTCCGCGACAATCTCCGCCCCTCGTGCCATTGTACCCCCCGATGCTTCTTGCCAATCTGCTCGGTCAGGTCTCGACCTTGACCGTCCGACGATTCGGTCCCCCGGGCGCGTTCTTGTGCGTCGACGCTGCGGACCCGAATCCGAATGCGCCCACCATCCTGCTGCCGCGCAATGACATCCCACAGGGCCTGGCCGAAGACTCCGACATCAAGGTCTTCGTGTACCTCGATTCCGAGGACCGACCGATTGCCACCACCCGCGCACCCAAGCTGACCCTGGGCAGGGTCGCGTTCCTCACCGTCACTGACGTGACCCGGTTCGGCGCGTTCGTGGATTGGGGCCTGCCCAAGGAGCTGCTCGTGCCACGCGCGCTGCAGACCCGCGAGATGCACGTGGGCGAGCGTCACCCGGTGGGGCTGTTGCTCGACGATACCGGGCGTCTTGCGGGCACCATGCGGGTCAGCGAGATGCTGGCCCAGTGCGGCGACTTCGAGCTCGACGAGTGGGTGGCCGGCGAAGCCTGGCGCAAGGACCCGGAGCTCGGTATCTTCGTCATCCTCGAGCAGCGCTTCGTCGGACGAGTTCCTGCCAACGAGCCTTCGCCACTGCAACGAGGAGAGGCTGCACGCTTCCGCGTGGCGAACATCCTCGCGGACGGGAAGGTCGAGCTGTCGCTGCGCGGCCATGCCCATGAGGAGCTCGACGCAGATGCGGAGCGGATCCTGGAGTGCCTACGCAGGCCGGACGCGCCGAAGGCGGGCGACGGGTCGAGCCCGGAGCAGATCCGGACCCTGTTCGGCCTGAGCAAGAAAGCGTTCAAGCGAGCGGTGGGCAGGCTGCTCCGTCAACGCGCAGTGTCGATCGACTCGGATGGACATCTCGTGCCGATCCGCTGACGCATCCGGTCGCACCCTTCACCCCGAGTGCTGCTATAACCAGGGGTCCGTTCGTACGGAGGATCTCCCTTGAGCACGCAGGCCGAGCTTCAGCCAGGAACCCTCTTCGCCGGCGATTTCGTCGTAGGGCGTCTGCTCGGGCGTGGCGGCATGGGTGCCGTCTATGTGGCGCAGCAGCGAAGCACCAACGTGGCGCGTGCCCTCAAGGTCATGCGTCCTGAGCTGCTCCCCGACGCCAGGCTGCGCGCGCGGTTCGAGCGTGAGGCAGTCGTCGCGTCAGGCGTCGCCAGCGAGCACGTGGTCAAGGTCCTCGCCGCTGGCTTCGACGCCACCACCAGCATGCCGTACATCGTTTCGGAGCTGCTCGACGGCCAGGATCTGGAAGCCTACATCGCAGGCCGCGGCGCTCTGCCCTGGAGCGAAGCCGCCTTGCTGCTTGCGCAAATCTGTCACGGCCTCGGCGAAGCACACATGCTCGGCGTCGTGCATCGCGACCTCAAGCCCGAGAACCTGTTCGTCGCACGCTCCCATCGCGCCGACGTGCCGTTCACGGTCAAGATCCTCGACTTCGGCATTGCCAAGGTCGTGGCCGATGCCATCCACACCTCGCAAGCTACGCAATCGCTCGGAACGCCCCTGTACATGGCCCCCGAGCAGGCCGATCCCCGTGCAGGCGTGTCGCCTGCGACCGATGTCTGGGCGCTGGCGCTCGTGGTCTTCCGCATGCTCACCGGCCGGCACTACTGGCTCTCGGCCAACATCGAAGGAGCTGGCCTGCACGCCCTGCTCGCCGAAGCGCTGACCGCCCCGATCGCCGCGCCGTCTCATCGCGTCCTCGAGCTGCAGTGTCCGGTCTCCCTTCCCGCCGGCTTCGATGCCTGGTTCCTGACCTGCCTGCAGCGCGACCCACGCCAACGATTCCCGACCGCGCATGACGCGTGGAATGCCATCGCCCAGCTTTCGCCAGGATCGACTGGACCCATCGCCAGCGCGGTCGCGATCATGCATCAGCAGGACCCTGCGGTGCAGAACCAGATCCCCACCATGACCGTCGGACCGCACCTGCTGACTCCGGCGGGCGCGCTCGCACCGTCCCCGATCATGGCCCAAAGCCCTGCGCAAGGACCTTCCGGCACCGAGCTCGGCCCGGGCTACCCGCAAGCGGCAACGCCCATGGCCATGCCAGCGCAGACCGCGTCCACAGGCGGAAGCCTCGCGGTGGCGCGCACCACGGCTGGCAGCAAGAAGTCTGGCGGCGTGATCGGCTTGGTGATCGGTGCTGTGGCGCTGCTCGCCTTGGCCGGCTCCGCAGGAGCCCTGGCGGTCTGGAACATGGAGTCGACGTCCTATTGCGCCGCGGTCGCAGAGCGATGGGCCGAGCCCTCCTGCATCCTGGAGCTGTCCAAGGAGGTCGCCTCGCAGCGCTCCCGCACTGTGCGCCTCTCGCGAAAGCGCGGTCACACCATCCGTGCGGAGCTCGTCAACGGCGCCGGCGAGCAGGTCGCCAACGAGCAGGGCATCTCGTCGTGGACCTTCGACTACCCGCTGCTCGGCAAGATGCGCGAGCGACGCACGTTCGACGACAAAGGGCGGCTCAAGGCGATCGCCCGCTTCTCCGCGGACCACCAGACCATCGACATGTTCGGCCCGGAAGGCCACCAGCGCGAGACCGGCGGCGGGCACTACACCCGTATCCGTCTCGAGCTCGACAAGCACGGCATGATCGTGCGCGAGCGCTTCATGACCGAGAAGGATTCGCCCGCCACCGACCTCAAGGGCGCATTCGGCCACCGCACGACCTACGACGCGCGCGGGCTGGCCACCGAGATCGTCACGCTGGGCTCGGACGGCAACCCGGCCTTTGACGACGACTGGATGCAGAAGGTCGTGATCACGTACGACGAGCGCGGCGAGCAGAGCGCCTACACGTGCACCACCGAGCAGGGAAAGCCCGCTCCGACCTACGAGGGGTGCTACGGCGCGAAGATCGAGCGCGATGCGAGCGGCAACGTCGCGAAGGTCACGTGCCTGGGCGAGGACGGCAAGCCGAGCATGAACAGCCTCGGATTCGCCGGGTGGGGGGCGCAGTACGACGGCCGCGGCAACACGGTCGACGTGCGCTACATCGGCACCGATGGCTCCACCGTGCACAACAAGAGCGGCATCGCCGGCGTCAAGCGCACCTACGATCCCAAAGGACGCGAGACCTCGTCGACGTACTTTGCCAAGGACGGCAGCCCGGTGTCGCAGGACACCGGCACGGCCGGCAGCCGTGGCACCTGGGACGCCAACGGAAACCTTTCCGAGCTGGTGTTCGTGGGCGTGGATGGCAAGCCGACCTGGCGCGACGGCGGCTACTCCGTCGTGCGGTACAAGTACGACGACCGCGGCCGAAAGGTCGAGACCTCGTACCTGAGCCCGGAAGGTCAGCCGGTATGGACTGACGAGCGCTTCCACATCGAGCGCCAGCGCTACGACGAGTTCGACAACGTGATCGAGCGGGCGTACTTCGGCCCGGATGGCGCTCCAGCGATGCGCGACGGCGGGTATGCGACGGTACGCATGAAGTACGACGATCACGGACGCGTGATCGAGGAGTCGTTCCTGGGTCCGGACGGCGCACCGATTCGCAACGAGGAGTGGATCGCAACGCGAAGGAGCAGCTACGACGACTGGGGAAGAGAGACCGAGAGCGCCTACCTGGGGCCCGATGGCAAGCCCACGCGTCACAAGTCCGGATTCGCCGTGGTCAAGCGCAAGTTCAACGAGCGCAATGTCGTGATCGAATGGACCTACTTCAACGCCGACGGGCAGCCGACCTGGTCGAACGACGAGGTCGGCGCCATTCGCGTCAAGGTCGATGCGCTCGGACGCGAGCTGGAGCGCTCGCACCACGATCCGGCCGGCAGGCTGATCAACGACAGCTCCGGGACCGCGACCATCAAGCGTACGCTCGACGACAAGGGGCGAGTCACGGAGACCGTGTGGCTGGATGCGCTCGGCGGACCCAAGGCGAGAGCGGACGGCGCATGCTCGGAGCGAACCAAGTACGACGCGGTCGGCCGGCCGATCGAGGTGAGCCGTCACGACGCGCAGGGCAAGCTGCTCGCTTCGCGCGGCGGGCAGGTCTGGGCGACGCGCAAGCTGCAGTACGACGACCGCGGGCAGCTGGTGCAGGAATCGTGGTTCGACGACGCGGGCGCGCCTGCCGGCGTGGAGCGCGGTGCTGCCGCTGTGCGGACGAAGCGCGACGATCACGGCCGTGTCATCGAATGGATCTACTTCGACGGCGCAGGCAAGCCGGTTCGTACGCGATCGGGCTACGCCATGATCCGCACCAACCGCGACCCGCGGGGCCGCCAGGTGGATTGGGCGTACTTCGATGGCGAGGGAAAGCGCGTCACGACGACGGACGGCTACGCGATCTCACGGGCGGTCCACGATGAGCGCGGGCTTCGCGTGGAGAGCACCTTTCACGACGAGAACGACAAGCTGGTGCTCAACGCCGAGGGGATCGCGGTGGTCAAGAGGACGTACGATGCGCGTGCGCGGCAGCTCTCCGAGAAGTACTTCGGGGCAGACAACGCACCCAAGGTGAGCCGGGGCGGCGCCGCGGGCATGACCTACGCCTACGACGAGCGCGATCTGGTGGTCGAGCGCGTGATGACCGACACCGAGGGCAAGCCGAGCAAGGGCTACCTGATCGCACGCTACAAGTTCGACGATCGCGGCAACCGGATCGAGTTTGCCGTGGTGGATTCGTCAGGCGAGCCGGGCATGAACACGGACAACTTCAGCTTCGAGCGCTCCAAGCGCGATGAGCGGGGGCGGGTCGTGGAAGCGTCCTGGTTCGACAAGGCTGACAAGCCTGTGGTCCACAAGAGCAAGGGCGGGGCGACGATTCGGTACAAGTACGACGATCACGGCATCAAGCGCGAAGAGGTCGTGATGGACGTGGCTGGCAAGGTGGTTCGCACGCGCCGGTACGACGCGACGGGCAAGGAGACTGCGGGCCCGTAGCCGACGACGGTGGAGCCGACTGTGGGGCCGCGAGCGTCAGGGAGCGGGCCGCCCCGCGATGTCCAACCGTGAATTCTTCACGGATTATCCGTTGAATCCCCGAAACACCCCGTCCGGACGTGCCCGAACTGAGCGTTCGTTCCGCCTGGCGGGGACCATGTGCGAGATCCCCGCACCCGCCCCTTTACACCGGCGAAATGATAGGCGGTAATGGTTGCCCGTTCTTCTCGCAGGCCGCGAGCAGACCCGATTCCGGAGGCCATGATGCGCATCTTGAAATTCTCTCCACCTCGCCGTGCATGGATGGCTCTTGCCATGCTGGGATTCCTCGGCTGTGCCAATGCGGACAGCGACAATGCCGTGTTCGAGCCGGTCGATGCTGGGCTCGATCAAACCTGCTCCTGCGAACCAGGCACGAAATCGGTCTGCGCCTGCCAGAACGGCGGGGAAGGCGTTGCGACGTGCAACCAGGACTGCATGACGTTCAGCGAGTGCACCCAATGTGGTGATGCAGGCAAACCCGATGCGGATGCTGGCAAGGGTGGAGCAGGAGGCTCAGCGGGCAAGGGCGGCAGCGCAGGCACCGCGGGCACCGCGGGCACCGCGGGAACCGCGGGCAAGGGCGGCGCAGGTGGCACGGCCGGCGCGGCCGGAACCGCGGGCACCGCTGGCGTGGCTGGTTCGGGAGGCGCCACAGGCGGGTCAGCCGGGACAGCGGGGACAGCGGGAACCGGCGGCGCGGCTGGCACAGCTGGCACAGCAGGCACAGCGGGCACGGCCGGAACCGCGGGCACGGCAGGGGTTGCCGGTGCGGCCGGCTCGGATGGTGGCGCTTGCTCGACCGCTGGCGATCAATGCAACGGCGCTCCCATCACGCTCACGGGCACGGGCAACACCCCGCGAACCGGTTCGGCAAGCGGCACGACCCAAGGCCGATGCTCCGACTACGGAGCGACCTGCGGCACCGGCACCTCGTTGGCGCCGGACATGGTCTACTCGATCACGCCGGATGTGGACGGCAAGATGACGCTGACCACGACGGCCACGGGATTCACCCCGATTGTGTATCTTCAAGGCAACTGCGGCGACATCACGATGGAGTACGGCTGCCACACCTCGCTGACTCCCATCGTCTTCGACGTGAGCGCCAACACGACCTACTACGTCGTCATCGACGGACAGAGCGCCAACGACGTCGGATCGTACACGCTCAACGTGGTGGTGAAGCCTCCGATGTGCGGCGACGGCATCCTGCAGTCGGGCGAGGAATGCGACGACAACAACTCGGCGTCGGGCGACGGATGCTCCGACACCTGCTCGATCGAGACGGGCTACTCCTGCAAGGGGCAACCCAGCGTCTGCACGGTCGTGCCCCCGGGCGGCGCGTGCAACATCGCCAAGGACGTCACGGGCGCGACATTCCCCACCAGCCTGCAGGGCGACTTCAGCGACACTCCCACGGTGGGCGGGTCCTGCGACACCACGCCGACCAACGCGGTGTGGTTCAAGTACACAGCGCCCACGACCGGGACCTTCATGATCGACGCAACCAACGCGACGACGACCAACGCCTACAGCCGTCTGGCTGTATTCCAAGGGAGCGCCTGCAATCCGCTCGGTACTGAGCTTGCCTGCGTGACCAACAGCTCGAAGTCGGCTTCTGCCGGCGTGAGCATGGTGGCAGGCACGACCTACCTGATCCTGTTCCACACGGACGGGGCCTCGTACACGATGATCAACCCGAGCATCAACATTCACGAGGTGGGCCAGGGTCCGGGAGAGAAGTGCCCAACCGCCATCGATCTCACCTCGGTCACCTTCCCGCACACGGTCACGGGCAATTTCGTGGTGGATGCTCCTGCCGGCCCTTCGTGCAGTGCGACCGCCACCAACGCAGTCTGGTTCACCTACACGCCAACCACGACAGGTGCCTACGACATTACGGCTCTCGATGACGCCTCAGGATCGCCCCAAGCGCGTCTAGCCATCTTCGAGACCAACTCGTGCAGTCCCACCGGGACCGAAGTCGCTTGCGTTACCTCTACCTCAGACACTGTCAGCGCGCAGCCCACCCTCACCGCTGGGACGACCTACTTGTTGATGTTCTTCACCAACGCAAAGTCGTCGGCAATGACCAACCCCCAGCTAACGATCGTGCCAGCGCCCACCTCCGGTCTGAACTGCACGCTCCCGAAGGACCTCAGCACCGAGACCATGCCCTACACCCAGTTCGGAACCTACAAGGACAGCACCTCGGTGGGTGGGTCATGTGACACGACTCCCACGAACATGGTGTGGTTCTCCTACACGCCTGCGACGTCGGGCCAATACATCATCAACGCCACCAACGCGACCACCACCGTGGCGTATTCGCGACTGGCGGTCTTTGAAACCACCGCGTGCAACCCCCATGGCACTGAGCTTGCGTGCGTCACCAACAGCGCCAAGACGGCTTCGACCTCGGTGACGATGACCGCGGGCACGGCCTACTTGATCCTGTTCCACACGGACGGTGCGAGCTACACGATGGTGAACCCGCAGATCGAAGTCGGGCCCGCACCCAAGGGGCTCGTCTGCGCGGATCCGATCAACCTTGACGGCGTGACGTTCCCCATCAAGTCTATGGGAACATTCAGCGACAGCTCAGGCATCGGCGGAACGTGCGACAACTCTCCCACCAACACGGTGTGGTACACGTTCACCCCCACCACCACGCAGGCCTATACGATCTCCGCCGTCAACGCCACGACGACCTTTGCCTATTCGCGCCTTGCGATCTTTGAGACCGCCGCCTGCAATCCGCACGGCACCCAGGTCGTCTGCATCACCTCGAGCAACAAGACGCCTACCACCACGCAGACGCTCAACGCCGGAACCACCTATCTGATCATGTTCTACACAGATGGAGCATCGTACACGATGGTCGATCCGGTCCTTAACATCACTCCGTAGCTCATTCTCTCCAATCTGACCTGTAGTCCACCCTTCGGCAGCCGTCTCCTGGACCGGCTGCCAGGGGCTGCACAGTTCACCTGCGGCTTGCAGCCCAGCGGGCCGGTGGTCGTCCAGCGCTGTCGGCGCGCACGTTTGTTTGCAGCGTAGCGGCGTTCGCACGATCAAGGCCGCACGCGAGCGATGGACAGCTGCGTCCGATTCACTAGGATGGCACGCTGCAACATGATCCTCGAATCGCTGATCGCCCGCGCCGAAGCCGAGCCCGCGCGCACCGCGTTCAGCATTGCTGCGCGCGACGAGATCCGGAGCCAGCTTTCCTATGCGCAGCTTGTGCAACGGAGCCTGGTCGCAGCAGGCAATCTCGCTCGCGCTGGTCTGCGACGCGGCGAGCGCGTCCTCGTGTGCCTTCCCACCGGCGAGGATCTTCTCGTCACCATGTTCGGCGTCCTGCTCGCCGGCGGCGTGTGCGTGCCCATGTATCCCCTGTCCGTGGGGCAGGGGCTCGAACGATGGCGCGCCCAGATCGCCGCGATCGTACGTGTTGCCCAGCCGCGCGGCGCCGTGGTGCTCTCCTACAGCCGGGCTCCGATGGCCGCAGCGCTCGCTGAGCGGCGCGGGGACTCCTTCATCCTGGAAGCCGCCCAGCTCAAGGGCGGGGACCCGGCCAGCCCCTGCCTCCCGGGCCCGACGGATCTCGCCCTGGTCCAGTTCACCTCGGGTACGACCCGCGAGCCGCGCGGAGTCGCCATCACCCACGGTGCGCTCTCTGCCAACGTCGAGGCGATCGTCGCAGCGCTCGGCCTCGACGATCGCGTCGTGTCCGTGTCGTGGCTGCCGCCCTACCACGACATGGGGCTGGTCGGACACGTGTTCACGCCGATCGTGTGCGGAGCGCACCAGGTGCTACTTCCCACGAGCCACTTTCTGGTGCGTCCAGCGTGCTGGCTCCGCCTGCTTTCCCGCGTGAAGGCAACCCAGACCACTTCGCCGAACACCGGCTACTCCATGTGCGTGCACCGCGTGCCCCGTGAGCAGCGGGCTGGGCTCGATCTGTCTCACCTGCGTCAGGCGCTGGTCGGAGCCGAGCCTGTGCTCCCCGATACCCTGGATGCGTTCGCGCAGGCTTTCGAGCCTGCCGGCTTCTCTCCGACCGCGTTCCGTCCCGTGTACGGAATGGCCGAAGCCACCCTCGGCGTCACCTTCAGCCTGCCCGGCGGAGCCGCGGTCGACTGGGTGGCCCGCAACCCGCTGGCCGAGCGAGCCAGGGCGGAGCCGGACCTCCCCAACGCACCTGGAGCGCGAGGCGTGGTGTGCGTGGGCGCTGCAGCGCCCGGCCATGAGGTCCGGGTCGCCTCTGCGGACGGGCAGACGTGCGAGCCGCGGCAGGTCGGTGAGATCTGGTTCCGCGGTCCGTCGCTCATGCAGAGCTACTTCAACAATCCCCAGGCCACCAGCGAGGTGTTCGTGGGCGACTGGCTGCGCACCGGCGATCTCGGATATCTCGCCGATGGTCTGCTCTACGTCACGGGACGCCTCAAGGAGCTGGTGATCAAGGGCGGCCGCAACTACGTGCCAGCAGACATCGAGGCAGCGATCGACGGCGAGCCAGAGGTGCGCCGGGGCCGGGTCGTGGCGTTCGGCCTGCAAAACCGCACCGCGGGCACGGAGGACATCGTGGTGGTGGCCGAGGTGCGCGACCGAAGGAACGTGGGCAACCTGGAGGTCGCACAACGCTTGACCGGCTTGATCACGGAGCGTGCAGGAGTCCGTCCGGACCGGCTCGATCTGCTGCCCGCGGGCACGCTGACCAAGACCTCGAGTGGCAAGCTCCAGCGTGCTGCGGTGCGCAGGGCCTATGAGCAGGGGGTCGCGCTTCGCGCACCCACCAACGGCGTGTGGCTGCTTTCCCCGGGGCTGGAGCTGCTGCGGGGACGAGCGTGGGCGATTGCGGAGCTCGGCCGATCCAAGGCGCGCGCGTGGCTCAATTGGAGATAGGCGGAGCGGGCGAGATGTTCGAGCAGCCGATCCACAGCGCACCAGGCCCGGATGCAGGCGTCGCGGCGCCGTCCCCAAGCGTTGCGTTGATCGCGGGCGGCGGAGCGATCAAGGCCTACGCGTACCACGTGGGAGTGTTGTTCGCGCTCCGCGATCACGGCTTCCACTTTCGCGCAGGCACGCGCTGGGAGCCTGTGATCGCGCCTCCGGCCAGCCGCGAGATTGACACGTACGTGGGCTCTTCGGCCGGTGCCTGCGTGGTGGCAGGGGTGATTGCCGGGCAGGATCTGGAGGAGATGCGAGGGGCGGTGATGGGCGAGGCCAGGACCGTGCCGCGCTTCGGCTACCGCGTGATGTTCGCGCCGGTCGCGCCCAATCCCACGCGGTATGCGCAGCGCCTGTGGCGGCGCTGGCAGATGGGGCATCTCAAGCCACACCACCTGTTCGACCTGGGCGGTGTGGTCAGCGCCGCTGGCATGGAGCGCTACTTCCGCCGCCACGTGCTCCCTACCAACCGCTTCGGCGACCTTGCACCCAGGGTCTTCCTGGTGGCCACCCAGGTCAACGGCTCCCGCAAGGTGGTGTTCGGTCCTGCCGACTCGATCGGCCGCGACGGCTACGGGTCCGAGTGCGCCTACTACGACAACATCGAGATTTCGGAAGCGATCGCAGCGGCCGTGTCCCTCCCTCCGCTGTTCGCGCCCTACGGGATCGTCAATCCGTCGACCGGCAAGACCTTCCACTACTTCGACGGAGAGGTGCGCGAGCCGCTCAGCCTCCACGTGGCGCGCGATGTCAGGGCGGACTTCGCCATCGTTTCGAGCATCTGGCGTCCCTATGCCTATGAAGACAGCGTCGGATCGCTCGCCCAGTTCGGGATGATCACGCTCGCAGAGCAGGCGCTCCACCAGTCGATCGAGCAGAAGGTCGCACGGGACCGAACCCACACGGATCAGGTCGAGCATGCGATGGAGCTGATCGCCCGTCATGGCCGCGAGCACGGCCTGGCGAGCGAGGCGACTGCAAAGCTGCAGCGCGAGATTGCCGAGACCCTGGGGCACCGCCGCGTACGGTCGTTGTACGTGGCGCCCGCAGCCGACGATGCGGACTTCTTCTTCCGCGGGTACTTCCGATTCACGCCGAGCGTGATCGAGCGTTGCATCGAGGCGGGATACCGAGCCTTCGAGAGCGCGACCAAGACGGATCCAGGCTTTCTTGAAGAGCTCGATGGGAAACTAGGAACTAGGAACTAGGAACAGGAGCAGAGAATGAGAATTGGGAATGGGAAGACGCTTCCCTCTCTCCCCATTCCCCAATTCTGAATTCGCATTCCGTGTTCCTAATTGCTAGTTCTACCCGGCCAGGAGCACCGGGCACTCCGGGTCGGGCGCATGGAAGTCGCCCGCAAGGAACTCGGAGAACAGCGGGCATCCGCCTCGGCACAGCGAGAAGTAGCCGCACGCCTGGCACCGCGGATCCGTCACCTTGCGCTCCCGGAATTGCCTGAAGTGCGCGTGATCGTCCCAGACCTCCGCAAGCGCGCTGACCTGGCCGAACCACTGCGGATAATGGCTGCATGCATTCATCGCCCCATCCGCATTGACCCCTAGCAGCATGTCCCCGCCGCCGCATCCTTCCACGCCCAATGCCTGCATCGCCTTCTTCGAAGGGCGGTGCGCGCAGATGTGCGGCACCAGCGAGCAGTCGATCTGCAGCGTAGGACGGTATCGCTTCGCAAGCTTCTTGAGCATGGGATAGAAGGCTCGACCCTGCTCGGCCGTGAGCGCGAGCGACGGATAGGCCCGGGTGGCGCGCCCCGAAGGCTTGATCCGCAGCAACAGGACCTCCTTGAGCCCCAGACGATCCGCATAGGCCACGACCTCTTCGATGCGATCGAAGTTCAGGCGGCTTACGACGCAGTTGATCCCGGTGCAGACGCCGGCACCGGTCAGCCATCGCAGCGCCTGATCCGCATGGGCGAAGTCCCCGGAGCCGCGCACCAGCCCGTAGCTGTCCCCAACCCCGTCCACGCTCACGTTCACCTGGCCGAAGACTCGGCACTGCCGCGCAAGCGCCTCGGACATGCGATGCCCGTTGGTCGTGGCGTTGGGCACGAGCCCCCGCTGCCGGGCATGGCGCGCCAGCTCGATCGCGTCGTCGCGCAGAAACAGCTCCCCGCCCCCGAATGCGATGTGGAACACCCCCATCGCTGCCAGCGCATCGATCCCTTCCCTGGCCTGCGCGCCCGTCATCTCGGCGGCTTCGTGGGAGGTCGCGCTCGACGTGCAATGCCGGCAGGACAGCATGCACCGGCGGGTCAGGTTGAAGTGGACTTCCGTGGGCGCTGTGAGGTGACTCCGCGGGCGTTGCCACAACGGCGATTCGTCGTGCCCGAGCTCCCGCATGTACTGCTGATCCACGAACACGAGCGCCGGAGGCTCCGTCAGCCCGATGATCCCTCCGAACGATTCGTAGCGGACCCTACTTTCCATCCGTCGTCCCAGCGCTGCTCTGCTTGTCTGCCCGGGTGAAGAGCGCTGCGCCGATCATGCCCAGCACCGCTGTCACCGCCGCAGACCCGAGCATCACGAGCGACACGATGGCAGAAAGCGAGCTCGAGTTCGCGTTGTACCCGAGCCGGACCTTGAGGATCTTCCCCTTCCTGGGTCGCCTGCGCTCAGCCATGACGATGCAGCTCCTCCAGCGGCCAGACGAAGACCTTGGCCATGTCGGTGACGTAGAAAGCGGCGTACACCGCAGACACCAGCACGAGCAGGCTCAGCGCAAGGAACTTCTTCCTTCCGATGCGGGCCTGGACCGAAGCGGTCAGCCACAGGAAGACGACGCTCGCGCAACCGAACCCGGCCAGCATCCAGAACGTGGTCGGCACACGCTCTCCCATCGCACGCAGCAGACCCCAAGGGCCGGCCGTGAGCAGCGTTGTCAACCCCAGCATGGCGAGCATCCGCACGGGCTTTCGCGCAAACCCCTTCTCGCGCCAGGGACGGGCAGCCACCGCGCCCACCGCGGCCGCTGCCAGGATGCTGATGCTCGCAACGAATGCCCACCACGAGCGCTGCTGGAATCGCATGTCGTCGATCGTCGCCTTGAACTCCCCGTAGCGCGATTCGTCGATCGAGCGGATCTCGTCGAGCTTCTGCAGCGCGGTCCTGTAGTCGTGCTGCTTGGCCGCGACCTTCGCATACAGATCCAGGGCCTGCAGGCGCAACGCCCGATCCTTGCCGTCCGCAGGCAGGTTCGCCATCGCCTGGTCCAGGTGCGATCGGGCCTGGGCTTGCTTGTCGAGCTTGTACAGCTGCCCAGCGAGCCAGAAGTGGATGTCGAACTTCAGCGTGGTATTCGGGAAGTCTGCGAGCAGCTTCTCCGCGAGCTGGATGCTCTCTTCGGCAGGGCGCTTCTCGCGTGGATTGCGGATGTCCGTGAGCTGCTTGAGCACCGGCCAGTCGGAGCGGTGCGAATCAAGATACGAGAGCCGGTCCTGGAAGCGCTTGATGAAGCGGCCTTGGGGAAACCGAGTCGCGTACGTTCGGTAGCCGCGAACCGCCTTCTCGTAGTCCAGCCCGTACGTGTCGCAGAACTTCGCCAGGTCCCAGAACACCTGCTCGTTCTTGGACTCAGGAAATCGATCGATCATCGTCTCGAGGAACATGACCGCCGCGGTGTACTCCTGCCGTCGCGCTGCATCGTCGGCGCGCGCCTGCAGGTCCCGCTCGGACGGAAGGTTGTCCTGTGCCCACGCGAACGCAGGCACGAGCACGAGAAGGCATGCCAGCAGCAGGATCCTTCCCATCGTCCTCACAGAAACCTCCAAGCACAGGGCAGCGTTCACCATCGGTAGCCTACAACACCTCGCGCCAAGGTCGAGCGTGATGCGTCAGCGGCTACTCCCCCACGATCGTGGACCAATGGGGTAGACTCGGCCCATGACGATCTCCAAATGGTCCTGGCTCGCAGGCATCACGGTTGGGATTACCACTTCCATGCTCGGTTGCTCGGACGACAGCAGCACGCCCGGATCGATCGATGCGGGAAACCCGGAGGGGTCCGTGGGAGGACAGGCAGGCGCGGGCGGTGGTGCCGGCAACGCGGGCAACGCAGGCAAGGGAGGAGCCGCGGGCACAGCAGGTGCTGCGGGCCAAGCGGGTGCTGGCGGCAGCAATGCCGGCGGATCAGGCGGAATTGCGGGCGCTGGCGGAGCAGCAGGGCTCGGCGGCGCTGCAGGAAGCACAGCGGGTACCGGCGGAACGCCAGGCACGCCCGCAGTACGATTTATCGGAAGGTTCGACACCTCTGACCCTGCGGGACCGCAGTTCGAGTGGTCCGGGTCCGAGATGCAGGCGCGATTCAACGGCACTGAGGTGAAGGTGCACATCAACGGCTCCCCCAACCAGTACGAGGCCGTCGTGGATGGACAAGCCTCCAAGGTGGTGCACCCAGGAGGGGATCAAACGCTCACCCTGGCTTCCGGGCTCGCACCTGGCGATCACGAGGTTCGTCTCTACCGCATCACCGAAGCGTTCTTCTGGTCCGCTCAGTTCCTCGGCTTCGACTTCGGGTCCGGCGCGCTGCTGGCACCTCCTGCGGCCCCGGATCGACGCATCGAGGTGGTAGGCGATTCGATCAGCGCTGGCTACGGCATCGAAGGAACGAGCGCGAGCTGCACGTTCTCGGCAGACACCGAGAACCACTACTTCACCTACGAGTCCATCTCAGCACGAGACCTCGGTGCAGACCTGATCACCCTCGCGTGGTCAGGGATTGGCATGTACCGCAACTCCGGCGGCGACATGAACGATCCCCGCATGCCCGAGCGCTACCTGCTCACCATGCCCGACTTCCCGAACACCGCATGGAACTTCTCGTCGTGGACGCCGCATGCGGTCGTGATCAACCTGGGCACCAACGACTTCTCCACGGGCAACCCTGGGCAGCCCTTTGCAGACGCGTATCTGACGTTCGTGACCGACATGCGCGGGCGCTATCCAAATGCGTGGATCTATCTTGCAACGAGCCCGATGCTGGGCGACCCGGAGCAGGGGCAGCAGAAGACGCACCTGCAGTGGGTGATCAACCAGCGGGCGGCGCAGGGCGATACCAAGGTCAAGCTTCTGTTGTTCGCCACCCAGGATCAGGCAGACGGGCTTGGCTGCGATTGGCATCCCAACCTCGTGACCAACCAGAAGATGGCTGCCGAGATGACCAAGGCACTCAAGGCCGATCTCGGCTGGTAGCATGGAGCTGCCCGTATTCGAAGGGGACGTGATCGCCGGCAAGTACCGGGTCGATCGCTTCCTGGGCGTAGGCGGCATGGGCGTGGTGGTGGCTGCCACGCCGATCGACGGCACCGACAAGGTTGCCATCAAGATGCTGCTACCCGAGGCTGCGCAGTCCGAGCAGTCGATGTCGCGCTTCGAGCGAGAGCAACGGACGACCCGCAAGATCTGCAACGAGCACGTGCCCAAGGTGCTCGACTCCGGGGTCCTCGAGACCGGGTCCCCGTACATGGTCATGGAGTTCGTCGAGGGAAATGACCTCGCAGAGTGGCTCGAGACCCGTGGTCCGTTGCCGATTCACGTTGCGGTCGACTACGTGCTCCAGGCCGCAGAGGCGCTCGCAGAAGCGCATGCGCTCGGGATCGTCCACAGGGATCTGAAGCCAGCCAACCTCCTGCTCACCCAGCGCGCGGATGGCAGCCCGTGCATCAAGGTGCTCGACTTCGGCATCTCCAAGGTAAGGCCAGGCGTACGGCTGGGCGCGAGCACCGAGATCACCATCACAGAGACCGCGGCTGTGATGGGCTCGCCCCTGTACATGTCCCCTGAGCAGATGCTGTCGAGCAAGCAGGTCGACGCACGCTCCGACATCTGGTCCCTCGGGATCATCCTGCACGAGCTGATCACCGGCGCCCTTCCCTTTGAAGGCGACAATGTCCAGCAGGTCTGCTCGTGCGTGCTCAACGGCGAGCCGACGCCTGCACGGCAGCTGCGCCCGGATTGCCCGGAGGGGCTCGAGGCGGTCATCCTGCGGTGCTTGCAGAAACACCCCTCCAGGCGATTCCTGAACATCGCTGGATTTGCCCAGGCAACAGCGCCCTTTGGCAGCGCTGCGACCCGCGCGTCCGTGGACGCGATCACCTGCTTCATCCCCGCACCGCCCAAGGACCCTCCGCAGCTTGCGCTGCAGTCCACGCCACCTCCCAAGTACGTGAGCTCTCCGCCGAGCGTCCCGTCCACGCCGCCCGTATCGAAGCAACGTGCCCTGGTGACCTTGCCGCCAACTTCTGCAAGGCGAGGTTGGTCCACAGCTTCCGTGGTCGCGATCGCGCTCGGATCGATCGTGGTCGGTATCGGAGGCACGGTCTGGTTGCTGACGCGATACCCGGCCATCCTCGCTGGCAAGCCGCCTGTGTCTGCGTCCGCACAGACAAACCCGCCTGTTCAATCAGCGAGCATCCCCTCTCCAGCTTCGGCGACAGCGTCGGCCAGTGAGCCAGACCCTGCGGCGTCCGAAGACGTCGTGTTCGAGATCGCCTCGGCTTTGCCCGTACCGCCTCGTCCCCGTCGGCGCGTGGATGCTGGTGGCAGCGCGCAAGCGGATGCGTCAGCGATCCCACCTGCCGGTGGAAACGATGCAGGCAGCCCGGCTGCGGTCTTCTCGGGTTCGCGGGAGTAGATCTACGGCGCCAACCTCAGAGCTGGATTGTCCGCTGCGCAGGCACACACTGACACAGCGCCCGTGATCGCGTGGGACGTTTCCGCGGTTTTGACTCGTCGCTGCGTGGCGCGGCTCTTGCAAATTGTGTCCAATTCGATGTCGTTGTGCCATCTACCCTTCTCGCCCATCTCCGGCGTTCCGACCCCGACACGTCGGCCGCTCGAACCTCGCGCGCTTCCGACGCGAGCATCGGGCTTCGTGGGTGCACAATGAAGCCTGCACACGAACTCACGGACCCATGAGGGGTGAAACATGATTTCTGTATGGACCCGAGTCGCCGCAGCAGGGCTCCTGGGCTTGCTCACGTCTGGTTGCGGTTTGTTCGGAAGCTCTGACGACGGCGGGGCAGAGCAAAGCGGGCTGCAGGCAGGCGGCGGTTCATCGGGTGCTTCAGGCGCGGCAGGCTCCTCCGGAGCGTCCGACGCGCCGGACGGCGGCGACGCAGGCCAAGAAACGGGACAACAACCGGGTTGCACCGGCCTGCCGGGCCCGGCCATGGTGGAGCTGTCATCTCCCAACGGCGTGAAGTACTGCATCGACGGTACCGAGGTCACCCAGGCCCACTACGCTGCATTCTTTGCGGACACCAAGGCGACTCCGGGCAGCGAGCATCCGGAGTGCACCGCAAACCCTAGCTACGATCCGGAGGTCCCGTTCTTCCCTGAGGGCACGCCGTGCGGGCACGGTGATTGGTCGCCAGCGCAGACGCCCAATCGTCCGGTGGTGTGCGTGGACTGGTGCGACGCGTTCGCCTACTGCAAGTGGGCGGGAAAGCGGCTGTGCGGCAAGATCGGCGGCGAGCCAGCGGCGTACGGCACGTCGAGCGACCTGCAGGCTGCGGGCGCGAGTGAGAGCGAATGGTACAACGCCTGTAGCCAAGGCGGCACCACTGTCTATCCCTACGGAGACGCCTACGAAGCGAAGACCTGCGCAGGCTACGAGTCCGCGCCTGGAGGCCAGATCCAAACGAACACGGACGTGGGAACGTTCTCGAACTGCAAGGGGAAAGCTCCGCCGTTTTCATCAGTCCTGGACTTGAGCGGGTCCGTCTATGAGTTCACTGACGAGTCTTTCCCCGGAGCTCCCGGCGTGAACGATCGTGCATATCGCGGGGGGTCGTTTGCCGACCCCGGGGCTGAGGCTCAGACTTGCAGAAGCCTCAGCGGTGCATCGCCAACCTATAGAACGAACGACACGGGCTTTCGCTGCTGCAAGAACCTGCTGTGACGTACCAGTGAGACGCATCGCCCATCCTCAAGGCCCACGCAAGCCGCTCAGCGAATGCCCCACGAACCCGTCCGGGTGAACCCGGCCGCCGATGCAAGTCAGGGGCCTCCAAACAGAAGATTGTTCCTTCCAGCGGCGGCAGGGCGTGAAGCGGGAGATTGATCTACCTCCCCCGGCCTTTCAGGCGACCCCCTCCGGATCTGCCGCGTCCGCGTGGTAATCGGAGGCGGCAGCCAAAGCGGGTGCGGAGCCGGACTGCGGCTGTCAACTTTGGGTGGGGCCATGTGTCGCATGGACGTCATGGGCCCCGTTGAAACAGCCCTGCTTGGCAGATGATCTCCGTCATCCCCCGCGGAGCGCGCTGTGTCAGCGAGCCCTTCTCCCGAAGGAGAAGGGCAATCCCTGTTCGGTTGGTCCGTCGCACAGCACCGCAATCGCAGCCCTTCTCCCCACGGGAGAACGGCGCGCGAAGCAAATCACTTCACGCGAGGGGATGAGGGAAATTCAGCTTCGCGCCGCGATGTTCACAGCGCTCTGCCTGCCGAAGGTAGACGAGCCGCGGCTCGTTTCTCAGATCCGCGCAATTTCGCGTACACGCGGCCTACGTTGTCAGCCATAGAGCCGAACGCGATCTGTTCTTCTTCTGACCCCCTCCTCCGCCCGACTGCGCGAGCCCATCGCCTCTCCCTGCTGAGGATCGGCGGGCGTGGGGAGGGGGTCGACGCGCGAAGCGCGGCGGGGGGAGGTGATTCAATCTCCTGCGCCTCGCACTGCTGCACCTCCAGCGACATGGATGGAACACTTTTCTGTTTGGAGGCCCCTCAGGGCTGCTCACCGGCTGCTCTTCGGAGCCGGGCAATCGTCGGCGATCTGCAACGTCTTCGCGCCCTGCCTTACCACCCAGAACACGCCTCCCGTCAGCTCCGAGCTGTACACCGCCGAAACGGGCGTGCCGGCATCGAATCCCCCGCTGGCGCGCGCCTTGCCCAGCACCCGCACCAGATCGCAATTCGGCGGCGGAATCCGTGGACGCCCGCAGCCGCCGACGTTGCTCTCGATCGATGTGACGCCGTCCGCCGACGCTGCCACCGATACCACGCAGCTCTTTTCCGCAGCTCGCGTGGACAGCCATGTGTACACCGCGGATCGGCCTGACGCCCCGGCAAGATCGATCAGCCCATCCGAGCCCACGCCCTCCAGCTGGATGCTCGACAGCTCTGCGTCCGGCTGATGACCTCGCGCGATTGCCTGTGCGCGCGCAACGAACGCGACCGCATCGAATCGTCGCGGATTGAATCCTTCCACCCGGTGGATTCGCGGCTGCGGAGTGAGCTCGCCCAGCGTCTTTGCCAGAACCCAGATGCCCGCGGTTCCAGCTGCTGCCACGACCAGCAGGATGGCCACCACCGCGAGCGCGATCTTCCAGACCCAGCCCCCGGATTGCACCGTTGGCTGAGGCGCCGTGATCCCCATGGCGTACTGCGGCGTCTGCGCCATTGGAGCCGCGTACATGGCCGGTGGGGTTGCAGCGATGACAACTTGTGGGCTCGCAGCGACAACCACGGGTGGGGTCGCAGCAACAGCAACCGGACCGGGAGCGACTGCGGCGCCTGCCAGGGCTCGCTCGATCGCCATGCGGAAGTCTGCCGCGCTCTGGAAGCGCCGGGACGGCTCCTTTTCGAGCGATCGCAGCACCACAGCTTCGAGGGCTGGAGACAGCTCCGCGCGACGCGCTCTTGGCGAAGGGGGTTGCTCCTGCAGATGCTGACGCAGCAGCTCGTAGAGGGAAGTTGCGTTGAACGGTCGGGCGCCGGTCAGCGATTCGTAGAGGATCACGCCTGCGCTGTAGAGATCGGAGCGCGCATCGGCTGGACGGCTCGCAGCCTGCTCGGGTGACATGTAGTAAGGCGTGCCGAGCAGAGCCCCGGATTGCGTGAGCCCCGCAGCCCCATCGTCGGCGCGCAGCTTGACGATGCCGAAGTCGAGCACCTTTGCATGGCCCGCAGGCGACACGAACACATTGGCAGGCTTCAGATCGCGGTGCACCACCCCGGCCGCATGCGCTGCTTCCAGCGCACGCAGCACCTCGCACACGAGCCGACAGGCGAATTGCACGTCAAGGGCACCCTGCTTTTTCAGCAGTCCATCGAGCGGGCTCCCGTCGAGATACTCCATGACCATGTACGGCTCGCCCAGCTCCGAGGTGGCAAGGTCGAGCACGTTGACGATCCCCTCGTGGCGCACGATGTTGACCGCGCGCGCCTCGGCAAAGAAGCGTGCGACCGCATTGCGGTCCTGCGCAGCCGAAGCGGTGAGGACCTTGATGGCGACACGGCTTCCAATCGAAGGGTGAAGGCCCTTGTAGACTCTGCCCATCCCGCCTTCGCCGATGACCGAGACCACGCGGTAGCTGCCCACCATCTTGCCCAGCATCGGATCGCTGCCCGTGGACACCAGCGCCTTGCCGTGCGTCGGGCAGACCCCTTGCGTGGGGAAGACGATCCCGCATTCCGGGCAGAGAAACGACGGCACCAGCGTTGGCATGCAGGGCCAGCGTAGCGCAACTCAACCCGGTGCTGGGGTCAGCGTTTCTTTCGGGGCGCGGTCGGTGGAGGCATCCCTGGGCCGAGCTTGTCCTCGTCGCCTTGCGCGATCTGCTCCACGATCTCGTCGTAGAGGTAGTCGAACTTCGACGAGACCTCGTCTGGAATTCGCTCGCGAATCGTCTCGCGGCAATGGTCGATGTCGTTCTGCAGGAGCTCGTAGATGCCGCCCTGCTTGCGCCCGAGGTCGACCTTGTCCTGGTTGTAGAGAATGATCTCGGACACGAACAAGCGCGCAATGCGCCGCGCATCCTTGTGCTTGGGATCCGTGCGCTCGAACTCGGTCGTACTCCCCCCGCTTCGAAGACGCGCCTGCATCTTCTCGAGCACGGCCTTGCGCTTGGCCGCTGCATCGAGTGGCTCAGCCGCTGCGGGTTCGGCCGGAGGTGCGGCAGGACGCTTGGCCACAGGCTGCGGCGTTGCTTTGGGCGCAGGGCGCGCCATTTCCTTCCTCGTCGGAGGCTCGTCCACCAGCTCCGGCACCATCTGCGCAATCCGCTCTGCGAGCGTTCCCTTGGGCTTGGCCGGGCGGGCAGGTGCGGGCTCGGCAGCAGGAGCCGGCTCCTGACGTTTTGCCTCCACGGGCTTGGGCGTCTCGACAGCCTTGGGCACCTCGATACGCGCAACGGGCGTTACCGCTCGCTGCGGCTTGTCCGCAGGAACACGAGGCTCCGCAGGCGGAGCAGGCGTTGCCCTGTACCGGATCGGCTCAGGCCTCGGTGTTGGGGAAGCGGCTGGCGCAGGGGGCGAGTCCGCAGGCTCCTCGCGTTTGATCGGCGCAGGACGCGGGCGGGCTACCGCTGACGCTTGCGCAGGCTTGGGCGCAGGCTTTGGCTCAGGCTTGGGTTCAGGCTTGGGTTCAGGCTTGGGTTCAGGCTTGGGCTCAGGCTTGGGTTCAGGCTTGGGCTCAGGCTTGGGTTCAGGCTTGGGCTCAGGCGCCTTGGGAACTGGCGTCGGCTCGCGGAAAAGCTCTTCAGGCTTGGGTTCAGGCTTGGGTTCAGGCTTGGGTTCAGGCTTGGGTTCAGGCTTGGGTTCAGGCTTGGGCTCAGGCTTGGGTTCAGGCTTGGGCTCAGGCTCCTTGAGAACTGGCGTCGGCTCGCGGAAAAGTTCTTCGGGCCTGGGCTCAGGCTTGGGTTCAGGCTTGGGTTCAAGCTTGGGCTCGGGAGTCGGTGCCGCCGCGATCTGCCTCTGCGCTGAAACTGGCTCAGGGAGTTCCTCTTCTGGCGGTTCTGCCCCCTCCTCGGCCTCCTCGAGCTGCGCGCGGGGAGCCTTGGACTTCTTCCGAAGTGAGACGATGACGTAGATGATCACGAGGATCACCGCTGCAGCAATGAACAGGATGGGGATCGGTGGCATGGCTACCGTGGCCTCGACTGCGGGGTGGCCCGCAATTTATCCCATCCTGGGAAACCTGGCAGCGTTTTGGGCAGAAGTTGGTCCGCAAGTGGGGAAAAAACCGTAGCCGCACTGCGTACGCCTCCAGGGCACATGGACCTTGAGAACGTGTGGGGTCCGAAAGCGCGTGGCCATTGACGCGTCAGCCCGAAGGCAGCCGCTGGTGCAAAGCGGGCTTCGGCAAGTGAGCCGCAGCGGCTTGTTGAGCGCGCCGCGAACTGCTTCGGCGGCCGGGTTCCTCCGGACCCATTCCCGACGCAAGGAGATGCGCTGGCCCTGCACCACCGCGGAGCTTCTCTTGCCCTTGGAAAGCACGGGTCGTATCGTAGAGACGTGCTTACGAGAGGCTGGCTCGTCGTGTTCGCTCCCTTGGTCCTGTCCATGTCGTGCAGGGGTCTGCTCGACTATGGTGCCGTGACTTTCGAGGACACCGATGCCGAGCCCGGCAACGGCGGAGCCGGCGGGGACAGCGGCAAGCCTGACGTCGTATTTCCCAAGGGTGGAGCAGGAGGATCGGGCGCGACTGGAGGCAGCGGCGCGGGCGGGACGATCATGACTGGAGGTACCGCTGGCGGAGGAACGGGCGGCACGATCGAGACCGGCGGGTCTGCGGGAAATGGCGGCTCCACCGGCGCGGGCGGAACCGGCGGAGGCTCCCCTGCGACCTGCAACAACAGCATTTGCGAATCAGGCGAGGACTGCTCCAACTGTCCTGCGGATTGCGTCTGCGCCACAGATACCACGTGCGTCTTTGCGAGCCCTCCCGGTGCCTGGACCTGCATCTGCACGGGCAACGGTTTCTGCACACCAGGCACCTGCAAGTCCGATCGGTGCAACTGCACGGGCGCCGACGGCGGCATTCAGATCTGCGATCCTGGCAAGGGCTGCTCGAGCGGCGGCTGCGCTCCCTGATCTGCAGATGCGAGGGCCTGTGCGCGCAGCACGCGGAGCGTCTCTCTCGCCTGTGCCTCGCACGAGAAGCGCTTGACCCATCCTGACGCCTCGCGCGCTAGCTCGATGCGCAGCGACGGGTGCATGACCAGCCGAGCGATGGCGTCGCCGATCTCCTGCGGCCTGTCCGGGTCCACCAGCAATGCGCCTGCACCAGCCACTTCGGCCAGGGAGCCGCAGCGCGTGGTGATGACCGGGCATCCTGACGCCATCGCCTCCACGACCGGAAAGCCGAACCCTTCGGATCGCGATGGGAACAAGTGCGCCGCAGCCTGACGATACAGCGCTTTCAGATCGTCGTCGCCCACGTACCCGAGGAAGCGAATGGCGTCGTGCTGGCCGCACTGCCGCGCGATGCGGGTGATCTCGCCCATCTTGCCCTGCTCGAGCATGCCGGCAAATGCGAGCACGACTTCGGCGCCGCAGCGTCGGGCGTGAGCGAGCCCGCCGATCATCCCGTCGACGTTCTTGCGCCAGTCGGTGTCACCCACGTACAGCAGGAAGCCTCGGGGTCGAAGGCCGTGAGCTCGAGACCGCTCCGCATCATCGGGTCGCTCCACGGCCGACCACGCTCCCAGATCGATGCCGTTGTACACCCTCGAGATGCGCGATGCCGGGACATGCAGCAGCTCGATCAGCTCTTTTCGGGTAGCTTCGCTGACCGCGATCACATGATCGGCGCTGGCGAATCTACGTCGGATCAGCGCGCGTCCTCCTGCGAGAAAGCCGTCGCGCCACCCGAGGTACCGCCCTGAGAACTTCAGCGGGATCAGGTCGTGGCAGGTGACCACGCGCCGGCATCCGACCATCGGCATACCCAGGGGAGTTGCGTTGGGATCGCCCAGGTGCACGCAGCTCGCGCCCACCCGATGCGCGGCCTTCCAAAGGGCAATCCGGCGCGAATAGGCCCAACGATACCGATCCCCCTGCGTGGGGTAGCGCACGTGGGTGTGCGTCGATCTCGCGGCGAAGTCGTCCGTGACCTCGAACCTTCCCAGCGGGTCGAGCCAGGTCAGCGCCAGCACGCGCACGCCCCGCAGCTCCTGGGAAGGCAGCCGTGCGATGCCCAGCGCGAGCATGCGAAGGTATCGTCCAATGCCGCGAAGCCGGGTCGGTGTGTCGAGTGGTGTCAGATCGATGAGCAGCGTCGGGATCATTCCCATGCAGCGTGCAATCCCCGATCCATCCGGCCCGCGCCCTGCGCGCGCTCCCGCACCTTGCGCGTGCCCAGCCCAGCGCCCCAGACGACCAGCAGGATCCCGCCGGCGATCGCCGTGGCCATCGCCGGGCCTGCATCGCTCAGGGTCCTGAACGCAGTCCAGTAGGAAGTCCTGCACGCGAAGAGCATCAGCGCGATCGTCACGGCCCGGATCGCCGAGACGGAGACAAATGCCAGCAGCGTCGCACGCCGATCGCGCCTGCTTGCCCACCGCAGGAACACGAGCAGCAGCAGCAGCTCCGCGCCGATATACTTCCAGATGAGAGACAGCACGATCCGCAGAGACGAAGCCTGCGGATCGCCGAACGAGCCTGCGCCGAAGTCCATGGAGGTGAAGTCGAGCCCGCACTGCAGCCCGACGCGCATCAGGAAGCTGAGGCAGAACAGCAGCGTCACTGTGAGCGCTGCCATCCACGGGCTCGACGTGAGCGCATTGAGACGAGGGCTGCCGATTTCATCGCCGCGCCCTGCCATCAGACGTCCGAGGATCTCCGCAGCGGCCAGCGCAGCCACCACGGCCAGCACCTCTTCGTCTCTCGACACCCAGAGCCACGCGCCCAGCCCCGAGCCGATGGCAAGGACCTGCAAGCCGTGCTTCCAGGCAAGCATGCAGATCACGGGCAGCGCCAGGATGCACCCGAGCCCGAGCCACGACGGAGCCATCCGGCGCAGCAGCAGGGAAGCAACCGGGATTCCGATCGCCAGCGCGGTCTGCCAGGCGTCCGCATGCTTTGCGCTCTTGCGGGAAGCGAAGAGAAGCCAGCCGGCAGCGGCGCACGCACTGACGACCACGAGCAGCGTCGGACGTGTTCCCAGCCAGGCCGGCAACGGCTCACCGGTTCGGAAGCCAAAGGGCAGCAAGCAGACAAGGGCTGCAATGAGCATGAGCGCATCCTTCCCGTCGCCCAGTCGAATGCCTCCTGCCAGCCAGCCGCGTCGACGCTCCGCATCCGAGCCGAGAATCACCACGAGCGAGCCAACGACGAGAACGATCATGGACATCGCCTGCGTGTTCGGCGTGTACGACCAGGCAAGCGCACCAGGGAGCAGCACCCAGGCAAGGGATGGCCTGCGCGCATACCATCCGACGCCGACGTGAGGGCGGAGCAGTGCGATCAGCAAGAGCACGCCGCTGGCGAAGAACAGCACGAACCGGGCGACGTTGTGCCACGGCGAAGGGATGCGCTCGACCTGCAGGGTCAGGGCCGTGCTGATGAGGCAAAGGAGCATGGCGAGCGCGGGAAACGCAGGGGAAGCCAGGGACGCAGGCGCTGGCCGCACCTTCCTCATCACCAGTGCGAGGCAGGCCAGCAGGACTCCGAGCGCCCCGCTGAGCAGGAGCGCCCCACGCACGCCTCGGGTCGAGCTCGCGCTCTCCATGGCGGAATCCAGGGCCCGCACGGCTCCGCGGCTGGAAGCAATCCTCGCTTCCGGAGTCGTGTCCACACGATCGCAGGCGCTGCGCTGCCGCTCCATCTGCCCCGCAACGTCGCTCATCCCGCGGGCGCGAGCATTGTCGATCGCGCGCATCGCATCCGCGCAGGCCAGGAGGGAAGCCTGCTCGGCGGGAAGGTCCAGCAGCTCGGTCAACACCGTGCCACGCGCGTGCAGAGGCGAGGGGACTCCCATCAGCGCCGTGACCGTGGGACCGATGTCCACTTGATCCATGGCACCGAGGTCCACGCCTTTGCGGATCCCGGGACCATAGGCGAAGAACGGGGATCGCCTGGCTATGGGAATGTCCGAGCCATGCGCTCCGGTGTCCGTGGCGCCATGGTCGCTCATGAACAGCACCGTGGTGCCTGAAGGGACTTCATCGAGCAACGCCTGCAGACCCGCATCGAACCTATGCAGGAAGTCCGCGTATCGCTGGGAGGCCATGCCATAGGCGTGCCCCTGGTGATCCGTGGCTATGAAGTGCAGCACCAGGATGTCCGGAGCGTGCCCGCTACGCAGGATTGATCGGGACGCTGCGAGCATCTCCGGGGAATTGTCCACGTCGATCGCCATCGCCGCGTCGTCGTTCTTCTCCGGATCGAAGTGGTCGAACAGCTGCGTCCAGACCACGTCGCCCACCAGCCCTGTGGTCAACCCTGATCGGCGCGCCGAGTTGATGAAGTCGTCGAACCTGGTACGCCCGGCGTGCAGGTTCGTGATCACCTCTGCAAAGTCTCCTCGCTGACCGGTTCCCAGGGCGAGAATCGACGAGGAGGTCATGCTGATGCGCCCGGCCCAGAGCTCCCCGTGCGCGTCGGCGCGCATGTGCCTGGCGATGTTGGGAGCACGCTGCTCGTCTGTCGCGTAGTCGTAGCGCAACGCGTCTGCGACGACGAATACCAGCTTGTGCGTGAGCGGTGCACCAGGATGGGGGCGCGCGGCTACCTGAGGCACGTCTGGAAGGCTCATCAGCTCGCGCAGCACCACGACCGCGACGCACGAGGCGATCACGGCGAGGCATGCGGCGAGCGCAAGAATGGGCAGGGAAACACAATGCTTCGGACTGCGCATGTTTCCTCTCGGAAGGCTCGATGCAAAGGCCTTCCCGCTGGGACTCTCCGTCCCCCAAAGCAAGGTGCGTACCTCGAGCTTGCAGCTCGATTGGACGGACGCTCCCCTTGCCCGGCGGGAGCTTCAGCCGCCGCGAGCCGCGGGCCGGCGCAGCCGTGCGGTGTGCCGCCCGTGCGCCACTGCACGTGTTCGCCTTGCGTCAGTGTTGCGGATCAGAGCGGATCGAGGTCCATCCCGCCTGGGTGCCAGAAGCTCTCGCTCTGCCCGCCCATCCCGTAGACGGTCACCATCACTTCGGCGCTGGACGACACGCGGTGCGCGCCGCCGGCAGCGAGAAGCACGGTTGCCATTGCGTAGCCAGAGCTCCCGATCGGAGCGAATCCGCCGACCGCGGCGGCATCCAGCGTGACCGGGCTTCCTGTTGGGGCCACGATGTCCACGAACAGGCTCGGCCAGCCGGTGCCTGCGTGGAACACGTGCGAGGTGCGGTATTGGCCGACCGGAACCGCGATGGTCATCGATGGATCACCGATTGCATCGGTGGTGGCTGCAGACCCTTTCATGTACTGAGCCACGAGCACGCGCTTGTCGGCCGTGATCCGGTACGAGGTCGTGGCGTCGATCTCGCCGAAGGCACCGGTCTGCGGGACCATGGACGGCCACGCGCCATTGGGTGGGTCGTACACGATATTCGTCGCTCCCTCGACAGCGATGATGCGCGTGAGCACCCCCTTCTTCGCCATCGAAGGCAACGAATTCGCGCCCACGAAGTAGTCCTTGCCCAGCGCTGGCAACGGGATCATCGACTCCTCGAGATGATCGCAGTACCCCGTCGTCGCAGGTACGTCGGTGCAGTTGTGCCCTCCGATCACCTGCACCGGACGGCTCGCCGTTACCATCGTGCCCGTCAGATCCGAAGGCGTATCCACCGTGCCCAACACCTGGAGCACGCCTCCTCGGTTCAACGCGACCGTGGCGGCACCGCTCGCCGGCACGCCTCCACCTGCCTGCACGGAAGCGCCCGTAGCAGATGGCTGCAGCGTGACCAGCGTGCCGTCGGTCGATGCCACTACCGCATAGAATCCTGCGAACTTGTACGTGCCCTGGATCCATTGCGGGCGGGACGCGACCGCATAGGTCGTGCCCCAGGCATTGACCGGCAGCAGCATCGAGGAATCGACCGTGTACGGTGCGCTCGACGAGGTCCCGTACTCGTAGGGGTTGTACTGGAACACGGTCACCGGCTGCGTGGAGCGCAGGCGGTACGCGCCGTCTGCAAGCAGCATCGTGCCTGTGGGCGCTTGAAGCGTCGTCCACGGCAGATTGATCACCTGCGCGCCCCCGGCTGGCACCGTCACCGTGGCAATCGTGGTGGCTCCCTGCGTGACCGTGATCGTTGCGGCCGTCGTCCCAGGGTTGCTCACCGCTGCAGCGAAGTGCCAGCTGGAGAGCGTCATCATCTCGCTGTTCGCCGTGACCGTGGGGTAGAACTCGCATCCCACGTTGCTCTTGCCCAGCGCGCTCCAGGTGCACGGTCCGGTGCACGCACCGGCAACGCACGCGCTCCCCAGCAGCGGATCGCACGCCTCGTCGATGTAGGAGCTGCCGTCCGGAGCACACCTGTGCGCCACATTCCCCACGCACTGCCCGGTGCCGGGCAGACAGGTCACGCACCCGAGCGTGGCTGAGCAGAGCTTGCTGCCGCACGACTGCGGTGGTCCCCAGGCTCCGTTGCCGCCGCACACGTAGAGCCCGTAGGCGTCGCACTTCATGGAGCCCACCGGGCTGCACGCGCACCCAGGCGCGCCCGGCCCGCCATTGTTGAAGACCCCGTCGCAGTTGTCGTCGGTCGTGTTCAGACACGAGTCGAGCTGCGGAAGCACCTGGCCATTGCACGGTCCCCACGCCACGCCGCTCGCTGCGCACGTCTTCGTGCCACCCACGCAGATGCCCACGTTCTGGGTCCCTGGCGGACCCTCGTAGCAGCCCGTGACCTCGGCCGGCGTGCACGCACATGCAGCGCCCGCGTCAGGTGCGATCACCTCGCAGCCGTTGGATATCGCCTTGTCGCAATCCTCGAACCCGGGCAGGCATCCACCGACCACGCACGTCCCTGCGGAGCATGCGATGTTTCCATTCGGATAGGAGCACGCGTTGCCGCAGGTTCCGCAATGGGACATGTCGCTCGATGTGTCGGCGCACTTGCCCGCGCAGCAGGTCTGTGCGCCAGGACAGCCATGCTGCGGTGTGCATCCGGGCTGGCAGGTGCCAGACTCGCAGATCATCCCGAGCGCACAGTGGTCTGCGGTCACGCACGCCGCGCACACGCCCTGGGCCGTGTTGCAGTGCGGGCCCTCGGGGTGACCTATGCAGTCGTTGTCGCTGCTGCACGGAGCTGCGGCTTCGTTCGCATCTGGCCCGATGCCGCCCGTCCCTCCAGGACCATCGACCGCTGCATCCCCTGCCGCGCCGCCGGTTCCTCCCGTGCCTGCAGCTCCGCCCGTGCCCCCTGCCCCGGCGCTCCCTGCCGTGCCTCCGGAGCCAGCTGTGCCATCGGTCTGAACGTCGCTCCCCGAGTCGGACAGGGTCGGAGGAAAGTCCGTGCTTGCGCTGCCTCCGCAGCCCAATGCGGCAGCAGAGATCATGCCCCCTGAGGCGACGAGCAGACAGAACCGACAGGTCGACGCAACCAAGCTCATGCGAAGTCTCCTGGCGAGGAGTTGGGTGGGAAGAGTAGACGCCATGATAGGCGTGGCGGGAGGGTGGCGCTACCGATCGGGCGCGCGTTCTCCAAGCGATTCGGCCCTGGACGGTTGCTGCCGCGCAGGTGGGGAAGGGATCGGCGAAGCGCGTCGTATGACGCCCGAGGACAGGAGCCTGACCCATGATTCGCCGAGCCTTCATGAGTTATGCCGCAGCATCGTGTTTGCTGCTCGTCGCCTGCGGGGACAGCAGCAGCACCCCAGACAGTGGCAACAGCGTCTGCGCAGCTGCCGCGAGCGAGTCGGCCAAGAAGTGCCCTGGTCAACCCGCTCTGTCGTTCGGCAATTGCGACAACCTGCAGGCGTGTCGTGCAACCTGTGCGCTCGAGAATCTCTGCAATCCCGAAGCCCAATCGACCTGCTCTGCGACCTGCAGCAACGGCAAGGGTGGAGCTGGTGGTGAAGGTGCCTCGGCGCACGGTGGTGCAGGCGGGGGCTATGGCGGCTACGGCGGCGAGGGCTACGGTGGCTACGCCGGCTACGGCGGTGAGGGCTATGGTGGCTACGCCGGCTACGGCGGCGAAGGCTACGGCGGGCAGGGATATGGCGGCTACAGCGGCTATGGCGGCGAAAGCGGCTACGGCGGCGAAAGCGGCTACGGCGGCGAAAGCGGCTACGGCGGCGGCTACGGCGGCTACGGAGGCTACAGCGGAGCTGGTGGCTCTGGCGGCGGTCCCTGCGTTGGCCCAGGCGAGCCCTGCTCCCCACAGCAGGATTGCTGCGGGCTCGCCGCATGCAGCGGCGGCAAGTGCGCCTGCGGGACCATGGGCTATGAGTGCTTGAACGTGGACTGCTGCCCTGGCTACGAGTGCATCGAAGACAGCAAGTACCAGCTCATCTGCCAGAAGACCGGCTGTCACGGCGCAGGCGAGCCGTGCTCGACCAAGGAGGACTGCTGCTGGGCTGCGATGCTGTGCTACAGCGGCACGTGCCACGAGTAGCGCGGTGTACAGGCGCTGACCGGCGTGCGACAATGCTTTCACGAGCTGAGCCGCATGCGCCTGACCAAGCACGTCGCCCTTGCAGGGATTCTCCTGGCTGTTGCCGCAGACGGATGCACGCACTTGCTCGCGATCGACGGCGACTACGCCGACCAGCCCACTGGGGGCTCGGCAGGGGCTGACGCGTCGTCGGAAGACACAGGCATCGCCGGGTCTGCTGGGATCGCCAACGGCGGCTCTGCAGGCACGGCCAACGGCGGCTCCGCAGGCACGGCCAACGGCGGCTCTGCAGGCACGGCCAACGGGGGATCATCCGGGCAGGGGGGCTCTGCAGGATCTGGGGGCTCGTCAGGCACCGGTGGTCAAGCGGGCACTTCGGGACAAGGGGGCTCAACCGGTACAGGGGGCGCAGGGGGCACCGGTGGCACTGCGGGCACGGCAGGAACCGGTGGCTCTGCTGGCGCAGACGCAGGTCCGCCTGTGTTCTGCTCTTCCACCACGACTCTCGAGGATCTCGTAGCCTGCATCGTCGGCGGCATGCCCAAGCCCGACTCCAACGGCTTCGTGGTCCCTGGCTCCCAGCAGCTCTCGGACTGGCGAGCCATGGTCACGAGCATGCTCCAGGGCGCATGCGACTTCGCCCCTCCCGCAAGCCTGTCCGCGATCATGACGATTCGCACGTTCCACGACGCGGGCAATGGCAAGAACTACTGCGCGGCGTGGGAGATCCTCGACGCGAACACGGACGGGCGCGTGGACCATGGATGGGGGACGTTCGTCGTGAATGGAGCCGCCACCCAGCAGCTCTTCCACGCGGCGCCGCACCCGCTCACGGACGTGAGCACCGAGACCCAGGCTACCGCGTTGTTCAAGGCGACCAATGCCAAAGGCCTGGTACTCGCCGGCGCTGCACGTACTGCCAATTCGGCTGCAAGCACCTGCCAGAGCAGCTATGGCCAGGCCGATGTCGCGCACAACGCCACCACGACCTTTCAGGCGGCCTACGAAGCTCTGAACGCTCACTACGGCGCACAGCCCTGGACCGCGATCCAATGGCATGGCATGGCTTCGTCGACCTGTGCATCCGAGGTCTTCTTCACCCACGGCGTGACGACGAACCCGGCACCGGGAGACAAGCTGAGCCTGTTGAAATCTGCGATGGCGTCGCACCACTCCGGATGGTGCCTCGAGGCGCCTGGGAGCACGTGCGCAGCCGGCTCCCCCTGCGATCAGGTGAGCACGACCAATGTGCAGGGGCGTCTGCTCAACGGCGTGTCAGCCTCAGGCGTGTGCTCGCAATCGGCTTCGAGCTACAGCGGGCGGTTCATCGCGATCGAGCAGGATCCGAACTTCCGCAACGCGCAGGACTGGATCGCATCGGTCAACGAAGTCTGGCCCTGACCTGCGCGGAGTCCAGCGCCAGGGCGCAGAACGGGTTATGCGAAGTCTGGCCTGTGGAGGCGAACGCGATGGTCTTGCATCCTGCCCTGCAGATGCGGCGAAAGGCGCAAGCAGCGCACGCGCCGGACAGCTCTTCCTGCCGGAAGCATCGATTGTAGGCAAACGCCTTGGGATCGTTCCAGATCTCCTCGAGAGGCCGGAGCCGTACATTCCCTTCGTTGAACTCCGGGGGCATCGACAGGCACCCACGCACCGTTCCGTCACTGGTGATTCCGATCACGCGCAGCCCGGCCTGGCAACCAGCGTAGAATCGATCGGTCGGGCGATTGGCCGATCGGATGCGAGGCTCGCTCGGCAGCATCCATCCGATGTTGTCCGCGGCGTACAGCGGAATAGGGCGTGAGGATCCCAGGATGAAGTCCATGACGGCAGGCACTTCTGCCGGCTCGAGCGCGAGCTCGGGGTGCTGCTCGCACCTTCCCATCGGCACCGTGAGCTGGAGCTGCCAGCCGCCTATCCCCCATTCGACGAGCGTCTGCTCGATCTCGGCAAGACAGCCCAGGTTCGCCCGATTGACCTGCGTCACGGCTCCGACTTGAAGCCCTTGCGCGCGCAGCGATGCCACTGCCTGCTTCGCCAGCCTCCACGCGCCCGGTACCCCGCGAAGCTCGTCGTGCACCTCCTCGGTCCCGTCGATGCTCAGGGTCACGCTCGCAAGCCCGCTTCCCGCAATCTCGTGCGCAGCAGCCTCGTCGACGCAGAGTCCATTGGTGATCATCTCCACACGCAGGCCATGGCCGACGAGGCGCCGCACCAGCGCAGGCCAATCCTGCCGCATCAACGGCTCACCGCCCGAGAGTGTCACATGCCGCACTCCGATGCGTGCCAGCGCGTCGCAGAGCTCGATCGCCTCCTGCGGCGACAGCTCGGAAGGGCGCACCTTGCCCGCATCGGACCCGCAGTGCACGCAGCGGGCATTGCAGGCGAGGGTCACCTCCCACACGCAGAGGTCGGCTGCCCACTCAGGTCGCATTGCGCTCTGCCTTGGCCAGCATCTCGACGCGATGCAGGCAGTAGGGATTCTCGTAGATCGATCCTGTGACCGAGACTGCCAGCGAGGTGCACCCCGCGCGGCAGACTCTGCGATACGGGCACGTGGCGCAGAAACCGGTGAGCTTGTCTTCGTGCCAGTCGGTGTTGTAGGCGAACTTGGATTCGTCGGCCCAGATCTCCTTGAAGGGGCGCTCGCGCACGTTGCCGGCCACGAACTCGCGCGTCAGGCAGGAACATCCCTTCACGTCGCCGTTGCTGTCGATTCCCACCGACAGAATGCCCGCGTAGCAGCCGCTCCAGAAAGCATTGGACCTGCGGCCCCCGCGAAGCACAGGCTCGAGTCGCGTGTAGTAGCCGATGGTGTCCGTGACCCGAATGCGCGGCGACCTGCCCCGTCGGATGATGTCCGCGAGGCGTTGGGCAAGCTCTGCCAGCTGCTGCGGAGAGATCATGTACGGCGTCTCGATCTCGCGCTGGCGCCCCAGAGGAAGGCCGAGCTGCACTTGCCAGTAGTCCACGCCCAGCTGCCGGATCAGCTCGTGCAGCGACTCGATCTCGCCGAAGTTCCAGCGGTTCACGTGCGTGATCACGGCTGGTACCAGGCCGACCTTCTGCACCGCCCCGATCGCCTGGATCACGTCACGGAACGACGAAGCGCCGGCAGCGCGCGACGGACGGATTCGATCGTGCGTGTCGCGCAGCCCATCGAGCGACAGCGCCACGGCTCCTACGCCGGCTTCCCGCGCAGTGTGGGCCACAGAATCGTCGAACAGCGTACCATTGGTCACCAGCGTGACCCGCAGGCCATGCGATGCCAGGCGCGCGCAGATCTGCGACCAGTCGCGCCGCAGAAGAGGCTCGCCGCCCGACACGTTGCACTGATCCGCCCCTGCTTCCGCAAGAGCGTCGCACAAAAGGAGCGCCTCGTCCGTGGTCAGCTCGTCCGCGCGCCTGGGCCCTGCGCTCGCTTCGCAGTGCACGCACCGCATGTTGCATGCGGCCGTGATCTCCCAGATGACGTGGCGTGGTCTGCGACGGACCGTGCGGACAGCAGCGGGTTTCATCAATGATACGACGTGCGGCGGGTCGCGGGCGACAGCGGTGAGCCAGCGCTCAGGTGAAGGTCACGCCCTTGTACGCCGGCGCCATCCCGCCGGATCCGCCAGAGCCATCCGGCCCTGCGTCGACCATCGCCTCCAGCTGCTGCGCTACGTCCTCAGGAGATCCGTCCTGGAACACGTCAGACAGCGCATCGTTACCTGTCGCAGCATCTTCCTGCGTCTGCGGCTCAGGGGTCGAGTCCGACGAGCTGCATCCGGGCGCCAGAGCTGCGCCGAATGCTGCAGCAACGCCGACAGACTTGGCAAGCGCGGGACGACGATCGGAGCGCATCATGGAACCCTCCTTATTTGCAGATCCAATCCTATCACCCGCCTGGGGATCGCACAACGCGCCGGGTCCCGTCGTCGCGCAGCGGGCGGTTCTCCACGTTCGCATCCGCAGGTCGAGCGCCCTGAGCCCCTCCGCCACGCCTTCTCATTGCGGAATCTCGCGCAGGCAGACTATCCTGATCGGATGGTACTGGAAACGGGGGCTTCGTGGCTCTGTCGGTGCGCTGCCGTCGGCGTCGCGTTGGCGATGAGCAGCCACGCAGCTGCGGCCGCGCCCACGAAGCCGGACAAGAAAGCTTGCTTCAACGCGCACGAGCAGGGCCAGCTCGCCAAGGCCGGCCGCCATCTCATCGCCGCCGCAGAAAGCTTCTCCGTGTGCGCGTCCGAAGCCTGCCCCGCGGTCGTCCGCGAAGAGTGCGCAAAATGGCTCGCCGACCTCCAGGGGGCGATCCCATCCGTCGTGCCCGTGGCTGTCGACTCCAAAGGAAATGACACCGCCGACTGCGTGGTGACCGTCGATGGGCAGCCGCTCTCCGATCGCCTCGACGGAAGGTCCTTCAAGCTCGACCCCGGCGAGCACCTGTTCCGTTTCGTGCTTCCCGATGGTTCCAGCATCGAGCAGAAGTACGTGCTGAGCGAGGGAGACGTTCGTCGCAGGATTGCAGTCGACTTCAGGTCACTCAAGAAACCCGAGCCTTTGGTCGTTCAGCCTGCCCCGCCGGCCTCTCGTCCGGTGCCGGTTGCCGCCTGGATCCTGGGTGGGGTGGGTGTCGTGGCGCTCGGCAGCTTTGCGTTCTTCGCCGCATCGGGCAAGAGCAAGGAGAACGACCTGAAGAACCACTGCGCTCCCAACTGCCCCGACTCCGAGGTCACCGTGATGGATCGACGCTACCTCGCCGCAGACATCTCCCTTGGGGTAGGCGTCGCGTCGCTGGGCGTGGCCACCTACCTGCTGCTCGCGCGCAAACCGGCGGCCCCTGCGACCGCCGCCTGGGTCGATCTGGTTCCCACTACGCCCGGCGCCGGCGTGGTGCGCTACACGGCGAGGTTCTGACCATGAGCACACGTCTTCGGGTCCTAGCGAGTCTCGTGCTTTTCGGCGCTCTTTCCGGTGCGGCCTGCACGCTGATCAAGCCGTCCCACGATGAGCTGTCCGGCGGCGACGGTACCGACCCGGCGCAGGATGCCTCCCAGGATCCGTCGCTGGAAGCGGCGCAGGACGCCAGCGTGGAGGCAGATGCCAAGTCGGACGGGGACGCGAAGCTGGACGGGGACGCGGGAGCGGATCGCGATGCGCCGGACGCGATCGACGCGGACGCAAAGCTGGAGGCCGACGTCGAAGCTGGGGTGCAGTGCGAGGCTGGCTCCGTCGCTTGCGGCGACCAGTGCGTGGCAATCGACGATCCGGTCTGGGGATGCGGATCTCCGAGCTGCTCGCCCTGTGCATTGTCGAACTCGGACGCGGGGTGCGAGGCCGGTGCGTGCTCGGTGGCAGCGTGCAACAGCGGGTTCGCGGACTGCGACAAGGACCCATCCACCGGCTGCGAAGTGGACCTGCAGGGCGATCCCCTGAACTGCGCAAAGTGCGGTGCACCCTGCACCACGTTGCCGCACATGACCGGTCCGTGCACCAGCGGCGTTTGCGGAGCGCCACAATGCGACACCGGGTACCAGGACTGCAATGCGAGCATGGTCGATGGCTGCGAGGTGAACACCGACGGGGACCCGACCGCGTGCGGGGGATGCACGAACGTCTGCTCCGCGGCTCCCAACAGCACTGCCATATGCACGTCGGGGCAGTGCGGAATCCAGTGCGACGCTCTGTTCGGGGACTGCAACCAGGTTGCCTCGGACGGGTGCGAGGTGGACTTGGACACCAGCACGAGCCATTGCGGAGTATGCGATCACGCATGCGCACTTCCGCATGCGATCGTGCAATGCGTGAGTGGTACATGTCAGTTGTCCGCGTGCGACGCGCAGTACGGTGACTGCAACACAGCGCCTGCGGACGGCTGCGAGACGATCTTGTCGAACGACAAGTGGAACTGCGGGACGTGCGGGAACCACTGCTCCGGCGGCAAGCAATGCGTCAACGGGACCTGCGGCTAGGTCCGGCGAGAGTGACATGAACGAGATCCAGTATCCCTCGGCGTTGACGCGAAAATTCGCAATCAGGCGCGAGATCGCCCGCGGCAACACCTGCGTGATCCTGTCCGCAGAGCACAAGTCCACGGGCCGCGCGGTCGCCATCAAGCAGCTCCTGCCCGATCGGGTCCACGACGAGAATCTGCGCGCACGTCTGCGCATCGAGGCCCGCGCGCTGGAGATCGCACGCCATCCCAACGTGGTCGAGATCCTCGACTGCGACGAGGTCGACGGCGCTCCCTTCCTGGTCCTGGAGATGCTCGAGGGTAGAACCCTTCGGGGAATCCTCACGTCGCGTCCACGGCTTCCCATCGGCGATGCGGTCGCCGTGGGAAGGCAGCTGTGCGACGCAGCGTTCCACATGCATTCCCACGGGCTGGTCCACCGCCATCTGCACCCGGGGCATGTGATGCTGGCGCGCGGACGGGTGGGCGAGGAAGTCGTCAAGATCATCGACTTCTCGTTGGCGTTGCTGCCGGGGCCCGAAGGCGAGGCCGGCTCCTTGGCGGGCCTTCCGGCCGATTCGGGGAAGCTGCAGCCCGAGTACGCCTCGCCTGAGCTGCTCATGCGGGGCGACGTGGATCACCGAGCCGACATCTACTCGCTTGGCGCGACCGTGTTCGAGTGTCTCTCAGGAGCCACGCCTCCGGGCGGCACGCGCGAGGAATCGGACGAGGACGCGAGCGCGCAAGCCGCGTCCATGCTGCGCGAGCTCAAGCTGAACCTCCCCACGGCCTTGGCCGACGTGGTCGCGCGTGCGATGGCGACGCAGCGGTCGGCCCGACACCCTGACGCGCATTCCTTCGGGCTGCTGATGCTCGAAGGGGCCATGGACGGATTCGAGCCATCGGGCCTGTTGGGGCCGCGCTCCGTGCCGCCGCCCCAGGGCATTGCGGCCGAGTTTGCCGCCCGCTACGTGCCCACGTTTCCCCCGCCGCCACGACCCGTTCCTGCCGTTGTGGAGCAGCGACGCAAGAACCCGCGCCAGCCCTACGTCACACCCATTCGGCTGCAGCTCACGGGCGGCACGCTCATCGACGGACACAGCGAGGACATCTCCGAGGGCGGCCTGCTGATGGTGGCGTCGAGGTCCTTTGCCGGGGGCGGGCACGGGGAAGTGCGGTTCGCCACGCCGATGACCGGCAAGGTGGCGCGCCTGCCAGTGCACATCCGTTGGGTTCGGGACAACCGCGATCGCGTCGCCGCGGGACTCGAGTTCCAGGGCCTTCCTGAGGCGACCAGGCTGGAGATTGCAGAGTACGTGCGCCTGATGGACCGGCGCCGCGGCTCCTCCAGCCCCCCGAAGGCCGAGGGAAAATGATACCCTAGCCGGATGCGTACACATCTCGTTGTGTTGGCAATCGCCTTCGGGCTCGGGGCTTGTGGCGACTCGGAATCGGGCGACGCGCCGCCCGTGGGCAACGCCGGCTCCGCGGGAAGCGCGGGCTCCGCAGGTGGAGCGGCGGATGCGAGCACCGACGCCAAGCCCGGGGATGCATCGTCGGACGGGGATGCGACCAGCACGGATGGTCCCGTGATCGGTACGGATCACCCTCGCATCCTGATGAACCAGAGCGTGAAGACCGCCCTGGCGGCCGCGCTCTCAGGTTCGCAAAAGGCTGCGGTGCGATTTCGCGACATGGTGGATGGGCAGCTCGCCGGCGGCGATGTCTACGCCTTTGCAGCCTGGCATGCGGCATTGATGTTCCAGGTCACGGGCGAGACCAAGTACGCGGACTACGCGATCGGCATGGTCGACAAGCAGGTCCAGTCCGAGGAAGCCCTGATCGCTGGGGGGCAGAAGGCCGAGGTCTCCGGCGACAGCTACCTGTACGTCGGTGAGACCATCGGCGATCTCGCCTTGACCTACGACTGGTGCTTTGACCGGCTCACGGCCCAGCAGCGCCAGCGGTGGCTGGCCTACGCGGATCAGGCGGTCTGGAACGTTTGGAACCCGGAGCAGGCAGCTTGGGGCGGCAAGACCTTCCCCTGGAGCGGCTGGTCGATCGACAACCCGTCGAACAACTACTACTACTCGTTCCTGCGTGCGACGATGACGCTGGGGCTGGCGGCCAAAGGGGAGCTCCCCTCGGCCGATGGGTGGATCACCAAGTTCCGAACGGAGAAGATCGGCAATCAGCTGGTTCCTACCTTCCAGTCCGATCTCGTCGGCGGCGGCTCCAGGGAGGGAACCGGCTACGGCGTATCGATGGCACGCCTGTTCGAGCTGTACTACCTCTGGGAGCAGTCCACCGGCGAGAGCATCGCGAACCTCACGGAGCATACGCGCAAGTCCCTGCTGTACATGATGCACGAGACGGTGCCGACGCTCGATCGGGTGGCGCCGATTGGCGATCATGCGCGCGACTCCACTGCAGCGCTGTTCGACTATCACCGCAACTACGCGCTCGTTCCGGTCAAGCTCTACGCTGGAACGCACGAGTCGCAGGTCGGGCAGGCCTGGCTGGCCCATGGCGCGCTTCCCGAGATGTCGAGCGCGTTCATGTTCGCCAACGACTTCCTGTTCTTCGACCCGTCGATCACGGAGCTGCCGCTGACCGATCTGGTGCCGGCCTACTACGCTTCAGGCACCGGCCACGTGTTCCTTCGCTCGTCCTGGGCCCAGGATGCCACCTGGGTCAACTTCATCTGCGGCCCGTTCACCGAGTCCCACGCCCACCAGGATCAGGGCTCGTTCCTCGTGTACAAGAAGGAATGGCTCGCCTTTGACGAGAACATCCTGACCCACAGCGGCATCCGGCAGGAGCAGGAGCTTCACAACCTCGTGCGCATCTCCGTGGGCGGCTCGACCGTGGAGATGAAGAATGGGGCGCCGGCTTCGACCTTGATGGCCCTGCGACGTCATGACCAGTTCCAGTACGCTGCCTGCGACATGACCCCGATCTTCGGCGGAGATGCGAACGTGTCGAAGATGCAGCGGGAGCTGGTCTTTCTTTCGCCCGACGCGATCGTGGTCTTCGACCGCGCCGCTACCAGCGCCTCGGGCGCTGTGGAGAAGACCTGGCAGCTCAACTCGCCGATCACGCCCACCACCGCGGCCAACTCCGTTCAGCTCGCCGGAACCCAGGCCAAGCTCGACGTCTTCCCCGTCTACCCTGCAAATCCACAGACCGTCGTGTTCGATTGGGCAAGCGCCGACTCCGACACCAGCGGAGGCAAACGGATCGGGCTCGTCCAGACCAACGACGGCCTGAGCCAGTTCCTCGTGGTGCTCTCGCTCGACAACGCTGTCTCCGCTGTGGCGCCGTCCGATGCTGGCACGGACCGGGGCGTGCAAGTCACCTTTGCGAACGGCCGCGCTGCCACGCTCCGATTCCACCAGGATTCTGCGGGGGGCACGCTCAAGCTCGTCGATTCCCAGAGCGCGGTGCTGTTCGACGGCGAGCTGGGGACCGCGGTCGAGACGATTCCGGTGTTCAACCCCTAGCCCCGGCGATCGGGCGGTCGCCTCAGTAGGCGCAGCCCGGCGCTCCCACCTCCGAGGCGGATACGGTTTGCCCGTTCACGTTCCACGTGAGGGAGAGCGAGCCGACCTGGCCGCACAGCGAGCACGGGCTGGCTGCGACCTTCCCCGAATTGGCAACCTTCTTATGCGCGACATCCACCACTTTTCCCGCGGGAATGAGCCCGGACTCCTTGGGCTCGAGCTCGAACGAGTACGTGGCAGGCAAAGCCCACTGCGCCTGCGTGATCGTCGCGAATGCAGCCGCGCTGCCGAGCGAGTTGTCGTAGCGGACCGTGATCGTTCCGCCCAGCGGGTCCGGCGGAACCGCGGGCATGCAGTTCATCCACATCTCGATCCCCAGGATCGTCATGGTGAGCGCCGAGGGTGCGACGTCTGCAGCCGCGTCCTGGGAAGGACCCGCATCCACGCCTCCAGCGCCTGCATTCCCGCCTGAACCGCCCTTGGAGGATATGCCCCCGGAGCCGGCTGAGCCTCCTGCACCGGCTGAGCCACCGGTGGACTGCTCCGAAGTCACCACGCTTCCTCCGCACGCGAGGCTCGAGGTGAAGAGGGTGAGAATCAAGCACGTTGCAGGATGGATCGGGTGGTTCATGGCAGCCTCGAGCGATCGTAGCACGGTCGGCGCAGCCGAACACTTCCGGGGTTCCGGCGCGCAACTCGCTCTGTTGCGTTGCTCATGCGCGCCTGCTCCGCTCGCGCGATTTCGGAATAGCGCGACATCGACACCGGTTCGATCCCTCGGAGCGATCCCGCACGGACCGCAAGGGGGTTTGATCATGATGAAAAGCGCAGCAGAGTCAGTCTTCGAAACGCACGCCAAGGCGCCGTCTGGCGCGCCCGAAGAAGTAGTCACCGGCGTACATCCCATCGCACGCGTGGATGCCGCGGCTTCGAGCATCACGTCGGCGCCCGTACCGTGGGGCGCAGTGTTTGCCGGCACCCTGACAGCAACCGGAGTCGAGCTGGCAGTCGGGCTTGTGGGGCTTGCCCTGGGGCTTACCGCGTGGAGTCTCCTGGGCGCTGAGTATCCGGGAGTCCTTTCCCTCGCAGCCGCAGGATGGCTCGCTCTGACTGCCATCACGGGCATGTTCCTTGCCGGATTTGTCGCTGCGAAGCAGGGTTCCGCGAGAGCACCCCTCGATCAGGCGATCACCGGCATTCTCACGTGGTCGTCAGGTGCAATCGCAGCAGCGATCGGAGTCTGGGGGATCGCCACAGCCATGGGGCCGTCGAGGTTCTGGGACGTGGCCGCGCGCCTCCTTGGCTCAGCGCCTTTGTCGGCCTGGTATGGAATCTTGATCGTCGCAGCGACCGCGATTGCCACGGCCATGGGGATCCTCCTGGCCGCGTCTCTGGTCCAAGGCTCCGGAGTGCACCAAGCGGACCCATCCCACATCTGAGCGGCAGCGAGAATCCAGTACCGTGTGCCCGAAGTTCCTTGGGGGATCCGCCGCGACGCCGTATCCAGGTGCGCATTGCGCGCCGGGCCCGTGGGTCCTGGTAGCGGCACGCCACGGCGTGCCCGCGTAGGGCACGGCATGCCGTGCCTATCCCGCGACCCGTTCACCGCTCCACCATGAGCATCTGCCTGTGCGCCGGTGCAATGGATGCTGGCAGAATTGAAAGGAGCGCTTTGGATCCCTGCGACAAGTGACGGGTCCAAGCGCCTCCGAAGTCGCGGAGGAACACCGAAAGAAATCCGTGCTTCTTCCCACGACGAATCCGCCTGCCCGCGCAGATCAACCGGGCGTGGTCATTGCATATCCTTCCAGGTCCAGGATTCGCTTTGCTCCGACCCGCCTCGCATCAACATTCCGGTGCCTGCCCGCGGCCGGGGAGAGAGCCCGGAGAGTAGCTTCATGATGTGCGCGGCGCGGACGCTCCAACCCACCGACAGAATCGAAAACACCAACCGGAACACATTGCAGGCGCTCGTCGAAAGCGAGCTGGGGCTGTCGCTCGATCGAGGTGGGATCGCGTCCGCCTTGGCCGCGTACGCGCGCAAGAAGGCCCATTCCCTGGGAATCCACGACGAGGACGAGCTGGCCGCCGTCGTGATGTCGGACGCTCGCGCGTTCAACGAGCTGATCGAAGCGGTCGCCGTCACGCACACGTGGTTCTTCCGGGATCTGGAGCAGCTGCAGGGAGCTGCGTCGTTCCTCGCGGATCGGGCAGCCAAGACCGGCGAGCCGCCCCGCGTCTGGGTCCCGGCCTGTGCCACTGGCGACGAGGCCTATTCGCTCGCAGCGCTCGCCGAGGGCGCCAGGACCGAGGCTGAGATCCTTGGAACCGACATCAACCTGGCAGCCCTGCAGCGCGCCCGGGAGGGTGTGTACGGCGCCTGGGCCGTGCGATGGGTGCCCCAGCGCATGAAGAGCGCCCTGTCACCCTGCGCCGGCAGCAGCTACGAGGTTGTCCCGTCGCTCAAGCGATCGGTCTCGTTCGCCCAGCACAATCTGCTGCACGAGCCGCCTCGATCGAGCGCCGCGGACGGGCTCTGGGACCTCATCGTGTGCCGGAACGTTCTCATCTACCTGACGCGCGAGCACGCACGGCGCGTGGTCGACAATCTACGCCAGGCGCTGAGAATCGGCGGCGCACTCATCCTCGGCGCCAGCGACGTCGTGTTCGAGCTTCCCCTCGGCCTGGCTCCGGCCTCGATCGATCACCGTCTGGTGTTCCTGCGCCAGGCAGGGGCACCGCCACCGGTGGCCCCGTCGACGCTCGAGATCCTTGCAGAGGAAGCCCGAGCTCCGATGATGGATGCTCCCAAGGTACCAGCACGAGCACCGCTGCACTCAGGTGCAACGTGGCGGTTTGAAACGCGCGAGCCGTGCGCGCCGCTCCAGCGTCCGACACACGATGCACCTGCGGTGAACGGCGACGGTTCCATGGCGAGCCGGCAGATGCTGGCCGGGATATCGCGCTACCTCGACGGAGACGTCCAGGGGGCTGCCAGACAGCTTCGCGCAGCGTTGCTTCTGGAAGCGAGATTGTGGCCTGCGGCGTACTATCTTGCACTCTGCTATGACGCAATGGGCCTGGGCAGCGATGCGCGGCAGCTGTACTGGCGTGTGGCCGACCTGATCGCCTCCGGTGCCCCGCTCCCCATCGATGCCGAGCTCGGCTTCAAGTTCCTCGAGCAGGAGGTGCTCCGCATCGTGAGAAGGCGCGTTGCGGGGACTTAAGTCTCGGGATTAATACCCCGCAACACTTCGGGGTCACGCCTCGCGTGGTATCGTGCCCCCCAAAGGAGGCGCTGTCCCCATGCGCTTGTCCGCCCTCGTCCTCACGTCGCTGATCGCCTTCGGATTGCTCGCAATGCACTGCGGGAGCGACGACGCGGGCAGCGGCCCGAACGGCGGTGGAGCAGCTTCAGGAGACAGTGGAACCCCTACAGGCGGAGCCGGCGGCTCGGACGCAGGCCTCAAGGGCGGAGCTGCGGGGGTGTCGAACGGCGGCGCAGCCGGCGCGTGGGCAGGCGCAGGCGGCGCAAGTGGAGGGGCTGGCAGCGGCGGTACAGCAGGCGTCACGGGCGACTTCTACGTCTCCAAGAACGGCAGCAACGCCGATGGACTGTCCTGGGCCACTGCCTGGAACGAGATGGACCAGATCCAATGGGCAAAGGTCTCTCCTGGCGATGTCATCCTCATCGACGGCGGCGACAGCGAGATGGTGTACACGACGCCCATGAAGGTGGGTGCGGATGGGTCGCAGGGAAGTCCCATCACCGTGCGTCTCGCAAGCGACGCCGGGCGCAACGGCAAGGCGGTGATCTTCGGAGGAATGACCGAGCTGCCCTATGACGATCAGCCCACGTACACAGGCGCCATGCCGACCTTCGACTCCGGAATCGATGTCGGTGCGCACGCGTGGATCGTGATCGACGGCTCCAAATGGGAAGGAATCACGATCCACGGCACAGGGCACGACGGCATCATGCTCGGTGCCCACACTTCGGACCTGACCCAGGAAGCCACCAACATCGTTCTGCGGAACATCAAGATCTACGACATCGGGACACCGGAGCAGATCACCGACCAGACGATCCAGGACAACTCCTACAAGGATCTCACGGTCGGCCATTGGCACGCCAAGGCCAACGCAACCGGCATCTTCTTCAGCTACCAGCCCGGGGCGAGCCATGTGACCCTGGAGCGCCTCATCATCGCCAACACGTCCGACGAGGGCATCGGCGAGGGGCCATGCCGCGATCTGGTCATCAGGCAATGCTGGCTCGACAACGGCAGACTCGGCGCAGACGGCAAGATCTTCAACTACCACAACCATCCGGATGGGATTCAGCAATACAACTGGGGCGGCGACCAGGGGCCCTGGCTCATCGAAGACACGATCATCGGTCCGCGCTTCATGCAGGGCCTTTTTCCTGGCGTGGATTCCAGCCATGTCAACGACGTGGTCGTTCGCAATGTCCTGCTGCTCGAGAATGTGAGCTCCAACACCCTCTTGAATGCGGGTTCCAACTGGACCTTTGATCACGTCACCTCGTTCATGTCAGGGAAGTATGATGAATATGGGAGCTGGAACAACTTCCAGCTCTACGGCAACACCGGCATGACCTTCACCGACTCGATCTTCGTCGGCAAAGGTCTGCGGGCTTCCTCGCCGGTCAGCTTCACCGGGAACGTCTACTGGAAGACCGACAACAGCGGTCTTGCAGGGTTCGACCCGTCCTTGAACATCGAGGCTGATCCACAGTTCGTCAATGCCGACGCCCTCGACCTCGCGCTCGCGTCCGGCTCCCCTGCCACAGGGAAGGGTTCTCGGGTGACCTCCGTGACCAGGCTCTACGAGCTGTTCCCGTGAGGGTGCGCACCGCGACCCTGAGCACACGGAATCTGGTAGCATGGCTGCATGAGCGGGAACGTGCGCTTCGTGGTGCTGGTGGGGCTGTGCATGGTCGGAGCGGCCGCCGGGTGCGGAGACGACGCGCAGGCGCCATCCGCAAATGCTCCGATGACGGACGGCGGTGGAGAGGCGACCTCCGACGCGGCGTCCGATGGCAAACCGGGCGATGACGCCTCGCCGGGCGAGGATGCCAAGCCGGATGTGCCCCCGGCGACTGGCCCGACGACCACGGTCACGCCCGCCGGGATCGACGACATCCTGATCAATCCCGGAATCGGCTTTGCCGACTTCGGCTGGAATCCGCCCCCTGCTCAGTACCCGGCAGGGAGCGTGGCCTACCGGCGCTGGACCTGGGCGGAGCTCGAGCCTGTGGAAGGCCAGTACGCCTTTGCCATGGTCGACAAGGAGATCGCAGACGCAAAGGCCAAGGGCGAGGACCTCGCGTTCCGGATCATGACCGCCTACGACACCTCATCGCCGCAATGGCTCCTGGACAAGGGGGTGGGGAGCATCAAGGAGAGCGACGGGACGTTTCCGGATCACAATCATCCCCTCTTCCTCGAGTACCACAAGAAGCTGGTCGACGCGTTTGGCGCCAGGTACTCGGGTGCCCTGGAGGTCGACCACGTCGACATCGGCTCCGTGGGTTGCTGGGGAGAATGGAATACCGCCTGCTGTGAAGCGGCAGAGAAAGCCACGTGCGATCAGTACTTCCCGACCGAGGACAACCAGAAAGCGATCATCGACTGGTACGTAGCGGCGTTTCCCAAGACCCCGCTGGTAGCCTTGATCGGCGCGCCCTCCTATGCCGAGTCCAAAGGGGCAGGGTGGCGCGGGGACTGCTTCGGCGACTACGGCTTCTTCGGGTCCACGTGGAACCACATGGAGGACATGTACGAGCCTGCCTCCAAGGACCCGATCATCGGCATCGCCTGGCAGCACGCGCCTGTGCAGTTCGAGTCTTGCGGCGTCATGCAGGATTGGCTCGACAAGGGGTTCGACATCGATCTCATCCTCCAGAAGGGGCTGGAGTGGCACATGTCCGTGTTCAACGCCAAGTCGTCGCCCGTGCCAGATGCGTGGCGTCCCAAGGTCGACGAATGGCTCAAGCACGTCGGCTATCGACTGGTGCTCACCGAGCTGACCCACACGGCAAAGGCAAAGGCAGGGCAATCCTTGTCCCTGGATTCGAAGTGGGAGAACAAGGGCGTGGCACCGCCGTATCACCCTTGGCCGATCGGATGGCGTCTTCGTTCGAGCCAGGACGCAGCTGTGGCGAGCTGGACGAGCGCGGCCGACCTGCGGGGATGGCTACCGGGGCCCTATGCGCTGACGGACCTGGTGCAGGTGCCCACAGGGGTGGCAGCAGGGAAGTACTCTCTGGAGGTCGCGGTCCTGACCGAGGACGCGAGCCTTGCGCACGTGCGTCTTGCGATTGCAGGCGTACGCCCGGATCTCTGGTACCCGGTATCCGAGGTGACGATCGAACCTTGATGATGGAGCCGCGAGCGTGAGTACTACTTCGCCAGATTTTGCTTTCCATCCGGGCTGAGACTTGTTCCATTCTCGAGATGGCACACCCCGCCCATGTTGAAGCCGGCCGCGTGCAGTTCGAGCGGTGGCTCGATCCTTTCTTGGATGCGCTGGGAAACAAGA
>JACRCQ010000036.1 GCA_016218915.1 Deltaproteobacteria bacterium
CCGCTACCCGCTACCCACTACCCACTACCCCCGCGCCCTACACGCTCGCCAAAGCGGGGTGAGCGAGCCGCCGCCGGGGGGGGCGGGCACGCGCGTGAATCTGGCCCAAGTGCGGGCAGGCGGCGGCGAGCGACAGGGCATCGCGAACTTGTGCACACCGCTACCGCACGACAGCGATGGCTGTGATTCCGGCGGAACATGGACGAACCCAAGCGCCAACGCTCCGATCACGAATCAGGCCTGGGGCTCCCCCCTCGTTGACACCCCCGAATCACCAATCGTATCCTCGAGTCTCCTGGGGGATAGATGTCGATCCGTTTCGTTGAGGCATTGCAATCAGGCGAGGACTGGCTTCTCGCACGGTTGCTCCAGTACGCCTCCGAAGCGGACTACACCCGCTATGCCACGATCAAAGAGGAGGAATGGCGCTTAGTCGTCGCTGGACCGGTTCGGGCGCTCGCGTCCTGGCTCAAGACCCGACCCGACGCTGAGCCGATCCACGTCGAGGAGCACCCAGCCCTGAGCGAAGCCGCGTCCTTTGGCGTGCTCGAAGCCAAGCGTCACCGCGCCCGCGGCATCACCCTCGAGATGTTCCTCGGCATGACCAAGCTGCTGCGCAATGCAGTGCTCGACCTGTCCTGGCAGCTCGATCTCCCCCAGGAGCAGCGCCGACCGCTGCTCGACCGCGTGCTGCGCTTCTTCGACAAGTTCGAGCTCGGCGTCACCGCCGAGTGGGTCAGCTTGTCCGTGCCAGAGCGCATGACCGAGCTCGAGGCCGCCAACCGTCGCATGACCAACGAGCGCGCCCGCTACTGGACCGTCTTCCAGAGCATGGCCGAGCCCGCCTACGTCGTCGACAACGACATGAACCTCATTGCGGTCAACACCGCCCTCGAGAAGTTCTATGGCCAGCCTTCCAGCGAGATTCTCAACCGTCCTTGTCGCGACGTGCTCAACCACAGTCTCTGCGACACCTGCCCTTTGCGCGAGGCCATGCGCGACCGCCGCACGTTCTCCGGTGTCGAGCAGCAGATTCCCGTGCGCGGCAAGAACCGCACCGTGCTGATGAGCGGCAGCTTCCTCGACGACATCAGCGGCAAGTACGCCGGCGGCGTGGTGCTCCTGCAGGACATCACCGAGCGCAAGAGCGCAGAGATCGCTCTCAGGGATGGCGAGCGCAAGTACCGCACCATCTTCGAGACCGTCGCGATGCTGATCCTCACCATCGACCAGAGCGGCACTGTGCTCGACTGCAATCCCCGCATCGAAGGAACGCTCGGCTACAAGCGCGAAGAGGTGGTCGGACGATCCCTTGGGGCGCTGCTGCCGCCCGACGTCCGTGATCGCGCGGCCGCTCACCTGCGCGATCTCGTGGGCGGGGGCATCCTGCGCGATCAGGACTACAGGATGGTCAAGAAGGATGGATCGCCCATCGAAGTCCGTGTCGACTCGTCGTCGATCTGCGACGAGGACGGGCGATTCGATCGGGCAATCATCCTGATCGACGACATCACGGCCGAGCGCAAGCTCGAAGCCCGCCTCGTCCAGGCGCAGAAGATGGAAGCCGTCGGCCGGCTCGCCGGGGGCGTGGCCCACGACTTCAACAACCTGCTGACCGTCATCATCGGCAGCAGCACCTTCCTGGACCGGAAGATGCCCCAGGGCGACCCGATGCGCGTCGAGCTCGAGCAGATCTCCCGCGCCGCTGAGCGCGGCGCGTCGCTCACCCGTCAGCTGCTCGCCTTCAGCCGACGCCAGGTCCTGCGCTCCCAGGTGCTGAGCGTCAACTCGATCATCACCGACCTCGACGGCATGATGCGCAGGATCATCGGCGAGGACATCGTGCTCGATGCGGAGCTTGAGCCAGAGCTCGGCTGCGTCCGTGCCGACTCGACCCAGATCGAGCAGGTGATCATGAACCTCGCGGTCAACGCGCGCGACGCGATGGTGCATGGTGGGCGTCTGGTGATCCGGACCTCGCGTGCGTTGATCGACGAAGGGGAGGCGGCGGTTCGGCCGGGGCTGAAGCCAGGCCCTCACGTGCTCCTGCAGGTGATCGACACGGGCGCTGGGATGGACGAAGAGACCAAGCTGCAGGTCTTCGAGCCGTTCTTCACGACCAAGCCCAGGGGCACGGGCCTGGGGCTGTCCACCGCCTACGGGATCGTGCGCCAGTCCGGCGGACACATCGCTTGCGAAAGCCACCCAGGCGGCGGCACCACCTTCTCCGTGTGGCTGCCGCTGGTCGATGAAGCCCGATCCCAGCCCGAGCCCGCTGCAGGCGTGCGCGGAGAGTCGCGCGGGTCGGAGATCGTGCTGCTCGTGGAGGACGAGCCCTCTGTGCGGGAGCTGGCGAGCGAGACGCTCCGAGCGAGCGGCTACACGGTGCTGGAGGCGAGCGATGGCGACGAAGCCCTGAGGATCGCGAGCGGACAAGCGGGCTCGATCGACCTGCTGGTGACCGACGTGGTCATGCCGCACATGAGCGGAAGGGAGCTGGCGCAGCGGTTGCTGCAGCAGCGCGCAGGCGTGCGCGTGCTGTTCATCTCCGGCTACGCCTCGGAGTCAGGCGGGCCCGGGAGCCTGCCAGCCGGTGCCGAGCTGCTGCTCAAGCCCTTCACGCCCCAGGAGCTGTCATCTCGGGCACGCTCCGTGCTCGATGCGGCTCCGTCCTCCCCTTCCGGTTGAAGCCCAGCAGGTGCCTCAGGAAGGTATCCTCAAGTACCCCGCGCACAGGAAGTCGAACACCTGATCAGCCAGCTTGTCGGCCGTCATGTCAGCCGCGCCGCCGACCACGCACTGGTAGAGCAGCTCCTTCATCGCTCCGCCGCTCAGCCAGGCCATCACGCGCGTGTCGCCTTCGGCCACGATCCCCAGCTGCTGGCCCTCTTTCAGGCTGTCAGCCAGAAGCTGGTAGATCTCGTCGTAGACCGCTCGCAGCTTGCGATCGAAGTCCGTGTCCATGCCGAGCGCGTCGGTCAGCAGGATCTTCGTCATCGCGCGGTCATTGAGCAGCAGCGCCACGATCCGCGAGATGTTGCCCCGCACCTGCTGGCCCACGCTCCGTCCCGCATCCTCGATGTCGATGCGCTGAATCGTGAGGTGCACGCGGGCCACGAACCGATCCACCAGCTCCGCGAAAACCGCACGCTTGTCCTCGAAGTACAGGTAGAACGTGCCGCGTGCCACGCCTGCCGCCACGACGATGTCGTCGACCGTGGCCGCGTGATAGCCGTGCCGGGCAAACACGTCCCTGGCTTTGGTCAGGATCTGCGCGCGTCGTTCGCTCTTCTCCATCGATCGTCGGCCTTTGGGGACAACCCGCTGCATCGTGCCGCATCCGGTGCAGCGCGGCAATAGCATCGGGACTATGCTCCGGTCATCCATGCCGCCCCGAACCCTCGTGCTCGCTTCCACCTCCCAGCACCGCCGCATGCTCATGGCGCGGCTCGCTGCACCGTTCGTCGCAGTCGACTCGGGCCTGGATGAAGCCCCGTTCAAGACCCTCGGCCTTCCCCCAGCCGAGCTCGTCTGCAAGCTCGCAGAAGCCAAGGCCCGAGCCGTGCGCCAGAGCTATCCCCAGGCGCTGATCATCGGCTCCGATCAATGCGCCGAGATCGACGGGCAAATCCTGGGCAAACCCGGGAGCGTCGAGGCCAACGTGGAGCAGCTCGCCATGCTCGCTGGACGCGCCCACCGCTTGCTGACCGGATTGTGCGTCCTGGATGCTTCCTCGGGCAACTGTCAGATCCACCTCGATGTCCACGTGCTGCACATGCGCCCGCTCACCCGCGAGCAGATCCAGCGCTACGTGGATCGGGATCGGCCCCTGGATTGCGCGGGCGGCTACCGCATCGAGACCTCAGGCATGGCCCTGTTCGAGCGTGTGGAGGGACAGGACACCACTGCCGTCATCGGCCTGCCGATGATGCAGCTCGTCACGACACTTCTGAAGATGGGTTTCGATCCGATCGTGTAGGTACAGCTCTGCGCAAGTTGGCGCCCACTCATCAGGCCGAGCCCGAGCCCGAGCCCGAGCCCGAGCCCGACTCCGGGGCCTTGAGGCGCAGCACCATGGCGGTCAGCATGGCAACTACCCGCAGAAGTAGTGCTCGGCCCTTGGACGAGAGCTGCGTGTCAGTGAGTTTCACGGCGCGGGAGGCATCGAGGATCGCGGCGCATTCGGTGGCGGAGCGGCGGGCCATCCGATAGAACCTTGCCTTGTCGCCGGGTGAGAATTCGCCAGCGCCCTCGGCGATGTTCAGTGCGATCGACGTGGCGGCTCGGCGGAGCTGGTCGACGAGGTAGGCTCTTCCTCTTGGCAGACTGACGGCGATTTCGTCGGCAACGACGAGGAAGTCGATGGCTGCGCGGTACACATCCAGACGCTCATGTTCGAAGTCGTTCATGCCCCCTATCGGCCAGCGTGACGACTTGGTTGCGCACTTTCTTCGGGCTCGGGCTCGGGCTCGGGCTCGACTGAGCGGATACCAACCTGCGGCGCCCTGTACTAAGCGCGCGGCAGGCCGCGCCCTCAGATCGACAAGTGCTTGCCCACGATCCCGCGTGCGTCCGCAGGCGACGCGCGCCATCCGCTCTCCTTCATGATCCGCCCGGTCAGGTAGTCTGCCGTCAGCGAGGCGGTCTTGTACTTGACGTCCTTGCTGGCCTCCTGGACCCGAGCCCAGATCTCGCCGACCTCCCGGTGCGCCAGCGGCTCCGGGACCTCGACGATCCCTTCGGCATAGAGCTTCTTGAGGGCAAGCAGCAGGGCTGGGCGCGGGGTCTTCTTCGCCAACCCCTCCTTGAGCAGCTGCTCAAGCTGCGCCTCGTCGGGCCAGCATCGCGGCTTGCCAGCGAGCGCACGCTCCCGTCGGATCGCGGTCTGCCATTCGCAGATCGCAACCGCCAGAAGCAGGGCGTCCGCAGTCTTGTCCGCGATCAGCCGCTCGAACATCCGGGCATGGCGGTGAATCGCGAGCTGACGCGCCAGCCCCACGGGCACGCCTCGCGCCACGTACAGCTCCTCGCGCTCCCACGGGCGCAGGGCGCGCTGCGCGGTGATGCGCGCAATCCGGTCGCGAGCGATGGGCACCGGGGGTGAGTCGGTGTCCGGATACATGCGATCCGGACCGGGCAGGATGCGCTCGAAGTCGGTCCGGCACGCATCAGGCAAGTGCTGGCGCGTCTCGGCCGGCACCCCGATCGTGGCCTCCTTCGCCCGCGCGATGATCTCGTTGACCGACGTCCGCGCGTCCTCTCCTGGCCCCCACGCCAGCACCACCGCGTCGTCGTCGGTCGCCCCGATCGCCTTGCGAACCCGCGTCTCGTCCTCCACGGAGAACCCCTCGCCCAGCCCGTCGAGCACGAACAGGTTCGGCATCTCGTCCACGCACGCGATCACGCGAACGCGCCCTGCCAGCTCGTGGGCGAACGTCATTCCCGGCTGCGTCTTGTGGCGAAGCAGCGGTCCCCACCCCTTGAGAGCGATGGCAACCAGCGGCCATCCGAGCTTGCGGATCTCGGCGATGCGCGGGTTGCGGGAGCTCGACAGGATGCCCGTGACCTCGCGCTCCTTGGTCCTGAACGTCTCGGTCGTGATGCCGCGCTTCTTGAGCTCGTCGCGCAGCTCGATGAGCGCCTTGTGCCGGAGCGCCTCGTAGTGCGTCAAAGCACGGATGTCCGGCGTACGCGGCACGCCCTTGGTCTCCACGCGATCCGAGCCGGTGATCGACACGTTGACGTCCTGGCGGGCAGAGCCGAGCCCCCGACGCACCCTTCCCGAGGAGCGCAGCAGGCGCCCGAGTAGCTCGTCGACTTCGGCGACTTCATGCGGCGTGCGCATGTCGGGCTTGGTGACGATCTCGATCAGGGGCGTGGACAGGCGATCCGTGCGGAAAACGACCTGGTGGCCGACGTCGGACACCTCGCGGCACGCATCCTCCTCGATGGCGAGCTGCTGGATCCGGATCTTCCGATCGCGATAGGGGACCCAGCCATCCACGCCCACGATCGCGGTCCTCTGGAACCCGGTCGGGATCGACCCGTCGAGGTACTGCTTGCGCGTGATGTGGACCTCGTCGACGAGCTTGCAGTTGAGCATCAGCGCGATTTCGATCGCGAAGTCGAGGGCCTCCTGGTTGATCGGGAAGGGAGGCGTGTCGTCCATCTCGTAGGTGCAGACGTTGTCGCGGTACAGATGGTAGACGACCTGCTTGCGGGTCTTGAACTCCATGAGCGCGGTGCCGTCGTAGGTGCCCATCTCCGAGAGGGTGGGGCGCATGTGACGCAGGATCACGGCATCCGGTGCATCGTTGCGGTACCGCACCGGGCAGTGGCAGAACAGCTTCGTTCGGGTGTCCAGCTGGTGGTGGATCTCGAGTCCGGACTTGAATCCCAGGGACTGGTAGTAGCCGAGATCGTCGAACCGGAGCCCTTCCAGCAGCGACTTTCGCCAGGCATCCATCAGCGCCAACCTCTCTTCAAGAACTCCTCGACCTCAGGCAATCCACCCTGGAAGACCAGATAGCCGTCCGGAGGCTCCCGCTCCGTGATCTCGCCGTTGACCGGCGCAATCATCATCTTCGCCACCTCCGCGCGATCCTGCGTGTGCGCCAGCACCCAGCCGAGCTTGATGTAGGCCACCTCGGGCAGCATGTTGGCGCATGGCACGCACCCCAGCTCCATCAGGTCGCGCCCGGTGTCGTAGACGTACATCTGCGCGTAGCCCCACATGGTCTGCACGGTCATCATGACCGACACGCCCTTCTTGCAGGCCTCGCGCAAGGGCTCGTACAGCGGCTTGTTGACGTGACCCAGGCCGGTGCCTGCGATCACGATCCCCTTGTAGCCGTTGTCGACCAGCGAGGAGATGATGTCCGGCTTCATCGCGGGGTAGTAGTAGACGATCGCGACGCGATCATCGAAGACGGCGTCGACCTTCACGTTGCGATCGTCGCGACGCCTCTTGTAGTCCTGCCGCAGCGGCTTGACCTCGTTGGGCGTGCAGGTCGCCATCGGGATGTCCGACAGCGTGCGGAACGTCGAGCGATACGACGAGTGCATTTTTCGCACGCGCGTTCCGCGGTGCAGCAAGTTGTACGAGTCCGAGGTCGGGCCGAACATGCAGACCATGACCTCTGCGATCGGGCCTCGCGCTGCGGTGTTCACCGCGCACTGCAGGTTGAACGCAGCGTCCGACGACGGCCGGTCGCTCGAGCGCTGCGAGCCCACCATCACGATCGGCACCGGCGAGCTCTGGACCATGAAGGTCAGCACAGCGGCCGTGTGGTGCATCGTGTCGGTGCCGTGTCCGATCACGATGCCCGCGGCGCCAGCCTCGATCTCGGCTCCGATCGCCTTGGCCGTCGTGATGTACTCGTTCGGTCCCATGTTCTCGCTGAACACGCCGAACAGCTTGATCGTCTTGAGATTGGCGATGTCTGCCAGCTCAGGAACCGCGCCGTACAGCTCGCCCGGCGTGAACGCCGGGATGACCGCGCCTGTCCGGTAGTCGAGCCGCGAGGCGATCGTGCCCCCGGTGCCCAACAGCGTCACGTTCGGCTTTGCAGGGTCGAACGGGAACTCCTTCTCCGGGATCTTGTAGTGCGCTTCGCGGAAGCCCTTCTCGCGCACCGTGCGAATCCTGTCGACAGCAATGCCCACGTTGTATCCGGTCGACAGCTTGAGCACCATGTGGCGATCATCGGCCTGCTCGGAGCGGGGCAGCACGATGCCCTCGAACACTCCGTCTTCGGTCTCGATCTCCACGTCGGCCCAAACCCGCGCCTGGTGGCTCTTGAGAACCTCGCGCGCTCGACCCCGATACCCTTTCAGCGGATCAGGACTGGTCATCGTACCTGCCTTCTGCAAGTCGTTCGAAGCGCGCGCATGATAGGTGATGGCACCAGCGAATCCAATCGATTCTGATGGGAGTTGCGGGGCAACGCGTGCCGTTGGACTTTGCACGGAAGCCACTCGCGGACGTCGCGAATCAATCGACGAGGAAAGAGAGGGGGCGGGGAACCGGACCATCTTGATCACCGCCCCCCGCCCTTCGGGCGACCCCCTCCGGGTCTGCCGCGTCTGCTGATCACTCGGAGGCGGCAGCCGTAGGGCGTGCAGAGCCGGGCGCGATCCGATCTCTTTCTGACCCCCTCCACCGCCCGACTGCGCGAGCCCCTCGCCTCTCACTCCTGAGGATCGGCGGGCGTGGGGAGGGGGTCGACGAGCGAAGCGAGGCGGGGGGAGGTGATCAATACCGTCCGGCTCAGCGTTGAACTGCTAACAGGAGGGGCTCATGTGCCTTGTCGTCCGTACAATCGCGATGGGATTCCCTCAGGGTGCAGGTTTCGACTCTGCCTGCCGCGCCTGCATGTACGCCTGGTAGGCGCCCAGCTCCAGCAGGCCGTGGCCCGACATATTGAAGAGGATCACCCTCGGCTCTCCTGCCTGATCCGCTTCGCGCGCCGCTCGCACCGTCGCAGCGATCGCATGCGCCGACTCGGGCGCCGGGATCACACCCTCCGAAATCGCAAACGTGTGCGCCGCTCGAAACGTCTCCATCTGCTCGAATGCCTGCGCTTCCACCAGCCCGCGATTCACCAGCGCACTGACCTGCGGGGCAGCCCCGTGATAGCGCAATCCGCCTGCGTGGATCGGGTCAGGCACGAAATCGCTCCCCAGCGTGTACATCTTCAGCAGCGGCGTCAGCTTCGCTGTGTCACCGTGATCGTACCGATACTCCCCGCGCGTCAGCGTTGGGCACGACTGCGGCTCCGCTGCAATGATCCTCAGCGCCTTGCCGTCGAGCTTGTGATGCACGAATGGGAAGGCCACCCCTGCGAAGTTCGAGCCGCCGCCGTGGCACCCGATCACCACGTCCGGAAACAACCCGAGCTCGTCGAGCTGACGCAGCGCCTCCTGGCCAATCACGGTCTGGTGCAACAGCACATGGTTGAGCACGGATCCCAGCGAATACTTGGTGCCAGGATGGGTCACCGCATCCTCGATCGCTTCCGAGATCGCGATCCCCAGCGAGCCGGGATGGGAGGGGTTGTCCGCAAGCACGGCCCGGCCGAACGTGGTTGCCTCTGACGGCGAAGCACGCACGGTTGCGCCGTACAGCTCCATCATGGTTCGCCTGGCCGGCTTCTGGTCGAACGAGACGCGGACCATGTACACCGAGCAATCGATCTCGAATCGCCTGCAGGCATAGGCAAGCGCGGTGCCCCATTGTCCAGCGCCCGTCTCGGTTGCGATCCTGCGCACGCCCTGCTGCTGGTTGGCGAACGCCTGCGCCAGCGCGGTGTTGAGCTTGTGGGAGCCGACCGGTGAAGCGCCCTCGTACTTGTAGAGGATCGTGCAGCGGGTCCCCAGCGCCTTCTCGAAGAGCGCGGCGCGCCGCAGCGGCGTAGGACGGAACGCAGCGTAGGCTTCCAGCACCGGGCCGGGCACTGGCACGTGCACCTCGCTGGTCATCTCCTGCTCGAGGAGCGCCATGGGAAACAGCGCTGCCAGCTTGTCCGGGGCCATGGGCTGGCCGGACTGCGGATCCAGCGGCGGCGCCTGCTCGAGCTTCGCCGCGGCAAACAGGTTGTAGTAGCTGGTCGGAACCCCGGATGGGGTGAAGCTCGGCGTGATTGCATGCATGGTGGTCGGCTCGGATGCTGGAACTTGGAGGGGGGCTTCGCCGTGGCCCGATTGGACTGCCCTTGGGCCTTGCCATCGACGTGCGAAGGAGTCTACTTCGCGAGCACCCATGAACCACGAAGAAAAGGTCGCCGCCATCGCAGCCCAGATCCGCTCCCGTCCCCGCGGTAGCGGCCCAGCCTCCCTGCGCAAGTCCGCGGTATCCCACTTCGTGCCCAACCCCAACGACCCCAAGCACGGGGATCGCAAGATCGACGTCCGAGCGCTCGATCAGATCCTCGAGCTCGACATCCCGGCACGTCGATGCGTGGTCGAGCCGGGCGTGACCTTCAGCGATCTGGTGCGCGCCACGCTTGCCCACAGGCTGGTGCCCAAGCTCGTTCCCGAGCTCAAGACGATCACCGTGGGCGGAGCGATCGCGGGCTGCTCGGTCGAGTCGATGTCGTACCGCTACGGCGGCTTCCACGACAGCTGCCGCTCCTACGAGCTGGTGACGGGTACCGGGGAGATCCTGCGGTGCTCACCCGGCGACAACTCGCTGCTGTTCGAGATGATCCACGGCTCCTACGGCACGCTCGGCATCCTGACCCGGGTCGAGTTCGATCTGATCCCGGCCATGCCCTACGTGCACATGGACTACAGGCGTCTGCGCTCCTTCGCGGACTTCCATTCCGTGATGATGAAGCTGTGCGAGGAGGGAAGATACGACTTCATCGACGGCATCATTCATGGGCGCGACAGCTTCGTGCTCTGCCTCGGCCAGTTCACCGACCGTGCGCCGTGGACCAGCGACTACAAGTCCCTGAACATCTTCTACAAGAGCACGGCGACGCGTCGCGACGACTACCCCACGACGTACGACTACTTCTTCCGATACGACACCGAGTGCCATTGGCTCACGCGCTCGCTTCCGGTGCCTGCCATGGAATCGCTGCCGATGCGCCTGCTGCTCGGCAAGGTGCTGCTCGGCTCGACCAACATCCTGAACTGGTCCAGGCGCCTTCGACCCCTGCTCAAGCACCAGAAGAACGTCGACGTGGTGGTCGACGTGTTCATTCCCGAGCCGCGGGTCAAGGAGTTCTACGGCTGGTACGAGGCCACGCTCGACTACTTTCCGCTGTGGATCGTTCCCTACCGTGCGCCCAAGGTCTATCCGTGGATCGACGAAGACCATGCGAAGGCAAACAGCAGCGCGTACTTCATCGACTGCGCGGTGTACGGCAAGAAGAACGACGTGCCCGGAGTCGACTACCACAAGCTGCTGGAAGACAAGACCCGCGAGCTGGGTGGGATCAAGACGTTGATCTCGCAGAACCAGTACGACGAAGCGACGTTCTGGAAGATCTACCACCGGGACAACTACGACCGCGCCAAGCGCATCAGCGACCCGGATGGGATGTTCCGGGGCTTGTACGAGAAGTTCCACCCAACCGCGCCTGGATCGCGCTGAAGGGGTTGTGAGAAGAGCGATGCCGCAGACACCGCACACGGAGCGTCACTTCACTGCAGGAGAAACGGTTCGCGACATGGTGATCGGCATGTCCGACGGCCTCACCGTGCCTTTTGCCTTGGCAGCCGGCCTGTCCGCCGCAGTCTCGACACCGGGAGTGGTCGTGGTGGCGGGCCTCGCAGAGGTCGCCGCAGGCTCCATCGCCATGGGGTTGGGCGGATATCTGGCAGCTCGCGGGGATGCGGAGCACTACGCCAAGGAGCGTGCGACCGAGGTCAGGGAGATCAAGGAGATCCCCGAGGTGGAGGCCCAGGAAGTCCTCGACATCTTCGAGTCCTACGGAGTGCCACCGGAGCAAGGCAAGCATGTCGTGGATTCGTTGCGCAAGAATCCCAAGGCGTGGGTCGACTTCATGATGCGGTTCGAGCTCGGGCTCGAAGAGCCTGACCCCAAGCGCGCACTCCGCAGCGCTGCCACCATTGCCGGCTCCTACGTCGTTGGCGGCCTGATCCCCCTCGCGCCCTACATGCTCCTGGCTCGCCCTGGCGCAGCCCTGCTCTGGTCGGTCATCGTCACGCTGACAGCGCTGTGCATATTCGGCTACGTCAAGGGACGATTCACAGGCACGTTCCCGCTGCGAAGCGCGCTGCAGACCACGCTGATCGGAGGCGTGGCGGCCGCCGCGGCGTTCGCGATTGCGCGCGTCATCTCACCCTGACCGCCGCTCGCCCTAGGAGCACTTCCCCTGCGCACAGCAGCGGGCTACCCTCTACAGACGGTCGTCCCCGAGCTCGGAAAGGCACATGGCCATGCACTACCAGCGTCTGCGATCGGTGGTTCCCTCTGTCGCGATCTCGGTTGCCCTGTGGATCGGGTGCGGTGGAAGCGCGACGGACGGCGGCGAGGTCGCGGTGGACGGCGGAACCGATGCGGTCTCCGAGTCGGCGTGTCCGGGCAGCCTGAGCACAGGCGTGGCGTGCACCAGCGAAGGGCTGCAGTGCTCAGCTCCTGCATCCTGCGCGGCGTGCGGATTCAACAGCTACACGATCTACTCTCCAACGTGCACCTGCTCCAGCGGCAAGTGGTTCTGTCCGCATCTCGACTGCGGACCCAACGCGCCGGGAACGTACTCGGACCCGTCGTGCACGAAGCTCAACGGGGGCGGGGACGCAGGCGGAGACGGGCCGTCGGAGGCTGACGCCGGATCAGCCTGCCCTGCGGACCCGGCCACGGAGCCGTCATGCACGGTCGAGGGGCAGGATTGTACCGGTCCTCTGAAGTGCACTTCGTGTGGCATGAACAGCTATGCCTACATGGCTGCACCCTGCCAGTGCCAGAGTGGAAAGTGGGCATGCCTTCACGGAGATTGCGGGCCCAACGCGCCGGGAACGTACTCGGACCCACAATGCACCATCCCCAATCCCGGGGCCGACGCGGGCATGGGTGACTCGTAGATCGTTGCAGTTCGATTCACCCGGCGCTCGTTTGACAGGGTCGATGTCGTGGACTGCGAAGTGGACATGGTCCTGGCTGCGGGCACGGCTTTGGTTGACACCTTGATGAGCCGTGGTTCCCAGTGCGGATTCAACCCATGGATGGTAAGCTCCTGTGGATCCGAGACGCTCCATGAAAGTCGTTCCTCGCGTCGAAAGCCGTGCCAGCTTCCTGGGCACGGGCACGATCATCGCCGGCAAGTACCGGATCGAGTCCGCGATTGCCAAGGGCGGCATGGGCGAAGTGTGGATCGCCACCAACGTGATCCTCGACAGCAAGGTGGCGATCAAGGTCCTGCTGCGCTCGTTGGTGGACAGCACCGAGGCAGCGGAGCGCCTGCTCCGGGAGGCTCGCGCCGCTGCGCGCATCAGCCACCGCAACATCGTCCAGGTATACGACTTCGGCTACATCGAGACCGGCGAGCCGTTCATCGTCATGGAGCTTCTGCGCGGCGAGAACCTCTCCGATCGCCTCGTGCGCGCCGTGCGGCTGCAGGCTGTCCAGGCCGTCGAGATCATCATCCCGATCACGCACGCGCTGGCAACGGCCCACGCCAAGGGCATCATCCACAGGGATCTGAAGCCAGGGAACATCTACCTCGCGGTGGACGAGTCCAACATCGAGACGCCCAAGATCGTCGATTTCGGAATCGCGATGATGGCGTCCACGAAGTACCAGCCCAGGGTCACCCAGAACGGCAATGTCCTCGGAAGCCCGGAGTACCTCTCTCCGGAGCAGGCGCTGGGAGAGCACGACATTGATGCACGCGCCGACGTCTGGGCCTTGTCGGTCACGCTCTACGAGAGCATCACCGGGCGGCTGCCTTTCGAGGACGAGTCCTACAACCGGGTGCTGCGCAAGATCGTCGACGACCCGCCGACTCCGACCACGGAGTTTGCCGCCGGCGATTCGGAGCTGTGGGCGATCATCGAGAAGGGACTCGCAAAGAAGCGCGAAGATCGCTGGCAGACCGTCGCTGCCATGGGCGCAGCGCTCGAAGGGTGGTTGGCACCGCGCGGCGGTCTCACATCCTCTGGCTCGTTCCGCCGCGAGATCATCACCGCTTCCAACGCTGCCTTGGTGCTCGGCGAGAGCGACATCGCGACCGAGACTCCAGAGCCGCCTCCGAAGCCTGCAGAGCTGCCACAGACGGCTCTGCCCGCACCCAGCAAGCGCCGACCCTGGCTTATCGCGCTGCTGATAGCCCTGCCTGTCCTGCTTCTCGTTGTCGTGTTCGCCGTGGTCCTGCTGCGCGCACCCAAGAGCGCGAGCGTCGGCGCCGCCAACGACGTGGGCCCACCGAAGGCGCTGCCCACGCAGCCAGAAGTCACGCCGTCGGTCTCCCCGGCACCTGCGACCGCCTCCGCACCGGCGCCTTCGCAGACGACCGCCGCGGTTGCGTCGGGTGGATCCACGCCGCCGGCGAAGGTCAAGACGGTGGTGGCTCCTGCGACAGCGCACACGGCCAGCGCAGGCCCGGCAACGCCGAAGACCGGCGCGCCTCCGGCGAAGGTCCCCAGCCCATCGACGGACGACGACATGTACGGTAATCGTAGATGATGACCACGGGAACGGGCGGCCTCGCCGGCTCATGGCGTGCCGCAATCGGCGCAGGGCTCATCGCGGCGGCGCTTTGTGCATCGTCGGGTGCGCTTGCACAGGACGAGGCGCGCAAGGTGGGGGCCGAAACCCTGTTCGCCGACGGACGCAGGCTGATGGCCGAAGGCAACTACGCCCTCGCTTGCCCGAAGCTCAAGGCGAGCCAGAAGCTCGACCCTGCCATCGGTACGCTGCTGAACCTGGGCGCCTGCTACGAGAAGGCGGGCAAGCCCGCGAGCGCGTGGGCGAGCTTTCGCGAAGCGGCGGGAGCGGCCGCTGCGGCTGGAGACACGCGACGTCAGCAAGAGGCTCTCAGCCGCGCTGCTGCACTCCGACCGCGATGCTCGACCCTGACCATCACCACGGAGTCTTCGACTGCGGCCGAAGGACTGTCGGTCACCATCGACAGGGTCGACATGGACAAGGCCATGCTCGGCACAGCGGTTCCTCTCGATCCAGGCTCGCACACGATCGAGGCGAACGCGCCTGGCAAGTTGCCCTGGAAGAGCACGGTGCTCGTGCCCTCCGACGCCTCTTCGCTGTCCGCAGTGATCCCGGCGCTCCAGGACGCGCCGCCTGGCGCTCCTGCCACGGCCGCTCCTGCCACCACTGCGCCGGCGCCCATCGTTGCCGAGCAGCCCGCCGCGGCCAGCGACAAACGCGTCGGCTCGACCCAGCGCACCGCAGGGCTCATCGTGGGTGGCGTGGGGGCGGTCACGCTCATCACTGGTGGAATCCTCGCCTTGAGCGCCCGGTCGAAGTGGGAGGATGCCAAGGTCAACTGCCCGGACAACCAGTGCGAGACAGAGGCTGACGTCCAGAATGCGCACGACGCGCGGAGCCGCGCCAACGTGGCGACCGTGGTGATGAGCGTGGGAGCCGCGAGCCTGGTGGGCGGCGCGGTCCTCTGGCTGCTGGCGCCTTCCAGCACGCAGCGAGGGGCCAGTGCAGACCTTCGAGTCGCTCCCATCGTCGGCCAGGGCTCGGCGGGCATCTCGTTGCGCGGAGGCTTCTGATGATGAGGACTACCGTCCGTGGGGTATGGGCCATCCTCGCCGTCCTGGGCACTGCGAGCATCATCGGGGCTTGTGCAGACGTTTTCGGGATCGAAGAGGTCGAGCTCAAGCACTCGCAGGCGGACGGCGCGACGTCGGGCGACGCGCACCCGGACAACGCAGCAGGAGGAAAGGCGGGCTCGGCCGGCGATGCGTCGTCAGAACCCGACGTCTCGCTGCCTGACGGTGCGGGCGGAGATGCTGGCGGCGACACGAAGCCCGATCTCAGCTGGGATGGGGACGCGAAAGACGTCTCGGTCGATCCGGGGGACGCGCTCGAAGAAGAAGCGGAAGCCGAAGCCGGGATCACCTGTGGACCTGGGACCAAGCTGTGCTCCGGGCAGTGTGCGCTGACCAACCAGCCGACCACGGGATGCGCGCAGCCCGACTGCCAGCCCTGCAAGTTCGCCTTTGCGTCGTCGATGTGCGACGGGGATCTGAAGTGTGCGGTGTCGCAGTGCGTGTTGGGGCACGAGGACTGCAATGGCGAGCCTTTGGACGGCTGCGAAGCAGCGCTCAAGTCGGATCCGGGCAATTGCGGTACGTGCGGCAAGGCGTGCGCTTACCCCAACGCCCAGCCTCAGTGCGTCAACGGCACGTGTGCGATGGGCTGGTGCGACGCGGGATGGACGGATTGCGACGCCAGCCCTTTGAACGGGTGCGAGGTGCACACCGACGTGGACCCGCTGAATTGCGGGGCGTGCGGCAACTCCTGCGTGTTCGCGCACGCGCAAGCGACCTGCCAGGCGGGCGGATGCGTGGTGGCCGCCTGCTCGTCCGGCTATGCCGACTGCGACGGGCTGGTCAGCAATGGCTGCGAGGTCAACCTGCAGGCAAACCCGGAGCACTGCGGCTCATGCCCCATCGACTGCAACCCGGACGGCGGCTTCTTGATCTGTGCCGCTGGGAACTGCGAGCCGACCACGTGCACAGGCGCAACCGGCGAGTGCGACGGCAATCTCGCGACCGTGTGCGAGACAGATCTGAACACAGCCTTGGCCCATTGCGGGGCGTGTGGCAATACGTGCCAATTCGCCAATGCCGAGCCGGCCTGCCTGGTCGGGGTCTGCCACCTCGACCACTGCGTTGCGCCCTACGACAACTGCGACGGCAACGAGTCCAACGGCTGCGAGACCAACACGACGACGAGCCTGCTGCACTGCGGAAGCTGCTCGAACTCGTGTCAGGGCGGGCAAAACGCGTCGGCGACCTGCGTCAACGGCATCTGCGGAATGCAGTGCTATCCAGGGTTTGGCAACTGCGACGGTGCTTCCGCCACCGGGTGCGAGACCGATCTGCAATCCACGGCCCAGCACTGCGGAGCTTGCGCCGCGGCCTGCCCAACCCGTCCCAATTCCACGCCCCTTTGCTCCGCCGGCGCGTGCGGCATGTCCTGCAATGCGGGATACGCCGATTGCGACGCTGTGGAGTCCAACGGCTGCGAGGTCAACCTGCAATCGAGCGCCACGAACTGCGGTGCATGTGGACAGCTGTGCAATGGCACCAACGGCACGCCGGCGTGCCAGGCAGGCTCCTGCGCGATCGCGTGCAATCCCGGGTTCTCGGACTGCGACAACAGCGCTGCCACCGGGTGCGAGATCCAGACAGCGACCGATCTCGGCAACTGCGGGGCCTGTGGAACCGTGTGCGGTGCCGCCCACGCGACCCCCAGCTGCTCGTCGGGCGCCTGCTCGGAAGCGTGTCACGCGGGGTGGGGCGACTGCAACGGCAGCGCGGCCGACGGCTGCGAGACTTCCCTGAGCACGCTCGCGAATTGCGCCGCCTGCGGACTGCCCTGCAGCCCGCAGAACGCCACCGGCAATTGCACCACAGGCACGTGCCAGATTGCAGCCTGCGCTGCCGGGTACACCGATTGCGACAGCCAGGTGGGCAATGGCTGCGAGACGATGCTCTCGACCGACGTCAACAACTGCGGCACCTGCGGCTACAAGTGCCCCACGGCGTGTACGCCCCTGTGCACATCGGGACAGTGCGGCTGCTCGAGCTGCCCTGCGGGCATGGCCGACTGCGACAAGAACCCGGGCAACGGCTGCGAGATCAACACGACAAACGACGCGGCCAACTGCGGAGTCTGCTCCAATGTCTGCACGGCGCCGAACGCCACCACCAGCTGCGCCAGCTCGCTGTGCGGCATCGCGGCCTGCAATGCGGGGTACGGCAACTGCAATGGCCTCTACGCAGATGGCTGCGAGCGGAACCTGAACACGGATCCGCTCAACTGCGGCACCTGCGGGGCGGCCTGCAGCACCAACCACGCTACGCCAACCTGCAATGCGGGCAGCTGCGTGCTCGCGTGCGAGGCCGGATGGGGGAACTGCGACGGCAACGTGGCGAACGGCTGCGAGGCCCAGCTCAACACGAACACGAACTGCGGCTCCTGCGGTCAGGCGTGCAGCCCGGCGAATGCCACTGGCTCGTGCACCACGGGCGTCTGCCAGATTGCAGGGTGCAACGCCGGGTTCGGCAACTGCGATGGGAATGTCGCAAACGGCTGCGAATCCAACCTGAACACCGACATTGCCCATTGCGGCAGCTGCCCGAACGCCTGCTCGTTCGCGCACGCTACGGCTGCCTGCACCGGTGGCGTCTGCAGCATCGCATCGTGCAACAGCGGCTGGGCCAACTGCGACGGGGCGGCGCCGAACGGCTGCGAGGTATCGCTGCAGACCGACATGGGCAACTGCGGAGCCTGCGGTCGCGCGTGCGGTACGCAGAACGTGCTCTCGCGCGCCTGCAGCAGCGGCGTGTGCAGCTCCACCTGTACGCTCGGATTCGCCAATTGCAGCTTGCCTGCCACGGGCGCGGACGATGGCTGCGAGCTGACGGTTTCGACGAACAGCACCAATTGCGGTGCCTGCGCGAACAACTGCACGGTCCTCGGCGGGGGCTTCGTGTGCGGGGGAGGCGGGCGTCCTGCGAATCGGTGCGGATGCAACAGCAACGGGGACTGCGACACCACCTATACTTCGGGATTCTGCCTGTCGACAGGGCAGTGCCGGTGCAGCATGGTCAACTGCAACTACGGCGAGCTGTGCAGGGACAACGCCGGGCCGGATGTCTGCTCCTGCAACGGCGGTGCGGCGTGCGCAGCGGGTCAGACGTGCTGTCAGACCACGCCAGCCGGGTGCAAGGATCTGCAGACCGACGCCGCCAGCTGCGGGGCGTGCGGACGTCCGTGCCCGCCAGGATTCAAGTGCACCGCAGGTGCGTGCGCGTGTAACGGCAATGCGTCGTGCGATGCGGGAAGCCCAGGGTCCTGTGTGGGGACCGCGTGCGTGTGCGGCTCGACGACGTGCATCCAGGGCAAGCGGTGTCTGGCCGGGGGGATCTGCGGGTAGCGCGGCGCACAGCGCTGCCGTGCGATTGCACGGATGGGCCCAGCGAGCGCGCAGGAATCAGAGTGATTTCGGCCTTCCCCCCGACGCTCGCAGACACCACATTCCGCGATGGGGGTAAAGCCATCGTGTCTAAATGGATGTTCACGAGCGTGGCGGCGATTGTCGTCTTGACCGGATGCATGTCTCAAACGCAGCCCGTCACCGGCAGCGGAATGCCACGCTGCAAGCCAGGGGAGGTCGCCCGCGCGCAACCGGTGCGCACTGCGGACAGCGTTCCGCCGGGACGCGACGAGAGAATCGCCTGTGCGCCTGACACCGAGGAGAGGCGCGAGCGGAAGGGCTATGGAACGGATCGGTCGGACTATCGTGGGCGCTGACCGCGACATTGCTTCGGGAGCCTCCCCAGCCGCCCCGACTCCGTGGGCGTCGTGACCGAGCCCCTGATATCCTCCGCTTGTGCGCCAGATCCTCCACATCGACATGGACGCCTTCTTTGCGTCCGTCGAGCAGCGCGACGACCCGTCGCTTGCCGGCAAGCCCGTCGTGGTGGGAGGCGCTTCCAAGCGAGGCGTGGTCGCTGCGGCTTCCTACGAGGTGCGCAAATTCGGCGTGCGCTCCGCCATGCCCATGGTCGAAGCGCTGCGGCGGTGTCCCCATGCGATCGTGGTGACGCCCAAGCATGGGCGCTACGCCGAGGTCAGTGGCGAAGTGTTCGCGATCTTCAGGCGGTACACGCCGCTCGTGGAAGGATTGTCGCTCGACGAGGCCTTCCTCGATGTGACTGGCAGCCAGGCATTGTTCGGAGACGGGCCTGCAATCGCTCGTAGGATCAAGCACGAGATCAAGAGCGAGCTTCATCTCACCGCCTCCGCAGGGGTGGCGCCGTGCAAGTTCGCGGCAAAGATCGCCAGCGACCTGGAGAAGCCGGATGGGCTCGTGGTGGTACCCGAGGACGTTGCGGGCTTTCTCGCGCCGCTTCCGATCGAGAAGATGTGGGGCGTGGGGCCGGTTGCGGCAAAGAAGCTGCACGAGTCCGGCTATCGAACGATCGGCGATCTGGCGAGGTCGCACCCGGATCATCTCGAGAGGCTGCTTGGAGTCTGGGGTAGGGAGATCTGCCTGCTCGCGCGAGGCGAGGATCCGCGCGCGGTCATCCCGGCCCACATCGCGAAGTCGGTGGGCGCTGAGGAGACGTTCGAGAGCGATCTGCGGGCGCGAGAGGAATTCGATCTTCCACTGCTGCATCAAGCCGAGCGCGTGTCGCACAGGCTGCTGCGCGATGGTCTGTGCGGGCGCACGGTCGTCCTGAAGATCAAGTACGCAGACTTCCAGCTGATCTCACGTCGCATGAGCCTTCCGGAGCCGATTTGCGACACGACCACGATCCACCAGGCAGCGATGGCGCTTCTCGACCGTATCCCGCTCGACCGGCGAGGCGTGCGACTGACCGGAGTTGCAGTGACCGATCTGTGCACGGAGCCGCCAAGGCTTCTGCTTCCGGAGCCGGAGCTGGGCAAGCGAAAGAAGCTCGAGGAGCTGATGCTCCAGGTGCAGGACCGGTTTGGGGAGGCCGGGCTTCAGCGGGCGGCGCTCGCGAAAAAGGGGAACGAGGACTGAGAATGCACGCGCGGCTTCAACGGTCAGACCCCCCAATGACGAAAGTCCCGGTGAGGCTGTTGAAGAAACCGATCCCCACAGGGGGCACCCCGGCGTGAGGAGGCTCTCCAGCGACCCGTGCGACGTCCTCGCACTCTGAGAAGAGGCCCGCAAAGAAGGCAGCAGTTGTCGATTGCCCGATGCGCAGTTGCGGCGAAACGTACCACTCGAACCCAAAGCCCAGCCCTGCGCTCAAGTTGCGGTGGTCGACGCAGTCCCCTGTGTCTGGTGTTGACGATGTGACGTATTGCCATCCAAGTGCGAGCTGGATCCACGGGTCGAACGCACCGCGTTCCGCAAGATAGGCGCGTCCGACCACCATCGGAAGGACCACCGTGACCGACTCGGACGCATTGCTTCGGGGGGGTCGCCACGCCGCGTGGGTGAGATCCAGAGAAAGGCCAAGAGCGCCGCCGGTCGAAAATCGGTACAACACCGACGCCCCGATCGACCATCCGAGTCTTACGGTACCGCACCGTGACGTGGGGTCGGATTCGGAGCCATCGTTGCACGGCAGCCATCCGGTGCCGAGGCGCAATGAGTGTTCCACGCCTTGGCGCAGGGGCTGCGGCCCTTCTGGGATGGGATCTTCTCGGATGATGCGGGCGTTCGGGACCTCAGCGTGAGTCCGTCCTGCAACGAGCCAGCACCCGAGACCGCAGAGCAAAGCAACGAACTGCGACGGACCGAGCCAGCAGACACAGGAGCGGCGGAGGGGCGCCCGAGCCTTGGGCATACGAGCGCTGCGCAGCCGTGAGTTGCTCGTCACGGCGCTGCGCGCCCGTGTCCTCAAGTTCCCATCTTCCACCGCAAGGCGAAGTATAGCGCTTTCCTCGCGCCAAGGTGCGGCGAGCCCGTGGGGCCGGAGGATGATGCCCGCTGCCCGAGCGGGAGCCCGGAGCCAGATCGAGCACGAGCACGAGCACGAGCACGAGCACGAGCACGAGCACGAGCACGAGCGGGCCAGAAAGCAGGCCGAAGCTACTTGTACTTAAACCCGCTGCCGCCGATGAACTCCCGAAGGATCGAGATCTGGGGCACCGAGTCGTCGAACATCGGCACGAAGTACTCCACGAACTTCAGCAGCCGGTAGGCGTCCACGAACGACGGGTGATCTTGCGGAACCTCGAGCAGGAACCGCTCGGCATAGGTCCGGAGCACCGCCTGCTCGTAGACCAGCGACGAGTTGAACATCACGTCGCACTGCTCCTGGTACGGGAAGATGTTGCGCATCTCGCCCTTGCGCACCCGCGGCCACGTCTCGATCGTGGTCGCAGCGGCGTATCCGCGGAACAGCCGGTCTCGCACGATCCTCCGAAGGAACCGCGCATCTGACGTGAAGATCCGGTTGTGGTCGTCGATGCACAGCTGTGTGAGCGCGCTCACGTAGATCTTGAACTTCTGATCATCGCCCACCGCCTCGGTGAGACGGTTGTTCAACCCGTGGATCCCTTCGACCACGAGCATCTGCCCGGGCTCCAGGCGCATGGGAAGCCACTTGTCCTTCGGACGTCGCATGCCGGTCTGGAAGTCGTAGCGCGGCGTCAAGACCTCCTCGCCCTTGAGCAGCTTCTCGAGCGTGTCGTTGAACAGCCCGAGATCGATCGCCTCGATCGACTCGAAGTCGTAGTTGCCCCGCTCGTCGAGCGGTGTGTCAGCCCGGTTCACGTAGAAGTTGTCCGTGGACAACGCCACCGGCGTGATGCCGTCCACCAGCAGCTGCAGGCTCAGACGCTTGGAGAACGTGGTCTTGCCGGATGCCGAGGGCCCGGCGATGGTCACCAGCCGCACGCGGTTCGCCATGCCCGAGATCTGATCGGCGATCTGGGCGATCTTCTTCTCGTGCATCCCTTCGGCGATCCGCGTCAGCTCCACGGAGCCGCCGCGGATGGTCATCTCGTTGAGCTGCCCCACGTCTTCGATCTGCAAGATCTCGTTCCAGCGCCGGGTCTCGCGATAGACCTGGAACAACTTCGGTGTGTCCTGGTAGGGGCGCATCGGCTGCGGCTTGCCGCGCGGCGGAAAGCGCAGAACCAGCCCGGGCTCCTGGTAGACCAGCTCGAAGTGCTTGATGTAGCCGGTGCTCGGCGCCACGGGCGAGTGGTGCAGCTCCGGGACGTCTCCACAGTACACGATCGGCACGAACGGCTCCCACCAGGTCTGCAACAGCCGCAGCTTGTCCTTGAACCCGTTGTCCTGGAAGATCTGCCGCGCTTCGTTGAGGCTCACCATCTCGGTGCGGATCGGCAGGTCCGCCTTGACGATCTGCCGCATGGTCTCGTCCAGACGCGTTCGATCCGCAGGCGTGAACTCCCGTCCGTGGCGCACTTCGTAGAAGTAGCCGTTGCCCATCGCCTGGCCGATCGTCACCCGCGCGCCCGGAAAGATCCGTCGCACCGCCTCCAGCAGGATGAGCGAAGCGGTGTGGCGGTACACGAGCACGCCCTCGCGCATCGTGTAGTCGACCGGAACGATCGTGGTTGGCGCGCAAATCGGGAAGGACAGATCCACACAACGCTGCTGCACGATCGCAGCGAGCACCGCGTAGGCGCCCGTGGCGGTGTGATCGCGGATCACTTCGCCCACCGGCGTCCGATAGGGGACCTCATAGTCCTTGGCGTTGAGACGTACGTTCTTGACCGTCTTGCGGGGTGTTTCAGTCATTCAGCCGCGTTCTATCCCAACCACGGATCACCGGCAACCGCGCTTGCTGCGCCTCGGGCAACGCAGCGGTAGGTCGGGTTGCCAGCCCACGACGCGCTGCAGTAGGCTACGGGCCGGGAGGACCCAGTTGATGAGAACTTCGCTTGTCCGAAAGCTTCCGGTCATGGCAGCGCTGACGATGGCGCTTGCCGGGGCCTTTGCAACCGCTGCCGATGCGCAACAGCCCGCCGGACCGCCTGCTGGGGCGGACTCGACCGCGCCGCCTGCGTCGGCCGCCGCGCCTGCGACCGATGCGCCCCCTGCCACGCAGCCGCACCGCGAGCACCCTGCACGCGTTGCCCCTCCGACGCCCCCTGCGCCTGTCTTCATCGCGATGCCGATGCCGCCAGCGCCAGCGCCTCCTGTGGACGAGCGCACGGATCACACGAAGATCGTCGGCAAGTTCGGCGTGAGCTGGCTCGGGATCAGCGAGATTCCGATCGCCGACGCCACGCCCACTGGCACAGCTTCCCAGCCCGGGCTCAGCCCCAACGACCGCGTGGACATCAAGACGGTCTCTGCGCCCGTGCTCGGCGTCCGCTACTGGCTCAACGGCTTTCTCGCGGTCGAGCCTGGCATCGGGTTCAACTACACCGGGGGCAGCACCAAGTCCGATCTCGCGGGCCAGAAGGCAGAGGTCGACAAGAAGTCCACCACCGCGATGATGTTCCATGTGGGCGCGCCCATGGCGTTCGCCTCTGCCAAGCACCTCGCGCTGCTCGTCATCCCCGAGGTCAACATCGGCTTCGCGCGATCGAACGTGAAGTCCCTGATCACGGACAACGGACCGCCGGATGCGCACCTGAGCGGGCTGCGCATCGACGCGGGCGCGCGAGTAGGCGCTGAGATGCACTTCGGCTTCATGGGCATGCCAGAGCTGTCGCTCGAAGGATCGGTCGGGCTGCTGTACTCCTGGCAGCGTGCTTCGGCAGAGGTCGCCAAGCAGCAGGTGACCGACACCAACGTGCAGCTCACGACGTCGAGCTTCAGCAACCCGTGGGACATCTTTCGCGGGATCGGAACCGTGGCCGCGAGGTACTATTTCTGAGACCGGTCCTCGCAAGAGGCCTGTCAGAGGGAGCTTGCATCATGAGATCCTTGGAACCGATGTGGATGTTGGGGATCGCGGCCTTGATCGCCATCGGCTGCGGCTCAGGAGGAACCAACCCGGTCGACCTGGTGGGGGACAACCACGGGGAAGACCCTGGCCCCAAAGGCAATTCGAGCAAGGCCGGCAGCTCGACGGCGCCCACGAACAACGTTGGCACCATGACCGCCCTTTGCATCGAGAAGTGCTCGCACCTACGCGCAGCGGACTGCAAGAGCGAGCCAGCGTACAAGGTGACCGAGTGCGCGGCCGAATGCGTCAGCTCCGGCTCGCCGGAGTGCGACGACGAGCTGGCGGCGCTCTACCATTGCGTGATCGGCGCAGAGGTCACGTGCTCTTCAGCGGGCGCCCCCAAGGTTGCCTGCAGCGATCAGGAAGAGGCACACGAACTGTGCATGAGCCACGGCGGCAGCATGTTAGGGTGCATCGCGCAGCCGTCCAGCAAGTACATGTGCCAGTACCAGGGCGTGCCGAGCTACACGTACTACCAGTGCAAGTCCTCTTCCCCGCCCAACATCCAGTGCGTCCCGATGGGCAACCAGGCGTACTGCTGCCCGTAGAGTCGACGTCACACCTCTGGCTTGAACTCGTCCTTGCCTGCATCGCAGATCGGACACACCCAGTCGTCAGGAAGCGCCTCGAATGGCGTGCCGGGCGCGATCCCGTGATCCGGGTCACCCTCAGCCGGTTCATAGACGTGTCCGCAGATCTCGCACTTGTAGTTCGCCATGGGGCGAAGGCTAGTACTGCGTGCCCGAGGTGGACAGCTCGAACCTGCATGCCGTGCCGTCCCCGAAGCTCGAAGTTCGTCGTTGAAGCAGCCGGCTGAAGGGCCGGCAGCTGATGCAAGTCCGCTGCGCGGTTAGCCAAGCCCCCATTCGGGGGCTGTCGGTCCGACAGGGCGCCGAGAGTGAACCGGCGCGGAGGAACATCGACGCGCATCTTACGGTGCAGCCCCTGGCCGTGCATCCTTCTACATCGGTCCGACCATTCTTTCGGGTCGCACGAGCGTGTCGAACTCCTCGCCGGTCAGCAGCCCGAGCGTGATCGCAGCCTCGCGAAGCGTGGTTCCGTTCGCGTGCGCGTGCTTCGCCACCTTCGCAGCGTTGTCATAGCCGATCTTCGGGTTGAGCGCGGTCACCAGCATCAGGGAGCTCGCCAGGTTGCGCTCGATCACAGGCAGGTTCGGCTCGATCCCGCGGGCGCAGTGCTCCTCGAAGCTCTCGCACGCATCGCCCAGCAGACGCACCGACTGCAGCAGGTTGTGCGACAGCACGGGCTTGAACACGTTGAGCTCGAAGTTGCCCTGGCTCGCCGCGAACCCGATCGCTGCGTCGTTGCCGAACACCTGGCAGCACACCATGGTCATCGCTTCAGACTGGGTCGGGTTGACCTTGCCCGGCATGATCGAGCTTCCCGGCTCGTTCTCAGGGATGGTGAGCTCGCCGATCCCGCACCGAGGGCCGGACGCGAGCCAGCGCACGTCGTTGGCGATCTTCATGCAGGCTGCAGCAAGCTGCTTGATCGCCCCTGACGTGCCCACGAACGCGTCGTGCGCGGCGAGCGCCGCGAACTTGTTGGGTGCGGAGACAAAAGCATGACCTGACAGCTCGCTGATCTTGCGCGCAACGAGCTCGGGGTACTGCGCCGGCGCGTTGAGCCCGGTGCCCACAGCCGTGCCGCCAAGCGCGATTTCCCGCAGCTGGGGCAGCGTGGCCTCGATCGCAGCCACCGCGTGATCGAGCTGCGATACCCAGCCCGAGATCTCTTGCCCCAGCGTGAGAGGCGTCGCGTCCTGCAAGTGCGTTCGCCCGATCTTCACGATCCGCGCGAATTGCTTCGCCTTGCCGTCAAGCGTGGCCCGGAGCTTGCGCACGTGCGGCAGCAGGTGATCCTCGATCCTTTCGACCGCTGCGATGTGCATGGCGGTGGGGAAGGTGTCGTTGGACGACTGCGACTTGTTGACATGGTCATTGGGGTGCACTGGCTTCTTGCTCCCCATCTGGCCGCCTGCGAGCTCGATCGCGCGGTTCGAGATCACCTCGTTGACGTTCATGTTCGACTGGGTGCCTGAGCCGGTCTGCCAGACGACGAGCGGGAAGTGGGCATCGAGCTTTCCGTCGATCACCTCATCGGCAGCGTGCACGATCAGGGATGTGAGCTGCGGGTCGAGAAGTCCTAGCTGCTGGTTGGTGAGAGCAGCGGCCTTCTTGAGGATGCCGAGGGCGCGGATGATCTCGCGCGGCATGCGTTCGGTGCCGATCCTGAAGTGGATCAACGAGCGCGCGGTCTGGGCGCCCCAGTACACGTCCGTGGCGACGTCCAGGGTTCCCATCGAATCGCTTTCCTTGCGTGTGGCCATCAGCAGCTCCTTGTCCGCGGAACAGGTCCTTCATAGGTCGAACTGGGCCCAAGGGCCAGCCGGCCACGGTCTCAAGATTCAACAGACCTGTTGACAACAGAACCGTTGACTTGCTGTCTGAACCCTTCGGGGCTCGCCCTTTCCATCGTAGGCGCCCCGTCGGATCGTCAGCCCCCGATTGGGGGCTTGGCTAACCGCGCAGCTGACTTGCACCAGCCCCCGGCTTTCTGCCGGCTGCTTCAACCAAGGACAACGTAGCGCCGATCGCATACGGCAGGTCGAGTCGGATCTGCCCGGCGATCCCTCCCGAGGTAGCCCCCACGCGCGTTTCCAGCTACAGATCCCTTCTCGTAGCACCCATGAACCACATCCAGGCCATTGTCTTCGACTTCGACGGCACCTTGATCGATGCCTCCGAAGCCATCATCGAATCCTTCTTCGCCGTGCTGCGTGCCCACGGCTTCGCAGAGCCGGAGCAGCCCTGGATCCGCTCCAGGATCGGCAAACCCCTGGTCGGCATCTTCGCCGAGATCGACACCGCCGCATCGCCTGAGCAGCTCCAAGCCTACGTGGAGGAGTACCGCACCTACTTCTTCCCCCTGAGCGCGGCAAAGACAAGGCCGCTTCCCGGAGTGGTCGATGCGCTCCGCTCGCTCTCCGCCCGCTGCAAGTTCGGGATCGCCACGTCGCGCAAGGGCGACGGCGCCCTGCACATCCTCAAGAGCCTCGGGCTCGACAATCACTTCCCGGTCATCGTGGGGATCGAAGACGTTGCCCATCCCAAGCCTGACGCAGAGCCTGTGCTCAGCGTGCTGAGGCAGCTCGCAGTTGCACCCAGCCGTGCGATGATGGTCGGGGACACGGCAGACGACGTTGCTGCCGGAAAGAATGCGGGAACGGTGAGCGTGGGAGTGACCACCGGAGCGTTTGGCGCTGACGAGCTGAAGCGCGCCGGCGCAGATCATGTGCTCAGCGGCCTTGACCAGCTGGTTTCCCTGATGTCCCCATGAGCCGATTGCACACTGCGGTCCTTGCATCAGCCGCGGTCGCCGCCCTGAGCCCGGCAGCCGCGCAGGCGGCCTCTCCGCGCCCGCTCTTCGAGCCCACGGATCTCGAGCTGGAGGACCCTGGTACGTTCCAGCTCGACACCCAGCTCGGCGTGCTTCGCGCCATGGATTCCACCAAGACCGTGCTGCCTGACCTGGAGCTCGACATCGGGCTTTCCCGCAACGTGGAGCTCGACCTCGATGGCCAGTACGCGATCGAAGGCCCGAGCTCGCGGGGCTTCGACTGGAGCCGGCCCGGGCCGGACAACCTTTGGCTTGCATCCAAGATCGGACTGCTGGACTGGCGCGACAGCGCGCGAAACCGCGCCTGGGCCCTGGGCATGCAAATGGGGCCCAAGATCCCCTTTGCCCGTGACACCAAGGGTGCGGGGTTCGAAGGGCTGGTGCTGTTCGGCCGATCCTGGGGCGACGCGCACGTGGTGCTCAACCTCGGCGCATTGATCGACCCAGGTCTCGAAGTGAGCCGTGGTCGTCCGGCAGGGATCGAGGGCGGCGTCGACGTGAGCCTCCCCATCGGTGGGCGCACGGCTCTGACCTTCCTGGGCGAAGTGGGTGGTGTCAAGTTCGTGTCCCGGGACCCGCATCAACTGCACGTCACCGCCGGGCTGTCGTGGGCAGCGACCAAGTCGACCGATGTATCGCTCATCGGCCTGAAAGGGCTTCTCTCCGGAGGCGATCGATACGGGGCCTTGCTCGGGCTGGCGCAGAAGTTCTCGCTCTTCGAGTAGCCCTTGCCGGCATCGCGGATCCAACGCATGGAGTGCGTGTGCTCATCCTCGGCTCCCTCGTGGCCTTGATCCTCGCTCGCGTCGCCGCGCAGCTATGGCTCAATGCGCTCAACGTGAACGAAGCGTCGCGGTGGGCATCCGAGGCTCCTTCGTGGCTGGCAGGGGCAATCGAGGAAGATCGTCGAAGGAAGTCGGTCGACTACACGCTCGCGCGCGCCAAGGTCAGCGCCTTTGACATCGTCTACGACGCCGCCATCCTGTCGGTGGTCGTGTTCTCCGGTCTGCTGCCCCGGCTGTACAGCGCCATCACAGGAACGCTGGGAACGAGCGTGTGGGTGTCTGCTGCGTACGTCGTGGTCGTGGGAATCGTGCTGTCGATCCCCGGATTGCCATTGGACGCGTGGGTGCAGTTTCGTCTCGAGGAGCGCTTCGGCTTCAACCGGACCACGGTGCGCCTGTGGATCGTGGACCGGATCAAGGGGCTGGTCCTTGGGATCGTCATCGGATACCCGCTGCTGTGCGTGGTGCTCGGGCTGATCCAGTGGACAGGGCGCATGTGGTGGCTCTGGGGCTTCGTCGTCATGGTCGCCTTTCAGCTCGTGATGCTCGTGCTCTTCCCCAAGGTCATCCTCCCCATGTTCAACAAGCTCGAGCCCCTGCCTGACGGCTCGCTCAAGCAGAGGCTGATCGCGCTGGCCGGGCGCTGCGGCTTCCAGGTGTCTGCGATCCAGGTCATGGACGGAAGCAAGCGCAGCACGCATTCGAACGCGTTCTTCACCGGCCTCGGAAGGTTCCGTCGGATCGTGCTGTTCGACACCCTGATTGCCTCCATGACCGAAGAGCAGATCGAAGCCGTGCTCGCCCACGAGATCGGGCACAGCAAGAAAGGGCACGTGATCAAGGGATTGATCCTGTCCATCCTCGTCACCCTGGTCGGGTTCGGTGTGCTCGGTCTGCTGGTCGAGCGTCCGTGGCTCTACGACGCCTTTGGTTTCGCTCCTGGGCAGGTCGCTCCGCTGCTGGTCTTGATCGGGCTCACCTCGGGGTTGGCGACGTTCTGGCTGACGCCGCTCGGCAATGCGATCTCGCGCAAGCACGAGTATGAGGCTGACGCGTACGCGCGTCAGGCGGTGGGCACGCCGACGCCGCTCGTGGAGGCCCTTACCCGGCTGGCCGAGTCGAACCTGAGCAATCTGACGCCGCACCCGTGGTACAGCGGATTCTACTACTCGCACCCTACGTGGGTGGAGCGTCGCGCTGCCTTGCTTCGCGAAGGTGCAGTCTCACGTGCCTGACGCCCCACTCTCAGCGATGGCCAGCTCCAGCCGAACGAAGCCGTGGAGGTAGAGCTCCGAGAGCGCCTTGAGCCCCGTGATTAGCGGAAGATTCGCGCTCTCGACGAGCTGCTCGACGGTGCAACGTCCGTCCACCTGGCTCAGCAGCAGAAGAGAGAAGGGATCGAGCGGCGATGGGGACCGCCCTGGCACAACGTGCGGCACACTGGTGCGCGCGCCCAGTCGCGTGACGTAGCGCCTCACGAGCTCCCGGCCTGCCATCTCCGCGCATTGCACTGCGTCCAGGTTCGCGGGCTGTGCTCGCAGCACGGTGGATGCTGCCATCAATGCTGCCTCGTAGTCAGAGCCTGCCAATGCCTCCAGCGCTGTCTCCATCAACCGTTCGCAGATGCGCGCCGACTCCGTGTCGTCGCCATCTCCTGCTCCTGCACTCGTGGGAAGCGGAGGCGGAGGCGCTGACTTCTTGCTCGAGATCGCCTCAACGCTGCTCGCTGGCACCACGACTTGCACGTCCGGCTCCGGGGGCGGCTCTCCAACCCACGACTCGCGCACTTCGGTCCACGAGTCTCGATCCTCTGGTTCGTCCGGGGTAGCGACCACAACGGCTTCGACTGCGACGGGCGGGTCCTGCGGCATGGTGATCCCGGGATATTGACCCACGGATCCTCACCTGTCGAGAACCTGCCCGCTCCCTGACGTGATAAGGATCAAGGGTTCGATCCAGGAGGGTGCCATGAAGCTCGCTGTCGTCGTCGCGTCCGTGGTTGCAGCGGTCGGGGTGGTTGCGGTTGGTTGCGGTTCCGATGACGCCGCGCCTGTTGGCAGTGCAGGCCAGGCAGGCTCAGGCGGAAGCGAAGGCGGCCTGGGAGGCAGCGCGGGCACGGCTGGCAAGGCTGCGGGTGGCACCGGCGGCGTCGCAGGTACCGGCGGATCCTCGGGCGCGAGTGGAACGTCTGGAACAGGGGGAGGAGGAGCTCCGGGCGCATGCGGCGATCTCGTCACGTCCGATCCCGACATCCAGCAAGCGCTGCCGCAGACCTGGCTCGACACGACCTGGATCGCGCCCACTGGTCAGACGATCGCAGTGGCGAGCGGAGGCGACTTCCAGGCCGCGCTCGACAAGGCTGTGCCAGGCGACGTGATCACCCTCGAGGCAGGCGCTTCTTTCACAGGTCCTTTCACGCTGCCCAACAAGCAGGGCTCCGGGTACATCGTCATCCGCTCCTCGGCCGACGACGCGAGCCTCCCACCAGCAGGAACCCGCATCGGGCCGTCGTATGCCAGTGCCTTGCCCAAGCTCCTCGCACCCAACACGCTCCCGGCCATCCAGGCCGCTCCTGGCGCCCATCACTTCCGCATCATGGGCGTGGAGATCACGCCAGTCGATGCTGCTGCGCAGATCTACACCCTGGTCGCTCTGGGAACCGGGAGCGAAACCGCGGCAAGCGATCTGCCCCATGACATCATCCTCGATCGGGTCTGGGTCCACGGCACCCCGACCGGATACACCAAGCGCGGCGTGCAGCTGAACAGCGCGTCCACAGCGGTGATCGACTCGTACATTTCCGACTGCCACGCGGAAGGGCAGGACGCACAGGCGATCGGCTCGTTCAACGGCGCCGGTCCCTTCAAGATCGTCAACAACTACCTCGAGGGGTCAGGCGAGAACATCATCTTCGGCGGCGCCGACCCGAAGGTGCCCGACCTGGTGCCCTCGGACATCGAGATCCGCCAGAACCACTTCGACAAGCCGCTGACCTGGAAGGTCGACGACCCCAGCTACGCAGGGAAGCACTGGTCCGTGAAGAACCTGCTCGAGTTCAAGAACGCCCGGCGCGTGCTCGTGCGCTGCAACGTCTTCGAGCACAACTGGGGCGACGCGCAGGTCGGATTCGCGATCCTGCTCACACCGCGCAACCAGGACGGCACCGCGCCCTGGTCCGGCGTTCGGGACGTGACGATCCAGGACAACGTGATTCGCCACACGGCCTCGGGGATCAACATGGCGGGCGAGGATGACGGGCAACCGAGCCAGCAGACCTCGGGCGTGGTGATCCGGAACAACCTGATCCACGACGTCGACGGGGCGAAGTGGAACGGCGACGGGCGGGTCTTCCAGGTGATCACCCCGGGCACCTCCAAGGCAACGAGCGGCCCGGGCCGTCCGATTGCCGGCTTGAAGATCGACCACAACACCGCGTTCGTGAGCGGCAACTCGGTGCTGACCGCAGGCGACAGCGTGCCGGTCGCCTCCAGCTTCTTCTTCCAGAACAACCTCGTGTCCCACGGCAGCTACGGTGTGTTCGGCTCGGGCAAAGGTGAGGGAACGAGCGCGCTCGAGGCCTATTTCCCCGGCTATGTCTTTGTGAAGAACGCGATCATCGGCGCTTCGGCGAGCGCCTATCCTGCGGACAACTTCTTCCCTGCCACGACCGACGAGGTCGGGTTCGTCGACTTCGCCGGCGGCGACTATCACCTTGCACCTACGAGCACGTACAAAGCAGCCGGTACGGACGGCAAGGACCTCGGAGCCGACATCGACCAAGTGCTCACCGGAACTTCGGGCGTGGCTCCGTGAACGCCCCTTGTCCCAGGTGCAACACAGCAGATCGTGAGAATCACCGACCTCCTTCCAGTCGCCGTCGTCGTGGGGGCTCTCGGCTGCGCCGGATCGATGCAGCAGCTCCCCATGGAGCGCGGAAACATGGTGGTCCTGGCCACCAACCACACATCCGCGCCCTATGCCCTTCGCTCGATTACGGTTTCCATCGACGGCCAGCAGGAAGAGACGACCCAGGGCAAAGCGCTGCAACACTCGGACTCGGAATCGGTCCAGGTCGGCTCCATGCGCGTCTCTCGCGGCCAGCACACCCTGTCGGTCCGCACTTCGGCTGAAGATGTGTCACGCGATCATGTGGTTTCGTTGGCCACCACGCAGTCCTTCCGAATCGATTCGCTGCCTGCGGCCATCACCATCCATGTGTTCACGCCGCGATCCGGGCTTGGGCACGATCGGCGTCTCGAGCTGTCGTTCGACATCCAGGGAGGACGCATGCGCGCTCCGCTCGGAGCTGTGGCGAGCGCTCCTGAAGGGGCCGCGCGTTGTGCCGAGCTTTCCCCGGTTCGCGCCGCGATCTGTCGCACCGAGCTGGTCGTGGAGCAGGCCCACGCGTCGGGCGATCCCCTCCTGATCATGTGTACCCGCGACAGGCTCGCACAGATGCGCACCTTTGCCATTGCCGCTGAGCCCGACCCGACCAGGGACCCGCCGACACCGGCCACACGCTACGATGCCGACGTCACGCGTCTGGCTTGCGAACGCATCCTGAAGCTCGAGCAGGACCTGTCGCGCTGTGCCACCACCGAGATGCGAGCCGGCGTTCTCGCGGGCTCCTGGTAGGATCGCCGGCGTTCTCGCGGGCTCCTGGTAGGCCGACTGCGGACGCGAGAAATCGGCGATACTCCCAGGTGAAATGCACAACGCGTTCATCTCCGAGGTGCATCGAGAGCCGACCGCGCACGGCCCGCTTTCAGGAACCACGTTTGCCATCAAGGACATCTTCGACCTGCATGGCGAAGTGACCGGATTTGGATCCCCTGATTGGGCACGCACCCATGCTCCTGCCGCGCGGACCAGCCCGGTCGTGGACGCGCTGCTCGCCGCTGGCGCAACCCTGGTCGGCAAGACGCACATGGAGGAGCTTGCGTTCAGCCTCACAGGCGAGAACGCTCACTACGGCACCCCGATCAACCCAGCAGCGCCCCATCGCGTTCCAGGCGGCTCCTCGAGCGGGTCAGCTGCAGCTGTGGCTGCGGGGTTCATCGACTTTGCGCTCGGCACCGACACCGGCGGCTCCGTTCGAATTCCAGCTTCTTTCTGCGGAGTATTCGGGATTCGCACCTCCTACGGCGCCCTCGCCGTTTCAGGCGTGACCCCGCTGGCACCATCGTTCGACACCGTGGGGTGGTTCGCGCGCGACGGCGCCATGCTGCGAAGGGTAGGGGAAGTGCTGATCGGAGCTGGTCCTTCGACGTCGCCCCTGCGGCTGGTGATCGCGGAGGATGCGTTTGCATTGGCACAGGACGATCGGATCCGTTCGTGGGTTCCTCGCTTGGGTGCGATTCCGGTCGAGCACGAAGTCCTGGCGCCAGAAGGGCTCGAGGCGTGGGCTGACGCATTCCGCGTGCTGCAAGGCTGGGAGGCGTGGAAGCAGCACGGCGCCTGGATCGAGCAGACGCGACCTCGGCTCGGTCCGTCGATTCAGCGACGATTCGACGCGGCTCGGAAGGTGACCGCAGCGCAGGCCGCGCTGGCGGACGGCGTGCGCGCCCGTGTTGGCGAGCGCCTCGAAGCGTTTCTGCAAGGCGGCGGTGTGCTGTGCCTTCCCACGGCGCCCGGGCCAGCGCCGCTCCGCGGCGAGTCAGAGCACGACTCCGAGAGCTTCCGGGCTCGCACCCAGCAGCTGACGTGCATCGCCGGGCTCGCGGGGCTTCCGCAAGTGACCTTGCCGGCAGGGCTGTGCGATGGCGCGCCCGTGGGGATCTCGCTGATCGGAGCCGCGGGTTCGGATCACATGCTTCTGCGCGCGGCTAGGCTGGCGGCTTGACCGGCGCGCAGGTCGACACGCCTGCTCCCACGATCTCGAAGTCCACGGACTTGACCTTGTCCGTCGTGCTGTCCGCCGGCTTGTACTGGAACACGTCAGTCGACGTTCCCGGCCCCACGAAGAGCCAGAAGTCGCCACCCCACGCTGCGAAGGCGAAGTTGGAGCTGTTGGGCTCGTACTGGATCGCATCCTGCGGCGCCTGCGACAGGATGTTCGCATTGGTCTTGTCGATCTCCGCCACGATGTAGGGCTTTCCCTCGAACGCGCCAAACAGCTTCCCATCGCCGGTGCCGGTCATCTCCGCGCGCTTGCCCTTGATCAAGTCGTAGTCGTGGATCGGCTCGAGCTTGAGCGTGGTCGTGTTGATCTTTGCCAGCCCCTTGATCGAGGCTGTCACGTCCGACTGACTCACGTACAGCGTCTCCTCGATGCTCCCCGCGGAGTCTGACGAGAATCCCATGCCGAACGTGGTGAATCCGCTCTGGCTCGCGACATAGCTCGTGGCAGTGCACTTCGCAGTCTTGACGTCGACCCAGTAGATCTTGCCTCCGTTGAACACGACCCAGGCCACGCCCTTGCGGTCCACCGACATGGAGAATGGCGTATTGCCCCCGGTGTTCGGGCAGGACAGCTTGCCGATCTCGTTGAACATCAGGGTCGGGGGATCGAACTTGTAGAAGACGTTATCGCCCGTGACCACGTACACGTATTGGGTTTCCTGGGGGCAGGGCGGGGGCCCGCCTCCTGCCGCGCCATCGATGTCGAGCCCGCCGCCCGTGCCGCCGAGCCCGATCGTTCCGGCTGTGCCTCCGGTGCCGTTGCCTCCCTGACCGGGGAAGGAAGAGCCATCGCCGGAGGCAGAGCTGCACGCGAAAACCAGCAGCGGAGCCGCAATCCACAAAAGGACCGGAACACGGATGGGGCGCATGGGAGCCTCCTCAGGCAACGATCGGCACGTGCCGTGCCTTGCTCCTCGAGCATACTCCGAACCGAGGAGTCGGGGGAACAGCGCCTTGCAGAGGGGGCGCGTCGTGATAGCGTGGGCGGCGATTGCCGTTGCTGTTGCAAAGAACGAAATGAACCCTGTCCCACGCCATCCGGCTCTCGCTGTGCTCTGTGTTGCGCTGATCCCGATCGCGTGCTCACGCGCCAGGGATGCGGACAAGGCTCCTGCTGCCCCAGGGCTGGTGCCGGCAAGCGCTCCGTCCAGCTTTGCATCGGCGCAGCCCCCAGCATCCGCGTCTTCTTCCGAGCTCGAATCCGGGATCCCGTCCGCATCGGCCTCTGCGGTCCCGACGACGCCTCCGTCTGCGCCTGATGCTGGCGCTGATCCTGGCTGCCTCACAGAGATGGCGCGTGTGGGCAGGGCCTGCATAGACCGCTACGAGGCGCACCTGGTCCTTCCAGGCGACGGAGGTCAAGACGCCGTTCACCCCTACTTCGAGCGTCCCCAGAAGGGCGTGAGCTACAAGGCGGTCGCAGCCCCGGGCGTGTTTCCGCAAGCCTACATCAACCGGCTGGAAGCAGAGCAGGCATGCACGAACGCTGGCAAGCGTCTGTGCTCCCTGGCGGAATGGTACCGGGCATGCCAGGGCTCGCGAGGATTCATCTACCCCTATGGAAACACGGAAACCAAGGGCAAGTGCAACAGCGGCAAGGGGCACCTGCTCTCGAAGTTCTTCGGGACCAACTCGCGCAACTGGAAGTACGAGGATCACTTCAACAGCCCCATGCTCGACCAGCAGCCTGGCTTTCTCGCGCGCACGGGGGAATACGCCTCCTGCGTGAGCAGCTACGGGGTTTTCGATCTGGTCGGCAACGTCCACGAGTGGATCAGCGACAAGGTGGATCCATCCCTGTCCACCAAGATCCCGCTGCAGGAGGACATCCAGAAGAAGGTCGGGCCGCGCACCGGCAATGCGATCTTCATGGGTGGATTCTTCAGCACGACCAGCGAGCACGGAAAGGGGTGTCGCTTCGTGACGATCGGCCACGAGGCGAAGTACCACGACTACTCGACCGGCTTCCGCTGCTGCCGGGATGCAAAACCGTAGCCGATTCCGTCAGGGGTAGTAGCAGTAGTTCGGGCAGGAGGAGATGTCCCGGTACGTCTCTCCGGAGGCGCAATAGGCGGCTGTGTCCGGCGTGCAGATGTTGGTGTAGGGCGTGTACGTCCTGCACGTCTGGTTCAACCCGTTCGTGCCTTTCGGACACTCGGAGTTCGCATTGCACCCGCACCGCCCCGACGTCGTCGCGGGATGGTAGGTGCAGCTCGTCGTCGCTGACACTGATTGGCATGTATGACCGCTCGCGCAGGCCAGCCCGCATCCCCCGCAGTGGCTTTCGTTCGACGAGATGTCGACCGGCGAGCCACCGCAGCACCGGTGCGACTCCGTGCCGTCATACTGGTAGCCGGTCGCGCGAACCGCACACGCACCCGCGGAGCAGTAGTGACAGACATTGGCCCCACATGCGGTGCCGTTGGGCGAGTTGCCGCAAACGCCTGAAGTGCACTCGTGACAGGTGCCGCACGCGGTGCCGTTCGCCTTGGGTGTATACGAGCACACTCCAGTAGCAGGGGCGCACGTGCCTGTCGCGTTGTAGCATTGAGCGTTCGGCGGCGTGTTGCAGACCTTGGCAGCGCCGACCGCGCAGGTGCCCTTGCCATCGCACGTGTCGCTCGTGCATGCATTGCTGTCAGCATTGCAGGCCGTGCCCGAAACCGCGGGCACGTACACGCATTGTCCTGTAGCGGCCTCGCACGTGCCCGCTGCTGCGTAGCACTGCGCATTGGGCGGGCTGTCGCAGGTGATCAGAGTACCCGGTACGCACGTCCCGGCCTGACAGCTGTCGCCCACGGTGCACCCGTTGCCGTCGTCACAGCTGTTGCCGCATTGGCCGCAGTGCTTCCCATCGGACGCTAGATCCGCTTCGCATCCGTTCGACGGATCGCCGTCGCAATCGGCAAACCCGATGTCGCAGGACTTGACCGAGCAGCCGGCTTTCACGCAGGTCGTGGTCGCATGGGGAAGCTGGCACACGCACCCGCATTGATGATCGACTCCGCCGCCCCCACACGTGTCACCAGCCCCGCAGCTTCCACAATCGACGTCCGAGCCGCATCCTCCGGGTACGAGCCCGCAGCTGGCGCTGAGCTGTGCACAGGTCTTGGGCGTGCACCCGCACTGGTTGGGCATGCCCTGGCCGCCGCAGACGTCGGGCAAGGTGCAGCTTCCGCAGTCCACCGCTTTGCTGCACGCGTCCGACACCACGCCGCAGCTGGCTCCCAGCTGCGCACAGCTCTTGGGCGTGCAGCCCTGGGTGCCGCATTGGTTGGTTCCGCCGCCGCCGCAGGTCTGTCCAGAGGCGCACGAGCCGCAGTCCACGACGCCGCCGCATCCGTCCGGGGCCGTACCGCAGCTGGCTCCGATCTGTGCGCAGGTCTTGGGTGCGCATCCGCACTGGCCTTCCTTGCCGCCTCCTCCACAGGTGAGAGGCGCAGGGCAGAACCCGCAATCGATCACCAGCGCGCACCCATCGGTCGCCAGCCCGCACGTTGCCCCCACCTGCGCGCACGTCTTCGGGTAGCACGGATTGACACCGCACTTGTTCGACCCCCCTCCGCCACCGCAGATCTGCCCGGATTGGCAAGTCCCACACTCGATCTTCCCACCGCAACCGTCCGGAGCCTCGCCGCAGTTCGCTCCCAGCTGCGCGCACGTCTTGGGCATGCACGTCGGGCCGGTTTCCTGGACATCCGCTTCTTGCATCGCATCGATGGGGGCGTTCTGGTCTTCAGCCGCCTGGTCAGCTCCCGCCTCGGATGGCGATGCTTCAGGCTGGGGTTCCGGCCCGCCGCTGGCTGTCGTGTCCCCGGAATCCGCGCCTCCGCATCCGGCCACCATGACCAGCGTGGCCACCCCAAGCACATGGGCGCAGACCGAAACCCGGCTCCAGTCGACAATGCGCATCTACCCATCATAGCGGAAAGCGTTGCGTTGCCACAAGGTCGGCTCGAGCAAGGCGCTCTCGATCACGCGAGACAGCGCGCTGGGCAGGAAACTTCTCCAGCGTCGCAACTCTTGAATTAGTGTGCCTGCGATGTCCGCTCCTTCGTTCACGCTCGCGCTCGCGCCGATGCAAGGCGTGATCGACGCAATGATGCGCGAGCAGCTCACCGCCTTGGGGGGCATCGATCACTGCGTGAGTGAGTTCATACGGGTGGGAGGAATTCCGGTCACGGATGCGGTCATCCTCAAGGCGTGGAGAGAAGCCCCGCGCAAGGGTTTCACTTCTTCCGGCACCCCGGTCCATCCACAGCTGCTCGGCTCCCATCTAGGAAGGATGACCGTTGCCGCCCATCGCCTGGCCGAGCTCGGAGCTCCCTGGATCGACCTTAACTTCGGCTGCCCGGTGCGCAAGGTCAATGGCCACGACGGTGGTGCCGCCATTCTTCGGAACCCCAGACGCGTCGAGCAGATCGTGGCCACCGTCCGCAAGACGCTGCCGTCGAGCATTCCGGTGTCGGCCAAGATCAGGCTCGGCTGGGATGACCCGGACCACGTGGTCGACCTTGCACGCGCCGCGGAGGCTGGCGGCGCTGCGTTGGTGACCATCCACGGGCGAACGCGCGCGCAGGGCTTTGACGACACCGCGGACTGGATACGAATCGGCAAGGCGCGCGCAGCGCTCGCGGTTCCCGTGGTTGCCAACGGTGATATCCGATCGCCCGACGACTTCCTTCGCTGCAGGGAAGTCACGGGGTGCGATCGGTTCATGATCGGCCGCGGCGCCATCGAGCGTCCTGAGCTGTTTCGGGTGCTGCGCGGGATCGACGACGCGATGTGGAGCTGGCACAAGAGGATGGCCCTGGTGCTTCGGCTGATTCAGCAGAGGCACGCATGGGGTGAGCGCCCTTTGAACTCCCTGGGCAGGCTCAAGGGATGGTGCCAGTCGATGGTCCGCTGTGAGCCAGCGATGCGGGGGCTGTTCGAGGAGCTCAAGTCGTGCTCCACGCTCGAAAGCGCGTACGCAGCGGTCGAACGCCACCTGCCGCCCGAGGTTGCGCACCTGCCGCCGATGGTTACATCCTGGCCCTGCTCGCAGACGCAAGGAGACGACCGTTGGAATTCTCAGCGCTGATCGCTGCCCGCTATTCCTGTCGCGCATATCGTCAAGACCCGGTGGAAGACGCCAAGCTCAGGCACGTGCTCGAAGCCGCGCGCCTTGCGCCTACCGCATGCAACCGTCAGCCCTTCCAGCTGATCGTGATCCGCACCCAGGGACGCGCCGCCGAGCTGACCCGGATCTACGCGAAGGATTGGTTTGCCCAGGCGCCGATCGTGATCTGTGCCTGCGGCATTCCGAGAGACACGTGGGTGCGTCGCGACGGCAAGAACTACAGCGACGTGGACGTGACGATCGCGATGGATCATCTGATCCTCGCAGCGACGAACGTCGGGCTGGGGACCTGTTGGATCGCAGCGTTCGATGTCGGCGCAGCGCGCGAGATTCTGGGTTTGCCGTCCTGGGTGGAGCCGGTGGCCTTCACCCCACTGGGGTACGCAGCGGACACGCGGGTGGAGATGAAGCGCAAGCCGCTATCAGACTTGGTTCGATTCGAGCGGTGGTGACGGGAATCCGACAGGTTCCGTAGGTTCCCCAAACGCGGATCCGGCCCGGACGCAATTGTCGTCCATGGTCTGTAGGCGCAAGTCGAGGAAAGTCGCGGATGGGACGCTGGTTTCCAGGTGTTTGAAATCCCTGCGGGACCGCGGATTGCGGTCTGGGGAACCGTGCACCAAAGAGGTGAGAGCGGGTTGAGTTCCGAGCTGGTTGAAACCACGGAGATGGCTCGAATCTTGTAACGCCGCGCGCCTAGTCACGACTGTGTCTGGAAAATTCTTCCGCAACGGGTGTAGGAACGACAACCAAGGGTCCCCCCAATCGTTGGCAAGTGAAATGGCAAGGAAATCTGAATCCAAGGGTGACGCGCGCGGGCGCAACCGACCTCTGCGCGGAGCGCTGGTCGGCTACGGCTTCATTTCCAGTCAGGGCCACGTTCCCGGCTATCTGCAGAGCGCACGAGAACGCGGCGACGTGGAGATCGTCGCGGTGGCGGACATGACGGAAGCACGTCGGCTGGCCGCACAACAGGCGCTGCCGTCTGCTCGCATCTATCCGGATCACCGATCCCTGCTCGCACAGGAAGCGGGCAACCTGGACTTCATCGATATCTCCACGCCTCCGACCGTGCACGCAAGGATCGCGCACGACGCGCTGGACCGCGGCCTGCACGTTTTCTGTGAGAAGCCGTTGGCCACCACGCTCGAGGATGCCAGGAGCATGCTCGCGCACGCTTCGCGCGCTCGTCGAGTCCTGTTCCCCTGCCACAACTACAAGCACGCAGGCGTGGTCAAGGCGATCCGAGAGATCCTTTCAAGCGGCGCGATTGGACGTGTCCAGACGGTCACGCTTTCGACGTACCGGAACACGCACGCCAAGGGCGTGGCTGAATGGCTTCCGCACTGGCGGCGAGACCGCATGCTGTCCGGCGGCGGCATCGCGATGGACCACGGACCTCACACGTTCTACCTCGCCTTCGAATGGCTGGCTTCGTATCCCACGTCCATCTCGGCCCGAACGATCACCGTCGATTCCGACCGCTACGACACCGAGGACAGCTTTACAGCCACCCTGACGTTCCCCACAGGGGTCGCGAGCAGCTTCCTCACCTGGAAAGCCGGCGTGCGCAAGGTGATCTACACGATCCACGGAGACCGAGGAGCGATCACGGTCGACGACGACGACATGCAGATCTCGGTGGTCAAGCCGCCCAATGGAGATCCGACTGCGTCGACGAAGTGGACCACGGAGCGGCGATCGATCTCGTCCAACTGGATGGACGCGAGCCACGTGACCTGGTTCCGCTCGCTGTTCGACGAGTTCAAGGCAGCGATCGACGCCGACGACTTTGTGGGCAAGGACGCGTTGGAGGCGTACCTGGCGGTCCAGTTGATCACGACCGCCTATCGGTCCGCGGCGCTGGGGGGACGCGATCTGCCCCTGGCGACCGAGTTCCGATCCACGGAAACGGCTCGGGCGGAGCTCGAATCGGTCCGTTCGGACGCGGAGTAGGGACATCCAATTCCGAACCCCGATGCACGGGATCAAGCCTTGCGCTAACGTCCGCGCATGAGCACGACCCGGCGGCGTTTCCTCGAGACCGCGGCATGGGGAACCGCGATCCTGACGTTTCCCGAGATTCTGTCCGGCTGCGGCGAGACCTTGGTGGTTCGCCCTGCGAACCTGGGACCGACCCCTCCGCGCAGAGTAGCGCCCGTGGGTCCGTCGTACTTCGCAGCGTTCGGCGTGGACAGAGCCCTTGTCTCGCGCGTGATCGCACGTGGAATGTCCAGAGGCGGCGACTTCTGCGAGGTGTTCCTGCAGCACAAGGTCAGCCATTGGATCGGCATGGAGGACGGCGAGGTGAACCGCGCCTACGCCGAGGTGATGCTCGGAGCGGGTGTGCGGGTGTTGAAGGGCGACGCCACGGGCTATGCGTTCTGCGAGGACTTGAGCGAGAAGGCGCTGCTCGCCGCAGCATCGACCGCTGCTGCTGTGGCCGACGGTCCTGCGCGCGCTGATCTGCCGCCGCTGCAGGTCGCTGCGATCCCGGATCGGTACAGGATCGCGGTGCCGTGGACGGACATCGGCATCGACAAGAAGCTGCCCATCGTGCAGCGTGCGGAGGCCCAGGCCAAGGCGCGCGACTCGCACATCGTCAAGGTCAAGGCATCGATCGACGACGAGTCGACGCGCGTGCTGGTCGCCGACTCGGAAGGGCGTCTGGTGGAGGACGACCAGCCGATGACCGTGCTCGGGGTCAGCTGCGTTGCGGAGAAGGATGGCAGGACCGAGTCGAGCGGACAGAGCCTGGCAGCGCGCGACGGGGTCTCATTCCACTCGCAGGAGCGCGTGGACAAGGTCGCACACGAAGCTGCGGACTTCACGATGCTGCTGTTCGAGGCCTCGCCGCCCCCTCCGGGCGAGTACCCGGTCGTGCTCGCGCCCGGGCTGTCCGGCATCCTGCTGCACGAGGCCATCGGCCACGGCATGGAAGCGGACTTCAACCGCAAGGGGATCTCGATCTACTCGGACCGCGTCGGAAAGCGCATTGCCGGGGACATGGTGACCATCGTCGACGACGGCACGAACGAGAGGATGCGCGGGTCGATCAACATCGACGACGAAGGTGCAGAGGCGCAGCGCACGGTCCTGGTGGAGAAGGGGATTCTCCGCTCGTACATGCACGATCGGATCTCGGCAGGGCACTACAAGGTCGGTCGTACCGGCTCGGGTCGGCGCGAGTCCTACCGCTTTCCGCCCGTGCCTCGCATGCGCAACACGTACATGCTCAACGGCCCGCACAAGGCCGGGGAGATCATCGCCTCGGTCAAGAAGGGCATCTACGCCGAGATGTTCTCCAACGGCGAAGTGCACATCGGCGCGGGCGATTTCACCTTCTACCTGAAGCACGGCCGGATGATCGAGGACGGCAAGCTCACGCGTCGGGTCAAGGATGCCAACCTGATCGGCAACGGACCCAAGGTCCTGGAGAACATCGACATGGTCGCCGACGACATGCAGATGCACTCGGGAGCAGGCTACTGCGGCAAGGACGGCCAGCGGATCCCGGTCGGGTTCGGGCTGCCCACAGCACGTGCCAACGCCATTTCCGTGGGCGGGAGGAAGTCATGAGCGCAGAGTCCAAAGACCTCCTCGACCAGGCGCGCCAAGGCATGAAGATCGCCCTCGCAAGGGGAGCGCAAGGCGTGCGTGCCACGGTCCATCGCAACTCCGAATCGTCGGTCGAACGCCGCAATGCGCACATCGAACGCGTGCGCGAATCGACCAGCTTGTCGCTGAGCCTCGCCTTGTACGTGGACGGGCGCTACTCGTCGAACACCACCAGCGACCTTCGTCCCCAGGCCATCGAGCAGTTCATCGGCGAGTCGGTCGCGATGACCCGCGCGCTTGCGCCTGACCCGAACCGCGCCCTGGCCGATCCGGATCGGTATGCGTCGCGCATCGCTACGGATCTGAAGCTCTTCGACCGGGAAGTGCTGAACGTGTCGCCAGACTGGCGCAGGCAGATGGCATCCGAGGTCGAAGCCGGCGCCCGGAGCCTTCCCGAGATCCACAAGCAGATCCTCTCGGTCCAGACCTCGTGCTCGACCAGCCTGTCCGAGCTCGCCAAGGTGACGTCCAACGGGATGGAGGGGATCGAGACGAACTCGAACTTCTCCCTGAGCGCGCAGGTGACCGTCCGCGACGCCAACGATCGAAAACCCGCTGCAGGCTGGTATGCGACGTCGATCTCGAAATCCAAGCTGGCGTCCCCGCAAGAGGTCGGCCAGCGTGCTGCTCGACGCGCAGCGCGACGTGTAGGCGCTTCCCCACGTGCCACCGGGGAGTACCCGTGCGTGATCGAGAACGCCTGCGCGAACCGTCTGCTCGATGCGCTCTGGAGCGCCCTGGAAGGCGGCGCGATCCAGCAGAAGAGGTCGTTTCTTGCGGGAAAGATAGGGCAGACCGTGGGAAGCCCGCTGCTGCACGTGATCGACGATCCGCACGTGATCGAGGGGCTCGGGTCCACGGCCTTCGACTACGAAGGGATGGCGACGCGGCCACGTCCTGTCTTCGAAAGGGGCACCCTTCGCAGCTTCTACCTGGACACCTACTACGCCCGCAAGCTCAAGACCGATGCCACCTCAGGAGCGCGCGGCAACCTGGTCTGGGAGCGGGGAGGGGTGGATCTGGACGGGCTGCTCGCCAACATGGGCACCGGAATCCTGATCACCAACTTCATCGGCGGAAACTCGAACTCTGCCACCGGGGACTTCTCCTTTGGCGTGCAGGGGCAATGGTTCGACAAAGGCCAGCGTGTGGGCCCGATCGCGGAGATGAACCTGTCGGCCAACCACCTCACGTTCTGGAGGAAGCTCGTGGAGCTGGGCAACGACCCGTACCCATACTCCTCGAACCGTCGCCCATCGTTGCGCTTCGACGCAGTGCAATTCTCTGGGAAATAACCCTAGGGGGCTACCTTCACGGGCAGAGGTTTTCACAGGGAGATGGGAGGTTGGGAGAGGGGTTTTGTAGCTCGCGGTTCGCGCGGAGCCTGCGGGAGACGCGCGCGGGATCGCTTGAAGACCCAGGCTCCGGACCGGAGTAGCCGCGGATCACCGCAGATCTTCGTAGAGGCTGACGCAACGGGTCGGACCCGTGAGTCTCTGCCCCTCGCATGTATCCCACAAGCTCAGCCCGAGCCGTGAGATTCAAATCCATGCGGACAGATGTCCGCTGGAACGTCCGGGAGCGGACGAGTGTCCGGCTCAGACGGCCGCCCCATCCCCTATTCCGACCCCACCCGGCTCTCGATCACCTGCTGGACTGCGGCCGATACGCTCGACAGGTAGTCGTACCCGGTCACCCGCTCCACCTCGTCGATCGAGACCGCGTACTCGGTCCAACGCTTTCGCGATACTCCAGGCTGATTTGGCATGATCACAGCGAGGGTCGGCGTAGACGCGGTGACGTCACCAGCACGCTGCCCTGGCTCCAGGATGACCATGACCTTGAAGCTCGCGTCCGGGACAGCCACCGCGGCCCGTCCGATGGTCTTGGGCGACCGGCCAAAGACCCCGCCGGCGATTATGAACAGGGACTTGCCCTGGCGCGCCAGGGTGCGCTCGTGCTCTTCCGCATCTCCCCACGGCCCGTCGTTCAGCTCGTGAAGCTGGGGGTGCATGTTGGTCATCAGGAACGTGGTGGCATTGTCCGCGTCGGAGTCCGAACGATCGGCTGACGGGCACAGATGCCCTCGATCATAGCCAGAGTGCGCGTAGTCCGACGACGTCACCCGAACGAAGCCCGGCGGAAGGGCGTCGTCGGCCATGAACTTGTCCTTGCGACGCGCTGAGCCGAGCAGCGAGCGGTCCAGGTGCCAGCTGACCCAGTTCGCGACCCTGCGCCCTGGGTTGTAGGACAGGACATACGACCCCTTGTCCATGAGGTAGTCGTCAGAAGGGTCTGCGTCCGCAGGAACTCCCATGGCCGCGTGGATGGAGCGGGCGATCCCGCCCGGATCCGTGGCAGTGGGCACAGGCAGCGGAGCGGTTGGCGGAGCTGGTGCTGTGGGGTGCGTGGTTCTGGGCGGAGACGACGCGTGGCGTCCAGGGGCGCCGGGGTGGGGCGCACTCCTGGCGCAGGTCAGGCCCACGGACGCGACGATGACCAGAGCGGCAGCGAGCCACCAGCCAGAGCCTGATCGGCTTTGCCGCTTGCCTGGCCGCCTTCGTCTGGATGCGCTCATGTCCGCTGCCTTCAATTGACGGCGCTGCCCGGCCGCGCGATCATGATGGGCGGTTCTGCTCTTCGGGCCAAGGAATCGCAAGACCTTTGTCGGATTGTGGAACAGACAGGAACCAGAGAAGGTTCAGGAAGACGGGCGCACTCCGCCAGCAAGGAGGTCACGTGCAAGGTCGAACGGTATGGCTAGCCGCCTTGGCGATCACGTCCTTCGTCGGGTGCACGGAGTACATGGGTCCGCCAGCGTCGCCGGAGTATTGGCGGCCCAAGCCACCGGACCCGAATCCTCCGCAGGCGTTGATCCAGAGCGAGCCGGAGCCAGAAGCGGAAGACGAGCCGACGCAGACTCCGCGAGAGCTCATGGCGGCTGCGCCTGTGGACCCGGCGCCGAAGGCACGCCCGCGCAGCATCAATCTCGGCTACACGGGCGACGGCGTGCTCGCAGGCGGGATCACGCGGGACACCGAGATCACGCCCAGGCAGGCGCCCAGCCCGTACGCGTACCAGAGCTGGCAAGACTACGTGAATGCACCGCGCTGGAGAGCTGCAGGGCCGCAGTGGCGCGGGCGCGTGGGGCCCCTGCCCGGATACGGCTATGGAGCGCCCTACGGAGTTGCACCCCCTGGGATGGGTCCAGTGCCTCCGTGCGCGTACAGCCCGAACGGGGTTGGCCCGGCCTGGTAGAACACCCCTGATCAGCGCTCGGATCGAACGTCTCAGTCGCGCTCTGCGGTGCGACCGGCATTCGATCGGCCGAGGCGCTACACTGGTTCGTGGCCTCGAGGAAGCAAGTGGCCGGCGTTGCGGCTCTGGTGATCGTCGGCTCTCTCCTTGCCCTTCGCGCTGGTGTTCAGCACACCTCGTGGCTCGGCCCCTGGCTCGCGGACGTCGGCAGGTCGGTGGTGGGCGCGCCTGCGGTAGGGAAGGTCGAGGACGCAGTCTATGGCGTTGAGGAGCAGTGGAACCGATGGCGTCACGCCTCGGATCCTCCGCAGCCGATGTGGCGTCCAGCCCCCAGCGTTCCCTCGGCAGCAGGACCGCAGCCTGCACCGAAGACCGCAGACAACGATGTTGCGTTCAAGCCCGCGCCGGTGGGGCCGATGCACGAGCGCTACACCTCGACCGGGGACGGGCTCTGGACGCCATTGGCCGACGCGCGGCAATCGGGCGAGCCTGCGAGGATGTACAAGACCTTCCTGCACCCGGATGATGCGCGGGCGTGGGCGGCTGTGGCCGTGGTTGCCGTGGATCTGTCGAGCGTGGAGCTGCACCTCGAGCCGGGACTCTACGTTCCAGAGGCGACCGAACCTGAAGCCCGCACGATGAGCCGTCCTGGACTCATCCCCAAGGAGCACCAATCGACTGTACTCGCAGCCTTCAATGGTGGATTCAAGGCGGTCCATGGCAACCTGGGCATGCACGTTCACGGCATCACACTGCTGCGCGCCCAGCCCTGGGGCTGCACGATCGTCAAGACCAGCGACGGGCGCATTGCCATCGACACGTGGAGCGAGCTCGAAGGGGAGCCGGCGTCGCGCGTGTGGTGGAGGCAGACGCCGCAGTGCCTGGTTCGCAAGGGAAGATTCGGAGACGGGGTCCTGGTGGATGGGAACACGAACTGGGGAGCGTCGGTAAGTGGCAGTACGTACATCCGAAGATCAGCGGTGGGGATCGACGCAACGGGCCGGGTGTTGTTCGTGGGGATTGGAGAAGCAGTGACAGCGAGCGGGATGGCGCGTGCGATGGCGCATGCAGGGGCAGACACGGTGGGGCAGCTGGACGTGAACGGGTCGCTTCCGAAGTTCCTGCTGTTCGAGCCTCAGACCCTGACAGCGCGTCCTCTGTACCCGGGGTTGATCCATTCGCGTGGAGAGTATGTAAGAGACGCGTCGTCGAGGGACTTCTTCTACATCACGCGCAAGGCGGTGGGCGAAGGGGCGAAGGCGCGTTGAGGAAGGCGGCGGCGCAAGCGGTCCAATGATAGGGTGACCGCCATGTCGTCCATGATCCCGAACGAGGCGCCGTCGGATGCCGTTCCACGTCCCAGCCCGCAGGACGACGGCAAGGGCGACGCGAACTGGGCGCTCGGCTTGGCGATCGCTTCTGTCGTTTTCTGCGCGCCACTGACCGCTCCTCTTGCGCTGTGGAAAGCAATCCGCTCGACGCGCACGCGACCCTATGCACGGGCAACGGCGGCGATCGTGCTCGCCGTGTTCGGCTTGCTGACTTCGGCCTTCTTCTGGTTCCTCGCGGTCTGGCAGTACCTCTCGCCGGAATCGCCGCGCGCGCACTGACGACCGGCGCGACGGGCCCTCTTTCCAAGTGCCCGGCGGGCGCTGCCGCCCCTCTGCAACTGCCTACGGCTAATTCCCAAACACCGTCGCGATCTCCCAGTCCGCCTCGAACGTCTCCTGCATCGTCGTGACCACCGCCACCTCCTCGGTGACCACCCCGACCTCCCGGTTCTTCGTCAGCGATGTCCAGCTCAGATTCTCCGACCCAGCGTAGGCTCTGGCGCTGTCAGCCACGATCGCCTTGACGTGCACGCTCGGGCTCGCCAGCCACCGCGCCTCGATCCCGAGCCCTGCCAGGTACGCCGCTGCATCGGTGTTCGCGTCGATCCAGCTCGGAGCTGCGAGCAGCACGCGAACCTCCACGCCGGCTGCCTTGCGCTCGGCCACGGCTTCTCGCACCTGCTTGTCCGAAAACTGCATGGACTCGATCGCAAGCGACGACGTCGCAGCATGGATCACGGCGAGGATCCGGTCCTTGGCGTTGACAGGAGAGACGACCAGCCGCGTGCACGACAGGTCCGGGGTGACCTTCTGCCAATCCGCCTCGAACAGCGCGATCATGTCTTCCAGGTCCTGCGGATCCTTGTCGCTTACGATGTAGTTCCGCTCCTTGGCCATGTACGACTTCGAGTAGTTGCCCGTGGACAGCACGGCTTCCTTGCCATCGACCACCAGCACCTTGGCGTGCATGTACGTGAACTGCGGATCGCTCCAGCGCACCTGGGCCCCGGCTGCGGTGAGCTGGTCGTAGTACTTCTGGTTGGTGTCGATCTGGGACTGATCGAGAATCACCCGCACCAGCTTCCCTTCCGAAGCCTTCTGCTTGAGCGTGTCCAGGATTCCCCCATAGCCCATCATGTAGACCATGACCCGGATGTCATTCTGGGCCTTTGCGAGCGCTGTGACGAACGGCGCCTCCCCGGACTCGGGGAGCACCGACAGCTCCAAAGGGGTCTCTCGCGGGTCGGTCGCCTGGCACGCCGGTGGCGCGTCGGAGTGCGGCGCGTCCGAAGGAGACGGCGCGTCGAAGTGCGCGTCCGAGGCCAGGGCATCTGCCACGGCAACGTCGCTGGCTGCATCGCTCCAGGCATCCGCGGTCACCGCGTCCGGCACGGACCCATCAGGCAGGGCTGCCTCGTCCGCAGCAGCGTCGAGCCCCGGCTCCGAAACGGCAGGGGCGGCGTCCGACGACGAGCCGCACGCCGACAGTCCGATCAGCAGGGCCGCCGCGCACGCGGCTGCGACCTGAGAGGGCAAGGAAAGACGCGACAAGATGACCGGGCGGAGCGTGAGCATGGGGGCGATCCTAGCACCACCGAACGCCCCGCCTACCGCGCGGGCCGAACTTTGAGGATCTTTGAGGTCAGCCTGGGGCCCCGGCTCGACGCCTGGGAGCCCGCAGGATACCCTCGCCGTCCATGCGTTCGTCGCGCGGCTCCCCGTCCAGGGTCAGGCAACGCGGTCCGGTCGGCCGCGATCGCGAGCTTGCCCAGGTCCGCGCAGCCTGGGACTCCGGGGCCCGGCTCATCACCGCCTGGGGGCCGGGCGGTAGTGGCAAGAGCTGCCTGATCCGGCACTTCGCAGCCTGGCTCGCTTCTGCCAAGGCTCCGATCGCTGTGCGCGATCTGTCCGATGCCCGCGACACCAGCGACTTGCGCCGCAAGGCAGCGGAGGTCCTGCCCGGGTCAGGCCCGAAGAAGCGCTCGTCCAAGCCGGCCCGCAAAGCGAATCCGACGAGCGCGATCCTGCTCGTGGATGGACTTGATCGAATCGGACGCGACGGCGGCGAGCTGATTCGGGAATGGCTCGATGCCCAGCTCCCCTTGCGCGTCCTGGCTACGTCACGGGAGGCGCTCTGGCTGCCAGAGGAGCAGCGGGTGGAGGTGGGGCCTCTGGGGCTGGCCGAAGGGTGCGAGTTGCTGATGCGCGAGGCGCGCGATGCATGTGGAGCCCGCGCCGAGGAATGGCTGCACGAGCCTGCGCTGGAGCGGATTGTCGACGGCGTCGACGCGCTCCCGCTCTCCCTGGAGATCGTGGCAGCGCAGCTCGCCCTCCTGTCGCCCAAAGAGCTGGAGTCGCGCCTGTCGCAGCAGCTCGACATGGCTCCGGTGCGTGCGCCCCACCCTGGCCACGAATCGCTGCGGGCCGTGGTCGACGAATCCTGGAGCGCGCTGTCTGCATCCGAGCAGATGGCGCTCATGCGCCTGTCGGTGTGCAGCACGACCATGGCGGTCGAGATGGCGGAGCAGCTCCTGCAATCCGATGCCCGCGACAGGCCGCTGCGCGTGATCGAGAGCCTGCGACGCCGGGCCATGCTCCGCCTCGACGACCAGCAGCAAGGCGGCACGAGGCTGCGTCTCTACAGCGCTGTGAGGCTGTTTGCTGGTCAGGCGCTGGCCGAGACCGACGGCTGGGACCGGGTGCACGAGGCCTTTGCCAAGGCAACGCTCTGGCAGATGGAGCGTGCCGCAGCCGATGCGCGCACCCGGGCCGACGCGAACGCGATGGCGCGATTGCGCAGCGAAGAGGCCAATGGGCAGTCGGCCTATGCATGGTACCGTGGGCGGGCGCCGGAGGAGGCTGGCCGGGTTGCCCTGGCGCTGCAGGAGATCTATCGCGTTCACGGGCCATTCCCGGCGCAGATTGACCTGCTCACAGAGGCGATCGCAGGTCTTCCAGCGTCAGGCTCTTTCGCGCTTGGCACGCAATTGCTCGTCGCACGCGCGGAGCTTTTGCGATTGTGTGGGCACGCGGCAGAGGCTGCGGCTGACCTTTCGGTCGTCATCGCTGCGCCTGAGACGGACGTGCCTGGCAAAGTCGAAGCTCAGCGGCTGCTCGGCACGGTGCAGCGCATGAGAGGCGAGCTGAGCGAAGCGCTGGACAGCAAACGGAAAGCGTTGCAGATGGCCAGGCAGGCGCGCTTGCGCTCCCACGAAGCCCGATGCCTCGGCGATCTGGGAACGATCCACGCTGCGCTGGGACAGCTGCACGAGGCAGCCCGGCATCATCGCGCCGCCCTGGACCTTCACAGGCGTGTGGGGGACCTGGCGGCCGAAGGGGTCGAGCTGTCCAATCTCGGGGTTGCCACCCATCGTCTCGGGCACATGCAGCAGGCAAGGGAGATTCACGAGCAAGCGGTTGCCATCCATCGCAAGGTGGGCAATCGGCGATCCGAGGCGGGCGACTTGTGTCATCTCGCGTTCGTGCTTCATCAGATGGGCAAGCTCGCCGAAGCGGACCCCTGTTTCGAGAGTGCCTTGCGCGTGTGCATGGAGCTGGGGGACCGTCAGCTCGCCGCCGTGGTCAAGACCTGGTGGGGCGATCTCCTGACCGAGATGGGGCGTGAGACGCAGTCCGCGGTTTTGCTGCAGGAAGCGCTTGGGTTCCATGAAGCGGCCGAGGACGCGCGACTGCAGGCCATAGCCCACTTGCACCTGGCTCATGCGTACCGGGCAGCGGGTCGTCTGACCGATGCGGTCGACGAGCTCCACGCTGCGATCAGCGCTGCGCCACCTGCGCAGGCGCCTGTCCTTGCGCTCTCGCACGCGTACCTGGCGAGGTTGCTCGAGGGCTCGCCAAGGATCGAGCTGGCCGCGACGCATCGCCGTGAGGCTCTGTCGCTGCTCGGCCAGGTACCGAGCCCGCTCACGGTCCTTGCTGTGAGTCTGCTGGCGGGACAGGACCAGGAGGGGAAGCTTCCCATGTCCCTTGCGGAGGCGAGCGGGCTGTCGAGCGATGTGCGCCGCGCTCTGGCGTGGACCGTGCGGGCGCAGCCTGATGCTCGAACCTTGGTGGTGGGGGGCGGGTGCCAATGGGTTGCGCTGGGCAAGACGCGCGTGGAGCTGGGGCGCCGCAAGAGCCTGCGGCTCATTGTCGCGTGTCTGGTGGAGGAGCGGCTTCAGCATCCTGGCAAAGGGCTACCGTGCCACAGGCTGACGGAAGCTGGCTGGCCTGGAGAGAAGATGAGTGTCGAAGCTGCGCAGAAGCGGGTCTACACAGCGATGTGGACGCTGCGAAAGGAAGGTCTCGAGCGGATCGTCACGACGACGCAGGACGGCTACTTGATCGATCCGTCGGTGGAGGTGAGGAGGCGGTAGGGTCGAGCTTGGCCTGCATTTCCCGGTCCCCCCTACCCGCTACCCGCTACCCGCTACCCGCTACCCGCTATCCTCTCGCCCTACAAGCTCGCCGACTCAGTGAACGAGCCGCCGCCGGGGCCGGAGGGCATGCGCGCGAATCTGGCCTACGTGCGGGGCAGGCGGCGGCGAGCGACACGGCGTTGCGAATCTGAGGTGAACTAGGCGCCAACCGACACTTGCCTGAACGCATTGAACCCTCTTCGACCCGCGGTATGCTGCGCCTCCTGATGTTGCGCAGACTCAACCTCCTGGTCCTGGCTGCTGTCGCTTCCCTGGCTGGCTGCAACGAGCCGAGGCATCCATCCGCCGGGCAAGATCTCGACGGGCCTAACGACGTCTTCGCGCCAGAAGCCGCACCGCAGGCAGGACAGGACGCCTGCAGCGTGCTTCGGGTCGCGCGCGAGCTCGATGCGGATTCGCTCCGTCAGATGCTGGGTGCGGCTGCGGCCGACAACCTCGTGCGCACACGGACCGCGCAATGGATCAGCTCCCTTGCCGAGCTCGACGCCGTGCCTTTCGTCGGTCCAAGGGCGCTTGCCAAGCTTCGCGCAACGGCTGCCGGCCCCTACGCCTGCGGCGTGGTGCCTGTGCGCCTTCTCGCCATCAACGACTTCCACGGCAACTTGGAACCGCCGTCCGGTTCCAGCGGTCACATCGCCACCAGGGGGCCAGCGCCGCGATCGATCCAAGCCGGTGGCGTCGAATTCCTCGCAACGCACGTCAAGAAGGCCGCTTCTTCAAGCCCGTACCCCTTCGTCGTGGCCGCTGGGGACATGATCGGCGCATCGCCCTTGATGTCTGCCTTGTTCCACGACGAAGCGACGGTCGAGGCGATGAACCGGATGGGTCTGTCGCTGTCTGCGGTGGGCAACCACGAGCTCGACGAAGGGCTCGGCGAGCTCAGGCGGATGCAGGGCGGTGGCTGCCATCCAGTCGACGGGTGCAAGGCGGGCCAGCCTTACCCAGGAGCCGCGTTCCACTACCTGGCAGCGAACGTGATCGTGACCGCGACCGGGAAGCCAGCCTTCCCACCTTACGAAATACGCTCGTTTCGCGGAGCCAGGGTTGCATTCGTGGGAGTCACGACCCGCGACACGCCGACCTACACCTCCCTGTCCAACGTCGAGGGGCTCGAGTTCCGCGACGAAGCCGCTGCGGTCAATGCGCTTGTGCCGGAGATCCGATCGCGCGGAGTGGAAGCCATCGTCGTGCTCATGCACGAAGGCGGCAAGGTCGCCTCCGGGTCTGACTGCAAGGACCCCACCGGGGTCGGCTTCGAGATCGCCCGGCGCCTGGATCCATCGGTCAGCGTGGTGATCACCGGGCACACGCACGAGGCCTATGTCTGCGATATGCAGGGCAAGCTGGTGACGAGCGCTGCGTCGTACGGGCGTCTGGTCACCCAGATCGATCTCGGCGTCGACGAGGTGAATGGCAAGGTCGTCTCCAAGCACGCCGAGAACATCGCAGTGACGCGGGACGTGGCCCGCGACGTGGCACTGACTACGCTCCTCGATCGTTATCGGAAGGTCGGGGCGCCCATTGCGAACCGGGTGATCGGCCGAATCACAGGGAGCCTGACCCGGCTGGGGAACCAGGCAGGCGAGACGTACCTGGGAGACGTCATTGCAGACGCGCAGCTCGCAGCGACCTCGGCTCCGGACAAGGGCGGCGCGCAAATCGCCTTCACCAACCCGGGCGGGATCAGGACCGATCTGATCGCGGACGAGGTCAGCGGAGGCGAGCAGGTAGGGGAGGTGACGTATGGGGAGGCGTTTGCGGCACAGCCGTTCGACAACACCCTGGTGACGTTGACGCTGACGGGCGCGCAGCTCGACGCTCTTCTGGAGCAGCAGTGGGCCCAGGGCGTGACGATGCTCGCGGTGTCCAAGGGGCTGACCTACACCTGGAAGGCGTCGAATCCGGTGGGAGAGCGGGTGAGCGACCTCAAGCTCGCGAACGTGCCGATCGAGATGGCACGCAGCTACCGCGTGACCGTCAACGCGTTCCTCGCTGGAGGCGGAGACGGCTTCACGGTGCTGCGGCAGGCCGCGGAGCGGGTGAATGGCGTGTCCGACATCGCGGCGCTGGAATCCTACCTGGGGAGCCACTCGCCGGTTTCGGCGCCGTCCTTGGACCGGATCAAGCGCGAGCCGTAGCCGGGGCAAGTTCGCCGTAAACTTCGCGCAGATGGCTGGTTGATGGTACTTACGCAAGCATGAGCCAGCGTATTCGTGTGGGCATCATTTTCGGCGGACGCTCCGGCGAGCACGAGGTGTCGCTCCGATCAGCCCGTTCGATCCTCGAAGCCCTCGACCCTCTGCGCTTCGAGCCGGTGTTGGTGGGGATCGATCACGATGGGCGGTGGCACCTGCAAGAAGCTGCCCGTGCCATGCTCCCCGCTGCAGACGGCGCGCTGATACTCGATGACCGCACCTCTGCCCTCGCGATTTCCCCCTGCAGCGGCACAGCCCTCGTCCAGCCCGGAACCTCGGGTCCGGGCGGCTTGCCGATCGACGTGTTCTTCCCAGTCCTACACGGCACCTATGGCGAAGATGGCACGATTCAGGGCTTGCTCGAGATGGCCGACGTTGCCTATGCAGGCTCGGGCGTGCTCGGGTCAGCGGTGGGCATGGACAAGGACGTAGCCAAGCGCTTGCTTCGCGACGCTGGCATTCCAGTCGTGGACTGGCTGGTCGCCCGGTCGTGGCAGCGGGACGCCTTGCCCGACCGGCTGGTGGCGGAGCGCATCGGGTTCCCGTGCTTCGTCAAGCCGGCCAATCTCGGCTCTTCGGTCGGCGTGCACAAGGTCAAGTCCGAGGAAGCGCTGCAACGGGCGCTGGACGACGCTTTCCAATACGACACCAAGCTCTTGATCGAGAAAGCCGTGGATGCGCGGGAGATCGAGTGCGCGGTGCTGGGCAACGAGCTCCCCGAAGCATCGATTCCGGGAGAGATCATCCCCCATGCCGAGTTCTACTCGTACGAAGCCAAATACATTGACAGCGACGGGGCCGGGCTGGCCATTCCCGCGAATGTGACCACCGAGCAACGAGACCGGGTGCGAAAGCTCGCGGTCGAAACGTTCCAGGCGCTGGAGCTGGACGGCATGGCCAGAGTGGACTTCTTCCTCGATCGAAAGACCGGGGAGCTGTTCGTCAACGAGGTCAACACGATTCCGGGGTTCACCTCGATCAGCATGTATCCGAAGCTCTGGGAGGCATCGGGCCTCAGCTTCTCCCAGCTGGTCACGCGGCTGCTCGAGCTGGGGATCGAGCGTCACAACCGAAGGCGAGCCCTTCGCACCCGCTATCAGCCAGAATCCACGCCAACCTGAACCACGATGACCCCAGCTGCGAACCATCAGCAACCAACCGATGAACCCGGTCGCCCCGCGCGAGACGTCCCCTGGACCTTCGAGGCCGCGGTCAAGGACCCTGTGGTCGAGGAGCCGGTCGACTGGTATTTCAACCGGCGCATCGCGATCCAGGTCATTCAGCCTTTGCGGTGGATGGGGCGCGGGATCACCCCAGCCAAGATCACCTTGGTCGCAGCGCTCTTCGGAGTAGCCTCTGGAGTGTCGCTCTGCCTCGTACCCACGCGCGGCTCTGTCTGGTACGTAGCTGGCGGCTTGCTGCTCTTTGCTTCCGTCATACTCGATTGCGCGGATGGAATGGTGGCGCGTCTGCGCGGAGGGGGAACCCCCCTGGGCATGCTGCTCGACGGAGCCATGGATCTTGTCGTCGGCGTCTCTGTCTGGTTCGGAGTCTCCTACGCGTATCTCGCGGGGAGGACAGAGTGGTGGGGATGGCCTGTGGCATTCTTTGCGCTGGTCAGCATCGTCTTGCACTGTGCGCTCTACGACAATCTGAAGAACTTCTTCGTGCGCCACTCCCTTCCCCGGGCCGACCGTCCGCCGATCGTGGCGGCTGCTCCCAAGTCGGCGGCTTGGCGGATGGTCAATAGCGTCTACCTCACAGCCTACGGTTCAGTGGCCAAGGTCTTCGGCACAGGGGAGGATGCTGCGCTCGAGGCCTCGGAGCCGGCGGAGTTCCGTCAGGAGTTCTCTCCCACCATGCGCATGGCGTGTTGGCTGGGCCTCGGCTCGCACCTGACCTTCGTCTACGTGTGCATCTTCTTCGGCTTGATCGACCGGGCCATCCCTTTCTACGGGGTGCTCGCATTCGTGGGGCTCGTCCAGAACGTGCTGGTGGTCTTCGTCGTGGCTTCGCGCAAACGAGCCGTGAAACGACTCCGCGAGCGACTCGCGTCCTGACCGGTGCCTGGCCCCGCAGGGGCATCCTCGTCGAAGCGCGGCTCAGCGCAGGATCTGCGAGTTGACGACCGTGGCTGGCCCCTTCGCAATCACGTAGAAGCCGGGGAGATCCGGCGTCTCGAACTTGCCGCGCGGGTTGTTGCGGAAGATCGAGTCCGTGATCGTGATCGAGCCTGTCTTGTTGTTGCTCACGAAGAAGACCGCGCTGCCCCCTTCGTTTGCCATGTTGTTTTCGACCAGGCAGCTGGTGATGTTCAGGACGATCTCGTTGCCGTCATTGTAGATGGCGCCGCCGTTGCCGCCCTCGCCGCTGTTGGCGCCGTGGCCGACAGCCTTGTTGTACGAGAACAGGCTGTTCAGGATGTTCCACGACACGCCGATGCTGCTCAAGGCGCCGCCGTTCGCGCAGGTGTTGCCCAGGCCTTCCTTGCCGCCGAACGTGCTGTTCACGACCCAGACCGGACGAGCCGGGCCCGCGCCGGGCGCAACGAGGTAGTCGAGCTTGCGGATCGCTCCGCCACCGACGTCCGAGCCGAGCTCGTCGCACACGTTGTTGAAGAAGCGCGCGTTGACCACCTTGAGGCTTCCGCCCTGCGCGTAGATGGCCCCGCCGCCGCCTCCGTTGTTGCTGCCCTCGGGGATGCCCTTTGCGCTGCCGTCGACGAAGGTGATGTTCTGGACGGCGAGCTGGACGCCAGGGTTGGTGTTGCAGTTGCCATCGCCTGGCGGGTACACCTGCGCCTTGTCGCAGGTGCTCATGTACAGGATGCGGGTCGTGCCGCCGCCGCTCAGGGTCACCTTGTTGCCGCCGTCGATGACCAGCTTCGTGCCCTTGTCGTTGAATACCTTCGCAGTGGAGCTAAGGACGATCGTCGTCGGATCAGGGCCGCAATTGAAGGTGATGACGCCCCCGTTGGCGACCGCAGCCACGAAGGCGTCGCCAGTGCAGCTCGCGGGAGTACCGGTTCCGACCACGGTGGTGGGCGACGAGACGTCTTCAGCCTGGCCTTCGGCCGGGATCGCGGCGTGGCCGTCCGGGTAGCCGGCCGGGGGCCCATCGAGCGGGTTGGTCTGCGGCGGCGGGGTCGACGCGGCCGGGTCGCTGCTCGAGCAGCCTGCAAGGGGTGCGAGCGCAAAGAGCAAGAGGAGAGCGGTCGAAGGCGTTGAGCGCATCTGGCAAGGATAGCGCGGTGGGTGAACGCGGTGCAACGAGTGCGCCGTGCCACGCGATCCCGCTGTCGACTTCGGGCATGCAGTACTAACCTGTCGTCTCCGTGTATTCGACTTGCTTCCCACCGCCGCCCGATTGGAGCACTCGCCTCCGCACCCTCGGTGTGACCGGTACCAACGGCAAGACCTCTACAACCGCATTCCTCGCCGCAGCGCTCAGAACCATCGCGCGACCGGTGCTGCGCAACACCACGGTCGGCGCGTTTCTCGACGACGAGCCGCTGGATGTACCTGCTACCTACGATGGCTTCCTCGAAGGGATGAGAACGTGCCTCGACCGCGGAGGAACCTTTGCGGCCATCGAGCTCACGAGCGAAGCGCTCGCGCTGGGCTTTGCCAAGGCATGGCCCTGCTCGATCGGCGTGTTCACCAACCTCACGCGCGATCACCTCGACGCCCACGGATCCTTCGAGCACTACCTCGCAAGCAAGGCCCAGCTCTTCGTTCACCTTCCCGCTGGCGGCTGCGCCGTGCTCAATGGCGCTGACCCCGCGTGCCCCCTGCTCGAGGAGATCATCCCTCCTGGCGTTCGTGTGGTCCGCTACGGAAACGCCGCCCGCATGCCCGCAGATCGCGCCCTCGACCTGTCCATCACCAGCGTTCGCACGAGCTGGGAGGGCACGTCGATCACCCTTGCCACGAGCAGCGCGCTTGCGAACCTTCCCGAACATCTGAGCCTCCGGCTGATCGGCGATCTCTACGCAGAGAACGCAGCGGCGGCCCTTGCTGCAGCGGTCCTGGCCGGCGCATCGCCCGAGGACGCTGCCCGCGCGATCTCCGAGATGCCAGCACCTCCGGGGCGATTCGAAGTGATAGGCAAGGGGCCGCGCGCAGTGGTCGACTATGCCCACACGCCCGATGCGCTCTCACGGACGCTGGCTGCAGCCCGCGCGGTGTGCGCGGGCACTCTGACCGTTGTGTTCGGCGCTGGCGGCAACCGGGACCAGGGCAAGCGCGCTGCCATGGGGCAAGCTGCGCGAGGAGCCGATCGAATCATCCTCACGTCGGACAATCCGCGCTGCGAAGACCCTGCCGCGATCGCAGCCGCAATCCAGCAGGGCCTCCAAGGTCTCCAAGGCGTCAGCGTCGAGCTGGATCGCGCCGCCGCCATCCGCGAAGCGCTCTCGGGTGCATCGGCCGACGACGTGGTGGTCATCGCAGGAAAGGGCCACGAGAAAGACCAGGATGTGGGCGGAGTGAAGCGCCCGTTCTGCGATCAGGACGTTGCACGCGGAGTCTTGCGTGGGCTGGGAGTCGCGCTCAGCTGACCGCGTCGGATCGAACTGCGGCGTTGCGTCGCAGCACGCCTTCGACGACCTGGCGGGCGATGGGATGGTAGCTGTCCTTGGCCTTGTCGTAGCAGGACTGGGCGAGCGAATGATAGCGGGAGCTCTTTGCCAGGGCCGAGTAGAGCGGCTCGAGGTACTTCATGCGTCCTACCTCGCCGAGGATCCGCTCGACACGAGGAAGGGCAGCGTCGAACCCGGATGCCGTGGCCACTGCGAGCCAGGCCACGAGCACTTCGTGGTTGTGGCTCCCTGTCAGGTGGAACGAGCTCTCGAGCTTCTCGCACACGGAACGGGGCGTCGGACGCGGCAGGTTGTCCAGGTACAGCACCCACTCCGTGGGCGTCCACGCCACAGCCGTCTCATCCGACGGGACCGATGCGCCGAGGTTGCGCACCGCGTCCAGGCGGGTAGAACGCGGCGCAGAAGCACCGGCCGGGATGCCGGGCTTGTGGATCCAGTCATCCGAATGGACCTTCGCAGCTACCCCAGGCAGGTTCTGCTCGAGGAACTCCAGGAATTGCTCGGTCGTGATCGACTTGAAACGCCAGGTCGCCACGTACTTGAGAAGGAACTTGTCGAACGCCGGACGACCCACTTCCTCCTCGAGCGTGCGCAGGAAGAGGTATCCCTTCTCGTAGGGCACGTCGGAGAAGGCGTCATCCGGATCGACGCCCTTGAGGTTGCAGCGAAGCTTGGTCAGCTCAGGGCGATCAGCGAACTTGTCGATCGCGCGCTCGAGCCTTCGCCTTCCCATCGCAGCGTGCAGCGCGGCCATCTCCGCGCCCTGCAGCGCCTCGAAGATCCTGCGCTCTGCGTAGACCGTGAACCCCTCGTTCAGCCAGAAGTGATCCGCATTGGCGTTGGTCACCAGATTGCCGGTCCAGGAATGCGCCAGCTCGTGGGCAAGCAGGTTGACCAGGGACCGGTCTCCAGCGAGCACCGTCGGCGTCAGGAACGTCAGACGCGGGTTCTCCATGCCGCCGTAGGGGAAGGAAGGCGGCATGGTGAGTACGTCGAACCGATCCCATTCATAGGGCCCGAACAGCTTTTCGGCGCTCTGGATCATGGATTCGACGCCGCCGAACTCCCAGGCAGCGGCTTCGATCACGCCCGGCTCGGCCCACACGCGCGAGCGGGGGCCGATGTCGCGCGACTCGAGCTCCCCGACCGCCAGCGCGAGCAGGTAAGGTGGGATCGGCTGCGGCATGTCGTAGACGACCGTAGCCTCGTCGCCGGACACCGTGCGCGAGACGAAGGCAGCGGCGAACAGAGCTGTGAGGTTCTTGGGGACGGTCATCTCTGCGCGGAACGTCACGCGTAGACGCGGTGTGTCCTGCAGCGGTATCACGGAGCGCGCATGAACTGCCTGACACTGGCTGAACAGGAACGGGTGCTTGCCGCTGTGCGTCTGGGCAGGCGTGAGCCACTGGAGCGCGGACGCGTCGGGTGAAGTCTTGTACTTCACACTGACCTTGCTGGTGCCTCGCGGCAGCATGATGCGCAGCCGGGAGCCGAGGATCGGCTCAGCCGGATGCAGCGTAAACTCCAGGGCGGTCCCGTTCTGGTCGCTGGCGCCCAGGATCGTCAGGTCCCGGGTGTCGAGGTCCAGCGGTCCGCTTCCGGGTTCGGAAAGGGTCAGCGTTGCCTCAGCTTCGATCGTCCGTGCAGCGAAGTCCACGCGGGCCTTCCAGTGCACGTGCGTTGTCTCGGGCTGGGCGGTGTCGTTGTATGAATGTGGATCCAACAGCATTTCAGGCAGCTCTCATCGCAATTGCAGCCCCAGGGGAGTAACCGATGGAACATGCCGCGTCAATCCAATGCCCTCGCAATCCTCTTGGGTGATTGCTGGTGAAGCGCAAGGCGCATGCGTGAATTCGACGACGCGAAGATGCGAGTTCGAGGCCCTGGCCTTCTTGACAGTTCAAGGGCGAACGGGCCACCATCCCGTCCGCCGTTGCGTGCCCTCTCGCTTGGAGGAGTCCGATGGACCAGACAAGAGCCGAACCGCGGTGTACGGGTCAGGTCGCCGGCTGGCGCATTGCCCTGGTAGTCGTGGCAGTGGCCATGGGCGCAAGTCCTGCGTGCAAGAAGGAAGAAAGCCAGTTCGAACGCATCGTTGCGTCGGCCAAGTCCGCTGAGCCTCCGCCTCCTACGCCCAAGGACTTCGTGTTTCCTGCGATGAGCGGACTGTCCGCAAGAGATTTGATTCCGACGGTGAACCGGGCACGCAAGGAGTCGCCGCCGGGCCAGGAGGGGAAGATCGACGAGTGGCTGCAGGGGTTCAAATTTCCGGTGGAGCCGATCGGGCCTACCAAGAAGTTCGCCAGCGACATCGGGTCTGTGCTCTGTCACTTCCGGGACAAGACGCTGCAGTGCGCCATCCAGGCCAAGATCCCTGAGAAGCACAAGTTCTTCGTGACCTCCAGCCTCACATGCCTCAACGCCAAGGGCGAGGTGGTCAAGAAGGTCGACTGGGAGTCGCCGGCCAAGAGCAAACGCGGCGAGCTCACGGAGCTGCCGGTGGACGAGGCGTTCCTGACGCCGTGCTTTGCCGAAGGCGGGGCGAAGATCGCGGTGGAGCTGCTCGGGAGCCCCTGCGCGGTGCCGTTCCCGCACCAGGTCCGGTGCGCCGGCGAATACGCAACGTGCATGCAGACCATCCAGGGGGTGGAGGGGGGGGCGCAGCGCTGCGAGAACAATCGGCTGCACTGCCTCGACGTGTGCAAGAAGTAGACGGGCGACGATGGTATCCTCGGGGCCATGAGGACTTCCACACTGGTCTTGGGTGTGTGCGGGCTGGTCTTGGGCGCTTGCGTGGCGATCGCGTGCGGCGCGAACTCCAACGATGGGAAGTTCGGCAGCGCAGGTGCTGGCAACAACGGCCAGGGCGGCGACGGCGGCAACGGTGAGGGCGGCTCGGGCGACAACGCAAGCGGCGGCTCAGGTGGCGCCATTCCCTTCGATGCTCCCCTGCTCGACGTGCCGTCGAGCGAAACAACGCTCGAGGAGAATTGCGCAGCCCAGTCCGCCAGCGGTGAAGTGTGGCCGCTCGACATGTATCTCATGATGGACCAATCCGGCTCCATGCAGAACCCGTTCGGCATGTCGATCACCAAGACCAAGTGGCAGGCCGTGACCGAAGGCTTGTCCACCTTCTTCACCAACCAGCCCGCCAACGCGGATCTGGGCGTGGGTATCCAGTTCTTCCCGCTCTACAAGCAGCCGTGGAGCGCTTTCCCAACATGCAAGTCCGACTACACCGGATGCGACTCGAGCCACGTGTGCGTCGGCAGCCCTGATGGCAAGTCGTTCTACTGCATGAATGCCTGCTCCGGCCCATCGGACTGCACGGGTGGCGACGAGTGCTATCTGATCGACTCGGCGAACAACATCAGCATCTGCACCAACGACATCTGCGACGCTTCGGCCTATGGCACTCCGGAAGTCCCGATCGACATGCTCGCCAACAGCAAGCAGGCGGTGCTTGGGGCGATGAATGCGCACAAGCCGATCAACCTGACGCCCACGGCAGCAGCGATGGAGGGGGCAGTGCAGTACACTGCGGCCCACGCGAGCCAGCACCTGGATCGCAAGGTGATCATCGTGCTTGCGACGGATGGCCAGCCCACCGACTGCCCGGTGGACGGGCAGCCCCTGGCTGGCACCAACAAGGCAAAGCAGCTGGCGCAGCAGGCCGCGGCAGCCAACCCGTCGGTCAAGACCTTCGTGATCGGCGTCATCGACACCGGGGACTTCCAGGGGCTCAACAGCTGCAACAGCATCGCGGCTGCTGGCGGCACGGGTGCTGCCCTGATCCTCAAGCAGAACCAGCCGCTTGCCCAGCAGTTCTCCGACGCGCTCGACAAGATCAAGGGCAGCGCCGTCGGATGCGACTTCAAGGTGCCGTCCAACGACGCAGGCAAGATCGACACGACCAAGGTCAACGTGGTGTACACCGTCAATGGCGGAGCCGAGCAGACTGTCTACGCTGTGAACACGGTGGGCGACTGCGACGCGACGGACGGCGGCTGGTACTACGACAACCCGGCGGATCCGACGTCGATCACCCTCTGCCCGGCAACGTGCGCCCAGGTGCAGAAGTCAGGGCAGAAGGTCGACGTGAGCATCCAGATGGGATGCAAGACCGTGTTCATGCCTCCGAAATAGAGCGGCGCCGCGACGCCACACGCATGGAGCCGCGACCGTCAGGGACCGGGCGGTGACGTCAGGATGCCACCCGCTCGCTCACGCTCGCGGCTCCAGACGATGGCCTACGCCAGCAGCAACGGTTGCGCCCCAGCCCGAGCCAGTCGCGCACGCCGGAACGATCGAACCTGGTGCACGAAGGTCTCGATCTTGGTACGCAGCGCCGCGTTCTCGGTCCCTGCGTAGACCAGGCTCACCAGCGGTATGCCGTCGTGGTCCGCGCGAATGCGATCGGTCATCGCTGCGGATGCGGTCCCGAACATGCAATTCAGGCACATCGCGTTGATCACGCCGTCTGCGCCGTGACGCGCGAAGTGAACCATCTTCGCCACGTTCAACAGCAGAAGGTGCTGCGAGCCAGGCCCCACGTACGGCGCCGAGTACTCCATGATCTGGTTGTGCCCCGGCTCGTCGGGGCGGGTCAGCAGCGGAGAGAGCCGGCGGCGCACGGGCCAGGAACCCCACTCCTTGCGCATCATCAGCAGGCCGGTCACCAGCGCCTCCTGGAACCTTCGTGCCTGCAGGCTCAGCGAGAACTCGTGCGGCAGGCCGAACTCGATGTTGTCCACCAGGAACGGTGCAGGCCATACCTCGCATCCCATGGACTCCAGCATTCGCCAGAGCCCAAGGTTCGCTGCATCGTTGATACGGGTGTAGATGTCGCCCGCGATGCCGATCAGCGGACGCAGCTCGGAGCGATCGACCTTGACGGCGGCCATGCGATCCACGGCTCGCCGCAGGAACCCGGCCATGTCGTCCACGGCCATCGCATCCGACATGTCGCGCAGGTTGTCGCGGTGCACGGCGTCCACGCTCCCCGGGGTCAGCTCGTACGGCCGGTTCTCGCACATCCAGCGCACGAGAAGCTCGGTGGCTACCAGCCCGCGCCAGAACAGGCTCGCTCCTGGAATGCCGAACAGCTCGAGCATCTCCTGGGAGTTCGGCGCAAACACCTGCACGTGCTCCAGCCCGCGCTGGGCCAGATCGAGGCGGAACCCGTCGGCGAACTGCATGGCGAGACAAGGGATCGTCGTGCCAGGGTGCAGATAGGTTGGTGTCACCGCGGCTGTCTTGGTGCGCTCGGCGAACTTGACGAGGTCTCCCAGGAGCATGCAGTACGCATGGCACTCCTTGCCGGAGCCTGCTTCCTCGCCGGCCGTGCGCACCGTGTCGTCGGGAATGGGAAGGATGTGCGCTTCGCCTCCCAGGCTTCGCAGCACGCCTTGGAGGGCATACGCGTGATCGGCGAAGTAGGGGATGGCAAAGGGCTTGCCCGACAGGGGGAGCAGATCCTGCGCCGTGGTGCGTACCAGCGGCACTGTGCCGCGCCCGTTGCCGTTCGTCCTCTTGCTCTGGGCGATGCGATCCAGGAATGCCTCGATTCGCGTGACCATGCCGGCTTCGCCGCGGTGCTCGTCGAACTCGAGCACCAAGACGTGCTCGCCTCTTGCAGCCATGGCCACGTGCTTCTGCAGGAATGCGTCCGGGCCGCATCCGAAGCTGGTGACCAGCACCGGGTGCAGCCTGGGGTCTTCCGAGGCCCAGATCGCGGTGCGCATGGCATCGCGCGGAAAGCGCCAGGGGAGGTCGTGGCCCGTGCTGGCGAGATCGACGCCGGTGGTGGGAAGGAAGGATTGAGGGAAGGCGAGCACGCCGAGCCGGGCGAGATGCCTGCCGAGGTTGAGGTTCTGGAACGGGTCCGACAGGTTGTAGGGCCTCCCCAGGACGACCAGGGCCTGGTCGAACGGCTGAGCGAGCAGCTGCTGGCCGCGGGCCACGAGCGTGCTCTGGAAGCCCAGCTGCGCCGCTTGCGCAGACAGGAAGGCCTCCTGCAGCTCGTCGCGTCCGATCCCCAGCACCTCCGCGGTGGCCCGCATTCCCTCCTCGAAAGCGGAGAAGCCGTTGGCGAAGTCGATCTCAGGAATCAGCAAGCGGTCCGCCATCGCGGCCTTGACCATGAAGGGCACGGCCTGGGTGTACGGGCAGTTGTAGGCCGGCTTTCCTCCGGGATCTTCCACGGTCGTCAGCGATGGAAGGAAGACCACGTCCGCACCCAGATGCCGAAGCGATGCAACGTGTCCGAACGCGGCCTTGATGGGAAGACACGTCTCGGCCGGAAGATGACGCGTCCCCAGCTCCATCGTCTTGACGCTGGTGGGAGGCGACAGGACCACGTCGAATCCCAGCCCGCCGAAGAACGAGGTCCAGAAGGGAAGGTACTCGAAGAAGATCGAGGCACGCGGGATGCCGATCACGCCGCGGCCGCGTCCAGACCCGGGCAGCACCGACTCCAGCGCGCTCTGCCACAGCGCTTCGCGCTCTGCAAACAGGTTCGGAACGGTCGTCTCTCGCTGCGACGTGTCCGAGTCACGTACCGTGTAGCGCTCGCACGTGTCGCCGAAGTGAACCCGCGCACCTCCGATCGAGATCTGCGTCACCTCGCATCGGTTCTCGCAATGCCGGCACCCGAAGGTCCGCGCATCGTGCGAGCCGATCGCGTCGAGCCCCTTGAAGGCGGTTGGACGGCCCCGCATCACGGCGCGGGTGAGCAGGGCCACGCCGATGGCGCCCGAGGTGCCATGGTAGGGGTGCACGGACACGGGACGACCGAGCTGGCGCTCGAACGCAGCGACCACGGCGCCGTTGGCTGCCACGCCGCCCTGGAATACCACGTTGCGCCCCACAGGGTGCGAGCCCACGACCTTCTGAAGGTAGTTGCGCGCCACCGAGTCGGCGAGCCCGGCGGTCAGGTCCGAAAGCGAGGCCCCAAGCCGTCGCGCATTGATCAGCTCGGTCTCCATGAACACGGTGCAGCGGGCCCCGAGATCCGGCACCTGCCGCGCACGCGCTGCCATGGGCGCGAAGTTGCGCTTCACGTCGATGCCGAGGTGCTCGCACTGCTCCTCGAGAAACGAGCCTGTGCCTGCGGCGCAGACCTTGTTCATCACGAACTCGGCGAGCTTGCCGTGATCGACGCGGATGTACTTGGAGTCCTGACCGCCGATCTCGAAGATGGTGTCCACCCCGGGGAAGAAATGGAGCGTGCCAGCCAGCTGCGCGGTGATCTCGTTCTTGACCAGATCGGCCCCGAGCAGCCTCGCTGCCAGGTGGCGTCCGCTTCCCGTGGTCCCGACGCCCAGCACGCGCAGACGATCCGCGAACCGCTCCTTGAGGATCGACAGCCCTTCCCTCAGCACGTCAATGGGACGTCCGCGCGTGGGAAGGTAGATCCCGTCGATGACCTTCCCATCCGGCGAGAGCAGGGCGAAGTCCGTGCTCACCGAGCCGAGATCCACGCCCACCCACGCTTCGAACGGGCCCTCGGGCCCCGCCTCCGTGGGATGGGGCGACGCCGACGCGATCGGCTCGTCCTCGGTGCCTGCTGCATGCATGTCTCCAGAATCGCGGGGATCGTATGCGACGTGCTCGATCAGCTCCGCCAGAGACATCGGCGTTGCCTGGGATGCAGCGAGCTGGGCCGCGCCGATGGCGCCGATGTACAGCGCGTGCGGCATGATCTGCAGATCGTCTGGACCCAGCCCGAGTACCTCCCGGAATGCGCGCAGCAACCCTCCGTTGAGGGCGCCTCCCCCAGCGAGCGCCACCGGCAGCGGGATCTGCCTTCCCTTGAGCACGGTCGCCTGGAAGTTGCGCACGAGCGCCAGGCACAAGCCGTAGGCGATGTCGGCGACCGCCGTGCCCTTCTGCTGCAGGTGGATCATGTCGGACTTCGCAAACACCGCGCAGCGTCCCGCGATCGACGCTCCCGAGGCGGCGCCCGCGGCAGCGCTCGCGAACTCCTCGATCCCCATGCGCAAGCGTCCGGCCTGCTGCACCAGGAAGGCTCCGACCCCTGCGGCGCATTGATCGTTGAGCGCGAAGTCCACCAGGCGGAGCGCGCCGGTCGGGCCCCGGTCCATGGAGACCCAGCGCGCGATGTGCCCACCGATCTCGATCACGGACTTGGGAGGATGCTCCAGCGCGCTCGCTCCCCGCAGCAGGCACAAGACCTCGTTTTCCGATGCACAGGCGTCCAGATCGAGCGTGGCCCGCCCCTGTCCGGTTACACCCACGCGTACGTGCCCTTGCGGTATCAGGCGGTGCACGTCCTGCAGGGCCTCGCGCAACGCGGCCAGCAGCCCACCCGTCGGCTGTGCGTGATTCCTGCACAGGATGCGCCCCGCGGTGTCCATCAGGACCACCTTGACGGCAACGGATCCTACGTCGACTCCCAGCAGCAGGCTGTTCGTACCATCGTGCGGCATGCTGAACTCCACGTAAATCTTCGGTGTTCAGGTAGCTGCTGCCCTCTGCAGCGTCAACCGCGTTTGCGGCCACGTCGTCGTAGGACGGATCGTCCAGTCTTGGCCTCCGTGACAAATCCGACGGAGGGGGGCAGTTGACCGGCCGGGTCGACACCGGGCTGTAGTAAGATGAGCGATGATTTGCGATACGTCCCAGCCGCGGCGTGCACGCTGAGGTCGCTGATGAGTGGTTCCGAGTTCTTCTCCTCCCGCCCATCCTCTGGTTCCGATTTCGATCAGCCGAGCGGAGTCATCGACCGTTCCAGGGTGCTCGTGCGATGGACTCTGCGCGAGGGCAAGGATCCCGCGCCAGTCACGGAGGCGATTCGGCAGGCAGGGCTGGTTCCGGTGCGCTCGGACGAGCCCCGGACCCTGGCGGAGGGCGCCAGGACGCGCATCGCGATCGTGGACATGGATGTGCCTGAGGCGACCGGGATGCTCATGGTCCTTTCCAACAGCGTCCGCGCGATCATCGCCCTGGCCAGTGACGATCAGCAGGATCAGTCTGCCATGCGCTGCGGCGCAGACCAGACCGTCCGCTGGCCAGTGTCCGTCGAAACCCTCGCTCTGCACATCAAGCGCGCAGTCAAGTGGCTCGACTCGTTCGAGCAGGAGCGGGAGCGTGCCGAGAAGCAGGCGGTGCTTGCTCGCGCCGACAGCGTGCAACACGTCGCAGGCATGATGGCCCAGGAGCTGTACGGCCCGGTCAGCGTCGCCTCCACCAACATCAAGATGCTCCAGCAGCAGATGGTCGAGGAGAGGGCTGCCAGGCAGGTGCGGTGGGATCAGCTGCAAGAGCTGGTCGACGACGTCTCGAGCGCGGTCGGCTCGATGAACCACATCATCGCGGAGATGCGCACGCTCGCGCGCGTAGGCGCCCAGCCTGCCGAGCCTGTCTGCGTGGCGGACGTCGTCCGCGACGCCATCGCTGCGGCCCCCAATCCGCGCCGCGTTCCCGTCGAGCTCGAGGTCGTCACCGACCAGCGGGCGATGGCGAACCAGGAGCTGCTCGAGCGCGTGCTGCGAGGCCTTCTTGCCCATGCGTTTGCCTGGACTTCCACGACCCTGACGCCGAGGGTGAAAGTGCGCATCTACACCGACGCAGGGGAGGTGCGCGTCTCGGTGCGCGACAACGGCCCTGGTGTCACGGCCCAGGATCGGGAGAGGATCTTCGAGCCGAGCTTTGCGGCCTCCATCTCCCCAGGCTCGATCAGCCTTGCAGTGTGCCGCGAGCTGGTCGCGCGCATGGGCGGCGTGCTGACGATCGCTTCGGGTGGGCCGGGCACCTGCCTGCGCGTGCGCCTGGTGCCCGGCTAGAACACCCCGCCCCCGTCTATTGGGTGCACCATCCCACGATGCTCGCGTGGGTCGCCTCCACCGCGGCGATCGCTGCCTCTTCCTTCGCCTTGGCGTCAGCGTCGACCCGCTCCTTGGATTGCTCCCACACCGCCTTGACCGCATCGGAGTAGGTCTTGACGTGTCCCTTGAGCGCCTCGTCCTTGATCTCCATCGCAAGCAGCGCTTCGGAGTACTGCTTGATCGACGTCGCGCCTTTGGGCGAGGTCATCTTGTCCGGCCGCTTGAGCATCCAGTCGTCGTATTCGCGGCTGATGGCAGCCGACGACCTGCGCAGTGCGCGCGAGATGTCGGTCTCGCCCGGCGTTGCCTTGGGATCAGGCAGGTCGCCCGCGACAGGCATCTCCTTCTTCGCGGCCCCGCGGATCGAGAGCGCAAGCTTGTCACACTTCGCCTTCTTGTCTTCGCAACCGCCGATGAGCGCGGCCGCGACCAGCAGGATCAGGAAACTGCCACGACGCCACATCATGGATCGGTCCTCCTCACGCCGGTGCCGAGCCCGGCAGGGGCCCGGGTGATTCCAACTCAACAGCGCTGCCGGACTCTAGCACAGGTCAGGCGATTCACACGCGGACGTCGACTGTGGTGAGGGGGACCCGTGCTTCGAGCAGGCTCATCGGAGCAACGCGGACAGCGATGTCACGCATCACCTCGTTGCGGCCCCCCAGGGGGGCTCCTTCATTGCATGGCAAGAAGCGCTGCGCCCAGCGCCCCGGTGTGCTGCGGATCCGGCGGTACGATGACCTGCCTTCCAAGCTTCTGCGCCACGATCGCAGCGAGCACGGGATTGTGCTCTGCCACACCGCCGGTCAGCACGACGTCGCCTTCCAGCGGATCCATCTCCAGCACGCGCGTCGCCACGGACAGGAAGGCGCCTCGCACGATGCTCTCCACCGCGGCCCCCATGCGCAGGTGCGTGAGGATCTCGGTCTTCGCGAATACGGTGCAGAAGCTGCTGAGCTGCACGGCCTGCGAGGTGGCGGCTGCGAGCGAATCGAGCTTGCCCAGCGGAAGATTCAGGCGTACCGCGATCTCTTCCAGAAACGCGCCTGTGCCTGCTGCGCACTTGCGGTTCATCTTGAACGAGGTCCGCTTGCCATCGGTGTCCACGTGGATGACCTTGTTGTCTTGGCCGCCAATGTCCACGATGGTGCAGCGCCTGCGAACATGGTGGTAGCAGCCCGCTGCGTGGCAATGGATCTCGGTGAGGAAGTCGTCGGCCCAGGCCACGTTGCGACGCCCATGCCCGGTGGCGACCGTCCGTGCGATCCGCGACCCCGCAGGCAGACTGCCAAGGGCTTCGTCCAGGCACTCACGCGCCGTTGCTGCGTAGTCCGCACCGGACGGGTGGACCACTTTGGTGCGCAGAATGCCCGAAGAATCGATCACCGCGAGCTTGGTCGCGGATGCGCCGATGTCCACGCCACAGTACAGCGCTCCGCCGGATTCCTGCTCGCTCATAGCTCCTCGACCAGCGCCTCGAACTGCGTGCGCGCCTGCTCCTCGGAGTAGATGCGCAGGTCGTTGAGATCGGCACACAGCACCACGTACGGAATGCCGAGCTTCTTTGCGATGCGCTCTGGCATGCCGTGGCGGCTGTTGGAGTTGTTCGGACAGGTCTTGGCGTCGTGGTACACGATCCCCTGGAAGAAGGCGCGGAGCAGCTCCGCAGGGCCCACGCTGGTGCACCAGGCAACCTTGGCGCTACCTTCTCGCGCCGCGTGATCGAGCTCACGGAAGCAGGTGCCCATGAGGTCCTTGAGGGGACCGGCCGAGCGTATCTTCTTGATGACACCGGGCTGCGTCACGATTCGTGACGATAGCACGGGTTCCGGGCGCGTGACGACTCGAGCAGCCGCTGCGGCAACAAAGCTCTGCCGGGCCAGCTGCGGGGCGGACGCGGCGGGCGGGCAAGGGAGCGGACAGATCGCTCGACGCACCGCAGCCCCTCCACGTCACGCCTGCAACCTGGCACCCACGCCGCCGTTGATGCGTAAACGTTCTGCAAAACCGTAGCCCTGCGGTTGCGACAACCGATCGGTGTGTCCACCACAGAAGGTGAAGCCTTCTTGATCATTTCGATGCAGCACCGGCTTGCTGCGAACGATCGCCATCACAAAGGTTGTTGCGTGACAGACCGAACCGATCCTTCGAGCCGCTACCTTGTTGTCTCCGACTTGCACCTGTGCGACTTCGAGGAGCACGCTGACGGGTGGAAGGTCCACAAAAGCGCCCGGTTTTCCATTGACGAGGACTTCGAGGCGCTGGTGGACGAGTTCGTGCAGCGGGCCGAGCCCGATGCGCCACTGGTGCTCGTGCTCAACGGCGACATCTTCGACTTTGATCTGGTGACCGCCATACCTGAGCCGGCGCCCTGGCCCGTCAGCTCGTCGGAGCGCAAACGGGGCCTGCTTCCCACTGCGGACAAGTCCGTCTGGAAGCTTCGCAGGATGCTCTCCGATCACTCCCGCTTCTTGCGCACGCTCGCAGGCTTGCTCGTTCGCGGACACAAGGTCGTGTACGTGATGGGCAACCACGATCGGGAGTTCCACTTCACGCAGGTGCAGGACGCGCTGGTCGAAGAGCTCCGCAACAACGTCGCGGCGCTGGGAGGCCAGCTCGCAGACGGGCTGGTGCAGTTCGAGCCGTGGTTCTACTACGTCCCGGGCGTGATCTACGCGGAGCACGGGCAGCAGTACGACTTCTACTCCTCGTTCCGATACGTGCTCTCACCCGTGGTCGAGGCTGACGGGCAGCGGGTGCTGGCGCTGGCGATGGGGAATCTCTCCAACCGGTATCTCGTTGGACGCATGGGCTACTTCAACCCCCACGCGTCGGACTACATCCTGAACGTGTTCCACTATGTGGCGCACTGGCTCCGGTTCTACGCCTTCAGCCGTCACGGCATCCTGATCAACTGGTTCTGGGGAAGCATCCTGGTGATCGCGCGTCTTGCAGCGCTCAAGAAGGCCACGCACCGACGGCCGGACGACTACGATGTGCTGCTCGATGAGGCGGGACGCAGAGCGGGGTTGATGCCGGCCACGATCCAGGCGCTGGGCGAGCTGCAGCGTCCTCCGATCACCACCAGGTTCTTTCGCATCCTGCGTGAGTTCTGGATCGATCGTCTCACCATCGCGGTGCTCATGACGATCGGCACGGTAGCGCTGGCGGTCACGCCGGTGCCGTTGTGGGTCAAGCTCATGGTGCCCTTGTCGAGCTTCCCGCTCCTGTATTTCGTGTACGAATCGCTTGCTCGCGGAGAGACGATCTTCACGGCTGAGCACGAGGTCCCCAAGTACGCCGCGAAGATCTGCGGGCTGCTGAGCGCAAAGGTCATCACGTTCGGCCACACGCATCGTCCTCGCGTGGTTCCCCTTGCCAGGAATCGATCGTTCGTGGACACCGGGACATGGGCGCCGATCACGCAGGGCGACAGGACCCCGAGCCTGGTGCCTGGGTACAGGAACTACCTGGTGATCGTTGCCAAGGGCGACGATGTCCGGTTCACGCTCGGCAGCTGGATGCCAGCGCGAAGCCTGGAGCGTCCTGCGGTGACCTTGCCGGAGCGGGTGCCTGCGACGCTCCGGCGCGGGGTGCGTGAGATCGGGGCGAGCCCATCGAGGGCCTAGCCCTGCTTGTCTTCACGGCCTCGGCTGAGGCTGGTCGGTTTGTCCATGCAACCCATCTTGACGGAAGAACTCGCTCGGCGAGGGATGCATCGGCGACGTCGACTCCCCGTTCAACTCGTGAGCGGCAATAGCGACGTCACGCATTTGCCTTGCGTGAAGTCGTGCGCGCAAGCATATGTATTAACACAAGCTTCTCGTCGGCGATTTCACGGTTGGTCCATGTCGGCACGCAGGGACGCAGTCGCGGTGATCGGCGGTGGATCGGTCGGATCGATCCTGGCCGCCCATCTGCTGCAAGCAGGTCACGAGGTCTACACGGTGGATCGCGGGCGACGCTTCGAGCAGATCCGCGCGGATGGTTTCGTGATCAAGGGAAGGCACGAGACCAGCATACGTCCTGCTGTGCTGCTCAAGTCGGTCGAGGAGCTCGAGCCGCACGCGGACTGCATCCGGGTCTGCTTCATCTGCACCAAGACCTGGGCGCTCGACAGCGTGCTCCCAGCACTCAAGAAGGTTCTTCGTCCTGAAGCGACGGTGGTGAGCTTTCAGAACGGGATTGGACCGGAGGACGACGTCGCCAGGTTCTTTCCGCGGGAGCGGGTGGGAAGGGCGGTGGTCAACCTGGGGTGCAACGTGCTGCGCGACGGCAGCGTCCAGGTGCAGTGGTCGACTCCGCCCCACTACTTCGGCGCGATCGACGGTGGCGGGGCGGTGATGAGGCCATGGGCGGATCTGCTTACCGAGGCTGGGCTCGCGACGGAGTTCGTGTCCCAGCACGAGGTTCGAAAGAGGGGGTTCTTCAAGACGATCCTCAATGCGTCGCTCAGCCCCCTTTGTGCGAGTGCGGGCATGACGATGCGCGAAGCCATGCAGAGCAAGCACGCGCGCGCGATGGTGGCCATGCTGGTTCGGGAAGGGCTCACGGTGGGAGCCGCGATTGGCTACCACTACGGGCCGGACGCGGAGGCGCAGTGCCTCTGCTACCTGGATGCCGGCGGGGATCACCGTCCATCCATGTGGGCCGACCTCGAGCGCGGGAGCCGAACGGAAATCGAGCATATGAACGGCAAGATCATCAAGCTCGGCAGGGCGTTCGGCGACATCGACGTGGACGTGAACGTGTTCTTCGCTTCGATGATCATGAGCCTGGAGATCAAGTCCGGCGCACGCGCAGCAGGAGACGTCCCGGACTACGTAGCGCTCTGACCTTCGGCGTGCTTTCCGGCGCGTTTCGGGTATGGTCTAGCGTTCTTCAGGCACGCTTGCGCCCCCCATGGAGGAGTCGAACCCGATGATCGATCTGTTCAAGTTCGAGGAGCTGTTGACGGACGACGAGAAGATGGTGCGCGACTCGGTCCGGTCGTTCGTGCAGGCCAGGGTGATGCCGCTGATACGCGACTGCTGGCGGGAAGGAAGGTTCCCCAAGGAGCTGATTGGAGAGATGGCAGCGCTTGGGCTGCTCGGCTCCACGATCCACGGCTACGGATGCGCCGGGCTCGGCCAGGTGGCGTACGGTCTGGCGATGCAGGAGCTGGAGCACGCGGATTCCGGGGTGCGGAGCTTCGTGTCGGTGCAGAACGGGCTGGTGATGCATCCGATCCACGCATTTGGCACCGACGAGCAGAAGAACCACTGGCTGCCTCAGCTGGCGCAGGGCAAGGCGATCGGGTGCTTCGGGCTGACCGAAGCGGACTTCGGGTCGAATCCCGGCGGGATGCGAACCACTGCTCGAAGCGACGGCACGGACTACGTTCTGAACGGCGCGAAGATGTGGATCACGAACGGAACGATCGCCGACGTGGCGGTGGTGTTTGCGAAGTGCGACGATCGCATCCGCGGGTTCCTGGTGGAGCAGGGGACGCCTGGATTCACGACGCGTGAGATCCAGGGGAAGCTGTCGCTTCGGGCGTCGGTGACCGCAGAGCTGGTGCTGGAGGACTGCCGGATTCCGCTGCGCAACGCCCTGCCCGGAGCGGTGGGGCTGCGGTCCGCGCTGGAGTGCCTGAACCGTGCGCGATACAGCATTGCGTGGGGGGCGATCGGAGCCGCGAGCGCGTGCTTCGAGGAGGCGCTCGAGTACGCCAAGAATCGAGTGCAGTTCGCGCGACCGATTGCGGGCTACCAGCTCGTGCAGGAGAAGCTGGTGGAGATGTGGAACGAGATCAACAAGGCGCAGCTCATGACCTTGCGGCTGGGGCAGCTCCTGGAGCGCGGGCTGGAGGATCCCACTCCGATCTCGGTGGCCAAGCGCAACAACGTGAAGATGGCGCTGCAGGCGGCGCGCACTGCGCGAGAGATTCTCGGGGCCAATGGCGTGGTCGACGACTACGTGTCAATGCGTCACGCGTGCAACCTGGAGGCGGTGTACACCTACGAAGGCACGCACGACATTCACACGTTGATTGTGGGGCAGGCGCTCACCGGGATTGCGGCATTCAGCTGAAGCCGGACTACTGGGAGAAGGTTCCGCCGAAGCTCTCGCAGGCGGACTTGATGTCAGAGACTATCCCTGTGTAGTACGACGTCGAAGCCGTCCAGCCCATCGTGACCATCGTGCACTTGGCCAGCGCTCCGGACTTGCACGCGGTCTGGGACCATGTGCCTTTGCAGCTCGACTTGGCACTCTCGAGCAGGTTCGCGCAGCTCGAGCCTGAGCAGTAGTTGTCCACGCACATCTCTTCGGCAGGCCGGTCGCACGTGCCCTGGTAGTCGCCGCCTGCACCGCCACCGTCCGTGCCGCCGCTTCCCGCGCCGCCGCCGCTGCCCGCAGCGCCACCGCCGCTTCCCGCTGCGCCGCCGCCGTCGCTGCCTGCGGCGCCACCGCCGCTGTCCGAGCTGCACGCTGAAGCAGCGCACAGCAGAATCGATCCGAGGGCCAGAACTAGGAACTTCTTCATGTTGAGCCTCTCTATGGGGGGGCGGGAACCTACACGTCGGCATCGGTCCGATCAACGCCGGATCACGCAGCTCGACCGATTGTCGCGCACGCGACAGGCGCAGGATTTTCGCAAAGCGGCCCAGGCGAGGCTACAGCACGCTGTGAGGCGGCTCGGACACAGCCGGCGGGCGCGAGGTCTCGTCGAGGGCGTAGTGCGGCGCGATGGGCCCTGCCAGGCGCAGCTTCCACGACTTGATCAATCCGATGTTCCGGCAATCGATCGGCGCCAGCTCCTCGAACCCTGCCTGATCCGCTTCGTCGAGCTTCTGGAAGTACGTGTTGGCCACCACCATCTCGCTCGGCCCAGCGTGGGCCATCAAGCGCGCTGCGAGGTTGATCGAATCTCCGATGGCGCCGATGTGCGCGCGGCAATAGGGACGTAGCGAGACGATCTCGATGTCGCCCATGCCGATGCCGATGTGGACGCCACCAGCCTTCTGCACGCGATCGATCTCGCGCTGCCACTTGTTCGAAACCGAATTGCCGATCTCGGTCAGGGCCCGGGCGCACTCGAGCGCCTTCTTGAGGTACCCATGGTCGGGCTCCGGCACGCCGAACAGCGATACCACCTCGTCGCCCACGAACTGGTACATCATCCCGCCAGCGTTCAAGATGGCATAGCGTGCATTGGAATAGAACGTAGTCAGCGCATTGCGCATCACCTCGTCGTCGCGCGTGTCTCGCACATAGGCCGAGAATGACGACAGATCCGCGAGCAGCACCACCACGTTGCGGTAGCGGCTCGGGGGCAGGATCTGATCCGGAGTCAGCCCTTTGGCATGGTGGAGCTGACGCAGGCGCCAGTAGCCGAAGTGCCAGAGCAGCGACGGCTGAAGGTTGGAGCCATCCCAGCTGTCGCCGAACGCATGGCGCCACTTGGCCCGGTCGATCGCGTCGCGCAGATGGTTGAGCGTGGCCAGCGAGATCTCCGTCATCTCGATGCCGAAGTGCCGCTTGACCAGCTCCAGCAGCCGGGGCTCGTCCCAGATCTCGAGGCGCAGCGTGGACGGGAGCGCGTCGAGCAGACGACGATGGATCTCCTGCCAGCGCGGGTCCCCGGAGGTCTTGACCACGAGCACGAGATGGTCGGCGCTGCGGATCCTCGGCGTATCGACGCTGAACTTGCGGGTCAGGTGGCGGAGCATCTTGTCGAGCGGGTAGCCGAACTTGATCTCCACGAAGTAGGGGCAGGAGCCTGGTGGCTCCACCAGTACATCGGCAAAAGCACCCGGCGCTCCCAGATCCACCTCCCGGCTCAGGCCCACGGAATCCGGGGACGCGCCATCGTTCTGTATGTGCTCGAACCGGCAGATCTCGCAGCAGATCTCTTCGAGGAAGAGGCGAAGCTGACGATAGAGGTGGGGGTCGGTTTCAGAGCGGGCGGCATCAGGCATGCGACATGGGTAGCGTGGGCGGAACGCCGGGGTCAATCCTCGCCGCGCTCCCGCGCCGCAAACCCGACACACCCCGCCTTTGCAGGTGTACGATGGACCTTCCTGCCATTCGAGGAGGCGCCATGCACGTCCGACCCATGACCATCCTGAGCGGGCTCGTCACGTCCGCAGCCATCCCCTGCATCATCGCGTCTTGCGGGGGCTCAGATGAGAGCGCAGCTGGCGGCGGAGGCGGAGCGTATCACTCGGATGCCGCGACGGACGCCGTGGACGATCGGATCGAAGCTGGCGGCAAGGATGCGTTCGATTCGGGCAAGTGCACCAGCTCCGCGGCATGCGATGGCGGCGTGTGCGTGGCAGAGAACGGGGGCACCTGCTGCGACGCGAAGAACGTGTGCGGCGACAAGTGCTGCGGCAGCTCGTCCGTGTGCCTCTTCGGGGCGTGCGTGACTCCGGGCAAGGCTTGCCACACGGCCAATGACTGCAATGCGGGCGAGTATTGCGAGCCGGCTCTGGGCCCCAAACCTCCTGCACAGGATGGCGGCGTCGAGGGGGGCGGCGCAGATGCCGACCCCGGGCAGGATGCACCCGTGGACGTCTCCTCAGAGGCCGACAGCGGGCAGAGCGCTTGCTCGCAGACAGCGCCCCCGGAAGGAAAGTGCCTTGCCATGCCGCCGACCTGCCCTGCCGACGCAGGGACAGAGCCGGACGCCGGATGTCTTGCGATCTGCGAATACCATCCTCCGTCAGGCGGGCCGCTCAAGCCGGTCGTCAAGTGGAGCTGGGGCCCCAAGGCCACGACGTTCCCGGACGCCACTGACGTCTGGTCCACGCCGACCGTCGGAAGGATCTGGGACACGAACTGCGACGGGAAGGTCGACATGTTCGACGCGCCCGTACTGGTCTTCGTGTCCGGCAACGTGCACGAGACCTGCTGCTCCTGCAACTCGGCGACCGTGAGCACGTGCCACGACGGGGTGCTGCGGATGCTGGACGGGAGCAACGGGCACGAGATCTGGTCCGTGGACAAGGCGAGCGCGAGCTCCGCCGGATTCCTCGGATTCTCGCTGGCGATCGGCGACGTGGACAAGGACGGATTCATCGACATCGTGGCGATGACCGCAGAGGGGGACGTCGTGCTGCTCGACCGTCACGGCAAGGTCCAGCGCACGAGCGACAAGCCCTACCCGCACCTGAACTACACGACTGGATGGGGAGGCGGGATTGCGATCGCGGACATGGATCTGGACGGCTTTGCCGAGATTGCCTACGGCGACACGGTGTGGACCACGAAGGGCGCGGCGATCACGCGGGTATTCGTGGGCGGAGCGGGGACGGGAGGAGGAGCCACGCAGGAGCTGAGCCTGATGGCGGACCTCGACGGCGCAGCGGACGGGCATCTGGAGCTGCTCGCAGGCAACACGGCATACAAGAGCGACGGGACGATCCTGTGGCAGCGCTCCGGTATCACCGATGGCTTCCCTGCAGTGGGAGACCTCGACGGAGACGGGGCACCGGAAGCCATCGTGGTGTCATCGGGAACGCTCTACATCCTCAAGGCGGCGGACGGGACCGATGCGCTGCCGGCGCTCACGCTACCTGGCAATCAGTTCGGCGGGCCTCCGACGGTTGCGGACTTCGACGGTGACGGCAAGCGGGAGATCGGAGTTGCCCAGGCGAACTTCTACTCCGTGCTCAAGCCCGACTTCGTCAACAAGACCATCGGCGTGCTCTGGAAGGCAGAGAACCACGACTACAGCTCATCGGTGACCGGCTCCACGGTCTTCGACTTCGAGGGTGACGGCGTTGCCGAGGTGATCTATGCCGACGAGTGCTTCCAGTGGGTATATGACGGCAAGACCGGGCAGGCGCGGATGGGAATGTCCCGCTCTTCGTTCACGGCGACAGAAGCTTCGCTGCTGGCCGACGTGGACGGAGACGGGCACGCGGAGATGGTGGTCGGCTCGGCGGGCGTGGACATGAGTGCAAGCGGGTGGACCTGTGCGGAGCACGAGACGACTGCGCTCAACGGCTACACGTGGTCGCCCGGGCCGATGCCGAACAAGTCCTACCGCGGAATCCGGGTGCTGGCCGACGCAGCCAACTCGTGGGTAGGCACGCGCACGCTCTGGAGCGAGCACACCTACCACGTGACCAACATCTGCGACGATCGCGACAATGCCTGTGATCTCCCCAACACCTACGGCTCGATCCCGTCGCCGGAGAAGAAGAACTGGCAGGTCGGGTGGCTGAACGACTTCCGCCAGAACGTGCAGGACAAAGGCATCTTCAACGCTCCGGATGCGGTCGTGGCGCTGGCCGTGGATTGCACGACTCCAGTGCAGGCGCACGTCTCGGTCCGGAACATCGGGCAGGCTTCGCTGCCTGCGGGCGTGGTCGTGGGCGTGTTCCTGGATCCGGCGGACCAGCAGGTGGGGACGGTGACGACCACCACGGCATTGCTGCCGGGACAGACCCAGACGCTCACAGTCGCGCTCGGCGCTCCTGCGACCGACAAGGACAAGTACCACGCGGCGATCATCCTGGATCCGCAGAATCCCAAGTTCCACGAATGCCGCGAGGACAACAACAAGTCTGCGCAGGCTGCGCCCCAGTGCTCCAACCCGAAGTAGGAGAACACCATGGCCGATTCGGTCCCTCCGCAGTCCGAGCGACGCGCAGGCGTGCGGTACCTCGCGTGCTTCCCGGGCTACGTCGTTCTGCCCGACGGCGCCCAGCGAATCGCGGTCATCCGGGATCTGAGCACTTCGGGCGTGCGGCTACTCACGGACACGATCAAGCTGCACGTCGACGACGTGGTGAAGCTGGAGCTGCACATCGGCAAGGACCCGGACACGTGCAGCGTGGTGCGGGGGCGCGTGGTCCGCGTCGAGCCGGTCACGGACATCGACCTGTGGAAGCGCTGCTTTGCGGTGAGCTTTGACGAGCCGCTGGCGATGAGCGACGAGGACATTGCGCGGTTCCAGGGGCTGCCGCCGGTGTTCGAGTTCGAGCTGGAGCCCCTGGGCTGAAACTCGTTCTGTTGCCGCTCAATTGGCCGGATTCCGCGCGATCTGCTAGTGCTCTCCCCGCTTGAGGACAGAACAGCCCAGTGCACCGAGAGCGGCGCCCCCGCGCGCTTGGGGCCGCGTCTTGCGCTGGTTCGTCCGCCCGCCGACGGTCGGCGCTGCATGGCTGCTCGTGCTATCCGGCCTCGGGCTGCTGAGAACGCTCACGGACGACTCGGTCCAGGGCGTGAGTGCGCCGAGCGTGCGCAGGCTGATCAAGACGCAGTTCGCGCGCGAGGTGATCCACGCCAGCGGGGTAGCGCTCGTGACCGCGCTGGTGATCGGGCTCGCGCTCGGGCTTTGCGTGCAGGAGCTCCTTCGGGTGCGCGACTGGCTTTCAGGACGGGCACGACGCACTGCCTACGAGCTCGCGTGGCCGGCGCTGGGCGTGATCGCGGTCGCCCATGGCCTGATTTGGCTGCGCGACCTGGCGACGTATCCACAGGCGTATGCTCCCGCGCTCTACGCGCACGGCGGCATGCGAGCGGCTCTCCAGACTGTGACGTGCGATTGGCTTGGCCCCCGAGGCGTGCTGGCTCTGGCCGTGGTGCTCTGGGCGGCCTGGTTTGCGCCAGCCTTTCGGCAGGCGTGGCGGGGACGTCGCCGCGCCGCGATCGCTGTGGCTGCATCCCTGCCGCTGGCGCCGCTCGCGCTGTCCCTGATTCCGACCGCGTTCGAGCGCGCCACCACCCGGCACCTGCAGCCTGCGTCGCCGGACCGTCCCAATGTGCTGATCCTCGCTGCGGATTCGCTTCGCGCCGATCGACTCGAGCCGCGCGTGGCTCCGAACCTCTCGGCCCTTGCCGGACACGGGGCCCGCTTTGACCGCGCCTACGTGACCCTTCCGCGCACCTTCCCATCCTGGGTCTCGATGCTGAGCGGACGCGACCCGCACCATCACGGAATCCGTCACATGTTTCCCCGGTGGGAGGCACGCAAGCGCGACGTGGGCGCGATCCCGGGCAGCTTCGGCGCGGCCGGGTTCCACACCGCTGTGGTCAGCGACTTCGCTGGCGACATCTTCGGCCGGATGGACCTCGGTTTTGCGCAGACACGCACCCCGACCTTCAACATCCGCGAGCTGGTTCGCGAGACCGTGGCGGGCGGGCAGGGCCCGCTGCTTCCGTTCCTGCGGACGCGATTCGCGTCGAGCGTGCTGCCGGTCCTGCGCGAGCTGCACGACACCACCGATCCGGACGTGGTCACGGCCGATGCGTTGGCTCAGATCGATCGAGCAGGGGGTCGTCCGTTCTTCGTGGTGGCGTTCTACTCCACCTCCCACTTCCCGTACGCCGCGCCAGCGCCTTTTGCGACGCGGTTCGTGGACCCCGCCTACCGTGGCCCCTATCGATACGGCAAGACCCCCGCGATCTTCGCGGAGCACGAGCCGACCCCAGAGGACGTGCAGGCGATCCGCGGCTTGTACGATGGTGCGGTGGCGGCTGTGGACCGCTCTGCGGCCGCGCTGCTGGAGGGGCTGCGCCGGCGCGGGCTCGACAAGAGCACCATCGTGGTGGTGACCGCGGATCACGGCGAGTCGCTCTACGAGCCCGGACGCGGGCAGGGGCATGGCGATCATCTCTTTGGCGACGAGGTGACGCACGTGCCTCTGGTGATCGTGGACCCGCGACGATCGCCTCCTGTGCGCAGCAACGATCTGGTGCGCTCGGTGGATCTGGCCCCTACGCTCTGCGAGCTTGCGGGCGTGCGGTGCGCGGACGGCATGGACGGCCGCTCGCTGGTGCCGCTCATGGAAGGAAAGGCGCTTCCAGCAAAGCCTGTGTTCGCAGAGACCGGGCTGTGGTTCACAAGGCAGATTCCAGACGTTCCACGGGAGCTGCGCATGCCTTGCCCGGAGCTGACCGAGGCGCTTGAGGTGGACATCGAGCACGACGGCGACGTGGTGACGCGCGACAGCTTCGAGCCGTGGCTGATCGCGTCCCGGCACCGGATGGTGCGCGATGAGCGGCACAAGCTGGTGTATGCGCCCACGCGGCAGGGCGCGCGCTGGATGCTCTTCGACACGCAGCTCGATCCGCAGGAGACGCGCGATCTGTCCTCAGAGCATCCGGAGATCGTGACCCGGCTGCAAGGGCTGCTCTGGCCCTGGATGCTCGAGGATCCCCAGATGGCGCGCAGGGGCGATCTTCTGGTGACCCGTCCCCACCGCAGCGACAAGCCAGCTCCCTCACAAGCGGATGCGACCCAGCGATCGCCTGGGGTTGCCATCCGGCTTGCGGAGCGCGTGGGGAGCGCTGTGGTCGACGCACCCAATCTCGCGAGCGTGGATGCCGGCCTCGATCACTGGCGAAGAATGCGATCACCGTGGATCCACGGGGCAGGAGATGCGGAGCGGGCCGTGCAGCAGATCGCGTTCGTGCGCTCAGGAGGCACGCACAAGCTCAAGCCCGCAGGGAACGGTCACACATGGGACCCAGACCCGCGGCTATGGAACATGAACGATGGCAGCTTCGATCAGCGCGAGGCGATTGTGGCTCCTCCACCAGCCTCGCTCCGATTCCCCGGAATGGTCGTTCCGACAGGAGCGACGTTCGAGTCTGCGGTTGCGGTGGTCGGGCCGAACGTGGGCGGTGTGGAGTTCGAGGTCGCGGTGAAGTCCGAGGGCGTGCGCGCCGTGGCAGGCAAGCGCACCCTCGGGCCAGGGGCCCACGGCAGCTTCGAGGACTGGCAAGTAGACTTGTCCGCCTGGGGAGGCAAGACCGTGGAGCTGGAGCTCGCCACGCGCGGGCCCCCAACGATGATCCATCCGGCTGCGATCTGGGGCGCTCCGGTCGTGATCGCGCCAGCGGCCAGCGACTTCCCGTTCAACGTGCTGTACATCGTGGTCGACGCGCTCCGAGGCGACGCGGTTGCCTCGACGCACGACGAGGAGACGGACGCGAGGATGGCAGCGGCGAAGTACCCGCCGCTCGACGCGTTTCTGCCGAAGCTCCCAGAGGTGGCGCCGAACCTCGATGCGCTTGCGGCCAAGGGCGTGATCTTCTCCCAGGCCTACTCGGCCGCTACTTGGACGAGGCCGAGCACGGTCGCGATGATGGCAGGGATCCCGTCCGGGGAGCTCGGCCTGAGCGCCACGCCCCTGGTGCCCGCGGTCGCGGATCTGCAACGACTGTACGCACGTCGGCCGCCATTCCTCCCGTTGCTGCTGCGCCCGCACGGCGTGTGGACGCGCGCCGTCGTGAACAACTACTACATGGTTGGCTATGCGGGAGTCGGGGTCGACATGGGATTCGACTCCCTGGTGGATCATCGCTACGGAACCGAGGACACGGCCGAGATCCTGAAGGACGCGACGCGCGAGCTGGAGCAGGCCGCGCACCGTCGCTTCTTCCTGTTCGTGAACTTCGTGTCGCCGCACGGCCCCTACGAGCCACCGCCGAGCGCGCTGGAGGCGATTCCCAAGCCGCCCCGCGCGCCGCAGCATGAAGTCGTGCGCCAGTATCTCGCCGAGATCCACAAGGACGACGCCGCGATCGGGGCGCTCGTGGCGCGCGTGCGCGACCTCGGCCTCGCCAATGACACCTTGATCGTGGTGACCGCGGATCATGGAGAGACACTCAGCCGATCGCATACTGCCATTCCGTTCGGCGTGGCTGCGGAGCCTGACACGAGCGGACGCTTCCAGCACCTTCTGACGCTCTACGACGAGACCGCGCACGTGCCGCTGCTCCTGGTGTTGCCTGGAAAGCTCCCGGCGGGGATGCAGGTTCGCGACCCGGTTTCGAACACCGATGTGGTCGCTACCCTCTTCGAGCTTGCGGGAATGCACAAGCCCGCCAATGTCCGCGGTGAGTCGCTCCTTGCCCTCGTGCGCGGAGCGCGCGCGCCCGAGCGTCCTGTCTTCGTGGAAGGGCGCGGCGGGCATTCGCTTCGCGTCGGACGCTGGCGACTCATCGTGCGCGATCCAGGACATACCCGCGTGCGGATCCACGGCGTGTTCGTGGAGCAGCCGGTGGAGCTGTACGATCTGGAGACCGATCCGGGCGAGCGAGTCGAGGTGTCCCAGCAGCATCCGGAGATCGTAGAGCGGCTTCTGGCGCTGGATCGGGCTAGGCAGTCGTCCTCTGCAGCTGCGCAGACCAGCGGTGCTGACACGCACCCGGCGCTGCGCCTTCGCTTCGTCGGAGCGGGGGCGCGCCATCGGGTGAGCGGACGCATCGGGGTGCGCAAGGCAGGCAGCGACGCGAGGCTGACGGCCGCGGCGGTCGGGCTCAAGCCCGAGGCGATTCGGCAGTCTCGCGAAGGCGTCGAGCTCGACTTCGAGACAATGCCCGATGCCGTGGTGGGAGTCGATCTGCAAGTGGAGCCGTCCGATGCCGACGTGACCTGGGAGCTGCGCCTGGACGGAGGGCCCTGGCCTGCAGAGCGAGTATATGCAGGGGCGCTGGGCATTGCGATGCGCGAGCTTCTGGCAGGAGTGGTGGGGGATGGGGGACGGGCCGCGGTGTCGGCCGAGGGAATGCCGTGGATTGATCCTGGCAGCGAGGTCGGTCTGTTCGTGGCGCGCGACGCATCGGGGCAGGCGCTCGAGGGGGGCGGAAGCGACGACGCGAAGCGGGAGGCGATGGGGCTGATGCGAGCGTGGGGATATGTGCGCTAGGTACGACCCGGAGAACTAGGAACTAGCAACAGCAACACGGAACGAGAACGTGGAATGGCTACATGGGCTTCCGGGCTCTGCGGCGAGCCGCAGCGCTCCAGCCATTTTTAAGCCAGCTGCTGTCGGGCGCTCCTGAAGTTAATCTCCACAGGGTGTCCGAAGTCGGATACATTTGGCCCATAATGGGGTGCCACATGAAAAGACTGACTTGTCTGAGCTTGTCCCTGCGCGCGACCCTCTTGCTGGCTGTTGGAGGGGTCATGGTGCTTGCTGCTGCCAGCTGCTCCGATGACTCGGGTGCGGGCGCTGCCGGGAGCACGAACGATGGCGGAAGTACAGGTGGTACCTCGAACGGAGGAGGAGGGACAGGCGGCGCCGCCAACGGCGGTACTGCGAACGGCGGCACGTCGAACGGCGGAACAGCGAACGGCGGCACCGCGAACGGCGGAACAGCGAACGGTGGCAGTGCGACCGGTGGCAGTGGCGGAACGGTGGAGGTGCCGAATCCTCTCACGAATCCGACCGATGGGCCTCCAGCGGGCAACCAGAATCCGGAAGCCACTTGCTCGGTCCCTGCGGAAGCCGGGCTTGCCAACGTCTCGACACCGAAGACCGTGGTTGGAACCGGGACCGCTGCGAGCTGCACGAGCGCGGCGGTGGTCGATGCCGTGGCTCAGGGCGGGGTGATCACGTTCAACTGCGGCGCTGATCCGGTCACGATCATGATGGAGCAGACCGCAAAGATCTTCAACGACAAGGGGCCGGAGATCGTGATCGACGGTGGCGGGCTGGTCACGCTCAGCGGCATGGGGGCGCGACGCATCCTGTACATGAACACCTGCGACGAGAACCAGGTGTGGACCACGAGCCATTGCCAGGACCAGGATCATCCGAGGCTGACGATCCAGAACATCACGTTCGTGGATGGGAACTCGAAGAGCGAAACGGAGTACGACGGCGGAGGGGCGGTGTGGATTCGCGGCGGGCGCGTGAGGCTGGTCAACACGCGGTTCTTCAACAACATCTGCGCGAGCGAGGGGCCGGACGTCGGGGGCGCGGCGCTGCGCGTGTTCAGCCAGTCCGCGGGCCTGCCGGTCTATGTCGTCAACACTACGTTCGGCGGCAAGGATGGCGGGTACGGTGGAATCGGCTCCAACGGCGGCGGAATCAGCAGCATTGGCGTTTCGTGGACGATCATCAACAGCCTGTTCTCGTACAACAAGGCTATCGGCAACGGTGGCAATCCCGCGGATCCGGGCACGCCCGGCGGCGGCAGCGGCGGCGCGATCTACAACGACGGCAACGAGATGACGCTGTCGATCTGCGGTACGCGCATCGAATACAACGAGGTCAACGCCTACGGCAGCGCGATCTTCTTCGTGAGCAACAACCACACGGGCGACATCCGGATCGACAAGTCGGTGATCACGAACAACAAGGGCGGCTCGTGGTACCCGAAGTACCCGCAGATCTCGGCGCATGACGATACGCCCATCGTGGTCACGGATTCCACGATACAGTGAAGAAACTAGGAACTAGGAACATCAACAGAGAATGGGAATTGAGAATGGGAGGCCCATTCCCCTGAGCCATCTTCCCCTGAGCCATCCCCTCATTTCATCCCGAAGAACGGGCTGAAGAACGAATGCTCGCGCGATGCGGTCGAACGCGGACATTGGCGTGCAGCTGGCCTCCGAACAGCTCGATCATGATGCGACGAATATGCGCCAGGTTGAGGTTGTTGCGGACCGAAATCGCGCGTGGAACCAGGCGTCGAACCAAGGGAAGCGGATTCATTTTTGTGCGCCGCCAACACCCGACGAGACCGATGGATTCCCGGTTTGGAGATATTTGTCGCCAAGCGCTGCAAAAATCGAGGGGATCGCTCAGCCCATTCCCCTATTCTGAATCCGCATTCATGTTCCTAATTCCTAGTTGTCCCTGAGGCAAGAACGAGCCCCTTGCCGTCGCCGAGCCCGGCTCCGAGCAGGAGCACCGGCTGCTGCTCCCGATTCGCCTGACGCGCCTCTGTCACCACCCGCGGCGTCACCCAGCTGCGGAGCTCTTCGAGCGAGATCTTGCCGTCGCGGTCCAGGTCCGCCTCGCCTGTGGACAGCCCTTGGGCCACGTACCGGGAGAACAACCCTTGCTGGCCATCCGCGGAAGCGCCTGCGATTTGGTCGCCTGCGGCACTGGCAAATACCGCGATGCGCGCGGGTGCTGCCGGCTGCTCGACCCGCACCAGGGGCCGTGCCCCAGCAGGCAGTACGGATCGTCCTCCTGCACCGGAGAAGCATGCATCCACCAGGGCGATGACCTCCCGAGCGCGCGTCTGCTCGAGCAGCTTGATCGCCCTTGCCAGGGGAAATCCCGTGGACGGCAGAGCCGATGGGTCCCCATCGTACGGCAGCAGGTACGGAGTCCCGCTCGCGCCATCGGGCGAGCCGTGGCCGCTGTAGAAGAAGACCACTCGGCCCCCTTCCGGCACCTGCGCCTTCAACCATGCAAGGTGCTTTTCGAGATCAGAATGAGATGCGCGATCATCGAGCGCAATCCGCATGTGCTCCGGGCTGACTCCCAGGGTACGCTGGGCGATCTGCGCAAACCGCTCTGCATCTGCCCGGGCGCCCGTGGCAGCGACGACCTCACGGTAGCGCTCAATGCCCACGATCAGCGCCCAGGTCTTGGGCTGCGCGTCACCGGCGACCGCTGCCACGGCCGGAGGCGGCGCAGATACCGTCGTTGCGGGACCAGCTCCCGCAGGCGTGCGCCGTCCTGTCCCGGCTGAAGCCACGATGCGGGGCGAATCCACCATGTCGTTGACCAGGGGCGTCACTGCACCTTCTGCGGCGAACGAGGCGATGAGCTCACCCTGGCGTGTGACAGCGCGCACCGAGGTGCGCAGCTTCCAGGCGCTGGTATCACAATGGAAGACCATCTCGACGCGGGGTTGAAGCTCCAGGTCCCAGTCGGCGCGCTCCGAATGGATCACCTTGAACCCGGCTTTCACCAGGGCCTTGTCGAGTTGATCGCCCACGAGGTCGACGACCTTGGGGCTCAGCGGCGTATCCAGCTTTGGCGAAGGGCCTGCAGGGCAGGTCTTGTCATCAAGGACCGGAGGCAGGGATTCGGTTCTCACGAGCGACACGCGAATCTCGCCGGTTGCTGCGGGGAGGCTCTTGGACGGAGGCTCTGGGGGTTTGGGAGCGGGTCGGCTTTCAGCAAGCGTAGTGCGCTCAGCCTGGGCCGAGGGTTGGGGCGGTGCAGCGCACGCGCAGGGAAGACAGAGCAGGAGAGGCAGGCGGCAGGCGAGACGCATGGCGATACCCTCTTCGAATTCGAGGTCTACCGCAAGAAGAAGTGGCAGGAAATCCGGCAATGGTCCTAGTACTCCAAGGGTCTACCTTTCAGGGGCAGAGTATTTCACAGGGAGATGGGAGATCGGGAGGGTCGGATTTGGCTCTCGCGGATCGAGCTGGGCTTGCGGGACAGCCGGCTTTCGCAACGGACGACGCAGCCGGAAGCGCTCCACGATCTTGCCACGCTCGCGCGCTTCGATCGACAGCGGTTTGGACAGAGGCGCCTTGGACGTAGTGGTCTGCGTCACGATGGCATCGTCCACGACCAGAGCCACACCGTTGGTCTGAACGTAGAACGCTGCCGAGCGCACGGTCTTGGGCACCTGCATCGTGCCGTGAAGCAGACACCATCCTGCGCTGTCCGGCTCCGGCGCATCGGATGCCAGATACGTTCCCGTATCCGAGGTGCCTGTCGCCACGTACATCGCCACCGTGGGACCGTCGCACAGCTTGTCCTCTGGTTTCACCCGAATCGATGCTTCCACGGTCGAGCCAGGGGGAACCGATACCGTGAAGTTCGCAAGAATCACGCCGTCCGGCACACGAGCGCAGTATACACCCGAGTAGCATTGCCCTCCGGTGTCGTAGGACAGGGGCGCCAGCTCCTGGCCCTTGATGGCCATCCACGCCGGAACGATGCTGCTCGCAGGGGAGAACTCGATGTCCCCATCCAGGATCAGGTTCGGCTCTGCGGCCAGATCCCCGAACGGACTTCGCGTCTGCACGGTCCTGATCGGGGTCGGCGCTCCTGCCGCCCCTGCGCTACCGGCCGCGCCGCCTGCCGCGCCCCCAGCTCCTGCCGTGCCAGCAGCGCCACCGAGCGACGAGCCGCCGCTGCCCCCTGACGACGTCCCGCCTGCAGCACTGGATATCGGCTCGGTCGTGCTCTCACCGCAACCCACCACCAGCGCCACGGCGAGGAATAGGAATACGCGTTTCATCAAGGCACCTCCCCGGCGCAGTCGCTGCAAGTTCGCAGCCAGTCGAGCGCACGTTCATAGACCGTGTCCACCCCCTTCACCACATCGGACTGCTTGGGGAGCAGGTCTTCGTCCGGCAGCTCCCCTGTGCCGATCATCGAGCTTCCGTCAGCTCGGAACGTGTCGCCCGAGCCGAATCCCCAGAGCATGGGGCCGAAAGCCAGATAGTACGCAGTCGAGAACGCTCCCTGCGTCCTGCGTCCGAACAGCCGGATGTTCTTGGGGCCCTTCATCCCAAAGGGGAAGAAGTCGCCCGCGCTCTCGCCGTTTGCGATCAGCACCGCTCCCTTGAGCCCCGGCTTGGGCGTCGCCGACCCCACGATGAACCCCTCCGTGTCCTTGAAGGCATCGAAGATCGCCTTGCCTTTTGCCTGATCGAACGCCGGATCATATCGATAAGCCTGTGGCGCGACGCTCACCGACAGCGCTGTCTTGAGGCGGAACGGCTCGGTCACCAGCGAGGCGTAGTTCCCGTATCCGCCTCCTCCCGGACGGTGATCGATCACCACCCCCAGAGCCTCGGACTTCGCCATGTCCACCAGAGGCAGGAACGGGTTGGACGTCCCTTCCGGGTAGAACGAATCGAATGCCGCACCGAACAACGCCTCAGGGTCGAGCGTGGCTGCGAGCTTGCCGTGCAGAACGAAGCTCGGCAGCATGTGGGTCGCCGGGTCCGGATTGTCCGTCGCAAAGTGAAACCCGATTCTGTGATCGCAGTTGATGCTCCCCCCGGGAACCGCCTTGAGCGCAGATGCAGGAATCGTCTTGGGCGCTTCGCACACTCCACCCGGGCACGACACCACCGTGACCGTGCTGGCGTAGGTGGGAATTGCGCTGGCAAGGGATTGCGCCGCATAGCTGTGCGAATCATCGTCGCAACCCAGGAAGCCCCCTGAATAGAGCCCGACAAGGCTTCGCACGAACGCGACAGGATGCATGCCGTTGACAGACACGATGCGGTCCCCGGGCAGCAGTCCCGCGTCGGAGAGCGCGTGCGACACGAGGATGTCAGGATAGGTCGGATCCTTGGGCGCAACTCCGTGGGTCAGGTCGCCATCTCCCTCCACGAAGCAGGCTGCTGTGGTGTGGTGAGGCGAATAGCCGATGTAGCCGAACGTGTGGCCATCGTGCAGCGCGTGCATGGCGCGCAAGAGCTGCTGCCAGTACGCCCACGCTTCCTTCTGCGCTGCCATCTTGCCGGTCTCGGCAAGCGCCTTGGGAAGGTACAGCTGCCGGGTCTTGAGCCCGCCGAAGAACAGGTCGAGCTGGTTGGTAAAGAGCGCTCCGACCTTGGCGCGCTCAGCATCCGTGGAAGGCAAGGGGGGAACCGCTGCCGCACCTTCGCGACAGATGCCCGCTGCGCACACGCGGGCCGCCCCGCACACGGCGTCGGTGGGCGGCGCACAGGCGATCGGCTCCTGGTACGTGCCCGCGTCCACGACCTCGACCGCGTCGATGTCCACAGGATCCACGGCGAGGTTCTGGATGTAGACGAAAGCCGAGTCGATCGTGGATGCGTCCACGGAAAACCCGCTGGATCGAAGCTCGTACCATCCGTCGCTGGTGACGCGGCCCGATGGGAACAGGGGCACGATGACATCAGGGAGCTTGCTCGCGGCAGCGTAGCGCACCACGAGGTAGCCATTGGCAGGGCCACCTCGGGCGAACGCGGTGGCGGCCAGGGCATGCTGTCCGGACAGGGTCATGGCAGGCAGTGCGACCACCTTTCCGGCGGCGATGCGCGCTGCCTGCTTGCCCTGCAAGGGTTGGCTCGGCTGAGGATCGAGCCCGGTGGGGAGCGTGCCTTCGAAATCCAAGGTGAAGAGGGCATCCTTGGTGAAGCTCGCCTGGCCGAGGGCATCGAAGTCCACGGCCGAGGCCGGCGTGGGCAAGGCAACGAGTGTGGTGGAGAGGATGACGCAGGTTCGCAAGCGCATGGGGCCCGCGGCAAGCAGCATCTGTGCCACGCGTTTGTGCCTGCAAGAAAGCTGCAGCCATGGCGAGGACGTGAGGAAGTTGACGGCACAAAATGATCCGCCCGGATCGCCGCCCGCATTCCACTGGAGAGGCATGAGCCTGCGAACCATTTCGCGAATGCCCTTTGCCGGATGGCCGCTCCTCCTCGTGCTGGCCGCGTGCAGCTCCGAGGATCCCGGCTCCCCTGGACCAGCCGTGTTGCACGATGCAGCGGCCGAGCTCGAAGAAGAAGCCGCGATCGATTCGCCTGCGCCTGCTGTGGACAGCGCTCTGGAGGCAGGCAAATGCACGGAGGACAACTCCACCGAAGCCTGCTTCGTGTGCCTGAGCGCGAGCTGCTGCGCCGAGCTCAAGGCCTGCTACGCGAACAAGACGTGCATCGATCAGTTCGCCTACTACGTCGCGTGCAAGAGCTCGAACCTGGGCGGAGCCTGGAGCAGCGTGGTAGGTGACATGAAGGAGATCTCCGGCTGCGCCGCGGAGAAGTGCCCGGATTCCTGCAAGGACTGATTGGACCTGATCACGGCGTCGCTGCGTCGATGATCTGCGCCAGCTGCGATCGAGCAGCCTCCCACACGTCCGGATCCGTGGACCAGCTGATGTCCGTGTGCACGTACGTCGGATCAGCGAGCTCGTCGACCCCGACCTCCCAGACGACCTTGGGCACGATCGACTGCAGCAGAGTCTGCACGGCAGCAGGGTTGCTCTGGGCAGCCATGGTGAGATAGTCATGGTCCTGCAGACCCCGGCGCCAGTACTTCAGACGCAGGCTCGCGATCGGCCCGTCGATTCCGAATGAATCCCCTGGGAACAGCTTGTCCGTCCCTGGATAGAACAGGACTCCGTCGCCGTTCGAGTAGTTGTCCCCGGTCTCTCCCTGCACCGTGTCGACATTGTCGAAGGATCCGAACGTGTGGGCGGACTGGAACAGGTTCAGCTTGCCCGAGCCTCCCTGGAAGTCGTTGTAGTACGTCGATTCCCAGTAGAACCACCGGTTGATGTGCTTCTTGTACTGGATCCAGCCGATCACGCGCAGAGCGACGCCATCGTCTTCGGTCATGAAGCACCCGGAAGCCGGGCGGCTTCCGTTGTAGAGGAAGAACCTTCGGGACGGGTCGTTCGAGTACTGCGACGCTGGCCCCTGCCATTCTGCCGGCACTCCGATGCCCGCGCCGGATGCAGCAATCTGAAGCGTCGGAGTGTGAGCCACCGCCTGGGGCAGAGGGATCGTCGCCATGGACATCAGGTTCTTGCCTGGACCCGGGTTGTTCTTCAGCCACTGCGACCAGGTCTCGATCTGCGGGTAGTCCTGGGACTCGTCGATGAGGTACAGGAAGAACTCCGTGTCAGGCGCGTTGGCTGCAAACCAGCTCGCCCATCCATCGGAATGCTGACGCATGCTCTGCTCGGAATCTCCCCAGGACTGCCAGCTGCCGTAGGTGCCCACCGAGTACACGTTGTTGCCTACCCCCACGCCCGGGCCATCGTACCCTTGCGCTGCCGTGAAGAAGTCCCCCTTCAAGCGCGCAGCAAAGTACGCGTTGGGATGGTCGAACACGCCGTCGTCGTCCTGGATGTTGCTCGAGTCGCCAATCATGGATATGCGGTGACGGTGGGCCATCAGCGCATGACGATCCTGAATGGCCTTGGCCCGACTCGTGTCGGCGCCTGTGGGCACGTAGGTCTGGCCGAGATACCGCTCGTTGATGTTCTCGCCCGACCACGCAAGCATCGTCTTGGCCGTGGGAGCCTCGGGCAGGGTGAACTTGTGCACGGTCAGCTCGACCGGGACGCTCGCTGCGCTGGCGCCGTCCTGGGTGATCGAGACCTGTCCCTGGTAGAGCCCAGGAGCTGCATCGCGTGGAATGTAGATGTCAGCCCAGATGCTCTGGTTCTGTCCTGCGGAGATGTCGAAGGTGGAGATCATCTCGATCGGGACCGCGATGTCCGGGTAGAGCTTGTCGTGGTCAGGACGGTCTGCCCAGGTGGTGCCGGCGTTCGCCTCGCCATTGCCGGTCCAGGGACGGCGCAGGCGCTCCGGGACGTGGCGCTCGTCGTAGTAGTTCTCGTAGCCGAGGCGGCTCAGCCCCTTGATCTGCAGGTAGCGCACGTGGAACAGCTCGATGGGGCGTCCCACCCAGCTGAACACCTCATTTCCGCTCGCAGCCTTGGACTGGATGGTCGCCCCCCCTGGGCCTGTGAGCGTGTCGAAGGCCACATGGACCTTGGTCGCGGTCTGCTGCGCAGCCTCGAGCACGAGGTTGAAGTTCACCACCTCGTTGCGTGCTCCTTCGAGCTTGATCCGCGTTCCGTCGAATATGCTGTTGTGGAACTTGCGCCCGTTCGGCTTGCCGACGCGAAGCTCGTCTTGCGCGACCTTGTCGCCGCCTTCGTTCGCCCAGATCGCGGTGATGTTGCCTGCGGAGCCGGATGCGCCTGCAGCGCCTGCGGCTCCTGCACTGCCTGCGGAGCCTGCTGCGCCGCCGCCGCCCCCTGCTCCAGCATGTCCTGCCGTGCCTGCAGCACCTGCGCTACCAGAGCTGCCAGCCCCGCCGTCCGCATTGGGAGCTGCGGGCGACGTCTCACTCGACGAGCAGCCCCACGCGAGCCCTACGAGGATGATCCCGGCAATCACATTGCGAGACATGCGAGTCGACATGCGGCGTCCCTCCTGGCCTCCGTATTCGTATCACGCCACGCGCCATCCTGGTACCAGCGGGGCGACTCTTGACAGGTCCATCGCACGCGGTAGCGTCAGTGGATGACTTCACTACGACCTGCAGCTTGGTTGGGCGTCGTCGCAGCTGCGGCGCTCTTGTGCGTGTACGCGGGATGCTCTTCGGATGCCAGTGGTCCGACGCCGACTCCGAACGTAGGGGGCAGCGGTGGGAGCGCTGGCGCTGGAGGTGCAGCGACCGGAGGTGCGGCGGGCACAGGTGGCGCGGCAGGGCAGGGCGGAGCAGCAGGAACGGGCGGAGCTGCGGGCACGGGCGGAGCCGCGGGCACGGGTGGAGTCGCGGGTGCGGCAGGTGCAGCCGGGCAAGGCGGCTCAGCAGGAGCCGGAGGCTCCGGTACGGCTGGCGACCACCTGTTGATCTCCGAGGTGTGCATCCTGGGCGATTCCGGGGAGTTCATCGAGCTGTGGAACCCGACCAGCCAGGAAGTCGATCTCAGCGACTACTACGTTGCGGACAACTCCGCGTACTACAAGCTCACCAGCGGTCCATGGAATCCCACGCAGACAGCGGGGACCGACTTCCTCGTGCGCTTCCCTGCGGGCACCAAGCTCGCTGCGGGCGGCGTGCTCGTGATCGGCGCAAACCCGGCGGGCTTCGAGACGGAGTACGGGAAGTGCCCCACGTTGTATCTGAACACGGCTGCGGCTCCGGTCACCTGCGGTGGCAATCCGGTGCCTGCCATGCTGATCCCGCCCAACGGAAGCCTCGGCGACAAGTTCGGCTCGTTGCTGAGCAACAACCGCGAGATGATCATCCTGTTCTCGTGGGACGGCTCGGCCAGCACGGTCAAGGACGTGGACTACGTGACCTGGGGCGATCAATTCGACGACGACACACGCATGGACAAGACCGGTGTGGCGGGCTACCAGGGCGACACTGCGCGTGCGTCGCAGAAGGGCGCCCCCACGGGGTTCGTGCCAGACGCAGGGGTACCGGACGGCGGAGGCGCCAATCTGTCGATTGAGCGGTGCACCATCGAATCAAGCGAGAAGCTCAGCGGCGGAAACGGCTTGACCGGCCACGACGAGACCTCGGAGGACTTCTCCGCGTCGTTCAAGGCGTCGCAGAGTCCGACCCCGGGCGTCAAGGCGACCTGCCTTCCGTAGGTCGCGTCGAAGGCTTGGCTTCAGGCTTCTCCCGATCGCCGGACGTGATCGCATCAATCGCCTTTCCGTGAGACTGCTGCACGTCGCCTCACGCTCCCAAGTCGCGGAACTTGGCTCGACATTTCGCCCCGGGCGGCGCACAGTGAGAAGTCTCGCTCTCCCCACGCGAAGCTGCCGTCAAGGCGAAGATGTCACCCACACGAAGTAGCGACTGCTCACCTGGACGTACGGCGATCGCTGGCGCGCGCCGGAGGTCCGGAGCGTGAGTCGAGCGGCGCAAGATCTCGAACGACGGATCGCAGACCTCGAGCGAGAGAACCAGGACCTGCGTCGCGATCGGGCCGAGCTCGACACGCGTGTGCAGGAGCTGACGACCATCGTGGGGAACACGCCAGCAGCGATCTACCTGAAGGATCCGGACTTCCGGTACGTGCTTGTCAACCGGCGCTACGAGCAGCTTGCACACGTCGAGCTCGAACAGATCCGCGGCAAGACCGACTACGAGCTGTTTCCCAAGGCGGTGGCAGACCTGTTTCGTTCGCAGGACGAAGAAGTGATCCGGCAAGGGAAGCCTCGTGAGTTCGAGGAGACCATCCCGCTGCCGGACGGGGAGTTCAGCTTCATCACGGTCAAGTTTCCGGTGCTGGGCCGCGAGGGGCAGGTGCGGGCAGTCGGAGGATTCTGCACGGACATCACGTCCCGCAAGGTGGGCGAGCTGGAGCGCGAAGGGTTGATCGAGCAGCTGCAGAATGCGCTCAAGGAAGTGGCAACCCTGCAGAAGATCATTCCCATCTGCTCGTACTGCAAACAGATCCGCGACGACCAGGGGTATTGGAACCAGATCGAGGAGTATCTCCGCGACCACTCCGAGATGGAGTTCACCCACGGCATCTGTCCTGCGTGCGCAGCCAAGGAGTTCGGCATGGACTTCTCGCAGGGCAAGGGCAATCGCTGAGCCCTCGGCGGAAGCCGGTGTAAGACGCGCGGGCGTCGATCGTTCCTGGTGTACGATGTCCACCATGCCGCGCCTGAAGAACGCACCCGCTCGCCCCCGAGAATTGCGATCCGCTCCCAGCTATCCTCGCTGCATCATGGCCGGTGCAGCGATCGTTGCCGTGCTCGAGGCCATGGCGTGCGGCGGAGCACCGTCGCCCCACTGGATGGCTCCGCCGCCTCGGACAGAGTCGCAGGAACCCCCGACAGCTCCGGCCTCCTCGATTGCCACCTCGCCCGCTGCGTCTTCTTCTGCGACGCCGCCCGTGATGCCGGCTGGCACGCCCCCGCAGCCCTTTGATCCGGGCGCTGCCAAGCCGCACCCCTGACCCCGTCGACTAGCCGATCAGCGCCTTCCACTGCTCGGTCTGCAGGAAGCTGCCTTCGACGTTCGCTTCCAGCTCGAGGTATCTCTTCCACGGTACGGCGACAGTCATGAGGTTGTCCCCGAGCTGGCGCTTGACCCACTTTCGCGCGCTGATGTCGGACAAGCCGAGCACCGCTCGTGGGCGAGGCGATTGCGCCTCCCGGTAGGGGTAGATGCCAATCTGCTGGCATGCGGCCGCAAAGGGCACAATCATGTTCTCGTTGTCGCCTCGATCGTAGTTCGACAGCACGATCAACGCGGACAGCTGATCCGGCTGCACCAGGAACACCACGACCTGCGGGGTCTCCTCGGCTGCTACCTGCGTGAGGGGCTTGAATATGACGTAGCGCTTCGGGATCTGCATCATGGGAAGTCCCCGCACGAACTTCTCGACCAGCTCCGGCGTCTTGACGTATCGCTCGCCGTCGCGGTGCAGCGCTGCGCGCTTCGCATGGACCGAGTCCTGGTCCCCAGGCTCTGCCGGCTCGTCGAACCCGTCGGACAGGAATCCGTAGAAGCAGCCGATCCCGCCCGGCCACTTCTCGTAGGCATTGCCAAAGCCCAGGCCCGTGGCGCCGCCGAGGCATCCGTACGTCGAAGCGTCGACCGCAGCCGTTCTCCCCTTGGCCGCTGCGGACAAGTGCCAGATCACGCAGCCCCAGCGACCTTCCTGGAACTGCACGCACCCATCGGGGCGCTCGTCCGACCACAGCAGGGCCACAGGAGGGTACTGGGTTCGAAGCTCGCGAGCGATGCTGCTTTCCATGGGGCTCTCCAATCACTCCGGGGTCTGCTCGAGGAGTCCCAGCTGGATCAGCTTGGGCAGACGCTTTTCGGCGAACAGGCCGACCTCGTAGGCAAGCATCTTGACCTGCGCCTCGGTCTCCTCGACCGCACGCCCTTCGGCGTGCAGCTTCATGGGGTGCGCGTCGACCAGGGCACGAAGCCACTGCTCGCGATGGGAAGGTTGGACGCCGAGCGCACGAATGCACACCACCTGCACGGCAGACAACACCACGCCGGTTCCGGTCGCCGGGCATGCCAGCACCACCAGCGCGCCGTGCGTCAGCGGCTGCTCCAGCACCGTCCGGTTGTGCTCGGTCGTCGCGCGAAACGAGCCTTGCGTGAGCGGCTTCGAACGCGCGACGGGCTGCTGCATCGGCACGACCTGCTCGCCGAGCGCAAGGTGCAACACCGCATCGCGGATCTGCTTGTGGCCGTACGACGCGAGCGCCGGGCTCTTCGCCAGCTCTGCGACCGACTGCGCCTGCTCGGCCAGCGCCGGGATCAGCATCTCGAAGATGGGCCCGACATAGTCCAGCGAGTAGTTCGGAAGCTGGACTCTCCTCTTGACCTGATCGGCGTCCATCAGCGTTCCGAACTGCGTCGCGTCCAGAAACGATCGGGTCGTGTCGTCGGAGCGGGTGCGCCCCCCCTTCATGTAGACATCCCGACGGAAGAACTCGTTGATGGCGTAGTCTTTCAGCCGCTCGAAGGCGACGCGATCGGTCACACCGTTGAACAGCGGAAGGAGGGAAGCGGGGATGACCAGGTCGCGATAGTTGCAGAACAGCGGCATCTGCCCGACGAAGTAGATGCCGCTGGCAGCCATCTCCCGTGCGAGGTCCTCGAAGTACATCGGGTGCCAATCGGCATGGAAGTACTCGTGCACGACGTATGGCAGGCCGTTCTCGATCGAGGTCGCCACCATCTTCTTTGCCGCCGGGTTGTTGGCAAAGTACTGCGCGCCAGCGTCGCTCAGGAGCTTGGCCACCGACAGCCCCCGGTGCGCCCGATCGAGGCTTCCTCCCTCGGTGCCAGCCGAATCCAGCATGAGACGTCGAAACGGCTCGACCGCGCTCCACCCTGGCATCGTGTTGTAGCTCGCAAAGACGATGCCGCCGTCCTTCAACCTCGCGCCCGCAAGCTCGATGGCTGCCTTGCGCTTGTGCGGGCTGATCCAGCTCAGCAGCCCCCACATCGTCACATAGTCCAGACCCTGCAGATCGCCCTGCGGCAGATCCTCGAAGTCGCCGTGCAGAAAGCGCACGTTGTCGACGTGCACCCGGTCCGCCAGCTCGCGGGCGAACGCGATGTGGGAAGCGTTGAGATCGATCCCCACGAACCTGCCTTGCGGATAGGCGGCTGCGAGCGTGATCAGGGTGTCGCCGTTGCCGCAGCCGAGCTCCAGGTAGTCGAAGTCGTGCGCTGGAGGCGGAGCAAAACCGTTGAGCGCTGCGGCGCATCGCAAGGAAGCCGGGCTGAGATCATTGGAGAACGTCCGCAGATACGGGACGTCGGTCACATAGTCATGACCTGCTGCAAGCGTGTTCGCGTCGTCGGACATCGGCTCGATCGTTAGCACCTTCCGGACGCCGCGTGGGGGATGCTACTCATCCACGCACTTGCTCTTGCCCGGCTGCTCGTACCAGGCGCAGCCCACCGTGACCTTGCACTTGGACTTGACCAGGCCCTCGCAGCCAGGCTTGGCCTTGGGCGCTTCCGCGGCGGGCTTGGCCTCCGGTGCAGCCGGCTCGCTGCTCGCCGGCTTGCTCGGCTCCGCTTCCTTGGACTTCTCAGGTTCGGTGCTCTCGGTGCTGGCAGGATCCGGAGTGTCCGAGGCGTTCTTGGGTGGACGCGCGGCGCCGCAACCGACCAGCAAGACCACGAGGCACGCACAAGGGAACGTGAGCTTGGTCATGGCCCAAGTCTCATCCCAAACCCGGTCGCGAAACAAGATTCACGCGCGAGCCATCGATTTTGAAGCATTTCCTGTGGAGCGCCGGGACGTGCCCCCAAGGGTCAGGCTGCTGGGCCCCTGGAGCGCGCATGGGCGTCCGGGCCGTGCTCATGGACCGGAGGCTCGCTTGGTAACCCTGGCGCCGGGACCGCGTTGGTCGAGGTGCGCGATTCGGGTTGTGGAATTGGCGGGACCACCGGGCTGGGTACCTACTTCTTCTTCGGCCGTTTGCCCGCTGCATCGACCGGTGGTTTGGCAGCGGTGCTCGGCGCGTGCGCAGCGTGCTTGGCCGCATCTCCGACTTCGTGGGCGGCGTGCCGGGTCGCATCGCTCACCTCGTGCGCCAGGTGCTTGGCCTCGTCGACGGCGACCGTGGTCACCTCCATCAGCTTGTCGGACGCATCTGCAGCAACGCTTTTCGCATTGTCCAAGGCCGCCTTGACTACCTCTTTGGCGTCGCGTCCGAGCTTCTTGGCGGCATCGCCGACAGAGACCTCTTGCTTCTTCAGATCAGCCATGGGTCACGAGCCTCTTGCTAGGGTTTTGCAGGAGTAATGACGATTTCGACGCGACGATTGTTGGCGCGTCCCTCTGCAGAGCCGTTGTCCGCCACAGGCTTGGTGAGGCCGAACCCCTCGGACGAGATCCGATCCGAAGCGATGCCGCGCGATACCAGATAGTCGCGTACGGCCTTGGCCCTGCGCTGCGACAGCTCCTGGTTGTAGGCCGCAGCTCCCTGCGAGTCCGTATAGCCTTCCACCATGATCTTGGAGGTCGGGTCCTGCTTGATCAGCGCATCAGCGACCTCGTTCAGCTTGACCTGCGCTGCTGGCAGCAGCTCTGCCTTGTTGGTGACGAACAGGACGCCTCCGGAGAGGGTGAGCACCATTCCGCGCGGCTCGTTCTTCACAGCCCCGAGCCTGGCGAGGTCAGCCGCTGACTGGGCTGCACGCTTCTCGGCCTCGAGACGGCGCTGCGTTTCGTCCTGCAGCATCTGGCCCTGGTTCTTCAATGCCTGGCCCTGGTTGGCGATCTGCTCGTTGGCGCGACCCAGGTTGGCATTGGCGCGCTGGCCATTGGCAGCGATGTTCGCTTGCATCTGCGCGATGGTGCGCGCCTTGTCGGCGTTGGTCTCCAGGGCACGCGCCCGGGACTCTGCGGTCTGGAAGCGCAGATCGGCGGTGTAGGACAAGTCCCTGGCCTCCTGGGTGTCTCCCTTGTCTGCGAACGCGCGCTCAGCCTCTTGCAGCGAGGTCTTGGCATTGTGCAGGTCAGCCGGGTTGAGGCGCGCGGCCACGCCCTCGGACGCCCGCTTGTCCGCGGCGCGTGCATCGAGAAGCTCCTTGGGTGGTATTGCGGTAGCGCACCCTGCTGCGAGGAGCACCAAAGCTGCGGTATAGAATGTTCTCATTGGGGTGCCCCTTCCTTTGCGTTGACCGCTTGCTGCAGGTCCGCCTTGGCTGCCTGCTCTCGTGCCAGCGACAGCGCCAGCTCCGCGTCGGCTTTTGCCCGGATCAAGAGCAGGTCGGCCTTCCGGTTCTCACCTTCGCTTACGGACGACTTCGCCTTTGCGATCTGCTCCTGGGCGAGCCGCAGGTGGAGCTGGGCCGCGGGCTGGTTGTTGGCTCCCAGCTCCCGAGCACTGCGCTCCGCCGATTCGGCATCGGCCATGCGTTGGGTGGGGACTGGGAAAGACGCACCGCACGCGACCAGCGACGTCCCGATGATGATGGCAATCAATGTGGTTCTCACTCGGTTCTCCTTCGATGACCGCCGCGACTCGCGATCGGTCGTTTGCGCTATGAGCAAAGGGCGAGCCACGGGACGCGAATGTGCGTCCAGCATGCCTGCCCCTGATTCTGCGGCTAGTTCGACAGCTTCTTGAAGGCGATCTCGAGCTCGTACCAGGCGCTCTCGACTCCTTCCTTGATGGTCTCCCACTTGTCGCTGCCGGCAGCCCTGACCTCGGCAATCTTGGACTGCGCTTCGTGATATTTCGCTTTGAGCTCGTCGATTCGCTTGTGAACCTCGGATTCGGCCTCAGGCTCTGCCTCTTTGGCGCTGGCCACAAGCTCGTCGAGCCTGGCGCCCCACTGGGCGAGCTGGGCTTCCATCTTCCCCACGTGCGCTTCCATCTTTTCCACGAGTCACTCCTGGTTGCTGCGCCCCCCGGCGCAGGGTCGACTGCGGCGCTGCCGGCGGTTTATCCGTCGACGCGGCTCTGTCTCGATATCCGGGAATCCGGATGCCTACCGCCCCGCGGGTCCCGTTCGTCAGCAGCCGCCCTACAGCAGGTTTCGCGCCGACGATTAGAAGACAGCAAGTTCATACACTTACGAAGTATTCGTCACCGGTGCCCTGGCCGGATCCATCAAGTTGAACTACCTTGTCCTTCAATTCGACCGAGGGGACCACCATGCGCGCCGATGATCTCGACCACAAGGAACTGCTGGAGCTCGATCCGGACGGAGGAGTCATCCGTTTTGCCGGGCAGCGCGCGATTCTTCTGGACGCAGTGGCGATGGGGCTGCTGCGAAAGTACCTCGTGGAGAACTTCGGGCTGACCGCTGCGAGAACGGTGCTCACGCAGTTCGGATTCGCGCACGGCTGGCGCATGGCGGAAGCGCTGCAAGCCCAGTTCAAGTGGGACAGCGAAGAAGATTGGCGCAATGCCGGCACCCGGATTCACACCCTCGAAGGGCTGTTCCGCGTCGAAGAAGGCGGCCGGGATCCGCTGGCCAAGGGCGGCTCGGTCCTGGTGGAATCCTACGAGGCTGAGCAGCACCTGCTGCACTTCGGGCGTGCGGATGCACCGATGTGCTGGACGATCTCCGGGCTGATCAGCGGCTACGCCAGCCGCACGGCAGGCAAGGAGATCTTCGTTCTCGAGGATCGGTGCCTGGGCAAAGGGGACGCAGGGTGCCACCTGTTCGGGCGAACTCGAGAGGAATGGGGCGACGAGCGGGCTGACGAGCTTCGGTTCTTCCATGCAAGCCGTCTCGCAGATTGCCTCGATATCTCGCTGCAACGGGTCACCGAGACGTTGAAAGCGGCGGAGCGCAAGCTGCGCGATCACCGCAGGGCGATGACCCGCGTGGTGCCTGACGTGGACCTTCCCCTCGGAATCGTCGCCAAGAGCGCGCCCATGACCCAGGTGTTGGATCTCGCGCGCCGCGTGGCAAAGGTGGATTCCACGGTCCTGATCACGGGAGAGAGCGGCTCGGGCAAGGAGCGGATTGCGAGGCTCGTGCACGACGAGTCCACGCGCGCGGCAGGGCCGTTCATCGCGGTCAACTGCGGAGCCATCACCGAGACCCTGCTCGAGAGCGAGCTTTTCGGACACGCGCGGGGCGCATTCACGGGAGCGACCCAGGATCGTCCCGGCTTGTTCGAGGCGGCCAACGGCGGCACGCTGCTCCTCGACGAGGTCGGTGAGGTGTCGCCGGGCATGCAAGTCAAGCTGCTTCGCGCCTTGCAGGAGCGCGAGATCCGGCGGGTCGGAGAGAACAAGAGCAGGCGGATCGACGCGCGCGTCGTGGCTGCGACCAACCGCGACCTCGCGCACGGAGTTGCGGGCGGAGCGTTCCGCCAGGACCTGTACTACCGGCTCAAGGTGGTGGAGCTGCGCGTGCCGGCGCTTCGCGATCGCAGGGATGACATTCTGCCGCTCGGGCGGGTGCTGCTCGCCAATGCCGCTTTGCGAATGAAGCGCAAGATCGGCGGGCTTTCTCCGGCCGCAGCCGATCAGCTCCTTCGCTACGAGTGGCCGGGCAACGTCCGGGAGCTCGAGAATGCCATGGAGCGGGCGGTTGCCCTTGCGCGCGGAACCCGGGTCGAGCTCGAGGATCTGCCCGAGGAGGTACGGCAGGCGATCCCCAAGCCCATCGTGACTCCAGGGGCGGTCCGACCGCTCGAAGAGGTGGAGAAGGACTACATCGTGGCGGCGCTGGAGCTGAACGGCGGGAACCAGACGCACACGGCGGAGCAGCTGCAGATTGGCTCGGCGACGCTGTATCGAAAGCTCAAGAGCTACGGGTTGATCGCGAATCCACGCAGCGTTCCGTCCTGAGAACCCGGCATCGCGCTATCATGTAAATATCTCGCCAAAGCGTGCGGGCGGACGTTGTGCCGACACGGACGTCGCCCTATCGATCCGAACGAATTCTGCGTGTGCTTCGAGGGAGAACAGCAATGGTACGAGTGTCGGTCAAGGAGCAATACGGCCGGATCTACGACGGGGAGCAGTTCGAGGGCGAGCTGAAGTCGCACCCCTTGCTCCACCACGGAGCGTGGATCTGCGAGGTGTTCCTCGCGGAAGACCGCGTTGCGGTCGCCTTTCGCCTCGGGCATCTGGAGGCGCTCGAGAGCGATGGCATCAATCTTCTGGACAAGGCTCGGGCCGCCGGCTGGAGCGGCCAGGTTGCCAACGATGCGCAGCAGGTCGCGCTCTGGACCGCACGGGACAGGGTCTGGGACATGATCCACATCGCAGGCCAGCCCCTTGTGCAGCGTCCTGGCAGCATGTCGTCGGAAGAGCCTGGCGTGGGCGAATGGGAAGCGCTCGAGGACAATCTCGGCAGGCAGCCGAATACCACCGAAAAGGGACTCTTCGAGACCGAGTTCCAGCGGGTGCTGCGAGATCCGAGCGCCACCAACGAATGGCCGGAGGGCTGAACGTGCCAGCCGTTCCGCCCGCCGCTGCGCTCGCCATGCCTGACATGGTTGGAGAGGCACGCGAAGCGTCCGTGGAGGGGATCGCCGTCGCATGGAGCGAGCTGGGCTCAGGGCCCGCGTTGGTGCTGCTGCACGGAATCCACGATTCGCATCGCACCTGGCGGCGCATAGCTCCTGTGCTCGCGCAGTGGTTTCGCGTGCTGATGCCGGATCTGCCGGGGCACGGATTGTCCTCTCGCCCTGACGCTCCCTACACGCTTACGTGGTACTCGCGGATCGTGAGCGCCTGGATGGATGCCATCGGCGTTGCGACTGCGCACTTGTGCGGGCACTCGCTCGGAGGCGGCATTGCGCAATGGATGGTGCTGCAAGAACGGCATAGAATCGATCGTCTCGCGCTCGTGTCCCCGGGTGGCCTTGGCCGTGAAGTCGGTCTGGGCATGAAGTACGCGGCGATTCCGTACATCGGCCCGGCGTTGACGCCGCTGGTCGTGCGCTGGGGATTCCCGCTCACGCGCTGGCTCGCGCCGCGGACGTTCGGCTTCATGGAGCGCGACGAGGCTGCACGGCTCGTTGCGGACTTCCGAGTGCCTGGAACGGACAGGGCCTTTCGCCGGTCGCTCGAAAGCGTGATCAATCTCCGGGGCCAGCATGTGAGAACGAGCGACCGGGCCGGGGAGATCGAAGCTCTACCGCCCATTGCCCTGTTCTGGGGAGAGAAGGATCCGATTCTACCCGTTAGACATGGTCGCGCCGCCGTGCGCGGGTCCACCGGTATCACCCTCACGACGTATCCGAGCTGCGGGCACTTTCCGCAGCTCGAGATCCCCGCGAAGCTGGCGCGCGACATTCGAGAGTTCCTGCTCGACCCTCAGCGCCCTGTGGCTTGCATCACGCCGCGACGTCCTGCGGGCCGTTAGCCTACCGCGTGCTGGAGGTCCATCGACGGATGATCCGGGCGCGCCCCACGGTGCGGGTCAAAAACCTCCGCGCACCTGGATGCCAACCGAGTGCAGCCCGATGGCCGGCGCGATTCGCAAGTCGGCGCTACCGGGTTGCTGTACGGTCGAAGGAGCCAGAATCCAGAGCAGAGCTCCGCCCACGGCACCCAAGGCTCCGCCGCTGATCACGGCCGTGGCGACAATGGCGCGGCTGCGTGCGTCCCGTGCTTGGTCCGCGTCAAGTTGGGTCTGGCACTGATTGTCCGGGCAACGGGCCTTTGCATCGATCCATCTGGCTCTGGCACTCCAAGCAAGCATGCTTCCCGTCACAAGTGTAGCCGCACCGATCCCGCCCACGAAGAGCCCGACGGTGCGCTGGGAGGAGCTGGCAGGCTGAGCGGAGCCGTCGACATGCTGCTGCGACAGGACGGGCCGATAGGGAGCCCGGCTTGCGGCGTTCGAGGCGACCGGCAGGCGTGCTTTCCCGCTCGGCGGCGGTCGAGCGGGCGCCGTTGACCGAATTGTGTGGGGACCGTGATTGCCGGGGGGAGGAACTGTGCCGATGGCAGCGGCGAGCTCGTGCCTGGTTGCGAATAGGGGACAGTCCAACGCGTAGTGCGCAGCAGCTCTTCCTACTTCGCGCTGCCCGTAGGCAAGCGAGGAGAAGAGCAGCACCGCTGGGATCAGGAGTGCGCACCATCCCCGACTTCTGGACGCAAACGAGTTCATGGCCGCGCGCGTCATCGGCGACTCTCGTACATGTCGGCGTTGCGGCGCGCAGGAGCCGCTGGCATCGATGCTGGTCTCGGTGAAGCCCGGCCCGCCAGGGACACGCCGCGCGGCAGGCGTTGGGGCGTCTGAGCTGGCAGGGGCTTGACCTGCTGCGGCTCGACCAGAGTCTTGGACACTGTATCGAGGACCGGTGGGACGACCCGCGGCGGGGGTAACGCTGGCTGGGAGGCAATCTGCGAGGCGTCTGAGCGCCCAGACGCAGACATGCCTGCATGTGCCCACCGATTGACGCCGTAGAGGGCTATGCCACCAAACGTGATGAGTGCCAACGTAGCTGCCGCGATGAGCCCTGCCCATCGACTCCGGGCTGCGCGGGACATGAGGGGTCCTGGGATCGCGACCTGCGGCAGATAGCTGTAGCGCACCTCGATCAACGGTGCGCTGCTTGTGGAGCTGGTGAATGCCGGGGCAGGAGGCAACGACGGCAACCCTCCGTCCAGGACGATCCGGATGCGGGCTGCGTAGTCGGACGCCGACTTCCCGCCAAAGGGCGCGATCATGGTGGCGAGCGAAGCGACGTTCTGGCACCTACGGTCCGGGTCCTTCTCCAGGCACGAGTGGACCACCGCCGCAAATGCCTCGGGAACGCCGGGGCAGGCTGCGCCGAGAGGGGTAGGCTCGTCGCGAAGCACGGTCGCGCACGTTTCAGTCGCAGTATCCCCGAAGAATGGCAGGTGTCCTGAGACGAGCTCGTAGAGGATGACTCCCAGTGCCCAGACGTCAGCGCGTGCGTCGACGTTGTGGGCGGAGCGGATCTGCTCGGGAGACATGTACGCCGGGGACCCGAACGTATCCCTCGACTTTGTCAGGCTCGACTCTGCTCTTCCGTGTCCGGCCGCGGTCTTTGCGATTCCGAAGTCCAGGACCTTGATCAGCGGTGTGCCGTCTGCCCTGCTGGTGAGGAACAGGTTCTCCGGCTTCAGGTCCCGGTGGACGATCCCCTGCGCGTGCGCTTCAGCAATGGCATCCATGGCTTGAAGCATGAAGTCGACTGTATCCTGGAGCGGGATTCGACCGCGGTCGGTGAGCACCGTGCCGAGATCCGCGCCCTGAAGGTGCTCCATCACGAGGAACGGCAGGCCCTGATCCAGGGTGCCCATGTCGAGCATTCGGGCGACATGCTCGCTGGAGAGATGGGAAGCGGCTCTGGCTTCGCGCAGGAAACGCGCGACCAGTTCCGGGCTGGAGCGGAAGCCTGGCTTGAGGATCTTGAGAGCGATCTTCCGATCCAGCTGGAGGTGCCGGGCTGCGACCACGATGGCCATGCCACCTTCGCCGATGACGCGCTCGACGAGGTACTTGCCCGCGACGACGAAGCCCTCGGGCGCAATGGCGGCGAGAGCAATCGAGTCAAGGGGATCGCAGATCATGGTCCATGGCGAACAGCAGCTTTCGCGCCGCAACGCAGAGACGAGCAAGTACACGTGCTTGCGCTCCCCTCGGCATGGGCCAAAGCGCTGGATCCATCAAGTTGGCGGACCTTCCCATTCAATTCGAAGGAAGCGCGTGGCTCATCCGAGGGGGAATCCGCTCACCGATGAGTGCGGTTTGGCGGAGATGGACGAGAAGATCTCCGACGCGCAGGAAGCCTTCCTGAAGCGTCGTGAAGAGTACCGACACGATACGACGATCAACCTCGTGGAGCTGGATCGCAAGGTCGACGGCCTTGCTGCGAAAGCGAAGGCCGCGACGGGCAACGAGCGAGCAAAGCTGGACGCGAGCCTCAAGCAGATCCGAGGCAGCCGCGCGGACTTTGCGATCGACTTCGGCTCGCTCGAGCACGAATCGTCGCGGGGCTGCACCTCTGACCCGCTCGAACGGACGTTGCTCCGTGCGGCGCAAGCGCACTTGCGGTCAGCCCGCCTCCGGGCACATGGATCAATCGACTACCCAAGGGGGCTCGATGTGGCGTTCGTGATTGCATTGCTGGTCGGCGTGCTCACCGGATACTTCGGCGCGATACTGCCGGGCCCCGTGAACTTCAGCGTAATGAGCAAGGTCGCACGCAACCAGGGGCGCGCAGCGCTGCTCATTGCCGTGGGCGGCGCTTCCATGGACGCCGCGTTCTGCGTGGCGGTGGGCCTGGGTGTGGGATGGTTCGGCGCGCTCGTGAGCCAGCCCGTGGTTCGTCTGATTCTGGCGATCTTCCTGGCCGGCTACGGCATGAAGCTCGCATTCTTCGATCCTGACCCAAGCACGCCAACCAAGGGCGTGGACGTCGGTCGACCTGGCGGCGGCGCGCCGCCCGCGTCGCGAGGCTCGGTCTTCGTAGGCGCGCTGCAGGGTGCTGCCAATCCTGCGTTGATCTTCAGCTGGACGATCATCATCGGATTTCTCGTGGCCCACGGGATGATCCAGGCCAATGTGGCCGGAACGGTGGGCTTCTCCATCGGAGTCGCTCTCGGCGGGATGGGCTGGTTCTGCTCGCTGATAGGTCTTCTCCAGCACTTCGCGAGCAGCCCGGTGATCCGCTGGTGGAAGCGATCCACGCCGCTGGGAGGAGGAGTGCTTCTGGCGCTGGGCGCGTGGTACGCGCTCAAGACTTTCCACGACTTGTAGACTAAGCCGGGGTCAGTACCGCAGCTTCCAGAACACGTCGACGATCGAGGTCCCTTTGTCTCCCACCGAGGTCTGGAGCGACCAGCGGGGGTAGAAGCGGTAGTCGAGCCTGAGCATGGAGCGATCAGGATTCTGGCCGGGCAAGGGCTGCCCGAGGCGGTACCAGACCGAGGCGCTCACTTTGCTCGAGATTGCGACTGCTACCTCGGGCCTGGGATCCTGCGTGTTGCTCGTGTCCACGCGCGTGGTGACCTCCACCGGCGTGATGTTGGCGAGCGCCTTGTTGAGACCCTGCGTCGCAACGCCGCCGCCCACGGTGGCCGCTGTCCCGGCCGCCCCAGATGACCCTGCAGCGCCGTTGCCGCGCGGCGTGCCCGCGCTTTCGCGTGTGCCAAAAACGATGAGCGAGAGGATCTCGGTCTGGGTCAATGCCGGCTCCGAGTGGAGACGGAGCTTGCCCTTCTCAGCGGTTCCCTCGAAGTCGGCGAAGATGCGCGTTGCGTCCGGCGCTTCGTAGACCGCTGTGGCCATCACCATGGGATCCCCCGGGGCCCGCGCCGGATCGAACGTCGCCGTCGCGTGCTCGATGGTGAAGCGCCGCCCCTGGATCTCCAGGAATCCATGGTCGACCAGCACGCTGCCGGACAGCGCCGCGTTACCGCTCTTGATGACCGCCTGCACATTGCCGCTCAGCCAGGCCTCGATCAGGTTGGTGTGATAGACGCGGACCTGCTTGCCGAGGTTGACGCGCACGACGACGCTTGTCGTCTGGGCAGGGGACGGAAGCGCAGCCCCGGCCGACGGCTCCGATACCTTCTTTGGAGGCGGGCCCCGGAGCAGGCTCACGAAGCGTCGATCGGTGCGGGTCCCGATCTGAACGGTCGGCTCGTCTTCGAGCTTCTGCGTGGTCCGCGCTTCTGCATCCGGCAGCTCCAGCGTGAACTTCGGGACCCAGACGCCCACGGAGATCACACCGTTCGCCTCCTGTGTGGCGGTGAGGTCAATGTCTCCCCACGCACTTCCCAGCTCCACACCCTCATAGGTAAGCGACATCATTTCCCGCCGCGCGATTCGGACCGTGGCCTTTGCGTCGCGCAATGCGAACCCGTCGAGATGGGCGGTGCCGTCGATGACCACGCGCCCCGAGATGCCCCTTGCAGAGGCGTTGTACAACCGGAGCTCGCCGTTGCGTGAGAGCGAGACCTTGCCTTCGATCGCCCTGAGCTCCTGGCCGAGGATGGCAGCATCCACCACGCCCTCTCGCACCGACGCTTCACCTTCGAATCGGCCACCGGCTCGATTCGAGGGCAGGAGCCGGTAGGTGACATCCGCGTCGAGCAAGCCGTCGACCCTCCCGAGGGCGTCGCGCACAAAGGGCTGCAGCGGAGAGAGGCGGAATGCCTGTGCGCGAACTCTCCCCTCGGACTCGCGCGTGATGTCGAGCGTCGGCACGACCGCAGTGCCCCACTTGATCCCGACGCTTCCCTTTGCCGTGAGCAGGCCAGCGTCCTGAGCGAGCCGCGCGTCGAGGGTGGCCATGCCAGCTCCTGCGTGCCCCTTCAGCGTCGCCTCCCGGAACGATACCTGGCCCACCCGCAAGCCGTCGATGCGCAAGTCTGCGTCGACCATCGCGTCGTCGTGCAATCCGCGCAACGCCACAGTACCTGAAACGCAGCCACCGATCGGCTGCCCGACGAGCAGGGGAAGCGAGCGAAGCGGAAGCGCCGAGAGCACGAGATCGCCGCCTGCGCTCCACCGCGGACCGTCCACGCGCCCGTCGATCAAGTCCGCGACCTGCAGGCTCCCGTCGCCGCGTGCGACCATCAGGGCCCTTCCCTTGGACGCGATCTCGGCGCTCGATGAGCCTTGCCCGTCTGCGAACGTGGCGTCCAGGCGCACGTCGAGCGGCGTGTTCCGGGGCCCTGGCTCGCCCAGGCTCACATGGCTGGCGCGGATGGCAAGGGTGGCTCTGGGATTGCGCGCGGTGCCCGAAGCCGTGAGGGTCGCAGCTGCGTCTCCGTGAAAGAGCTTGGATGGAACCGCGTCGGGGAAGCGCTGCAGGTCGCGACGCGGAATCTTGGCCTCGAACTCGAAGGCAGTACTCAATAGCTCTTGTCTCAGGGTGGCAGGCGACGACAGCAGGGCATTGAGCGCAGGCTTGGCGGAAGCATGCAGCTCAGCGATCTCGCCGAGTGCATCGTTTGCGAATGCATCAATCGAGATCTGGCCTGTAAGCGCCTCATGACGACCGCTCAGCGTGAGCTCGACCGCATGGAGCCTGGCTCCTGCGATGCCATGGTCGGTCCTGCCTTCGAGCTCGAGGCCTGCGGTGGATACGTCCACGGTGACGTCAGGCATCGACGCCTGGTCGCGGCGCGCGTGCACCGTTGCGATCGCTTTTCCGGACACCCGCTCGAGCGGAAGCGTCCCTTCAGGAAGCAGCGCTGCGAGCCTGGCAAGATCCGCGACGATCGTGGCGCTCCAGGCTCCGGTCATGGTGCGGTACGACGACAAGGCGAGCATGCTTCCCCCGAGTCGTGCGTGGTCGGACACGACGACGATGCTGCCCAGGTCAGCCGCGCTCGCCGCGGCACGCAGCGCCACAGCGCGTCCATCGAAGAGCGCCTCTGCATCGATCCGAGTACCTCGCACCTGGGCCACACCAAGGTCGCGCGCCGCGATTCGCACGTAGCCGCTCGTGCCGACGGGCGTGGCGACCAGCGCAGCGTTGATGGACGCAGTGCCGGTGGGTGCCGGTGCTTGCTTTCCGACGAGGGCGCTGAGGCGGCCAAGGTCGAGCTCTGTCGATTCGACCTTTGCCCGGAGCGTCCCATGCTCCGCCCGCACGTCGGCCCGGAGCGACCCTGCTGCCCCTCGCATGCTGAGGCCCTCGATGGCTGCGCCGGTCCCGCTGAGCCGCACCGAGCCCACGACAAGGTCGACTTTCTCCCGATTGCGTACCAGATGCGCGTCCACGCTGCGCAGCGTGGTCGTGGTCCCGAGAGCCACGCTCGCAGATGCGTCAAGGGTGTCACCGTCGCTCGTCTCGGCAGAAACCCGCACCTGCGGTGCGAGCACCTCTCCCTGGATGTCCATCACGACACGCGTCACTGCAACGCCTGCTGCTCGCAGCTCGCTGGCGCGCACGGTGGCGTGCACGGCAGGAGACCGCGCGCTGCCCTGCACGCTTGCAGCGACGCTTGCCTGCGAGATCGCCACAGACCCTGTGCGCAACCTCGAGCCGCTCGCGTTCACAACCGCGTTGAGCGCCAATCCCTTGTCGAGCGTCAGGTGGCCACGCGCATGGGCCTTCGCCGCGCCCCCCAACGCGCCACCGAGCCGGGTTGCGCTCCGAAGCTCCGGGATCTCGGTGCGTGCGTCCACATCGAGCCCGAGAATCCCAGGCTTGCCCGGTTCGGCCGAAAGCTCATAGGCAGCCGACAAGCGTGCACCTGGCTCTAGGATGGTCGCCTTGCCGGTGAGGCGACTTCCGTCGAACGCACCTTGTGTGGCAATCGCCGGAACCGGCTGGCCAGCGATGGACGTCGCAGCGCTGCGGACGTCGTAGGTGGCGCGAAGAGCACCGCGCGGCAGGACTTCGATTCCCGCGACGACGTCGGCGTCGACGATCCCTGCAGGTGCGCCCTCGACGGTCTCCGACAGCGAGAGCTGCACGACCTTGGCGCCGAGATCGGCAGTGAGCCCTGCGTCCCACTTCACGCCACCCGAGAGATCGACGTGACCATGACCGACGTCGATGCGTCCTGTCGCGCGCACCCCATCCACGGTGCCAGATGCCTCGAGCGTCGCACACACCGGGGAAATGATCGGAAGTTCCGCAATCACAGAGGAGAGCGCGTGCGCCGGAACGTTCGGAACCTCGACCCGCGCCTCGATGGCCTCGCCGTCGATGCTGGCCCAGGCTGTCGCAGGGAGCTCGCCTGCAAGGACCTGCACGTGGGCGCGCGCGGCCAGACGCAGCTGTGGGGCAAGCGCCAGAGCCACGACGCCGTCGACCGAGCCGCTAGCGCTGCCTGCCGGAATGGGAAGCGATCGCAGTCGAAACGCAAGGGAATGCAGGTTTGACGACAGCAGTTCGGAGTCGACGCGGAGCTGAGCAGACAGCGCGTCGACATCGGCATCCACCGGAAGCGATCCAGTGCTGCCGTGCGCCCATGCATGACCGATGGTCAGCTCCGCGATGGTGAGCACGACCCCTGGCCCGGGCGGCCCCGCAACAGAAGGGGAGCCGGAAGGTGCGGTGGCCCTTGGCGAGAATGTGTCTGCCAGGGAGCTCACTCCACTTGCGTCGTCGCGCATCGTCACGTCGGCTGCGCTGATGTGCACGCGATTGAGCGCGACGATCAGCGGGCCGCTTGTGACGAGGGATCGGAGCAAGGGAGGCAGAGAGATTCGAGCGGAGACCCCTCGGGCGACGATGACGACATGATCTTCCGGATCTCGAATGGTCACGTCCATCCTGTCGACGCGCCCCGAGAGCAGTGAGATCCGTTCGACGCCATCGAGGGTGATGGTTCCGTTGAGCACCGGAGCCAGGAGGCGATTCACCGAGCTGGTCACGAGCCGACGGGAGGCCGGGTGATTGAGATGAATCACGACGCCTGCCGCGGTCGCGGTAACGAAGGCCACACTCGTGAGAAGGACGGTGAGTGTGACTCGCGCCGCGTGACGGAGTCCGGGTCCTCTGAGCACGGCCTGCAGCCTGGAGCCCGAAGCCCGAAGCCGATTGAACGCGATTGCCCTGCGCATCAGAAGGCCTCGCCGATCCCGATGGAGACCGCGATGGGGACGCCGAGGATGGTACCGGGAATCCCTTCCACCGCGCTATCGGGTTTGCCGAGGACTTGCATGCCCGGCACGCGGTATCCGACGTCGAGTCGGATGGGCCCGACCGGCGTCGCATAGCGGAAGCCTGTTCCACAAGACAGGTGCAGGTACTCGAAGCGGAGGTTGACCTTTCGCGGCGAGACATCGCTGGTGTCGCAGAACAGCGCGCTCGTGAGTGGACCGGAAATCGGGAATCGGAACTCGATCGACAGCTCCCAAAGGGACATCCCGCCGAGCGGCTGTGCGCAGCGGGCGGCGTTGAAGCTCGGGTTTGCGCGGTCGCAGCTGTCCGCCAGATCGATCGCTGCAAGCGTGGGATTGAAGAAGGGAATCGTACCGTGGGGGCCCACGCCGCGCAGCGCGTAGCCGCGGTTGGAGTTGGGCCCTCCCGAGTAGAACGCACGAAAATAGATGAGCTGCACGTCCTTGATCCACGCTGCGCGATCCACCGCAGGCAGCCTCTTGCGCTCCGCATTGTCGAGCAATGTCGAGCCGTAGTTGAAGGGAAACAGGAATCCGACCGAGCCGCGGAGCGCGATGGTGGTCCGACGGGTCACTGGCACGTAGAGCCGGGCTTCGGGCTGCACGCGGATGTCGCGCGCATCCCCCACGCCGCCTGCGAATTGCACATCGTTCGCAACGAGGAATCCCTTGTGGGGAGACAGCTTGTCATTGCGGAAATCGAGCTGCACAAGCAGGTCGAGGTACGAGAGCGTCACTCCGGAAAGCGATGCATCGAGCGGCCCGACGTAGGTGAAAGGGTCGTTTCGCTGGAAGTTGTAAGTGACCTGCCCGAAGAGCTTCCACAGCGTTCGGTCCAAGCCCACGGCGCCGCGAAACTCTCGGTACCCGAGCACGCTGGCCGACGGATCGATCTCGGGCGAGAGAAGCACTGGGTAGATGTTGTATTCCGCTCGGATCATGCCCCGCGTGCGGGCCTCGAGGACTCCGGGCTGGGACAGCTCGACACGCGTCTTGGCTTCAGGCAGCAGGTGGGTTGGCGACTGAAAGTCGGGCAGACGCGTGGGGTAGAAGACCAGCCCGGGCCGAAGCTCGATGGACAGCTTGCGCAGCCCGCCCAGGAAGCTCCCATGCTCCCAGCCGATGCTGCCATGCACGTCGGTGCGAATGAGGTCGAGCTCTATGCCGCCACCCAGTCGAAGGGCGTGCAGCTTGGCGGCCTCGAGCTGGACCACGATCGGGATCTTTGGCGTCGGATCGTCGGTGGGGGTCAGATCCGGCTGGATGTCCACGTTCGCGAAGATCCCGAGATCGATCACGGACACTCGGGCTGCGTCGAGATCGCTGGTGGAGTAGGGCATCCCGGGCCGCAAGTCGAACGCCCTTCGAACCGGCAGCTCCGGGAGCCCGTCCAGCCCTCGGAACGTGATCTCGCCTAGCACGGCCGTGGGGCCAGCGACCACCCGGTAGGTGACGTCCGCAGTGTGCGCCGCAAGGTCCACCTGCGCACGGCGCGTGACCTTTGCGAACGCGTAGGACGCCTCGGTCAGGACCCGCGTTGCGCGCTCCTCGCCCATTTCGTACCGGTCCTCGTCGAACAGCGCGCCTGAGGGCAGGGTGCGCGCGACCCGATTCAGCACGAGGGTGCGGACCGGCTCCGGGAGCTCAGCGATACCCTCCACGGTCACCTTGCCCACGAGCACCGGCAGGCCTTCCTCGACCTCGATGGTGACTGCGACGTGGCCTTGGCTGGTGGTGGTCGCGAGCCCGCTCCGGACCCTGGCATCGTAGAAGCCGCGCGCACGGTAGTAACGCTCCACGCGCTCGAGATCGAGGTCCAGGGTGCGCTGGTTGAAAACGGTGTAGTCGTAGACCAGCCCCCGAAACAGCCCCAGGAACTTCGGGCTCGGAGCGGTGGCGAGACGCTCCTCGACCTCGCTTGCGTCCATGAGGTCGGCTCCCTGCACGCGGACGGTGTCGACCACGGCGCGGCCAGCGGGCAGTGTGGCGCAACCGACAGTCGTCGCGAACGATGACAACGCCACAAGTGCCACTGCGCTCCTCACGGACCGCGGGGAGCAATCGTCGTGCCCAGGCTCGCGAACTTCCGCGCGCACGGTGCTTGCTACGAGTGCAGCTGGGATGCTCCGCGCTCTGACTCTCCTGCTCGTTGCGCTCGTTGGATGCAGCTCCTCGCTGCCGCGCCCTGCGACGTCGCCCCACACTGCGAACGAATTCGTCGATGTGCCGTTTCCTCCGCCAGCGGTGCGGGCGGATCTGGTTCCGCCGCGGACGCACGACGACTCCGTGTGGATCGACGGCGAGTGGCAATGGCAGGAGCTGCGGTGGGCCTGGCGACGGGGCAGCTGGGTGGTGCCTCCGGGCGGTTCCACTCTTGCGCGGTGGGAAACGAAGCGAGCTGGCACGCAAGTGCGTCACGCGAAGTCGGTGTTCCACCTTGCGGACGGCGGCTCGCTGGCGCCATCGGAGCTTCGCGAGCGCCGCTTCAAGCGTCCAGGCAACCCGGCATGCACGTCCCCGGCTCCTGCTTCCTTTGAGCAGCCGTGATTGGTTCACGCGTGCGGCAAGCTGTGGCGTGCGCATCAATATGAAGCAGGGCGACCGTCATTGTGATTGACTCGCGGACGCGTGCGCAAGGATCGGCGTCAATCCCGCGGAGGTGGCGACGGTATGTCCCTTGCAGCGTCGCCTCGACGCTCCGCGCACATGGGCGCGTCGCACATACGGAGACAGCGGGAGAACATCATGATGACACGCACGCACTCGAAATGGGGCAAGCACAAGAACGGGGCATCGCGCATTGGCGGCGTCATCGACGGAGCCGAAGCGCTCGTTGCGGCGACCGCTGACCTGGGGGAAGACAAGCTGGGCGACATTCGGAAGAGTCTGAAGGAAGACCTCGAGGCGGCGCGCGAGCACCTCGAGAAGCTCGAAGCAGGGATCAAGGAAAAGGCGAGTAGCGTGGACGACTATGTCCATGAGAACCCCTGGCAGTCCATCGGCGTCGCTGCCGGTGCCGGCATGCTGACCGGCGTTCTGGTCGGTGCGGTAGCCTTCAGGCGCTAACCGTCATGGCTGCCCGATCACCGCGCACACAAGGGCTGCTCGACCTGTGGGCAGCGCACCGCGAGCTTTCCGCACTCGAATGGCTGGAGTTCAAGCAGACCATTCTGTCAGCGGCGCGCTGGCTCCTGTGCGCAGTGATCAGCGGCCTCGCTGGCTGGCTCGCGCTGAACGCGGCTGCGGTCATCGCGTTTCGCCAGCAGCCCCTGCGGGCGGCCCTGGCGCTGGTGGTTCTGAACGCTCTCGGGGCTGGGATCACAGGTTGGCAAGCGAGCCGCCTACTGCGGCGTCCATTCTTCTCCGTCACCAAGCGCGAGGCTGCGCGCGACATGGACACGCTCGTCAGGGTGATACAATGAGAAACAGCGAGCTTGCGTTGCGAAAAGAGCTGGCGCTAGCTCACATCCGGATCGCCCGCGCCGAGATGGAGGTAGCGCGTCAGCGGCGGCCTGATTCGCTGGCGGTCGCGAGCTCGGTCGTGGACCTGGCCTCATCGGTGCTCGCCCAGCCCGGCCTGGGCGAGTGGAGCCGATATGCCAGAATCGCGTTGAATGTCGCACACGTGGTGCTGGGAGCCACCCGGGGGATCTGAGCGCACCCGCGCCGTGCGCTCACGGGCCGACTGCGCAGTTGATGCTTCCGGTGGCGCCGCGGTACTCGGCAGTAACTGCGGTGATGCCGGGATTGACACCTACGACGACTCCGCTCGGGTTGACCGTAGCCGTGCTCGGGTCTTGCGTGCTCCATCCTACGCCCGGGCTGGCCCCGATGTCCCGTTTGGTGCCGTCGGGCAGCGTGGCGTACGCTGACATCTGGGTGGACTCCGTGCGACGCAGGACGCATGGAGCAGGCTGGAGCGAGATCGCCGAGACGGCGGGCGACGACGTGGACGAGGTACCGCAGGCGACCGCGGAGCAAGCGAGGAAGCCACTGATGAGCAGCTTCGTTTTCGTATTCATGGCTGATTTCTCCCTACAAGGCAGATTGCACGGTCCGTCGATCGACCCGCATAGAGCATTCCATGTGCCAGCCATGGGGCGCCCCGCATGCTCGCGCGTCGCACGCTTCCGCAGGTCCGAGCCCGCTCGATTTGGAGGAGACTGAGCATCATTCTGAAGGAGCTTCTCTCCTTTGTGAACGAGGTTCTCTCCTGTGGAGGAATCACCCGCGCGTCACGAGACCGGGCCGGCCGTGGGAATGGCGCGAACGATGCACGACGGCGGTGCAGGAGATGGTGGCTCATGCGAACGATCCCACGCATTGTGCTCTTGACGGGCTCGGAGGTGGTTTCATGAATTCACTCGCTCGCAACGGCGAGGCGAAGCCAGGGTTGCCGCCGCGCGCAGCTGCTCCCCTGCGTTGGTCGCGCAAGCTCGTCACGCTCGCTGGCGTTGACGTCTACGTCCACGGCTCGTTCGTGCTGCTCATCGCGCTGCTTGCAGTGGGCGATCTCGCCGTGGGACGCGGTGTCGCAGCCACGGTGCGCGGGACGCTCCTGATTCTCGCGGTCTTCGCCACGGTTGTGCTCCACGAGCTCGGCCATGCCCTGGCTGCGAGAGGCTTCGGCATCCGGACGCGCGACATCACGCTGCTGCCCATTGGGGGCATTGCACGGCTGGAGCGCATGCCGGACAAGCCGGGGGAGCAGCTGCTGGTCGCAATCGCAGGCCCTGCCGTCAATGTCGCAATTGCCCTGCTGCTGCTCTTCGTGCTGCTTGGGCTCGGGGGGCCGGTTGCCATGGGCGCCCTGGGGCACACGGGGGCGCCTTTCTTGACCCAGCTGATGTGGATCAACCTCTCGTTGGCGGCATTCAACCTGTTGCCGGGCTTTCCCATGGATGGCGGACGCGTCCTGCGGGCGCTGATGGCCATGCATATGGAGCCTGAGCGCGCTACGCAGATCGCAGCGCGCGTCGGCCAGGGGATGGCCGTGGTCTTTGCTCTGGTGGGGCTCGCGTACAATCCATTCTTGATCGTGATCGCTGCTTTTGTATGGTTCGGAGCCACGGCAGAGCACGCCATGTCGACCGTCAAGGTCGCCCTTTCCGGGCTGTCGGTCCGTCACGCCATGATCACCGGGTTTTCGACCTTGTCCGCGACTGAACCGCTGTCGCAGGCCACCTCCCTTACCCTGGCCGGATTCCAGCAGGACTTCCCTGTGATGGACGGCACGAAGCTCGTGGGGATCCTGACGCACGGGGACTTGCTCGTCGGGTTGGCAGAGCACGGAGCCAACGCTGCCGTTCGCCAGGCGATGCGAGAGGATCCGGAAGTCGCGAGCCCGGCCGACAGGCTTGCGGACACCCTATCCCGCATGTCGATAGGAGGGGCGCGGATCCTGGTGGTGGTGGAAGACGGCGTCGTGGTAGGCGTCGTGACCGCTGGGAGAATCCGCGAGCTGATGGCGCTGGAGAAGACCAGCCGCCACGGCCGGATGTTGGACGGTATGCAGCTGCATCTGCATCACCGAAAATGAGCCCGGTCGATGGGTCAGCGATTGGAAGCGAGCTCGCGCTCTGTGCCGCGCCAGAATCCGTGCATCTTCTCGACGGAGGGCGTCAAGCTTATCCGCGCATGCTGCTCGCGATCGCGCACGCGAAGAGGAGCATCCACCTCGAAGTGTATTCGTTCGTGCCGTCCTTGGTCGGCGCCAGCTTCGTCGAGTCGCTCAGGCGCGCCGCGGCTCGTGGGGTCGACGTGCAGGTGCAGATCGACGGCTGGGGGTCGATACGCGGCGGGCGTGCGGTGGTGGCTGAGCTTCGCGAGGCCGGCTGCAGCGCACGGATCTACAATCGGCTGGCAGGGTTGCTGGTGGGACGCCTCGGGCGAAATCATCGGAAGATTCTCCTTGTGGATGATGAGGTGTCGTTCCTCGGCGGGATCAACATCGGCGACGAGAACGTGACCCAGGGATCGCACCAGGGATGGGCGGACCTGGCGCTGGAGATCCGCGGCCCCCAGTGTGCGCGTATCGGACAGATGATTCGTCGCGAGCCACAAGAGGCGATTTCCAGCCTGCTGCGCATCTTCGTGTCCGGCCTGGGAGGGGGATGGCGCTTGCGTCGGCGCTACCTCCAGGCATTTGCGCGGGCGCGGCTGCGAATCCACGTGGCACACGGCTACTTTCTGCCGGACGCCGGTGTGGTGCGCGCCATCACGGCCGCCGCACGGCGTGGTGTCCAGGTGCGTCTGCTGCTCGCGGGACGAAGCGACGTTCCGTTTGCGCGCGCAGCTACGCGGAGTCTATATCGTAGATTGCTCACGGCCGGCGTGCTGATCCACGAGTGGAACGACTCGGTTCTTCACGCGAAGGTGGCGACGATTGACGGCGAGCTTCTGCTCGTGGGCAGCTTCAACCTGGACCCGTTCTCGCTGGCCAATCTCGAAGCCTTGGTGGAGGTCGACGACAAGCCTGTGGTGGAGCAGGGAGAGGCGTGGATTCAAGACCACTTTACGCTCTCGAGGACCATGACGTCGGTGGAAGCCGGCTCGAGGCTTCATCGGTGGCTGCTCGACCCGCTGGGGCGCGTGATCGCGCGTCTGACCGACACGCTGAGTCGTGCCATGGCGAGCCGCAAGCGGTTTCGCACCCACGCCTCGACACGGGCAGCTGACCACATGAGCGGGCTGCGCGCAGCCGAAATCTCCGTCAAGTTGAAGTAGTCTTTCCTTCAATTGGACGGAGCCGGCAGCAGGCTCGTCCTACAGCCACCCTGGGACGGGGGCGGGGCGTCCCCGAGAATACCGGCGGGAGTGTCCGATCCGCTGCATGCGCGGTGCCCGGCGCGATTCGTGCTCTCTGTGGAACCGCCACCTTCCCGCGCCCTCGGCCAAACCAGGCGTGCCTTGACAGAGACTGGACATGTTCCCAACAAGCCGCGTCCCGAGCACCCTCCATCCGCCATCTGGCACCGCAGCGGGCGGCACCGAGGTCCGGCGTCAGGCCGCCGTGCTCATTGCCGGGGCCCTGCAGAACGCGATTCTGAGCAGCGCAAACTTCTCGAGCATTGCGACCGACGACAAGGGGGTCATCCAGATCTTCAATGTCGGGGCCGAGCGCATGCTGGGATACGCAGCCGCCGACGTGGTCAACAGGGTCACGCCCGCCGAGCTGTCGGATCCCCAGGAGCTGATCGCGCGAGCGCAGGCCCTGAGCATGGAGCTGGGCAAATCGATCACACCAGGCTTCGACGCACTGGTGTTCAAGGCCGCCCGCGGAATCGAGGACATCTACGAGCTGACGTACATCCGGAACGACGGAAGCCGCATTCCGGCGATCGTATCGGTCACTGCGCTGCACGACCCGGACGGGGGAATCATCGGGTACCTGCTGATCGGTACGGACAACACCGCCCGAAAACGGGTCGAAGCAGAGCAGAAGCTTCTCGATCAACGGCTGCGCGATCAGCAGTTCTACACTCGCTCCCTCATCGAATCCAACATTGACGCGCTGATGGCCATCAATCCGTCGGGCATCATCACGGACGTCAACAAGCAGATGGAAGCGCTCACCGGCTGCACGCGAGACGAGCTGATCGGCGCGCCCTTCAAGAATCACTTCACCGACCCGGAGCGCGCCGAGGCTGGCATCAACCTGGTGCTGAGCGAGAAGAAGGTCACCGACTACGAGCTCACTGCGCGCGCCAGCAGCGGCCACGAGACCGTCGTGTCGTTCAATGCGACCACCTTCTACGACCGCGAGCAGGCCCTGCAGGGCGTGGTGGTGGTGGCGCGCGACGTGACCGAGCGCAAGCGGCTGGACGAGGCGCTTCAGAACAAGAACGCGGAGCTGGAGATCGCCAAGGTCGCGGCAGAGAAGGCGAACCACGCCAAGTCCGAGTTCCTCTCCAGCATGAGCCACGAGCTCCGCTCCCCGCTCAACGCAGTTCTCGGCTTTGCCCAGCTGATGGACTCCGACTCCCCTCCGCCGTCCCCGTCCCAGAAAGAGAGCATCGGCCAGATTCTCCACGCGGGCTGGTATCTCCTGGAGCTCATCAACGAGGTCCTCGACCTCGCCGTGATCGAGTCGGGAAAGCTGTCGCTCTCCGTGGAGCCGGTGCTGCTGGCCGAGACCATGCTCGAATGCAGGGCCATCATCGAGCAGCAGGGGCGCAAGCGGGGGGTGGAGATGACCTTCCCCCAAATCGACGCTCCAATCTACATTCTTGCGGATCGTACGCGGTTGAAGCAGATTCTCATCAACCTCCTGTCCAACGCGGTCAAGTACAACCGCCCCGCAGGATCGGTCGTCGTGGAGTGCACGTCGAGCACGGCGAGCACGACCCGCATCAGCGTCCGGGATACGGGTCCAGGGCTGTCGCCGGACAAGCTTCGCCAGCTCTTTCAGCCGTTCAATCGTCTCGGCCAGGAAGCGAGCACCGAGGAGGGCACGGGAATCGGCTTGGTGATGAGCAAGCTGCTCGTCGAGCAGATGGGCGGGGTGATCGGCGTCGAGAGCACAGTCGACGTGGGTACCGTGTTTTGGTTCGAGCTGGCGTCCTCGACTGGCCTGCAGCTTCCCGTGGAGAAGATCGAGCCCACCGCAGCGCTTCCGACGTACGTGCCGCAAGACGCGCCGCTGCGAACCCTGCTGTACATCGAAGACAACACCGCCAACTTGAAGCTCGTCGAGCAGCTCGTGGCGCGTCGCCCCGAAATGCGGCTGATGACCGCGGGGGACGGGCGCCAAGGCATCGAGCTTGCGCGCGACAACCTGCCGGAGTTGATCCTGATGGACATCAATCTTCCCGGCATGAACGGCTTCCAGGCTTTGAAGATCCTCCAAGAGGATCCACTGACGGCGCGCATCCCAGTGCTGGCCATCAGCGCCAACGCGATGCAAGGCGACATCCGCAGAGGGCTGGAGGCCGGGTTCTTTCGCTACCTCACCAAGCCGATCAAGGTCAGGGAGTTCATGGAGGCCTTGGAAGTCGCGCTGGAGTACGCCACGACCGATAGGAGGCGCATCCCGCAGATGCTTGAGTCGCATGATTAGCCAGGCCGACATCCTTCAGGGCAGGATCCTGATCGTCGACGACCAGCAGGCCAACGTGCTTCTGCTCGATCAGATTCTACGCCGCGCAGGCTACGCCTCGGTCAGCTCCACCCTGGAATCGGAGAAGGTCTGCGAGCTGCACCTCGTGAATCGCTACGACTTGATCCTGCTCGATCTCCAGATGCCCGGGATGGACGGATTTCAGGTGATGGAGAACCTGAAAGAGGTCGAGACGGGCGGCTATCTCCCTGTGCTCGTGGTGACCGCGCAGCCCTCGCACAAGCTGCGCGCGCTCAGCGCGGGTGCCCGAGACTTCATCAGCAAGCCGTTCGACGTTGCGGAGGTGTTGATACGAGTCCACAACATGCTCGAAGTCCGCCTGCTGCACCAGGAGACGAAGCGGCTCTACGACCGGGTCGTGCTGGAGCAGCGGGTATCTGCCCGGCTGCTGCAGAGCGCGCTGCCCCATTCCATCGCGGAGCGCCTGAAAGAACACCAGGAGGTCGCGTCCGATGGCTCTACCCAGCTCGTGGCCGAAAGCTATGCAGAGGTGACCGTGCTGTTCGCCGACATCGTGGACTTCACGAAGTTCGCCGAAGGCGCGAGCGCTGAGGTACTGGTCGGGGTTCTCAACGACATCTCCTCGCGCTTCGACAGCCTGAAGCCAGATCGCGTGAGCGACCGGAGAGACGCGGTCGGCGACGCCTATCTGGCATCGGCGGAGCTGCCCGCCGCTCTGGCGGAGCAGTCGATTCGCGGCGCCAAGATGGCGCTGGAGCTGACCGAGGCCGTGGAACGGTTCAACGGGCACAGCCGCTACAAGCTCAAGGTGCGCATCGGGGTCGACACACGCGTCGCTGGTGATGCAGACAGCAGCAAGCGCAAGCACCTGTTTGACCTGTAGCGTCGTTGCGCGCCTGGCGAAGACGCTGCCATCCTTCGAATCGAAGGTCGGGGAGCATCATTCTGATGGACTTGGAAGGGTGCGACGAACCTATTGACGCGCAAGTCGTTGTACTTGCTCGCTGCCGGCATGCGGCGCAGAACCTGCTGTAACGAGCGCCCGGCGCACGATGCCTCGCTCCGCCTTTCGCAGAGGCTTGGCAAATCCTGCGCATAAAGCTTGGCAAGGGAGCAATCATCATGCGTTCTGGATCTCGTCTCTTGAATCTGCGGGCCACGGTCTTTCTCCTCGTCCCGCTCGCAATCGGTTGCGGATCAGCTGGCAGCGAGGCTTCGACCGACGGAGGGAGCCTTGCGGATAGCGCTAATCCCACCGATAGCGCCAAGCTCTCGGATGGCGGAGCCGAGCCGGATGGTAGCAGCCTCACGACACCGACCGTCACCTCGAATACACCCACGAATGGCGCGGTCGCCGTGCCCGTCAACGGGAGCATCAGCGCTACCTTCAGCGAATCGATGGATCCGAGCACGCTCAGCACCAACACATTCACGCTGGTGGTCGGCGCGACCGCGATTCCAGTCCCGGCCACGGTGTTCTATGAGAGCTCGAAGGCATACCTCCTTCCCAGCGCACAGCTGCAGAGCAATGCTACGTTCAAGGCTACGGTCACCACCGGGGCAAGGAGTGCTCTCGGCGCTCCGCTGGCTGAGAACCATGTCTGGAGCTTCACCACAAGTGATAGCGTGGCTCAGCAGCTTCCGGTGAAGCTCGGCGGAGCCGGGGCCTTCGTGATCCTCGCCAAGAGCGCGATCTCGACCGTGCCAACCTCTGCAGTCACTGGCAACATCGGGGTGAGCCCCGCCGCGGCGACCTTCATCACCGGGTTCTCGTTGATCGCGGATTCGACGAATGTGTTCTCGACCTCCACGCAGGTGACCGGCAAGGTGTTTGCGGCCGACTACGCGCCGCCCACTCCATCCAACCTGACCACCGCCGTGGGCGACATGGAGCTTGCGCTCACCGAGGCAGCCGGACGGGCACCCACCGTGATCGAGCTGGGGGCTGGCAACATCGGAGGGATGACCCTGGCTCCAGGCGTGTACAAGTGGTCCAGCGGCGTCCTGATTCCGACGGATGTCACGCTCTCCGGCAGCGCGAGCGACATCTGGATATTTCAAATAGCACAGGGGTTGACAGTCGAAAGCGCTGCAACGATCCTCTTGAGCGGCGGTGCGCTTGCAAGGAACGTTTTCTGGCAGGTAAGCGGATCAGTCGATCTGGGCACGACTGCGCACCTGGAGGGGATCGTGCTCTGCCAGACGGCAATCGCCCTGCATACGGGCGCGTCGGTCCATGGCAGAATGCTTGCTCAGACAGGGGTCACGATTGACGGGAGCGCCGTTGTCGAGCCGGCGCCATAGCTTGGATCCCAGACAGCGGTCACGAGGGGCGCGCTCAGCCATCTCCCAGCTTTTTCATGATCGAGGCGTGCTGCACATGGATTCGTCGCAGTAGCTCGATCATGACCTCGTCCTGCTGCTCGAGGTGGAGCATGATCGCCTTCACTTCTTCCTCTGCCTTGATGTTCACGAAGTAGTCCTGCTCGGCCATGATGCGGTCCTTCGCAGCCTGACGGTTCTGCGACATCATGATGATCGGTGCTGCGTAGGCTGCCTGGAAGCTGAGCGCCAAATTGAGCAGGATGAACGGGTAGGGGTCCCAGCGATGCACGAATGCGAGCACGTTCGCCGTAATCCAGCACACGAGCACCAGCGACTGGAGGATGATGAACGTCCAGCTGCCCATCACCGTGGCAAGTCCGTCCGCGACGCGCTGGCCTCGGCTGAGCTTGTCCGCGACAACCTCATTGACGTTCGCAATGGGCTTGTGCTTGTGGCTGTGCCGGATTCTGGCCTGCTCCCACTTCTCTAGGTCGAGGGGCATGGACATGGTGTCGTCGGACCGAAGCAATCGCTGTGCCCGCTCCATCGGGAGCACCGGCCAAACGCCCAAGCGTTGCCGATTCGGGTCCGCAACTTGCACAACCATCGGGGATGACAAGGTTCCGGGAGCACGATGCTCCGGGCTCATGAGCTGTTGACGTGGCTGGGGCGATTGTGGCGGTTCTCCGTCCGCGTCGTCAGAGCCTTTCTCCGCAACCGGGGGATCCTGCTCGCCGGAGGGGTTGGCTACAACGCTCTATTGTCGCTGGTCCCATTCCTCACGATCACCGTGGCAGCGCTCTCGTGGTTCTTCGACGAGGAGCGGATTCTCGGGATCCTGCGCTCAGAGCTGCCCATGCTGGTGCCCCAGCACGCTGATACGCTCCTTCAGACCGCGCAGTCGTTCCTTCAGCATCGCGCTGCGACCGGCCTGGTGAGCGTAGCCGTGCTGCTCTTCTTCAGCTCGGTTGCCTTTCGAATGCTCGAGGAGGCCATGGCCGGGATCTTCCCTGCGTCCGGCAAGGGCTCGGGGCGCAAGTTCTGGGTCTCTGCACTGCTTCCTTACGTGTTCATTGTTCCGCTGATGTTCGCATTGTTCCTCATGACCCTGCTGACGATCGGGCTCGACGCGCTTGGGGACGGGACGGTCCGGATATTCGGCGTGGCATGGTCCCTGGCACACAGCGTCAATCGGCTGCTTCGCGTGGCCGGATTCCTGGGCGTGGTGGGGCTCTTTGCCGGGCTCTACCGGATCCTGCCCGTGGCAAAGGTTTCGCTGCGGCGTGCCCTGATCGGCGGCCTGTGCGCTGCTGTTCTCTGGCGCGTGGCCGGAATCGTCATGGCCTACTACTTCACCAACCTGTCCACCGTGAATGTCGTCTATGGCTCTCTCGCGACCGTGGTCGTGGTCCTGCTCTTTCTGGAGGTCGCCTTCATCATCCTGCTCCTGGGGGCACAGGTCATTGCCGAGCTCGAGGCCAGCGCCGCAGCCGGCGTCGCGTGGCACCAACCGCCTCCTCCAGGACCATCGAAATGAAGGAGATGCCAGCTCATGTTGATGCAGGACCGGGCACGGGTCGTTCGTCTGGGACGTGAGGCACGCAGTCCGGAGCCCGAAGCTGACAGCTTGAAGCGCTCTGCGGGCGCGGCACGGGCTGTGCTAATGAAGCGTGGCCTCCAATGCACTGAGCCCGATCGGCGAGCGCGCGCCCACGGCGGACGAGGCGTACCGGATTGTGCGGGACAAGGGAACGATTCGCCTGTCGGGCGACTTGCGGATGCACGACGCTTCGGCGATCTGGCGTGAGGTCCGAAAGGAGACCGAACGCGCAGAAGGCAGCGTCGTGTTCGACCTGTCGGGCGTGCACGCTTCGGACGGCGGCGTGATGGCGCTCTTGATCGAGCTGCGGGCCGAGCTTGGCGCACGAGGCGTCAAGGCCGAGCTGGTGGGAGCCGGCCAGCGCGTCGAGGCGATCGTCAAGCTGTATTCGGGCCACGACGGCGTCACGAAGCGCAACAAGCGAAGGCCGGAAGGCGCGGTTGCCCAGATCGGCCGCTCGGCGTTCGAGGTCAAGGAGGAAGCCAAGGCGATCTTCGACTTCCTGGGGAGCATGGTCCTGGCGGCCATCACGCTGGTGCGTCACCCGCGCGCCGGCCACTGGAAAGAAGTCGCGCCGCTCTGCGAAAAGGCTGGTGCCAACGCTGTCCCGATCGTTCTGCTCATCAACTTCCTGGTCGGCTTCGTGATGGCTTTTCAGTCCGCACGGCAGCTGAAGATGTTCGGCGCGAACATCTACGTTGCGGATCTGGTGGGCATCTCGCTCACACGGGAGCTGGCGCCGCTGATGACCGCGATCATCGTTTGCGGCCGGTCCGGGGCCGGATTCGCTGCAGAGCTCGGGTCCATGAAGGTCAACGAGGAGATCGACGCTCTGCGGACGCTGGGGCTCACGCCGTTCGGATGGCTCGTCGTTCCGCGGGTCCTTGCGCTGGTCGTGGTGGTCCCGCTGCTGACGCTGATCGCGGACTTCATAGGCATTGGCGGAGGCGTGCTCGTGGGGGTCCTGGACCTGGGGTTGACGCCGCGGGGATACTACATCGAGACGTTGACAGCGGTCCACGGGTGGGACGTGCTCACAGGCCTGCTGAAGAGCGTCGTCTTCGCTTTTGCCATCGCGTTGATCGCCTGCCAGCAGGGATTCTCGGCTTCCGGAGGCGCGGAGGGTGTTGGCAAGCGCACCACGTCGACCGTCGTCACCTCCCTGTTCGCCATCGTCATCATCGATGCCCTCTCCACGGTCCTCTTTCGGGCATTCAACCTATGATGGATACCAACCTACCCGTCTCGCAGGTCCCGCGCACGCGATCGAGCTCCGCACGGGCAGGGCTCGTGCGCGTGGATCGGGACATGCCCAGGCGAGCGCGCGCAAAGGCGGAGAAGCCCATCCTCGAGGTCAAAGGGCTCACGATCGGCTGGGGCGACACGATTCTGCAGCAGGACCTGAGCTTTACGGTCCAGCGCGGCGAGGTGTTCGGAATCCTCGGAGGCAGCGGCTCCGGCAAGTCCACGCTGCTGCGCTTCTTGATTGGGCTCGAGCAGCCGATGGCCGGGGAGATCGACGTGGCGGGCTGCGGAGTGCCGGATCTGGAAGCAGGGCTTCCGCCGTTCGGCGTGATGTTCCAGGCAGGGGCGCTCTTCGGCTCGCTCACGGTGGGCGAGAACGTCTCGCTGCCGCTCGAGGAGTGGACCGACCTGCCGGACAACGCAATTGCTGGCATTGCACGCGCAAAGCTCAAGCTGGTGGGGCTCGATGGCGCTGCCGACAAGCTCCCGTCCGAGCTGTCTGGCGGCATGAAGAAGCGCGCGGCGATTGCTCGTGCGCTCGCGCTCGAGCCAGAGCTGGTGTTCCTCGACGAGCCTTCGGCCGGTCTGGACCCGGTGATGTCCGCGGACCTCGACAGGCTGATATCGACGCTGTCGAAAGCGATCGGGCTCACGGTGGTGCTTGTGACGCACGAGCTCGAGAGCATCTTCCGGATCGCCGAGCGCATCGTGCTGCTCGACAAGGAAGCAAAGACCATCATCGCGACAGGGGATCCTCGCAAGCTCAGAGACAGCGAAGATCCGCGTGTCAGCGACTTCTTCAACCGCCGGAGCAAGGAAGGCTGAGCCCATGGCTGCCCCTACCAACCATACCAAGCTCGGTCTGTTCGTCATCACCGGCTTCGCTGCCGCGATCGTGGCGGGCGGCCTGCTGGGAGCTGCGAACTTCCGAAAGACCACCATCCGGTACCACTCGTACTTCAATGAATCGGTGGAGGGCTTGAATCTCGGGTCGCCCGTGAAGTTCCGCGGCGTGACCATAGGCAACGTATCGGCGATCGAGATCGCGCCTGATCACAGGATGGTCGACGTGGTGAGCGAGCTGGACACCAACGAAGTCAAGCGCATGGGATTGACCGAGGCTGGGACCGAACGCGGAACGGTGAAATTCGCGATTCCGCCGGATCTTCGAACCCAGCTCGGCTCCCAAGGCATCACCGCCGTGAAGTTCATCGCCATCGACTTCTTCGATGTAAAGAGCAATCCAGCTCCGTCGCTGCCTTTCGCCGTACCGATCGATCACTACATCCCAGCCGCGCCGAGCATGTTCAAGAACCTGGAAGACACCATCACGAAGGCGATGGATCGTCTCCCCGAGATGGTGGACGCCGTGGTGATGATCATGGGGCGGGTGGACCGGCTGCTAGAGACGCTCGAGGCGCAGGACATATCCGGCAAGGCCGTGGCGACGTTCGAGCGCGCGGACGACGTGATGAAGACCTTGCAGCGCGCGCTCGCGCGTATCGACAAGCACGATCTCGGCGGCAAGGCCGCAAGCACCATGACCGACGTCGATCTCGCGATCGGAAAGATGAGCAAGGTCATCGATCGGCTCGACGGCGAGAGAGGGCTGCTGGCGAGTGCGCAGCGTGCGACCGACGCGTTCGGCGAGGTGGGGCGGGCCGGCCACGGCACGCAAAAGGACCTGGAAGCGACGTTGCGGGACATGAGCGAAGCCGCGGAATCGATCCGATCGCTGGTCGACGCGATCGAGCGGGATCCGGACATGCTGCTCAAGGGCAAGGCGAAACGGAAGGCTGCGCGATGAAACACCTGGATTCGTTGACAAAGGTTGCGGTGCTCTGCATGGCAGGTCTCGCCTTCGCATCCAGCGACTGCGCGCTGACCTCCAAGGCCGATCTGGTGGACATTCGCTACTTCAGCCCGGAGCGCGTCAAGCCTCACAGTGACGTCGCAGTCTCTGCCGCAGCCAAGTCGGACCGAAACCTGGAAGTGAGGCTCGGGCGCGTGTCGTCCGGGCCCAACCTCAGGGAGCGAATCGCCTATCGCGATACCGCCTACGAGCTTGGGTACTACGAGGAGCTCCGTTGGACCGAACGCCCGGAGACGTTCGTCCGCCGCGAGCTCGGGCGCTCGCTCTTCGAGGCGCATGGAATGCGTCGGGCCCTGGACCGTGCGGCTCCCACCCTGGACGTGGAGGTCATCGCGTTCGACGAGATCCGGTTGAAGACCGGGCGGGCGGTGCAGGTGCAGATGAAGGTGATTCTTTACGATGACGCTGGCGTGGTCTTCGAGGATACGATGACCATCGAGCGGCCCGTCGTCGGAGCCCTACCCAAGATCGAGGATGTGGTCGCTGCCATGGCGACCGCGCTCGATGCAGCGACGGAGCAGGTATCGCTCAAGGTGCAAACGGCGCTGGCAGCAAGGAGGCCATCGACGCAGACCGCATCTTCTCCTTGAATCCAGCCCGGCTCAGCCGCCGCCCGCGATTGACACGGTCACAGCGAAGCTGTGGACGTCGATACCATAGCCGACATCCGCTTTGAGGGCGGGAATGGCGACTCCGGGGAGGATGGCACGAAGACCGAGCCCGACGCCGGTGTGGAAGTCGCCGGGCTTTGCGCGAGGCTCGACGGGGAGGTCGACGATGGTGCCTCCGGGGTGACGATCGAGCAGGGCTGCGACGTCGACAAAGGCTGCGGCGGCGACGTTGAAGCGGGTGTCGACGAAGGGGAGGGGAACGCGCCGCAGAACCACCACCTGGTCTTCCATCTGTGCGCGGATCAAGGTGTCGCCGTGGAACTCGTTGACCAGAAAGCCGCGCAGGTTGGAGCCTCCTACGCGGAGCATCTCGGTGATGGGGACGCCGCGGACCGAAGTCGGATAGTCGAAGACGGTCTGCAGGAGCAGGGAGGGATAGTTCCAGGCAAGCTTGCCGTACAGCTCGGTGCGCGCCTCGAACTTCGAATAGTCGAACTGGGAGCCCCAGTACAGGTCGGAAACCTCGTTCTTGACCAGCAATCGCACGCCGCGCCGCAATCCTTCCGGCGAAGTCGTGTCGTCGTAGCGTACCTGGAAGACGAGCAGGAAGATGCGACCGCTTCGCGCGTTGTACGTGGGCAACGCCGCGTCAGGAGCCAGGACCTCAGGGGCGCCGACCTGCTGGGAGCGAGCCGAAAAGCCGATCAGCGCCTGCAGATGCGGAGACAGGACCCAGCCTGCTTCGACTTCGCCGCCGCCCACGACGGTCGGCACCTGAAGCACCCTCCGGTGGTCGGCAAAGTAGCGGATCTGCTCAAAGCGATAGAGCCCGCTGATCCCCCAGGTCAGCGGCGCTCCGACGACGAGGGGGTCGCGATAGCCTGCGAACACGAAGCTGCGTGATTGCCCGATCTGAGCGGCAGCGACGAGCTGGAGATCGTGGCCGAGCAGATTCTGGTCGCCATAGACAGCGCCGCCTGCATAGTCTCCGCTTCCAAAGCTCGCCGTCGGAGCCACGAACCACGATTGCTTCTCCGTGACCTCGACTTGGACGTCAACGAGGTAGTCATCGTCCGAGGCGTACATTCGTCGCGCAGCCTCGTCTCTGGGCATGTCGATGTACACCCGTGCAGCGGTGAACAGCTCGCTCTGGAGCAGGCGCTTTTCGGCGCTGGTGAGGCGTGCGTAGTCGACGACGTCACCAGGATGTATGTCCATGCGCCCAGACAGGACGCGGGGGCTGGTCTTGGGCGTGCCATGTACGACGATGTGATCGACGACAAGGCGAGCCTCGGCGGTCCCGGGAATCAGGAGGCAGGTAAGCAGCGCGGCGGCGATCGGGAGGCTGTAAGACGGATCGGGCATGCACGCTGCCGAAGCAAGATGTCGGCCATACGCGTCGCACCCGCGTCGGCGGACCGCGTGAATCCTGAGCCTGCTGCTCTGTAAACATTGGGTAAATCCCAGCGCACGTGCATTGCTCCCCCCGGCCACCGGGCTACCACTTCGGGAATGGGGTAAGTCATGGGGAACCGGGTCGTGATCGTCGAACCATCGGGCGCAGCGGACAACGTCTTCTCCCGCTACATGAAGCTCCCTCTGCTGGGCCCAGTGATCCTGGGCACCGTGCTGCGAGATGCCGGATTCCAGGTGCGGATTCTGAACGAGTCGATCCTGGGGCGGCCAGTGGGGCCGTCGGATCTCGACGCCGACTTTCTGCTCGTGGGCGGGCTGACCTGCAGCGCGCTCCGCGGGCAGGAGATTGCCCGCATGTACCGCCACTGGTACCCCAAAGGGCGCGTGATCATGGGAGGAATCCACGCGACCTTCATGCCCGAAGAGGCGCTGGTCGTGGCAGACCACGTGGTGACTGGCGAAGCGGAGAATGTGATTGTCGACCTGCTCAAGTCGGGCAGCGATGCGAAAATCATCGCAGGGTCGGCAGTGAAGAATCTCGACGATCTGCCTTCGCCGGACTTCTCTCTTTTGGCCGGGGCCGAACGCATGAATGTGGCGCCGGTCATGACTTCGCGCGGATGCCCGTTCGAGTGCTCGTTCTGCACGGTCACCCGGATGTTCGGGCGGCGCTACCGGACGAATTCCGTGGATGCGGTGATGCGGGATCTGGATCGGGCGCGGCAGCCGTTCGTGTTCTTCTACGACGACAATCTCACGGCCGACCTTCGTCGCGCCCATGACCTGTGCGACGCCATTCTGAGGCGAAGACGTCGGTTCCAATGGTCGGCGCAGATGCGCGTGGACGTCGCCCGGGATCCGGACCTGGTCGCCAAGATGCGGGCGGCAGGCTGCTGCAAGGTCTACATCGGACTCGAATCGGTTGACGAGGCGGCGTTGCGCGCCTATCGCAAGCGTCAGAGCGTGCAGGATGTCCAGCACGCAGTGAGCGTGATGCACCGCAACCGGATAGCGGTACACGGGATGTTCGTGCTCGGGTGCGACGACGAGAGCGCGACGGTGGCAAAGGACGTGCTGAGCTACTGCCTGCTCAACCGGATCGATACTGCGCAGTTCCTGATTCTCACGCCGTTCCCGGGCACGCCCCTGTTCGATTCGATGAAGGAGCAGGGGAGATTGCTGCATACCGACTGGTCGTACTACGATGCCATGCACGTGGTGTTTCGTCCGTCGAAGCGGACTCCGCTCGCGCTCCAGAACGAGATGGTCGATGCATTCAGCCAGTTCTACTCCTACCGCGGGGCATTGCGGGACAGCTTCGAGGCAGTGACCGAGGCAGCGGGGGTGGTGCGCCGCTCGAATGGCGCTCGGCGCGTGCTCAGTGCGGAGAGAGCAGCGCTGAAGGTGATCGGACGCACGATCGTCGGCCGGTTCCTTCGTCAGAACGCGCCTTACTTCGGAATGCTCGCATCCCAGGGCCCGTGAGAATTCGCGAGAGGGGCTCAGGCAGCAGCCGGGACCTGGCCGGACTCGACGACGTAGGGACCAAAGAGCACCTCGACCGAATGGTCGCGCTGATCGTTGATGAGCTTCAGCGTGCCATCCTGCTGCACCTGGCCATCGAGCGTCAGCTGAGGCGGCCCTTGGTGTCGCTCCGACTGCACGAACGCGAGATGATAGAAGGTCTGGTAGTAGCGGTAGTGGACCTTGAACCCGGTCCACGAGGCAGGAACCCTGGGCCGGAACAGCAGGGTGTCCGCCTGTCGCTCGATGCCCAGGATGACCTCGTGGAGGAGGCGATACAGCCAGGCCGCGGACCCGGTGTACCAGGTCCAGCCGCCGCGACTTTCATGCGGGGGGTGGCTGTAGACGTCCGCCGCCAGCACGTAGGGCTCCACCCTGTATCGCTCCACGGACGCAGGATCCAATGTATGATTGATGGGGTTCAAGAAGGACACGATCGTGGACGCCTGCTCGGTTCGTCCAGCCAATGCCAGGGCCAGCGCCGCCCACACCGCTCCGTGGGTGTATTGTCCGGCGTTCTCGCGCACGCCTGGGGGATAGCCTTTGACGTAGCCAGGCTCGAGCGCACCGCCGTTGAATGGGGGAGTGAAGAGCTTGACGATCTCGAGGTCCTTGCAGACAAGCTGGTCCCACATGGAATCAAGGGCCTGCTTGCGGTGCTCCGGGGCCCCCACCCCGGCGATGGTGGCCCAGCTCTGCGGCAGCGAATCGATTCGGCACTCCGCGTTCTGCGCTGAGCCGAGGGGCGTGCCATTGTCGAAGTAGGCGCGGCGGTACCACGCCCCGTCCCAGGCGTTCCGCTCGATATTGCGTGCGAGCTCCGCAGCGGCTGTGCGGCAGCGCCCTTCGAATTCCTGATCTCCGCGTTGCTGTGCCAGCGAAGAGAACTGCGACAGCACCTGGTGCAGAAAGAACCCTAGCCACACGCTCTCGCCCTGGCCGAGATCTCCCACACGGTTCATTCCGTCGTTCCAGTCGCCGCTGCCCATCAGCGGCAGGCCGTGCGCCCCCATCGGCAGCCCGCGCAGGATCGCGCGCGTACAGTGCTCGTACAGTGTCCCAGTCTGATCCGAGCGTCCCGGAAGGTCGTAGTGGCTTTCCTCTAGGTCATTGAGCACCCGGCCGGCCAGATAGGGGATCGGCTCGTCGAGCACCCCGGTGTCTCCGGTGAAAGCCACATAGCGCGAAACGGCATACGGCAGCCAGAGGTAGTCGTCCGAGCATCGGGTGCGTACACCATGCCCGGTGGGCGGATGCCACCAATGCTGCACGTCGCCCTCCACGAACTGACGCTCTGCGCAGCGCAGCAGATGCTGCCTCGACAGGTCAGGCATCTGGTGCAGGAGTGCCAGGCAATCCTGAAGCTGGTCGCGGAATCCGTAGGCCCCGCCCGATTGATAGAATCCACTGCGTCCCCACATCCGGCACGAGAGCACCTGGTAGGGAAGCCACCCGTTCATCAGCACGTTCATTGCTGCATCCGGAGTCTCGGCGTGCAGCACGCCCAGCTTGTCGTTCCAGAACTGCCAGACCTCTTCGAGCGCTACCCGTGCAGCGCCGACGCCACGATGTGCCTGGACGAGCGCCACGGCTTCAGCGGTATTGGCTCCTGCGCCAAGGATGAATACGACTTCGCGCTCCGCCCCGGCAGCCAGCTCGATCTGCACGTGCATGGCGGCGCAGGGATCCAGGCCAGGGCCCATCCTTCCGCTCAGCCGGCGCAGCCGAAGCGCTGCAGGGCTCGAAGGATCCCCGTTTCGCCCCAGGATCTCTGCCCGGTCGCCACTGACGCTTCGTGACGGCTCGCTGCAGTCGAAGAAAGCCACGGCGTCGGAGAATCCCGTGTTGTAGCTGTTGCGGGCGAGGACCGCCCCGGTCAGCGGATCGAGCTCGGTGACGACGTGCATGGCGTGACGGGAACGCAGGTCGCCGAGCACGAGGTCGACGGACGCGAAGACGCTGAGCTTTCGGGGTCGGTCGGCAAGGTTCTTGAGCTTGAGCGACAGGAACTTCACAGGCGCACCCACGGAGACGTACGTGGTGAGCACGGATCCCAGCCCATCCTCGTTGTGCTCGAATATGGTGTAACCGAAGCCGTGTCGGCATGCGTACGGCGCAGAGCTCGGGCGTTGCCCTGGAAGGGGGCTGAAGGAGTCTCCGCTCGAATCATCGCGAACGAACAAGGTTTCGCCGCTCGGATCACTTACCGGGTCATTGCTCCACGGCGTCAGCCGGCCGAGCTGCGAGTTGCCGTACCAGGTGTAGGCGCTGCCGCTCTCGCTGACCACGGTTCCCAGCCGCGCATTGGCGATGACGTTCACCCAGGGTGCGGGCGTGTGGCGGCCTGGCGGCAGATCGACGATGTACTCGCGCCCGTCTCGTGTGAACCCGCCGGTGCCGTTGGCGAAAATCAGGTCGTCGCGCGGGGACTGCGGCGGGAGGGTCCGTTCTGGCGAGGGCGTCCGGCGCGTAGGAGCGAGCATGGGGGGACGGGACGGGAGCGCTGCCTGTCGCCAGCGTTCGAGCTGAAGCTCGAGGGGGCCATCGACATCCCGTAGGGTGATGCGCGCGACGGCCTGCAGCAGAACGCGGTCCTCCTCAGGGAAGTTGTCGATGTGCCGCACGAAGACGCCTCCGGGCTTGTCGACCAGCTGGGCCTCGGTACCAGCGGCGATGAGGCCGAGTATCTGGTCGTCGAGCACACGCCGGTAGCCCGAGGCGTCCTCGTTCCACAGGACCAGGTCGGTGGCCAGCCCTTGCGTGCGCCAATAGGCATGCGCCTTGAGCAGATCACGCACCAGGTGCAAGTGCTCGACGTCGCTCACGCGCAGCAGCACGATCGGCAGGTCTCCTGAGATGGCGTATCCCCACAAGCCCGATTGCCCCTTGCGATTGCGCCGAAGAATGGCTGTCGGAGCGCGGTAGGTGCTGATGGGGAAGATCACGGCAGATGCCAGCTGAGCGTAGCGCTTGGCCTGCTCCTCGGTGGCGCCCAGGTGCCCCAGAACGGCACGGCTATGGGTTGCCGCGACCTCGAAGACCCGGTCTGCCATCCGATGATCCTGGTACTTGGACACCAGGGCCATCGCCGCCTCGCGTGTGGGTGCCGCTCCGATGATCAGGTCGAGCGTCTCGGTGGTGTCGATTGCCAGCTCCACCCTGCGACGGAGCGCTACGCAAGGGTCCAGCACCGAGCCCTGCGACCCTGACAGCGGGCCCCAGTCGTCGAGTGCGGCGGGCTGACGCGCGCTGCGACCTCTGCCGAGGAATCTTCCCCGATCCGTCTCGAAGCTGCAATCGCCCGCGCCGCTGCTGACCGCGAGCAGCATGCAGAACATCCAGGGAGGCTGCTCCTCAGCGGATCGCGGACGGCGCGTCATCAGGATCGCGCTGTCGTCCGCCACGATCTCGGCAGTTACGAACATGCTGCTGAATACCCTGTGCAGCTCGTCCGTCACCCCAGGCGCCAGCACCACCTCTGCATAGCTGGTGACCACCAGCGAGCGCGCATGCTCTGATCGATTGGTGAGCCGCACGCGGCGGATCTCCAGGTCGTCCTCGCTCGAGACCGCTATCTCGGTATGGGTCTCCACCTTGTCGTCGCGGCGGCGAAACTCTGCCCGCCCCGGCGTGAAGACGGCTTCGTACTTGCGACCGGCGTGCAGGGTCGGCTGGAACGAGCTCGACCAACCGTGGTGGGTCCGCTCGTCTCCAACGTAGCAGAAGACCCCGAAGGACTCGGTGGTGGGGTCCTCCCGCCAGCGCGTGAGCGCCTGGTCATTCCACCGGCTGTATCCGGCACCTGCGACCGAAACCATCACGTGATAGTGGCCGTTGGACAGCAGGTGCACTTCCGGGACCGGCGAGGTGGGATTGGAGAGCACGCGCATGGTCGGCTCGGCCAGAGCCCGGCCCTGCATTCGGCGCGAGACCTGGGCCTCGCGCGCATGCGGATGCATCAATGCGTCAGGCTTCGGGATCCGCTCCTGAAGCAGCAGCGCCGCCGCACGCAGATCGGGATTGCGAAGGAATCGATCCTGCATCTTGGGTCCCAGGACGGTCTGTGCGAGCGCCAGCAGGCTCATCCCGTGATGGTGCGCCATGAACGTCTGGACCACGGCGGCCTGCTCGCCCTCGTCGAGACGCGAGGGCGTGTAGTCGACCGCGTCGTAGAAGCCATAGGGGCCAAGGGCTTTGTCGGCCAGGCGCTGCAGATTCGCACACGCGCTCTGCGGATCCACCAGCAAGCCCAGCACCGACGCGTAGGGCGAGATCACGACGTCGTCGCTCAGACCGCGCTGCAATCCCAGGCCCGGCACGCCGAACGCCCGGTATTGATAGGTCCCCTCGACATCCGTCAGGTTGTAGCAGGACTCCGAGATGCCCCATGGAACCCCGCGTTGCTTGCCGTACTCGATCTGACGCGCGACAGCCGCGCTGCAGGTCTGGTCGAGGAGAGTCCCCCCGAACTCGGGCATCACGAGCAGCGGCATGAGGTACTCGAACATAGAGCCACTCCAGCTGAGCAGCACCTGTCTGCCGCTGGCGGTGGTCAGGCGCCGGCCGAGCGCGAACCAGTGATCGAACGGAACCTGGCCGGAGGCGATTGCCAGGTAGCTCGCCAGACGGGACTCGGACGCCAGCAGATCGTAGAAGCTGCCGTCCAGCCGGCGATCCGTCACCCAGTATCCGATGGCCAGAAGCTTGCGCCTCGGGTCGTACAGGAACGAGAACTCGGCATCCGTCAGACTGGAGCATCGCTGCGCGAGCGACGCGATCCTGCGGAGGCGCGACTCGATGTGCTCTGCGCCCTGCCGGAGAGGCGCTGTCAGCAGCTCGATCGGTGCCGTGGCTCGTCTGGCGCCCAGCACGCCGGCAGCGTGACGCGTGAGGGCGCCGAGTTCCTTGAGATCCCTGGCACCGTCGATCTCTGCTAACAGGCGCTGCGCCTCGGTGTCCGACGACACGGGGGGTGTGGAGAGCCAGGGAGCGACCTGGATCAGCTCCACCACGACGGCCCGCACCTGCCGTGCGAATGCGGTGGCCCACCAGGCGGCCTCTGGCTGCTGCTCGCGATCGATCGACTCGGTCAACAGCGTGGCTGCAGAGTCCAGCTGTCTCATCCGGATGGCGCTGGCCAGGAGCCCGTCGGTCGGAGCCTCCAGGAGCCGGTCGATCGACTCCAGGGCTTGTCCAGGGCCGACGTGCGCGGCCAGCACGCGCAGGGTGTCGCGCAGCCCTTCGAGCGCAGCAATCGGAAGCACCGGGCTGGACGCAAGCTCGAGCAGCCCGGTGCGCAGCACTCGGACGTGTCCGATCAGGTTGCCACTATCGACGCTGGAGACGTACAGGGGGCGCAGGGCTTTGCGGGTGTTGGTGTCGTACCAGTTGTAGAAGTGCCCCCGATGGCGCTCCAGCTGCTCCATCGATTCGATGCTTCGCTCGGTGCGCTCGAGCAGCTGCCCGCCACTCAAGTATCCAAGGTCATGCGCGGACAGATTGGCCAGCAGCGAAAGCCCCATGTCCGTCGGGCTCGTCCGGTGCGCCACCCGGTGCCCGTTCTTCTCCTGGAAGTTGTCCGGAGGCAGCCAGCTGTCTTGAGGCCCTGTAAACACCTCGAAGTAGCGCCACGTGAGCCTGGCGATTCGGCGAAGAAACTGGATGTCGGAGTCGTCGAGCAGCGCAGTGCCAGCCTGCAGCGGCCGGCTCACCCGCCAAGCCACCAGCGGTGACAGCAGCCACAGAAGCAAGACCGGGCTCGCGGACGCGTATGCCTGGTGCGTGCCGGAGACCACCAGCAGCGCGCCGACCCCAGCGGCCAGGGCCGGGCCCACCCACATCCTTCGCAGCACGCGTCCGATGCTCGCGTTCGCCTGTCCCTCGACGGCAGCTGCCGTCTGCCACTCGAGCAGACGCTGGCGGCTGTAGACCATCCGCCACAGCGAGCGGACCGCGGCATCCGAGGCGACCCACGCCTCGAACGGCAGGAAGGTCAACCACAGAGCCACCCTTCCGAGACGTCGCGCTGTCGATTCGACGACCGTCTTGAGGTGGTCTCGCATGGGCGAGGTCGTCGGGCGCTGAGCCAGCTCGACGATGCCTGGCAGCAGCTCGGGGACGAACAGGATCGCGAGGACGGCCAGAGTCCAGGAATGGGGCGTGGGGAGCAGGAGCCAGCCTGACGCGAGCAATACCAGGTAGGCGGGCGCCACCAGGGCCCGGCGAAGGTTGTCGAATACCTTCCACCAACCCAAGGCGGCAATCGAAGGAGCGATTCGTTGGCCTGCGGCATCGCGCACGCGAAGTCCCAACCAGGGAAGGATCTGCCAATCGCCGCGCATCCAGCGATGGCGTCGAGCGGCATCCGCCAGGTAGCCGGAGGGCAGATCCTCCAGGAGCTCCACGTCGCTGCATTGGCCGGAGCGCGCATAGCACGACTCCAGCAGATCATGGCTCAGGACGGCATTGTCCGGGAAGCGGCCGTCGAGCAGCTGGCGGAACGCCCCGACGTCGTAGATCCCCTTGCCGATGAACGACGTCTCCGAAAAGAGGTCTTGATAAAGATCCGAGACCACACGCGTATAGGGATCGACGCCCACCTCGCCGGCGAGAAGACGGGAATAGGGGCTTTGCACGGCGCTGCGCAGCGAGATGCTGACACGGGGCTGCAGAATGGCGTAGCCACGAACCAGGCGGCTGGCTCCCAGATCCATCCTGGGACGGTTCAAGGGGTGGGCCGCGGCGCCCACCAGCCTCCAGCCGGTCCCCCAAGGCAGGTCGGTGTCTGTGTCCAGGGTGATGACGTAGTGGATCGAGGTCAGCTGCGTCGCATCGCCGACGATACGGCTGAAGGAGGCGCGATCGTCGCCGCACAAGAGCGCATTGAAGTCCTCGATCTTGCCACGCTTGCGCTCGCGGCCCATCCAGCAGCCTTCCTGCGCGTTGAAGACCCTGGAGCGATGCAGCAGGAAGAAGCGCCCGTGCGCTCCATTGCCGTACCTCCGATTCAACGCCTCGATACCGTCCGCGGTCTGCCGGAGCAACGCATCGTCACCCTGGACCTGCTCCTGCTGCGCGTCCACGAAGTCGGTCAGCAGGCCAAACCACAGGTTCGGATCGCGGTTGGCAAGGTACCGCAGCTCGAGCCCTTCGAGGATCGCAGCGATGCGGGCTTGTCCGGTCAGCAAGGTGGGCACGACGACCATCGTGCGGCACGCGTCGGGTATGCCTCTCTCGAAGTCCATCCGCGGCAGGGCCCGGGGCTTGCGAACGATCGTGGCGAGCCAGTTCACCGCGGCAATGGCACACTGCGATGCAGCCAGGGCCGCGCACAAGACCAAGACGGGCCACGCGAGCGAGGGTGCGGCGCGCCAGGGCAGGGCGAGCCATGCAACGCCTGCCGCGGACAGAATCAGGACCGGGCCGAGGTAGGCGAGGAGCTCGAGCCCGCGATGCAGCTTGCGGGGGAACAGCGACGAGGCCTTCTGCCCGCGAAGCGCGCGTCTGAGATGCCTCTTCCCTTCGTCCACCAGCACGTAGCCCACGTGAGCTTCCGCGTCGTCGCGGTGCTCCGCGTGGTGCGCTGCAGCCAGCGCGACCGCGGTCCGGGCCACCTCTTCCTCGTCGACGTGCAGCCTTCGCGCCGTGATTTCCACCACGTGCCGGTACGTATCGCGCGTCGCAAAGTCCATCTGGCTGTACAGCCCCGCAGGCTCGTCTCTCAGGATGCGATCGACCGAGCTGTTGTCCTCGACGAACCTGGGCCACTCGGTCGCGTTGACGAGCCGAAGGCTTGCGATACAGTTGGCCATGGAGGCCTGATCCGCTGCCTGGCACTGGCTCTCGGCACGGACGCTCTCTTCGATGGTCAGCCCTTGATCCGCGAGCCGCTGCTCCAGCCACGCGAGCACGAAGCTGCTGGTGACCCCCCCGCCTTTGAGGGATTGGGTGAACTGGGCGACGAACGAAGGCGACAGCGGCGGGTTCTCGCGCGCCATGTCCGCGAGCGCTGACAGCGCGCTCTCATGCCTCTCGGACGGGGCGTCGATTCGCTGCGCCCATGCGAGCGCGAGATCGCGGTGCGTGCGCTGCCAGCTCATTCTTGCGGAGACCGCGCGAAGGTTCTCGAGCAGCGCGAGCCGGAGCATGATCGCGACCGACCACAGCTCTCCCAACGTCAGGTGCGCCACCGACTGGTACGCTGCTACGTAGCGGGCCAGCGCTTCGTCGTCCACGCGCCCATCCACGTGCGCGATGAACTCCAGTATCAGGTCGTAGATCCGCGGCAGGCCTGCCGGATCGCTGCCGCTCAGACGGGGAAGCTGACGGCAATAGCTCCGCGGGAAGTGCTTGCGTGCGAGATAGACCTGCTCCTCGATGAGGTAGTGATTGTCCAGCAGCCACTCTGCCGCAGGCGACAGGCGCCGCCCGGCCCTGTGGGCCCTCGACATCAGATCGTGGCAGCGGGCGATCACGCGCTGCGAGTCTGCGAGACGGCTCAGAAGCCGATCGTTGCCCCGCCTCGGGCTGAGCACGTGGGCGGCGGCAAGCCGCCGCGCATGCATCTCCAGCTGCTCGATTGCGAAGACAGCGGAGCGCATCGGCTGCTCGCTGGCCCCGGACACGTACAGGTCTTCCGCCCAGCGCGCGAGGTCCGCGGACGACGGCAGCGGCGGCGTCGTCCCGCCCCCCAGACGGATGTCGCGGAGCCGATGGCTCCATGCATAACGCTTGGTGTGGATCACCGTCTTCACAGCGGCACCGGCCTCGTCATCGGCGCGACCGGATCGTGGTCCGGGGCGGACTGCGCAGGGGACGAAGTCGACGGATCACGTTGCTCCTCTGCCGACCCAACCCTGGAGATGGTCCATGCGATGCTCCTTCGCGCCGTAAGAGCACGATGCGGGCCGTTCGCATTGTGCCGAATATGAAGGGAATCGCTCTGGGCCGAAGGGCTCGTTCCACCAGAATGATGAATGGGTCCATCAGAACGAAGGGGCGTTCCCGCGCCCTTGGCCGGAGCGGCCCGACAGGACATGCTGACGCAAACCGGACATTCATGGAGCGTCGGCGCAGCAGCGGAACCCGATCTGCAGCTCATGAAAGTGCTGGTCATGGCCCACGGTCACAGGCCTGCAGCCACCGCGCATCGGCCCCCACCATCCTCCCTTGAGCCCGGACAAGTGCTTCTCTCCCCGAGGCGACATCCAGGGCTCGTCAAGCACCACCCACTCGTCCACGTTGCCCGCCATGTTCTGCACTCCGAAGCTGGAAACGCACTTCGGATGGGACGTGACGGGCTGTCGCAAGTCGATCAGCTTTCCACGGCGCACGAGAGGGCTCCTGTCGATGTTGCACAGCGCAGCGTCGCGCTGCGTGCCGTAGGGGTAGGGAGCCATCTGCTCACCTTCGCAGGCGAAGAGCCATTCGCGCTCCCGGCACAGCCGCCTGCCCTTTCTCCCGCAGAGGGCTGCGGCGTCGGTCCACGAGATATTGCTGAGCGGCAGGCCGTCTTCGCCGGCAGCCTCCAAGCGGTCCATGCAGAACCGCAGGGAGATACGCTCGGCCTTGCAGGTCGAGACCGGCTCAAATCGCGCACAGCGTGCGAAACGGTTCTTTTCGCGCGGCTCCAACCACCGGACGCAAACCTGCTGCGCGACAGGACAGAACCTCCCCTCGATCAGCACCATGTCCAGCGTACAACCATGCAAGGGGATGGCAGCGAGGATCGGCTGGGAAGCTGAATCACTGGGCGCTGGATCGCCTGCGAGCTGGGGCCCATAGGTCGAAGGGACCTCACAGGCCCCGACCACGACCATGGAAACAAGCGCGGCTGCGATGGCAGAACGCCTGGCAAGTATCACAGGAAGAACGAGGCGCCTACGGACGCATAGGGCCATCCGAGGCGGAAGGTGAAGCTTACCTTCTCGTTGCCCAGCCTGCCGCCCACGAAGAACACGGGCTCGATTCCGGTGTCGCTGTCGTTGTAGTCGCAAACGACGGGACCGTTGGGCCCTGCGCACCGGCCGTTCGGCCAGCTCCATCGGGAATGACGGACAGCAAGGCCTGGCTCTCCAAAGAGGCTGAAGGCTTTTGTGAAGAAGAAGTTCCACTGCATCACCACCGGAACCAGGAACTGGTTGTTGGAGCAGCTCCCTGACAGGTCGCGATTGTCCTTCCACCAGCACCGGTGGTTGTAGCGTCCCCAGTCGAGCCCGAAGCCGATCGCAACGCTGTTGTTGATGGATGGGACAAATCCGTTTGGGTGCGGCTCCATCCGAACGGTGCTGATCGAGCCGAATCGTAGGGGTGTTGTGTGAAGGGAGCCAGGACAAGCGAGTGCCTTCTGCGGTACGTAACGGTTGCGAAGCCAGTTACCTACGCAGGAGGACCCGCCATGAC
>JACRCQ010000037.1 GCA_016218915.1 Deltaproteobacteria bacterium
AAGATGGTCATGCCGGGCGACAACGTGAACATGGCCGTGACGCTGATCACGCCGGTGGCTTTGGAGGAGCAGATGCGCTTCGCGATTCGCGAAGGCGGACGCACCGTCGGAGCCGGCGTCGTGACCAAGGTCGTGGAGTAGGAGCCCATCATGGCTGATACCACCAAGATCCGAATCCGCCTGCGCGCGTTCGACCACCAGCTTCTCGACAAGTCGACCTCCGACATCGTGGAGACGGCGAAGCGCACCGGCGCACGCGTGGCTGGACCGATCCCCCTGCCCACCGAGATCAGGCGTTACACCGTGCTGCGCAGCCCGCACGCGGACAAGAAGTCGCGCGAACAATTCGAGATTCGCACGCACAAGCGCCTGCTCGACATTCTCGAGCCCACTCAACAGACCCTCGACGCGTTGATGAAGCTGGACTTGTCAGCTGGTGTCGACGTCGAGATCAAGTCGTAGGAGGGAGGCAGCCATGCCAAAGGTGGATGTCTACAACCTCAAGCACGAAAAGGTAGGCGACCTGGAGCTGAGCGACGAAGTGTTCGGCGCCGAGGTCAAGGAGCAGCTCTTCTACGAAGTCGTCAAGGCGCAGCTCGCGTCGCGACGAGCCGGGACTGCTTCAGCCAAGGAGCGCAGCGCAGTGGCCGGCTCCACCAAGAAGATCTACCGCCAGAAGGGCACCGGGCGAGCGCGACACGGCTCGATCCGTGCGCCGAGCTTCGTGGGCGGCGGCAGGGCTCATCCCCCGCGTGTGCGCGACTGGTCCTACCGGCCGCCGCGCAAGGTGCGCCTCGGCGCCCTCAAGAGCGCGCTGTCGCTCTTCTGCAAGGAAGGCCGATTGATCGTGGTCGACTCCCTGGAGATCACCGAGATCAAGACCAAGGCCATGGCCGACGCGCTCGGCACCCTGCAGGCCACCAAGAAGAGCCTGGTGGTCGACAGCAAGGACAACGAGAAGCTGCGCCTTTCGGTGCGGAACCTGGCAGATGCCCAGTTCCTGCCCCCCGAAGGCGTCAACGTCTATGACCTGCTCCGGCACGACCACCTCGTGGTCAGCCGTAGCGCTGCCAAGGCCCTGGAGGCGCGTTGCCTGTCCACCAAGGCCGACGGAGGGACGCCATGACCCCCGAGCAGATCATCGATCGACCGATCGCCCTGACCGAGAAGGCCACCCAGCTGCGCGAGCAGAACAAGGTGATCTTCCGCGTCAACCGCAGGGCCAACAAGATCCAGATCCGCGAAGCCATCCAGAAGCTGTTCAACGTGACCGTGGTCGAGGTGAACACCCTGGTGATGCGCGGCAAGGAGCGTCGGATGGGCCGCGGCTACAGCAAACTGCACAATTGGAAGAAGGCGATCGTCACCCTGAAGGCAGGGGATACCATCGAATTCTTCGAGGCCTCCGAGTAGGCAGGAAGGAACCTTCCCATGGGTATCAAGACCTTCAAGCCCACGTCGCCCGCAAGGCGCTACTACTCGGTCAGCGACTTCGCCGATATCACCAAGGGGTATCCCGAGAAGTCGCTCACGACCGGCAAGCGCTCCACAGGCGGACGTAACAGCTATGGGCGCATCACGACCCGGTTCCGCGGCGGCGGCCACAAGCGCTGCCTGCGCGTCATCGACTTCCGCCGCGACAAGATCGGCGTGCCCGCCAAGGTGGCTGCGATCGAATACGATCCCAACCGCACGGCGCGCATCGCGCTGCTGTTCTACGTAGACGGCGAGAAGCGCTACATCCTGGCGCCTGATGGCATCAAGGTCGGCGACATGCTGGTCGCGAGCCGTCATGCCGACATCAAGCCAGGCAACAGCCTGACTCTGCGCCACATCCCGCTCGGGACGTCCATCCACAACATCGAGCTCAAGAAGGGCAAGGGCGGCCAGATCGTGCGATCGGCCGGGTCTGCCGGGCAGCTGATGGCCAAGGACGGCGACTACGGGCAGGTGCGTCTTCCCTCCGGCGAGGTGCGCAAGGTGCATCTCGACTGCCGCGCCACCATCGGCCAGGTGTCCCACATCGACCATGCGCAGATCGTTCTGGGCAAGGCGGGACGCGTCCGTTGGCAAGGCAAGCGGCCTCACGTCCGCGGCGTCGCGATGAACCCGGTCGACCACCCGATGGGCGGCGGCGAGGGACGGTCGAGCGGTGGGCGGCACCCGTGCTCGCCCTGGGGCCAGCTTTCGAAGGGCCTCAAGACGCGCAACAACAAGCGAACTGACAACATGGTAGTCAAGCACCGTTCGAAGAAGGGGTAGCTCATGGCCCGTTCAATCAAGAAGGGTCCGTTCATCGACGGCCACCTGATGGAAAAGATCAACGAGGTGGCGAGCCAGAAGAGCAAGAAGGTGATCAAGACCTGGTCACGTCGCTCGACCATCATCCCGGAGGCGGTGGGACTGACCTTTGCCGTGCACAACGGCAGGAAGTTCGTGCCGGTCTTCGTGACCGAGAACATGGTCGGACACAAGCTCGGCGAGTTCGCCCCCACGCGCACCTTCCATGGTCACTCCGGTGATCGCAAGTCGAAGGTCGCGGCGCCTGCCAAGGCCCCCCCGAAGAAGTGAGAACTAGGAACTAGCAACACGGGAATGCGAATGAGAATGGGGAATGAATTCCCTGTTCTCATTTGCGTTCGTGTGTCCTGCGATGGCGTGCGCCAGTTCACGGATGGCGGGCGCCGCTTGCGGGGTGGCGAGCGCCATTTGTGAGCGATCGCAGGGAATCATGCTTGCAGGGATGGCCGCGAGGGAGCCCGAAGGGTGGAATCTGCAAGCACAAGTTGCGATCGGGCGCGACCGCACGCGTGATGAGCCCGATCGAATTCTTGTGCCGCATGGCCGCTCTGATCGCGCCACCTCGCATACCGCAGCTTCGCTACCATGGTTGCCAGGCTGCGGCTTCGCCCTTGCGCAAGCTGATCGCGCCGGCTCCGGCTTCAAGAGGGACTTGGGGGCCACAGACGATGGATTGCGTTGCCCTCGGTGAAGGGCGGGCTCTGAGGTTCACTTCTGGACGACGACACCAACACCCGTTGCCTTGCCGCTCGAATCGACGACGAAGGCACGACTCTTGAGCCAGGATTCGAAGAGCACCAAGGCGGTAGCGCCGTGCTGGATGAGCTGAACGACGTGCGTCTGTCCCACGCCATGCTCTTCAGCCGGATCGAACAGCACTACGTCCTGCGCGTGCTCCATCTCCTCGATGGGAGCGAGACGCATCCGAAGTCCTCCAGTCTCGCCGTGCGACCACACGAGCAGCAGCTTCCCATCGAGGTCGGCGACCTGCACCGTGTGCAAAGGGCTTCTCTCCATTCGGGGCGCGAAAAGAAGAGAACCCTCCAGCTGTGCGGGTACATGCTCGCGCATCGCCGTGGCCAGCGGGAACCGCCGGGTCGCGCAACTCGCCTGCGTGCAGCTCGTCTGCACCACCTGCACGGCACCATCTTGAACGAACCCGGTCACGGTCGCCCCATGCCGATGACATGACAACGAGTGACCGTTGGCGACCGGGCGCAGCGTTGACCATTCGCCCGCTGCGGCCAGCGCAAGGTGTGACGTCTCGCTCGTACGGTACAGCAGAGCAATGCGGTCCTCGGACCTGCACGACATTGCCGCCCACCCCCCGGATGGAACCGAGCCCAGATCGACGGCCTGTCCCAGGTTGTCGTCAGGACCGAAAAGGCGAGCGATCATCAGCTTCTCTGCCTGCCGCCAGACGAGGTGGTCGTCGATGAACTCGAACTGCCCGCCCCAACCCAGCGGAAGGACTTCGCGGCGGCATTCACGTGCGGGAGCCCCACCCGACGGCGCGGGGCAGCGGAGAAGCACATGGCGGCCCTGCTGTCCCTTTTCCTTCTCCCGATCGAGCACGACGAAAGACCCATCGGCCCGGGCGTAGGTGTTCATCGTGCGATCGCCGCCGACGCGCACGGCGGTATCCGTCCTCCAAGCGGCAGCGTGCCAGTTGAAGACGAGCGAGGGTGCGCCCTTTTCAGCCACGCCCAGGTGTAGGGAGGATCCGCCTTCTACCCCCGGAGGAGAGGAGATACGGGCCAACACCAAGGCGTGCGGAGGGGGATCGTCTCGCAACGAGCAGATCGATCCGGCGTGCGGTAACAGGAACCTCTGCGAGAAGCCGGCAAGCGGCACGATGACGGTGTCCCAGTGGAACACAGGCTTCAGGGAGCTGAGGACCGGCGGAGCGCCGGCCGGCGGCGCCGGGACTTCATCGTCGGAGTGCACCGCGGGAAGGTGTTGGGCAGCCGCTTCCCACAGACTGTCGAAAAGAAGCCGCGGCTCGGGGTTGAGCTTGTTCTGGACCAGCATGGCAGTCGGTCCGGCCACCTCGTCCAGTCCCGCGGCCCTGGCTTCCGTCAGCAGCCGCTCGGCATAGGGAAGACAGCGTCCTGGCCACTGGCTGGGAGCCGTTCCCGCCTGCTGTTCAGGTGGTTGCGACGCCAGCGCAAGCACCCTCCAGCGCATTCGCTGTCCCACGGTGGCGCCTGGGGACGTGTCTGCGACAAGGCAACGCGAAAGACGCGAGAACTCCTGCCCGGCCCGCTGCTTTGCGGCCTGCTGCCTGCGCTCGTCGAGAGCGTTCCGCACGGCAAGGTACAAGCCGCTGCCCGCCAGGAGCGCGAACACGGCCGCCGCCAGGGCCAGCCAGACCCGTGCTCCCCGACGCACTCTGGTCTTGCGGTCGCTCCCGTGCTCCATGACCGGCAGACTAGAGACAGGCCCGGCAGAGATCAATTGCCGCAAAGGTCGGTTGCCTCGACGAGGGGATTGGCGACTCGGAACCACGCGACAGCGGCCATCAGAGCCAGGCGGCAGCCGTCGTGGCGGCCACCTTCTGAGAAATCCCCTCCTTCGTGCGCGTGCCGTGCGCCCGGTGTGCGAGCGGGCAGAGGTCTTCGACACGACCAAGCGTGCCGCCCCCTGCTGGCCTGACGCGGCGGAGAGGAATGTCTTTGCAGCAAGCCCGCGGCGCTCCCGTGCTTGCGTGGGTATAGAGTTCCACCATGGGCGAGGCGCCGGACCAGCAGCCCCCGAAGGGGGGGCTTGGCTGACCGCGCAGCTGACTTGCATCAGCCCCCGGCTTTCAGCCGGCTGCTTCAACTGAGACCCCATTCAAGCCTGCGAAGTGCTGGGGAACAGCACCCGCCCGGCAAACGGTGACCCGCCAAGGACGTGCAGGTTGTTGCAGAGGTTCGGCGTCCAGTCGGCGTCCGCCAGGTCCAATCGGTCGGGGAGGAACATGAACTCGACGACCGATGGGGCGGGTTCGCCGATGATGTATGGGTACAGCGACGCGAATGGCGGGAGCTGCTCGCTGACGATGTCGTATATCGAGAGCCTGCCGTCTTCGTGTTGGGCGAACGCGACGATGCAGTCGAACTCCTGGACATAGTAGAGCTGATCACGGAGCCGGTGGAGGCAGTGGAACAGGAGCAAGGGGGCGTTGTTCACCCCAAGGAGCCATGATACCGGCGTGCGCGCTCGGGCCATCGCCGCGAGCCGCGACAGATCTTCAGGACGGTCAACGTTCAACCTGACTGCGCCAGGTCTTCTCGATCCGCTTGGCGGACGGACGCTGGGCAGGTACTCCGGTACCGGCATGAATCCGTGCCGCTGATAGAGCGGCTTGGCTTCGTCGCTCGAGAACAGGAACACGAAATCATGCCCATCGGCGAAACGTTCGAGCGCGTACGTGAGCAACTTCGAGGCCAGTCCAAGCCTGCGAAAGCGCTCCAGCGTAGCGCACGTGCACACCTGCAGAGCGCGGGCTGGTACGCCACGGACCACCATGTCCAATGAGTAGACGCTGACGTTTGCGATGACTCGCCCGTCGAGAACATAGGAGACCGGAACGTAGTTCGGATCGACGAAGCCGTGCGCCGACCACTCCTCGAAGTCGAACTCGAACACTGCAGTGGTCAGCTCGCCGAGTTGGGCGAGTCGGTGGTCATCGACCCCGACGCGGAGCTCCAACCCTTGCAGGAAGTCTGGCATGGTCCGGGTGAGTGTACCTCAACCTGCGTAGCGCGGAGCGCGCGCGATGGTCTTGGTCCCTCATCGCCCGCCACAAGGATCCACTGCCAACACGAGCGAGGTCCCAGCCTGCGTGCAGCTGTCAGAAGGGCGCCAGCCCTCACTACTTGCTAGTACTCAAAGCAGTACAATCCGCACTTGGCGCTGCAGGGCGTCTGCAGCGTGACCGAGGACCAGCCGCAGTCTGTCAGTGTAGGCGAGCCCGAAGTGCCCATGACGCCGGCGTCCGACTTCGAGAAGTTGTCGCAGTTGAACGCGGTGGCGCTGCTGTCGCAGAGCGTGCCGGTCCATATGCACGCCACGGCGACGAAGGCGCCCGCGGGGTTCTTGCTGATGGGGTTCACGAGCTGGCCGGTCACGAGTTCGCCCCACGTGGCTGCGACCAGCGTCCCATCCACCAGCATGCGGGGCAAGGTTTCGTTCTTCGCCCACTCGTACGGCGTACCGCCGTCGGAGGCTGACGAGAGCCAGGCTCTCCACTGCCCCTGGAGCCCATTGCTCTTGGCCTCCTGATTGCACAGGGTGTCGGCGCTCTGGTTGTCCCCGATGTACGCGCCGATGACGCCGTCAGCGGCGACGTCGATGGCGAAGACCCGGAGCGCAGGCTGGCACTGACCTTGGATGCACACACTCTTGGCACCGCACGAGGCAAAATGGGTGCAGGGGGCTTCCTCTGTCGCGTCCCCGCCTGCATCCTGTCCGCCGCTGCCCGCATCCTGTCCGCCGCTGCCGGCATCCTGTCCGCCGCTGCCGGCATCCTGTCCGCCGTTGCCAGCATCCTGTCCGCCGTTGCCAGCCTTGCCCGAGGCGCCGCCCATGCCGCCCCCGCCGGCGGACGTATCGTTCGATGCGTCCTGCCCCCCGGTACCGGCAGCTCCCGCCGACGCGTCCGTCTGATCACCGTAACCGTCGTAGTCCATGACAAGGAGGCAACCTGGGCCAAGCACCGCGCAGCCCAGGACCAGGCCGAGACCGAGAATCCGATCCATCAAAATGACCCTTCAAACCCAGGCTCGCGTCCGTGCGGCCCACACCACGGCCTCCAGTCCGCAACCTTGTCGTCGGCGGATTGCAGCCCTGCGAGCGCGGCGGCCGGCATAGGCAGCAGGTCCGAGAGGACAGGGAGCTGGGTGAGCGCAACCATGGGCAGACATTACCACGTCCGTTCGGGCGAAGGGACCAGACCGGAAACCTCATCCGTGCCTGACTCTGAGTCGAGGTCGGGCGCCGGCGCGCTACAACGACGTGACCGGCGAACCGGAGCGGTCGTGGGCCCTCTCCTGCCGCCGCAGTGGGCTGCGAGCGGACGCGGCGAAAAGGAGTGGGGCGCGCGCGTCACTTCCGCCTTGTGCGGGGGTGAGGTTCAAAGGGTTTTTCGGTCTCGGGTGCCAGCGTCGAAGTTCTGCATCGAGCCCGTGGGTTCAGCGCGCCGCCGACAACCAACGCGGAGCCCTCCCCTCACTCGCACCCTGCGATGACCTGCACCGGGCTCGGCTGGACGTCGATGGCCCCTGCCCGCACCTGCTCCCCTTGCGCCCGGTACGCAGGTGCACGAGGCAGGCTCGATGTTCCGGACTACTGACACATCTCACTGGGCACGCATACCTTCTTGGAGGAGCTCGTCGGAGCGCAGCACCCTCCTGGGCAGTCGCTGTTGCTCGTGCATAGCACCGCGCACAATCCCTTGTTGTTCAAGTTGAGACACGTAGCGCCAGCGCAGCAATCCGAGGGCGTGCTGCATCCTGTGCCCGGACCGGCGCAGGTGCTGTTGCACTGCTCCAAATCCCCGCAGATCCCATTTCTGCAGCACAGGCTCGCACAGTCGTTCGCCACGGAGCAGTTCGGCCGACACACCGCACCGTGACCGTTGTACACGCAAGTACCTCCGCTCGACGATCCGGGGCAGCATGTGGTCGAACCCGTGCAAGCCTGGTCCATGTTGGAGCATTCGTGCGTCTTCGGAGGTCCATCCGCGGACTGGTAGCACCCAGGGACTTGGGAACACTGCGCCTTGTCAAGACTCGTGCACAGCACTGCGCCAGAGCAAGTCGTCTTCCACTTGCACTTCATCTGGCTGCCGCAAGCTGTTGGGTCGGAGAACGAGGAGCACGACTTCGAGGAACCTGCGCAGGAGCTGCTTGCAGACGACCAGTAGCATCCTTCTTGTGCGTAGCATTCCGATTGGTACAGGGCGAAGCAGTCCATCGCCGTGCCCTCGCATTGCGAATCTGGCTTGCACCCGTTGGAGAGCTGGCACTCGCTGGAGGTCATGTACACGCACTGGAGCGCGGTGCCGCTGCAGACCGGGCCGCTCGAGCCGCCCTGGCCGCCTGCCGCGCCCCCGGCACCGGCCACCCCGCCCGAACCGCCGACAGCGCCCCCGGCTCCGCCATTGGCGCCGCCTGAACCGCCGCTCTCCCCTCCAGAGCCGCCAAAGAACGGCAGTTCACCTGCTCCACCGCCGTTGTCACCTCCTGCAGCGCCACCGGAGTCATTGGAGGAACATGCGGTCAGTCCAACGACCACCGCGATCACGATTGCAGACACGTTGTTCATCTACGCGACCTTTCCTAGGCTTGACCGACCTGGATCCTGGAGAGCCTCACGAATCAGCTCAGTCCGTCCGGCAAACCCTTAATGTCGCCTCGGCCCGAAATGATCTCGGTATCAGTACGATTTCTGAGAAATATCGTCGCACTCCCCAGGGCCCCGATCGTTCCACCCCCGCGCGATTCGAGACGCCGACACCGGGACGACATCGTGGCCCCGGCTGCCGTGGCAAGGGGGCTGCACTCGGGCGCTGCGCAAACGAGAGCTCAACGCGCCACCCTCACCTGCCCTCGCGCGACCTGCCGGTCGCCAAGCTGCAGCACCACTTCGTAGTCTCCTGGCTCCCGGAACAGCGACTCGCCGAGATGTCGGCGCTCCTCGACCGACTCTCCGGCAGGCAAGAGCGCCCACCTGCGGTCCCTGTGCCCGTTGCCCCAGTTCAGCCTGAAATTGGTCGAAGCCTTGCCGTTGACCAGCAGGCGGAGCTCGTCGCGCCGCGTGTCCACCGCCTCTGTCCCTGCATTCGACACCCCGATCGCCAGCGTCCACTCCTTGCGATCCGCCATGCGCAGCTCGGTCGGCGTCAGCTCCATCCTCCAGCGAAGTCCGGTCCGTGCGTCAGCGTCGCCCGTCCCTGCGTCATCGTTGCCGGTCGCTGTCGGCACAGTGGCGGACGCGCTCGGCACACTGGCAGACGCGCTCGGCGCAGGCGAAGGGGCCTGGCCTCGTTCGCGCGCGTTGCACCCGAGGGCGGCAAGCATGGTCACAATAGCGATCGGAGCGGCAGCGGCCCACAGCGCGATTCCCATCGCATTGAGATAGCGGCTACCTGGCCTTGGGACAACAGGCTGCACCAGGAGCTGCACCCTGCTCCCTCGACACTTGGCCTCCGCTGCCCCATCTGCCGAAATGGAGGTCATCCGTGCGTCTTGCTCCTGCCCTTGCTTGTTTCACCCTGATCATCGCGTCGTCCTCGACCCTCTTCGCCGGGGACAAGACCTGGACCCACATGGGCCCCTCGGGCGGCAGCATCGTTGGCGTCGCCATCGATTCATCCTCGCCAACGACCTGGTATGCAGCGGTCGACAGGGGTGGGCTCTACAAGAGCACCTCGAACGGCGACGCCTGGAGCGCGGTTGCCGGGGCACCGCCGGGGAAGATCGGCGCCGTCCTCGCCGATCCGGCAGCCGCAGACACGCTCTACGTCGGCGTCGGGAACGCGCTGCATGTGAGCCACGACGGCGCACACACGTTCGAGGCCCTGGGCACGTTCGGTGACACGGTCACAGGGCTCGTGCGCGATCCCAGCTTCAAGACGAGGCTCTACGTTCTGACCGCCAACGCGGGGGCCTATCGCACCGACGACGATCTGGTGTTCTCATCGCTCCCGGCCCTTCTGCCCTTTGATCCGTTCGTTGGGGACCTGGCGATCGACGAGACGAATTCGAACCGGCTCTACATGAGCACCGGGTTCTCGATCTTGCGCAGTGACGACGCCGGGCTCACCGGGGTGGAAGGGGTCGATTCGCCCAGAGGGGTGACCGCGATTGTCATCGATCCGAGCGATCACTCCAGGGTGTACGCGTCCAGCACGGAGTCGTCCTATGAGGGAGTGCATGTGTCCGTGGACGAGGGAATCACCTGGACCCACCTTCCCGGCATCACGGCGCCGGTGTTCGACTTGGCGTACGTACCCGGATCCCCGGACACACTCTACGCGGCATTGGATCCTGGCGGCGTGTGGAAGAGCACGGACAAGGGGGCAACCTGGTCCAGCTCGAACGACGGATTGCCGGAGCCTTCGGTCTGGACCCTCGCCGTCGCGAGCAATGGCTGGTTCGCCGCGGGTGGTGCGCATGGCGGGGTGTTCAAGAGGTCCGGCAGCGGAAGCTGGCAGACATCGAGCGAGGGAATCGACCACAGTTTCGTGAACGGCCTCGCGCTGTCAGGGAGCCGGGTCTACGCTGCAACCCTGGGCCGCGGGGTGCTCGTCACGGCCGATCAGGGCAAGACCTGGATCGCAGAGAACCAGGGTCTTCCTGGGGTCAACGTGGGCGCAGTCGCCTCGCATCCCAGCGATCCTCTCGTCGCGTATGCAGGGCTGGCCGGAGCTGGCGTGTTCATCTCCTCCGATGGTGGAGACCATTGGACGGCAACGACCGGAGCGGAGACCGCCGACGTGCGCACGATCGCGGTGGACCCGGTTGAGCCGGCGCGGGTCTACGTCGGTGCGTTCGGCGGGTGGATCAGCTCGGCTCCGCCGTGGTTCTGGCGAAGTGAAGACGGGGGCCACAGCTGGATTCCATCGACCAACGGGATCACCGACGGACGCGTGACCCGTGCCTACGTGACAGAGCAGCCACGAGCCTTGTACGTGGCCACCGACGGTGGAGGGTTGTTCAAGAGCGTGGACAACGGGCTGACGTTTGCTTCGGTGAACGAGGGTGCAGGGGAGTACGGCAAGTTCGTGTTGTCGATCGCGCAGGACCGATTGAACGGCGCGTTGTACGAAGGGCAGCACGGTGGCGGTGTGGCGGTGAGCATGGACAACGCCGCATCCTGGACATTCTCTGACGTCGGGCTCACCGACTTCTGGATCTTCGCTGTGGCGACCCATGCGAAGGTGGCTGGCATTGTCTACGCGGGAACTTTCGATGCGGGGGTCTCCAGGAGCGTGAACGGCGCAAAGCACTTTGGCCCGCTCAACAAGGGCTTGAGCGATCGGAAGGTGACCGGGCTCGAGATGGATCCTGCGACCTTGGTCCTGTACGCGAGCACGGAGGGAGACGGCATTGCCTGGTTGAACGAGGCGGACGCGGTATCCGGCGGCACAGGCGGAGGCGGGACCGGTGGCACAGGCGGCATCGGGACCGGCGGGAGCGCAGGGCTCGGGGGAGCCGGAGGCACATCCGGTGCCGGCGGGAGCTTGGCGCCTGAAGGCGGCCTGGGAGACAGCGGCCTTGGGGGCTCGGGGATCGCTGGAGGCGCAGGGGCTGCGAATGCGACCGACGCCGCAGAGGCAGGAGGACAGGGCTGCAGCTGCTCTTCCGCGGGAACTCGCCACGCTGGGGCGTGGACCCTGTGGGGAGCGCTCGCGCTGCTTGGACTGCTTCGGATGCGGCGCGACACCTGGGCCGCCTGATCGGGGCGTTGGTTGCGGCGGTCGCAACATTCCTTCTCAAGCTCCAGGGAGGCCGACCGTTCCCTGCTCTCATACGGGAGCCTTCCATGCGCGAGAACCAACCATGAATCTGCCTCCACCGACCGATCCACTGTGGTCCGAAATCGTCACGGGGCGCCGCAAGGTTGCATTCGAATTCCTTGGGGCACGCATGCTTGTGACACGCCTGCAAATCGCAGCCATCAAGGACAAGAACCCGGCAGTCCTGGGCCAGCTAGCCGGGGAGCTCCAAGGGCTCTTCGCCGCGAACATCAACCTCCCCGCTGCCAGAAATGACTTGAAGAAGCTCGGCTTCTAGGAGATCAGACTCATGCCCAGCGTATTGCGAAGCGTCGAACATGTCCGCGGCCTCATCCAGAGCGGCAAGGCCCTGCTGTTGGCTGGAGACGAAGCCCTTCTGGCGCAGCTCCCCAAAGGCAAGTGGATCGGTGGGACGATCCCCTACTTCATCAGCGACGAAGGGGGGGTATGCACGCGCGATAGCATCTTCGTGACCGAGCTTCCCGACTCCGTGGTGGAGGTTACGGTCGAGCGCTACGACGAGAAGACGATCACGAAGGTCTACAAGGACGGGGCAGAGGCCAGCTTCTCCCTGATCATCATCCCGGCTTCCTCGCCCACCCACCTGACCTTTGCGCTGAGCGCGCCCACCTATCCCGCGTTCGGCGTCAAGCCGCTGGTCGGCTGGATCGCGGGCGTGCACTTGTCCGATCTGGGCAAAGCGCAGCCGAAGGTGTTTGATGGGCGAACGGTGGAGGCGTTGACGAACGCAGCGGTGGTTCTGCGAGCGAAGCTGGCGCCCGGGAAGCTCGCCGATGTCGGCATCGTGAACATCTTCGAGCCGTCCGAAGGCGAAACGATCGCGTTCGAGGCTGACGGGTTCTCAGCCAGGCAAGCCTTGATCAACGGCGAGAAGCGTCCGTTGGTCGACTGGCTGAAGGGGAAGGCGATCGACACTCGCTATCCGCTGGTGGCGAGCTACATGGGGACGCAGGTGAATGTGAGCTTCCAGGGGGTGGACGCGGAGTCAGGGGAGGTCACGTTCTACGCGCCGGTGTTCGCCGGCGTGGAGTATCACGCGGCGCGCCCTGTCAGCGACTACGTCAAGGAGTTCGTCCAGCGGGTTCCGGATGCGGGCACCGAGGGGATTGCGTTCTCCTGCAACTGCATCCTGAACTACCTGTACTCGGAGCTCGAAGGGAAGAATACAGGGGCCTTCACGGGTCCGATCACGTTCGGCGAGGTGGCCTACCAGCTACTCAACCAGACACTTGCGTATCTGGTCATCATCGATTCTGCGTAGCCGCCTCCAGCCCCCGCGTTCCCGCCTCTGCTTGCCGCCCCCGCACCGCATCCCCTGCAATTTCGTAAAGAAGCCGCCGCCGCTGCCGTTCAGGAGGGTGGCTCTGCGGTTCACCGAGAACATCCATGCTCGACTCAGTGCTCATCATCGAAGACTCGTGGTTCGCCGCGAAGCTGCTCAGACGCGTGCTGCAGAGCGAGCTGCGGGTGGAGTGCGTGGTGGCGAGCACCTACGCGGAAGCGGTTGAGCATGCGAGTCGCACGGACTTTCTGGCAGCGCTGGTGGATCTGACGCTGCCGGATGCGCCTCCGGGAGCGGCCGTCGACTTGCTTGCGGACCGGGGCTACCCCGTGGTCGTGGTCACGGCCGAGCTGAGCGACGCTGTGCAGCAGCTGATGTGGAAGAAGCGGGTCGCAGAATACCTCGTCAAGGACGAGCTGTTCGATCCGCGCTACCTGGTGGCGCAGATCGGGCGCTTCCAGAGGAATCGGGACATCGAGGTGCTGGTGGTCGACGACTCGCCGATGATACGGGGGTACACCGCCGGGCTGCTGCGGCGTCATCGCTACCAGGTGATCGAAGCGTCGAAGCCTTCGGAGGCACTCGAGGTGCTGGAGCGCAACCCGAGGGTCCGGATGGCGATCACGGACTACAACATGCCAGAGATGGACGGGTGCGCGCTCACGCGATTGATGCGAAGGGACCGGGCGCGCGAGGAGTTCGTGATCATCGGGATCTCCGCGCAGGGGAGCGCGGAGGTGAGCGCGCGGTTCATCAAGAGCGGCGCGAACGACTTCATGCACAAGCCGTTCTCGCCTGACGAGTTCTACTGCAGGGTGGGGCAGAACATCACGATGCTCGAGAGCATCCGGGCGATTCGAGAGGCCTCTCTGCGCGACTTCATGACCGGGTTGTACAACCGCCGGCACTTCTATGACGTAGGAAAAGCCGCGCTCGATCGCGCACGGAAGGCGAGGACGGAGCTGTCGCTTGCGATGCTCGACGTCGACAAGTTCAAGGCAGTGAATGACTCGCACGGGCACGACGCAGGCGACGCGGTGCTCAGGGCGGTTGCGACGCTGATTGCGGAGGAGAGCGGTGCGGGGGCGACGACATTTCGGCTGGGCGGAGAGGAGTTCTGCGTGCTCGTGGAGGGAGCTGGCCGGCAGGAGCTGGGCCAGCGGCTCGAGCATCTTCGCGCGGCGCTGGAAGCCAAGACCATTCCCGCAGGGGACAAGAACCTGCGGGTGACGGCGAGCTTTGGCGGCACGAGCGAGCTTCACGGCTCGCTGGACGACATGCTGCGCGCGGCAGACCAGTGCCTGTACCAGGCCAAGGACAGTGGCCGCAATCGCGTCGTGCTCGCGGGATCCGTGGAGCCCGCACGAGCAGAGTCACACGCAGAGAGCGAAGGAAGCAGGTCATGATCCTGCAAGACGAAGAGCTCCTGCAAGACTACGTGACCGAGTGCCGCGAGCACCTGGCCGACATCGAAGCGCAGCTGCTCGCCTTGGAAGCCAGCGGCGACCATGTCGACGAGTCGCTCATCAACACGATCTTCCGGGCTGCGCATTCCATCAAGGGGGGAGCGGGGCTCCTGGACCTCCGAAAGCTCAAGGACCTGGCTCACCGCACCGAGAACGTGCTCGGGCAGATCCGGTCCCACGACCTGGCCCCCACCCCGGAGGTCGTCAACATCCTTCTGCTGGCCTTTGACCGCCTCCGCAGCCTCGTCAACGACGTCAAAGCATCCGAAGAGACCGACGTCTCCGACGTTTGCGTGGCCCTCACCGGCCTGTCGTCTTCCAGCCTCCCGGCAGACCGCAAGCACACGCTGACGCGTGAGGTCGAGGTTCAGGTTCCGGAAGCCGGCCCGCAGACCTCGATTCGCACCTCGATGTTCGACTTCGACCGCGCCGTGCTGTCCCGCCAATGCGTCTATCTGATCGAGTGCGACGTCTCGCACCTGCCGGACAGCGCGAGGCATTCGCCCCTCGAGCTGCTGGCCGTGCTCGGCGCACACGGCACGATCCTGGACTGCACGGTAGCCGAAGTCGATGCATCCGGCCAGGGAGCGCACTCGCTCCACGTTCTGTTCGCATCGGCGATCGACGAGACACGAATACGCGAGCTGTCCACGATCCCTGTGCGACGCGTCCGCAAGGTCGACGCGAGCGGTCACGGGGATCCGGCCTCGCCGGTGGTGGTCGCACCCATTGCATCGAACGGAGTGCCGCGAATCGAGCTCCCCTCGCACAGCGCACTCTCTGGCGAGGGATCGGCTCGTGCGCCGTCGCCTCCCCAGGACGCTCAGGAGGACGACCGCGCGGACAGCGCCGTCCGCGCCTCGGTCCACCCAGCCGAGACGTCGGCTGATCCGCCTGTCCACAGCAGGCGCCAGGCGGCTCAGCGCGAGCCGACCCTTCGGGAGAACACTCTACGCGTCAATGTCGCGCTGCTCGAGTCGCTCATGAATCTTGCCGGCGACCTGGTTCTGAGCCGTAATCAGCTCAGCGATGCCATCGCCAGGGGCGATCTGGACGCCATCGGCACGGGCAGCCAGCGCATGAGCGTGGTGACCAGCGATCTTCAGCAAGCGATCGTGCAGACCCGGCTGCAGCCCATCGGCAACATCCTCTCGAAGTTCCGTCGGATGGTCCGGGATCTGAGCAGGGAGCTGGACAAGGAGATCCAGCTCGACATCCAGGGCAGCGAAGTCGAGATGGACAAGGCCATCATCGAAGGCCTGAGCGAGCCGCTGACCCACATGGTCCGCAATGCGGCAGATCATGGAATCGAGAGCCTCGAAGAGCGCCGGCGTCTCGGCAAGAACCCTGTGGGGCTCATCGAGATCCGGGTGCAGCACGATGCGGGGCAGGTGGTCGTGGAAGTCCGCGACGACGGGCGGGGGCTCGATCCTTCAGCGATCTCCGCAGCAGCCGTGACGCGGCAGGTCGTCACGCGCGAGCAGCTCACCCACATGTCGACCCGCGACATCCTGGCGCTCATCTTCGTGCCTGGCGTGTCCACCGTGCGACGCGTGACCGAGGTGTCCGGGCGCGGCGTGGGGATGGATGTGGTCAAGAGCAACCTCGACAGGCTGTCGGGCAAGATCGAGATCGAGTCCGAGCTTGGGGTCGGCACCCTGTTCCGCTTCATCCTGCCGCTCACGCTCGCGATCATTCCATCGCTTCTGGTATCGGTGGCGCAGGAGCGGTTCGCGATTCCTCAGGTCAACCTGGTGGAGCTTCTGCGCATTCCTGCAGCCCAAGCCAAGGAGAGGTTCGAGCTTGTGGGGGACGCCGAAGTGCTGATTCTGCGGGGCGAGCTGATTCCCATCCTGCATCTGTCGGCAGTGCTTGGTATCCAGAGGTCGTTCACCGACCCGGTGACGGGCCGGGTGGGCGTCGATCGGCGTGGCCGCGCAGTCGATCGACGGTCGCGTCGCTCCGAGCCGCACGGGGACCAGCCTTCCGCACCCGCGCCCCCGCACAGCGCATCATCGTCCGCCCGAAGGGAAGAGGCGGACCGGCGTTATCACGCGGCCAGTGACATCAACGTGGCCATCGTATCCGCTGGGAGCTTTCGCTACGGGCTGGTCGTCGAGCAGCTGCACGACACGCTGGAGATCGTGGTGAAGCCGCTCGGGCGTCACCTCAAGCGTCTCAGGGAGTACGCAGGCGCTACGATCCTGGGCGACGGCACAGTGGCGCTGATCCTCGACGTCAACGGGCTGGCGCAGAAGGCCCAGCTCGTGTCCATGGCGGAGACGACCCGCGCAAGGGAGCTGGCGCAGGCGACCCAGCGGGCGCGCCAGGAAGAGTCCATCTCCCTGCTGGTATTCCGAAACGCTCCGGCCGAGCAGTGCGCCGTACCGCTTGCCCAGGTCACGCGGGTCGAGCACGTGGATGCTTCGGCAATCGAAACGCTCGGCGGACGTCGAACGATGCGCTACCGCGGCACCTCGCTGCCGCTCGTGACCCTCGCCGATGCGTCGACCGTGGGCGAGATGGACCCGACCCAGGAGCGCGTCGTCATCGTCTTCGAGGCGAATGGACGCGACGTGGGGCTGCTGGCTGCTCGACCGGTGGATGCTGTGGACGTCTCGGCCATGGTCGATCGGGAGACGCACCGCCAGAAGGGCGTGCTCGGCTCCGCGATCGTGCGCAACGAGACGACGCTGATCGTGGACCTGATGGAGCTGTTGGAGGCGACCTATCCGGAGTGGACGGCAGAGCGCCGCAGCTCGGCGACGAACGGCAGGAACGGGGCGACCATCCTACTCGCAGAAGACTCAGAGTTCTTTCGCGGACAGGTCCGCAAGTGCATCGAGAGTGCGGGATACAAGGTAGTCCTCGCAGAGGACGGCCAGGCGGGCTGGGAGCTTCTGGACCAGAACGCTGGCACGATCGATCTGCTGGTGACTGACATCGAGATGCCACGGCTGACCGGGTTGCAGCTGACCCGTCGAGTCCGTGCCGATGGGCGATTCGAGAGCCTGCCAGTCGTGGCGCTGTCCTCACTGGCGGGCGAGGACGACATGGCGCGCGGGGTGGCAGCGGGGGTCACGGAGTACCTGGTCAAGCTGGACGGCGAGAAGCTGCTCGAAGCGGTTCACCGGCTGCTGAAGGAATCGGCTCAGGCGCAGGCATGAGGATCAAGGAAGACGGGCTCATGGACAGAAAAGCAAGGACGAGCAAGGCGACCGCGAAGAAGACGACGACACGATCTGCGTCGATCGATGGGCTCCGGGCAGAGGTCGCCCGCGTGACAGCGGCGGTGCGCCAGGGGCGCATTGATATGCGGGCGGATCTCGCCGAATGCCGCGGCGAAGCGCAGGATATCCTCCGCGACGTCAACGAGATGCTGGACCACCTGTGCGAAGGGCTCGGGCAAGGGTCGCGGTTCGTGGACGGCATGATGAGGGGTGAGCCGCCCGTGGAGGACCCTGCGCCGCGGCTCGGCGTCTTTGAAGAGCTTCGCAAGAAGGTGAACCACTTCGGTCACTTCTTCCGCGCCAGAGCCGCGGATGCCGCTGCCCTCGAGAAGGCGATCGAGCAGGGGCGCTTGAGCTTCCGGGCGGACGCGGGGAAGTACGGCACGTTCTACATGGGAGCGCAGGTCGCAGGCATCAATCGCATGCTCGACGTTCTCACGGGCGCGCTGTCGGCCGCGATGACGAGCCTGGATCGGGTCGCTGCCGGGGACACGAGCCAGCGGATCTCGACGCCGCTCGCTGGGGAGCTCGACCAACTCCGCGTGAGCTTCAACGCCTGCGTCGAAGCCTCGGACCGGCAGGTCAAGATCCTCAAGGGCTTCGCCTCGGGCTGCTTGGACGTCGCCATCGACCCACGGGGCGATCACGACGCATTGAGCAAGGGGTTGGAGGCGATGCGGTCCACGCTCGACGCGTTGGTCAAGGTGTCGGACTCCCTGACGCGCGACATCGTGGAGGGGCGCTTGCTGTCGCGGGCGGACACGTCGGCGCACGCCGGGGTGTACAAGGGGATCCTCGACGAGTTCAACGGTGCATTGGACGCGCTAGTGGCGCACATCGACGCGATTCCGCATGCCGTAACGATTGTGGATCGCAACTTCAACCTGCAGTTCGCCAACGCGAAGGCTGTGGAGCAGGCTGGGACCAGCCGCGACGTTGCGATCGGCACCAAGTGCTACGAGATGGTTCGATCGTCGGACTGCCAGACATCCCGCTGTCCGTGTGCGCAATCGATGAAGGACGGTGGGCTGGTGCGTCGCCGGACGGACGCACACCCGGGGGTCCACGACCTGATGGTGGACTACTGCGGTATTCCGGTCCGCACCCGGGAGGGGAAGGTCGTAGGAGCGTTGGGCGTGTACACCGATCAGACCAAGGTGCTGCAGATCTTCCAGGACGTGTCCACGAGCGTCCACACCCTCGCGACATCGTCCACGGAGCTGTCGGCGATCTCCGGACAGATGGCTTCGGCGTCGCGGACCATGGCCGAGCGGGCACACGCTGCGGCCGCGGCCACCGAGGAGCTGAGCGTCACATCGAGCGCGGTAGCGCTCGGGATGGATCAAGCCAGCCACAATCTGAGCTCGGTCGCATCGGCCACGACGCAGATGACGTCGACGGTGGGCGAGATAGCGGGCAATGCGGACCGGGCAAGAGCGATCACCGAGAAGGCTGTGGCGCAAACGGCCGGGATCTCGGGGCTCATGCAGGATCTGGGCAAGGCAGCGCGGGACATCGGCAAGGTGACCGAGACCATCACGAGCATATCGGCGCAGACGAACCTGCTGGCGTTGAACGCGACGATCGAAGCTGCGCGGGCCGGAGCAGCGGGCAAGGGATTCGGCGTGGTCGCCACGGAGATCAAGGAGCTCGCAAAGCAGACAGCCCACGCCACCGAGGACATCAAGAGCAAGATTGCGCATATTCAATCGTCGAGCGCCGGCACGATCGCCGACATCGAGAAGATCTCCTGCGTCATCCGCGAAGTCAGCGACATCGTTTCGACCATCGCGAGCGCAATTGAAGAGCAATCCACGGTCACCGCCAACATCGCCCAGAACGTGGTGGGTGCGTCGCACGGCGTGTCCGAAGCCAACGTGCAGGTCGGACAAGCGTCCACGGTCACGCAGACGATCGCCAAGGACATCGCCGAGGTCGGTGAGAGCGTCCAGAACACGAGCGATGCCAGCTCCCAGATCGAGCGTAGCGCCGTGGAGCTTTCCCAGGTTGCGGAGCAGCTCAAGGCGATGGTCGCGACGATTGACGTCTGAGGGCAGGAGCGAGGAATCCCATGCTGTCTGCAGCAGAAGGCGACGAATCTCAGGCCCTGCTGGTGTCTACCTTCTATCTCGGCGACAAGTCCTACGGGCTGCCCACGACTCACGTGCAGGAGATCGTGCGATTCCGGGGGGTCACGCCGGTCCACCACGCTCCCCCGTTCATCCTCGGCGTCGTCAATCTCAGGGGCAAGATCGTCACCGTCTTCGATCTGGCAGCCAGGACCGGCCTGGGGCGCCTCGCTCAGACTTCGGAAGGCCGGGTCATCATCTTCGAGTGGCACGGCGAGCACGTCGGATTGCTCGTCGACGACGTCATCGACGTCTTCCCCGTGGAGCCGACGAGCATAGCCCAGGTGCCAGCCAACATGCCCGAGGTACAATCGACGTATCTGCTGGGCATCCTGAGCCACGAGGGGCGGCTGATTCCGATCCTGAACGAGGACGCCGTGCTGGGCGACGACGAGAGCCCGCACGGCGCTTCCCACGGCGCGCTGCCGGATAGGAAGGGTTGACGATGCTCCGCGTGCTGGTCGTGGACGACTCGGTCGTCTACCGCAAGCTCATGACAGAGCTGCTGTCCGGCATCGCGGGCGTGGTCGTAGTAGGAGCGGAGTGCAACGGCAGGACGGCCCTGACGCGGATCGAGGAGCTGGCGCCGGACCTGGTGACGTTGGACATCGAGATGCCCGGGATGGATGGCCTCGCGGTGCTCGAGGAGCTTCGGACCCGCAAGCTCGAGGTCGGCGTGCTGATGGTGAGCTCGCACACCGTGCGCGGTGGAGAGCTGACCATTCGCGCGTTGGAGCTCGGAGCGTTCGACTTCGTCACCAAGCCGCAGCACGGCGCCCTCGAAGACAACCGCTTCTCCCTCGCCGTGTCCCTGCAGGCCATCGTCAAGGCCTTCGTCGCAGGACACCGGATCCGCGGGATGCTTCGCAAGGTCGCTCCCCGCCCCCCCCGATCACCCTCTCCGCCCGCCTTGACCGCTTCGGCGCCAGCGCTGAGCCTTCCGCCTGCGGCTCGCACACCAAGGCAGAGCCATCCGCCGGCATGGAAGGTGGGACTGGTGCTGATCGGCGTCTCGACCGGGGGGCCCAATGCGCTGGGGCGGGTCATTCCCGCGCTCGAAGCGGAGCTCGACGCTCCGGTCGTCGTCGTGCAGCACATGCCCGCTGTCTTTACCCGCTCGCTGGCTGCCAGGCTCGATGCACAGTCGGCGCTGCGGGTGAAAGAGGCAGAGGACGGCGAAGCGATCGAGCCCGGCTCGGTGTACATCGCGCCAGGGGGCCGGCAGCTGCGAGTCGCCATGGCAGCAGGACGCCGCCAGATCCGCATCACAGACGACCCGCCCGAGATGAACTGCAAGCCGTCGGTGGACTACCTGTTTCGCTCGGTGTCTCTCCTTCCCTCGCATGGCGTGCTGGGAGTGATCATGACGGGGATGGGGTCGGACGGCATGCTGGGGTGTCGTCTGCTGAAGCGCGCGGGCGCACAAATCATCGCCCAGGACGAGGCGAGCTCCGTGGTGTTCGGCATGCCGAGGGCCGCGATCGATGCAGGTGTGGTGGACAAGGTGTGCTCCCTGGACTCGATCGCCGAGGAGATCACTCGCGCGGTGCGGGGGACCCGGGGGTGACCGCGCTGGCCGGGGAAGAGCTGCGCGCCTGGCTCCGCTACATTCATTCCATCACGGGGATCCATCTCGATGAGTCGAAGTCGTACCTGATCGAGAACCGGCTGAGCGGGCTTCGAGAGGCAGAAGGGTGCGCAACCCTCGGAGAGCTGTACTATCGAGTACGCTCGGATCGGGGCACGACCTTGCGGCGAAAAGTGATCGACGCGATCACGACCGGCGAGACCTACTTCTTCAGGGATCAGAACCCGTTCGAGCTGCTGCGTCACAAGCTCCTGCCCGAACTCATCGATCGTCGGTCCCGCGAGCTCGGCCCGGGAGCGGTGCCCCTGCGCATCTGGAGCGCTGCATGCTCGACCGGCCAGGAGGTGTACAGCATCGCCATCGTGCTCAGAGAGCTGCTCGATGATGGCAGCGGCTACAGGATCCGCCTGCTTGGTACGGACATCTCCGACCAGGCAGTCTCACGTGCGAGCTATGGGACTTTCAGCAACTTCGAGGTGGAGCGCGGGCTGTCCGGCGACAAGAGAGACCGTCACTTCGCCCGTCATGGCGATGGCTGGCGCGTGCGCGACGAGCTCCGAGCCATGGCCGTGTTTCGCACGATGAACCTGATGGAGGACTTCGCCTGCCTGGGTCGCTTCGACATCATCTTCTGCCGCAACATCGCCATCTACTTCAAGGAAGAGGACCGGGTTGCGCTGTTCAAGCGGATCGCTCGCGTGATGGAGCCCGATGGTGCGCTCGTCATCGGCTCCATGGAGGCAGTGGCAACTCTGTGCCCGGAGTTCGAGCCGAAGCGATACCACCGTACGGTGTTCTACGCGCTTCGCACGTGAGCTGGCGGCGCGCCTCAATCCGGCAAGCTAACTGCAACCGGCTGGGTGACCACCTCCTCGAGCAGCTCGCCGGTTCCCTGCCGCCCCTGCGCGTTGTTTCCCCAGCACCACACGCTTCCGTTCTTCCGCAGCGCACAGAAGAACCCTTCCCCTGAAGAAAGCTCCACGGCTTCGGTGAGCCCGAGCACGCCGTCGTCGTGCCCGCCCGATCCACTGAAGGTCCCGTCCCCACGCTGCCCTTTGAAGTTCCCCCCAGAGCAGACCACGATGCCGCTGGCGCGCAAGACGCACCTGGTGTTCGACGACTCTGCGACGCTGACCGCGTCGTTGAACGAGTGCTCTTCGTAGAGCTCGATCTTTGCCCTGCTCTTGTCCGGCGTTCGCAGCTGCTGGTCGACCGGAACCGAGCAGTACGCCCGCCCGTTCGAGCGGACAACGCACCCGTAGTTGCCGCCGAGAGCCCCGCTGCGCGCTCCCGAGATCCCCTTCATCGCCTGGGCGGTCAGCACATCAGGCTGCACATGGTGGCCCCAACATGCGTAGCCGCCCGCTTGCTCAATCGCACAATATCGCGCTGTCACGCGGCCGAAGAGATCGAGCTCATCCGCAAAGACCTGGGTTGCGTGGTTGATCTTCTTGACCGGCGAAGGGGCGAGGATGCTCGACGAATCCTGGTCGAGCGTGCCCCAGCACATGATCTGGCCATTACGGCGCAGCGCACACGTCGAATCTCCTCCGGCCGCAACGCTCTGTGCGTCCTTGATTCCGACAACCAGCACAGGCCCGGATCGAGTCTCCGACGTGCTGGCACCGAGCTCGCCGTGCTCGTTCTGGCCCCAGCACGTGACGCGTCCGCTCTTGAGCACTGCGCACGTGTGGCGCGACCCAGAGGAGATGCCCACCGCATCGCTGACCGACGGGACCTCCTGCGGAACCGCGCGCGGCTGGGGAGAGCTGTCGCCGCGTTGCCCGTGCTCGTTCGTCCCCCAGCACACCACGGCGCCGGTGCGACGCACCGCGCACCCGTGCGAGACGCCGACCGACACGTGGACGGCGTCTGACAGCCCTGAAACAGGCCCTGCCCGATTGACGTACAGCCCGCCCGTATCGCGCCCGATCCGGGCCGCATCCCCCCAGCACGCGACCTTTCCCCCTTTGTGCAGGACGCACGCGCTCCAACGCGTCGCCGCGACCTGAAGGGCATCTTCCACCCCTTCGATGCTCTTCGCGCGTGTCAAGGGCGGCACCGAGCGTCCCCATGCCTGCGGATTCGCCACGAGCCCCCAGCACGCCACCGAGCCCTTGGCGCCTACCGCGCACCCGCCGTCGGTCCAGAGGTTCGTGTCGATGAAGCGTATCCCCTCCAGGCTCGCTACGCGGGTCGCAAACAAGCGTGTTACCGTGGTGCCGTCGCCGAGCTCGCCGCTCGCGTTGAATCCCCAGCAGTAGGGCTCGCCATTCGATCGCAATGCACAGGCATGCCGCCCAGCCGCGATCTGCCTGGTGCTGCCGAGATTGAGTACCGCAGTCGGAACCGTGCGCTGCTCTCTTGTCCCATCCCCCAGCGCGCCTTCATCGTTGCTGCCCCAGCAGGAAGCGCTCCGATCACGCCGGAGGATGCACATGTGACCTGAGCCGATCGCAACCCGGACAGCGTCGTTGACGCCAAGCACAGCATGCGCCGGAGCGCGTCGCTCCTTGAACGAAGCATCCAACGGAATCAGGGTCTCCGTGCCCCAGCACAGCAATTCACCCGTGCTCTTCACAGCGCACGCAAAGGTGCTCCCTGCATCCAGCGCTACAGCGTCGGATACGCCGGGCACAGGCGCAGGGGCCATCCACTCCGACTTGGCGTTCGAAGGCTCGCATTCGCCCCAGATGTTCGAGCCCCAGGCGAGCACCTCGCCGTTTGCGCGAAGCGCGTAGCTCGTCCGTTCCCCGAGCGCGATCGACCGCGCGTCGGCGATCCCGGCAACCAGCACGGGTTTCCTGCTAGGCTGCTTGTTTCCGCTGCCCACCTGCCCGTAGTCGTTCAATCCCCAGCACGCGACATGCCCGCTTGGACGCAACACGCACGTGAACCCCATGCTCGCTGCGATTCTCCGCCCCGAAAGAGCACACTCCCCTTGTGCGCACGTCTCGTCCTCGACGCAGGCGCGTCCACATGCGCCGCAGTGCTCCTGGGTGACCTTGAGCTTGGCCTCGCATCCATTGGCCCTGTTTCGGTCGCAATCGGCAAGCCCCTCATCGCACGTCAGCGCCTGGAGAGGCTCGACGGGTGGCGAGGAAGGAAGCGCCAAAGGGGGCGGCGGTCCGCACGCTGCTGCGAGCATGGCAGCGGTGATGAAGGTGGTCGCTCTCACGGACATCGCTTCTGGTTCGCTTCTGCTTCGCTGCTGACCTGCCACACCCTGCGACCGTGATCGAAGCACGATGCAAAGGCGAAGCGCCAGTGCAGCGAGTAGGCGATCCACACGCCGTGGGGCTCGCCATGCTCGTACCGATCCTTGCTCACCACCTCCCCGTGCTCGTAGTAGCGGGTCCACTCGCCGTGGCGAACGCCCGACACGTAGCCGCCTTGCTGCAGCTTCTGCCCTGTCGCCCACCGTCCCACGTACATTCCCTCGCGCTTGCCGTCCGGAGTCTCGCACCACTCGGCAACCGCCTCGAGATCGTCCTGCCCCTTGCCGCGCTTGAAGGTCGTGCCCGGTGGACAGCGCTCCGCGTCAGGTGCAGGCTCGACCGCATCGAGCACTGCCACGGGTATCTTCCGGATCTCGTGGGTGCCGTCTCCGACGGCTCCGTAGGTGCCAGAGCCCCAGCAACGTGCAGTGCCGTCGCGCAGCAGCGCGCAGGAGTGATTGTCGCCGACGCTGACCTGGACCGCATCGCGCACGCATGCAACCGGCCCTGCGACCGTTCCTCTCGTTTCGTCGCTGCCATCGCCAAGCTGCCCGTCGTAGGAGGACTCACCCCAGCAGGCCACCGTGCTGTCGCGAAGCAGCGCACAGCCCACGCGGTCGCCGATGGAGATCTGGGTCGCATCCCGGGTGCCCTTGATCTCGACCGGGCGGAGCCATTTCTCGGGGTGATCCAGGCCGTAGCCAGCGAACGAGCGGCCCCAGCACCGCACGCCGCCTCCGGCGAGACGCGCGCACGCGGTGTCGCTTCCAGCGTCGATCTCGACCGCGGGGTCGAGCGAGCGAACGTGCACAGGTTTGTCCTGATCCTCGCCTCCGCCGTTGCCCAGCTGCCCGGCGTCTGCCATGCCCCAACACCACACGCTTCCTTCCCCGAGCAGCGCACAGGTGAAGCCGCTTCCCGCAGCGATGCCGGCAGCGCTCTCCAGCCCTGGCACGACGACCGGAGTTCCCCCTGGGGCTGCAGTGTCCTCGTTCATGCGCCGGAAGCGCGCGCGGCCCGCGCACACGACCTTGTCGTCGGAACGAATCGCGCAAGTGGGGATTCCGCCTGCGATCTGCTTGATCGTACCCCACTGCGCAACAGCCCGAGGCGCCCAGGCAATGTGGTAGTCAGGCGAACCATCGCCGAATTCGCCACCTCGATTCGGCCCCCACACGCGCACAGAGCCATCCGCCATTCTCGCGAATGTGGCGTCGTTTCCCTGGGTCACGGCGACGACGCCCTGGAGCCCAGGCACGCGCGTAGGCAGGTCCCGTCGCTTCACCTCGAATCCGTCACCGAGCCTTCCCAGGTCCTGCACGCCCCAGCATGCGACCTGTCCCTGGTCGAGAACCGCGCAGGACATGGCCCGTTCGGCGACGATGGAGTGGATGCCTCGCAACAGGGGCTGGCTGGGGATCGCGCAGTCGGACGGGCGAATCTCGACCCTCGGAGGGCCGCCCCCCTGAGGCTTGGCGCACGCCACCAAGCACGCGATCGTTGCGGGCAGCACCCGGCTCACGGCCTCGCGCGCCTTCATGCGCGCATGCTAGCACGAGCTGTGCAGCGGCCGCGCGCCCGCGTGGGCGTGCTTGGTGCAATGGTTCGCTCGTGCACCGGCCAGAATGCGGTCAGCGATCCACCAGTCGCCATGATATTCTGGATCGTGGAGGGCATTTGCGATGGCGACGATGAGGGCGTGTGGTCTCGTGCTCGGGGCGCTGGCGATGGTCGCGCTGACTGCCTGCTCGGACAGCAGCGACAGCCCTGCGCCGGCAACCGACGCTGGCAACTCGAATGATGCTCCGGTTGGAACCGGCGGCGGAGGCGGTACAGGCGGGTCTGGCGGTGCAGGCGGTGGGGGCGGCCTCGGGGGCTCGGCTGGAGCCACGGACAGCGGACAGGGCGAGGTTCTGGATGCAGACGTAGCCAACGGCGCGCTGCAGGCCTATGCCCAAGCGGCTTTGCAGAACGACACCCTGGTGTCCACCAGTGCCGACGGCGCGGTGGGCGCGATCGTGTACACGAGCTACCTCACGCTCGACACGGCAGTCGCGGTGGGAGCGTGCGCCAGGGGTGACGGCGGTGTCACGGTCGTGGGCGGAGACGGAACGACCCGGACGCTCACCGGCGCAGGAATGTGCGCAGGAGCAGCGGCCACGATCACCGGCTCCAACTTCTCCTCGCTCGTCTTTGCGGCAGGCGCAGCCCTGGTGGGTTCTTTCTGCTACGAGCTGCCTGCCATGCCCGCAGATGCGGCCGCTGCCCAGGTGGAGTTCGACAATGTGTTCGGAGCGAGCTCCCGGCATGGGGTCGTGTTCGACAAGGCCACCACGATTGACCCGAAGTTCGACGCTGGCGTGATGCCGAGTGGAAAGGCCTTCTACGGCACCGCGGTCCAGAAGCTCACGAGCCTCAAGTTCGCGAACGGAAGCATCGATGCCACGCTCTTCGTCGGTGTGATGTCGGTCAATGACAAGGTTCGCGCATGCCACCTGAGTGCGGTCGGCAGCTACGTGGCGAAGTTGTAGGACTCATAAGTCAGGCTCAGCGCCGTAGTGCGTGCGCTGCGATCCGTGCGAATACAGGTCCAGCCACGGAGCCACCCCACGGCTCCTTTCCGGTAGGCGATTCCACGCCCACGAAGATCACGTAGCGCGGGTGATCCGCTGGGGCATACCCCACGAAGCTCGCATAGGTGGACTTCTTCCCTTCCGGCGAGGTCCATTCCGAGGAGCCTGTCTTGCCGGCGACGCGGACTCCCGCGACCGCGGCCTTCCTGCCGGTTCCCTGCTCTGAAGCAACGACGCCTTCGAGCAAGGCGGTCACGCGCGAGGCAGTACCAGGCTTGACGATTCCATGTCCACCATCCGCCAGTACGCTGTAGGCGAGCGCCACCTGGCGAGGCGTCGCCGTCATCGTGGCGCCGATCGCGATCAGGGCGCCGTCCCAATCGCCTGACGGCGCAGCGGCGAGCGCAGGTGGGGTGCTGAAGTGGAATCTGCGCAAGGTGCTGTCCAGACGCCTGCCTCCGAGTCGATCGAAGATCTGCGCGAACCCGACATTGCTCGAGGTGGAAACGAGCTCTGGCAGCTTTGCCTGCCCCAATGGCTTCGCATCGCTCAAGACCTTGCCCCCGCGCTCGCCATGGCTGCAGTCGAACACGTCACTCTCGGTCACGACGCCTTCGTCAATCGCCGCGGCGAGCGAGATCGTCTTCATGGTCGACCCGGTGACGTAGGCCTGATCCGACCGCCCCCCTGCGTCGGCCAGCACTTCACCGCTGGGCGAGAGCACGAGGATGGTGCCGCCAGCCGCGCTCCACTCCCGGACCGTCCGATCCAGCTCACGCTCGGCCAAAGCCTGCAGGTCAGCATCGAGCGTGCCGCCCGACGCAACCGGCGGGGCTGCTGTCAGACTTCCCTTCGGTGGCGTGGAATCCACGGTGGGAGCGCACGCCACCGCAAGCGCAACCGCGGCGCTCGCGACCATCAGGGCCCAGGCACCTTTTCGGCTCAGGCCCCTGGGACGCCTCGCAGCGACGATGGCGGCGATTCGCTTCGGAACCAGCTTCTCGCCGATGGCGATGGCGCCGGACGGGGCGGCACCAGCGATGGCCAACAGGTCTGCTGCATAGTCCGAAGCCCGCATTCCGCGCTGGAGCACCGCTTCATCGGCTGCGAGCTCGCGTTCGATTCTCACCTTGCGCGCGGCCAGCCACACGAGCGGATTGAACCAATGCAGGCTGCAGGTGAGCGTAACGAGAACCTGCATTGCCAGGTCGTGGGCAGCCACGTGCGCCAGCTCGTGCAGGAGAACCGACAGCTTTCGCTCTTCGGTCCAGGAGACCGAGGCAGTGGGGACGAGGACGATGGGCGACAGCAGCCCGGTCACCGCAGGAGCGCGAACCTCGGAGGACAGGCAGACCTCGGCCCGCAGGCCGGTGATGCTCTCCGCCCGAGCGATCGCCGCTTGCCACGCCTCGGGGCAGGCAGAGGCACGCCTCACCATGCGACGCACGGCGACCAGGCCGAGCGCGAGACGCGCTGCGACCAGCATCGCGCCCAGGGCCCAGGCGATTGCGAGCCAGTCCCTCGGACGGGCGACTTTGGGAAGTGCAGCAGGAATTGCAGGTGCAGGCAGGCCTGGAGCCGCTGGCTCCGCAACGACGCGTCCAACCAGACCATGAAGCACGGGCGCGTCGACGTGCCATGTCGGGACGAGCGGGAGCGCGAGAGCAGCGACGAACGCCACCCAGAGCACGAGTCGTCGCGCAGAGGCGGGGCTGGACCTGAGGAGCGGCAGCGCTGCCAGCGCGAGGCCCAGCACAGCCGAAACACGGACCACGGCATCGAGAAGCGCTGTCATGTCAGCGGCCCTCCTTCTTGGCACGTTCGATGATGTCCGAAAGGTGGTCGAGCTCCTCTCTCGAGAGGTTCGACCGGTCCACGAGGGCTGCGACTGCCTCTTGGACGGAGCCGGCGAAGAACGTCTTGACGACGTGGGCGAGCGCGCTTTTGCGTGCGTTGCCCCGCGGGACCGCGGGTGCGTAGGTGTAGCGTTGCCCGTCGACGGTGTGCTTGACGTGCCCTCGCTCCTCCAGGAGGCGAAGGAGCGCGCGGACCGCAGAGTAGCTTGGAGGGTCAGCGAGCCCGTCGAGGACCTGGTGGGCGGTGGCGCGGCCGAGACGATAGAGGATGTCCATGATCTCGCGTTCGCGTCGTGTGAGGGACGTGGCCTTGGGCATGACGATCGCGTCGTAGCATCCTGCTAAAATTTTAGCAAGTGACAGATGCTAAATTTTTAGCAGCTCGGATCTCGCCCTTCGCGGCGCCGCTGCCCTGCGAGCTTGCGCCGCGGGCGGACGCTTCATCCTCGCGCCGTGTGCGCCATGGCCTGGATGAATCGGGAGATCAGCCCTGCGTGCGCCTGCTCGGCCCGGGAGAGCTGCAGGAAGGTCTCCGCGGCAGCACCCTGCAGGTAGCTGGAAAGCAGCTGGTAGAAGCGGGCCGCGCGCAGCTCGGTCTCGAGCGCCACGCGCATCGCTTCGGCATCGCTGGTCTGCTCGCCGAGCGCCCAGCGCGGTACCGATTCGATGAACTCGGGGCTCACCCGGATCTCGGGGATCTCGACCACGTCGGGCACGACGAGCTCCTGGCTGATCTCGTCGACCTCCCTCTCGTGCTGCTGCTCGATCCGGATCATTCCCTCGAAGAACTCACGAGCCTCTGGCCCTGGCACCCGCGCGGACAGCTCCTGGTAGAACCGGACAGCGCCCTGCTCGGCCCGCAAAGCCATGCTCATCAACTCCTCGACGGACACGAGCGTGCTCGAAGCTTCCTCTCCCACCTGCCTTGTCTGGGGCCAACGGCGCGCCTGTCAAGTGCGGCTCGAAGTGCCGCGCGCAGCGATCGCGAAGCACGGACCTCACTCTGGTGCTTCGAGCACTCCAGTCGCCTAGGACTTCGACAATCGCACTGGGGTTCAGCACGGTGGCGGTACAGGGCTGGTCATGTCGGCAAGTATGACTCGGCCGAGGTTCGCAAGGTACAGGGTGCTCGCTGACGAACGCTGACCGCGGATCACTACATCTCGTCCGCGCCGATGTCGATCGCTCCGCTCGTGCGCGCGTCGCCGTCGATGTCCTGGGTGCCTGCCACCGCTGCGCCCAGGGCCGTGCCGCTGTTGACCGCAGGGGAGCTGGCAGACAGATGCAAGTCGCCCGTCGCAGGCGACACCAGCTTGGGGTCGGCCTTGATCGAATGCCCGCCATCGCTCGCGCCGCTCAGACCCCCGTTGAAGTAGACATTGTAGTCGAACACGTTGCCCGTGTTCTTTGCGCCGCTCACCAGCACTGCGCTGCTGCCGCTCGAAGCGTGGATGACGTTGTTCTCGAACCGGTTGTCGATGTTCCGGTTCTGCAGAAGCACGTCAGCGGCGGCCCAGCCGTTGCGCGAGCAGTTGAACAGGGTGTTGTTCACGATCCAGCAGCCGCTGGCGCTCCCTCCGCCTCCGCTCGTTCCGGAATCGTAGCCACCGGTGGCGATCCCAGCTACGTCATTGTCGTACAGGAAGTTGCTCCGCACGATCACGTCGCGTGTGGACTTCGCGTAATGCTCGCTGGCGAGCTCGACGCCCAGGTCGCAATCATGGGCGACGTTGCGCTCGATGACGATGCTCGCGCCGCCGTCGACGTAGTAGCAGGCTGCAGCCTTGTCGTTCCCATACGCTGGATTGCCCGCGGTGGTCATGTTGTACGCGAGATTGCCCCGCACGGTGCCGTAGCGTACGCGGTTCACGTTGTCAGCGTCGACCGTGTCAGCCTGGGAGCAGGAAGGACAGACGTCAGCTTCGAACCCGATGAAGTCGAAGGCGATGTTGTTCACGTCGTGCACGACGTTGTTGGTGACCTCGAAGTTGCGTACGTTGCCGTTGACGACCAGGGCCTCGCTCCAACCCAGCACCAGATCGTGCAGGCGGTTGCCATCGATCCGCACGCCGTCGATGGGGCTCGTGGACGTGCCGTAGATCGCGATTCCGTGGGCTCCTGAGCTGTTGCCGCCGTTGGGTGCGGAGATGTGGTGGACATCATTGTTCAGCAGCGCGATGTCGCCGGATGCGCCCTTGACGCGGATTCCGGATGGGAACGCCAAGCCGCTGCCTGCGAGGTTCCGCAGCTCGAAGCCGTCGACCACGAGATGCTTCTTGCCGTCAACGGTGATCAACGCCGACTCTGCGCCGCCTGCGGAGAGGCCTGTGGCATCGAGGGTCGGATGCTCGCCGCACCAGGCGCGAAGCGCGATCGGCGCTCCTGGGCCTCCGGACGACGGGAAGGAGACGAGCTGGTGGTACACGCCTGCGCGCACGAACACCGTGTCGCCAGGCTTGGCCTTTGCCAGCGCGTGATTGATCGTTGCAAACGGGTCAGACTGCGTCCCTGCTGCCGAGTCGCTGCCAGACGGCGCCACGAAGAGCGCGCCGTCGCCGTTGCACCCGCTGCCCGCAGATCCGCCGGTGCCAGAGCTTCCACCCGCACCGCCCGAGCTTCCGCCAGCTCCGGAGCTTCCACCTGCGCCGCCTCCGCCGCTTCCGCCGGTTGCAGAAGACGAGACCACCAGATACTTGCCGGAGCACCAGCCGAGCGTGCCGTTGTGGTCGACGTTGTAGAACCCCTGGGTCGGCGAGGCAGCGACGATGGTGACTTTCTCCCCTTGGCTCAGGATGTCGAGGACTGCCGAGCTCTTCGATGGCTGGGCGCGGAAGTTCAGATCGACCGTGGTCTCCATCACGGTGCCCACAGGGATGTCGCCCGTAACCGGGGAGCTGAACTCGTCGATCCCAGGGGTTTCGGTGTTCGACGTGAGCGAGGGCGGAGCAGATGCCGAGCAGCCGATGCACAGCAAGGCGACCATTGCCAGGTGCCGGGTGTCTCGGAGCCAAGCCAAGAAGCCGGACGGTCTCATGCTGTTGCCCTCCGTTCGGTCGCAACTGGTGGTCAGACCCTTTGGGGTGCACAGGAGGTGCCAACGGCCCGACCGCATGGGCTCACCGAGCTGCCTGGGTTTTCGGGGAGTTGCGTTGCAGCGCACGCGACGCAGTGACCTGCGCCAGATCCCAGTGTGATCCACGAAATCCATCCTGGAGATCCAGGCGCTGCGCGGATCCGCCTTTGGCTCAATCTTGTCACTGCGCGAGAACTGCCGACCGCTCGTCGAGTCCCGGTTCAAGGGACCGATGGCGGCGTCATTCGATCGGCAAGCTCAGCAATGGGCATGCCAGGAGCCCGGCAGCGCGGGGCCCGCGCCACTGCTACGTGCCACCGCATATGAACACCTGATTGCCGTCTGCATCGTCGATCGGGATGCACTTGCGCTCTCCGGTCGCGCCGCAGGTCGCGTCCTTTTCCTGCATGGTGCAGAGGTTCAAGCACGCGCAGAACTCGCCGCTCACCGCCTTGGCAGCCTCGCCCGGAAGGCATTGGGCCTTGGAGCACGTGCACGGCGGAGCGCTCCCGCCGCAGACGATCGGAGTCCAGACGTCGTAGTTGGGCAGACACGCCTGCTGCAGCGTGTCCTCGCACACGTATCGGATCTTCTGCAGGTCCGATGAGCCACACGGCTCGGAGCGGTCCTGGTCGCACTGCGTTCCCGGCGTCTTGGGGAAACACGCAGGCGTGCCGCTGTCGGCTCCTGCAGCACCCGCTGCTGACCCTGCTGCGCCACCAAGGCCCGATGCGCCGGCGAGGCCTGCTGCTCCCGAAGTGCCCCCGGTTCCTGCAGCCGCGCCTGACGCGCCTGCAGAACCGCCTATCGACGGCGTGGGCGTTCCGCCGGGTCCGTCGCTTCCGCAACCCACCACGACGGACCATGCAACGAACGCGATCCAGGCGCGAGCCGTGTTTCCGCTTGCTCCCATTGCGATCACCTCCTGCCTACTTCACAAGGGTCGGGCAGCCGTACAGGATGGAGATCGTTCCATCCGTGGAGGTCTTGGCAGCGTCGCAGGCGGGCCCGTACAGGATGATCTGCGTTCCGTCATCCGAGTAGTCCCAGCCGTCCGTCCGGGAGGAATCGCGCAGCACCTTCTCCGTGGTTCCGGACGAAGTGAACTGCACATTCACCTTGTTCTTGTCAAAGGCGCCTGCATCCATTCCGGGAATGTCGTAGACGCACGACAGAGCCTCGCCAGCGATGGCCGCGAGCGCCTGGGACAGCAAGTCGCCAAAGTCGTTGGTCGCGTCGGACAGGTCAAAGTGGCAGTAATTGCCCTTGGTATGATTGCACCCTGGACGCGCCGTGCCGCCGTTCTCGGCGAGCTGTGTGAGCCTGTCCGCATACCCGCTCGAGCCGGGCACGCCGATCACGAACGTCTTGATTCCCTTGTTCGCATAGGACTTCACGTCGGATGCGAGTGCGGCATTCTCAGCGTCGAGATCGCACGACGAATCCTGCGTACACCCCACGCACATCGTCAGCAGTCCGTCGGTGGCGAGGACTACGTACTTGTCGCCGGTGGCGTTCTCGCTCTCGACGTAGTTGGCGGCGAGCTGGAAGGCAGCCCTGGTAGGGGTGACGCCGTTGGGCACGATCGCGTCGATCTTGGCCTGGATCGCCGCAAGGCCTTCGCTGAGAGGCGACAGCTCCACATCAGGCGAGCTCTCGGCAACGCATTGGTCGGCCGTGGAGCATTTCGGTGTGGTCAGCGCGCCGCAGACGTTGGTGGGATAGTGCATCATCCCGCAGGAGTTGTACTTGGGGATTTTGTCCAGCGCAGCTTTCAGCTTGTCGCGAAACACGTTCCACCGCGTGGTTCCAGTGCTCGGGTCGGTCCCCATGCACCCCGGCTGCGCAAGAGGGCAGTTCATGCTACGCGTGGTGTCGAGCTGAAACAGCAGATTCGCCGGCTTGGCCTGGGCTCCAAAGGTCTGCGTCAAGCACGCGGAATCCGGATCCACCACGACCCCGCCGCCGCCTTCGGTCATGATCATCCCGCCGGTCCCAGCCTCGGTATTGATCACTCCCCCGGATCCGCCCTGGGAAGTCGAGCCTCCTGTCCCACTCAGATCTTCACCGAGTCCGCCGCCCCCGGCAGAGCAGGCAACCAGCAGCCCCGCAACCATCCATCCCCCCAGCCAGCTCAGTTGACGCGCCATGCGATGCTCCTTCCTTCCGCAGTTGGGGGGCTGGAATCAGAAACCGATCACGCTCAGCGTTCGAATCGTCGAAGATGCCGATCACGTTCAATCATGGCTAGAGGGACACTCCCGTGGACGCGGAAAACTCCAGCCCGAGGAAGGGGCGCACCTGCCACGTGCTGAAAGAATTTTTCCACACGCCAGCGCGCAACACGCTGTAGTTCGATTCCACGAAGTCCGCGTCTACGCCTGTGACCAGCCAGAGAAACGATTCTCCTGAGATGCGTACCCCTGGAGCGGCCGTGGCGCGCACGAGAGGAGCGGTGATCCATCGTGGTGGATCGACCCGCGCGACAGCGCCCTCGGCTCGGATCGGCTTCACATAGACCGTGTCAATGCCGATGCCTGCGCCGCCGGCAAGGGCCAGACGCGGTCCGACCCATTCCACCCGCGCCAGGGTCCGAAGGGAGAACCCCTGGAATCGCGCGCCAAGAGGCGAGCTGGCGACTTCGGTCGGCGACCGGTACTGCAGAGAGAGCACACCGGCTGCTCGCACAGCGCCCTCTCCCCTGGCTCCTACGAGGACACCCGGGCCATGCCACACATTGCCTGCGCGCAAGAGCTGCGCTTCGTACAGGGCGCCCACGCCGAGCCTGATGCCTTCGCGATCGGCGCGCCCGCGCGGAGGCACCCGAGCGGCTTTGTGCACCTCACCGGCGCCGGTCCCGTGACGCTCGGCCTTCGGTGGTGCTGTCTGGGGCGCAAGCTCGGTCTGCGCCTGCGCTCGGGTCATGCCGATCTGGGATCCGGAGAGCAGCGCATCGATCGAGGATCGCACGATGAATGCGAGCTCCTCGCGCGCCACCTCATCCAGCCCTTTGGGCAACCCGACGTGGCGTACGAGAATCCGCTCCCAGGGTGCATCCGCAAGGTAGAGCGTGGCAGTCTGCGCAGAGGTCACATCCAACCAGATGCGCGCAAAAGCCCCGTCCCCTTGCTTTGGGGTGATGACCTCGGAAGCGTCCACGCGCTCCGCGTGCTTCCACACGACTTCCACAGGAAGCCTTCCGAGCGGATTCCGAAGCGTGCGCTCCATCGCTCCGACGTCTGCCGGGCTCGCTGCAATGGTGAGGTCGACTCGCTTGCGTCCGTCCGCGTGCACAGAGCCCGCCACGCAGATCGCTGCAACGATCGCGCACAGGAGATTGGATCGCCCCAGCCATCGCACGACCCGATGCTACACCACCCGCGCCGGCGGTTGCATCACGGTCAGGGCGTTGTCTGCGCCAGCCGCTCGCGGGCTCGGGACGCATGCAGCGAGTGGGGAAATCGCTGCAGAAGCTCCTGCCACGCCGCACGCTCCTCGGCCGTGCGTCCCAGCCTCTGGAGCGACATGGCTCGTCCTGCGAGCGCTTCCTCGTTGACCGACCCGTTCTTGCCCTCTGCAAGGTAGCGATCGAACTGGCCGAGTGCGGCATTGGGATCGCTCTTGTCGAGAAGCAGCTGTCCGAGCACAGCGCGCGATGCAACCGCCTCCCGAGAGTCGGGGAAGCGCCGCTGCAGCTCACGGTACAAGGACACCGCTGCAGCGTCCCTGTTCTGGCGACGCGCCTCGTTGGCGCGAGCGAACAGATCCTGGGCTGTAGCGCCCCGATCCGCAGCCTCGGCGCTGGCCGCGTTCTTGGCGGAGACCGGCGTCTGAATCGGGGATGGGTCCTGGCTCGGAAAGTCCAGCTCCAGATCCGCAGCGGCGCTCGCGACGGCCGACGGCTGCGGTGCTGGTGCAGAGGCGGGCGCGATTGGCTGCATGGCTGGCACCGACAGGCTGCGGCTCCTCGCTCCGCTCCACACCGTTGCGGCCGCACCTCCTGCAGCGAGCAGCGCCGCTGCGAGCCACGCTCCTCGAATCCACCATCGACTTCGGCGCTGGAAGTGATCGTCGACGCGCAGGGCGCCATCCACGAGCCGGGCGAGCACCCGGTCATCATCCGCTTGCGGAGCCAGCTCATCCTCGAAGTCGGAAGCTGCGGCCCGCTGCATCCTGCACGCGCCGCACGAAGCCGCATGAAGGTCGAGCTGCCTGCGTTCGCTTTCGGAAAGCAGGCCTTTTCGCTCGCGGTCGAGCAGCTCCTCAGGGTGGATTTCCGCAGTCCTCACGGTTCAATCTCCAGATGATCGGCCAGAATCGGATCCGACTCGATTCGCTTCTGCAGAGCTTCCCTTGCAAGACGCAGCCGACTTCGAATCGTGTTAGGTGGGCACCCAGCTGCCTCTGCGGTCTCCTCCAGCGAGAATCCCAGGACCGCTCGCATCACCAGAGCCTCAGCCTGCGCTTCAGGAATCTCGCGCAGCACCCCGCGAAGCAGCTGACGCCGTCTTGCCGCAAGGCTGTCTGCATCCTGCGGCACGAGATCCGCGCTTTCGAAGTGCTCGATCTCCTGCTCCTGCGTGCGGGATTCGCGAGTCCTGCACCGTGTGCGCGCCGTGATCGCCGCCCGGACCGCGATCCTGCTCACGTACGCAGCCACCGTCGCCTCCTGCCGGTAGGATGGCAAAGCCCGCACCACCAGCACCATTGCGTCTTGCGCAACGTCCTCCACCTCAGGGTGGGATCGACCCAGGACGCCGCGCACCACGCGCAGCACCTGGGGGCTGACGGACTCCAGCAACCGACGCATGCTCTTGCGGTCGCCTGCAACTGCCTCACGGCACAGACCTGCCAGCGGATCGTTGCTCTGGACGCCCGCACGATCGCTTTGCGTCTCGACGCCGTTCGATCCCCGCACATCTTCCAAAGTACACAGAAGGTCCACGCATCTCCATAGGGGGAGTCGGCTGCCGGATCGATCACGGAAAAAGACGAGGGGCTTCTGGAGGTGGGAGATGGTGCTACAGGCTGATGGACCTGGGTAGCTGGCGCCCTCGGGCGCTGCCGTATCGCCCTCAAGTGCTTTGCTCCATCGCCGTTCATGCTGGGTAGCCCACCGTCGCACCCTACGGGCGGAGACCATCCTCATGGACGACCAGCTGCTCGCCAAGCTCACGGCCTGCGAGACACTTCCGAGCCTTCCGGCTGTCGCAGTCGAGATCGTACAGCTCTGCCGCTCCGAGGACGTCGAGCTCAAGACCATCGGAAAGGTGCTCGAAAAGGACCCAGCGCTCGCGGCCAAGCTCCTCAAGGTCGCCAATTCCGCCCTCTTCTCCCGCTCGGGCAAGACCACCACCATCGCTAACGCAGTGCTCCGCCTTGGCCTCAACGCCGTGGTCACGCTCGCGCTCAGCTTCTCGCTGGTCAAGATCCGCAAGTCGCCCAAGTCCGGCTTCGACTATCCCAGATTCTGGAAGCGCGCCCTGATCAGCGCCACCGCTGCCAGGTGCCTCGCGGCTCGTGTCTCGCTCAACCGCGAAGAGCTGTTTCTGGCTGGCCTGATGCAAGACATCGGGATGCTCGCCCTGTGCGAGGCGCTGGGCGCTCCCTACGCGAAAGTCGCGGCCAAGGCCCAGGGCGACCACGCTGCCCTCATCCTCGCTGAGCAGGAGAGCTTCGGCGCTGACCACATGGCCGTCGGTGAGTGGATGGCGCGGCGCTGGAACTTCCCCGACTACGTCGCCCAGGCGATCCTCGCTAGCCACGACCCTGTCGTCGCAGGCTCGGACACCCAGAATCGACCTCTGATCTGCGAATGCGTCGCCCTGTCCGGTCACGTAGCCGATATCTGGATGGCGTCGAGCCCAGGCGACCAGGCTCGGGTCGCGGCCAGGCTCGCCAAGCGATGGGTCGGCCTGGATGCTCCGACCTTCAGCGAATTCCTGCAGGAGGTGACCTCGGAGATCCCGGAGCTTGCCTCGCTTCTCGAGCTGCCTGCAGTGGATGGAAACGCGCTGTCGCTCGTGATCGAGCAGGCGCGCGAAGCGCTGGTGATGATCAGCCTCAAGAACGTGGCCATGGCGAACGAGGCGTGCTCCGCTGCCCAGTCGGCAGAGCTCGAAAAGAAGGAAGCCGCATCGCAGCGGGACACGCTCACAGGTCTGGCGAGCCGGGCCTACCTCGAGACGCGCGCATCGCAGATGTTCGACCAGGCGCGAAGCACAGGCACGCCCCTGACCGTCCTGCTTGCTTCCCTGGATGCTTCCATCGCCCGAGGCCTCGGCGCGCAGCCCCTGGACCTTCTGCTCAAGGACATCGCGACCGTGCTCGAGCGCTGCATGCCTTCCCAAGCTGTGGCGGGACGCCACGACAAGCTCGTGTTCGCGTTGCTCCTGCCAGGCACGCCCGGCAGTGCCGCTCGTTCCTTCGCGGACCGGCTGTTCATGAGGATCGCCGAGATGCGGGTGTGGCTCGACGACGGCCGATACTTCCGTCCCACGATCTCCGTGGGCCATGCGAGCGCATTCGAGGGGTGGCAGCCTGCGAGCCTCGACGTGCTGATGCGCGCTGCCCAGGGGTGCCTGGTGGTGGCGCAGCGCTCTGGCCCGAACCGGGCATCCGGCTACCGGCACGATCCTGGCCGCGTGCCTGCTCACCAATAGCCAACACCGCGCTATGCTCGGTGGATGAAGACGGCGGCCATGCTGGCTCTGCGCGGGGCGCTCCTCGCATCCTTGGTCTCAGTCCTCGGATGTAGCAGCGATTCCTCGTCGACTTCCCCGCCTTCGCTCGCAGCCGACGCGGCAGCCGAAAGCTCTACCGGTGGGAGCGGCGGCAGCACAGGAGCAGCGGGCGACGCTTCGGCCCACGATGCGACCGCAGACGGCAGCGCCGACGCAACGACAGGCCCGGACGCGCCCGATGCGCAGCCGGATGCCCCCTCCTGCGTGACCGTGGGCGCGAGCGCCCCGGTCGTGATCGCAGCGGCTGGGGTATCCGATGAGCATGCGCTGACGCTTCCTGCGACCAGCGCCTCGCACACCTCCTGGGCCGAGCCCGGCAACGAGGCGTTGGTCCTGGAAGTGCGCGTGGCAGGCGCGTTGCGCGGACACATGGTGCTGCACCAGGGCGCGGACGGGTTCGACTACACGATGGCCCTGGGTCATCTGGACCAAGGCGACGAAGTCTCGGTGATCGTCTCGCCCTTGAGCGCCGAGGCAGCAACACCTTCGGCGTGCGTGGGTCCAGCGGTGCTCTCGGCTGCGACCGGCTCAGCGCTCGAAGAGGGAATTGCGCGCGCTCCGATCGTCAAGTGGCCGCCCAAGAAGCGCTTCGACGATCTGCCGGTGGTGCTCGGCTGGTCCAAGGCGCGCAAGGGATACCAGCTGCTCTACACCAACGAGAACGGCGGCACCGTGGAGCTGTGCGGCGGCGGCGCAGAGGGCATCCAGGCTGAGATCGCGCGCTGGGGAAGAGCGACTGACATCGAAGGCATCTACTCCTACAGCAGCGGCGAGACCTGGGATCGGTGCACGGGAAGCGCGAGCATGACCGACACGCCGGTGCACAAGGAAGGCCAGCACCCGGTCTTCTACTATGGCGACGGCCACAATCGTCTCTACGAATCGCGGGGTGGCTACGGCCAGGCCTGCGGAACCAAGGGGGATGCCAAGGCCGACGGCGACCTCGAAGGGTGGAACGTCAACAACCCCGGCAACGATCCGTCGAAGGACGGAGCCCTGGTCATGGTGCTGCGTCCGCTTCCCGTGTCTCTCGACGCGCTCGGATACGACAAGTACACGGGCCGCCGCGAAGCGCTTGCCGACGTGCAGGCACCCTGGGTCTATCGCATCGTCGACGCGGAGCTGCAGCGCGAGGGGAAGATCGATCAGTCGCACGCATTTCCCATGCAGCAGTATGCCTACGCGGATGTGTACGCGGCAGACGTGGGCGGGTCAGGGGACAAGTACTGCTCCGTGATGGGCGTCAGCAGCGGCTTCGTGCTCAGGGTGCAGGCAGGTGGCGACATCCTGTCGGGCCCGCAGATGACCGCCGACTACTTTGGAGGGCAGAACGGGGTAAAACGCATCGCGGTGCCGCTGACCAAGGTGTACGCGAAAGCCCAGCTCACCGGGGTGATCTTCGATGCCTACGACAACGACGGCATCTACTGGCTGGCACTTGGCGACGTGTTCGTTCCCAGACCTTCGGGCGACAATGGCGCAACCATGGAGCTGCTGCACGGCGGAAAGACCGACATCAACGTGTACGTGGATGACGACGCGTCGGGGTGCAGCGGCGGAGTGAACAGCGACGGACCCGCCGGGCCAGCGCAATGCGTGGGTGGGCAGAGCAGCTTCGTGTGGTGAAGCGCGCACGAGCCCTGCTCAAAGGCGCTGCTCTTTCTTGATGCGAAGCGCGCACTCGACCTGCGCCTGCTCCTGGGAGCGGACGAATCGCATGGATCGCAGGGTGCCTGCCACGCAGTCCATGAGCGGTCGATCCGGAAGCGCCGAGAGCTCTTGTACGCTCGACACCGAGCCGTCCCTGTCCACCACGAGCTTGAGCTCGATGTCGCCGACCACGCATGGATCCGCACGCGTGGTCCGGCGTAGGCACACGCGTAGCCTTCCCAGCTCCGACTGGAATGCATTCTGGATCCACGACTGGGCCAGCGGTCCGCAGGAGCGGACATAGGTCAGCTCCGGGTTGGCGTGGTGCACCGCAAGGGCCGCCTCTGCCTGCTCGAGCTCTCGCTGCGCCTGCTCGCGCAATCCGCGGTCGATCATCAAGGGCGACTGCAGCCAGCCCGCAGCCTCCGCGCTCGCTTTCTCCAGCAGCTGCAGGTCGCGGGTCTCGCCTGCATCCGCGGGTCTGGTAGCGGAGTCGCGACAGACTGCAGGATACAGCCGCTTTGCTTCCTTCTTGTCGACCGCCTCCAGCGCGGTGTCAGGCTGCCAGCCCGGTGCCACACACTCGGGAAGCCTCGGAGCCGTGCGTTCGACGCGGGACTTCATGCATGCGTTCGCCCTCGCGATCACCCCTGGATGGGCAGCAACGGGCCGATGGGCGAGCATCGCCTCGATGCGTTCGCAGGGATCGCAATGGGTGATCGTTGCGAGCCGCTCGGCTTCCGCCTCCCACCAGCCCTGCGCCGCTTCCTGCGCACTCGGGTAGGGCTGCACCCCATGCAGCGCGAAGCTTGCCGCGAGCACCGAGACCGCGATGAGCGTTGCCAGGAGCTTGGCGCCGTGCGGCGGCCTGCCGTGGCGTCCTGCCACGCCGATCACGATCGCGGCCACTAGCATCGCGCTGAGCGCAAGCGCGGCCCGCAGGCTCACGTCCTTCATGTCACGAAGGCCGATAGCGAAGCTTTCCACCACGCCATCGGACGTCAGCTGCTCGCCCCAGGAAGAGCCGAGCCCATCGAGCACGCGTGCCCACGCCAGGCTGCGCACTTCGGCGCACAGCGCGAGCTGGACCCAGCTGAGCACCACGATCCCGATGGCGCTGGCAAACAGCTTGCCCTGGGGTTTTCCAGCCCGCAGGGCGATGGTCCTGCCGATCCCGGCGCCGGCAAGGAGCATCACCAGCGTGAGCGCGACGTAGCCGTACCATCCTTCGACCAGGGGACCGTACAGCCAGCGCGACATCTTGATCGGGATAGCTGCCGCGGACCGATCCCGCAAGCCCTGCGCGTTGGGCTCAACCTCCGCTCTCAGGCTTCGTCGGTATCATTCGTAGGTGTAAAGAAGCCACGCTCGCACGGTCGAGGCCGCATCCGTGTAGGCGGTCCCCGCAGCGTCCGTGGCCGAGCAGAACTTGCCGTCCCAGTCTGCGTGCCAGTTCCACACCACGGTCGCCGCTTGTCCCACCGTTCCCAGACGCGACACGTCGAGGTACGAGAATCCGCGCCCGAGCCCTGCGGTCACCGGCGTCGGCGCCAGCGTGTAGGTCGCCCCGCCCACCGGCGGACTTGCAGCCTGCCCTGCCGCGAACGAGAAGGCCATGGCGCCGGAGACGGCAAACCGGTTCTGTCCGGAGGCAGCGTCGGAATCGCCGCAGATGCCCAGGCGCACCACGCGAATCGACTTTCCTGCCTGCGCCGCAATGGTTCCGATGGTGAAGTTGGGAAGACCCGCTGCCGGCGTCACTCCTGTGAGCACGGCGTAGCACTTGCCGTTCTGACACACGTTGCCCGCGCAATCGGCTGCAACGCTGCACGCTTTGCCTGTGGCGCACTTGCCGCAGCTGCCACCGCAATCCACGTCGGTCTCGCTGCCGTTCTTCAGACCGTCCGTGCACGACGCCACACACACGTTACCGGTGCACGCGCCGGTCGTGCAGTCGGCGGCGACCAGACAGGCGAGGCCGATACCGCAGGCCGGACAGACCTGCCCGCCGCAATCGATGTCGGTCTCGACGCCGTTCTTGGTGCTGTCGGTGCACTTGGGCGACTGGCACAGCGAGGAGGTGCACACGGCGCTGACGCAATCGGAGGCCACAGCGCAGTGCAGGTTGTCGCCGCACTTCTGGCAGCTCGGTCCGCCGCAATCGGTGTCGGTCTCTGCGCCATTCTTGACGAGGTCGTTGCACGCCGGGGCCTGGCAGAGCCCTGAGGCGCACACGCCGCTCGCGCAATCCGCATTCAGCGTGCACGTGCTGCCTTCCGGGCACGGCGGGCAGGCCGCGCCACCGCAGTCCAGCGCGGCTTCCCCTCCATTCTTCACTCCGTCCGTGCAGGTCGCGACCGCGCACGTCCCGTTCACGCACACGCCGTCCAGGCAGTCGCTGGCTTTCAGGCACCCTTGTCCGGCGGGACACTTGGCGCACGAGCCGCCGCAATCCAGCCCGGTCTCGTCGCCGTTCTTGATCAGATCCTGGCAGTTCGCCGCCTGGCACACGTCGTTGATGCAGTAGTTGCTCGCGCAGTCGCTATGGGCCACGCACGCAAGACCAGGGCCGCAGCCGGGGCACACGGAGCCGCAGTCCAGGTCGCTCTCGGTACCGTTCTTCACGCCGTCGTAGCAGGACGGAGCGAGGCACACGTTGTTGGTGCACACACCGGTGACGCAATCGGTCCCCTTGACGCAGGTCTTTCCGATCGCGCAATCCGGACAGATTCCCCCGCAATCCACATCGGTCTCGGTTCCATTCCACGCGCCGTCGGTGCACCCGGACGGTTGGCACACCTGGCTCGTGCACTGCGAGCTTTCGCAGTCTGTCGCGACGAGGCAGGCGAGCCCGTCCGCGCACTTGGCGCAGGTCGTGCCCCCGCAGTCGACATCGGTCTCGCTGCCGTTCTTCAGATTGTCGGTGCACGTTGGAGCCACGCACTTGCCTGCAGTGCAGATCGTGGACGCGCAATCCTGCCCGCTGTTGCACGTCTTGCCATTGGCGCAGGCAGGACACGACGATCCACCGCAATCGACATCGGACTCGGCTCCATTGTGGGTGCCGTCGGTGCACGTGGGCGCCTGGCAGATGCCCGACGTGCACGCCCCGCTGCTGCAGTCCACCCCCGATTTGCAGACCTTGCCGTCTTGACACTTCGGGCAGCTGGGCCCGCCGCAGTCCACGTCGGTCTCGTCGCCGTTCTGGATCGAATCGGAGCATCCGGGTCCAGGCGGTGTGTCCGACGGAGCATCTGTGGGCGCGTCCGTGGCATCCGGCACACCAGCATCGCCAGCCGCGCCGGCTGCCCCATCCGTCTGCCCGCCGCCGGTCCCTGCTGCGCCGCCATCCGGCGGAGAGGCGTCCGAGCCAGCATCCTGGGAAGGCGACGAACCTGCTGTACCCCCGGGCTGGCTTTCACCGCCTGAGCCGCAGGCACCAGCGAAGATGCCGAAGGCTACGACGACCGCCGCGATGCAAGGCTTGCGGGTAGGCATGGAAACGTTCTCCTGTACGAAGGCAGGCATCGACACCGGATCAGGAAGAATAGCCTGTCGCTGGAGCCGGATCCATCCCGGAGCTTGGCAGGGTTGACGCCGGTCGGGCGGGCAATTCGCAGACGGCCGGAGATCGCAGCGCCCCCCTTGCGAGTCCATGCCGCAGGAGCCTGCGATGGGCAGGATGCGCTAGGGATGCCGCGCTTCGCCGAGCAGCTGAAGGCCACTGCCCTCGGAAAGCTCGAACCCCGCGATCTTGATGACCCCCTTGCACTCGGGGGGAAGCACGATCCCCACGGTCGCGCTCGGAGTGCATTGCAGGTTCTGGCACAACGACAAGCACGTGTCGTAGGTGGCGCCCACGGCCACGGCCCGGGAGCAATCCAGCCCGGTCTTGGAGTCCGCGATGCAAGAAGCCTTGTTGACCGGCGTCGGGTTCGTCTTCGTGCACGTCTCCATCTTGCCGCAGAGCACCTCGACCAGCTGCTCGCACTTCGCCTGGTACGGGGAGTTGTTCGGTGCGTCAGAGTCCGAGCACGCTACCGGCAGAACCGCGAGCGCACATGCGATGAATCCACGAGCAAGTCGAAGCATCCCTGACTCCCGCCCGGTGTTGTGCACACCCGCCAATGGCCATTTCGACGAAGCCACCGTGAGATGATACGCGGACGTCGATGGTGGATTCCCCCAAATCGATCCGCGCAGGCTTGCCTCAGGGCAGCTCCAGGCTGAGCTCGATCCAGGCGCGCGTCAGCTCTTCGCCCCAGAACCTGGCCGGAACCATGGCGATGGGCTCGATGTCGGGATGCACCAGGACAGGCAGGAACACGGAGGCGAGGTAGGGCCTGGGAAGGAGCGACGGATACACCACCAGACAGGACAGCTGAAGCTTCTGAAACCTCGCGATTGCCCTGGGAACATCGACCTTGCCCACCTGAGCTTGCGTGACCCGCAGCTGGCTGGCGAAGTCGCAGAGCTTCTTGTCCACCGGCAGCGCCCCTGTCAGCAGCTGCTCGATCTCCACGGCCGCACGGTGCAGATCGTCGAGATCGTAGTAGTCGCCGTCGCTCACCGACGGAAAGATCGCTCTCGCGAAGGCGGCGTTCTCGCCTGGGGAGTACAAGCATTCATGGGCGGTGATCACCACCGCCATCAAGACTTCGCTGTCCCGGGTCAGGAAGCTCAGAGCCTCGTGAGCCCGCCACAGCGGGTGCACGCAGTCCATTCCCGCTGGAGGCGTGGGATGAGGAAGCCCTGCGAGCTTGCGCGGCGTTGGACCCAGATTCCTACGTACGCCCTCGAGCAGCCTACGCATGGTCGTCTCCACTTCCGATGTAGGCCAGAATCCGGATCGAAATCAGCAGCAGGGCCAGGAAGCCGAGTCCGACGTAGGTGACGACTGCGAATGCCTTGTCCACGATCGGCAGGAGCAGCAGAGGAACCACCAACACGATCCACCGCACATGCGCATACGCCATCGCATCGAGCGTGAGCATGTCAGCGGCAAGACGAGCCCGGACCCGATAGACGTCCCAGGCGAACTGGGTGAGCGTCTGCGCCGCATAGATCGGTGGCATCTTGCCCGAATTCTCATGCCAGGCGCGCACGCGGTCTCGCCCTTGCACCGATCGCACCGCGACCATGATCCGTGTCATCGTGAGGTAGTACACATGGCGCGGATCGAGCAGCGGCTCGCTCACGCCTTCGATCAACAGGCTCGCACTGGCGATCTTGCCGGCAAGCGCGCTCTCGAACGCGCCCAGCACCGCAAGCCTGGACCTCGTGGCTGCGTGGCTGTCGAGCTTCAGGCCGCGCCGGCACGCGGCTGCGCTCGCGCCGGTCATCCAGGCGCCTCGCAAGGCGATGGCCACCGCGTGACAGCCCCGTGCGCTCAGCTTGCGCCGGCGCCATCCGCTGCACCACCACGCTGCGGTCCACAGCTGCCCGCTGTCGACCAGATCGATCGCTGCCTGCTCCCAGAGCTCGTCGTTGGACCGCAGCCAGCCCCTCAGCCGCCAGCAGACCTTGCGTCCGGATCCGCGCAGCTCCTGGACTGCACCGCCCAGCAGCGTATGCAGCGCGATTCGTGAGCGAGCGCTGTTCGGTGCCCAGCCGGGGAGCGCATCGAGCAGGCTGGCTCCGCGACGCGACGCTTCCGTGGCTGCCCACCAGGCGACAGCCCTGGGATGCGCGTCCGGGTCATCGCAGATGGCTCCAAGCTGCTCGTGCAGCTCCGTGCAGTAGCCAGCGCGAAGGAAGCCGAGGCGACATCGATCAATCCAGGCCGGATCCGACTCCTGGCGCAGACACAGCTTGCGCAAGCGGATCGAGGCAGCATCCGGATCGTCGCGCTCGAGCGCCAGCAGCAGCGCCGGAACATCGGCCTGGGAAGGCTCGGTGCGCTCGATCTCTTGCACGGCGCGCTCCGCGAGCGCGAGATCTCCGGCGAGGCGCGCAACGTGGAAGGTCCGAAGGGCAAGCTCCGGCTCACAGCCGCCGATGTCCAGGGATCGCGCGAACTCGGCGAGGCCGGTCTTGCGCTTGCCCAGGGTCATCAGGATGTGGGCGTACCAGGTGCGCACCAGCCGCGATGTGGGAAGAAGCCGCAGCAGTCGCTCGCAAGCTCGTTGGCTCCCGGCCAGGTTGTGCCTCTGGCTCTCCCACTGGATGAGGTCCGCCCAGCCCTGGGTGTACTCAGGCGCCTGTGCGAGCAGATCCTGGAGCCTCGCAAGCCCGGCTTCGACGTCGCCTGTCACCCAATGCACCCAAGCTTCGACCGCGCGCAGGTCGACTGGAACCTTGGACAAGGCCGTAGGCTTGCAGGCGGCCAGCGCTTCATCACGACGCCCCAGCTGCACCAGCAGCCGTGCCGCTGCGGCGTGCGCCGAGACGTTTCCTGGGTGATCCGCCTGGACCGCACGGCAGATCCCCAAGGCTTCCTCGAATTGATCTGCAGCGGCCGCCAGGCCCGCCTTGAGCAGCTGCAGGCTTGCGCTCCACGGGCGCGCGTCTGCCAGCTCCAGGATGATCGCTTTGGCTCGGGCTGACAGCTCGGGGGTGGACGACCAGCTGAAGAGCAGGTCGCCCGCCTGCTCGTTGTCCGAATCGAGGTCGAGCGCGCGCTCCAGCACGGCCAAGGCCTCAGGATCGCCTCCGCGCCGCAGCATGACGGCGAGGCTCAGGCGCACGTTGCTGTCGAGCGGGAAGGCGGTCAGGGCTCGCTGCAGCACGCTGCGGGCGCGCTCGACGTCCCCCTGTCGCTCCAGGATGCGCGCAAGCCGGATGGCAGGTTGCGCGGAGCTCGAATCGAGCATCACGGCGTGCTCGAGCGCGCTGCGCTGCAGCTCGATGCTGCCGCGCAGCTCTGCCAGCTCCGCGACTTCCGCGTGGCACTGGCTGACCATGGGAAACCGCTCGAGCATCGTGACCGCAAGGTCTTCGGCCTGCTCCGTCTGGCCAGCGAGCAGGCGTTGCCGGATGCAAAGACACCAGGTCGCCCAGCTCTCGGGACGCGCCTTGCGCAGCTCGTCCACGGTAGACAGAAGCGCTTCCGGCTCGCAATGAGCCCGCGCCGCATGGTGCCACGCCAGGATCGTCTCCGGGTGGATCCCCCCGACGACCCACTGCTCGGCGATCGCGTCGAGAAGCGACTTGCGCCCCTGCGCCGACCGGTCGAGGGCGAGGATCTCCAGCAGCGCCGGCCCTGCGTCCGGCTGCCTGCGAAGCGCCTCGTGCAGCGCGGCCATCCCTGCCGGCTCGTCACCCTCCCGCAGCAGCAGGCTCGCCTGCACGCAGAACGTCGCAGGGTCCTCGGGCGCAAGACGCACCGCTTCTTGCACAGCCTCGTGCGCCTGCTGGAACTCCCCCTTGGACGCAAGCGCCAGCACCAGCTCCCGGTGTGCCCAGGCGTCCGCTGGATCCACTTCCAGAAGATGCTTCACGGCCTGGGTCCGTGCCACGGGATCCGAATGCTCCAACCACGCTGCCTGCAGACGTCGCAGCGCCCGGTGGTAGGGGAACTGCGCGATCATGATGCCGAAGTGAGCGTCTGCCGCAGCCCTTCCCTGCAGCGCTGCGAGCAATGCGATCACGTTGCGCTGCGCGTCCTCCGCAAACGGCTCGAGCCGGAGCACTTCGCGCCAGAGCTCCAGAAGCTCGCTCGCCGAGGCTGTGCGGGAGGCGATCGCGCAGCTGGCTCTCAACCACTCCGCTTCGCGAACGCGCCCGCGGGCAGCCTGCAAGAGCTCCTGTGCACGCCCCAGCCGTCCGAAGACCGCGTGCTCCCGCGCTGCAAAGAGCAGGAGCTCACCGTCCTCGCTTCGCTGCGCCAGTGCGGAGTCGAGCCGTCCGAACGCTTCGGCTGTGCGATCCAGGGCCTGCAGCGCCCAGAACAGCGTCGAGACAGGCGCACCGGATTGGTCTCCGAGCCGCTGCGCCCTCGCCTCGATGAGCGCGAGAGCCGGCGCGCTCTTGCGCCGCATCAGGCTGGCCACGAAGTAGGCGCGCGCGTACGTCTCGTTCCGATCGCGCAGGCACGACGCGAATCGCCAGCCGTCCAGGGCATCGTCGAACCGTCGCCTGGCCCACAGCACGTTGGCCCGCTCCGCAATGATGTCCGCATCCACGGGCGACGCGCGCAGAGCGCGGCGCAGCAGCTTCCGTCCACGGCCCGATGTGCGGGGATCATAGGCCAGCTCGCTTGCCAGGCGCATCAGCACCCAAGACGACGCATCGTCCCGGGAGCACCACGTCTCGAGGCGCGCGAGCAGCTCGCCGCGAGGAGCAATCCGATCCATGGCGGCGCAGGCGTCGAGCTGGGCGCGAGCATCCTGCGGATAGAGACCAAGCTGCGCCTCTGCCGCCTGGAGCAGCGCTGCGTGGTCCTGATCGTAGGCGGCCAGCGCCCGACGCGCTGCAATCGCCAGCCTGGAGCCGGGCGCCTGTGCCTCCAGCTCGTCGAGGATGCGCGCGGCTGTGGCCCGCTCGTGGACGTCCAGCGCAACCTCCAGGGCGTGAAGCAGATCGTAGAGCGGAGCCTCGCACAGCTCGACCCCTTGCAGCAGCTCTGCCTTGGCCTTGGGCACGAACGCCATGCCGCGGGGCCCCCAAGGCGCCTGCTGGTCGAGCAGCCCGGGCGCGTCCGCCTTCAGCTCCGAGTCGAGATCCGGGTCCCGAATCAGCCACAGGCCGCGCACTTCGTCATACCCCATCACCACGTGCGCGTGTCCCGAGGAAGGATACGCCGTATGCAGCGCGAACGGCACGCCTCGGTCCAGCAGCGTGCGCGCAGACTCCCACGTTGCGCGGAACTCCCGCACGCACCAGCCGTGGTTCTCGACCCAGGCGCGCTCCTTGTGCCGCGGCGTACCTTCGTAGGAGATGTCCCGGGCGAGCGCAGACGGATCGATCTCGACTCCCCAGTACCCGGCGATCACGGCGAGGGTTGCTGGAACGCAAGTCAGATATCCCTGACGGATCCTGGGAACCTCCAGGCGCACCGTGCGGCCTGCCGGCACGCTCTTCTCGATCCTGCGTGCGAGCCGATCGTAGAACTCGCTCTTCGCTTCGCGGGCATGGCGTAGCGCACCCTGTCGATCGCCGAGACGCCAGGCGCACTCCGAGAGCGCAGCGGCGATCCTCCCGCGTCCTTCGGGCTCCAGGAGTGGCGAGGACTCCGCTGCCCGACGAGCCATCGCCTGCGCTTCCTCGTAGCGCTCCAGCTCGAACAACATCCCGTAGAGCTGCATTCGGAGCTCGTGGGACTCGAGGACTGCGTCCGCGGGCCAGAGCCGCTCGAACGCTTCCTCCCGGCGCCCGAGCTGCCAAAGCACTGCCGCTGCCTGCTGGAGGCTCGGTCGACTTCTGGGGCGTTTCGCGAGGTCCTCGAGCACGACCTCAAGGGCGTCTTGCAGGCGGTCCTCGGCCTGCAGCCTCGCGGAGCGCATCAACGGCAGAATGCACTCCTCAGGATTGCATTCGCCCACCCTTGCCAGCTGCTGGTCGGCTGTCTCGAAGTCGCGCATCACGATGGCGACTTGCGCCCTGGCTACGTGGTATTCCGCCATCCTCGGCCCTGGGGAGGCGGAGTGAAGCGGGCGCGACGTGAGCAGCTCGTGGATCTCCAGCGGACCGCGCTTCTCGATCCAGTGCATGGCCGTACGTGCTCGAACCCGCGCGTCGGACGGCGCACGTCGGTAGGCGCGTGCGCACAACCTTCTTGCGAGAGCGGGCGCCCCCAGGTGGGTAGCGAGGCGGGCACCCACCACCCACCCGTCCGCGTCTTTCCACTGCTCCAGGGGACCCAGCGCTTGTGCTGCAGTCCACGCCTGCAGATACAGGGCCTGCTCGCAGAGCTTGTCGATGCGCTCGATCGCCGGGGCGATATCCTCCTGGCCCAAAGACGGATTGACTGGGGTCGACGCGGCCATTCCGAATGGAACGTTATCACGACGGCGCGGACGCAGGGCGCGTTCGGATCCCCGTGTGCTTCAATTGACCGGATCGCGCGAAGCCGGTAGTCATGGAGGATGGGACACGGGCCCGCAGCACGGATGTGGAGGTGGTCGATCCTCGCGGCTGCAATCGCCCCCTGCGCTGCGTCGCTTGCAGGTTGCCCTGCGCCGCCAGGCTCAGGGCTGCGCGCCGCCGCTTCCCAGTCCCCGCCAGCGATCAGCCCCGTGGCGCCTGCGTCGCATTCTTCGCCGGCCAGCGCGAGCCCAGGGGCCCCATCCGCTCCGATCGCCTCCATCACTCCGTCCGCTGCTTCGTCGGCGTCCGCTCCGTACGTGGAACCCCCGAGCTCGGGCTGCCCCCGTGGCACCTGGCGACCGAAAGGCTCTTCCGGCCCCTGCCAGTCGGATCCGGACGCGGGCCCGCGCACCTGCGGGCACAGCGCGAACTTCCAGCGTGGCGTGCACTGCTGCTGCTCGCCCTCGGATCTGTTGTGCCAGATGGCCTGCGCCGAAAGCGCGCGTTGGAACACCCCCGCCCCTGCGCCGGAGCTGGCGGACTGCCGCACCAAGTGCAAGGCCGGCAGGGGTTGGGCGTGCTTGAAGTCCGCACTGTCGCAGGTCGAAGGCTCGCCGTCTCCCAAGCAACGCACGGAAGCCATGAAGACGTTCGAGCGCGCTTGCGAGCTGGGCGCGGATGCGGGCTGCAGGCAGCTCGCCGAGCGCCACGACACGGAAGACCTCGGGACCGCGTCACCGGCTACAGCGCAGTGGGCGAGCGTGCGGTGCCCGGAAAACGCCATCCACGAGCATCCCTGTCGCCTGGCTGGGGTCGTGCACGAGCGCGGCTGGGGGACAGTGGCGAATGCCGCCGAGGCGAAGCGGTACTACGACCGGAGCTGCGACATTGCGACGCGCAGGTGCAAGAGCGATCAGCGCTCGTGTGCATTCGCGAACCGCGTGTGCGCTCAGGCGGCGCAGCTTGCTGCTGCGGCGCACTGATCCGCTAGCGTCCCTGCGCCGCGCCATCTGCCCTGGCAGACGCAAACGGGCAGTTGATCTCAATCGGTCCTGAGAAACCCTGCCCGGAGCGCGCTCGCAGCACGCTGCACTGCGCAGGAACGTCCAATCGCACAGGCGTCGACGAAATGGACCGGCTCACGACCTGGCTGTTGACGATCAGCTCCGCGTCGCTCCCCTGGACCATGACCTCGATGGAGGAAACGCCCGTGAGCGACCCGCCTGCTACCACGCCAACTCCGCCGCCTGCCGGACGCGCCATCAGCGTGCACGCAAGGGGGTCCCGGACGCATGTCCTGCCAGACCGGATCGCATCGCGGATCGATTCCCGCGACTTGTCCCTTGCCAGCACGAACAAGGTTGCGCGCAGCTGCGAGCCGTGGCTGTCGCTTCCGCCGGTGGCTGCGATCATCCTCTGCTGCACCAGGATCTCCTGGTCGAGCAGGTGGAGCACGCTGCGGAGCCCTGCCTCGGCGTCGTGGAGGATCCAGCGATCGCGCAGCCGGCTCGCGGTCAGGTTGAACGCCTCCAGGCCATGGGCATGACGACGAAACGCGTTGATCTCCTCGGGGAACGGACCTGGGGCCGTGTACGGACGGAACGACAGATCTGCTTTGGATTCGCTGAACATCGAGTCGAGCGGAGTCTGCAAGGGATGATTGAGAACGATCATTCCCCCATGGCGCACCCAGGCATCGACGAACCGCTCCGGGTGGGACTGAGCCTCCTTGACGGGAAGGTCCTGAAGCACGCGCTCCACGTCTGCGAACGACAACCCCACGTGCCCCCAGCTCGCATCCGAGTACTCGAACCCAGGGATGAACAGCGTCGTGGCCCCCTCCTGGCCTGCGATGTCTTTCTCGAGCTGTCGCTGCCAGGCCACGGCGAGCTGCCGGAGGTCCGGGGACTCGAAGAACCGCGACCAGACATGGGGAGTCAGCACTGCGAAGTCGAGCCCTTCGCTTCGGGCCAGCTCCACGGTCTGCTCAAAGCTGCGAGTCACATGCGAAGGGTGATCCGGAGGCGATACGTGGCAATGAAGGTCCCCGGCCAGCACACGATAGGTCTCGCCGCCCCAGGGAGCGACCTGCGCGGGCGCGCGTCCAGGACGATGCGCGCCGGAGATGGCGAAGTCCACCATGCCCTGCTTGGAGCAGGCCCCGACGAGCAGGCTTGCAGCGATCAGCAGGACTCTGGCCTTCATTGGCATGCGTTGAAGCCCGGGACGGACTCGCAGCATGACACGCAGTCCCAGGTCTCGTTCAGCGACGAGCCCTGCACGCCCGCCGCACAGAATCCCGGGCAACATCCGCCCCCATCGTTGCTCCAGCCCTGGTGGCTGAGGAACTGTCCGCAGGAAGCCTTGCACTGGCCGCCCACGCTCTTGAAGTCCGGGCTGGGGCCGCAGTGGCACTGGTGGTCGGAGCCGCACGTTTGCGACCACGGGCAGTCGCCGTCGCACGCCCCCCCGCAGCCGTCGGAGTCGCCGCACGAAGCGCCGGAGCAGCTGGGCGCGCAGCACGTGCCGCCGATGCATTGTTTGCCGCCGGAGCACGAGCACGACAGTGTGCCTCCGCATCCGTCACCGACTGACCCGCACTTGTTGCCGCAGCCCTGGGGTTTGCACCCGCACTTGTAGGGTTGCCCGCCCCCTCCGCAGGTCTGGGGCGCCGTACATGTGCCGCAGCTCACCGTGTTGCCGCAGGCATCCGAGGGAGTCCCGCACGACGCGCCCAGGCTCGCACAGGAGGGCGCCGCGCAGCCGCAGGTATTGGCCACGCCCCCGCCTCCGCAGGTCTTGGGAGCCGTGCACGAGCCGCAATCGATCGTTTCGGCGCAGCCGTCGGACATCACGCCGCACGCATTCGGCAGACCGGCACAGGTCTTGGGAGTGCAGGGCGTGGAGCCGCACTGGTTCGGGCCTCCACCGCCGCAAACCACGTTGGGCTTGCAGCTGCCGCATTCCAGCACGCTGCCGCACCCGTCCGGAGTGCTCCCGCATTCTGCTCCGATTGCCCCGCAGGTCAGGGGCACGCACGATCCGTTTCCGTCCTTTTTCGCATCCGCGGCGGCTACGTCCTGGCCTGCGTCCTTGGGGTGCTGGGGAGGCAGCGCAGTCTCTTCTCCGGTGGTGCCGCAGCCGGTGAGCAGGGCAGCAGCGGCAGCCAGGGATGCAACCGCCCCGACACCGCTGGCAAAGCACGATGGGCCTTGCTTCGGTCTCGGGGCATTGGACATCTTGCGACCTCTCACGTTGGACGATCCCAACGAGAATACGAGCACAAGGCTGGATGCACAACCGGCGCTCGAGAGGATCACGCTATCCGTCCCCGCAGCGCAGGGTTACTCTGGAAGGCCTATCCTGGAGCAGCTGATGCCAGATTCGTCGCCCCCAACCGTGTGCCCCTATTCCAAAGGTTGCCCGCTGTACCCGATGTTTTCCATGGAGAGCGTCCTTCACATGTGGATGGCATTGTACTGCGAAGCCGACTTCTCGCGCTGCGAGCGCTACCTGCTTCGCACGTCGGGCGCACAGGTGCCTCCCAGCATGATGCCCAACGGCAAGAACCTGAGCGACTACCCAGGGATCAAGACAGGTAAATAGGTCAGAAGGGAATGAGCGACGGGGAGCGTGCGCGCTGCGCGCTCAGCGATCGAGGAATCCCTCGAGCTGCACGCTGCGGCTGCGGTGGCGAAGCTTGGTGAGGGCCTTGGCTTCGATCTGGCGGATGCGCTCGCGCGTGACGCGGAAGTCTCCGCCGATCTCCTCGAGGGTGTGATCGCTCTTGCGACCGATGCCGAACCGCAGGCGGATGACCTGCGCCTCGCGCGGCGTAAGGCTCTCGAGCACCCGGCGCGTGCAGTCCGCGAGGCTCGCCTGCGTGGCCTCTTCGCTCGGGCTGATGGTCGTCTTGTTCTCCACGAAGTCCCCGAGCGTGCTGTCGCCTTCATCGCCCACGGGCGCTTCGAGGCTGATCGGCTCCTTGGCGACGCGCAGCACGTTTCGAACCTTGTCGAGGGGCAGCTCCATCTTCGCCGCGATCTCTTCGGGCGTGGGCTCGCGCCCGAACTCCTGCACCAGGCTGCGCGAGGTCCTCGCCAGCTTGTTGATCGTCTCGATCATGTGCACTGGCACGCGGATCGTGCGCGCCTGGTCCGCGATCGCGCGCGTGACCGACTGCCGGATCCACCACGTGGCGTAGGTGCTGAACTTGTAGCCGCGCTTGTAGTCGAACTTGTCGACCGCTCGCATCAGCCCGATGTTGCCGTCCTGGATCAGGTCCAGGAACTGCAACCCACGATTGACGTAGCGCTTGGCGATGGAGACCACGAGGCGCAGATTGGCCTCGACCAGCTCGGTCTTGGCCTGCTCGGCGATGCGCTCGCCCTGACGGATCTCTTCGTAGGTCGCGCGTAGCTCGTCGATGTCGATCTGCAGATCGCGCTCGAGCTGGGCCAGGTTCTTGGCAGTGGCCTTCAGCATCGGGTCGATGGCCAGGAACGCGGCCTCGTCGAGCTGCAGGCGTGCCGCATGCTTCTTGAGAGCTGCGCGGTTGGTCTTGGCCTCGCGCACCATGCGCTTGATCGTCTCGATCGCTACGCCGGTGCGTCGCTCCAGCTCGGTGGCCGGGGCTGCAGCGCGCTCGACCTTCTTGATCATCGCCTTGAGCTTTGCCACCACCTTGGCGATCGTCTTCTTGCTCAGGCGCATCTCGCGCACCGTCTCGACCATCTGCGCGCGGATGCGTGCCTCGTCGGCCGCAGCCTGACGGGCGACCTTCGCACCCGAGGCCACCGCCGCCGCGAGGTCCGCCTGCTTCTTTGCCAGACGCGCGAGCTGATCGATCGCCTTGAGGATCCGTCGCGTGGCCGCTTCCTCGTCGAACTCAAGCTCGTCGTCCTCTGGATCGCACACGAGCTCGCCCGCGCGGACCTTGCCTTGCTGCAAGGCATCGCCCAGGGCGATCAGCTCACCGACGACGACCGGGGACTTGAGCGTAGCGGCCAGAGCCCGCTGCTGTCCTTCTTCGAGCCGCTTGGCGATCGCGACCTCTCCCTCGCGGGTGAGCAACGCCATCGTGCCCATCTTCCTGAGGTACATGCGCACCGGATCGCTCGACCCGGCGTACTTCTCGTCGTCCGCGGACACGGCGCCACGCTCGATGTGCGCGATCACGCGTGTTTCCGAGGACTCGGCGTCCGCGAGACGCTTCGCCGCGAGCCGGACGTGCTTGGCGCCGTCCACGAACTCGGCTTCGTCGGAGCCGATCACCGATAGTGTGTCATCGACATGATCAGGCCCAGGCAGGTCGGTCGGCGCTGCCCCTTCGCCCAGTTCGCTGGGGCGGGGCCGTGTGTTCGATTTGTGCTGTTCGCTCCAACGAGCGACGCCACTCTCACGCGCGGGATGATTCTTCATTCGGTCGGTGAGATCCGTCTGGCGGCTGCTGCAACTCCAGCCCCGTGTTGCCTGCACGGGACTGTCGGTTTTCCCGAAGCCGCTGGCAGAATTGCCACCGGTCGGGCTGACGAAAGAGGGGGCGCGCGTGCTACCACGAAACGGGCCCTCCTGCGAAAGATCGACCAACAATGTTGCGATCCGGGTCCGAACCGGGCTTGATGGGCTGATCCGTCCAGAGCGAGACTGCTCACGCGTCAAGCGGTCGGCCCTGCGCCGCACCCTTTCATCCTCGCCGGCACAGTGACGGCCCACGGCCGTGGGAGCGAATCGCCCCTGGCCGTTCAAGCCGGGCGCAGTGCATGGTAGGGCACAGGGCCATGCTGAACCTCTCGCGAACGACTCTACTTGCCCTTTCGGCCGGCCTGCTGCTGGGCTGCTCCAACTCCAGCAGCACCGAGCCCCCTCCCCCTTCGGTCGAGCTGCTGGCCTTCAAGGCTGTCCAGGCCGACACCATGGGCACGGCGGTCGCCGAAAAGCAGCAGCTGTTCGTCAAGGTGGACATGAGCCTGCTCAACCGCATGGCCGTCGCCCTTCCGCTCAAGGCAGAGAACTTCTCGGTGCTCGGGGCAGACGAGACCTCGTATCCCGGGGACAAGGCAACGCTGGCCCTGGCGGAAGGGTGCAAGGACAACGCAGAGGTCGCTACCGGAGCCACGGAGCGTTGCTGGATCGTCTTCAGCACGCCGTCGAACGTGCTGCCCACCACAATCGTGTACACGGCACCTGACAATGTGAAGTACACGGCGCCGCTGGAGGTGACCCCGTGCCAGGCGTGCGGCGATCGCTGCCCGGACTTCACCGTCGACCCCAAGCACTGCGGAGGGTGCGACAAGCCCGTGGGGCTGGGCACGTGCGCGGAAGGCTATCCGGCCTGCCAGGCAGGAGCTTTCGCGTGCAACGGCGTCTGCGTCGATCTGCTGAAGGATCCGAAGAACTGCGGGTCGTGCGGCAAGGATGTCGGCAAGTTCACGCTGTGCGTGGACGGCAAGCCGCAGCCATGCATGTCGCCCACGACCATGGCGTGCGACGGCACGTGCATCGATCCGATGTACGATTCCAAGAACTGCGGCTCATGCGGTCACGCATGCACCCAGGGAGCCTGCTCCAAGGGGCTGTGCTGCGAGAACAAGGAGTCCACCGATCGCGTCGACTGCGCCACCGTGTGCGGCGACATGAAGTGCGAAGCGATCGGCGGAACCTACGAGTCGACCAACTGCACGCCGTCCAAGATCGTTCTGCTCGGTTTGGGTACCTGCAACGACGTTCCCCTGGAGAAGGACGTGAGTGACGGCTGCGAGGTGGTCTTCAAGCACATCGACTGCAGCTGCTGCCAGTAGGATCGCATTATTCGGCTCGCGTGGAATTCAGGTTGCCGGCGCGATCGCCTGGAGGCCGAACCTTTCATCTGGTGCGCGGTCTGGTATCCTTGAGCCAAACCATGCGCAATCGCTTGCATCTTCTGGGCGTGGTGGCGATCGCCACCTGGATGGGGATGATCTATGCGGCCGGCTGCTCGGCCAACTCCTCCGAATCGGAGTTCGGCGGGGGCGTCGGCGGCAGCGGAGGTGCGTTCATCCCAGATGCTCCCGGTGGGGATGGCCAGATGTTCGGGTGCAACGCGTGCCTGGGCACGAAGTACACGGTCTGCGACGAGAACGGCAAGGAGATCGACCACAAGGAGTGCGCCCCGCAGATCTGCGCGCCCGGGGTCGGGTGCGTGGAGTGCCAGCCCAACAAGAACATGTGCGTGGGCAACGAGGTGCATGCCTGCACGGCGGAAGGCAAGCCCGGGGACCTGATCGAGACGTGCGACACCGGAGCCGGCAAGCTCTGCGGCGACGGCAAGTGCGGGTCCGAATGCGAGCTCGTCTCTGGCCAGCCCTCCAACGTGGGGTGCGAGTTCTGGGCCGTGGATCTGGATCAGCAGGACGCGATGAATGATCCTGCGAGCGCTCCCTGGGGTGTGGTCCTTTCGAACGCCAGCCAGGCGCAGGCCAACGTCACCATCGAGATCAACGATGCAGCGGTCGGTGAAACGCCCGTGCCCACGGTCGTCACGCAGGTCTCCGTGGGTCCGGGCGATCTCAAGCAGATCGTCCTTCCCACGCGCGAGCTCGACTGCGGGACCAAGCCCAACGACTACAAGTCGCCGGGCACCTGCCTGTCGTCCCGTGCCTTCCGGATCACCTCCTCGGCTCCCATCGTCGTCTACCAGTTCAACGTGTTCACCAACACGTACTCCAACGACGCATCGCTGCTGCTTCCCACCAATGCGCTGGGCAAGATCCACCGCGTCATCGGCTGGGTCGCCGGGCACCCGTTTCCGACCAACTTCCCTGGAATCGGGACCATCATCGACCGGTCCTACGTCACGGTCGTGGGCACCAAGGAGAACACCCTGGTCAAGGTGCGCCCGAGCTGGCGTATACGCGGCAATCCACCGATCGCGGCGACTGGACCTGGCGAATCCATCGACATCACGATCGGACCGTTCGACGTGCTCAATCTGGAGACGGACGACGCCCTCATGAAGGAGGACATGAAGGTCGCCACGGATCTTACGGGCACGATCGTGGAATCCACGCAGCCGGTCGCAGTCTTCAGCGGCGTCGAATCAACCCAGTCCCCTGCAGGATTCGAGATTCCCACCTACCCGGGGTGGGGCACCGGCGATACGTGCTGCCTGGATCACCTCGAGGAGCAGATCTTCCCGGTCGAGTCGGTGGGCATGCACTACGTGATCACGCGCAGCCCGATTCGTTCGACGAGCAGCTGGCGCGAGCCGGACGTGATCCGGTTCCTCGGGGTGGCCGAGGACGCGGAGGTCAAGACGACGCTGCCGCCGCCGTACGATTCGTTCACGATCCAGCCGGGAGAGGTGATCACCACGTGGGCGCAGAACGACTTCGTAGTCGAGTCGAGCAAGCCCGTGATGGTCGGGCAGATCCTGATCAGCAACGGCTATGTCGAAGGGGCGGTCATCGGGGATCCGTCGCTCACGATCTACCCGCCGGTGGAGCAGTACCGGACCGAGTACGTGATCCTGACCCCGAACTCCTGGGACAAGAACTACGTGGTGATATCCGTGGAAGTTGGAACGGACGTGCAGCTCGATGGCAGCGCGACGACGGGCTGCACTACGGAGTCGGCCGGCACGGTGCTGGGGATCCAGTACGAGTCGCGGCGCTGTCCGCTCAACGAGGGAGTGCACCATTTGTCGGGCGCCAAGCCCTTCGGCATCGTGGCCTACGGCTACGGCAGCGCCGGGTCCTACGCCTTCGCTGGCGGTGCGGACGTGAAGAAGATCTACAATCCGCCGCCGCTCAAGTAGCCTAGCATCCACCGCCGCAGCCACCACCTCGGGCCAGGAGCCCTTGCCATGAACCTGCCTTCTTCCATCCGAATCATCGTCGGAGCCTGCACGCTCGGACTGGTGTTGTGCGACTCCAGGGATGCCTCGGCCTGCACGAGCATGCTGGTGACACGGGGCGCGACTGCCGACGGGTCGACGATGATCACCTACACGGCAGACTCCCACGAGCTGTACGGCGAGCTGTACTTCCGCGCTGCGGGGCGCCACCCCGCAGGCTCCATGATGGAGATCCGGGAGTGGGATACGGACAAGCCGCTGGGATCGATTCCCCAGGTGGCGCAGACCTGGCGCGTGGTCGGGAACATGAACGAGCACCAGGTGGCCGTCGGCGAGACCACGTTCGGAGGGCAGGAAGCCCTGGAGAATCCCAAGGGTGGGATTGACTACGGAAGCCTGATGTACGTGTCTTTGCAGCGGGCCAAGACGGCGCGCGAGGTCATCGCCGTGATGGCGCAGCTGGTGGAAGCGCACGGCTATGCCAGCAAGGGCGAGTCGTTCTCCATCTCGGATCCGAACGAGGTCTGGCTGATGGAGATGATCGGCAAGGGGCCAGGGAGCCTGGGAGCCAACTGGGTGGCGATGCGCGTGCCGGACGGCTACGTCACGGCGCACGCGAACCAGTCCCGGATTCGCAAGTTCCCCCTGCACGATCCGGACAACTGCCTGTACTCCAAGGACGTGATCTCCTTTGCCCGCGACAAGGGCTACTTCTCGGGCAAGGATGAGGACTTCTCCTTTGCGGATGCGTACGAGAAGGTGAATTGCGACGACATCCGGGCGTGCGACGCGCGGGTCTGGCTCTTCTACCATCGGGTCGCCCCCTCGATGAAGATCCCGATGGACTACGTGAAGTGCAAGCCGGGCGCACCTCCGCTTCCGATGTGGGTCAAGCCGGACAGCAAGCTTACCCCGCGCGACCTGATCCGGATCATGCGCGATCACTACGAGGACACCGACTTCGACATGCGCCACGACGTGGGCGCAGGGCCCTATTCCGTGCCCTACCGCTGGCGCCCCATGCGGTGGAAGGTCGACGGCAAGAGCTACGTCCACGAGCGGGCGATTGCCACGCAGCAGACAGGGTTCTCCTTTGCGACCCAGTCGCGAGCCTTCCTTCCCAATCCGGTGGGAGGGGTGCTCTGGTTCTCGGTCGACGATGCGGCGAGCACCGTGTACGTGCCCATGTACGTCGGTATCCGGAAGGTTTCGAAGCCCTACGCGGTGGGGACTGGATCGTTCACCAAGTACGCTCCGGACTCGGCCTTCTGGGTCTTCAACACGGTCGCAAACCAGGCATATGGCCGTTACAGCGACATGATCGTGGACATCCAGAAAGTCCAAGGCGAGTTCGAGAACGAGTTCTTCAACGAGCAGTCCCGGGTAGAGGAGAAGGCGGCCACGCTCTTCAAGACCTCGCCCGGCGCGGCTGAGGAGATGCTCACGAAGTACTCGGATCAGGCGGGAGAGCGCGTGGTGGCGCGGTGGCAGAAGCTCAGCCAGGAGCTGCTGGTCAAGTACCTCGATGGCAACGTGCGCGATGACAAAGGGAAGGTCACGCACCCGCCCTACCCGGAGAAATGGTACCGGCACATCGCCAAGGACACAGGGGAGCGCGTGCGTGTGGAGAACGCGCCCTCCGCTTCGGCCTCTGCCTCGGCCAGTGCAGCTCCTTCCGCCGCACCTTCCCCTTCAGCCTCGACCCAACCCGCAGCGTCAGCGCCTTCATCCAAGTGCTCCGTGGGCCCGGCGGGAAGTGCGACCGGGCGCTGGGCCATGCTCGCAGCCCTGATCGGTGCGATCCGATGGCTGCGCCGCAGTGCTCGTCCAGGCAGGACCTGACAGCGGAGGTGGATCTCGGCTGCAAACCGGTGCACCATCCGGCCGAGCATGGGACCGGGCAGCCACCGCACTTTCTCCGGAGCGCTTCGAGCCGGTGCCTGCGCATGCGCGGCGTGCGCAACACTCCTGCTGGGGACAGCGGCGGGGCACGCACAGGAGACGCATGGAGTGCGCGATGCCATCGAGCTGCAGGCTGGACGCTGCCTCGATCATGGCGGGCTCGCGGGGCGCGCGACGGTCTGGCTCGGACGCGACCGGATTGATCAGCGCGTGCGAGTGCGGGTCGTGGAGACCCCGTCTCGGGGCGTCGACATCACCGTGCTGCGCGAAGGGGCTCCGGTTGCCGAACGCCACCTCAAACCAGCCACAATTCCCTGCGCAGACCTTCAGGCTGCTGTGGGACTTGCCGTGGCGCTGGCCATTGATGCGACGTTCCTGCAGGAGCTCATGAGCGAGCCAACCACGGTCCTCGCCCCTCCGGTGATCGCCACTTCGCCACCTGCCCAGGCTTCGGCGCCCATCCAGTCCCAGCCGTCGGCGCAGACTCCATCGCTTCCCCTGGCCCAGGCTGCCCAGCCGCAGCCATCGCCACCGCCGCTTGCGTCAGGGCCGGACAACCGTGCTTCACTCGCTGGCAAGGCGGCGATCCACGGATGGGTCGGCGTTGTTCCTTCGACGACCCTGGGCGGCTCTTTTGGCGTCGACCTGGGATGGCCCAGCGCCGCACTGCAGCTTTCCGGGTGGGGAACGATCGGTCGCGAGTCCCAGCTCGGCGCAGGCCGGGTCGACGTGAGCATGCTGGCGGGGCGTCTGGATGGTTGCGGCCGAAAGCCGATGGGGCGCTGGACCGGCATCGGATGCGTGGGGGCGATCGCCGGACGTTGGGTGGCGCGAGGAGGAGACTATCGGGAGAACTACGCGCCCGCGCTGCCTTGGGCAGCCGTGGCCGTGCGTGTGGCAACGCAATGGGAGGTGGGGCGGTTCGTGGCCATCGAGGTCGCGGTGGATGGGTTCTTTCCCTTTGCTCGTCCGAGGCTGGACGTGGTTGGAACCGATGGCGCGGTTGCGACGTCGCTCCAGGCGCCGGCTGCGGGGTTTGGCATCGGTGTGGGTCCGGTTCTCACCTTTTTCTGAAGGTTGTGGGCAGCGGGGACATGAAAGAGCGTGGACCTGGTACCGACTCTCCGACGCGCCCCGTACGCAGCGATGCGGAAGCCCTGTTCAGGGAGCACGGGCGTTACGTCGCCGGGTTCCTGTCGCGGCTCGGGGTGCGGGGGCCGGATGTCGATGATCTCGTCCAGGAGGTCTTCCTCGTGGTGCACCGGCAGGGAGGGCACGTGGCCGGGCCTGCGCGGCCAACCACGTGGCTTGCGGAGATCGCGCTGCGGGTGGCGATGGCGGCGCGGCGCAAAGGGCGGCGCACCTCGTTGCTGTCGGATCCAGAGCGAGCCGAAGGAGTACCAGAGCACATGACGCCGCACGACGAGCTGGTCCATGCGCGCGCGGTGCGGAGCGTGCAGGCAGCGCTCGACGGGCTCGATCTGGAGCGTCGCGCGATCTTCGTGCTCTACGAGATGGAAGGCGAGAGCTGCGACGCGATTGCAGCGACGTTCGGCATTCCGGTGGGTACGGTGTATTCTCGGCTGCACACGGCGCGCGACGAGTTCCTGCACGCCTATGCTCGGCTGGTCGGAATGGAGCCATCGTCGTTGCGGGGTGGGCCCGCGGGGAGCAGCACATGAGCCGCGATCCCATCCGATTGATGGAGGATCCTGCGCTCTCCGAGGGATTGCGCGCGGCGCTTCGTCAGGCTGCGGAGCAGGGGGCGCCAGGCTTCGATCTCGGCGCAGGACTGGATCGATTCCGCCAGCAGCTCAGCGCGCCGACGGCGCCGAGCGCGGCACCTGCGTTGGGACCAAAGCTCATCCTGGGCTTGGGAGGGCTGGGAGTGATCGGCGCTGTCGTTCTCGCTGGCTTCGCGCTTCGCTCCCCGCATCGGCCGCCCCCTTCCCCGCCTGCTGTGGTGGTGTCGCAGCAACCCGAGATTCCTCAGCCGCCCGCGCCTTCTGCGACGGTGGAGATCGATCTCGATCAGGAAGCGGCGACCCTGGATGCGGGAGCGCCTGCGAGCTCGAGCGCGGGACCGGCTGCGAGCCGCAGCGAGACCAAGGAGTCGCGCGACGACCTGTATCGTCGCGAGGTGCAGCATCTGGCCGAGGTACGGGCAGCGCTGGGCCGCAGTCCTGAGGAAGCGCTTCGAATGGCGGACAAGGGGCATCGGGAGTTCGCGCGCGGGATGCTGTACCAGGAGCGGGAGGCGCTCGCGATACGGGCCCTGGTGCGGCTGGGTCGCGCTGCGCAGGCAAGAGCTCGGACCGAGCAGTTCGTGGCGCGTTTTCCGAGGAGCCCCTATTCCGAGCAGCTCCGCCGCGAGACCGGGCTGTCACCCTGACCGAGCTCGCCTCGCGGGATACTCCAAGGGGCTAGCTTGCAGGGCAGAGAGGTTCACAGGGAGACCGGAGATCTGGAGGTTTTCTTGGCCTCGCTGCGCTCGTGATCCTCGCGGGATACCCTTGTGCGCCAGGACGCGATGTCCTGGCCTGCGCTGCTCATGGATCGCTCGTGATCCACCCTCTGCGCGGCCGATCCCTTTTTTTTGAAGGATCGCGCGCGTACAATCATAGAGCATCATGGAAACCAAATCGCGCATCGCAAGTGCGTCCTTGCTTGTCATCGCAGCTGTCTCCTGCTCTTCACCCGCCACGGTCGGAAAGGAAGGAGAGGATCTCCCTGATGCTTCCGGAGGTGCGTCGGGCAGCAGCGACGCTGGTGGGAAGGCGGGAACCGGGGGCGGAGCCGGATGGGACGGTGGATTGTTCGGCGACGGCAAGGCGACGGAGTGCACGGAGCACGAGCCGTGCGACGGCGGGGTCTGCGTAGGGGGCGCGTGCTGTGCGATCGCGCAGGCCTGCGGCGAGGCCTGCTGCAAGGTGGACGAGACCTGTTTCGCCAATGCCTGCGTGGTGCCTGGCAAGATCTGCCACGCGGCAGCGGACTGCGATCCGGGTCAGTACTGCGAGCTGGGGTTGGGGACGCAGCCAGGGCCTGGGGACGGCGGCAGCTCGGATGCGACGGTCGAATCAGGGAGCGGGCCGGACGCAGCCGGGGACGGCGGCGGCCCCGTGTGTCTGGAGCCGGTACCAGCGCCTGGAAGGTGTCTGACCCTTCCTCCCGAGTGTCCTTCCAACACGCCGGATGCGGGCCCGCCGGACTGCCTTCTGCCCTGCGAATACCATCCGCCTTCGGGCAAGCTCGATGCGGTCGTCAAGTGGTCGTGGGGTCCGACTGCAACCCAGTTCCCGAACCATACGGACGTCTGGTCGACTCCGACGGTGGGTCGGCTGTACGACACGAACTGCGATGGGAAGGTCGACGAGCTGGATCCGCCCAACGTCGTGTTCGTGTCCGGGGACACCAAGCAGCTCAACTGCGGCAATGCGAATGGCGATCCGGACAGCTGCAGGACCGGGGTGCTGCGCGTGCTGGACGGGCGCAGCGGCCATGAGATCTGGTCGCTCAGAAAGGCGAGCGCCTCCTCTGTGGGCTTCATGGGCCTGTCGCTCGCGATCGGCGATCTGGACACGGCCAAGCCCGGGATGGAGATCGCTGCGATCACGGGTGAGGGCTACCTCGTCATCATCGACGGTACAGGGAAGGTTCTGCGCACCAGCGACAAGGTGGTCCCTGGCTCGGATGCTGCGAACTTCGGTTGGGGGGGAGGGCTGGCGATCGGGGACATGAACGGCGACGGAGCGCCGGAGATCAGCTACGGAGCGACGGTCTACACGACGGCGAATGGGAAGCTGACGCAGGTCTTCCACGGGACGCTGGGCAAGGGTGGCGAGTCAGTGGTGTACGCGATGAGCGCGCTGGCCGACATCGACGGCGACGGCGACATGGAGCTGGTCGCTGGCACGACTGCCTACGACTACGAAGGGAAGACCGTGTGGAACCGGGCGGATCTTGCGGATGGATTCCCGGCGATCGCGGATCTGGATGGCGACACGAAGCCCGAGGTGATCCTCGTTTCCAAAGCGAAGATGTACATCCTGAACGGCGCGACCGGCGCCACCAGGCTCGGCCCCTTCGACATACCGGGCGTGCTGGATCCTGTGAAGGGCGCGCACGGGGGGCCTCCGACCGTGGCGGACTTCGACGGCGACGGCAAGCGCGAGATCGGCGTGGCGGTGCAGACGTTCTACTCGGTGCTCAAGCCTGACTTCGTGGGCAAGAAGATCGACGTGCTCTGGAAGATGGAGAGCCACGATCTGAGCTCGTCGCAGACCGGCTCCACGGTGTTCGACTTCGAGGGTGATGGCAAGGCGGAGGTGATCTACGCGGACGAGTGCTTCTTGTGGGTGTTCGACGGTGCAAACAAGGGGCAAGTGAAGTTCGTGGCGTCGCACTCTTCGTTCACCGCCGACGAGGCCTCGCTGGTTGCGGACGTCGACGGCGACGGGCATGCGGAGATGATCATGGTCTCCAACAGCGCGAGCCCGCTGTCGTGGAAGTGCATCGACGCCCAGAATGTTCCCACGAAGGTCAACGGCGTGACGTGGGAGCCGGGGCCGACGTCGAACAAGGGATACCGGGGACTGAAGGTCTTTGCGGACAAGGCCAACTCGTGGGTCGGCACCCGCGCGCTGTGGAACCAGCACACCTACCACGTCAACAACATCTGCGACGATCGGGACAGCGCCTGCAAGGCTCCGAACGTCTACGGCTCGATCCCCAAGGAGGAGACCGAGAACTGGAACACGACGTGGCTCAACAACTACCGGCAGAACGTGCAGGACAAAGGCCTGTTCAACGCGCCGGATGCCACGGTCCTGCTGGAGGTCCAGTGTGTGACGCCAGTGGTTCTCGACGCGCTCGTGCGCAATCTCGGCTCGGCGATCCTGCCAGCGGGCGTACAGGTCGACTTCTACCATCGCCAGGGAAACAAGGACACGCTGCTCGGCAGCGCAGCGACCGTCTCGGCGCTGTTCCCGGGTCAGGTAGGGAAGGTCACCTGGAAGGCCAAGCCAGGGGATGCCGTCCAGTCAGGCGATCTGTTCTTTGCCCGCGTCGATCCGAAGAAGAACCCCACCTTCCACGAGTGCAGGGAAGGCAACAACGAGTCCGCGCCCTCCTCCGCAAACTGCGTCGTCCCCAAGTAGCTCCTGCCTGCGCGGCGCCAGCGCTGCGCCTCCCAGCGCGGTTGCATGCCGGCGCCCGATCCACGCCCCCTTCCCGCAGGCCAGAGCATTTCTGCGTTCTTCCGCGCCGCTCCGGTGAGGTAGCATGCCGCATCCGCTCAACCCTTCGGGAGGTTCCCGTGGCCAAGGTCTACTTTCGCTACGCCGCGATGAATGCCGGCAAGAGCACGCAGCTCCTGCAGGTGCGTCACAATTACCACGAGCGTCATCAACGCACGTTGCTGCTCAAGCCCCACCTCGACAATCGGGACGGCGAGGACATCATCAAGCCTCGCATCGGCGGGCTGGTGGCCAAGGTCGATGCCTTGATCTATCCGGAAACCAACCTCTGCACGCTGGTCGAGGACGATCGGCGCACCAAGGGGAAGCTGGACTGCGTTCTGGTGGATGAAGCGCAGTTCTTGACGCCTGGGCAGGTCAGGCAGCTGTGCGAGGTTGCGGATTTCCAGAACGTGCCCGTGATGTGCTACGGCCTGCGCGGCGACTTTCGTGCAGAGCTGTTCGCCGGGTCGGCTGCGCTCATGGCGCTCGCCGACGACATCGAGGAGCTCAAGACGATCTGCTGGTGCGGCAAGAAGGCGACGATCAACGCCCGGGTGCTCGATGGCCACGTGCTTCGGGAAGGGCCCCAGCTGCTGATTGGCGGCAATGAGACGTACACAGCGCTGTGTCGCAAACACTGGCTGCTCGATGCACCGCTGCCGACGTCCACCTGACCCACCCCGCAGCGTCATGCGGTTGACACCCGGGGTACAATTGACTCACTGAAAAGGCCACCGGGCGCGAGGCTCGCTGGGCACGCGCTTGAGCTGGATGCGGGCGATGCAGGTTGCGGCACCACGGCTCGTGACCTGGGACTCGACGCGAACGACTCTGGGAGCAGGGGGGGCACACCAGGCGGGGTCGGACAGCTGGGCGTGGAGGCGGTCGACGAGGCGGGTCACGTCGCGCATGAGGCGGCGGAAGACCGCGAACGTCATCGCGCGGCTGTAGCATCGGCATCCAGCCTCGAGCCGCACAGTGGTGCCCAGCGCTGCGGTGGCGCCCAGAGCGCGCAGGGTGTCGCGCATGCTCCTGCAGAAATGCGCAATCGCATCCGGGTCCTGGCGTTGCACGGCGCTCATGATTCTGGAGATCCACACAGCGCAATCGATGGAGACGAAGTCCCGGGCCCTGTCTCTCTGGCTCAGCGCTTCGTCGATGCGGGGCCTGGGAATCGATGTGGTCAACATGGCTGCCATGGGAACCTCCAGAAGGGGTGTCCCATGCAGATACAAGATGCGAGCCAACGCTCGCGCGTTCATGGTCCCCGCGTCCCATGCCAGGAATCGATCCGTCGGTACCCCTCAAGGTCGGCCCGCAGCGCCCGTTCAACTCCGATTGAGGAATCTGCCATGCGTGGGCCCCAGTGCACGAAGCTGGTCTTGATCGTGGTGGCGCTCGCAGCGCCTCTCTCGGTGCTGACGCTCCTGGATTCGACGTCCCACGCCGGAGTGCAGCAGTGCAACACGCGCTGCCAGACGTCGCAGACGAACTGCACGCTCAGGTGCGACGGGGATCAGGCCTGCATCGAGAAGTGCAAGCAGACCGCGCGGGACTGCGTGCAGACGTGCTCGCAGGATGGCGGCACGCGAGGCTAGGCAGGGTCGCCCTCGAGGCTCGAGCCGATTGCATCCACGACATCCTGCAGGCTCTGCCACGGGAGGTAGGCGATCTGCTCGCGCGCGCAGTGCTCCGCGAGCGACCCTCGTGCGATCACCACATCCGCAAGTCGAGCGCCGCAAAGATCCGAAGCTCCATCACCCACCACGATGACGCGCATCCCGAGTTCCCGCGCCCGCCGCACGTGGAACGCCTTGCAGCTCAGGCACCGGGAGCATGGGCCAGCGTCGATCGCGGACAGCACCTGGCAGCCGTCCGGATGCTCCACCAGACGATTGCAGGACAGGTCCACGGATGACAGGCCAGCGGCCTGCAGGGCAGGGCGCACGTAGGCATCGAGGCCTTCGGACGCGATGCGCACACCGAGGCCGCGTTGACGGCAATAGTCCATCAGAGCGTCTGCACCGGCTCGCAACGGGATGGCAGCCCCGGCGCGCGTGATCGATTCCATCGGTCGTTCGAGCTGGAGCAAGTCGAGCCAGGCCGTGAAGTACCCGGCTGCAGACAGCTCGAGACGCTCGTAGGCCTCGGCCAGTGGCTTCCAGGCCCCTTGCCGCTCCGGGCCGAGAAGTGCGTCTGCGACCTGGAAGTCGCCGTCGCTCTCGGTGAGGGTTCCATCGAAGTCCACGAGGACCAGAACCCGGGAAGAACGCGAATCGATCGGGCCTTGCATTCGGGGCCGAAGGCTAACACGGATGTCGGCCCGCTTGCGCCTTCGTCCTGCAGCCGAGGCTTGGCACCAGCGACACCGTCACGTTACGGTAGCCACACGGTGCGTGGGGCTGCGCATCGTTCACGGAGGTCCGGGTTTCTGCATGTCTAGCGATGAAGGGCACGACGACGCGCAACAGGAGATCGAACGGTTGCGTTCGGAGCTGGCCGAGCACAAGCGGGCCCTGGAGACGCTGCGGGACAACGAGGAAAAGCACAAGCTCCTGATCGAGACGACCAACACCGGGTTCGTCATCCTCGACGGTGAGGGCCGCGTGATCGACTCGAACCAGGAGTACGCGCGTCTTACCGGTCACGAGCACCCGGAAGAGCTGCTTGGCAGGAAGGTGCTCGAGTGGACCGCAGCCTACGACCGGGAACGCAATGCGGCCGAAGTACGCAAGTGCCTGGAGGCGGGATCGGTCCGCAATCTGGAGATCGATTATGCAGGCCCGGGCGGGCAGACGATCCCGGTGGAAGTCAATGCCACGGTGGTGCGAACGTCCGAGAGCGTCTCGATCCTGACGATCTGCAGGGACATCAGCGAGCGAAGGCGCGCCGAAGAGGCCCTTCGAAACTCGGAGCTTCGATACCGCAACACCATCGACGCCTTGAGCGACCTGCTGCATGTGGTGGATTCGGACCTGTGCGTCGTGCTGATCAACGCTGCCGGGACCAGGTGGATGAAGTCCCTGGGGCTTACCTCGGACCCGTTGGGGCGGACCGTCTTCGAGATCTTCCCGTTCCTGCCAGCCCAGGTCCGGCAGGAGTACCAGCAGGTGTTCGAGACCGGCAGACCCTGGATCTCCCAGGAAGCCAACACCATCGACGGCAAGCAGTACGTGACCGAGACGCGCAAGATCCCCATTGAGGAAGGTGGGAAGGTCGTGCGCGTCGTCACCGTGGTGCGCGACGTCACCGAGAGTGTCCATGCCCAGCAGCGGTTGAGCCAGGCGGAGAAGATGGAGGCCCTGGGGCAGCTGGCAGGCGGCATCGCCCATGACTTCAACAACCAGCTCGCGGCCATGCTGGGCTATGCGGAGCTGCTGGCGAGCAGGCTCGAGAACCCCGAGCTGCGCGACTACGCCTACGTCATCGCCCGGGCGGCTGCGCGGTCCGCGGATCTCACGCGTCAGCTGCTGGCCTTCTCGCGCAAGGGTCCTCATCGGACGGTTCCGGTCGACGTGCACAACCTGATCCGGGAGGTGGCAGCGCTGCTCGAACGCACGATCGACAAGCAAATCACCCTTCGAACGCGCTTGGCCGCGGTGGATGCGATCAGCATCGGCGATCCCGCGCAGCTGCAGAACGCCCTCCTCAACCTGGCCATCAACGCGCGAGACGCGATGCCTCACGGTGGGGACCTGACGTTCTCGACCGAGGTGGTGACGCTCGCGGAAGAGGACTGCCGCAGCTCACCCTATCCGATGGCACCAGGCAGGTATGTCCGCGTGAGCGTGGAGGACACAGGCTCTGGAATGACCGAGGCCGTCCGGCGGCGGCTCTTCGAGCCTTTCTTCACTACCAAGGAGCCGTCCAAGGGAACCGGCATGGGGCTGGCCGCCGTCTACGGCACTGTGCTCAATCATCAGGGCGCCATCCATGTGCGAAGCGAACCCGGCATGGGCAGCGCGTTCACGGTCGACCTGCCTGTGCTCGAGTCGTTCGATGCAACCGATGGCCGAGTGGAGGTCGAAGCACCCTCGCGCGGCACTTCCCACATCCTGCTCGCGGACGATGAGATGTCGGTTCGGGAGATGACCGCGGCAGCGCTTCGACATCTCGGCTATCGGGTCACCGTCTGCGCCGATGGCGCGCAAGCCCTCGCCTGCTATCGGGAGCTGTGGAGGGAAGTCGATCTCGTGATCCTCGACATGGTCATGCCCAACCTGAGCGGACGCGAGGCATTCGCTGCCATGCGCCAGCTGGTCCCGCAGGCGAAGTGCATCCTTGTCTCGGGCTTCGGCATTGATCCGCAGGTGCAGCGGCTGCTGGACGAGGGGGCACTGGGATTCATCCAGAAGCCGTTCCACATCAACGATCTGTTCGGCAAGGTTGCGGCGGCCCTTCGCCTGTCAGGCCCATGAAAGAGCCAAGCCCTTCCAAGGAGTCTTCTGTGGACGAGCTCCCGGAGCTGGAGCCAGCAGACGACGATGCAGCTGAGGCGCCGGTCGTGGTCGTTGCGCAGACAGCGGAGCCAGAGGATCTCGACGCCCTTCCCGAGCTGCTGCCGGTGCAAGAGCCTGGGGAGGAGGACCTCGACGCGCTGCCTGAGCTGCTGCCGGTGCAGGAGCCTGGGGAGGACAGCCTCGACGCGCTTCCCGAGCTGATGCCGGTGCAAGAGCCTGGGGAGGACAACCTCGACGCGCTGCCTGAGCTGGAGGTCGTGGATGAGCCTGACGAGCCGCCGGATGCAGAGGGGCCGATCGAGGCCGGGAGCTTTCGCAGGATCTACGAGACGCGGCTGCGGGACATGACGCGGGATGCGCGGATCGAGGGCGCCCACAAGGCCACGGGTGACCTGCTGTGCGCGTACTGCCTCGATGCGGAGCCGGCCGTGATCATGGCCGTGCTCGAGAATGCCGAAGTGGGTCTGAAGCATGCGCGGCTGATTGCCGAGCACCACCTCAATCCGGTCGGATTGGATGCCATGGGACGCAGGGCCGAGTTCCTGCGCGATGCAACGGTTCGCCGCCTGCTGCTCAGGAACATCCAGGCTCCGGGCACGCTGCTCCGACACGCGCTGGCACCCCAATCGCTGCACCAGGTGTTCCGTACCAACATGGGGCACGACAACTCGGAACGCGCGCGTCGCGTCGCAAGGGACGTGCTCCGCGACAAGTTCATGCGCACCAGCGCAGAGGACAGGGTCGGGCTGATCCTCAAGACCGAAGGGCGCTGCTTGACGCTGCTGGTGGGTGTGACGTTCGACCAGAAGATGACGGCGCTGCTGTGCTCGCGGACCTACCAGTCGACCCTCCTGGTGCAAAGCCTTGCGCGGTTTCCCGCGCTTCCACCGAACCTGATCAATGCCTTGTTCCGGCAGCAGCTCGTGCAACGCTCACCGCAGCTCAAGAAGCTCCTGCTGCAGCACAAGAACTGCCCGGGGCAACACAAGCGCTAGACAGGAAGCCTCACATGCAGTCGTAGTACGACGCGCTGCTGTTCCAGGTGCAGCTCTTGCCGTAGTCCGTGCAGCTCATCGTGACCAGCTGGCCGCCGGAGCAGTAGCTCAGCTCGTCGCCCCAGCACTCCCCCTCCTCGGTCACCGAGCCGCACCCCGTGCCGCCTCCGCTGCCCCCGCCGCCCCCTGCGCCAGAAGCAACACACTCGTAGAACCCGGCCGACGAGTTGTACTCGCACGTAGCGCCCTGGCTCGAGCAGTCCACGGTAACGAGCGTGTCGGACTGGCAGTACTGCAAGGTGGAGCCGGTGCATTCGCCGACGTAGGTGATCGACCCGCATTCCGATGCGCTTCCGCCTGAGCCGCCTGCGCCGGAGGAGCCGGCCGAGCCGCCGGTGCCGCCTGCTCCGGATGCGACGCAATCGTAGTAGCTCTTGGAGGCATTCCAGGAGCAGATGGCGTTCTTCGCGGCGCAGTCGATGGTCTTGACCTCTGAGCCTTCGCAATAGCTGAGCACGTCTCCCTGGCATTCGCCTTCGTAGGAGACGTTGCCGCAGCCGGCAGTGCCGCCACCGGAGCCGCCTGCGTTGCCTCCACCGGCTCCTGGCGAATCGTTGCCTGCTGCGCCCCCTGAGCCTCCGCTGTTGCTCCCAGCAGAGCCTCCAGAGCCGACCGGCCCCGGATTGCCAGGAGCATCCCCTTTGCCATGGGCCTCGGCGAGGATCTCGCTGCAATCGACCACGCCCGGGAATCCGCCCGCATTCGTCTTGCGAAGCTTGGATTCCGTCGTGGGCCCGTAGTCCCCGTCCACCCCGATCTTGTCGTTCGGGTTCTTCACGTTCCACAGCAGCTGGAAGGCCCGGACGTCTTCGCCGTCGAGCGCGACCGTGCCCCCTCCCTCGAAGTCGAAGTGCACCTTGTCGTCACTGCCGTACCAGGAGAATCCCGCATTGGTGAGGGTCGACTTCCACGCGGAGTAGTCGCCGGTGTCGAGCGCGATCCCGGATTCGTGATTCGAATGGCCGGGCCGTGCTGCGATGGAGATCCCGCAGCTCCCCTTCTGGGACCAGGCGTAGAGCAGATACTGCTGCACCAGCGTGCGCAGCATCGACGAGACATGGAGCGTGCTGCCAGGCTTGGCGTCGAGCGCCTGCACGAGACCGTCGCGCGCCGCTTTCTGCATGTACGGGAAGGCCGCGCTTCCCATGCTCAGGTTGTCCTTGTCCGGAACGCGCGCGAACGCGTTGGGGTGCAGGCAGTTCACGGCTTCCACGACCTGCGACGCAAGGCCGGCCACGGATTCGGTGGAGCACCCGCCGCCGCTGACCGCTTCGCCGACCGTGCCATCAAAGATCCCATTCACGGCCGAGGACGTGGGAGTGACTTCCCCCTGCTCTGGATCGTACGAATGCCCGCGCGTTCCGGTGGAGCCGAAGTCCTGCCCTGAGGACCCAGCGGCCGAGCAACCCATCCCGATCGAAGCAGCCGCAATCCAAGTCAACCAGCGAGAAATCGAGCGGGACCTGCCCATGATGACGTCCTCCAAAGGGGCGGTGATGGCAGGAGTGTCAGCAATGGACGTGCCATGGCCATGGCCATTCGAATGGGCTTCATATCAAGCCCTGCGCCGAGGAGTGCATGGGCCAGGGTGGCTCCTGAGCGATCCATGCAGGGAGCACGAGGCGCGGCCTGATCGGTACGACGGCGAGCCTTGCGAGGAGGTCATCGTAGGGGAGTGTCGGCACCTGGCCGCAGATCAGTGGCGGTGTGGCAGGTATCGTTTGGAAGGATGGATCGAGTGCGATCCATGCGATCGGACAATTCGCATCTAGCGAGTCAGGTCAGGGAGTGAGCGTGACCTTGAGGGAGTACGCGCCCCGTTCCGAGTCGCGGCCGTCGACGAACAACCACAGGTCCTGGTTCGGCAGCGCTGTGAACGTGATGCTCTCACCGCCATTGCCGGTCACGTCCGCGCATTGCACTTCCGTGCCCTTGCCGCAGGTGCCGGATCGAATGTACAGAACGCTGTCGAACGCTGTCCCGGTCGTCTCGAGCGTTGCGGTCAACGTGCCGCCTGCTCCAGTGTTGATCTGGTAGACAGCATCGCCCGAGGCGTCGGTCATTCCGCACGAGCCGGCATATTGCGCGTAGAGCGGATTGGTATCGCCCGTCGCGGTGGCAGTCAGGGTTCCACCTGAGTCCACGAACGTCAGCAGGTCGCCAGGGCAGGTGTCGGCCGGGCCTGCAGACTCGAACTTGCACGACTTCGAGCATCCGTCGCCATCCACGGTGTTGCTGTCGTCGCAGTCCTCAGGTCCTTCGATCACACCATTGCCGCACACGGTGCAGGTGAGCGAGACGTCGATCACGTACTTGCCTGGGAACATGGAGCCAGCGACGTGCAGGAAGTAGATCTCGTTGGCCAAGACCGGGAACTTGATGGCCTGCCCGGAGGAGGGCGCGCATCCGAGCTCCGTCGCCGGGTTCGTGCATTCGGTGCGTGCGTAGAGGATGGGCTCGAAGAAGGCGGGGCTGGAGGCCTCGGCGGACAGCTCACCATCGCATTCGGGCTTCACCTGGTAGACCACGTCCTTGGTCACGCTCTGCGCGCAGCTACCCTTGTAGTCAGCGCACATGCTGTTGGTCATGCCTTCGGCCGAGCCGGTGCGAGGGTCGTTTCCGGTGCCGGCGAGCACGATGAGACCGCCGGGGCACTGGTCCTGGAGCCCAGCTGGCTGGCACCCTATAGCGCCGCCGGTGCCCCCTGTGCCCGCAGAGCCACCTTTGCCTGCGGAGCCGCCCTTGCCAGCGCTCCCGCCCTTGCCCGAGGTGCCGCCGGTGCCGCCCTTGCCGCCGCTGCCTCCGGTGCTTCCGCCATCGGGTTGGCAGATGCAGGCTGACCAGCTCTTGCACCCGGCGGCGCAGGTCTGGGTGCCCTTCGAGCCATTCGAGCATAGACACTGCGTCTTTTCGCCTACCTTGCAAGCGCAGCTGTTGATCGGCTGGTCGAGGTTCTCCTCAGCGGCTTGTGCACACGCGAGGAAGATCGCGATCAGACCAACAACGCAAACACCTAGCGACCTGAGCCGAAGTGGGACGCGAATCATCACGCCTCCTGCCGAAGCCTGCTTCGTGGGAAGGAGTACCAACGCCCGGAGCCCATGCTACGCCCGTGCGGGCTCGGCGTACAGTCGGACGATCTTGGGCTGTCAGCGGCGCGTTCGCCGGGCCGCACGGACCAGCGAGTGGACCAGGCCGAGATCGTCCGAGCCCATGGGGGGAACGAAGTGCGCGTCGAGGTGGGTGAGCAACCCGAGGTCCCCAGCGCTCTGCGGGTCGCCCAGCAGCCCGAGCACGACTCCGGGTGCGCTCCCTCGCAGGAACATGCACAGCTCGATCAGCTCGTCGCCAGGCAGGCTCGCGTCGACCAGGGCCACGTCCGGCAGATGGAACTCCGTGTGCTCGATGACCGTTTCCGCGTCCTGCGCGGTTCGCACCTCGGCATCTGGCACCACGCGCCGCAGGGCCCCTGCCAGAGCCCTGGCCTGCGCGCGGTTCGGGGAGGCCACGAGCACCACGAAGGGCGCCTTTGCGACGTCTTCTTCGAGCTTGTCGCGCAGGGTCTGCAGCGATCGGAGGATTGCCTCGCCGGTCTGTGGGCGCTCCCCCGGGGCCTTGGCGAGCATCTCGCGGATCAGGGCGGCAAGACCGGGAGGGATGTCAGCGCGCGTCTCGGTCAGATCAGGCACCTCCTTGCGAACGTGGGCCGCGAACACGTCGCGCACGCTCTCGCCCGGGAACGGAGGTTCGCCTGCGAGCAGCTCGAAGGCGAGCACGCCGAGCGCATAGATGTCGACCAGGTGCCAGGAGCCGGACTCGACCTTGTTGCGGATCAGCTCAGGCGCCATGTAGGTGGGGGATCCGACGACCTTCTCCTGCTTGCCAGGCTCGAACTGCGGCAGGAACAGGCCGAAGTCCACGAGCGTGATCTGGTCGCCTGCGCCCACCATCACGTTGGCCGGCTTCAGATCGCGATGGACCAGCCCTGCGCGGTGCACGGCCGACAGCGCGTCGGTGATCGCCATCAGCAGCTTCAGCACGCGGGCGACCGACATCGGCTCGTCGGTCTGGCGCGATCGCACGAGGTGCTCTTCCAGGGTCACGCCGCGGATCAGGTCCATCACGACGTACTCGTGGCCCCGGTGCACGTTGATGGCATACACGGTAACCAGTCCGGGATGGCGGATCGCGGCCAGGGCCTGGGCTTCGAGACGGATGGCCGAGCATCCGACGTGGGGCCAGGCCACCTTGATGGCAACGCGGCGATTGAGGCGCTGATCCTGCGCGTCGAACACCTGGCCCATGGCGCCGTCGCCGATCACGGCGCGGATCTCGTAGGTGTCGCTCAGGACCTCGCCGATGGCGAATACATCGTTGCTTTCGGCGTCGGAAGGCTCTGGGGACGGCACGAGGTGACAGCGTACCACGAACCGGGCGAACCGCCCTTTACGCGGCCTCGATTGTGTCGCACGCTTGTGCTGCACGATGGCTTCTCGCCGTTCCATCCGCCCGTCCGATCCCGCTGCGAAGCCGCCTGATTCGGTGGAGTTCGATGCGGACTGGTGCGTGGAGCTGCGTAGCTTGCCGCCCTCTTCGCTCGCGGATGCCCGTTGGCCAGCCACGCTGAGCGGGACCATGGAAGTCGACCCGGCCTGGCTCGTCGAGCTTCGTTCTGCGCCGGCATCGGTGCGCGAGCGCACCAGCTGGTCGTCCTCGCCCCCAGGCTCCACCATGGAGGTCGATCCGGACTGGCTGATCGACCTGCGCTCCGTTCCGCCGAGCGCCCGAACGTCGTCGCCGCCTAGACGCTCTTCATCCCCGGCGTCCACCCGCGGCGGAGCTGCGTCTGCGATGAAGCGCGCGATGGCTCCGCCGCCGCTGCCTCGAACAGAGGCCAAAGGCCCTCCTCCGCTGCCGCTGCAGACACCGGTCAGGAGCGGCCCTCCACCCCTGCCCAAGCGGCCCACTGTGCCTCCTGCGCAAGGGAAGCTGGATGCGAAGGTGGAGATCGATCCGGCCTGGGTCGAGGACGTGATCTCCTCTCGCCCGCCAAACCCGCGTCCGCAAGCGAGAGTCCCGCGCCCGAGTCCCCACAGCGCAGCGAAGCCCGCGTCGCCGGCCGCTGACAAGAGCAAGAAGTAGCTGTCACCCGACGCCGGGCAGCGGTGGATGTCCGAAGGCAATCGACGTCGGCTTGCGCACCGTGCCTGCTCGGACTATTCTCCTTTGCAGATGCTACGCGTTGCCGACAACACCACGACCACGACAACCCGCGACGGCGGGTCGGTGGTCGTGCGCACGCAGTAGTGAAGCAGATTCGACACCGATATCCCGCCCGACCGGACGGGACGATCGGTGTTGCGTCGCCCCGTTCCGGCCGGGCTCCTTGCAAGGAGTGATGAGCCATGTTGGAAGAAAGCGATCATCGGAGTCTGGCGCAGCGTCTCGACCTGTTCCACTTGCAGGACGACGCTCCTGGGATGGTGTTCTGGCATCCGAGGGGATTCGTCATCTACCAGCTTCTGGAGCAGGCGGTGCGCGAGCAGCTCCAGGCGCACGGCTACAGGGAAGTCAGGACGCCGCAGATCCTGCGTCGCGCCGTGTGGGAAGCCAGCGGGCACTGGGAGCACTTCTACGACGGCATGTTCCGCGTGCAGGATCAGAGCTGCGACGCAGCGGTCAAGCCTGTGAGCTGCCCGGGGCACATACGCATCGTGCAGCGCTCCGTCCCGTCCTATCGAGAGCTGCCGATCCGCCTTGCGGAGTTCGGGCTGGTGCATCGCGACGAGCCGAGCGGAACGCTGCACGGCCTGTTGCGGCTGCGGCAGTTCACGCAGGATGATGGGCATGTCTTCTGCTCCGCGGATCAGGCGGAGGCCGAGATCATGCGCTTCTGCGAGGCGGTGAGCCCGTTCTATGCTCACTTCGGATTCGACCGCGTCTCAGTGGCGCTGTCGACGAGGCCTGCGTCGAGGGCGGGCGACGAGGCGCAGTGGGACCACGCGGAGTCCGTGCTTCGCGCCGTCATGCACAGGCTGAAGCTGCCGCAGGTGGAGCAGCCCGGCGCCGGCGCGTTCTACGGCCCCAAGCTCGAGTTCGTCTTGCGGGATCGACTCGATCGCGAGTGGCAGTGCGGCACGATCCAGTACGACCTCGTGATGCCACGCAGCTTCGATGCCCGCTACGTGGACAGCAGCGGCCAGCGTCAGCATCTCACGATGCTGCATCGGGCCCTGTACGGGAGCCTGGAGCGATTCCTGGGCATGGTGCTCGAACACCATGCAGCGAGCCTTCCCTGCTGGCTCGCGCCCTGCCAGGTGGCTGTCTTGCCTGTATCCTCGGCCCAGGGGCCCTGGGCCGAAGAGGTGGCCTGTCGGCTTCGACGAGCGGGATTGCGGGTGGAGGTCGACAGCCGCGATGAATCGCTGGCACGGCGGGTTGCCGACGCACACGCGCAGGCAGCGCCCTGGGTGGTGGTGGTCGGGGCACGCGAGCAGGCTGCCGGGACGGTGACGCTGCGCGCCAGGCGCGGTGATGAACGCGAGTCGCTCTCTGTCGACTCCGCCGTGGCGGCGCTCTCCGAGCGGTGCTCCAGGCCCAACTTCGGAGGTTGACCCTTGCTGGGCGCGATGGATCCCGCTGTGGGCTTCACGCACGCCGTACTACTCTCAGGCCGTGGCCGCTTCGCCTCCTTCCCCTGACAGCTCTCCCCCCTCGCGCCTGCTCCACCGCGCGTTCGGATGGAGTCTCGTCGCCGCTGGCGTCCTGGCCCTGCTTGCGCTCGGCCGTCTCCGTTCTTCCCGCATGCTCGCTGCGCAACAACCGCCCTCCTCTGCTCCCAGCCTCAAGCGAATCGCCACGCCCGGCACCTGTGCGGCACTCGAGCGCGAGTATCGCGAGCGGGTGCATGACCTGGCTGCCTGCTCCGTGGATCAGGACTGCACGATCGAGGCGCGCGGAGGCGTGTGGTTCGGGCTCGATGGCTGCTACCGCCCACGCGCCTCCAAGGCGGTCATGGCCGAGGCGGACGCGATGGCCGAGCGATGGCTGGCCCTCGGCTGTGCTCAGGACTTCGAGATATGCCTGCCTGCGGGCGATGTGGCGTGCCGATGGAACCACTGCGCGGAGCTGCCTCCGCAGCACGTGCCGGGGGATTGGAAGCGCGTCGACATGGGACGGGCCGTGACGTTCTACGTTCCGCCTGAGATGGTCGAGCAACCTGCCCGTGGCGAAGACTCGGTTGTACGTGCGCTCGCCTCTCCGCAAGTAGCTGTGATGGCTGACCTGGGCGCATGGTCCAATCCCCTCAAGTTCGACCGCCATCCCACGCCCGAATCCGACAATCCCGAGTGGGCGCTGATGAACGAGCAGGAGATCGTGGCAGGAGGCACGCGCGCGGTGCGGGTTGCTGCGCGAAATCTCTGGGCATCCTGGTGCGCGGACGGCGGAACGGGTTGTGTCTCGGGCTGGCGATTCACGATCAGCATGCACGTGCCGGAGATCCCGTATCGCGGGCAGCCGAACCTGGCGTTGCTGGATCACCCGAAGCTCACGATCGTCGTGAGCTGTCAGGTCTTTGCCGACTGCCTCGTGGCTGACCGGATCTTCGCGTCCGTGACCTTCTGGTGACTAGGGCACAGGCGGGCAGGTCTCAGGCGCGCCGCCCACGCAACGCGCTTCTTTGGTCCCCGCGTCTGCTTCGCAGTGCGTGCCTGTGGGGCAGTTGTCGTGCGCGCGGCAGCCGCCAAAGGACGGGTATACGCAATAGAGCCCGAGCGTTGCGCAGTCGCCGACCTTGCCCGCAGTCACGGGCGCGCATCGCCCATCCGTTGCCGCAGTGCAGTCCGCGTCCGACCCGCAGTACTTCGGTAGACAAGTGCGAACGATCGCTCCCAGCACGCCACGCTGCACGCAGAACCCGCTCGGACACTGCGCATCCGAAGTGCACGCATCCGCCTCGCACTGGTTCCAGGTCCCCATGCCGGCCGTGATGGTCACGCACAGCTCGCCGGACTTGCAGTCCGAGTGCTTCGAGCAGCAATCCCCGGGCCCTGGACCACCCGCGTCCGGATCGCAAGGCGCCGTCGGATCCGGCGTGGCTGCGCTGCACACGTTGAACCCTGTCGGGCCTGCATTCACGCAGGTCGAAGGCGCGGTGCAATCCGAGCCCCCAGGCTGACAGTCGTGCCACTGGAACCCAGCGCTGCCTGCGTTGCCGGCCGTGCCGCCGCTTCCCGCGTTGCCCGCAGCACCGCCCTGCCCTGCAGCACCGCCCTGCCCTGCAGCACCCGCGCTTCCCCCGGAAGAAGTCCCGGCAGCACCTGCTGCTGCCTCCTCGGAGCCTGCGTCCGCGCCACCGGTCCCCACAGGATCCGTCGTCGTGGAATCGCTGCCGCACGCGTAGCTGAGCAAAGCGACGATCGGAAGAATGGACAAGCCGTACTTGCAGTTCATGGATCCTCCTACCGGAGCAGGCGCTCGAGGCGATCCTTGAGCTCTCCCTTGGATACCGCAATGCGCCGCTGCACCTCGCGCCGTCCTTCCTCTCGGGACAGCGCGATCAAGCTTCGGGCAATGGTTTCGATGACCGTGGGATCGTCGAGGCTGCTCACGGTCTTGCGAAGCACGGTCATGATCGATCGCGTTCTGGGCCTGAGCGCTTCCTTGAGAAGCTCGAAGGCCTCCCCGCGATGCTGGGGCAACACGTCCTGCAGCGCCCCGGCCACGCCGGATCGAAGCTCCACCGACGCTTCGACGTCGGTCGTGAGCAGATCTCTCGCCAGCGCGACCACCGCGGCGTCGACCGCGCCGATCCTTCGCAGCGAGGCAATTGCCGCAACGCGGACCGGCTCCTCGGGGTCGCGCGTGGCAACGCGAAGCACTGCTCGCGCAGAGGGCCCGACGACCTCCGGAAGACGCGAGATCACGGTCCTTCGGATGATTCCGGAGCCGTGATGGGCGAGCATCTGACCGAGCTGCAGCATCTCGGGGTTCGGCTCATCGGGCATGGCGCGCAGCAGGTCCTCGACCAGGAAGGGATCGCCGCCGTCTGCCTGCTGTGTGGCTGTGGTGAGCGCACGCACGAGCGGCTCCTGGCTCGCGGCGCCAAAGGACCGGAGCGCTGCAATGAAAGCCTGGCGGTTCACCTCGCGCCCGATCAAGCGCCTGCGTGCCTCGAGCAGCGCTCCGATCGCTGCCTGCCCGCCGAGCATCAGCAGCTCTCGGCACGCATCCTTCTCCTTCGGTGCTCCTGCGAGCAGCACCTCCGCAACACGCACCAGCCTCGATTCATCGCGCAACCCGACCAAGGCCTTTGCGCAGATCTCCCGTGGGACGTGCGCTTCGGGCGTGGTGTGGTTCGCGATCCGGACCAGCAGCATGGCCAGGGCAGCAAGAGGGGTGACTGCCCCGCGATCGAGCAGGATCGGGATGGCCGGAGGCAGATCCCGCAGACGGGCCGTGAACTGCTCCGCAGTCATCTTGCCGGAAAGCTCGCTGATGACTCCGGACACGTCGCGCATGATCCGGTCCGCGGTCTGCTCGGGCGCAGCTGCAAGATGGGCGCGAAGCGCCTCGCGAGCCTGGGCCACGGCTGCAGGCGGCTGGGACATGCTCACCGGCATGGGCGACGGGCGCACGGAGCCGGTCGAGAAGTGCTCGGAGACCCCGGATCGCGGCAAAGGGCCGCTGGTGGTCACGTTGCGCTTCATCTGCAGCGCGGCGCGCAGCTCGTTGCGGAAGTCACGGGGCGTGGCCGGACGTCCGTCGCGCTGCTTGCTCAGCGCCCGGCGCGTCAGCGCGTCGAGCCTGGGATCGATGCTCGGATCGATGCTGCGCAGCGAAGGTGGATCCTCGTAGAGCTGACGCTTGAGGGTATTGAGCACGGACTGGCTCTCGAACGGGAGCCTACCAGCGAGCATCTCGAACAGGATCACGCCGCACGCGTACAGATCCGAGCGTATGTCGAGAGTCTCACCGAGGATCTGCTCAGGCGACATGTACTCCGGAGTCCCGGCAACCCAGCTCATGGCCGAAGCTGCGGATCGGACGTCCGTGCCTCCCGTCTGACGCGGCTTGACCGTGGCCAGGCCGAAGTCGCAGACCTTCACAAGATCGACCGTGTCGCCGTCGTCGTTCTGCGCCGCGATCACGACCACGTTTTCGGGCTTGATGTCCCGATGCACGATGCCCTGGTCGTTGGCTGCGGCGAGCGCGCTGAGCACGCTCATCAGGATGTCGATGCGACGCTGTCTGGGCAGCGACCCGAGGTGGAGCAACCGGCGCAGGTCGTTTCCCTGAAGCAGCTCCATCACGATGTACAGCAGCCCGTCGTCCTCCTCGCCGAAGTCCTGCACGCGCGCAACATTGGGGTGGTCGAGGCGGCTGGCGGCTCGCGCCTCGTGATGGAAGCGCTTGGAGAACGTAGCGTCCGCGCGAAAACGCGGGTGAAGGACCTTGACCGCAAGCTGCTTGTCGAGCGCCAGGTGGCGGCAGCGGTACACCGCGCCCGCGGACCCTTCGCCCAGCAGCGATTCGATGAGGTATTTGCCGCCGGCCAGCTGCCGTCCGATCAGCGGGTCCATGCCCGGGCCGGACGGACGCTCTGCGAGCTCGGCGCGAAAGTCCGTGGGCATGTCCGGGATGGTGTCGAGCCTCGGTACCGAGGAGAGCTTGGGGATGTCCTGCGACCAGCGCGTCACCGGCTGGGTCGCAGCGCTCTCGGTGCCACACACGAACGCAAGCAGCTGCCCGTAGTGCTCGTCGTCAAAGGGCCTGAGACGGATCGGGCACATGCCATCCGATGGCTCGCCGGAGACCTGGGCGCTGAGCAGCACCGGACGCGAGCCCGGAGCGTGCAGCTCGATCACGAACTCCCCGTCCGGCGGGGGAGTGTTGAGCGACAGCAGGGCGATGGACTCCTCGAGCGCAGCTTCAGCGATACCGCGCATCTCCTGCACGTCCAGGAGCCTGCACACGATGACCGGCTGCTGGTCCTGCGTCATCGCGCTGCCCGTATGTCACAAGCCTTGCCCAACGGCCTCACCTCGAAAAACCAGAACAAACATACCCTCGTCGCGCGCCGCGTCCACTAAACTGTCGCCTTCACTCCGGCGAGCGAAGGATGATCTCCGCCGTCTGCACGTACAGCCGGTAGTCCCGGTGGCCCGCCACCGCGTCGACCATCGCCCGTGCCTCTGGCGCTCGAATCATCGCCAGAAGCACGATCGCAGGCCCCCGCACGTCCGGCTTGAGCGACGAATCCCTGGAGGCGCGCAGCATCGGCTCCCGGCACGCGTCTCCCAGGATCGACAAGGCCCAGAATGCCTGCTTGATCGTGTCGTCCTGCGCCTTGGGCGCCGCTGCGAGCACGCTCTGGCAAGCCCCTGCCGGCTTGTGACGCGACAGCAGCATCACCGCCTTCTCCCGGGTCGGCGACTCGCGGTCGAGAAGCGCTATCGCCCAGCGAGAATCGCTGGCCGGCAGCACCCGCACCAGCTCGCCCAGCACGCGCGTCCGCCACGTGGTGAGCACGCCCACCGAGGATTCGATCGTCGCCAGGTGCGTCGACTTCTCGATCCCCATCTCGAGCCGTCGCAGCACATGCCCCGCCGCTCCCGGCAACCCCAGCTTCAGAGCCCAGAAGGCAGCCACCCAGGCCCCGTCGGTCTCGTCGGTCGGATCCTCGATCATCTTGTAGAGCAGGTCCCGCGCGTTGGCGTCCTCGAGCCCCGCCATCACAGCCAGATGCATGGCGCGATGGGTGGGGAAGTAGTCGTTGCGACTTCGATCTCCCATCTGCGGCGACGACAGCTTCTTGCCCATCTCCGTGAGCAGCTTCGATGCCGCCCGCTCCCAATCCCCGCTCGCCGCCACCGGCGTCGCACGTTGCTGACGCAGCTCCCGAACGCGCATCACGAAGCGCAGCATCGGCTCGTACGCCTGCCTCAAGAGCAACGCTTCCACGTCGGATGGATCTTTGCCGATCGTCGCAGGAAGCCATTCCGAGTAGCAGTTGACCGCAAGATTGTTGGTGAGCGAGCCGAAGATCTGCTCCCGCGCCAGGGGCACCAGCTCCGGATCGCCGTATCGCAGCCTCGCCGCGGTCAGCACGCAGCTCCAGGTCGCTCCATCGAAAGAAACGCTCGAACCGGTCGAGGTCAGACGCCGCAGCGTGGGAAGCACTGCGTCGCGCGAGGCTGGAGTGAGCATGACGACCGGACGCAGAAGGTCGGCATTCACCCTGGCTCCGAGCTTGCCGTCCGCCACGCGCTGGAGCATCCCTGCGGCGTACTTGTCGGCAGCAGCCGGATCGAGGCGCTCGAGCGCGTGCAGCACGCTGCGGTACTGGAACCCGAACGTCCTGGACTCCAGCTCCTCGGTCCACGAGGCGATCGCGGGCGCAGAATCCTTGTCGCCTATCTCGGACAACGCCACGGCCGCCGCGCTCCTGAGCTCGGTCTTGTCGAAGTCCTTCTTGTCCACGATCGGGCGAGAGAGAGCGGCCCGAAGCGCTGCCCGCGTCTCGACGAGGTTGAACACGGAGGCTGCAACCATGTTGTCGATCCGCCAATCGTCCTCGTAGGGATGACCGTAGAACCGGGCGCCCGGCGGCGCCGTGATCGCCCGCAGGATCCCGGGCCGACCGCGAACCAGGCCGAGGCACAGGTAGTTGTTCTTGCTCTCGGTCACGACCATCACCGGAGGGGCGGCCGCTGGAGGCACGGCAGGGGTCTTGTGCTCGCGGCCCGCAGGAACCGGCTCGACCATCGCCACCTCGTCGGCAAGGTCCTCGCCAAGCACGATCGTCGGCGCATGCTTGCGCGTCGGCAGGGGGACGATCAGCGGCGGGCTGTCTTTCGCTTCGGCGCGCGGGCTGGGCCGAGCAGCGAATCGTCGCTCCTCGTGACAGCTCATGTACCCGGATGGGAAGATCCCCGTGCTGCGCGAGCCGGTGTCGTAGCCTTGCGCGCTCGTCGCAGCTGACACCAGCGCCACGCCCCAAAGCACACCAGCCCCCGTCCGCATCGCAGGCCGCCTCCTCATCTTGCCTCCTGCACTTGCACGAGCGCTTCCTCCGCAGGCTCGCGCGCGTCGCAGTAGAGCGGATGCTCCAGCGGACGGCTGTGGTACAAGGCGCCGCCTCGCACGTCGGTCGCCTCCTCGTGCTTGCTCTGCTTGATCCGCGCGGTGAACGCTGCCCCTACCCACACGTCGTCGGACGCGAACGCGTGCACCGTGGTGATGCGAACTGCACCAGGATGGAAGTGCGCGACAAAGGGAAGGGGCGGCAACGCGATCCGCTTCCATTGCCCGGAAGCGTCCTGGCGCCACAGCTCGCGCCCGGCCGCAGCCCAGAGCGTCCCATCCTCGGATCCTGAGATCGACGTGATCCCCGTGGTCATGGGAGGGTGCTCCACCCGCCACGCCTTGCCGTCGTAGTGCGCGATGTAAGGCACGCGCTTGTCGAGAGAGACGAACGGCTCGTAGGCCGCCAGGTACAGGTCGTCCGGGCGACGGGCATAGAGACCGAGATTGACGATCGCGTCGAGCTGCGCAGAGGCCGGAGCGTCCGTGACCTCCCATTGCGTCGCCCCTGGCGCCCCGTGGGCGACCATGATCCTGGTGGGTCGGTAGTTGACGTGGCTGTCGTTCTGGCATCGCCCGGCGACCCACACGTTCCCTGTGGGAAGGTGCACGGTGGACGTCACGCGGATGAAGCGCAGATCCGGGCTGTGCCGCGCACAGAGCGTGTCCACGGGAAGGTCAGGAAGGCTGCGTGCGCTGGGAGGAAGCTGCACGAAGTCGTTGGATGCGTGGCGTGACCAGCCGGCGCCGGCCCAAGTGTAGGGTTCGAGATCGTGGTCGAAGAGAGCGCCAGCCCCCCTGCGCGCGTAGCGCGTGGTCGTGCGCAGCAGCCACGCTTCCTGCAGCGTTCGACCTCCCATCGTCACATCGCCCGGCACATAGCCTCCGGCATTGGACGGCAGCCCTTTGAGCAGGGAGAGATCGCGCATGACCTGGGGTCCGCGCACCTCCACGAAGGACTGTGCGGCGGCCAGCTCCTCGCCTGGATTCCAGTCCCGAAGCTGGTAGCCCGTGTCGCCGTAGACGATGAACGTCCGATCGCCGATCCTGCTCACGTCGAGCTTGGAGCAGATGCCCGCTGCGGCCGCGTGGAACTCGCTGGCAGGTGCGGCCGGGGCGATGACGAGCGGCTGCTGCGTCGACCCGCAGGACAGCGCGACGAGCAGGCAAAGAGCAGGGGCGACCGAGCGATGCTTCATGCAACCTGTCATCCCGGCGCTGGGAAACATGGGAGGCCGGGCGCTGCATTATACGCGGGCGAAGCATGGATCTCGCCGTTTCCCCGGCGATCGCTCGGATCCCGCCCATTTGACCTCGTTTGATTGGCTTTGACGCCACCCCCCGCCGTATCTCGGGACGTGTGCTCGCAACGACACGCACCTCGACCTGGCCGGCGGATCCGAATGGCCCGCATCCCCGGCATCAACCGCTACGCGCGATCGATCGCGCAGGTTCCGTTCCAAGGAGATGACCCATGCGTACCCTGATTCTCGCTCTTGCATTCGTCGCTACTGGCTGCTGCAACCCGAGCAAGGCCTCGGATGCGTCCCCTGCCACCACCGCGACCGGCGGTCAGGAAAGCAAGACGCCTTCCTCGACGGCTGCGGCAGGAGACCTTGTCGACGTGGATCTCAAGCCGATTCCGCTGACGATCCGGGTGCCCAAGGGTGGCATGGGAGCCATGGACATGTCGATCGGCGACAAGAAGTCGATGACCGTGGACATCGGCGACGGCGCTTCGCTCAACGTCCAGGAGATGGCGGAGAAGGACTTCGCGCAGCTCAAGGCCGGCTTCAAGGGCGACAAGATCCTCTTCCCGTTCAAGAAGTTCGCCAAGGAGGAAGCCAGCAGCTTCGTCGTGGAGTTCGAAGGCGAAGGCAAGAAGGTCGGCTACATCGGCGTGACCATGAAGGAGATCGCCGGCAAGAAGTACGTCTGCAAGACCACGGGCCTCGATGGGGTCAAGACGGCTGAGCTCGCGGAAAAGGAGCTCAAGGTGTGCGACACGCTCAAGGCGAAGTAGCGCGGCCCTGCCACCATGGAGCCCCAATCCGTTGGACCGGGCGGGCGCGCAGGCGTACAAGCAAGAGATGATCGCATCGCGAAGAGGGCACGCTTGGACTCGTTCTCTGCTTCGGATCAGCAGCGCGCTTGCGCTGGTGTGCCTGGCCGCGTGCGGCAGCAGCACCGAGCCGGCTCCGGAAGCCGACGATGATGCGCTCGACGTGGAGAACGATTGCGGAACCTGCGTGGGCAAGGCGGATGGCTGGAACGCGCCCGTCGAGGAGAGCTGCGAAGCGGACAGCATCCTGAAGGTCGCCAACACTGCCAGCCTCGAGGAGCTCGATGGGGCGGCCAAGCTCAACCAGAAAGCCGCCAACGCCATCGTCCAGACTCGCGAATCCAAGGGCGCCTTTGCGACGCTGGTGCAGCTCGACGCGGTTCCCTACGTGGGGGCGACGGCCTTCAAGGCCCTGCTCGCCTACGCGGAAACGCTGGGCTACGTGGCACAATGCCTGCCCTCCAGGTTCGAGCTTGGGCTGGTATCGGATCTCGATCTCACGGTGATTCCCGATCACAAGAAGGACTTCCCCGAGGTCGCGCCCTATCCGGGCGTGGGAGCGCTCTACAAGCTCCTCGAGCTGCGAAACGGGGGCAAACCAGGCGACGTGTTCTACGTGACCGCGCGCACGCCAGAGCGCGTGGCGCAGCTCCCGGCTTGGATGGAGCAGTATGGAGTGCCCGCAGGGCACTTCGAGACCGGCACCTCTGGAATGCCCTGGATCGCGGAGAAGGAAAAGGTCAAGGACATCACCGCTGTCATGCAGGCGCGCCCGGATCAGAAGTTCGTGCTCTTCGGCGACACTTCGCAGCGCGATCCCGAGGTCTACAAGCAGATCATCGCTGCTTTCCCCGGAAGGGTCGTTGCTGCTCTCGTGCACGAGGTCACCGAAGACGTGCCAGCCAGCCGCGTGGAAGGGCTGCACCTGTATGCCCACTACCCAGAGGCTGCCGCGATCCTGTGCGGGCTCGGCGTGATCGACGAAGTCGAAGTGGGCTCGGTCATGGATGCAGCGCGCCAGGAGGGGATGAGCCTGTCGACCGGTGATGCTGACGCTCTCATCGCCAAGCACGGCTGCCCGCCGCCTCCACCCTGAGCATTCGCGGGGGCGCGCTCATGTCATCGAGGGGGTTAGCGACAGGCGGTTGGCTCTTGGTTGCCATCGCAGCCTGCGCATCCTCCGGAAGACCAGAAGCTGCAGCGGTCGCGGCTCGATCAGGACCGCAGCCCTCCAGCTCGATTTCGCGCGCACCCCTGGCAGCGAGCGCTTCGCTCTCTTCCCCCGCCCCCCTGCCGGCGAGTGCGTTGGCCTCGGCCGCGAGCGTCGACGCGCCGCCAGCGCCAGCGCCGAGGCAGGAGTTCCGAGGCCCGAGCCCTTCGCTCTCGATGTCCTGCGAGCAGGGACGCGCGCACAAGGTCGAGCTCAAGGCTCAAGTGGGTGCTTCATCGCGCAAGCGGGTCGTGGCCGCACAGGTCGTGTCGTGCGCAGCTTCCAGCAACCTCGGCCCAGCGCTCACCAACCAGCAGTACTTCCTTGCCATCCAGACGCCGGCTGGTTGGTTCGTGCGGTATCTTGGCGAAGACGGAACGGTGTGCGGATTCGATGCGCCAGTGAGCGTGCGCTACCATCCTCGGTCGTTGCGGGTGCGCGGCCATCAGGTGCACTTGCATCTGGCAGGGCAGGAAGCGAGCGACCCGCCGGCGTTGTGCTGCACGGTCGGGGAGGACGGCACGCCGGGCTGTGGGGATCAGGGAATGTGCAGGTAGGAGCGGCTGCGGTCGGTCAGCCGGCCAGCTCGCCCATCATCTTGGCGCTGTCCTTGATGAGGCCAACGCTCTGCTCCAGCCCTTTGATGATCAGCTTGATGTGCAGCACGGTCTTGGGATTGGTGATCGAGCTTGGGGCGCTTACGATCAGAGCCTGGCCCTTGCTGACCAGCTCCACGCACTTCTGGACAAAGGCGACTCCCTGCACTGCGACGAGCTTGTACATGCCGTCGAGCGTTTCCATGTACGCAGCAGCATCCTTGTTGTCGTCGCTGGGCGTAATCTTCTTCGCCTTCTCCACTGCGTCGGCGGTCTTCTCCGAGTCCGAGGGCTTCTCTCCGGTGAGAGCGCCTGAAGCGAGGCGCAGCCGTCGCGCCGTCTCTTTCATCTGGAACGCGAGCCCATAGGCTTCGGCCGCTGCCTTGAAGAACTCGTCGTAGGAAGGCACGCCGATCTGCACGTAGGTGAAGTCGTAGGGCGCATCCGGCTTCTTGGCAGCCGCTGCGATGAAGTCCATCTTTTCGTTGCCTTCGTACTTGGCAAGCGAGGGGTCGACCTGGCTGAGCTTGACCTTGCCAGGAGGGGGCGCATCGACCAGGGCCTTGACCAGCTTGGTCGTGGTGCTGCCCACTTCCTTGGCGACGTCGCTGAAGTCCGTGCCCACTTCGTTCATCGCGGACTTGAATTCGTCCCAGTTCTTCGCGTCGCGCTCTTTGACCTCCGTCTTTCCGTTCATCGACTTGAACGACACGATGTGGGCTTTGAGGCCGAGCGACTCGCATCCGGACAGGGCGAGGATCAGGGGGAGGGCGACGGCGAGAAGGTGATATCGGCGCACGGTGCAAGCTCCTTGCAAACGGTGGTGGAGGGTAACGCGGGACCTGGCTGGTTCCAATCAGTAGGAGGCAGCCCGCGCAGGCTCGTCGCACGAAAAACGCATCGATGAGCTATTCACCAGAATTCTGGGGAAAATCGACGCGTGCGAGCGCGGCACCGCGCTGCCGACGACGCGGGTGCTATGCTACGCGCATGCACCCGCGCGCCGCGCATCCCGACCGGCGGCCCCCTCTGTGGGGGGCCGGAAGGCTCGATGCCGTGGACGAGCGCCGGTTCGTCGAAGGAATTGCGTATTGCGAGAGGTTCTTCATGGGACAAGCGGAGGCTCAGCGTGCGCTCTTCAAGCTGACTGCGCTCCTGGAGGCTGACGGCCTGCCCTACGCCATCATCGGCGGCCTCGCGCTGAACGAGTACGGGTTCCGGCGTGCGACCGTGGACGTCGATCTGGTCATGCGAGAGCAGGACCTGCAGGAATTCAAGAGACGACACCTGGGCAGAGGTTATGAAGAGAGAGTTCCAGGCACGGGGAAGCTGATGGATGCGGAGCTGGGTGTGCAAATCGATGTGCTCAGCAGCGGTCGGTTTCCAGGCGACGACAAACCCAAGCCGATTTCGTTTCCGGACCCGTCGAAGGTCGCGTTGCGCGGGGACAATTTCGCCCTTCTCCCTCTGCCGACCTTCCTGGAGCTCAAGCTGGCCTCAGGGATGGTTGCGCCGCACCGCGCGAAAGACCTCGTCGACGTGCAGGAGCTGATCAAGAGCGCGGCGCTCCCGGCGACCTTCGCCGACCAGCTCGACCCATGGGTGCGTGACAAGTTCCTGGAGCTATGGAATCTCGCCCAAGTCGAGGATCCATTCTGAACGTCGAAGCGTACAAGAACCGCGGCGAACGTTGTCATGAGCTGCCCCGACGCCAACACGCTCCAGTCCTTTGTCGATGGCCGGCTCCCGGACTGGGAGCAGGAGGCGCTCGAGCTGCACCTGGACCGATGCGATGAGTGCCGGCACGTGCTCGCCTCCCTGGCCACCGGGGATTCCTCCAAGTCCCGCGTCGAGGAGCCTACGGACCCCAATGCGGACACCAAGCCGGCGTCGGTCACCATGCCTTCGGCTGCGCCCACGACGCTCGGACCGGGCGACGAGCTCGACCAGTACAGGATCGAGCGGCTTCTGGGACGAGGCGGCATGGGCGAGGTGTTCCTCGCCCGCGACCAGCAGCTTCGACGTCGCGCTGCAATTAAGATCATTCGCTCCGAGCTGGTCGGCACCCCGGACGCCGTGGATCGGTTCCTGCTCGAAGCGCGGGCGGCAGCGCGTCTGAATCATCCCAACATCGTCACGGTCTACGGCGTGGGCGATTGCCGCGGGCTGCCGTACATCGCGATGGAGTACGTGGAAGGCGAGACCCTTCGCGATCGGCTCAATCGCAAGGGACTGGCACCTTCCGAATGGCTCCCGGCGGCTCGCGCCGTGGCAGAAGCTGCAGCTGAAGCGCACGCGCACGGAGTGGTGCATGGAGACCTGAAGCCAGCGAACGTGCTTCTGGCCCGCGATGGCCGGGTGCGTACGGTGGACTTCGGCCTGGCGCGCGTGGTGCGGGACGGCTCGATATCGGTAGGAATCGGCGGGTCAGACGAGAGCCCGGCAGGCGTGCAAGGAACGCCGGCGTACATGGCGCCTGAGCTCTGGCAGGGGCAATCTGCCACGCCTTCGAGCGACGTCTGGGCCCTGGGGGTCATGCTGCTCGAGCTGATCGCAGGGCGCGTTCCCTTCAATCCTGCGCAGGTCGTGCGAGGCTTGGTCGATGTGAGCACGATCCGGCAGGAGGCGCTGCGGTCTGTGCCTTCGCTGTCGTCGAACCTGCTCGAGGTGTTGGAGCGGTGCCTCGATGTCGCCCCAGGACGCCGGCCCGGCATGGGGGAGCTGGCCGCTGTCCTCAGGAGCGCGGAAGGCGGCTCGACCGCTGCGTCGAATGCGGCGCGGTCGGTCCCGCCCCAGCCCGATCGGTCTGCTTCGCATCTGGCTCTTTCTACAGGAGCGCAAGCAGCGCGCGTTGCGACCGTGCTGGTCGTGCTCGCTGGCGCTGCATGGGGCATGACGCGTCTGTACGAGCTGCGTCGCCCGCCCGCGATCGCAGCGCCCTCTTCGAGCTCGCCGATCGTGAGCGCGCCGGTCGCCCCGACGGCCGATCCCCCTGCGCCTTCCTCGACGGATTCGCGGGTCGAGCCTGCTGCAGGCAACACAGCCGGCGCGGCACCGTCAGCTTCGTCGCCTCCTCGAACGGCGCTGCCCATCTCGCCCGATCCGTCGCGAAGCGCGGTTGCGAGGTCGTCCGCCTCTGCGCCCGCGGCTTCCCCTGCTGGCCCGCCGGTATCTTCGCGGTTGATGGCGCTCGGCGCGCTCGAGGATCAAGCGGAGGCAGCGGATCGGCGGGCGCGCACGGAGCCTGACCCTGTTCGACGGAAGATCGCGCAGGACCAGGCTGCGAGCATGCGCAGCTCGGCGGACGGCCAGCTGAACGAGGTAGAGAGGCTCGCCTTGCGCATGCAGACTTCGGAGCCGTCGAATGCGGCCTTGCTGCTGGACTATGTGCGCCAGGGGCGAGACTACCTGCGCAAGCGACGATCTGTGCGCGTTCCGTGAGCCGCTCGACGAGTGCCCCAAGAAGGGGTCCGGGTCAACCCTGCGGAACGTGGCGTAGCTCGCAGCGGAAACGTGGCGTGGATCGCGGCGCACGTGTTGCGCCAGCCTCTGCGATCATCTGCGACGATCTGCGGCTACTCCTTTGCGAGGGAAGAGCGAAAAGAGGGCCGCAGATCCCGCAGATCTCCGCAGAACGGACTACCGCAGAACGGGTCCAGGGGCTGGTGCTCGTTGATCACGTGGCGTATCTCGCAGCGGAACGTGGCGTAGCTCGCAGCGGGAACGTGGCGTAGCTCGCAGCGGGAACGTGGCGTGGATCGCGGCGCACGTGTTGCGCCAGCCTCTGCGATCATCTGCGACGATCTGCGGCTACTCCTTTGCGAGGGAAGAGCGAAAAGAGGGCCGCAGATC
>JACRCQ010000038.1 GCA_016218915.1 Deltaproteobacteria bacterium
CAGATGCCCGGGCGCGCAGGGCGGATGGTCATTGGGCGAGACCGGGAAGTCGCACGGCTGGCCCACCTCTGGATCCGTGGGCGTGCAGCACTTGGCCTTGGGAACGAACTGGCAGATGCCGCCAGGCCCCGAGCAGGTGTCGGTGGTGCACTCGTTGCCGTCGTAACACTGGTTGTCCAGGTTGCAGCAGCCGACGATCTGCGTGTTGGAGCAGGTGTTGTTGGCTGTGTCGCACAGGTCGGTGGTGCACAGGTCGGTGTCGGTGCAGTCCGAGTCGGTCTGGCAGCAGCCGGCCTTGTACTTGATGTCGCACAGGCCGCCCGGAGCCGGACACTTGGAGTCTGAGCAGGGATTGCCCTTGGTGCAGTCGAGATCGTTCATGCAGCAGCCGTTGATCGCGACGTTCGAGCAGGTGCCGCCGAGGCCCGAGCAAAGGTCGGCAGTGCACGGAAGCCCGTCGTCGCAATCCTGGTTCGCCATGCAGCAGCCGCCTTGCATGGCGTGCTGGCAGGTGCCTGAGACGCAGGTGTCCACAGTGCAGGCGTTGCTGTCGTTGCAGTCCGGGTCGAGCTGGCAGCACTCGGGGATGGGCGAGTGCATGCACACGCCGCCAGGGACCGGGCACTGGTCCAGGGTGCACTGCTTGGAGTCGTTGCAGTCCGGGTCCTTGACGCAGCAGGTTTCACCGAGGTTGCCGCACGGTCCATGGACCGCGAGATCGGCAAGGACCGGTGTCTTGTAGCCTGGGCCCTGGAAGTCGACCTTGACCTGGACGTAGCGCCCCTTGATGCCGACCATGGGCGTGCCGTTCTGGCATGGCGCGTAGGGAGCGGTTGCGAGCTCGGATAGCGTGTCAGCTGCCCGTGCGCTGACCTTCAGCGTCGTCTCGGTGGGCACAGCGCCCTGCGGCTCGGTGTTCCAGGTGACGTTGGACCAGGGGATGGCATTGGCGCCGCCGTCGTAGGTACCTTCCCAGATGCCGATGCGAGTGTACGGAGCGATCCTGTCGATCTGCACGCCGGTGTAGTCGCTGTAGAGGTAGGGCGTGTAGTCATAGCCCGCTGCTGGCGAGCCGATGTTGAACGCGCCGAGGTTGGCGCCTGCAGGGGAGAACTTCACGAGGTGAGGGGCTCCATCGTGCACGGACCAGATGTTGCCTTGGAAGTCCACGGAGAGGCCGTGGGGATTTGCGGCTCCCGTAGCGTACTGGCCGATGAGCGTGCCAGCTGGATTGTACTTGTAGACCTGTGCGTTGCCGTAGCCGGATGCCCACACGTTGCCCTGCAAGTCCAGCGTGACAGCGGTGACCATCGCGGGTGCGGCGTAGCTCGTGCACGTAGGAGGGTTGGTCGTGAAGTTGGCTTTGCGGACGTACGCCTGGGAATAGCCGCCGAGCCACGCCCATCCTCCGCCAGGGTCTGCGACCACTCCGTAGGTTTCCGTGCCGCACGGCGCGTTCTGCACCTGAAGCGTGTCGATGTTCACGCGGATCGTGCTCGCTGCCGCACGGTTGGAGAAGAACACGTAGTCGCCACCGCTCGCGGCCGAGTACATGCAGCTTCCGGACGGCATCTGAATCGTCGCTTCGAGAGCCACAGGCTCATTGGGATTGAAGCGGTAGATCTTGAAGCCACCGCAGCACGTGCCGACCCAGATCTTCCCCTTCTTGTCCACGGCCACCGAGCGCGGGCAGTCCCCAACCGCGCCCACCGGGATCGTGGTCAGGATGCACTCGTCGTTCTGACCGAAGTACTCCGCAGGATCGTTGGGGTTGACGATGCCGTCGTTGTTCGCATCACGCGACGTGTCGATCACGCCGTTGTTGTTGCGGTCGATGCAGTGTCCGATGTTCCCGGAGAACTTCGACAAGCTTCCTTGCGCTCCGAAGGCGCGGTTGACGATCCACACGTCGCCATTGGTATCAACAGCGACTCGTCCGGGGCAGTTGCCCGCGTTGGCCCAGTTGCAGTTCTCCTTGGAGGGGCGCGCGCCCGTCGCCTGCCCGTTGATGAATTGCAGCGCCGAGTCGAACCGCGCGGTCTGCTTGCCCGTGGACGAGTCGATTCTCACGATCCATCCAGGGACGTAGTTGTCGACCCAGACCAGGGTGGTCTTCGACACGGGCGTGGGGCCGAGCTGCAGCTGGTTCGACGGCACGTGCACCACGTTGTTGAGCGCGCCGGAGTCGAAGTCCGCATCCGCGGTGAAGACGTGGGTCTGGGCCATCGCTGGGGCCGCAAGAGTCAAGACAGCGCCGACGCTGGCGAACGCACCAAGAGCATGACCAAGTCTCATGAACAACCTCCTGAACCGCACGGAACGGTGCACGACCCACGACGGCACGCGCAGACGTCTCTGCACGGCCGACCCAACAAGGACGTCGTCTACAATGCTAGCGTGGTGAAGGGATCTCCGGCAACCCGGAGCATCGATTTGACCTACTTGCGAGGTCGCTTCCGTCGCGCTGCCACTGCAATCGCCAACCCTGCGATCGCGACCATCGCCATCTTCGACGGGCTGCTCTGCCCAGGAGCCGAGCACTTGCACCCGCCTCCGCCCGTGGTCATGCCCCACTTGTCAGGCTCGCTCTGCCCGTTGCCTGAAGCTCCGGTCGTGCCCGCAGCTCCCGAACCCCCGGCCTTGGCTCCAGCTCCGCCTTGGCCGCCTCCCGCAGAAGCTCCTGCTCCGCCCTTGCCCGAATCCGGGTTGCCTGCTGCGCCATCCAACACGCCGCCGTCCGCCCCTGCGGTTCCGCCTGCTCCCGCATTTCCCGCCGAGCCCCCGACACCGCCGTCTCCGTTCACACAGTCGCCGTAGGAGCACGTCAGCCCAGGCGCGCAGATCACGTTCGTGCAGTCGATCGGCAAGCACACCCCGTTCTTGCACACGAAC
>JACRCQ010000039.1 GCA_016218915.1 Deltaproteobacteria bacterium
AACGACCACGGTGGCCGCGATCGCCGAACGGCACAGTCGGGGATCCAGCCAAGAGGCAGACTTCCCCGCGAATGCGGTGGCGGTCGCCCGGCCGCGCTCAGTCCGCGGATATGGCAGAGTATTATGCTTAACGCCTATGCTGCTCACCCCACGCCTCGTGGTAACGCTCGCCGACGCGCTCGTTGAGCTGGCACAGTGGGGACTCGCAGCTCGCGTGCATGAGGCCGCATTTCGGTCGACGCCCGACGGCACGCTGCATCCGATCGGCGCGCACGCCGCGATACAGCGTGCGTTCTGCCTTCTGATGCAAGGGAGCACGAAGCAATGCAGGGAGGCACTTGCGCTCGTGGACACGGGGATGCTCGAGTCCATGGGGGACATGATCATCACTTTCGGGGCGGAGCACGCGCGCTACCTCGCGGTGGAGGCTGCCTGCAACGCGCGGGAACGTGCGGTAGGCGACGGAGCGGTCCGGTCCATGATCGCGGCAAGGCTCGACTCGGTTCGGATCATCGGCTCAAGGATTGAGGAATCGCGGACGCAGTACCTGCGCAACCTGTTCTGCTGGACGTTGTCGCGTGACATCAGCACGATCCTGGGGCTATTGCCGGCTGGCCCGTGAACCTCGCGCAGCTACCGCCGATACGACAGGCTACCGTCGAGCTCGCCAGCGGCAATTCCCAAGGGGGATCCACACCCATGTAGAACTTGCACGAGGCGCACTTGTCGTCTTCTTGAGGCGGGGCAGATTCAGCTGCAGGTTTTTGTTGAGCTCTTGGCACAGAGCTTTTCCGAGCAGCAGCCCGGATACGGCGCATAGCAGAAGCAGTGGCAGGCAAGCCCCTGCTCGCACTCGCTGGTATTGCTGCAGGGTTCACACTCAGCTGATTTGCCGCCGCTATCGCTGCTCGAACACGCAGAAATGGCGAGCAGCGCTGCAAAGGAAAGAGCGACCTTGGACAGCTTGGTCCACATACCTGATCCTGGCGTCCCGTTCATGTTCATGACTCCACCTCTCCTTTCCGAATGCCGATGCGCTCCGGTGTTGCGCTTGCGGGATGCTCCGAACCAATCCAAGAAACGTGCCGCCGCGAGACAGGCATCCTCGGACAGCAGGCGGACACCTCGCGACGGGCTGCCGATGCGCGGACGAAGCCCGTTTCGGCGCTGAATACCTCTAACATTCGGGTGCAACGCTCGCGGGCAGGGTTGCGTCGCGTCGGGCATCCTCTGGCGCCTGGGTTGCCTGGCCAATCTCGGGGCCTCTTGGATCGCGTCCGATGGGACGCAAAAGTACCCTCGTTGAGACCCCAGGGTATCTGCTGCGCCTTGGGCCTTCGAGCCTGCTCCCGAGTCCCAACGCCCGACGGACATGGACCGCGAGCGTCAGGTCGGAGCTGTCTGTGAGTAAGCGCTTGGCCGTCGCGGTCGATCCACCACCTTCCGAGGCCAGCGGCGGCGTGGGCGCGCAGGACGATGGCAGCACGGGCCTCGAAAGCGGGGTTCGCAGCTGCGGAGAGTCTTCGCGTTGCGCACGGGGAGCATGGCGTCGCCCTGGGCGGCGTCTCGTCGTGGCCGGGATCGGCGGTGGTGACAGTGGGGTGAACACGAGAAGAGCGACAAGCGTCCGTGAGACGCCTGAGGCCTCATGTGCTAGAAAAAGACCGCAGTGTGCACGCCCAGGCCGACTTCGTTGTACCCGCTGGTCTTGCCCAGATTCCTGTAGACAGCTTGCTCCAAGTTGATAGAGCTAACGCCGTAGGTCAAGTCTCCGCCCAACAGAACAGAAGAGAACTCGTAGCCGAATCCGGCCCCGATGCGAGCCTGCCAGCCGCTGAAGGCGACATCGGGGACCTTCAGATTGCTGACCTGCCTGGCGACCGGAGCCGGATGAAGCGTTCCGAATACCGGCCCTGCGAGGGCCGAGAAGGCCCCATACCATTGCCCGCCCAACCCCGCGTATAGCACGGGTCCTGCCAATACCGCATGAGAGTCGAGCAGCGAGCCTGACCAGCTCTTCTTTTCATGATTCTCGTCCCCGATGGAAGCGTCTTGCTTGACGTCACTGTACAGGTATCCCAGACGCAGCGCCAACTTGACTCTATGCTTGCGAATCACTGCCGCATCAACGTTGACTCCGAAATTAATTGCTGTGTGCGAAGGGTGAGAGGACTGAGTCGTACCATCGCTGTACTTGGCCACGACTGTGGCCTGCTTCTCCTCCTCCATGACGCCGCCGAAGGGCGCGCCGATCCCGAGTTCGAGTCCAAGAGTAAACGGTGAATCGAAGAGCCGCCTCCTTGCTGGTGCGACCGCGTGCGCCATCGGAGTGTCCAGAGGCGGTGTCAGGGCAGTGGACCGTGTCAGCGATATCGGAGTGGTTCCCGTCGAATCCAGACTGACGGTACGGACAGCGCCATCGAAATGCAGGTCGAGCGGCGCCGTGTGGCCCGCCGGAACGGCAAACGCCAGGCAGAGGTTGCTCGCGCTGGTCCCAAAGGCCACGGAAAAGGGGCCGTCGGAGCTGACCTTTCGCAACTCGATGCTCTGGCCGGTCCTCGAAAGGCTGACCTTGGCGCTCGCGACGACCCCGCCCCCAACAGGGATGAGATTGCAGGTGCCGTCGGTGTCGACGAGGCCAACGCCCGCGAGCGTTGACTTGGACAGGTCGAGGGGCTGGTGGTTCAGCTCCAGGAAGACCTGGTCAGTGGCAACCGAGAGCACGCCCGTCCCACTACGCTCTACCCGCACATCCACCTGAACCAGCTTTTTGCCCGGATTCGCTTGGATGTGAGCTGTTCCGATGCCGCCAGGCACCGCGATGCGCGGAGTCGTTCTCGCGGTGGGACTGATGAGGAGCCAGCGAGGCACGCCGCCAGCGGACGCGCCAGGGTCCTCACATTTGCCACTGCTGCAGACGCGATCGCCCTTGCAGTCCATGTCCTTTGCGCAGACGGCAACAACACTCGGGGGTGGCGGGGCAGAGGTTTCACTCGCAGAAGACGCTGGCATCGAGCCTGAAGGTGGGGCGTCCACACAGTTCCCTGCAGTGCAAATCCGCCCACCGGTGCAGTCGGCGTTGGTCCCACAGGCCGCCTGCGCCGCCCGCACTGTCGAAAGAACCGTGATACAAGAAACGAGCGCGTACGCGCATTGCCTTGTAGATATCATCTGATTCCTCGCTCTCCCAGTCTTGGACAGGCTATGTCCGCTATCGAGGGGCAAGTCCCTACTCGACAATCGGTCCGTCGGCCGACCGGACCTCATGCATCAGCGCCATGGAGTGCAGGATTCACGCCACGCGCATGAGAGTGGTTCACGCTTGGCGGGTGGGGAGCTGAAGCGACAGCGAGCCCCGGCATTCCAGCTCTCAGGGTTCAGCGCGCCGGATAGCATCGAACCACGTGAGCCATAGGGACGATCAGGCCCGTGGGATCACAAGGTCATTCGCGTGCTACCTCTAGGTATCGGCGGACGCCGGTGCTTGGTCCACGCGGAAGCGTGCAGGTCCGCCTGCCAACTCCGCCCGCCACCTGGCGGACGGCGCCTGACGGTGGCAATCGCCTCCAGCAGCACGACAGGTTCGACAACGATCCGAACGTGTTTGCCCCTGCTGTCGTGCAACACCTCGTGGAAGGGATCGCTCAGCGGTCTGAACGTGCAGGATGGCAGGCCGCCGGTATCTGGCGCGGGCGAGCCCGCCCGCTCAGCTCACTTTCCTTGCGTGCTCTCGAAGGAGCAGTGGCCACCGCGGGTGCAGCGATCCATCAAGGCAAGGCCCTCGCGGTTTGCGAACGAAGCGATGATGCGCGGCTCGGAGCTGTCCTCGGACATCATGGCGTTCACGGCGCCCTCCCACCACCGTGGCGGGCCCCGCCCTCTCAGTACGCCAGCAGCCTCGCTCCATGGACTTCCAGCAGATCGTTGGATGCGCGAAGAAACGACACGAGATCGGTCGCGCACCACCGGATGACGTCCGGCGCGTTCTGGTACGTGATGATCTGGCCGTAGTGCCCTTCGGCCGTGGGGTCCGCATCGAAGTACGCGATCGCCGACCCATTGCCGTGATCGGCGAATGGGAACCACTTGGTGTGGCGGTCCAGGCGCTGCACGCGCGGATCGCGAGGCACTCCCCCATTGTTCTTGGATTCGTCGCACGAGGGTGCGGGCACCCAGCTGTGCACCCTGCACGCCTCATGCAACGGGTAGAACCAGAACGGCTCCAGCTCCCGGGTGCAGGCAACGAACCAGGTCTCCAGGTAGTTGCTGCCGTTGGAGAAGGTGTACAGGTCGCGGAAGTCGTCGTTGAAACGGATCCCAGTGCGCGCTTCCGCCTCTTCGAGCTCCGCTTCCGTGGCGCCTTGGCGCAGCTCGATCGGCGCACCGCACCGTTCGGCCAGGCGAGTCAGGCGGTCCAGCTCTTCTCGAAGCTCACGGCGCATCGGGGTGGAGTGTAGGACGTCGCGGCGCGCGAATCAAAACCGCAGCGCTTTGAAGGCCCTGCGCGCGCGTTTTCACGGGCATGCGCCGAAGCTGTTGCGGATCGAATCGAGCGCTGCCTGGATCTCTGCCTGGCTCGTCCCGGAATAGAAGGTGCTCGTGCCGCCCGCTGCCGCGATCTGGCTCCACGCAGTCGGCTGCCAATCCGCGTCGCCCACCGTGCCGACTCCGACCACATAGGTCGGCACCTTGGGCGTGCCAGAGGCGTAGGGAGCGACCGCATTGACTGCATCGGTCACCGTGGCTGACTGCGGGCACTCGTTGGGGATGCCATCGGTAAGCATGACGACGGCGACGCGGTGACCCGTTGCCTGTGACGAAGTCTTGGCCGCGCTCAGCGCTCCCTGCAAAGCGATGTGCTGGGGTGTGCTGAACGTCGCCGAGTGCGCGTCGAGAGAGCTGCCGATCAGTTTGATCTGGGTCGAGGTCGGCGGCGCGATCGACACAGCGAGGTTTGCGTAGTCCGACGGCGCGCAGGACAGATTGCTGCTCAGGTAGTACACGCAGGTATGGGTCGTGGTGTCGCAGTAGGCGAAGGGGTCGCCACCAGAGGTGCACACGGTGTTGTCGGTGCACGGCGTGGGCGCCTGAGAGTCCATGGCGATGTACTGCAGGCCCACGCCGAACGTCGCGGTCTGCGCTTCGGCGATGAAAGCCTTGATCGCGGCCACGGACGCAGCCCAGCGCGTCTGGCTGCTGGCGAGCGCGGCGTCCATGGAGCCCGAGTTGTCGATCAGCACGACCAGATCCGCGAGGGGGCAGCCGATGCACACTCCGTTCGAGCAGCTCTTGCCGGCGCCGCACTTCACGCCGCAGCTGCCGCAGTTCTGCGGGTCGACAAGGGTGTTGACGCAGACGCCGCCGCACGCGGACAGGCCGCTCGTGCACTGGCAGCTTCCTGACACGCACGTCTTGCCGCCTGTGCATGCGATGGCGCAGCCGCCGCAGTTGAACGGATCGGTCTGGTAGTTCGGGCAGGCCCCGTTGCAGGCGGCAACGTTGCCCGGACAGGTGCACTGGCCGCTCACGCAGCTCTGCCCTGCGCCGCACGGCTTGTTGCACCCACCGCAGTTCGCAGGATCGCTCGCAGTGTCGATGCACGCGCCGTTGCACGGGGTCTTGGTGCACAGGCATGTCTTGTTCTGGCAGGCATAGCCCGCCGCGCACTTCGCGTTGCACGAGCCGCAGTTGTTCGGATCGTTGTCCAGATCCACGCAAAGGCCCGAGCAAATCGCGGCGCCGGCTGTGCACACGCAGGCTCCGGCCTGGCAGTGGGCCGCGGACGGGCATGCGTTGCCGCATGTTCCGCAGTGCAGATCGCTGGTCTGCTTGTCGATGCAATCGGCGCCGCAGGTATTGGCCGGCGGGCAGCTGCAAGCTCCGGCGGTACAGGTCTGAAGGCCGGAGCAGGTGGCGCCGACGTCGGTCTTTCCGTCGCAGTCGTTGTCCTTGCCGTCGCAGACCTCGATGGCTCCCTTGAAGATCGCGGGGTTGTCGTCATCGCAGTCGGTGCCGCCGCAGACCACGGGAGGAAACGAGTCCTGGTCCTTGTCCAGCGGCTTGTAGGTGCACACGTGCGATTGCGGATCGCACTTGATCCCGGTCTTGCACGCGTCGCTGCCGAGCTGCGCCACGCATTGATCGTCGGTGGTGCACGCGGTCGCAGCGATGCAGCCCTTGAGCAGATCGCAAGTGGTGCCGGTTGGGCAAGCGGTCGGGCCGCTGTTGGGCCCCACCTTGTGCGTGCACACGGTGCCCTGGCACTCGTCGAGCGTGCAGCTGATCCCGTCGTTGCACGGCCCGCAGCCGCCGGCATCGGCGCCGCCCGCGCCCGCGCTGCCTCCTTTGGCCTGGGAGCCGCCACTGCCGGAAGCAGCGTCGGAGTTGGCGCCGCCAACGCCTCCGGAATCGCCTCCAGCGCCGCCCGCATCGGCTCCGGCGGTATTGCCCTGGAACAGCGACTCGGATCCACCGCCGCATGCTGCAACGGCCATCGCAAGCGCCAAGAATGCTGCAGAAGCTCTCCGGATCATGTGCACCTCACGCCGACGACACTGCCGGGCAGCACGTCATACGCAGAGAAAGGTGCCTGGCTTCCCTACGATCTACTCGTGGGCGCCGAACATCTTGAGCAGGTCTTCCGGGGGCACGGTCTGCACGCCCTCGGCCTCGGTGCGCCAGTAGGTGTTCCGACGCGCCACGAGCGCGGCCATGTGCTCTTCCTGCGCGGAGGCGAACGCGTCGAGGGCTGAAGCCAGCGCACCCGACGAGATGCTGGCGAGCACCCGGTAGTACCGGGCGCCGAGCGTCTGGAGCACGAGCGCATGCTCAAGCACGGTCGGCAGGCTCACCGGGCTGGCCAGCTCCAGACCTGGGGGCATCTTGATCGTCTTTGCGTGGTCATCGCAGGAAGCCGGGATCGAGTGATCGAAGTGCTCGAGCACGAGGATCTCGAGATTCGTGGCGTTGGACTGCTCATCGAGCGCCAGCTGCTCGAGGAAGATCCGCGTGGGGCGATCCGCGGTGCGGGTGGTCATGTACGTGTGGAATCTGGCGCAAGCGATCTCGGCCGCGATGCCGTTGCGAAGGCTGTGGCTCAGGTCTCGCCGGGCGAACCGCCTGAAGTCCCACACAGGCGTGGTGGTGGTGCGGAGCTTGAGAAGCTGCGAGACGTGCGCTTCCTGCTGATCGGCGACTGTGGACAGAATGCCGCGAACCGGCTCTGGGGCGCTGTCTGCCATGGCGCTGTAGATCAGAGCAGAATGCGATGCAGCGTCGAGCGCGACCTCGACCGCCTGGCCGTAGGAGATGTCATCGACGAATCTCCATTCAGGAGCCGTCTTTGCCATGTCGAGGTGAGAGTCGGCAAACGGGGGCAACGCGCGGTCGGTCATCTCGAGGGCGAGGATCTCGATCGCCTCGCGATGTGCCTTCTCACGAGCGACCAGTCCCTCGAGGAAGCCCCGCGCCTGGACGTCGCGGGTGCTTTCCGCGAGCAGACCGTAGAAGCCTGCGGCGACTTCCGCTGCCTCCATCATGTTTCTGAGCGTTTGTTCGAGATTCGGAGAGCTCATCCGGCCCCACCCTTTGCGCGACTCTATACACGGGAACTCGCTCCAGATCCCGGAGAATCTGTAAGTCTCGAGTGTCCCTGGTTGAAGCGGCCGGCTGAGAGCCGGCAGCTGATGCAAGTGAGCTGCGCGGATAGCCAAGCCCCCTTCGGGGGCTGACGATCCGACGCGGAGCTAGAATGGAACGCGCGTGAGTGGAATTCGGGCAGGCATCCGCCGCTACGGCATGGCATGGCTGCAGCCTGCAGCCTACAGCCTGCAGCCTTCGGGACGAACGACCTCAGGAGTCGAGGGTGGGCTCAGGCCACTCGCCGGTGGTCAGATACTGCTGGATGGATCGCGCCGCGGCGCGTCCGGCTCCCATGGCGAGGATCACGGTCGCTGCGCCGAGCACGATGTCGCCGCCGGCCCATACGCCCTTGAGGCTGGTTCGTCCGGACGAGCGCTCGGCGAGAATGTTGCCCCACTTCTTGGTCTTGAGCCCCTCGGTCGTCCTTGGGACGAGCGGGTTGGGGCCGTTGCCGATCGCGACCACGACCGTGTCGACGTCGAGCTCCAGGACTTCATCGGTGGGCACAGGGCGACGACGCCCGCTGGCGTCAGGCTCGCCGAGCTTCATCACCTGGCAGATCGCCTTCTTCACGCGCCCGTCCTTGTCGCCTTCGTAGCGGATCGGGTTGTGCAGGAAGGTGAACTGGATGCCCTCTTCCTCGGCGTGGTGGATCTCTTCGAGGCGGGCAGGCATTTCGACACGGGTGCGCCGGTAGACGTTGTACACGTTCTTGGCGCCGAGCCGTTTGGCGGTACGTGCGGAGTCCATGGCGACGTTGCCGCCGCCGATGACAGCGACGTTCTCGCTCTTGGCAACGGGCGTGTCCGCTGACGGGAAATCGTAAGCGCGCATGAGGTTGACGCGCGTGAGGTACTCATTGGCGGAGTAGATGCCGTTGAGGTTCTCGCCCGGGATGTTCATGAAGTACGGCAGGCCAGCGCCGGTCGCGACGAAGATCGCGTCGTAGGTGTCGCGCAGCTCTTCGACCGGGATGGTCTGGCCGATGACCACGCTGTTGTGCAGCTTGACGCCGGCCTTCTTGAGCATGTTGACTTCGATCTCGACGATCTTCTTTGGGAGACGGAACTCGGGGATTCCATAGACAAGAACGCCGCCCGGACGATGCAGGGCCTCGAAGATGGTCACATCGTGACCGAGGCGCGCCAGGTCCGCCGCAGCGGTCAGGCCGGCAGGACCTGCGCCGACGATCGCGACCTTCTTGCCGGTCGAGGCTGCAGGGACGATGGGGGTCATCTTTCCGGTCTCGCGCTCCCAGTCCGCGAGGAAGCGCTCGAGACGTCCGATGGCCACCGGGGGATTCTTCTTGCCGACGGTGCAAACCTTCTCGCACTGCTCCTCCTGCGGGCAGACGCGTCCGCAGATTGCGGGAAGCACGTTGTCCTGCTTGAGGATCCCGATCCCGGCCTCGAAGTCGCCTTCAGCAATCTTCTTGATGAAGCCAGGGATGTTGATGCCCACGGGGCAGCCGTCGATGCACAGGGGTTTCTTGCACTGGATGCAGCGGAGCGCCTCGATGCGCGCGGTCTTCTGATCGTAGCCGAGGGCCACCTCGAAGAAGTTGTTGACGCGTTCAGCCGCGGGCTGCTCGGCAATGGGCTGGCGCGGGATCGCCATGCGATCCTTGTTGGAGATCTTGGGCTCGCCGTGCTCGGGCAGCTCGATCGGCGGGGTCGCGGGGGAAGCGGGACGCTCGTTGTTGGTGGTCATGGCGAATCCTTGTCAGTCGCCGCAGCCTCCATGCGTCGGAGCTTGCAGTCTTTCGGTTCGTGGTCGTGTTCGCGAAGAAACGTCTCGTAGGTGGAGCGCTCCTGAGGCACGTAGAATCGCTGGCGCCGCAGCAGCTCGTCGAAGTCGACGCCGTGCCCATCGAACTCGGGGCCGTCGACGCAAACGAACTTGGACTCGCCGTTGACGGTGACTCTGCACCCGCCGCACATGCCGGTGCCGTCCACCATGACCGGGTTGAGGCTGACCAGGGTCTTTATCCCCAGCATCGCGGTGACTTTCGCCGTCTCTCTCATCATGATCAAGGGGCCGATCGCCACACACAGATCCGCCTTGCCAGAGGCCTCGGTCTCGGCGCGAATCGCATCAGTGACCAGTCCCTTTTCGCCGTAGGACCCGTCATCGGTGACGATCCGAACCGAGTCGCACGCGCGTCGCATCTCCTCCTCCATGATGAGAAGGTCCTTGGTACGCGCGCCGAGGATGCCCACGACGTGATTGCCGGCTTTGTGCATTCCCTGGGCGATCGGGTGCAGAGGAGCGACGCCGATGCCGCCACCGACGGCCAGGATGCGGCCGAACTTCCCGATGTGCGTGGGCATGCCGAGAGGCCCGACGACGTCAGCGAAGCTGTCGCCGGCCCGAATCAGGTGCGCCATCTCGGCCGTGCTCTTACCGACTTCCTGGACGATCAGGGTGATCGTCCCTTTGGCCGGATCACCATCTGCGATGGTGAGCGGGATTCGTTCTCCGCCCTCGTGGAGCCGGACGATCACGAACTGCCCAGGGCGACGTCTGCGGGCGATGTCCGGCGCAGAGATGACGTAGCGAGTCACCTTTGGCGCGAGGAAGTCCTTGGCCACGACAACGGCATGGGGAAGGGCGTCACTCGGGGGCATTAACAGCTCCTTGGCAGCGTTGGGGGCAGCGGTGGAGAAAGGTCTACCATCCGCGTTCCCATTAGCATGAAACCCGTGATTCCGCTTTGCCCTTGCGCTTAAGGCGGGAAGTCTTGGAACGGGACATCGAGGGATGCCTGCCACGATTGGGAGCGCGGGACGGTCCTGGATGCTATCCTGCCGGTCGTTTGTCCGACTCATGAGGTGGAGATGCCTTACGACGTGGTGCTTCTACCCGGGGACGGGATCGGTCCCGAGGTGCTTGGCGAAGGGCGCAAAGTCCTGGAGCTGGCGTGTTCCAGGGCTGGGATAGCGGTTGAAACGACCAGCATCCCGTGCGGAGGCCGGTACTTCCTGGAACATGGCCGGGACTGGCCCGAAGGCGCTGAGCAGCGCTGCGAGCGCGCGGACCTGATTCTGCTCGGGGCAGTTGGCTGGCCGGCGACGGACCGGCCTGGGCCCGTGCTGATGCCAGATGGCAGGATGGCCGGGTGGTCGGCTGTGATCGGCAACCGGACGCGCCTCGACCTGTACGCGAACATCCGGCCGGTCAAGCTGCTGGCCGGGGTCAGGCATCAGGTTCACGGATCGCACCGCGCGGTCTGGGAAGCCGGAAAGGTGGACCTGGTGTTCGTGCGCGAGAACACCGAGGGGCTGCACGCGGGCATCGGCGGCGTCCTTCAGCCGGGCGGCGTCAAGGAGGTCGCGATCGATACCCGTGTGATCACGCGCAAGGCAAGCGAGAGGATCATTCGGAAGGCGTTCGAGCTGTGCAGGGAGCGATCAAGAGGGGCGCCCCAGGACGGTGTGAAGCGGGTGACCTGCATCGCCAAGGACAACCTGCTCAAAGGCTGCCAGCTCTTCGTGGAAGTGTTTGCCGAGGTAGGTCGCAGCTTCCCAGACGTGGAAAAGGACTATGCGATCGTGGATGCGTTTGCCCAGGCGTTGATCGCGCAACCCGAGCGCTACGACGTCTGCGTGACCACGAATCTGTTCGGCGACATTCTCACGGATCTCGCCGCGGTGCTGCAGGGGGGAATGGGGCTCGCGGTCGGGTGCAACGTGGGCGACGCGCACGGCATGTTCGAGCCGATCCACGGCTCTGCGCCAGCGCTGGCGGGCAAGGACAAGGCCAACCCTCTCGCGATGATTCTGGCCGTAGGAGAAGGGATGCGCTGGCTCGGGCGAAGGAGAGGCGACGAGGCGTTGTCCCGCGCTGGGCGGGCTGTGGAGGACGCGGTGGTATCGGTGATCAGCGAGGGGAGCACGCTGACGTTCGATCTGGTGGGAGAAGAACGAGCTGCGCGGATGTCGGAGGTGGGGGAAGCGGTGCGCAGGGAGATGGGGAAGAGGCTCGGCCCATGACCAGCACGGCGAACAACTCGACTTCCCTCATCCCCGCAGGCGGCGGCGCGGTTCCAGTTCGCCCTTCTCCCACCGGGAGAAGGGCACGCGAGGTGCACCTGGAACCGTGTGGGGTTGAGGGAGATTCCCGTCCTCGCCGCGGCGTCAATCCCTCGGCCGTTGCCTGTGACTTCTGCAGGAGACCCCAGTGATGCGCGACATTCGCGGCGAGACCATGTACTTCGCGTTCGTGGACCGGTTCGTGGACGGCGATCCCGCCAGCAACGAAGGGCGTGATCCTGCGACCTACGACCCGGAGCGAAAGGACTGGACCCGGTACTGGGGCGGAGACCTGCAAGGGGTCATCGACAAGCTCGACTATCTGGAGCGGCTGGGAGTGTCGACGATCGTCCTGACGCCGATCGTGGAGCAGATCCCGGGGCTGGGTCGCGATCGCGGGCTGCAGAGCGCGCCCTATCACGGTGCCTGGGCGATCGACTTCCGCCGCCTCGATCCTCATCTGATCCCGCGACAAGAGTGGGATCGGCCGTTCGCGGATCGCGACGGGGTCTTCGATCGACTGGTGAAGGCGTGTCATGCGCGCAAGATGCGGCTGGTCCTGCAGTTCGTGTGCGGCCAGACGAATCCTGGGGGGACAGGGGGGACGGCCCGGGGGGAGATTCACGACGACGGGCGCTGGCTGGCGTCGTACGATCAGGATCCGCAGGGTTGGTACCGACACGTGCTCGCGCGCGAGACCACCGGACGCGAAGCCGTGGACGCAGGCGGAGCGCCGTTTGATCCAGCGACGAGCGGCATGCGGGCCTGGATGCGCTCGGTGCTGACGGACTGGCTCGATCGCGGCGCAGACGGGCTGTACTTCGACATGGCGAACAGCATGCCGCTGTGGTTCTGGCAGGAGGTCGCTTCGAGCGTGCTGTACGCCAAGCCGGATGCGCTGCTCACCGGAGGGTGGAACGGTCGGAGCTGGGATGACACGACGGTGGCGTTTGCGAATCGATCCGGCCTTCGATCCACGGACTTCGCGTTCCAGCGTTCGGTGATCGAAGGCTTGTGCTGGGACGAAGTGGGCGGATTCAGGCGGATTGCGAGCTACCTGGATCGCGACGAGCACCTCGAGGATGCGACCTGCCTGGTCACGAGCCTGGATGACGCGCGCGTGCCGAGGCTGCTGTCGAGCGGGCTGCGACCGGACCAGCTGCTGCTTGCGGTGACGCTGCTGATGACGACGCGAGGGGTACCGCTGGTGTTCTACGGCACCGAGCAGGGGCTGCACTGCGAAGGGGAAGATGTGGGCGAGCCGTACAATCGCCCGATGATGGAGCGGTTCGACGACAACCCGGTGACCGAAGCGATGTGGAAGCTCGCAGCGCTTCGCAAAGACAATCTCGCCGTGCAGCGCGGGCTGTACCGCACGCTCTGGGTCAACGAGGACGCGCTCGTGTTTGTGCGATCGCATGGAACCGATCGGATCGTGGTGGGGCTCAATCGGGGGCGCGACGTGACGATGGATCTGAGCGACGTACCGCTGCCGGACGGTCCTGCATTCGATGTGCTTGGCAGCGGCGGGGTGCTGGTACGCGACAAGAAGATCGAGAGATTCCATTTGCGGGCAGGAGGAGCGGTGGTTCTGGCGCACACGCTCCAGAGGGAGAGCGCGGGGCGATCCGTGCTGTGCCGTCTGAGCGGCTACCGGTCGAGGTTCGGCGAATCAGTGGTGGTGACAGGCAATGTGCCCGAGCTCGGGTCGTGGGATCTTGCGCGGGCAGTCCCGCTGAGCTTCGTCAATGCGAACCTGTGGATGGGGAGCGTGTCGTTCGAGCGAAGCCTGGGCAAGCCCGTGCTCTACAAGTATGCAGTAGTGGATCAACGCGGCGCAGCTGTTCGGGAAGACCGCCTGGCGCGACGTCGCATGGTGCCGACCTGCTGCGGGCTCGAGTGGGCGGATCGCTGGGGGACCGACGGGTGAGAGGAGAGAACTAGGAGCTGGGAACGGGAACGGGGAACAGAGAATGCAAATGGGAAGACGGCGATTTCAGCTAGGATGATCCGATGCCCAATCTACGTCTCAAGCTCAAGCGCGACCTGTCGCCGTTCCGCAAGATGGCGATTGGCACGTGGAACGCTCCTGGAGATCCTTCGGTCTACGGGACGCTGGAGCTGCGAATGGAAGCCGCGCTCGAGTATCTGGCCCGGTTCCGGGAGAAGACAGGGCGGAAGGCGACGATCACGCACCTGCTCGCGCGGGCGATGGGCTCGATCCTGAAGGAGACCCCCGACGCGAACGCGATCCTGAGAGGCCACAAGATCTATCTGCGTCAGGACATCGGCATCTTCGTGCAGGTGGCGATCACCGAAGATGGCGAGGGCAAGGCGGACCTGTCGGGCGTGACGCTGCACGACGTGGACAAGAAGAGCCTTGCAGAGATCTGCGACGAGATGACGATGCGGGCCAAGGAGGTTCGGGCGCACAAGGACGCGGAGCTGGAGCGATCGCGCAGCCTGTTTCATCGGCTTCCCTATCGCCTCGTGGGGCCTGTGCTCGATGCGATGAGCTTCCTGTTCTACACGTTGAATCTGGACCCGCGATTTGCGGGCGTTCCCAAGGATGCCTTTGGCAGCGTGATGATCACCAATGTCGGCACGCTCGGTCTGGACACGGCCTATGCCCCGCTGGTGCCGTTTTCGCGGGTACCGATCCTGTTGACCGTGGGCGCGGTCAAGGATCAGCCGGTGGTGGACGACGGCGTGGTCAAGCCGGGCAAGGTGATGAAGATCAACGTGACGTTCGATCACCGATTCATCGATGGGGTGCACGGTGCAGCGATGTCCAAGGCGATGCGTGCGTGGATGGAGCGCCCCTTCGAGCACTTCGACAAGCTGGACTGATCCGGATGCGCTTCCCTACCCCGCTGATCGAAGCGACGTTCCTGCGCCGCTACCAACGGTTTCTGGTCGACGTGCGCATGGCAGATGGAGCCTTGGCGACGGTGCATTGTCCCAACACCGGAAGCATGGCCGGCCTTCTGCAGGAGGGCGCGCCTTGCCTGCTGCTCGACAGCCAGAACCCGGCACGTCGCCTTCGCTACACGATGGAGGCGATCCGGGTGGGGCGCACCTGGGTGGGAGCGCATCCAGTGATGGCGAACGTGGTGGGACGGGAGGCGATCGAGCAGGGGCTGGTGGAAGGGCTCGGACCGATCGAATCGGTGCGAGCCGAGGTCGCGTACGGCCGAGGGAGCCGGGCAGATCTGGTGGTGCAGGAGCGTTCCGGGACGACGTGGTACGTGGAAATCAAGAGCGCATCCCTGGCTGAAGGGCATACCTCGATGTTTCCGGATGCGGTGACGGAGCGGGGCCTCAAGCACCTCGGGGAGCTGACGCGCGTGGTTCGTGCGGGTGGGCGTGCGCTGATGTTGTTCGTTGCCACCCGCGACGACGTGGACCGATTCCGACCGGCGGCGCACATCGATCCGGCGTATGCGAAGGGGTTGTGGCAAGCAGAACGTGCGGGCGTTACGTTGCGGGCGCTTACGAGCCGCACGACGCGCACACAGATGAGGGCGATGAGAGCCATCCCCGTGGAAGGCCGGCCAGGAGGGAAAAAAGCCGGGGCCTAGGTGAACGCAGAGCTTTGCGAAGCGGGGGTGCTCCGATATCCTGCGGAGTGACGTGACCGACAACGACTCGTTTCGTGTGACGAAGACCCAGCAGGCCCTGGCGGCCACGCTCGTCGACGATTCTCGTCCGGCCAGCGGGGCCAAGCGCCCATCGCACCACGATCTGTCCAAGCTCCCGGATGTCGGGGATCTGGTTGGCAACCAGTATCGGCTCGTGAGGCTGCTCGGCCAGGGCATGTTCGGCAAGGTCTACGTCGCAGAGCGCGTCGACGTTCCCGAGCACCGCGTGGCGCTCAAGATGATGCCCAAGGAGGTGTACGCGGGGCGTAACGTGGAGCGCGAGCTGGTGATGCTCGCTGCGGCCGGCCATCCGAACGTGGTGCAGCTCAAGGATCACGGCGCCACGGACAAGTTCGTGTGGCTGACGATGCCGGTCTACGAGGGAGAGACGCTGGCGGAGCGTCTGGAGCGGGGCCCGCTCGACCTCAAGGAGGCCTACGAGATCTTCCTTCCGATCGCGCGCGGCGTCGAAGCGCTGCACACGGCTGGGCTGCGTCACCAGGACCTCAAGCCGGAGAACATCTTCCTGGCCCGATTCGCCGGTCGCCTGCACCCGATCATCCTCGATCTGGGCGTTGCGGCAGAGCGCGCTTCGACCTTTGTCGCAGGCACGATCCTGTACGGGGCACCGGAGCAGATCGATGCGCTGCATGCAACGGTGAAGATGACGGTGTCCGAGAAGATCGACACCTACGGTCTTGCGGCCACGCTCCTTTTGTCGCTGGTCGGACCCGAGAACTTTCCGGGGACGCACTCGAAGAGCCGTGACGAGATCGCGGAAGCGCAGCAGGAGCGCGCGACGCAGCCGCTTCGCAGGGACGCGCTTCCGGACCTGCGTGGAGCGCCTCGACGTCAGCTGCGGGAAGCGTTCTGCAGGTGGCTGGCGCTGGAGGCTGAGAGTCGGTCTTCGACGGGCGAGATGGCCGAGGAGCTCGACGTGCTGCTGGCAAAGGAGCGCGCAGCAGCGGCGGCGGAGCGACGGCGGGTGGCCAAGCAGAAGGCGATGCTGCGGCGATTCCGCGTGGTCGTTGCGGCGCTCCTGGTGGCGGCCCTGGGGCTGGTGGGGTACGCGTACTCGAAGCGCAAGACGCTGGCCCTGGCGAACGAGCTCGCTCGTGCAAAGACGGAGGGAGCGCAGCAGTTCGACAAGCTCGAGACGTGCGTGGCTTCGCACAGGATTGCTGAGCACGATACAGCGGAGTGCAAGGCGCTGCGCGCGCGGGACCAGGCGGACTTCAAGCAGACGCTCGAGGGGTTCACGCGGACGGGCAGTGGCGAGCAAGGGGACTGTGCCAAGCAGATCATGACGTTCTCGACGCGGGTGCGCGTCTGCGAGGACGGGATGGCGACGGCGACCAAGAACTGCGCAGCTGAGAAAGAGCGGATCACGGTCGACTGGACGACGCGAGCAGGGCAGCTGGTGGCGGAGCGTGAGGAGCAGAAGAAGCAGATCGAGGTCCGAGCCACGGAGATCTCGCAGCTGAACAGCGAGCTCGACAAGGCGCGTGCAGAGACCAAGGCCTGCCTGTCGCGCGTGGCGGACAACCCGTATGTGGAGCCGACAGGCGCCGCGCCTGCCGCAGGGCCGCCGCGTGCCTCTGCGCCTGCCCCGAGCGCGGCACCGCCTGCGCCTGCCCCGAGCGCCACAGCGCCACCGCAGCCGCCACCCACGCAGCCGCCTGCTCCGCCGCCGACGACCGCGCCGGCAGCGCCGCCTGCTCCCCCGGCGCAGACCGAGCCTGCGCCGATCAAGAAAGAGAAAGAGACGTAGCGGAGCCGGCTCCACCAAGGCGCGACTTCGAGGCGTATCCGATGTCCTAGAGAAAGCGGCAGGGTGAACCCTGCCGCCGATGCAAGGCAGGGCGCTCCCTCAAAGCCGCTGCGGCTTGTGCATCGAAGCTCACCTTGCACCAGCGGCCGCCTTGAGGCGGCCGCGTCTTCAAAGCATCGGCGGAGCGAATCGCCGCGATGTTGTGATGCTCAAGGACAAAATGAAACGGGCCTCGAGGAGATCCCCGAGGCCCGGTTCAGGGGTCAGCTACTTGTTGAGATTGAGCTTGTCGCCCAGCTTCTCTTTGATCAGCTCGCCCAGGGTCGAGGCCTGCGCTGGCTTGACCACGTGCGCCGCTGCTGCGTCGGCCGACACGTTCATGCCGATGTCCTTCATGGTGAGGGTGAGGCGACGGTCGACTGCGTCGACGTTGGAGACCTCGCACTTGACCTTGTCGCCAACGCGAAGCTTCTTGCCTTCCTCTTCGACCACTTCGGAGATCGGGATGAGCCCTTCGACGCCGTCGCGGATGCGCACGAAGTCGCCGTAGTCCACCACGGAGATGACAGCAGCCTCTTCGAGGATGCGGCCGGGGGGGAACTCGGTGAGCATCGTGGGCCACGGATCGTCCCAGAGCTGCTTGATGCCGAGCGAGACCTTCTTGTCGTCATGGTTGATCGACAGGATGATCGCTTCGACGTCGTCGTTCTTGTGATAGATGTCGCTCGGGTTGTTGACCTTGACGGTCCACGACAGGTCGCTCTTGTGGACCATGCCGTCGACACCCTCTTCGATCCCGACGAAGACGCCGTAATCGGTGAGGGAGCGGACCTTGCCCTTGATCTTGTCGCCGGGATGGTAGCGCTCGGTGAAGAGCGTCCAGGGATCCGGCTCCAGCTGCTTGAGGCCGAGCGAGATGCGCTTGGCCTTGGCGTCGACTTCGAGCACCTGGCACTCGAGCTCCTGGTTGGCTTCGAGCAGCTTGCTGGGGTGCTTGACCTTCTTGGTCCAGCTCATCTCGGAGACGTGGATGAGGCCTTCGACGCCCGGCTCGAGCTCCACGAAGGCGCCGTAGTCGGTGATCGACATCACGCGTCCGCGCACGCGCTTGCCCGGGGGATACGCCTCTTCGGCATGGTTCCAGGGGTCTTCCTGGGTCTGCTTGAGGCCCAGGGACACGCGCTCGGTCTCGGGATTGTACTTGAGGACCTTGACCATCACGTCGTCGCCGACCTGGAACACCTCGGACGGGTGATTGACCCGGCCCCAGCTCATGTCGGTGATGTGAAGCAGGCCGTCGATGCCGCCCAGGTCCACGAACGCACCGTACTCGGTGATGTTCTTGATGGTTCCCTTGACGACCATGCCCTCCTGCAGCGTCTCGAGGGTCTTGGCCTTCATCTCGTCGCGCTCCTTCTCGAGGAGCACGCGGCGGCTCAGCACGATGTTGCCGCGCTTCTTGTTGAACTTGATGACCTTGAACTGGTAGGTCTGGCCGATCAACTTGTCGAGGTTGCGAATGGGGCGCAAATCGACCTGGGATCCGGGGAGGAAGGCTTTGACGCCACCGCGGATGGTGACGGACAAGCCGCCCTTGACGCGCTGGCTGATGGTGCCGTCGATGATCTCGTCACGCTCGCAGGCGCTGGAGATCTCGTCCCACACCTTCATCTTGTCGGCCTTCTCCTTGGACAAGGAGACGAGCCCGTCGTCGTTCTCACGGCTCTCGATGTAGACATCGACCTTGTCGCCCGGCTTGACCGGCGGAGCGCCTGGGGCGAGCGAGAATTCGGACAGCGGGATGACGCCTTCCGACTTGCCGCCGATGTCCACGACTACGTTGTCGCGCGTGATCTGTACGACCGTGCCGGTAACGATCTCACCCTCCTTGGTGAGCTCGCCCGCGGCCATCGTCTGCTCAAAAAGCGAAGCGAAAGAATCCTGCGTGAAATCCACTTCCGTGTTGTCGACCTGCTCTGCCATGTGAGTTCTTTGATCCTCGACTTTCCTTGGATTTGCCTGCACACAGATCGTGGGCCGCTCCCCGACGCTCGAGGCACTGGACGGAGGGCCTGAAGCGAAATGCGTGTGGGCAGACCGCGTCGGGTAGCGCATGGGGCGCGGCGTGTCAAATGGCCCTTGAAAATGAGGTGGTTGGGTGAGCGGGGACCGGTGGCGGGCCCTGCGCGCTTTCGGGAAATATCGTTGAAAGACCGACAGTTCCGATGACCGGGAGGATCGCCCCCCCGACGGTCGCCTGCCCCGCTCCCTCGCAGCCGGCCCGCGCTTTCCGCTACCGGGGCACCTCGAACGACAGCTTCAGCATCGTCTCGAACACGCTCGCATGCGCGCTGCTCGCAGCTGCCTGCCACGCCGGCTTCTCCGAGCCGGTCATCGCATTGCGGAAACGCGTGAGCAGCTCCCCTGCCTTCTTCGCATCCTGCGCACTGCCATACGACAGCGCCACGCGCACCTTGACCGGACCGGGCGCGTCCGCCTGAAGTCGCACGTGCTCGATGCCGCGCGCCATGTCGGCAAAGAACGGAACCTTCCCCCGCAAACCGTCGGGAATCGTATCAGGGCCGAGCCGGGCCTCCACGGACACCAGCGAATCCGAGGCCGGCTCCAGGTGGTCCTGATCAGGCCCTTCGCGAAGGATCCGAAGGACCGGATCGACCTGCGCCGTGCTCGCCACCAGCACAAAGCCCCTGGGATCGCGAGCGAGAAGCCCTGCAGCGCGTCGATCCTCGTCAGGCTTGTCCGGCACATAGGTGCTCACCTCGCGCACCTGCGCGCCCGGCTGCCACCCCTTTGCATCGCACGGCACCGCCTCCCCTGCCCTGCCTGCCACGATCAGAAGCGAGTCGCCCTCGAAGCCGGCACGCGCGAGACGCATTCCTATCCACAAGGTCGCTGCCTGATCGAGGCAGCCCTGCAACGGCTCGAGCATGCGCTCGTCGATGCCGACCGCACGGATGTAGCCCAGCACCTCGGGGCGCACCTGCTGCGTGCCGGCGCGCGCCCAATCGATGCGTGCGACCACGTTGAGCTCCGCCGGGATGACGTGCTGCGGCGCAGTGTACGGCGGGTCGGGCTGAAGCGGCTTGGTGGGAGGCAAGGGAGCGGCGCAGGAAGCGAGCATGGCCGTACAAAGGCATCCCAGGACGGTGGCTCGCACGAGCGCACTCACCTTTTCGGGAGCTGCTCGATGCGGCGTGCCATGAATTCGATCACGTCCGCTACGGGCACTCCTGTGGTCTCGACGTCGACCGCATCGTCGGCGCGTCGCAAGGGCGCGGTAGCGCGCTGCGTGTCTCGCCGATCTCGCTCGATGATCTCGTCCAGGGTCGCCTGCATGTCGACCTGCATGCCCTTGGCCTTGAGCTCCTCGTAGCGCCTGCGCGCGCGCTCCTCGGGCGAAGCGATCATGAAGAACTTGATGTCCGCGTCGGGGAAGACGACCGTGCCGGTATCGCGACCTTCCATGACCACGCCGCCCACGGCTGCGATGTCGCGCTGCAGAAGGAGCAAGGCAGCGCGCACCGGCGCATGGGCGGACACCGTGCTCGCGCCGCTGCTCACCTCGGGCGTGCGAATCGCCTCGGAGACGTCGACTCCGTCGAGAAAGACGCGCTGGGTGCCGCCTGGGGGGCGATCGAAGCGCAGCTTGCCGTGCTGGACGATGTCGTGGGCGATGGCTGCGACAGCGTCGGCATCGCTCCAATCCACGGAAGCGCGCGTCGCTGCGAGGGCGACGGTACGGTAGATGGCGCCGGTATCGAGGTAGACGAAGCCGAGGCGGTCAGCGAGTGCACGGGCAACCGTGCTCTTGCCTGCGCCGGCCGGTCCGTCGATGGTCAGGACTGGAAGCCGCGTGGAAACCACGAACGCAGCGATAGCACGAAATCGGCTGGAAGTTACCTTGCTGCTCCGGGAGACCGCATCGACTTGGACAGGGCCTCGAACACGCCGGATGCGCCCTGGGCGTCGACCTTGATGATGAACTGGACGTCGTTCTGCTCGGTACGCACCTGCATGTCCTGGATCGGAGGGCGGATGCCGATCAGCGCGAGCAGGGAGGTGTAGGCCGTCCACTGGGCGATGCGCTGGACCGATTGACCGGCCTGCTGGGCGGAGCTGGGATCCGGATAGGTGAGCGCGCCGGCGAAGTTGATGCCCGGGGGCTCGAAGTTGCCGAGCACACGGGCGAGCTTGAGCCCGTTGACGAAGGGCAGCTGCTGGGCGGCACCAGCGATCTGCGCCTGGCTGGTCAGGTCCGCAGCGGCGACGATGGAAGCCTTGGGGCTTTCGACCAGCTGCACCATCCATTCCGCAATGTCGCGCCTGATGTTCTTGTCGCGGATGCGGTCGAGGCAACGACGGATTCCGGTCTCGTTGCCTGCGATCAAGGTGTGCTTGGTGACCACGACGAACCCGACGCCGCCGGCGATGTACAGATCGTTGCCCGCATAGCTGAGCTTGGTGAGCGGAGCCCCGAGGATCGTCGGGGCGCGTCGATCGACCGAGGCGCGAATCGCGTCCGGGTCAAAAGTGCCCACGAAGACCGCGGCTGCATCAACGCCCTGCAGCGAGTAGAAGCCGACGTAGGCCTTGCTCAGGTCGCGGCGAGGGTCGAAGTTGGAGTCTGCGCCAAGGGGAACAGCGCTGGCCGCGAGCCCGAGCGCAGCCGGGCCTACCTGGGAGGCAAATGCGGCTTGCAGGTCGATGTACGCGACACCCACGGCCCCACCCGGCAGCAGAGCGAGCGGGTCCTTGTCGATCTGCTCGGCGGACAGACGCGTGCCGTCGCCTGCCAGGACCAGACTGTCTTTGGCATGCCCGCACGCGAAAACCATCATGCTGGCGAACGCAAGGATCAAGATCGCGAAAGGACCGCGCAGTCTCACCGGCCACCTCCAGGGAAAGCAGCAACTCTTGTAGCACAGGCGGCAGGGCGACGGATCGAGGCGTTCAGCAGTGGGTAGGATAGGAACCCAGGACGCGCAGGAACTTGGTGTTCTTCTTCATGACGTCGAGGGCAGAGATGACCGCACGGTCGGTCACGTGGCCGACCACCTCGATGTAGAACAGGTACTCCCAGGTCTCGCCAGGGACAGGACGGGAGATGACGTTCTTGAGGTTGATGCCTCGCTCCGAGAAGTGACCCAGCGCGGTCAGCAGCGCGCCTGGCTCGTCGTTGACCGTGAAGATGATGGATGTGATGTCCTGGCCTGTGCGTGGAGAGGGACGCGAGCCAATGACGGCGTAGCGGATCTTCAGGTCCGGAGAGTCGCCGATGTTGGACAGCACGGTGTCGAGGGTGTGCAGGTCTCCCACGCTTTCGTGGGCCAGGGCAGCGCCGCCATGGTCCTCGGCTGCAAACTGGCAGGCGATCGACGGCGAGCGCACGTCGATGACCGAGGCGCGCGACAGGCGGCTGTCGAGGAACTTCTGGCAGCTGACGCGATCGGTCGCGCTCGCATAGACCTTCTCGATGTCCGCGAGGTTGCCGGTCTTGCTGAGCAGGGAGAGGCCGGCGCTCAGCTCGCACTGACCGACGATCACGAGGTCGGTCTGGCGAAGGGCGAAGATGGTGCCGATCAGCGGTCCCTCGAGGGAGGACTCGTAGGGAGCGAGCGCATAGTCGACGCGTCCACGGGCTGCTTCGTCGAGCGCTTGCGCCGCGGACTCGAAACCCGTGGCCTGCACGGATGCGCCGAAGATCTGGCGAGCAGCGACGAATCCGAGGGAGCCCTCGGCACCGACAAAGGCTACACGCGTGGGGCGTTCGAGGGAGCCAAGCGCCGCGAAGATGGAGCGGAAGATGGAACGCAGGCTTTCGGTGGGGAGATCGCCGCTGGATGCATGCTCGATGGGGCCGGTTCTCTCGCGGTCGGTAAACACGGAGGGAGCGGCGCCACCCGTGAGCTTGCTCATTTGCTTCGACAGCCGTGCGCGCTTCTCGAGGGCGCGGAGCACCTCGATGTCGGCTTCGGCCATCTCGCCACGCAGGTTCTCGATGTCCTTTCGCGAAGTCATGGTGAGTAACGTTAGTTCGCGAGGGGCGATCTGTCACGTGGCATGGCCGACGATTGGGGCGTGGCGCCGCCGGGATGAAACCGGTGGCACGCGTGGCATCGGCGGCGACGGGGGTGGCGTCATGGGGTTGGAACACGCGCGAGAACCCGTGGAAAAAACCGCCGGCTGAAGTCCGGCGGCTGATGCAAGTCAGCGGCGCGGTTAGCCAAGCCCCCCAGTGGGGGGCTCATCGAGCCGCGAGAGTGGTCGTGGTGCGCGCATGGACCGCCCGCGGGCTACGATCAATTGCCAGCTTCTACGGCGGCGTCGGACTCGAGCTCGCTTTTCGCAGCGAGGGCGCGACGACTCGATGGGTACTGCTTGACGAGGTACCGAAGCGTGTCGCGGTAGGCGGCGTCGTTTCCCTTTGCGCGAAAGTCCTGGGCGAGCGTGTAGAGCGCATCGCCAGGGGTGTCCTCTCGCTGCAACGACGGATCCTGGCTCTTGTTGCCGCATTGCATCGGAGCAAGGGCAACAAGGAGCAGGAGCAAAGGCACGGGGCGGAACACGGGCGGGAGCATACGTGGAGAGAGCGGACACATCAACCGGGGCGCGCCACGCCCTTCCACCTGCGATGCAACCACAGCCATTGGTCCGGATGCTCGGCGACGAACTCCTCGAGCGCTTCGTTGACCTTGCGGCATGCGCCCTCGGCCCATGAGCGGCTCGCGCGCTCCAGCGCAGGGAGCACCAGCCGCAGGTGCAACCGATGCCGTCCGTCTGGCGTGCGCTCGTCAAGTGCGAGGACGATCGGGCAGCGCGCGCGCATGGCGATCAGCGCAAAGGACAGATCGTGCAAGGCCGGGGCGGCCATGAAGTCGGCAACGATCACGCCCCGTTCGCGCTCCGGAGCCTGGTCGACGATGAACACGACAGCGCCTCCCTTTGCCAGCGTCTTGCGAGACGCTGCGACAGCGCCGGGTGGATCCACGAGGGTCAGTCCCCTGCCCGCTCGCGCGCGTTGCCAAAAGCGATCCATGGCGCGCCAGGACATGTGACGGGTGATCACGGTCAGGGGCAGCTTCGAGGCGACCGCGCATGCGGCAAGCTCCCAGTTCGCTGTGTGCGCAGTGGCGATGACCAGACCGCGACCTCGGCCGAGGAGCTCCTGAACCGTGCGCCAGTCGTCAGGATCGATGTCGACAAGGTCATCGAGCGCTTGCTTGGGGCGCCCTGACATCCAGAGGAATTCGAAGACCGTGCGCCCCAGGGATCGGTACACACCGGATGCGATCGCAGGGTCGAGCCCGGCGCGCTTCAGGCATTGCTCCGCGTGAGCTCGTCGAATGCGAAGGATGGAGCCAGTGACCCAACCGAGCAGAGAGCCTGGGAGCTTGAGCCAGCGCCAGGGGAGGCAGGCGATCAGGAGGGAGAGCAGGTGGAGCATCTCGAGGGATGCCGCCCGGCGACTACTCCGCCCCGAACCCTGCCTTGCGTGCGACCGACGAGGCAGCATCGGCTGCAAGGGCGAACACGTCGTCGAGCACGAGCACGTATTGCTCCCCGCGATGCGTACGCGCCCTGAGCAGAGCCCCCTCGAGCTTGAGCGACTCGATCTTCGCCACGTGCAGCGACACGCCGTCGTGCGCTGCGTACACGCTGAGCAGCTGGTCTGACGGGACCTTGAGCCAACCTTCGTCGCCCTCGGTCGTGGGCAGCATCTTGAGCACCGCGCTGAACTGATCCGACTTCATGAGCACATAAAGAGGTCGCGCGCAGGGCCGCGTCAAGGGCCAGATGAACATTGTCCTCAAACGATGGTAGAAAGGACCGATGACCCAGGGGCAGCCGCAGATCGGTCCGCGCGATCACATCGTGATCCAGGACGTGGTCAAGCGCTTCGGCAGCACGACGGTGCTGCGCGGCATCTCGATGACGATCCAGCGCGGGGAGACGGCGGTCATCATCGGAGGGTCGGGCGCTGGCAAGACCACGCTGCTTCGGATCCTGATCGGGCTGGAGAAGCCGACCAGCGGCCATGTGTTCATCGACGGCGTGGACATCGCGCCGCTCAGCGACACGAAGATGAACAAGGTGCGCCAGAAGTTCGGCATGGTCTTCCAGTACGCAGCCCTGCTCGACTCGCTGACCGTCATGGACAACGTGGCGTTTCCGTTGCGCGAGCACTCCAAGCTCAAGGCCAAGGACGTGCGGGAGAAGGTGCTCGTGGGCCTCGAGATGCTCGGGCTGAAGCGAGCAGATGCGGACAAGTTCCCAGCGGAGCTGTCCGGCGGCATGCGCAAGCGCGTGGGGCTTGCGCGCGCCCTGATGCTCGAGCCGCAGATCCTGATCTACGACGAGCCCACGTCTGGGCTGGACCCGCACACGTCGCGCATGGTCGACGACCTGATCGAAGAGACGCGCGAGCGATTTGGCGTGACCAGCGTGGTGATCTCGCACGACATGACGAGCACGTTCCGGATCGCGCATCGGGCCGCGCTGCTGATCGACGGCAAGGTGGTGGCATCGGGATCCCCGGACGATCTAGCTGATCCAGCGAAGAACCAGGTGTCCCACGACTTCATCGTGGCGTCGGGCATTGCCTGGGAGCGTCTTTCTCGGGTGCCGCCGCCCGAGGCTGCGGGCAGCCGAGCCGACGAGATCACGAGGATCAGGACGCCCTAGATGCGCTGCGCTATCATGGGCGGCCTGACGAACCTCTGGACGGTGGGATAGATGGCGAACCTGGTCGACTACACGACGGATCGCGGCGTGGCGGTGCTGGTGCTGAACGACCCGCCGGTCAATTCCTTCACGCACGAGATGGTGAAGGATCTGGACGAGTGCATCACGGACGCGCGGTTTGACGAGGACGTGCACGTAGTGGTGATCACGGGGCATGGCGAGCACTGCTTCAGCGCAGGAGCGAACATCGCGATGCTGCGGGAGGTGGACCCGGACTTCCGGTACAACTTCTTCCAGCATGCGAGCGAGACGTTCCTGCGCCTGGAGCACACGCCGAAGCTGGTGATCGCGGCGTTGAACGGCCATGCGGTGGGCGCAGGGTTCGAGCTTGCCCTCGCGTGCGATCTGAGAATCGCGTGGAGGGGCGAAGGCACGCTTTCGCTGCCGCAAATCGACTACGGCATGTTGCCCGGGGCGGGCGGAATCCAGCGTCTGGCGAGGACCGTGGGCAAGGGGCGCGCCATGCAGATGCTTCTCGAAGGCGCGCGCTACAACTTCGATCAAGGCCAGGTCCTGGGGCTGGTCAACCACGTATGGGATGCGCCGAGCGGCGTGGAATTCTCGGACAAGGTCGTGGCCTATGCGCGCAGATTCACCTTGCCCAACAAGCCCGTGCTGGCTGTGGGCAGACTCAAGCGCGCGATGCAGGCAGCCTCGGAGATGCCGCTCGAGCAAGCGCTGGCGTTTGATCGCGAACTTCAGGCACAGCTGGTCCGCACCGATGATCTGGCCGAAGGGCTGCAAGCGTGGCTGGACAAGCGGGCCCCGACCTTTCAGGGCAAGTAGGCGCGAGCATGATCCGAAAACTCCACGTTCAGAACTTCCGCATGCTCCGGGCATCGTCCATCGAGCTCGGACGCTTTCGCGTGCTCGCCGGTCCTGCTGCTTCAGGACGATCCACTGTGCTCGGCTGTCTTCAGCTCCTGTGCGACGTTGTGACCAAGGGCGCCACGCGCGCGGTTCACGACCTTGCGCCCAGCCTCGAGGATCTGTGCTTTGATCCGCAGCGCCCCATCGCACTCGCAGCAGAGCTGGTGCCGTCGCAAGGCGATCAGCCGAACGTGCGCTACGAGGTCGAGATCGGACCGGACACCTCGGGCAAGAGCGATGTGAAAGTCGCGCGAGAGCAGGTGTTCGTGCTCAAGTCCGCGAGCATGTTCGACGAGCCTCCTCCGGCGCAGCCAGCGCTCTTCGAGGCAGAGCCGGGCGAGATCTCGATCATCCACGATCGCACGCCGCGGGGCTGGCGCAAGGTCGTGGCCAAGTCGGCGGAAGGAAGGGATGCGTTCTGGGACGAGCGCACCGACTGGCACAGCATGCTCCGGTTCGGTGTGGATCGATCGGCGCTCGGGAGCCTTCCGGACGATCCGGAGCGATTCCCGATCTCGATCGCGGTTCGGGACTTCCTGCGCGAAGGGATCCGGACCGTTGCCCTCGATGTGGACAAGCTTCGGGCGCCATGCGCCCCGGGTGGACGTTCGCGCCTTGCGCTCGACGGCTCGAACCTTCCGTTTGCGATGCGCGATCTGCAGGCGCGAAATCCCGAAGCGTTTGGCAAGTGGGTGGCGCAGCTCAAGGTCGCAGTGCCGGGCTTGCAGGGCGTGGACGTTCGCGAGCGCGACACGGATCGGTACCTCGTGCTGGAGGCCACGTTCGACGGGGCGCATTCCAGACCGATTCCGTCGTGGTGCTTGTCGGACGCGCTGCTGCGCCTGATCGCGCTCACGCTCGTGCCGCACCATCTTTCAGGGCGAGAAGAGCTGTACCTGATTGACGAGGTAGAAGCCGGGCTGCACCCGCGCGGGGTGCATGTCGCGTTCGAGGCGCTGTCAACGGCGCCGGTTCCCACGCAGGTCGTGTGCGCAACGAGCTCGCCGATGCTGGCGGGGCGGGCGAATCGAGATGACGTGCTCGTGCTCAAGCGGGCTGCGGACAGCGCCGCGGCCGTGCTTTCCGGCGATGCGCTCCCGGACAAGCCGTCGTGGCTCGAGGCCTAGAGTGTACGGCCCGCTCCCTTACGGTCGCTGAGCATTGGTCTCATCTCGAGGATTCCTTGAAGCGGCGCTCGGTTCGACGGTCACGGCTCACGGTCGACGAATCCTTCGGTCAGCATGCGCCGGGGCAACACCGCGGCGATTCGGTCCGCCAGCACTTTGAAAACGCGGCCGCCTCAAGGCGGCCGCTGGTGCAAGGTGAGCTTCGATGTTTAAGCCGCAGCGGCTTTGAGGGAGCGCCCTGCCTTGCATCGGCGGCAGGGTTCACCCTGACGCTTTTTCTAGGGCATGGATGCGCCTTGAAGACGCTCCCTTGGTGGTGTCCGCTCCGTAAGTCATCCAAGCGCGCGCCATCTCAAGGAATCCTCGAGATGAGACCAATGCTCAGTTACGGTCGCGGCTCCATAACCGCCGCTTCGAGCATCTTGTAGAAGCTCGAGAAACCGGCCTTCTGATTCTCTTCTTCCGTGCCTTCGCGCCGTCGATGCTGACGGACTGCGATCACTTTCGAGGCCGGGTACACGCCGAGCTTCTGCCCCAGCCACCCGTCGGCGTAGTAGCCGAGCTGCTTGCCTGGGCGCGTGGCGAACAGCGTGACGCCCCTGTTCTTCAGCTCCACGAGCTGAGCGCGCTCCGTTGGATCGAGCAGCGCTCCTGCTTCGAGGAACCACGCCTCGTCGGACGAGACGGCTCGATCGATCAGGGGCTGCAGCTTGTCCGCTGAAGCGAACCCTGCTGCGCGAAGGGCGTCGATGTGCTCCCGGCCCAGCAAACGCTCGGTGCCGTCATGACGTAGCCACCACAGAAGGCCGTAGTGCTGGGCTGTGTCGATCCCAGCTGAAGTCGCTTGGTGAACGTAGGCGGCCGGAAGCAGGGACTTCCCTTCCCAGGTCCCTTCAGCGAGCATGAGCATGCCGAGGCGGGCGAGATCGCGCGCAGTGAGCGCGAGGCCGTAGTAGGTCAGGGTGTTCTCCGCCTTGTCGTGGGCCCAGCTCCACCCCTTGATTCCAAGGGGGGTAAAGAGCTTGTCACGCAGGTAGGCGTCCACTGGACGGCCTGCCGCAGACTTGATGATAGCGGACAGCAGCTGCGTGGCTTCGTTGCTGTAGGAGAATGCCCGGCCTGGCTCGTCGAGGATCTTGGAAGCGCGCGCGAACTTGACGCGATCCGGCTTGCTGCTCAGCACAGCCGCGCCCTTCTTGTGCTCGAGTCCCGAAGTATGAGTCAGCAGATGGCGAAGGGTCACCTTGCCTCTCTTGCCCTCCTTCCACTCAGGGAACCACGTTGATACCGGCGCATCGACGGACGCGATCTTTCCCTCATCGATCAGCATGCCGATGGCGAGCGACACCACGCTCTTGGTGACCGACATCGTCTCGATCGGGGCTGCCACAGTGCCGAAGTAGCGCTCCACGACCACGCGCCCGTCCTTCAGGATCACAAGCGAGTCTGATCCATTGCCTTCCGCCTCGTGCACCAGCTCGTCGAGCCGCGCGCGGTCGAGGCCCACTTCTGCGGCGTCGGCGCGCGGAAGAAAGCCGTTGGGGGAAAGTCGTGGCTCAAACAGGACGGATGGTGGGCCGGCGAGCGGCGCGGGCAGGGATGAAGCGGATGCTGATGCTGATGCTGATGCGGATGCGGGTGCGGAGAAGGTTGGTGCGGAGGATGGGGAGGGTGGACAGATCGGAACAGCGGGTCGGTTCGAGCAGGAGAGGAGAAGCACGAGCACTACGCTAGAACTCAACCCCCGCCACCTCCGCTTCGTGCCTTCAGGGGAGGGGTGCAGACGTGAATAGCGCTCGTTGCTCATGGGGATGGGTCTACTTCGCGGGAATGGGTCTACCCTCCCACAGCCAGCCCCTTGATTTCTACTGTTTTGCCGTTGGGCTCCACGTCGATCTCGCGCGTGACGACCTCTGGAACCTTGCCCACGCCCTTGGAAATGAGCGCATCCACGCGCACCTTGATCGGCCGGGCTGGAGGGAGCTCCTTCTTTGCGGTGAGCTTGAGCACAACGTCACCCTCGCCGGGTTGAAGCACGAACCGGTACAGGCCGAGACCGTGCGCCCACACGTCCGGGCCCCGCTCCTGTCGAGCATTGGCCGGACCGCGGACAATCTTCGCATCCAGCGGAGGAATTGCCGAAGGTGCACGCACCAGCAGCACGGTGGAGGTTGCGTGGAAGGGCAGCTCGAGCGCGCGCTGGCTCATCTCGGCACGCGCAGCCTCGCTTGCACCCTTGCGCGGCTGCACGAGCATGACCGCTCCAAGATCCGAGGCGAGATCCCCGAGGTCGGAGCGCTCGCTCCGTCCACGAACCTGGGTCAGACGCGTGAGGAGCCGCGTTGCGAGATCCACCCGCCCGGCGCCTTCGTGTGCCATGGCCATTCGCATCAGCACCGATTGCTCGCCAGACATCTGCCGTTCCAGCGGCGCATAGACTGCAGTCGCCTGATCGAACCACCCCTCGTTGCGCAGCCGGTCGCCTGCAAACGAGCGAGCCCATGGATCGGACGGCGCCCGCTCCACGATCTCTCCGAATGCCTTGAGCGCCTCCGCCTCTTGTCCAATGCGACGCAGGGAGGTTGCACACTCTGCGAGCAGGGTTGCATCGACAAAAGGATCCCTCCGGATCCGGGCGATTTCCTGGGTGAGGTCTTCCTTGCGCCCGAGCGCCTCGAGCAGATCGAGCAAGCGGTGACGCAGGCGCAGGTCGTGCGGGGCAAGGGCGAGGAAGCGACGAACGACCGCCAGACGCCCGTTGTCGTCCGCAGCAGCGAGATAGTCCTTCTCGAACGTCTTGACCGGGTACGACTCCAGGTGAAGCAGCAGCCTGCGCACCTGCCGCAGCTCCTCCGGGCTCGTGGCACGGCGAAGAGCTTCGCGTTTGAGGAATGTGGAAGCATCCGCCTCTCCTGCCAGCTCCAGCTCTCGCGCCAGCGTGACCCGCGCCACCCCTGGCACGCGCTCCAGGATCAGCTCGAGAAGAGCGCGGCGATCGACCCACCCGGGCAGCTCGCACGCCCTTCGCGCGCCCAGATACACTTCGGCCATGCGCGGGATTCCTGCCTGGCGCATGCGCTCCACCCACACGCCGCGTCGAAGCGCGACCGGCAGCTGCGAAGTTGCCGAGCACTTGCCAGCCTGCCTCGCAGGGGGAAGGTCGATCTCGTGGGTGACCTCGACCTGGATCTTGATGCCCGTGGCCGGGAACGAGATCGCAGAGATCACCGCTTCCACACAACGCAGCAAGGCATCGTCGGTTGCCGTGGGAGCAGCGGTCACTCGCACGTCCGTGGCTCGCCCTTCTCCGTCCACGCGCAGCCGCACGTAGACAGCTCCGGCAAGATCAGGTCGCAGTGCTGCCCGCGAATCGCGGCAGGCACGCACCGAGTCGAGCGATTCGTCGATGACGCGGCTCGCTGCCTGGCTGATCGCCTGCTTGAGCGCATCATCGCCTTCTTCTGCTCCTCCAGGCGCGTCGAGGCTGAAGTCCGCGAGCGCGTAGTCAGGGCCAGAGACCGCGCCGGCTCCCAGCCCCCAGGATGCCTCTCCCCAGGAGCCGCTCTCCAGAGCGCGCAGGTCGAGCGGGGTCGGAATGTACGATTCCGCGGGACCGGTCCACGCGGTCCAAGGCGTGAGGAGCGCGGTTCGAAGTGCAACCTGAACAGCCGCTTCACGCCCGCTTCCCCTGAGCGCGATCTCCTCGACCCGCGCCGCTGCCCAGCGCCGGCGGACATCGTCTTCGTTGACGATGCGACCGCGCGTGAGCTGCAGCCGCTCTTCCCGAGGTCCTGCTGCTTCGCGCCACCGAAGGGTGACATCCTTCGGGAGATCGACGCGCGTGCGTCCGACCGCCCAGACGGTCTCCCCTGCCCCCACCGTTCGAGGGTGAAGCGGATAGACCTGTTCCACATCTGGTCCGAGAGACAGCTGCACGCCGGCCACCACAGGGCGCAGGGCAGAAGCCATGAGCGTTGCAGCCTCGGCCGCAGCCTGCTCGCGGTCCGAGATCTCCAGGACGCTGCCGCTGCCCCGAACGAGAGCGGACAGCCCGAACCGATTCGCGGTGGGTCCAACGGCCACAGCAGAGATCCTGGGCATGCCGGAAGCCCTTCGGCCAAGGCGCGCACGGATCTCGTCCGGCGTGCGGTCGCCCACCGAAGGCCATCCGTCTCCCACGTAGACGATCATCCCCACAGGGCTGCTCGGGTCCAACGCGTCCGCAGCCTGCTCGAGAATGCGTCCGAGGTCCGTGGCGCCGGCAGTAGTGACCTTGCCCAGATCGTCGAGAATCGCCTTGCGCCTCGCATCGTCGACAGGTCCGAGCTTGTCAGGTCCGATCTTGCGCACGCTGTCATCGGACCCGAGGACGAGCATCTGGTCGCGCGGTCCGAGCGCCGAGGTGAGCGCTTCCACGAAGGCGCGACCGGTATCGAGCATGCCTGAATCGATGCTCGACGACGTATCCAGCACCACGACCAGGGACACGCCGCTTTCAGCTTTTCCTCCTGGTGCCTGTGCGCGCACAAGCACGTAGCGGCCGGCTTCGTCGTCGCCACGCCCTGGCACGCTCACGATGCGCGCGGGGGCTTGCGGTGCCTCGGAGTTGAACTCGAGCACGAAGTCCGCGGTCGGGCGGAAGTCCGACTTGCGAAGCTGGATCTCATTGGCAGTGACCACAGCTCCCATGCCTGCGCGGATCGAGCCTGGCGCAGCGCTCTCCACATTGACGCGCACCGAGAATTCGCCGACGAGAGGAGGGGCCGCTTCGGACACGAGCGGGAGCCGGTACTGCATGGACACGAGCTTGCTGTCCGAGGTCGGACGCGGGTCGAGCCATTGCACGTACCGGACCACGATCGTGTAGACATTGCCGGGCGAAATCGACGGAATCGAAGCGCGAACCCAGCGCTCTCCTGCCCACTCGAGCATCGGAATGTTCGCCGTGCCCTGGGTAGGCTGGCGAGAAGCCATGCGAACTGAGCCTTCGGAGAGGCTGTCGCCTGTGCCTGACGCAAAGCCGGATACGATCGCGCCTTCTGGCAGAGACAGGCGGAAGTCACCACGAACCGGCACGCTGCCGCCGTGGAAGAATGCGCTTCGGATCTCGGTCAGCGCAGCTTCGCCCACGATCCGCACAGACACATCCTGGGAGCGGATCGACAGGGCTGAGCCCACGTCACCGGGATTGGTTCGTCCCCAAAGCTCGCCCACGACGCAGGATGGGTGCCCCTCTGCGCCCCAGGGGACGGCGAGGCCTCCGGTCCAATCGTCGAATGCCCGCTCAGGCGCGACTGTGACCTGGTTGCCGAGGATCTGGGCTGTTTCCCCTGTTCGCACGGGAAAGTCGCGTCCATCCACGCGCACGGTCAGCTCCCCGGAGGCAGCGTAGACGCGCGTTCCAGGCTTGGGCGCCTCGGTCTTGGTGATCGCCGCATTGACGCCGGTGAGGATGGCGACTGCGCCACCGAGGTCGACCTCGGTGCGCACGCCCGCAGGAGCCTGCGCGAACACGCGCCCTGCTTCGAGACGGATCGAAGTGGCCTTCACTGCAATGCGGGAATTGCCTCCCACCACGAACGAGGTGCCGTCGTCGAGCCTGAGCCGCGCGCGCCCGTCCGCCTCGGTCTTCACGCTGCCGCCGTCGCGAACCCGCGAAAGCTGGCGAACCTGCGTGTCATCCGCGGACACGCCAACGTGAACCGCTTGCAGGTCTGCGACGGTGAGGGCCACGGTCTGCGGCTTGGGCTTGCGCCCCAGGACGAGCGCGAGAGCGATGAGCCCGCCCACGAGCAGGGCGGCCAGAGCGATCTTCCACAGCTCAGAGGCGGGATGGCTCTTCATGGCCTCACCTCCCCCTGGCCGATCGCAAATCGAATGGCGTTGGGGCCTCCGCGGGCAAAGGCGACCGGAAGCGTCACCACCTTTTCGGTTTCCTGCCCTTCGTCGAACACGACCGTGAGCAGGGCTTTTGCGCCCAATCGGGCTGCGTGCTCGAGCTCGTCCGGCTCCACCCGGACTTCGACCGAGGCTCCCTCGCGGCGTGCGAGCACGACCTGGCTGATGCCGAGCGTGACGTCGCCTTCAGGAGCCGGCATCATCGCGCCGAGCGCGTTGCTCCACAGGGTGGGGTGGATCTCGGGATGCGACCAGGTCAGGGCAACGCGCGCAGCGGTCTTGGCCCGGTCTTCGCGCGCCAGCAGCCGCACGGATCGATTCCGAAGAACCGCGGTCTCGTCGCGCCGGTTGTCGCGTGCGGCGGCATCCCTGCCCCATGCGAGGAAGGTCACGGCCATGGAGCGCGCGGTGCGCGCGAGCCCCTTGGTGTCGCCCGGTGCGCCAGCGTCGCTGATCTTCTCGGCCCAGCGCACTGCTTCTTCGAGCCTTCCCATGCCTTGTGAAGCCGCTGCGATGAGCAGCTGCACGCTCGCATCGTCGGGCGCGAGCTTGGCCAGGGTTTCGTACTGCCTGCGCGATTCGGCATACCAACCATGGGCGCGAAGCAAGTCTCCGAGCCTTCGACGCGCGACCGGCTCGTCCGGCGCGAATTCGACGATTTCGCCGAAGGTCCGCCTGGCTTCAGCTTCATCGGCTGCTGCTTGCACCTTGTTGGCTGCGGTGCGCTTTGCGAGACGAAGGTAGTGCTCGCCGACTTCGGTGCGAACATGGGCATCGACATCGGGACGGGCGCGCAGCCTGCGACCCCAATCGCGCACGCCTGCGTCGTCACCAGCGTCTTCGAGCGCATCGAGCAGCTTGAGGCCGAGATTGAAGTCGTCAGGCCACTCGACCACGAGCTGGCGGAGCTTGGCGACTCGCTCTCCAGCGGTCTTCGCATCCTTGAGGAGCTTTTCGAGCGTGCCGGGATCCATGGCCCGCAGGCCGAGCGCTGCGTGCAGCTGACGCATCTCGTCCGGAGTCTTCACGCGCGAAAGGAGCCCTCGGTACAAGGCATCTGCCGCATCGGGCAGGTTCTTCATGATGCGCCACAGCGCCACGCGCGAGCTCACGTTGCGGGCGCTGTCCAGCATCATCGACAGCAGGCGTGAACGCTCACGCCAGGTGGGCGCTTCGCACGCAGCGATGGCGCGCGAATAGATCAGGGCCAGCGCTCTGGGCTGCCCACCGGACTTGGCGAGTCGCTCGCGCCACAGGGTCACGCGCTCTTCCAGTGGAATGTCCGCTGCCCCCGAGCACATCGACGGACGGTGGGGCAAGCGGTCGACCGAGACCGTGATCTGCACGTCGTTCTCGGTCTTGGCGAGCTCCTTGCCCTCCCAGCCGAACCCAGGCTCAGGCGCTGCCTTCGCGTTGAAGACTCTTCCTCCGCGCGGACCTACTGTGGCCGGCGCGCTCGACGCTGCAACCTGCGGAGCTCGATACGCGCCAATCCCATTGTCGAGCCGTCCTCCGCCACCCCCTGGCCCGGCGCCAACGATGCCGAGACCGCCAGCGTTCCACATATCGCCGTCCAGACCGCCCATGGTGTTGCCTTGCAGCCCGCCGGATTCGTCCGCGGGAATGGTCGCGAGCCCATCGACTTCTCGCTGCTCCAAGCTCTCGGAATCGCTGTTCGCAAGCCGCTGCTTCGGGCGTGCCGCTGCCTTGGATGCCGGAGGTCGCCCGGTGATCGTCGATTCGGCGCGGCTGTCGTCGCCGCCCTTGGCTCGCCGCCCCTCTTCACCGCTCTTCTTGTCCATTTCCGCGGTCGCTGCCGCAGTCGCAGTGGCGGGCGGAGGGGCAGCCATGGGCGCACCTGGGGCAGCCGATGCCGCTGGCCCCTGCGCGACCGGCATGTCTACGGCGACAGCTGTCGTTTCTGTCCCATCGCTCAAGGCCGGCACACTCTCTTCCTTACTCGCGCACCCCATCAAGCCGATCTGCAACGTGGCAGGACGCTCTGGGTCGAACTTGATTCCAGTCAGCTCCGCGTGCAGACGCTTGCGCCGCTTTTCCAGCTCGTCGCGCTCCTCGCTCGACATCTCGTTGTACGTGGGCACGTAGTAGGAAGTAACGGGCGTGATGATCCCGTTGCGCGAGCCCAGGTCGACCATGGCAGCGCGTCCTGCGCCCTCGTCAAGCATCTGGTCGAGACGACCGAACGCCCAGCGCACGCGCAGATCGCCGTTGTCCTTGATCGGTTTGACCTCGAGGGGCAGCGTCTTCTTGCCAGCTGGAGTATTCAGGTCGATCTGCTTGGGTGGTGCACCCTTGATTCGTCCCACCACCAGAACGCTCTCGCCGGCAACCAGGGTGTTCCAGTCACGCGGATAGATCCGCTCGACAGTGGTTCCCAGATCCACGGAGACTCCAAACCAGGCAGCGCGATCCGCGACCTCGAGGAGTCGAAGCGAAGCGCGCGCAGCTACCGAAGCATCGGTGAGCCTTTCGGCGAATCCGGCGCGAGAGATGCCCTTGAGGATGCCCATCTCCGCATCCTGGCCCACGCCGAGCCCGAAGATGCGCACAGGCCGAGCGAGCTTGTTCAGACGCTCCTTGAGGTCGGCGAGCCCCAGCTCTCCCACGGTCGGCTTGCCGTCGCCCACGTACACCACGGCCCCGCGACGCGCTGGATCCAGCATTGCTGCTGCATCACCGAGCATGGCACCGAGATCGGTCGCTCCGCCGCGCTCGATCGAGGCGAGTCCCACGGCCGCTGCCTTGCGGACTGCGTCGTCGACCTTGCGAAGGTCCTTCCACCCTTCGGACACAGGTCGAAGCGATGCGTCGCCTGCCAGCACCACCGCGCGATCGTCGCCGGTCATGTGCGAGAGCAACGCGCCAACGGCAGCGCGCGAGATGGCGAGCGAAGCCTGATCGGTCGCTGCCGAGGTATCGACCACGATCACGAGATCCAGCCCGCCCGCAAGGCGCGGGACGTCATCGGAGCGAACGGGAACGAGGAGGTATTCGGACTCGTCCTTGGCGCGATTGCGGGCCTCGTCGCGATCCTTGGGTGGCAGCACTTCGAGGTCGACGGCGTGAGGGGCGCGATAGCCGCGGACCGCAGCGCCATCGTCATACAGCTCCAGGGCGAGATCCGAGCGGGGCACCAGATCATGGGCACGAACGATCACCTTGTTGCCGTCGCGCACGCCTTTCATTCCGGCGCGGACTTCCTTGGCGCCAGCGTCGGCAAGGTCAAAGGTCGCGCCAAAGAACTCCACGTGAGGCAGGGATTCCTCGCTCCCCTCGGCTGCCATGGGGAACACGTACAGCCTTCGCTCGCCTTTGCGTCCGGTGCGCTCCAGCCACTCGGAGTAGCGGACGACCACGCGGCGCGTTTCGCCCGGGCCAATGGGATAGAGCTTGGCGCGATAGACGCCCGGAGCATCCCACTCGAGCAGGGCGGGATCCTCGGTCGAGCCCTGGTAGACGTTGGCCTGATACTGCGCGGCGGCAGCGCCCTTTTCCTTCACTCGGCCCCACACGACCACGCCGCTGCGATCCACGCCAAAGCGGGTGAGCGCAGCTTTCTCCGGCGTGCGGAACGTGTACATCCCCTCCACTTTCTCGGAGGTGCCGTTGAAGAAGATCTCGTCGACCTCCGTGGTGGCCAGATCGCCGTCGATCGTTACGCGCACCTCCATGCGTTGAATCGCGAGTGCGAAGCGCGGGAAGCCTTGATCGCCGGGACGGCGAGCTCCCACGGTGCCGATGCCGAAAGGCGGCGGCTGGGCTTCGCGGTCCGTGGTGGCAAGCCCGCCGGTCCAGTCGGTCCATGCGAGCGCGGGCACGATCGAAACCTTGGGCTTGGGCGCCTGCCCCTCGAGGATCAGGCGTTCGCCAGGGGAGGCGTGCGCGCCTTGCTGGGCCCGGACCTCGCCTGCGAGCACATAGGCTTCGGTGGCCTTGCCGCCGGAGGCGACATCGAGGCTGGCTCGGACGCGGACCAGATGCAGGGTGTCGTGAGGCGTCTTGACCACGGTGATCTGATCGCCAGGCGAGTCGATGAACACACGCCCTTCGTCGATTTGCAGATCCTGTGCTCGGAACAGGAGCTTGGCAGGTCCGCGAACGAGCAGCGTGGCGCCTGCGTCTCGACGCAGCCACGCCAGACCGTCTGCAGGCACGGTGATGGATGCGCCATCGGTCAAGCGTTCGCGAGGAAGCAGGGAGCGATCGGGTTCGTTGGGGGGAGCGATGGTGACCGCGCCTCGAATGGCGCGCAGCTCGCCCCAGGTCTGGGAGCGGGGGGCAAGGGGTTGCTCGCCTGGACCACAGGAGATCGCGAGCGCAACGCAGACCGAGAGCCACAACCAGCAGCAGAACGTGCGAACGTGACTTGGCATGGAGACACCCCTTCGTCGGGCAGCCTAGAGGCAGACGACCGTGTCGGACAACGGTGGCCGCGGAAAGTTTTGGAATTAAAACGCGGGAAGAAGAGTTGGGTCTGGAGCGTTAACCCGTCCCTTCGGAGCGGATCGCTGCGCGAGATGGTTCGGTTGTCGGCGCCCCCAACGGCTCGCGCAAGCTCTGGATGTACCGCCTGAACGTCGACGGTAAGGCTGCATCGGTCGCTCCGATGTGAGTCGCCTTGGGCTGCATGGATCGCACGCGATCCATCCTGCTGCTAGAATCCCTGCAGAAAAGTGCTGCCTGCCGCGTTACCCCCCGGCGCCTGCGCGTGTCCATGGGGCAGAGGCCGACAACCCGCGCCTCATTGCCAGGAGGATCCCATGTTTCGCGCGCATTCGCTCTTCATCTTGTCATCACTGTCGTTCGTGTTCTTCGGCTGCTCAGGCTCGGATGGAGACACAGCGATGCCTTCGTCGCATGGCGGCTGGAACAGCGTCGGGGGCTCGGGTGGCGCCGCTGGCGGAGCGGGCGTGAAGCTCGACGGAGGCAAGACCGGCGCTGACGCGAAAGCGTCGGTGGAGAAGTGCGGCAACGGGCTCGACGACGACGGCAACGGGCAAGCGGACGACGGCTGCGGGTGCACAGCGGGAAAGACTCAACCTTGTTTCATCGGCGAGGTGCAGCATGCAGGCATTGGCGCATGCGTGATGGGAAGCCAGAAGTGCACGACCAACGGTCACGGAGAAAACGAGGTCAACCTGTGGGGCACGTGCGCGGGCTCGGGCATGGCAAAGGCGGAGACGTGCAACGGCAAGGATGACGACTGCGACGGCGTGGTGGACAACGGCTGCGCCTGCCAGGACGGGCAGGAGAAGGACTGCAGCACCGCGTGCGGTGCGGGCAAGCAAGCGTGCGTCGCAGGCGCGTGGAAGGCGTGCGATGCCCCTGCTCCGCAGGCAGAGGTTTGCGGTGATGGCATCGATCAAGACTGCAACGGCGCAGATGAGGCCTGCCCGGGGAGCTGCACCGACGGCGTGCAGAACCAGGGTGAGACGAGCGTGGACTGCGGCGGCCCCTGCGGAAGCCGCGAGGTCGACGTCACGTTCGAGATGAACCACGAGAACAGCTACGACCCTGGCTGCACGGGAACCGAGAAGGTCGTGTCCGTGGAGAATACGGGCGGATCGTGGTGCGCATGGTCGTCGTCGCCGGACTGTCCGCTCACCTGCCCGTCCGCGACCATACAGCCGGATCAGAAGTCCATCTTCGTGGGTGGCGACACGAAGTGGGATGACAACAGCGGTTCGTGCTCGTACCGGCTCCACATCTGCGGCAAGCCGTAAAGCTCGTGGGATCCAGCACGCTCCCCTTGGACGCGCGCGGCTGTGCTAGCGTTGCGGGTCATGGCCCGGGATCGAACGCCGACGCATCCCAGAGCGGCGTCGAAGCTGGAAGACGCCGAGGAGGAGCTTGTCGCCAGGGCAGCCGCCGGGGATCGGGTAGCGTTCGACGTGATCGTGGCGCGCCACAGCGACAGCATGAAGCGTGCGGTGGCTCGCTTCGTCGTCGAGCCCAGGGATGCCGCGGACCTGGTGCAGATCGCGCTGGAGAAGGCCTATGCAGCGCTTCCGACCTTCCGAAGGGAGTCATCGCTGCGCACCTGGCTGCATCGGATTGCGACGAACACGGCGCTCAACCACGTTCGGGCGAATGCACCCCGCAAGCAGGTGCAGGTCGAGGACGCCAATCTCGCGACGACGCCCTTTCGAACTACGAGGGTGTCTGCGCGCGGAATGATGCGCAGGCTGACCGAGGCGCTGGACGTGCTGCCAGAGCGGCAGCGCACGATCGTGGAGATGCGGTTGCTGCGGGAGCTGTCGTTCGCCGAGATCGCCGAGGCTGCCGGGTGCAGCGAGGATGCGGCGAAGATGACCTACCACCGGGCCATGGAACGAATCCGGGAGATGCTCGGCGATCCGTAGCTTTCGGACTCGCCACGCCCCAGCCGACTTGCAGAGCCGCGGCACGCAACTTGTGGATCTGCACACGACCTGGAATAATCACGGCCTGATGACGAGCGTGTGGATGCGGATCGCGGTTGGAGCAGGGGTCGTGACGATGCTCCACGTGCCGTCGGTTCGTGCCTGGGCGCAAGCCGATGCGTCGGCGGACAGCGCAGCAGATCCCCCGCGAAGCAGGAGCGGCTCTGCCTCGAATGCGGCGCGCCTCTTCGCGGACGGGGAGAAGGCGTTCGGGGCGGGCGACTACCTGCTTGCCGCGAGGCTGTTCGAGGAAGCCCACGCGCTCGCGCCGCACGCCGATGCATCGTGGAACGCTGCCCAATCCTGGTACCGCGCTGGCGAGCAGGTGCGCGCGGCCAACCTCTTCGACCGCTATCTGCGCGAAGCAGCGCCCAACGCAAAGGATCGGGATCAGGCCACGGCGCTGATGGTCGAGCTGGCGCGTCGGCTCGGCAAGATCCAGGTCGTGGCAAGGGACGTCGACGAGCTCCACGTTGACGACTCCGTCGTGAGCCGAAGCCCGGTGTTCGTGACGCCAGGGCAGCACATGATCTGGGGCAAGCACGGAAGCCGGACCGTACGCGTGGTGCGGGAGGTGCGAGCGGGCGAGTCCGTGAGTGTGGTGCTCGAAGCGCCGCCAAGCGAACCGCTTCAGGCCAGCGGCACAGCGGGAGCGCTCGACAGGGGGGACCGGCATCCCCCGTCGTCGCGGTCCACCGACCGGTCCCGTCCCCTGGCCCCCGCTTGGTTCTACAGCGGTCTGGCCCTCACGACGGTCGCCTTGGGTGGCACGGTGCTGAGCGGGCTCGACACGCTGGCAGCGAAGTCCGACTTTGACGCGAACCCCACGCAAGGCAAGCTGGACGAGGGGCGTTTCAGGCAGGACCGGACGAACCTGCTGTCGCTCGTGACGCTGGGGCTGGGGGTCCTGACGACAGCGTCGGGGCTCTGGCTGGTGGACTGGCGAGGACAGGAAAGGGGCGTGGCAGCAGGGCTCACGCCGGGTGCAGCGCATGTCCGAGTCAGCTTCTGAGCTCGCCGCCAAGCTGCCGGAGCGCCTCGGCGACTACGAGCCATTGACAGAGCTCGCGACCGGCGGGATGGCAACCCTGTACGTGGCGCGCCAGCGGGGAGCGGCTGGCGTGGAACGCCTCGTGGCGATCAAGCGGGTTCATCCTCACCTGCTTTCGCAGGGGGACTTCAGGGACATGTTCCTGGATGAAGCCCGGATGGCCTCCCTGATCCAGCATCCAAACGTCGTGCATCTCCTGGCCGTGGAGGAGGCGGTCGATGAGCTGCTCCTCGTCATGGAGTACGTCGAGAGCGTCCCATTCTCGCGCCTGCTGTCGGCATCGCGAGCCCGCTCCAGCCCGCTGCCTGTGCCCGTGATCTCCCGGATCGTGTGCGACATGCTGGCCGGGCTGCACGCCGCACACGAGGCGGTGGACGTGCGCGGCAAGGCGCTTGGGCTGGTGCATCGGGACATCAGCCCGCAGAACGTGATCGTGGGCGTCGATGGCGTCTCGCGGCTGATCGACTTTGGGATTGCACGTGCAGCGGACCGGATCACCGAGACGGCCAGCGGGGTGATCAAAGGGAAGAATGCCTATCTGGCCCCGGAGATGCTCCTCGGCAAGGAGCTGGACCGGCGAGCGGACATCTTTGCAGCAGGGCTCGTGCTGCGCGAAGCCCTGACCGGACAACAAGCGTTCGAGGGGGAAGCCGCGCTCTACAAGCGAGTCTTCGACAGCGTGTCCCCCACGCTTGCGGATCATCTGGATGCAGCCCGCGAGATCGAGCAGATCATCAAGCGGGCCACGCGACGGGAGCGGGACCTGCGCTACGACACCGCTGCCGAAATGCACGAGGCCCTGGACAATGCAATAGCACCTGCGCCGTCCCGCCAGGTCGCTCGCCTGGTCCAGGAGCTGTGCGGCAATGATATCGTGCTGCAACGGGCGTCGATCCAGGAAGCCCTGAATGCGACGACCCGGGTCGACCACCCCCGCGCGCACACTCCGACAAGACCGTCCGTAGCGCCGCGAGCGAAGACCCCTGTCGCGCTCGAGGCGTCTGCATCGCCACCGACACGCCGCTCCATTGCCCTGATCGTTGCTGCCGTCGCGATCTGCATTGCGATCCTGGCTGTCCTGTCGACGCGCGGCAGAAGCAGCGGATCGCAGGAGGTACGGACGATCGCGGATTCATCCCCAGGGCCTTCGATCGCAGCACCTCCGGAATCGACCCAGAGCCCGCAGGCGGCTGCGTCCCCTCCCCCATCCGCTGCCCCATCCACTTCGGGTGCCACATCCCCTCGAACAGCTCCGCGCGCCCCCGTAGGGAAGCCCGACAATTCAGCGCTCCCTGCCTCTTCTTCTCCGGATGCCTCCACGCCTTTGCATGCCAATCCGTACCAGGAGCCATGAGGACCCCTGCTTGCGATCTCCCGGGCCTGCGTGGTGTACTTCGAGCCATGCGTGCTGCGCATAAGCCCTGGTGGTCCCAAGCACGTTCATTCGCAGGGGGCTCCGCTGCGCTCGTGCTGGCGGCCATTCCAGGCCCTTGCTGCACGTTCGACGACCTCGCGGCGCCCCAGAAGGGTGCACCAGCTGACGCGGCGTCGATGGAAGAAGCGGACGTCTCCCTGGTGCTGGATGCCAACGACGGATCCACCGAAGAAGAGGGCGGAGACGCCGGATGCGATGGGTGCTCTGCGTGCGCAACGGGAACGGAGGACTGCGACAAAGAGCCTGGCAACGGCTGCGAGACGAACATCCTCGCCGACCCAGCGAATTGCGGGGCGTGCAAGCGCTCGTGCCTTGGCTCCGCCTGCAACAGCGGGCACTGCGAGCCGGTCGTCCTGGCCTCTGGCGAAGACCAGGCGCTGGGCATCGCCGTGGACGACACGCACGTGTACTGGGGAACGAGCACCGCGCTCGGGACGGTCAAGAGGATCCCCAAGCAAGGGGGAACGCCCGAGACGATCGCGTCGGGGCAGGATCATCCGTTCGGAATCGCGGTGGATGCCGAGTCGGTGTTCTGGGCGAACTATGCTCCAGAGTCGTACCTCCACAAGATCAGCAAGGGAGCTTCGACCGATGGAGGGCTGGCAACGGCGCTGATCGGGCTGCAAGAGATGCCGCAGCTGGTGATCCTGGATGAGGACCATGTGTACTGGACCCTGCCCGGAGCTGTGCGTCGGCTCAGGAAGAACGGCGAGGACCTGGAGTCGCTCGCCCACGATCAGGCGTCGACTGGAGGCATTGCGCTGGACCTGTCCGGGCTCTACTGGGCGAGGCCGCTGGCGAACCGGATCATGCACCTGAGTCTGGGTGCGGACGCGTCGCCCACGGTGTTTCTCGAGCTCGGGTGCCAGCCGGGCGGGATCGCGCTCGACTACGGAAACGTGTACTTCACGCGGTCCGTGTGCGCGGCGGAGGACCAGGCGGTGATGAGCATCGCAAAGGCGAACATGAAGGAGCCTCTGTTGATCGCAGGCAAGCAAGGGGGGCCCCTGGGAATCGTCGTCGATGATCTCCATGTCTACTGGACCAACAACGCCTCTCAGCAGGTCATGAAAGCGCCCAAGTTCCCCTCTGCGGGAGCTGCGCCGACCGTGCTTGCATCGGGCCAGGCTGGAGCCATCGGGATCGCAGTGGACTCGAGCTTCGTCTACTGGACGAACCAGACCGGGGGCCAGGTCATGAAGGTCGCGAAATAGCGACACCATTTTCCCCGTTACCCCGTGAGGCGCTCCAGTGTCCAAGAGGTATCATGGACGTGGTGAAACGCATCGCAAGGGTTCTGGGCGCAGCGTTCCTGCTCGCGAGCTGTGGCTCCAGCGATCAGACAAGGCCTCCCGCTGCCCATGACTCCGGAACCCCGATGCACGATGCGGGCGGGGCAGCAGGTACCAACGGGGAAGGCGGAGCCGGGCCGTCTGAAGCCGGAGCCGATGCAGGTTCTGGCGGAAACGCCGGGGCGACGAGCGCGGGCAGCGGCGGAAGCGCAGGGGCCGGAGCAACCAGCGCTGGATCGGGTGGGGTCGCTGGCGCAGCGGGGGCACCGACCGACTGCGATCCGAGCGACCCGGAGATCGGCCCGGGCGCAAACGAGAGCTGCAACGGGCTGGACGACGACTGCAATGGGCAGGTCGACGACGGCGCCGGATGCAAGCCGCTGCTGTGGGTGTTCGTGCTCGCAGGGCAATCGAACATGGTCGGGCTCGGGTTCAACAACGAGCTGCCGTCCGAAGAGCAGGGGAACGTGGACGGCGCCACGATCTACTACGATGACAGCATCCATCCGAACACCAACACGTTGAAGTGGATGCAGCTCGGTCCTGGATTCGGCGTCACAGAGGATCGCTATGGACCGGAGCTGAGCTTCGGACGAAGGATGCGGCAGCTGTTTCCATCGAGAAAGCTCGCGATCATCAAGGTTGCCGAAGGTGGGACAGCGCTTCACGACCGCTGGAAGGCGCCGTCAGGCGACCTGTACCAGCTGATGAAGGGCGAGGTGGCTTCGCAGCTCGAGGCTCTCAAGAACGACTGGCTCCCGCAGCTCGTCGGCTTCGTGTGGATGCAAGGAGAGTCGGACGCCATCGATTCGTCGTTCGCAGATGCCTACCAGGCCAACCTGACCGGCATGCTGATGCAAGGGCGCGTGGACTGGCAGATCCCGATCCTTGCGACCACCGCAGGATTGATCCGGCCGAGCGCGCTGTGGCCGTACGCAGCGACCGTGCGCGGCGCCACGACGAACGTCGCAGCGCTGGTGGGTGAGATGGACGTGATCGACACCCAGGATCTGCCCACGCAGCCGGCGGATCCTGCGCACTACACGTCAGCGAGCTTCATCGAGCTTGGACGGCGTTTTGCGGACAATCTGGCAGGGCAGCTGACGTCCGAATGGCACTTCCCGGAGGGGCTCGGGCAGGCGCAAGGCGACGGCTTCTGGACGTGCCGAGTGAGGGACGGTGGCTCGATGCAGCTGATGACCTGGAACGGAGCGCAGTCCGTGTGGAAGAGCGCTGACGGCAGCGTGCTAATCGGAAAGAGCGTGATTCATCCTGGGGCAACGGGTCAGGCCGAGCTGGGGTGGTGGGCGCCCTATGCGGGCAGGATCCTGGTCGACATCGCAGTTACGGACGCAGATGCCGGGGGCGGAGATGGCGTCCGGGTCGAGGTCGTGAGCGGCAGCCAGGTGATCTGGTCGTCCGAGATCGCGAACGGCGGCTCCGCAGCAACGAGCTTCCGCGTGAACGTGATGCAGGGAGACGAGCTGCTCTTCAGGACATCGAGCGGGGCGAGCTTCAATCCGCTCTACGACAGCACGAGCTGGAAGGTGGGGATCCAGATGACGGCGCCTGGATCCTGATAAGTACCTACCCGATCGCCTTGTCCACGGCTTGATCGACCTTGTCCGCGTCCTCCCGGGCCTTGGCAAGAATGGCCAATCCCTCGTTGCGGACTTCGGTCTTGAAGGCTTCGTCGGTGATCCCAGCGAGGTTGATCCGCACGTTGAGCCAGGCACCTTCTGCCGCAGTGCGAAGGGAGAGCGCAGCGACGCCCGCGTCCGAAGCGGAGTTCTTGTTGCCGCGCTCGGCCACGGCCAGGGCGAAAGCAAGGCCGCGCGGGACCATGCGCAGCACTTCGAGGGGCACGAGCGTGGCCTGCTTGGTGCCCTCCTGGATCGCAGCGTTGCGTGCGTCCTTCTGCTCGGGCGTGGACTTGGGGAGCTTGAACGCGTCCATGACCTTGTTGAACGCGTCGGTGTCGCGATCGATGGCGGCCATGAACTTGTCCTTGAGGGCCTGGGCTTCGGCAGCGACCTGCTTCATTTCCTCCCACACGCCCTCGTAGCCCTTCTTGCCGACGGTGAGGTTGGCGACCATGTTGGCGAGCGCAGCGCCGAGCCCACCGGAGAGTGCAGCGACCGATCCGCCGCCCGGCGCCGGGGAATCCATCGAGCACTCATCCACGAAGTCGGTCACGGTGCGATCCACAAGCCTCTTCATTGCGCCCTCCACACACATCTCGATGATCTTCTTCTTCGGGTCGAACGGGCTGAGCTCGCCGAGTCCCAGCGACAGGATGGCGATGTGGATCAGCTCGCGCTCCGGGACGCCCCAGGAGCGTCCCTGCTTCTTGAGGTAGTAGCGCCCTGCCTCGAGCATCGCATCCTTGGGGATGAGCCCGACCAGCTCGCTGCCCGTGACCACGAGCCCGAGCTTCGATGCTTCGTCGCGCACGCCTTCGAGCGCCGCATGGACCGAGGTCACCTTGTAGTTGGTGAGATTCATCGAGACCTGCGCGCGCCCGTAGTCGTCGATGTACCACCCGGTGGCTTTCATCTGCTTGAACCGCCCGGGAATGCGCTCCGGAACGCCATCCGGTCCGATGATCTTGTTGCCCTTTTCGTCCTTCTTGAGCACGCCGCTCTCGCGGATCTTGGTGGCGATCTCCATGGCGAGCTTGGTGTCGCGGGTGTTGAGGCTGGCGTTGTAGGCCACCAGGAACTCGCGAGCGCCGATCACGAACGCGCCGGTCTTGGGGTTGAACTCGGCCGGGCCGAAGTCGGGCTTCCACTTCGGATCCTTGATCTTGACAGCAAAGCCCTCGTACTCGCCGGAGCGGATCTCGGACAGATTGCGACGGTAGTCGGCGGTGGCAGCTTCTTCGTAGAGGTAGACCGGCACGCCGAGCTCTTTGCCCACGCGCTCGCCGAGACGGCGCGCGAGCTGCACGCAATCCTGCATGGTCACGCCCTGCAGGGGAACGAACGGGGTGACGTCGGCCGCGCCCATGCGAGGGTGCTCGCCATGGTGCTTGGACATGTCGATGCGCTCGACCGCGACCTTGTGGGCGCGGAACGCGGCTTCGACCGCTGCATCGGGTGGCGCGACGAAGGTGAAGACGGTGCGGTTGGTGTCAGCACCGGGATCGACATCCAGGACGGTGACGCCTGGGACGCTCCGCATGGCTGCCGTGATCGCATCGATGACCGCGCGGTCACGTCCTTCGGAGAAGTTCGGAACGCATTCGACGAGCGGTTGGGACATGGCTCTCCTCGTTGGATCGGAGGGATCGCCATGCCGCAGGCGCGGCGGCGCTGCAAGGACAATGGCGACTAGAAAGCCTTGGGCATTCCGAGCATTCGCTCGGCCACGTAGCTCAGAAGCATGTTGTTGAACACGAACACCGTGGCATCGCGCAGCTTGCGCTCCACGTGGTACTCGCCCGCAAGGCCCCATCCTCCAAAGGTGGTCAGCGCAACGCGGCTCGCCTCCCATGCGGCTTCCGACGCCAGAATCTTCGCGAGCGCCGAGCGCCCGCCAGCCTCGGACGCCCCCTTCTCGATCCTCCGGACCGCATCCCAGCGCATCAGGTCCGCCGCCTCGATCTTGCCGTACACGGATGCAATGGGGTACTGCACGCCCTGGTTCTGGCCGATCAGCCGGCCAAAGGTGCGACGCGTGGTCGCGTGGTCCAGGCTCCGCTCGAAGAAGAATCGTGCGTTGCCGATCGACTCCGCGGCAGCGAGCACCCGACGCACCGGAAAGCCGTCCATCAGGCAACGCAGCCCGGCGCCCGGCGCACCCAGACGCATCGAGTCGGGCACGCGCAGATCGTCGATGAAGAGCGTGGTCGTGTGACGATTCGAGATGAGATCGATCGGGCGGATCTCCAGATGCGGGCGCACCTCGTCCATGTCGAGGAGGAACAACGTCGGCCCCTCGGAGGTCTTCACGAGCACGATCATCGCGTGCGTGTACTCGGCCAGAGAGATCAGGATCTTGCGCGCATCGATGATCCAGTCGTCTCCATCGCGACGCGCCGAGCTCGCCAGCTTGCTCATGTCGGCGCCGCTGTCGGGCTCGGTCGCTGCCACGGTCAGGAACCGCGACGCACCGGTGGCGACACCAGGCAGCCAGCGGAGCTTCTGGGCTTCGGTGCCATGGCGCGTGAGCGTGCCGCAGATGGCCATCTGCGCGTTGATCACCGCGGCATCGCCGCCGAAGCGATTGATCTCCTCGACGACCACGCTGGCCACAGCCGGACCTGCATCCGTGCCGCCATAGGCACCTGGGATGAGTGCGCCGAGGTAGCCGGCTTCCCCCATGGTGTCCATGAATGCCTCGGGATAGGCGTGGGTCGCATCGGTCTGGCGCCAGTAGTCGATCCCGTGCTTGTTGCAGATTGCGCGGACCGAAGTCCGGACTTGATCGAGCTCGGCCTGGCGTCCGCTGTCTTCGTTGGGCTCTGTCATGCTGGGGGCACCTGCGAAGGTGCATTCGACGTAGGAGCCGGGATGTCAATCTCCAGCTCCGAAGTGCCTCGCGCGCGAGCCCGCTCCAATGCTTCGGAGCACCGCCGCACGATGTCCGAGGCGGTCTCTCCCGTAGGCGGTGCGCATACGGCGCCGCCGATCGCCACCGACAGGTTCGGTGTGTCCGGGCGACGCTCCCCGGCTCCGAGGGCTCCGCGGATCCGCTGGGCCACCGCGTGAAGAGCAACTCCGTCCGCCCCTGGCAGCAGAATCGCGAACTCGTCGTTCTGCATCCGCGCCACGACGTCGTATTCGCGACGCCCCTGCTTCGCAAGCTCGGCCACCCGCTCGAGAACCGCGTCGCCCACCGGCACGCCGAACGACTCGTTGATCGCCCTCATGCCGTCCACGTCGAGCATCAGCACGCCGTACGTGTCCCATGCCCGCAACGCACGGCCATGCTCCCGCTCGTGCTCCTCGGTGAACCTGCGACGGTTGGCGAGCCCGGTGAGCGCGTCGAGCGGAGTGAGCTGCTCGATGCGTTGAAGCAGCAGACGCCGCGTCCGCTCCGCGTTGCGTTCACGAGTCACGTCGCGAACTACCACGAACCGTCCGATTTTTCGCAAGCCACGCTCGATTGGATACATCGCCCAGGTCAGCAGCCGCTTGGGGATCCTGATCTCGAGATCGCCGAGCACGCGAGGGGGATCTCCGAGATCGTCAGAGGCTGCGGTCGACATGAAGTCGTTCGGCTCCTCGCAGGCGTTGCCGAGGGTGACGAGGACTTCCGGACGCGGCTTGCCCACAAGAGCCTTGGGCTCGATGCCGAAGAATTTTCCGATCTTCGTTCCGACCATCCTGCAGATGCCGTCGGAGTCAAAGACCAGCAGCCCCTCCTCGGAGTGCTCCAGGATGGTCAGCAGCGTTGCTTCTTCGAAGTTCGCCCAATCTTCTGCGTCGGACATGGCAGTGCAACCTTGGCACGGACCGGCGTGCGAACGCGAGAATGTCGAGCGGGTTCCAGAAAATCCAAGAATTCGGTGGGCGAGAAATGCAGCAGCCGCGGTCAGAACGCCGGCATCCAGGGCTTCTCCTTGCCGTCCGGTCCGGTCACGAACAGCTGCAAGGCTGCCTGGAACTTGGGTCCCTGGAAGTAGTCGACGCGCAGCGCGTGGGTGCCAGCGGTCAGCTTGACCGTGGCGGTCTTGGACTGAGGCCCGTGCAGGCCGTCGTTGTCCACGGCCAGCGCGTTGTCCACGAAGACCTTGGCGCCGTCCTTGGCGACGATCCTGAAGGCGTAGTCGCCGGCCGCTGCCACGACGAACTGGCCGGTGTAGCGGATCGCGAAGAACTCGACCTTGTTGGCGTCGACCCCGGGGAAGCCTTCCTTGAAGTCGCGCGCCGGGGCGTTGAGCACCTCGGAGAACAATGACGTCACAGGGGAAAGCTTGTCGAGATCAGGCAGGGTCTTGGTGTCCGCGGGAATCCAGTAGACCATCCCCTTGAGAGCGGTCGGGCTGCCAGCTTGTGCGCCGAACATGTTCGAGCCGGTCATCGGCTTGACCGTGGTCGTGGTCGCAGGCGGAACCGTCCCCGGGTTTCGCCCCGGAAGCGTAATGATCCGGCCGGGTCCAGCGGGCTGCGTCGTCGCAGCCGGCTGCGTCGGGGCAGGCGTTGCCGCAGGGGGGGCTGCGGTTGCCGGAGGGGGTGTCTGAGGCCGCGGGGCCGTGATGATGGTGCACGCAGCGAGCGTGAGCGCGCCGAGAGAAGTCACGACCGTGGCAAGACCGAATGTATTCTTCATTTCCGGAGCTCCTTGTGCGGGACCGGAACCTGGTTCCCATCCCGCCCGCAGCACACGCGACCTGGACCGTGAGGGCAAGTGACGCACGATGGCGCCGTCATCCGGATTAGACGAGCGGGGGCGTCAGAGCAATCAAAAGGGGGTGGTCCGGGACATCTGTCCAGGCATCGGGGTTCTTTGCCGGCGCATCAGCGGGAGATACGATGGGCGCATGGCCGGGCCAAGGGCGCTGACAATTCTTGTGGTCGATGATTCGGCGTTCGTTCGAGCATCGCACTGCGATCGCCTGGCACAGAGGGGGTTTGTGACCCTCACGGCCTGCGACGCGGAGCAGGCGCGGCAAGTGCTGGCTGCAGAGCAGGTGGACGCTGTGGTGTCAGATGTGGAGATGCCTGGTGACAGCGGCTTGCAGCTGTGCATGTGGGTGAGGGCGCAGGGGGGTGCGCGACGGCTGCCGTTCGTTCTCGTGTCGTCGGACGACGATGCAGAGGCGCGCGAGGAGGCGATGCGTGCGGGGGCCGACGCATTCGTGGGCAAGGGCAGCTGCGCTGAGGGGCTGATGGACGCACTCGAAGCCCTGCTCGGACTTCGAGCGCAGCATCGCTGACTGGAGGATGGAAATTCAGCCTGCCCGCCCCTTTCGAGGCGGGCCTAGCTGAGGGGAGGTTGCGCAGACCTGGTTACTTGCCGGCCTTGCCTTCGGCGGAGCCGCTGGCGCTGGCCTGCACGTTGACGGAGACGTTCACGTTGACGTTGATGCTGGCAGCAGCATCGAACGCGCCGGTGAACTTGCCGCCGACGCAAGCCGCGAGCTTGGCAGCAGCCGTGGGTCCGCCCTTGACCATGGTCTTGAGGCTTCCCTGGACGCCTTCGACGACGGCCTTGACGTTGGCAGCCGCGCCGACAGCCTTGTCCTTCATGCCGAGAGCGACCTTGAGGACCATCGGCAGGTCGGCCTTGAGGACGGCGACGAGCTTCTCAGCAGCCTTGGCATCAGCGGAGCCGGCGGCCTTGACTTCGACGCTCGCAGGGGTGCACTCGAGCTTGGCGTTGACTTGCGCGTCGCACTTGGCGCTGCAGTCAGCACTGACCTTCGGGGGCTCAAGCTTGCCGGAGCACTTGGGGGCCTTCATCTCGACGGAGCACTTGCCGGAGCAGGTGCCCTTGCACTCGCCGCCCGCCTTCAGTCCGCACTCGCCCTTGCAGGTGCCCTTGCAGCCGCCGGAGACCTTGCCATCGCACTTGCCGTCGCACTTGCCTTCGCACTTGCCTTCGGCCTTCTTGTCCATGGCCTTGCCGTCGCACTTGCCATCGCACTTGCCTTCGCACTTGCCGCTGACTTCGCCTTCGCAGGAGCCGCCGCACTCGCCTTCGCACTTGGCGCCGGCTTCCATGTTGCACTTGCCTTCGCACTTGGCGCCGCACTCACCGGAGATCTCGCCGCCTTCGCACTTGACCTCGGCCTTGCCGCCAGTGGCCTTGACGTCGCACTTGCCCGCGCAATCGGCCATGGCCGACATCGAGGCGGAGCAGACCGGGGGCTTGATCGAGAGGCTGAAGGAGCCGCCCGCCTTGGCCTTGAGGTCGCCGATGGCCTTGGCAGCTGCCTTGCAGCTGGCTTCAGCCTTGGCGTCTTCCGGGACGGACGCGCCAAGATCCTTCGCGATCTTGCCACAAGCGCCCTTGAGGTCGGCTTCGAGCGAAGCAGCGAGGTCGGAGATCGCGAGAGCAGCCGTCAGGCCACCCTTGATCTTGGCCGCGCCTTCGACATCGAGACCGAGCTTGGAGAAGTCGGCCGATGCGATCGCCTCGACACTCGCGACGTCAGGACAGCCCGCCGCCATGTCTTTGAGGGCGCCAAGCTTGTCCATGCCCGGCAGACCGCCGCAGTCCATAAGAAACGGGGACGCCAGCCCGGCAACAAGAATGGGCCACGTCACAATGCGCCAGCGATTCGACACCATCGTTCACATCCTCCTCTTGCGCTCGTCATCAGTCTCGCGCAGAACATTTGGCCCGCGAGCTGAATTGTCCCTGTCAAGGGGCCCCGGGCGTCACGCAATGAATTGCTTTTCAACTACCAAGCAGTCAGCCTTTGCATCCCGCGTCATCCGCCCACAGGCGCGCTGGACTCACCGCGGCGCACGTATCGCACTGATTCGCCGCTCTTGTCCAGTGCCAAGTGTCAGAAAGGTGCGATCGACCACGGAAGCGACTTGTCCTTGGGTTGTTTTTTCGGAATATTCCGAATTGGATTGGCCGGCGTCGCGTCGATCTGCATCGTCTTTCGACAAGGAATCACCGCCGATTGCCCGTCCGACAACCAGGAAACCGCCTTCAGCCCCATCGGCCCGATCTTTGTCCCCACCCGCAGGAACCGCCGTCCACAAGGCGCCGTCAGCACCTTGTCCGTCTCCCCTCGCATGATCCCGTTGACGTAGACCACCCCCTCTGGCGGGGACTTCACCAGGATCGCCCCCATCCCTGGCGGGATCTTCAACACGTCGTAGCTCGCCAGGAGCGGCGAAATCTCGGTCGGCGGCGGTTCCGCGGACGGAGCCGCAGAGGCTTCTGCAGATGCGACCGGCTGCGCAGAAGAGGAAGCGGCCGGAGCTGGGACAGATGCCGGCGGTGCTGCCGCAGTCTGCGTCGAAACCGGAGCAGATGCCGCGCTCGCCTGCGGCGTGCTGGTGCGGTGCGACAACGCGATGCCGCCAGCGGCCAAGGCGAGCACGGCCAGCGCTCCCACCACGCCGCCCACGATCCATCGGCGCGTGCGCCGCACTTTCGAAAGCTTCGTGTTCTCCTGAGGATCGCGGATGCGCGGCTCCAGTGCTGCAACCGGGGCGATCACATCCTCGACGATGTCGTCCGCGGCCAGCATCGGCATGGCGGCCGCTGAATCGACCTCGTTCACGGTGGAAGCTGCGTCGACGGGCGCTTGCGCTGCCACCGCGTTGTTCGGCGCGACTCCGAGCAGCGTGCGCTTTGCCCTCCCAGGGTCGCGCTCGGCGGAACGATATCGCGGCGATGCTCGCGTCGCGGCAGGCTTGGCCGGCTCCGAGACATCCGGAACGCGCGGCGCCTTGAGTGCGCTGGCAACCTCGCCGGTCGATGGGCCGACCCCGAGCAACGTGGCTTGGCGCCCTCGCGGGCCGACCGACGGCTTCTCATCCTGCACATCTGATGCGGTGAGCTGCTCTGCAGAGCCGTCCGCCGGTGCCTGGCTCGGTGGCGGCGCCGCAGTGGACCGCGTCCCGCGTACGCCCGGTGCGCGACGTGACACCGGAGGTGCCTGGCTTTGCCCGGGTGCAGCCACGCTGACACGTCCTGTCACACGCGTAGCCACCCCAGGGAACCGCGACGGAGCCCGGACCGAGTCCGCAGCTTTGGACGGAGACGCTCCGACCCGCACCGGCCCTGTCTGCCCCATGGGTCGAACCGCGACGTTGCGCATCTGCACCAGACGCTCCTGGAGCTGCTCGCGTCCGGTGTTGGTATCGCAGACCTTCTTCAACCAACGCTCGACATCTGCGCACTTGATCGTGCGCTTCTCGACTGCGGGTTCGAGGCACGCGTCGATCGCGGCAGCGATTTCTCGCGGGATGTCCGTGCGCAGCGCTGAGACGGGATCGACCCGACGTCCTGAGATCAAACGCAGAAGCTCGCCGCCTGGCTTGGCCTGTCCGGGGGGGACGGCGGACTGTCCTGTGAGCATCTCCCAGACGACGAGACCGGCTGCGTAGACGTCAACGCGCTCGGTAACTTTTTCTCCTCTCGCCTGTTCAGGTGCCATGTACGCGGGCGTGCCCTTGATGAACCCGACCGCCGTGTCGCCGACCGTGCCGGCGATCTTGGCAATGCCGTATCCTGTCAATCGCACCTGAGCGTCGCTCGAGATGATGATGTGCGCGGGCTGCACGTCGCGGTGGATCACGGGCGTGTGCTTGCCATCGTCGTCGCACAGAGCGTGCGCGTGCGTGAGCGCAGAGAAGAGCTGGTGCGCGATGTACCACGCCACCGTGTCCGACATCTCCATGCGTCGGCGTCGCAGATGCGCGAGCAGGCGGGCGAGAGACAGTCCAGCGAAGTGCTCGAACACGAGCACGAGGCGGTCTCCGTGCTCAAAGAAGTCGTGCATGCGCACGATGGCCGGGTGGTTGAGGCGCGAGCAGATGCGAGCCTCATGGGCCAGGTCCTGCGCGCTGCGGATGTCGTCGTTGGACGGCGCGGGCACGAGCTTGAGCACGCAGCTTCGCTGGAACCCCATGGGTCCGACGTGCTCACCGAGATACAAGTCGGCCGAACCGCGCGACGAGAGATGACGCAGAATCTTGTAGGGGCCGATTCGTTCTGGCGGCGGTTCGTGCGGGAACATTCGGGCCAGCCCCTATCTTACGCCTGGCCGCGAACGAGCGCAGCCGGAAGTGGGTGGATAGCGGAGCGCGCGGGTGTCGGACACCCTCATGAACCTGCTCCCTCTTTGTCGTCGTCGTCGTTGGCGCCGAACCTCAGGAGCTGCTGGGCCATCGGGCGCAGCCCGATCTGGTCAGACTTGCTCTTCTCGCCCGCAAGCAGCCCTTGCTCACGCGCCAGGTCGTCTTCGATCAAGTCCTGGTTGTCCCAGGCGAAGGCCAGCGCGTCGAGGATCTTGGCCGGCCCAAGCTGCGGGTAGCGCCGGATCAGGGTTTCCAGAGAGGTTCCTCCCCGATGCCAGGCCCAGACTCGGCGCACGAGCACTCCGGAGCCGACGATGTAGGGGCTCCCACCGAACTTGCTCGGCTCGCATCGTACGTGGGGATGGGCGACGCGAATCGCAGGACGAGACATGCTCGTCATCGTAGCTGCAAGTCGATCCTCTGGCCCACTAGATGGCGAAAACCGGATCGGCTGGCTGGCCCCACGGCCCCGCCCCCTGCCGTCATGCACCGTGTTTGCAGCCCGATCGCGGCAGCTCGCGTGCTCGCTCAGTCCGGATCCGGTTGCTCCGGTCCAGGGACCCACGGCTCCGGAGCAGGAGGAGGGATCTCGTCGGCAAGGGGCACGACCGCGATTGCGGAGCACTCGAGATCCCGAGAGGGCACGACGACGAGATCGAGCGGCTTTCCCTGCTCGGCGCGCATGCAGTCAGGGAGCCTGGCGTTCGGCTCGGTCCAGCGCTCTGGCTCGAAACGGAGCAGAACCACACAGCTCGAATCGAGCCGATGCGAAGCCGGCGAACCTGTGTGCTCCATGGCTGCTTGCGCCAGGAGGCGTCCGACGCGAAGCTCCGCGCCCCCGGCAACCCGGGACTTGCCTCTCGCGAGCAGGCGCACGCCTTTCTTGTTTCCCCCCTTGGGAACGAAGACCTGCATCATCATGCCTTCCGGATCCGACTTGAGCAGGCGCGCCAATGCCTTTGGGTCCGGACCACCGACGGAATCCAGGATCTTCGCTCGCGATGCGATGTCGAGCCCACCGGGCAGCGGATCCGGAACCCCGAGAAAGCGCACCAGCGCAGGGGCCATCTCCCGGGTCGCCCCCAGCGCGACGAGTGCTTCCGCCATGGCTCGACGTGAAGTCTCGTAGCGCTCCGCCGGGAAGTGCGAGACCAGGGAGATCCGACCGTAAGGGTCGCCGATCTGCGCCAGGGTCGCTGCCAGGTATGGACGAAGCCGGACGTCGCCCAACGACTTGCACAACGTCACGACCGCGGCCGAGGACTTGATGCGCCCGAGCGCGGCGATGATCTCCCTGGCGCGCTCGAAAGGCATGCCGCCGGCCTCCCACCAGGCGATCAGGATTGCCTCGCCCCTGTTGTCGCCAGCCTCGGCAAAGGCGAGGGCAGCAAGTCGATTCCAGGCGGGATCATGATCCTGCAGCAGCTCCCCTGCCCTGGGCGCGCCCTGTCCGAGGCGAGTCAGGGCGAGCGCACACCAGCGCCGCACCAGGTCATCCTCGTCGCGTGACAACGCGAGCCGCAACGATGGCGAGGTCTCGTCACGGCGCAGGTTGAACAGCACCTCCGCCGCCTTGCGGCGAATCACCACGTCAGCGTCGTCAAGCATGGAGGCGACTTCCTGCGCCGCGTCGCCGTCACCGGTCATGCCTCGTCGCAATGCTCCGGGCAAGGCGCGCCCTTCCTCGCGAGCGCCAGCCAGCTCGTAGCGACCATGCGACGACGACAGCTCGCGCAGCCTGGCGCGCATCGCACGGAATCGCTCGACCTGCGGAGCTGAGATGTTGCGCGTCTCTCCCGGATCATCGAGCACGTCGTACATCGCGCACGCGTCGGCCTTTCGCTGGCAGATCAGCCGGTGACGATCGAGCGCAAGCATCGTGTGCTCGTCGGACTCCGCGAAGGCCATCCCCTCGCCCGCGCCCTGCCCTGCGAGCCAAGGGCCCAGGTCGCCACCTCGAAGCCGCGGAGAGCGGGGCACGTCGAGGGCGTGCAAGATGGTGGGGACGACGTCGATCAGCTGGACGGGCTGTGAGACGCGATGGGGCGTGAGTCCATCGGCGACGACGACGAGCGGCACGCGGACCTGCTCTTCGTGGACGGTGGTGCCGTGGTAGTAGCCGCCATGCTCGCCGAACTCCTCGCCGTGATCCGCGGTGAGGATGACCACGGTGTTCGGACGTTTCTCGCGCACGGCCCGCACGACCTTGCCGACGACGGCGTCCGCGACAGCCACTTCGGAGTCGTAGCGGTCGACGTCTCGGTCCCCGAAGTCGTGCTCCGGATGCGCCTCGTAGGGCTCGTGGGGCTCGAACAGGTGCACCCAGAGCATGAGGCGCCGATTCGCAGGAGCCTTGGCGAGATAGGCAGTGAGCTGCTCGAACCGCTTTTCTGCGGGTGCATACTCGACCTTGCGGTACTCGAAGTCGAGACCGCGCGCCTCGACCCAGGCGAATCGCTCCGGATCGATCGCGAAGACTGCAGGCGGATAGAACGCCGCCGTGCGGTAGCCGTACACCCGCATCCAGCTCGCCAGCGTCTCCGAATCCTCTCCCACGTTCTGCAGAAGCAGCGGACGCATGTACTTGCCGGTCATGAGCGAGGTGATCGAGTACGACGTGTGCGGCATGGCGCAGTAGGCGTGGTCGAACTGCACCCCCTGCTTCGCCAGTGCGTCGATCTCGGGCGTGGTCGCACGCGCGTACCCGTAGGCGCCCACATGATCCGCTCGCAGCGCGTCGATCGACACGAGCAGCACATCGCGTCCTGTCCAGTCGATCCAGCGCTTCGCCGGCGCACCTGCACTCGGCGACCCGGAGGGCGCGGGTGCCTCCGTGTCGGCCGGCACCTCGGAGGGAGCGAGGCGAGAGGCGGCCAGCACCGCCTGCGCTGCCCATGGCGCATGGTTCAGGTAGACCATCCGCACGTTGTCCCAGCTTCGCAGGTTGCGCGCTGCGGGCTGGGCAAACGCGCCGGAGACGAACAGCGCGCTGCCGACCACACCGACGAGCACGCGATCCGCCCGAAGCCCCACGAGCGCCTCACCCAGCCATGCGCCCAGCAGCAGGCCGAGCGTGGACAGCCCGATGTGGAACGCCGGGTAGAGCCTGGGCAACACGAGCATGTTGGCAGCGTGGAGCACCACGACGACGATCAGCGTGAGCAGCAGGAACCCGCCGGAGGAACGTCTGCGCAGAGACGACAGCGGCTTCGAAGCGACCCAGGCAATGGCAGCGCCCATCAGGGCGACTGCTGCGACGAACGCGGCGCGCAACGCCAGCTCACGAAAGTGCCGTCCGCCCGAAACGCCGTAGCCGATGGCGGCCCCGCCGCAGCCGGCCAATGCCGCCAGCGCAATCCGGGCGGGGCGCCGGTGCGATTGCTCGACCAGCAGCAGCAGGCCCAGACCGACCAGCCCGAGCGGGGCAGCGATCAGGAAGCCTATCGGAAGCAGACGCGAGAGCGCCACGCGCAGCTCCCAGGCATCGAGGAGCTCCGAGCGGTGCAAGACCGCTACTGCGACGATTTCGGCGAGCAGGAGCACGGCGATGGCGAGCACGGAAGCCGCCGCGCGGGCAGCGAGCATGCTGCGATCGCGCGCCTGGCTCGGGGCACGCCGGGTCGACGGCGGCGATCGCCGGCTGTCGATCGAGGAATCGGGCGTGGAGGACATGCTCGCAGGCCACAGAACACGAACCCAAGCGCGGGCGCAACAGACGACGTCGCCGCGGGGTGGTTCGCTCTCAGCGATACGCTACTTCGACGACCTCGAGCATGCGCTCGCCACCCGGCGTGCGCACGCGCACCTCGTCGCCGGGCTCCTTGCCCACCAGCGCGCGAGCGAGCGGAGACGTGATCGAGATGGCGCCCTTCTCGACGTCGGACTCGTCTGGGCCGACGATCCTGTAGGTGAGCTCCTTGTCGCCTTCGGCGACCGTGACGGTTGCGCCGAACGCGACGCGATCGCCGCTCAAGGTTGCGGGGTCGATGACCTCGGCTCGTGAAAGCTTGTCGTCGAGGTCCTTGATGCGTCCCTCGATGAAGCCCTGACGCTCCTTGGCGGCGTGGTACTCGGCGTTTTCGGACAGGTCACCCTGCTCGATGGCAACACCGATCTCCTTGGAGATCCGAGGGCGTTCCACTTCCTTGAGGTTTCTCAACTCCTCACGGAGCCGGGCGTGGCCTTCCGGCGTCATCGGGACTCGCTGCATGGCGCCACTGGTATTAGCGCAACCGGGCGCACGGCGCGACCCCTGTCATGATCCAGCGTCCGGAGCCGCAGCCTTGCACGTTTCGCAGCGGCACAGCGTGCGAAGGTAGTCGAAGTTGTAGATCCCTGAGGCATGGCCATCGCCCCACGTCAGGGCGAGCGCGTAGTTGCCCACCGGGTTGATCTCGCGCAGCTCGAGGTTGCCGCCGGATCGGAACTTGATCGGACGCGAATGGCCCTGACACATCGCGCAGGGGCAAAGGCCTCGCAGAACGTCGTGGGGATACACTCCGAGGTGTCCATCCGACCACTCGACGTTCATCACCATTGCACCGTGAGGCGCCTTGATCTTGAGCGGGACCGCTTTCATCGGCCGTATCTTGGGCTTGTTCGGCTGAGGATCAAGGGAGATCGAGCACGAGCACGAGCACGAGCACGAGCACGAGCAGGATCATAGACACACGACACCAGCGGCAGGCGGCAGGCTGCAGCCGGAAGCCTGGGGCCCGAAGCCTCTCTGGAGCCCGAAGCCTCTCTGGAGCCCGAAGCCTCTCTGGGGCCCGAAGCCTCTCTGGAGCCCGAAGCCTCTCTGGAGTCTGAAGCCTCCCTGGAGCCTGACGCCGGGAGCCTGTAGCCTCCCTTGCATGCCCCTGACTTTCGCTGCCCTCACCGACGTCCACTTTGGCCCGCGCGTGCTCTTCCGCGGCAAGCTGCGCAAGCTGAGCGACCAGGCGCCTGAGCTGACCCGGCAAGTCGTTCGCCGCCTCAACGAATCGACACATCCGGACCTGGTCTTGGTTCTTGGCGATCTGATCGAAGACGAGTCGCCTGAAGTGGACCGGCGTCGATATGCGGAGTGCCTGGAGGCGCTGTCTGAGCTGAAGGCCCCTGTGCGGTTCGTCGCAGGCAACCACGATACGATCAACCTCAGCGACGATCACGTGGCGCAAGCGTGGGGGCGCACGGCTCCCCTGCACTACTCGTTCGACTTCGGAGGCTATCACATCGCGATATTGCGGACCGTGGAGCGCAAGGACGTGGACGTTGCGCTGCCCGAGGAGCAGCTCGCGTGGCTTGCGGCTGACCTGGCAGCAACGAACCTCGAGACGATCGTGGCGATGCACCACAGCGCGGCGGATCAGAACCTCGACGGCAATCCCTGGTTCGAGCAGGCAACGCATCTCGCGCTCGCGAAGAACCGGAAGGAGATTCGCAGAGTGATCGCAGAAAGCCGCAAGGTCAGGCTGGTGATCAACGGACATCTGCACTGGAACCACGTGGACGTCCACGATGGGATTCCGTACGTGACCGTGCAGAGCCTGGTGGAGAACGTCGATGATGACGCGCCCGGGCGGGCAGCCGCTGCCGTGGCCCTTGTCCGCTTGGACGAGCGCGTCTTGCGCGTCACCGTCGACGGCGCAGCGCCGACGCGCTATGAGCATCACCTCGCGTGATGAGAACGTTCTTCGCGGCATGGGCGCTCGCGGCAGCGAGCTTGATCGCAACGGCAGGCTGTGAGCCTCCGCCGGTGAAGACCGTATCGCTGCGCATGCAGGGAAGACCTGCGGACGCATCGGTGACGATCGACGATCAGTACGTGGGAGCGCTGGTGGTCGTGCAGAAGCGGGGCGTGGCCATGCCCCCGGGGCGTCACCGGATCACGGTCGAGCGTCGCGGCTACTTTCCGTGGGACAAGCTGGTGGAAGTTCGTGAGGGCGACGCACCGATTCATATCGATGCGGTGCTGACGCCGATTCCGGACTGACGCGCCATCGTCTACACTCACGCGATCGGGAGGACATGAAGATGCCGATGCAGCCGCGGGATTCAGTCGTGCGCGGGTTCGTGGTCTCAGCGCTGGCACTTACGATGGCGCTGGCGCTGTCGTCGTGCTGCTGCAGGAAGCTGCTGTCGCTCAAGAAGTCGAGCTCCTCGTCGCCGACTTCCTCATCATCTTCGAAGGAGTGCCAGCCCACCGACTTCACGCAGTGCTCGACCTACTGCAGCGATGGCGTGATGCAGGCGTGCTACCGGGTCGGCGTCGCCCACGACTACGGCAAGTACGGGGCTGCGCACGATCAGTCGCTGGCTGCGACCTACTACCAGAGGGCGTGCGACGGCGGCTATCCGCTCGGATGCAACGACCTGGGCGTGCTGTACTCCAAGGGCGCGGGCGTGGAGAAGGATCTGGCCAGGGCGGCGGTGCTCTACACCAAGGCGTGCGACGCTGGCGAGCAGTGGGGGTGCGCGAACCTGGGGCGCCACTACCTGTACGGCTGGGGTGTGGCGAAGAACGAGAGCAAGGGGATCTCGCTGCTGAACCAGGCCTGCATGAGCAACAACTACTTCGGGTGCGGCGCCCTCGGCAGCGCCTACGCGACCGGACGCGGCGTGGCCAAGGACGAGGTGCAGGCGACGACGTACTTCCGCAAGGGGTGCGACGGCAAGGACGGGAACAGCTGCAATCACCTTGGTTGGCACTACGCGACCGGCGAAGGCGGCCTTGCCAGGGACGACACGCAGGGCATCACGCTGTTCAAGAAGTCGTGCGATCTGGGCAACGCGATGGGGTGCGTGAACGAAGGGGAGATGTGGGACGGCGGCCGCGGGCAGTACAAGGATCGCTCCAAGGCGGTGGAGCACTACACGCTCGGCTGCAACCAGAACGAGATGCTCGGGTGCAACCTGCTGGCAGGCATGCTCGAGTACGGCGAAGGCACGGTCAAGGACGCTGCGCGTGCGGATCAGCTCTACCGCAAGTCCTGCACGGCGAGCCTGGTCGAGCGCTACAAGACAGGATGCCTCGACAGCGACGATCCGGCGGACGACGACTGCGCGGCGTATGGAGCGTGCTTGTACAAGGGCTATGGCGTGACCGCGAACCGCGCGGCTGCCGCGGATCCCCTGCGCAAGGGGTGCAAGTGGGGCATCTCGGCAGCGTGCACGAGGCTACCGTCGGCGCGATGATCCCTACGCAGGGGCAGTCAGCGGCCGCCCCACTTCCTCCAGCACCTTGTACAGGCCGTACTTCGGCAGCGCCTTGAACCCGGCCCAGGCCGCGCCTGCCAACGCGCCATCAGCCAGCCACTCGACCAGCCACTCGCCCGCATGACGCGGATCACGCTGGTAGAGGCCCGCACCGTGCTCGACGGCCCAGCGCCCGTTGTAACGCTCGTGCGCTCCAACCGGCGGCGCGAGCACCAGCGGCAAGCCGAGCGCCCCGAAGAACGTCATCTCGCTCGGCTTGGTCCACAGCACGTCGGTCTCTGCCATCAGCGCGTTGAACGCCTTGAAGTACTTGCGCATGTCAGGCTCGAACAGGATCCGGATCGCGCCTCCGAGGAGCGGCGCAAGGCTCTGCTCGCGGATCCACTGCTCGAAGTGACGGGCGACTTCAGGACGCACCCCGGCCACGAGAGCCAGGCGCATCCGGCCTTGCTCGAGGGCAGACCGCAAGCTCGGCAGCATCTGCTCCACGATCTCGGTCTGCGCCCCTGCCCCGCCCACGGCGAACGTGATCAGCGGGGACTTGCCTCGCTCGTCCTGCGGGCGCTTGCCGATCAGCCGATCGATCTCGTCGCCGTACTGCGCCTCGAACATGCGCTGCGGATCCAGGCGCATGAGCCTGGCTGCGAGGTTGCGCTTGAGAATGGGAAGCTCCGGTCCGCCCAGCAGCTCGCCTGGAAGCGGGAACCCAGTGAGACGGATGCAGTCTGCCGGAACGCCGTAGGCCCGCAGGCGACGAACCACGCGGGTGCTCGGCGCCAGGTAGATGATCCGGCTGGAGGAGGCATTGAGCGGCGCCCAGATCCGGTTGATGTCCGAATCGGTGACCACGCAGTACACATTGGCCACGCCTTGCCGCTCTGCGATCAGCGCGGGCGCGAAGAACGTGGTGAGCAGCGGGCTGCCCGTGCTTCGAAGCGTCTCCACAAGCCCCTTGCCGAGCCCGACGCGCGCTGCCAGCAGGTCGATCGCGCGAGTGGCTGCGTTGGGCGCTGACAGATCGCGCGAAGGGTGCAGATGCGGAATGCTCGTGGCGTCGTCGAGGAACTGACGCAGCGGCCCGCCCAAGGCAGGCCATTGGGAGACGCGGCAGATCGACTCGTAGACCTGTCGCGTGCGCTTCCAGAGCTCCTTTTCCTGCACGCGCGCGAGCGGGGGACGATCGACCTCGAGCACGTCGATGCCGAGCGCGTCTGCCAGAGGCCATGCAGCGCGCAGGTGGCCGTAGCCCATCTCGATCGCGACAACGAGCGGCTTGGGCGAAGGGGAGCCGGAGGGGTTGGGACTGGATGCGGTCATGGGGGAGACGATCTCGCACTCTTCAGTCGCGCCCGCAATGCGGCCATGGCCGCCAGCCCTTGCGCAGGAACAGGCGATGCGCGTGGTGGCTGTTGGTCCAGGGGTCGAAGATGTCCCCGCCGCCTTGGGCCTGCCACCCGCTTTCGCCGAACTGGAACAGGCCGCGGTACTTGCCGTTGGGCGAGACAGCCTTCGGGTTGCCGCTCGATTCGCACTTGCAGACCCTGGCTGCCTTTTCGGGGTCAGGCCATCCGAACTGCTTTTGGTAGGCCGCAGAGCAGTAGCTCACGGGGGGTGGGCTGCTGGGCTCAGGGGGCGGAGCTGGCGTCGGGGGCTCGGGCGTGGGCGGTGCAGAAGCTGGATAGGTCGAGGCGTACCGGGGTGGGGGCGCAGAATCCGAGGGAGTCTGAGGGGGAGGATGCCAGGACGGCAGGCACCCGGAAGGGGCTGCCAGGGCCAGCGCACCAACGGCGAAGAGGCGCGCAGGGCCTGATGTCCAGGGGGCATGCACGGCGTCATTGCCGCATGGCAGCGGGTTCGTGGCCAAGAACCTCACCCTCCAGCCCCCCTGCCGGCCTGATCGTAGTATCCCCAAGATTCCTTGAGACGGCGGGCGATTGGATGACTTTCGGAGCGGGCACCACCGGTGGCGCGTCTTCCGCGCGCATCCATGGCCTTGAAAAAGCGTCAGGGTGAACCCTGCCGCCGATGCAAGTCAGGGAGCACCCTCAAAGCCGCTGCGGCTTGAACATCGAAGCTCACGTTGCACCAGCGGCCGCCTTGAGGCGGCCGCGTTTCCAAAGCGCCCCCCCCCGTGAGACCGCGTGCGCTTGTCGCGGCTCCTCGCCCCGGCGCATGCTGAGCGCGGCCAGCCTTCACGACGCCGGATTGTTTGAACGGACCCCGGTCACATCCGCGAACGTTCGGTTCCTGTTCTGCCAGGACCGCACTATCATGCGCCCATGCTCGAGAGGCTCGGCGAAATCGAGGTCGCGTTGGAGATCGTTCAGAAGACGTTGGACGCGCTCACTGCGCGCGGCGACGACGAGGCGGCGTTCGAGCTTGCGCGTGCCCAGTACGCAGCGAGCATCCGCGACTCGTGGCCTGGTAACCTGGGCAAGCTGGTGGGAGTGCTCGAACGGATGCTGGCCAACGACTTGCTGAAGCTGACCGACGACGAGCGCGAGAACTTGAGGAAGGCGCAGGACACGTTCCGCAAGACGGTCAACGAGTAGCGACGCAGTCCTTTCATCATGGTCAGTGCCAGCAGCTCCCCACCCAAGCCGAGGGCCAAGAAGAGCCAGGCAAGCCGTCGCGTGGGCCAGGTCATCAAGACGCGCTGGCACATCGACGGGCTGCTCGGCGTGGGCGGAATGGCTGCGGTCTATGCCACCACGGATCTGCGCGGACGCCATGCTGCCCTCAAGATCCTCCATGGTCATGCCGCTCGAGACCCTGCCGCTCGCGAGCGATTTCTCCGTGAGGCGTGGGTTGCGCGCAAGGTGACGCACCCCTGCATCGTGGCTGTGCTCGACGACGGCAAGACGGAGCGCGACGAGCCGTTCCTGATCATGGAGCAGCTCGACGGGCAGAGCCTCGAGCGAATGTGGCGGGTCGCCAAGCGCCAGATGCAGCCTTCCCTCGTGCTTCGCGTGATGGAGCGCGTGCTCGACGTGCTCGCAGCGTGCCACGGCGAGGGGATCATCCATCGCGACCTGAAGCCCTCGAACATCTTCGTGACCACGGACGGGGACGTGAAGCTGCTGGACTTCGGCGTGGCGCGGGTGAGCGGCCTCGGCGGCGATCGGCTCCCAGCCGGGGTGGTGGTTGGCACGCCGCACTTCATGGCGCCGGAGCAGGCGATCGGTGCATGGGAGCAGGTGGACGGGCGAGCGGATCTGTTCGCAGTGGGAGCCACGATGTTCGCGCTGCTCACAGGCGAGCGTCTCAACCAGGGAAAGACCGAGGCCGAGTCGTTCCACCTCGCAGCCACGCGCGCAGCGCCGCCGCTGCGGCAGGTCCTGCCTGGCATCGATCCGATGCTCGCATCGCTGGTGGACCAGGCACTGGCCTGGGACAAGCACGCAAGGCATCCGGACGCAGAGTCGATGCGCCAGCTGGTGCTCGAGACCCTGGGCCGGGTCGACGATGGAACCTCGACGCTCACCGCATGGATGCCTCGCACGCGCGAGACGACGTCCCTGCGCGCGCCGGCCAAGCACGCCCCCGGAGGGTCGGGCAAGTCATCCATTCCGCCAGCGGTCTCTGGAGATCCGGGCTCGATCCCCAAGGCGCCGGCGCTGCCGAAGGAGTTCGATCCTGGCGTGGTCGAAGACACGGCGCCGCGCGTGGGCAAGGCCCTGCTCGAGGCGTTTCGCCTGATTGAGGCTCTTCTGACCGATGTCCTGGCGCAGGGCTTTGGACGCGGCGCCTTCCGCGGGAGGCTTTCCGCGGCCCACGCCCAGCTGGCTCGTGCCCTGCGCGCTGCAGGCCATCGTCTCGAGCTAACCGTGTTCCCGTTCTGCATCACCAACGGGGACATTACCGTATGGGAGCCAGGGCCTCCGCTGGACGCGGTACCGCATGCCCTCTTCCAGGCAGGTGTGCGCGCAGTGATACTTGCGCCTGGGCTGTCGACCGACGATCTGCGCGAGCTGATCGAGCTGATCATGCCGGATGCGGCCAGGCTGGACACGCGAGACGCAGACCTGCTCGGGCTCGAGCAGATCCCGCATGTGTCGCTGCAGTGCGTGCCGATGCCGATGCAAGGCGATGGGCTGGCGAGAGAGAAGTTCCTCGACGATGCGCAGCACGTGGAGTGCGCGCTTCGCGAGGCGATCGAGCAGGCGGCATGGGACGCCTCGCCTGCGATCACCGAGGCGCCTCCGTACGTTCTCAAGCAGGCGATGAAGATTGGCCGGCACGAGTGGAGCCGCAGGTGTGCCGAGACCCTCGTCGACGCCTGGGAGCTGGGCGTGGCACGCAGCGATCCCACCCCTGCCTGGCTTCCGCTGCGAGCCTCGGCTGCGAGCGGACACGGCCGCGGCTACCAGGCGATCTTCCTGCTGCAGTCCGATGTGCGCGACGCGCTTCGGGATCGCTTCTCGACCACGATGGGTGACGCGGCGCTGCGCTCGCTGATGGCGGGCGTGCTCCAGGACGAGGATCTGAAGGCGCTGCTGCAAGGCGCGGCACGTCTACGAGCCGACCTTCTTGCAGGCGTCAAGCCCTGGCACGAGATCACCCCCGACGAGGTCCTGGAGTGGACCGGGGATCTGCTCGCCGCGCTCGGCCCGGAGTCCTTCAACACGGTGCTCGACGCCATGCCTCGGCTCACGGAGCCTGGGCTGGAGCTGGCCGCCGCCTCGTTCGTGAAACGCTATGCAGAGGGGCGCGAGCAGCGGATCGCGCTGGAGCTTCCCAAGCTCCGGGTTCGGCTCGCCGAGCACCTGATCGCCATCCTCAAAGGGCTGGACACCACGGCCGGGCATGGAGTCTTGCGGCAGCTCGCGGAGGGGACGTCCTCGGTGCTGAGGCTGCTCGCGCTCGCCCACCTCGACGAGCTCACCGAAGGCCAGCGGATCGACGTCGTGGACGCGATCGAGCACACGGATCCGGAGATCCGATGGGCCGCCATGAAGGCCGCTGCGCGCCACAGGATCGCGCAGGTCGCACGGTTGGCCGGTAGCCGTATCGCATCGAAGCAGTTCCATTCGCTCAGCACCGACGAGCGCGAGCTCCTGCTGCAGCTCTTGTCGAGGCTGGAGCCGGAGCGTGCGGAGCAGCTCGCGATCGAGATCGTGGCGCGCCACGGGCTGATCGGCGAGAAGTCGCTGAGCGAGAGCCGCGTGATCGCTGCGCGCCTGCTCGAGGCCCGCGCGACGTCGAACGAGGCGCTGGCCGCGCTGCGGGGTGCATCGACTCCGCTGTGGTGGAACCCGCTCGGTGTGCGACAGGCCGCGGTGGCCGCGATCGGCTCGATCCAGGTCCGACGCGCGCAATCGGCTTCGCCGGAGGGTGGCGCATCGTGAAGGAGTCGAGCGCTGCTCTCATCGTAGCCCTGCACGAGCACCTCGGCGCTCGCGACATCGATCCACCCGACGAGGAGAGCGTGGAGACCTCGCTCCTGGAGGTTCAACGCTCTGCACGCGCTCTCGGCTCGATGCTCGGCTTTCCGTTCACCGTCCTGCTTGCGCCGTCCGCGGTGATGGTCGCAGGCCGGTTCCTGTGTGCGCCGCGCTGGGTGCACGAAGCGGCCGATGACCTGCGCGCTCGAGCGGAGCAGAGCTGCATCTCGGAGCTGATCTTCGCGGGCGAGCCCTCGCGGGAGGACCTCGTCGATCTCGCCCGTGCGTGCACCCTGGGCAGCGGCGCCCTTCGCGCCACTGGCCAGCTTCAATGGCGCGCAGTCCCGGCCCTCGCGCTCGTTCGCGGCATCGACATCGAGCATCTGGACCCGGCAGAGCACTTCGAGACCGCGTTCGGCTGGGCCGTGGCTTCCCTGCGCAGGCTCACGGCCGACTATTCCCGCGAGGGGGCCAGCGCAGAGCTGCGGGCACGGCAGATCGCGCGGACCTTGATCGCGTTGCCCTCCAACGAGATCGCTGCGACCTTGCACAGCGACCGCGTGCGGGCAACCTTGCTCGATCCCGCTGAGCGGGCCATCGCTGGCGCCATCCTGACGATCGCGATGCTGCGCCGTCTCACCCGGGACCCGATGGAGCTCCTCGAGTCCGCGGTCGCCTCGATGATGCTCGCCGCCACCGCGCAAGCTGCTGCAGAGGCGAGCCGCCCTGAGCCACTGCACCCGGCGTTGGCGGCGCGCGCGTTGCAGGCGGTCTCCCGCACCGACGAAGGGTCCGTGCTGCGCGCAGTGGTCACCTACGAGGCGCTGTGGCTCGAGCACCAAGAGCGGCTGGGACCGCTCTACGGTGGAGCGCGTGCACCCAGCCCCCATGCCCTGATCGTGCGGGCTGCGAACGCGTGCTTCGAGCGGCCGGAAGCCTCGCTCCGACAAGCGATCGAGCAGCTTCACCAGCGAGCGACGAGCGACCGGGATCGAGCGGTGGTGCGGCTGCTGTGCGCAACGACAGGGCAACGTGTGCCGAGCTCCGAGCCCGCGAGGAGCAAAGCTCCACGCGAGCAGCGACGCGATGCCGGGCCCCTTTCCGTGCCGTCGTCGGGCGAGCGACCGAGCCAGAGCCAGGTGCTCGGCGAGACGTTCTCCGAGGAGGACATGGCGGACATCCTGGCCGACCTGGGTGGCGACGCGCAGCCGCCGGTCTCAGGACGAAGCTCGAGGCCGTCCAAACGCGTCCCTTCGGGGCCACCTTCGGATGGACGCAGCTCCCATGCGCCGGTGGCGCGCTCTTCGGACGCACCCAAGCGCATCTCAGCGCCGCCCGCGATCGTGCCCGGAAACCTGGTGGACGAGAGCGAGCGCGTGGCCCGCGCTGAAGCTGCGTTTGATGCAGCGGAGGCCGCCTATGCGCTCGACGAGCTGGAGGATGCGCTCACCGAGGCAGATACGGCCGTGATGTTCGTGCCGCAGCGTCCGTCGTTCGTGGCGCTGCAGGCCTACCTGGAGGCGCTGTCGAGCGACAGGGATCCGAGCGTGATCGAGGCGTTGATGGAGCGAGTCGATCGGTCGTTTGCCGGCGCTGAGCCTGACGCGAGAGCGCACTACTACAGGGGCATGCTGCTTCGGTACGCGGACAAGCCCTTTGCGGCGAAGCAGGCGTTTCGAAAGGGGCTGGAGCTCGCTCCCGAGGATCCGGACCTTCTCAATGCGCTGGCAGGGGGGTAAGAGTAGGGCGCCAAGGGGTGATGCGTCATGCTCGATCGAATCTTCAAGCTTCGCGAGGCTGGCACCACGGTCCGCACGGAAGTGATCGGTGGTGCGACCACGTTCATCACCATGGCCTACATCGTGGTGGTCAACCCCGCGATTCTGAGCTTTGCGGGCATTCCTTCAGGCCCGAGCACGGTGGCCACGATCCTCGCCGCGGTCTTTGGCACGCTGCTCATGGGTCTGTACGCGAACCGTCCGATCGCGGTCGCGCCCTACATGGGAGAGAACGCGTTCATCGCCTTTGGCCTGGCTGCCCTCGGAATCACCTGGCAGCAGCGTCTCGGCGCCGTGTTCGTCAGCGGCATCGGCTTTGCCGCGATCACGCTCCTCGGTGTCCGCGCCTGGCTCGCCAGCTCGATCTCGGCGAGCATGAAGCACAGCTTCGGCGTCGGAATCGGCCTGTTCCTCGCCCTCATCGGCCTGTACGAGACCGGAATCGTCACGAGCTTTGCCACAGGAACGCCGGCAGCGGCGTTGATGTCGAGCGACGGGATCCACCTTCGCGCGCCAGACGTGCCGGTCCGGATCGGCAACCTGCACGACCCCAAGGTGCTTCTCGCGATCGTGGGCTTCCTGGTGATCGTCACGTTGATGATCCGCGGGGTGCGGGGAGGCATCCTGATCGGCATCGCGCTGACAGCAGCGGCCGGCTATGCGCTCGGCTTCGGACAGGCGCCCAAGGCAGTGATGGCGCTGCCGCTGATGGGTGACTACTCGCTCGCGCCGATAGCCTTCAAGCTCGACATCAGCGGAGTGCTGCGGATCGGGTTCCTGCCGATCCTGCTCACCCTGTTTCTCATGGGGTTCCTGGACACGCTGGGCACGCTCGTGGGCGTGGGCTCGGCCGGCAATCTGCTCAATGAAAAGGGGGACTTCCCGAAGATCGAGCGCCCGATGATGGTGGATGCTGCGACGTGCATGTTCAGCGGCCTGGTCGGCACGTCGACGAGCGGAGCCTACATCGAATCAGCGACAGGAATTCGCGAAGGCGCGCGGACCGGGCTGGCGTCGGTGGTCACGGCTCTGCTGTTCGTTGCGTGCTCGTTCTTCATCCCGCTTCTCGAGCCTCTGCAGCACCTTCAGTACGCCTACGCGCCAGCTCTGATCGCAGTGGGCGTGCTGATGGTGGGAGGGGTCGCCAGGATCGACTTCAAGGACATGACCGAGCTGGTGCCAGCGTTTGCCACGATCGTGGTGATGGTGTTCACGTACAACATCGCGAACGGCTTGACCGCGGGGCTGGTGCTGTATCCGGTGATCAAGCTGCTGGCAGGACGCGCCAAGGAGCTGTCGTGGGGCTCTTGGGTACTAGGCGCTGCGTGCGCGGTGTACTTCGTGTTCGGGGTGCCGCACTGACAGAAGACAGAAACTAGGAACTGGGAACAGGAATGGGAACGTAGAACATGGAATGGGAAGAGCAGAAGCCTCAGAGCTGAGAGCTGAGAGCTGAGGGCTGAGAGCTGAGCGTTGAGAGCTGAGAGCTGAGAGGAGCGGGGCGGACTCTCCCTCCGGCATTCGCACTCCAATTCGCGTTGGAAGCCAGCGCTAGCACTGTGTGCCGAAGTGCGTAGGGGGATCATTGGCGCCCACCGCCTTCCGCCAACCGTGGCGACACGGCATCGCCGTTTCTCCGTTAGGCACGCCATGCCGGGCCCAACGCAGGCACGCCGTGGCGTGGCGCTACCAGGACCCACGGGCCCGGCGCACTGCGAAGTGGTGAGGCGTCGCGGCGAGCTCTCCCTCCGGCATTCGCATTCCAATTCGCGTCGCCAGTCCCCGGTTCCTAGCTCTCTTCTTCGTCCGCGAAGAAGATGTACGGCGACACCTGGCACACGCCGATCGGCTCCTCGGGCGTCGCCTGCACCGTCTCGAAATCCTCGATCGTCATCGAAGCGCGCAGCTCCTCGGGCGAAAGCGACTTGGCGAACTCCAGCGCCTGCTCACGCGTGTCCGCGATCACGCCGAAGGTCTGACGGTACTCCCGCGGCTCCTTCTCTCCCTCGAACGGCTCTGGCCAGACACCCTTGATGGTCAGCTGCATCAAGCTCGCGCCCGCCGAGGTCTTGCCGTTCACCGCTCGCACGATCTGCAGCGCCAGATCGTTGCCCTGATCGATGCGGATCGCGTCGATCGCGTGAGCAAGAGCCTTGTCCTTGTCCTTTTCGAGATCGAGCACCGCACGGGCGAGCTGTGCATGCAGCTCGGCGATGTGGGGGATCGTCTCTTCCGTGTAGTCTTCCTCGTCGATCTCGGCGAGGGTCGTGCGAACCAGCTCAGCGGCCTCTGCCGATCGCTCCGCTGCGCTCAGCACCGAGGCCTTGAATGCCAGCGTGTTCAGCCGCAGCTCTTCGTCCTCGATCTCGTCGAGATCCACGGGCTCGATGGCCTTCAAGGCTTCGTCGTAGCGCTGCGCCCTGGCATGCGTCAGCGCCAGGTTGAAGCGGATCGATGCCTCTTCCGGCTCCGGGCACGCCAACGCCCGCTCGTAGGTCTTGAGCGCGTCATCCGGGCGCTCTGCATCGGAGTACAGATTGGCGAGCATCTCCCAGAGCCGCCAGCTGTCCGGAAGCTTCTTGACCGCGCCCTCGAGCAGCTCGATCGCTTTGGGGCTCTCGCTGTTGCGATCGAGCACCAGCGCCTCGATCTCGAAGCCGGCCGGATGATCGACCTCCTGGAGGTGACGGCCGATCTCTGTGGCCTCCGGGTCGTGGTCGCCGTCGAGCGCCTCGAACGCCCGCTCGATCAGCTCATCGGCAGTGCGCTGCGCGCCGACCTGGTCATGGGCACCGACGCAGCGTTTGAGGGCGGCGAGGAGCTGTTCGGTGGTCGGCCTGAACTTCGTCATGATCTGCCTCCACGGCGCCGCCCTGCGGCGGATGTTGCACCGGCGTCTGGTCTTTGTGTCGATTGGGAATCAGGTCAATCCGCTTTGTCCGGGTCGATGCCCGCTGCCTTCAGCTCCTTGACCGCTCCCCATCGGGCCAGGGCGTAGCAGGCAAGCGCCAGCAGGATGTACATGCCGAGACCCGTACCCTGTCCGACGAGGCCGTCGTACCAGGGGAGCGTGGTCGAGTCGAGAACACGCACGCCCGCGTCCTTGGTGATGACCTCGAACTTCTCTCCAACGGACAGGAATCGTATCGGGAATCCGATCGACGGTGCAAAGCTGATGTCCAAGCGGAGCACCGCGGTCACGATCCCGAAGATGGCAGCCCCGGCCATCAGCCCAGAGGCGATGAGCGTGCCCTGCGAGGCGCGCGCTTCGCGCACGGCCTTGTTCTTCCCCGTGTTGCCGATCAGCCAGGCCACGAAGGCACCTGCGAGAACCGCAGTGTTGATCGAGATCGGCAGGTACATTCCGAGCGCGAACGCCAGCATGGGAACGCCCGCCATGTAGAGCATGATCGCGATCAGCCCGCCCAGCCCGTAGAGCAGCAGCGGCTGCTGCGCGTCGCTCATCAGCCCCTTGGTGATCGCTGCGAGCATGTTCGCCTGCGGCGCAGGCAGCACGTCGGAGTTCGACACCCAGGTGCCGTCCGGCGCAAGCTTCAGGAAGTGGTACGCGCTGTCCATGGCCGGGATGACCGCTGCCACCACGAGCGAGGCCACGACCACGCCGAGGAACTTCCACTTCTGCTGGTTCTTGGGGGTCGAGCCGATCCAGTAGCCGATCTTGAAATCCGTCACGAGGGCACCGGAAGTGGACAGCGCGGTGCACACGGCGCAGCCGATCACCAGCACGATGAACATGCCGGCATTGCCCTTCAAACCGACGGCCGCCATGGTCGCGCACGCGATCGCCAGCGTGATCAGCGTCATGCCGCTCACCGGGTTGGTGCCGACAATCGCGATGGCCTGCGCCGCTACCGGCGTGAACAGGAAGCTCAGCAGGAAGCCGACGAGCACGCCGATGGCCGCGAACATGGCCGCACGCCCGGTCGTGTACTCGGCGCCCTTCTGCAGCGCCACGACGAAGAACAGCAGCCCCATCAGCGCTGCGCAGCCAGCCTGGATCAGGATGACCAGCTTGGGGTTCATGTCCCGGGCGGTGCGGGGCACCGTGGACTGGTCCACGCTCTTCATGAACAGCCCTTTGACGCCCAGGGACACGGAGCCGACGATGATCTTGCCCATGCGGATCATGCCGATGATGCCGGAGACCGCGATGGCGCCGATACCGATCGGCTTGACGAACGCCTTGAAGATGTCGGCGCTGGACATGGCCGAGATGTGGAAGGTCTGCCCGATGTAGTGGAAGTCCGGGATCTGGCTGCCTACCATGAAGATCAGCGGCACGAGCACCACGTAGGCGAGCACCGAGCCGGCCGCGATGATTGCGGCATAGCGCAGGCCGATGATGTACCCGAGGCCGAAGAGCGCGGCGATGGCATTGACGCTCATCTCCATGCGCGCGCCCTGGTACAGACGCTCGCCCCAGGAGCCGAGCAGCTTGCGCGTGCCGATCATCGAGTTCCAGGGGTGAACTGCTTCCACGAGGAAGTCGTACAGGCCGCCGAGGGCGAACGACGCGATCAGCACCTTGCCTGCAGAGCTGTCGGTCGCCTCTCCAGAGACCAGGATCTCGTTGGTAGCCGTAGCTTCGGGGAACGGCAGCTCGCCGTGCTGGTCGGCCACGAAGTACTTGCGAAGCGGGATGATCAGCGCTGTGCCCAGGAAGCCGCCGATCGCGCAGGCGAGGAAGATCTGCCAGAACGACGGCTGCAGCTGGTTGATGTACAGGGCCGGGATCACGAACGCTGCGCCGGCGGCAACGACGCCCGAGGCCTGGCCGATCGACTGCACCATCACGTTCTCGAGGATGGTGGCCTTGACCTTGCGCATCTTGCCGAAGAACACGGCCATGATCGCGATCGGAATGGCGGCTTCGATGGCGTTGCCGGCGCGAAGCGCCATGTAGATGCATGCGGCCGAGAACAGCGCCACCATGACCACGCCCAGTCCCACAGACCAGGGAGTGATCTCCGCTCGAGGGTCGGACGCAGCCACGATGGGCTCGTAGGTCTCGCCCGGTTCCAGCTTCCGATAGGCGTTATCCGGAAGAACCTTGGTGCCTTTTCCTTGTTCCATGCGCGCTCCCCCTGTAGCACGGGATCAGGATTCCTGGATCAGGGATCCGGGAGCACCCCTGGGCGCGTCAGGCTGCGCCCGTGCGACAGCGTCACCCTACGGCGTGTCGGACGGTCGATCGGGATGCGCATCCGCGCCTTCCGCATGCGCGGACACGGTGCCGATTTGCCCTGTCGCTTCTGCGAAGAGGCTCGCTGTCTCCTCATCCGAGAATTCGAAGGTCTTGGCGAGCCAATTCAGATACCCCTGCTCCTTGTCGTCAATCACCCCGTCCCACGCGCAGAACAGCGCGGCCAGGCGAAAGGCCACGCGACGCAGAGTCGGCAGGGTCAATCCGCGGCGCACTTCGCACAACCACGCATCCCCCTTGCGGGTCCGGTCGCCTGCTCGCGCCAGCAGGGCGTTGACGTCGTCATCGGTCAAGTCGCGCATTCCGGGCAGCATCCGGATCGCCTTCACGAGCGTTGCCAGCTCCTCCTTGGGCACCTGATCGTCGAGCAACGCCGCAACCAGGCCTACCTCCACGACCATCTGCACCTGCTCCTGGCTGGAAGCGGGCAGATAGCTGTGGGGATCAGCGCATCGGAGGTCCGGGCAAGGCGGCTTGTTGGAGCTCATCGAGTGCGTTGAGCATGGTCAACCCTTTGCGCCCGCGCAAGTACGACGTGCGTTCTATCGCCGGGTCGAAGGAGGCTGAGCCTGCATCGCAGGGGCGCGCACCACCTCGATCGACGGGTCGATGACGTACCCCTCTCCTTTTCGCTGCAGCACGCCGCGCAATCCGAGGGACCGGAGCGTCGCCAGCGCCACATGCAGCCGGTTGAGCCCGGAGCTCCAGGCGAACTTCTCGCCCGGCCACGCCGCAGCAATCAGGTCCTGCACGGCGACGGGCTGGTCGGGCGCGGACTCCCTTCGCTCGCAGAGCGCAGTCATCATCACGCGAAGCGCAGTGCGCCTGGACAAATCGACCGTCGCGCCGTCCCCCATGCGAAACCACGCGCCTCCGATCGCGACCGTGAGCTTGGCGTTGGGCGGCGGCGCGCAGCTCAACGGTCCGATGGGCGGAGCCCCTTCGCGCTCGATTGCGCGCTGCAGAATCCGGAGCGCTGTGCGGATGTCCTTGGACCGATCCGGCCCCACGGGAGTCTGCCGGCGCGCGTGATCGGCAAGCTCGCGCGCGGTCGCTGCCAGCTCGCTTCGCGCCACCACATCGCCCTGCGCGCACGCGAGATACCTCGATGCGAGCTCCACGTGCGCGAGGTGGATTCGCGCGACCGGGGCCACGATCGGATGTGTGGCGAACGACGCCTCCACCTCACTCGCTGCTTCCTTCGCTCCGTCGAGATCTCCCATGCATGCGCGCACGGCAGCCTCGGCTGACAGGAAGACGCCCTCTGCCACCGGGTCGTCGAGCTCGCGCGCCTCTGCCACAGCAGCGTTGAGGCACTCCACCGCATCGAGCAGACGCCCTTCGTCGAAGTGCAGCAGGCCGAGGTATCCGGTGGCGAGCATCGCCATCCTGTGGGCCTCGACCTCGCGGGCCAGCGCGATGCACCGCTCGTAGTGAAGGCGCGCCGTGCGGTAATCGTCAAGCTCCGCGTAGTGGAAGCCGAGCCCCGCCTCGCCGCGAAGCTGCCCGCGCGCATAGCCGTGGGCGCGGCACAGCCACAGCGTGCGCTCGAAAATCCCGACCGCCTCGTCGCTGCGATTGAGCGCTTGCAGGTGCGTTCCCTCGAGCTCCAGCGCAAGAATCAGATCCCGTACGTCGCTTGTCCGCTCGTGCAACGCAATTGCCTTGCGGGAAGCGGCGAGCGCCTCTTCCGCGCGCAGGAGCCGTCCCAGCACCAGCCCGAGACGCGTATGGGCTCGCGCTGCCAGGGTCGTGTCCCCGCTGGCGTCAGCCAGCTCGATGGCGGCGCGACACTCGACTTCCGCGTCCGCAGCCCGCGGCGAAAAAGTCAGGGCCCCTGCCCGCACGTACCTGCCTCGCCCGATCGCGCTCGGAGAGACCTCAGCGCTCGCTACTTGCAGCGCGGTCTCCAGATTCCTCGCCTGCCGTGCCGTCAACCCGCTCTCCGCGGACAGATCGTCGAGCACCCAAGCCGCGCGAAGCTGGGCATCGATCCACTGCGGGCTCCTCTGCTCCGGCCGCTCCGCGCTGTCGAGGATCGAGGCTACGTTGTCGCGCTCGAGCTCGAAGCGACGCATGGATGCCTCGAACCCATGCTCTTGGGGACCGGTGACCGTGCGCTCCCACTCGGACAGGTGGTAGTGCGCATGGCGCAACGCCAGACGCGGCCCCTCACCCTGCTCGCGCAGACGTGCTTCGGCGAGCAGGCGGACCGCGTCGCACAGCGCGAACCTGCTGGGCTCGCCCGGCGCCGTGACCAGCTCTCCCACGAGCAGCCGCCGATGGAGACGATGAACGATCTCTTCCAGCCGAGGCCGCGCGTCCGGATCGTCGTCGCCCAGCACATGCTTGGCTGCCTGCAGGGTGAATCCCCCGCCAAAGACCGACGCGCCCGCGAACACCGCGCGCTGCCTGTCGTCAAGCCGATCCCAGGATGCGACCGCTGCACTGTGCATGGCTCGAACCGCGGCAGGAGCAGCTTCGTCCGCTGTCAGCTTGCGCTCGAGATGCGGGAGCAGCTCCTCCGGAGCGAGATCCCACGCAATCGCCGCCGCGATCTGGAGCGCATGAGGCACCCCTTCCAAAGGTGCGATGACCTGCGCGATCCTCTCGCGCTCCGTCGCGTCGGGCGCATACCCCGGATGGCAGCTCCTCACTCCGTTGACGAACAAATCGACCGCGTCAGGATGCGGACCCAGGAAGATCGCTTCCTCGCCCGGCGCCTGCAGCACCGCGCGTCCGGTCGCCACGATCCGCAGCTCGGGCGCGGCCTGGGCCCACTCCGACACCAGGGCGCGAAGCCCGCACGCAACCGCATCGATCCCATCGAGAACAAGCACGAACCGGCCGCGATTCCGCAGCGTACGCACCAGGTGCAGCCCGCCGGCCTGCGCCCCCATCGACAGTGCCCGCGCAACCCGTGCTCGCACTTCGTCCACGTCGCGCGCACTTCCCAGCGAGCACCAGGCACCGTCGAAGCTCCCCTCCTCACGCACCACACCCATCGCTTCGGCTACGAAAATGGTCTTGCCCATGCCCGCCGGGCCCACGACCGATACGAGCCTGCGACCGCGACCGAGCACCTGCGCGAGCGTGCTCGACTCCCACACGCGCGGGGAGGAACGCAACACGCCTTCCGGCAGGCGCCAGAGGCGTCCCGCCCCACCCCAATGCTGTTCGGGCTCAGCCGGGCGCCGCGCTGTGAACGAAAGAGACGATTCCTCCCAGTGCTGGCGTTGCACGAGCGCAATCCTACATGCGCCGCTCATCGGTGGCCAGAGCGGTCGCGCCCGCGACACGTACATCGCCCGCGTGCTAGACCAACCCGCGCAACCGATGGCATCGGACCCTCCAATTCGTTCCCCTGGCAACGGCGCCGATCGACCGGCACACCATTCCGGAAATCGCGGCTACGTGTACGTCGCACGATCGCGACGCGCCGGGGGGCTGTCGCTCGGAGTCGATCTCACACCCCAGGGGCATTGCTCGTTCTCCTGCGTGTATTGCCAGGCGACCCATCCGACGGTCCGCGATTCGAGGCTGCACGTCGAGCTCGACGTGCTTCGCACGGGCCTGGTGGACACGCTCGCATCCGCGCAGGCTCCGGAGCTGCGCGACCTGGTGTTCGCCGGATCGGGCGAGCCCACCGCGGCTCCCAACTTCGGCGATGCGGTCGACGTGATCCTGGACGTGTGCCAGACAGCTCGATTCGATCGGCCCAGAAGGATCTTCACGAACGGGCGTCATCTGGACCAACCCCACGTGTGCGCTGCGCTGGAGCGATGGATCGATGCAGCCGGAGAGGTGTGGGTGAAGCTCGATGGTGCGACCGATGCGACGCTCGAGGCGGTCAACGGTCGCAAGCTCGATGCGGCAAAGCACCTGGAGGGGATCTGGCAGCTCGCGCAGCGCCGGGAGTTGGGAATCCAGACGCTGCTTATTGAAGGAGAGGGGTTGGCCTCTGCCGAATCGATTGCCGAGGAAGTCATCGAGGCCGTGGCGACGGGTCTTGCGCGCGGAGCGCGGGTGAAGGAGGCGCACCTTCTGACGTTGGCGAGAATCCCCTCGGATCCAGAGCAGGCAGAGCGGCTGCGGGCCATCAGCGACGAGCGGCTGGAGAGCATCGCGCAACGAATGCGAGAGCGGACAGGGCTGACCGTCACGGTCTACGGAGCCTATTGAACGTTCGTGGACGCGACGTCGAAGCTCGGCTTCCGACTCGTGAGCGCCTGGTAGGCTGAGCGATCGCGCTTGCCTCCGCAACGCGACCACGACAAAAGAGGAGCCATGTTCAAAGACGCTGAGGACCTGCTTCGTCAAATCCGCGAACCGCGCATCAAGATGGTGGACCTCCGTTTCTGCAACCTGTTCGGAGGATGGCATCACCTGACGCTGCCGGCGTCGCGTGTGGACGAAACGGTGCTCGAGCGGGGCGACGCATTCGACGGATCGTCAGTGCCTGGCTACTCCAAGCTCGAGAGCGGAGACCTGGCGCTCAAGCCCGACGTCACCACGGCGTTCGAAGACCCGTTCTTCGAGCTCCCCACGATCTCGGTGATCTGCAGCATCGTGGAGGCAGGTACGGGCAAACCCTATGCGCGCGACGCGCGCGGCATCTGCATCAAGGCCGAGGAATACCTGAAGTCCACGGGGTTTGCCACGCACAGCCAGTGGGGCCCGGAGCTCGAGTTCTACGTCTTCGACGACGTCGATCACGGCGGCGAGACCAACTTCGCACAGTACAAGATCGACTCCGAGGAAGCTGTCTGGAACGCGGGGCGCCCGGACCGCAAGCACCTCGGCTACTCGATTCCGCGCGGCGGTGGATATCATGCATGCCCGCCGCAGGACCGGCTCGCGCAGCTTCGCGGCGAAGCGGTTGACATCCTCGAGCAGATCGGCGTGCCGATTCGCTACCACCACCACGAGGTGGGCGGCCCGGGACAATGCGAGATCGAGCCGCTGCTCGGCCCCATGCTCCGCATGGGCGACGCGATCATGCTGATCAAGTACGTGGTGCGCATGGTCGCGGATCGTCGCGGCAAGACCGCCACGTTCATGCCCAAGCCGCTGTACGGCGAAGCGGGCAGCGGCCTGCACTTCCATCAGCAGCTGTTCAAGGGCACGGAGCCTGTGTTCTACAATACCGGCGGGTACGCGGGACTGAGCGACGCCGCACTCTGGTACATCGCCGGGCTGCTCGACCATGGCCCTTCGCTGCTCGCCATCACCAATCCTTCCACCAACAGCTTCAAGCGGCTCGTCCCAGGCTACGAAGCCCCGGTCAACCTGTTCTTCAGCCTCGGCAATCGCTCGGCCGCGATCCGCGTGCCCAAGTATGCGACGCAGCCCGACGAGAAACGCTTCGAGTTCCGGCCGCCAGACGCAACCTGCAACGGGTACCTCGCGATGGCTGCGATGCTCATGGCAGGCATCGACGGAATGAAGCGGAAGCTCGATCCTGCGACGCTCGGATTCGGACCGATCGATCAGAACATCTTCAAGTGGACCGAAGCGGAGCGCGCCAAGATCCGTCCCCTGCCCGACTCGCTGGCGGTTGCGTTGCGCGCGCTTGCGAGCGACTTCGAGTACCTGCTCGCAGGCGACGTGTTCCCGCGGGACCTGATCGACGTCTGGATTGAGAAGAAGTCGGCTGAGGCGCGCGAGATCCAGTCACGCCCTCACCCGCACGAGTTCTCGATGTACTTTGCGGTGTAGACCGCTGCGGCTCAGCAGTGCGCCAGGTCGTTGCTGCTGGTTCTCTCCATCGCCATACGAAGCAGCCCGGTCATCTGCCCCGGATTGAACGGCTTCATGATCACCGCGAGGGCTCCTGCACACAGAGCGCGCCCGATGCGGCTTCCTGCATCGGGTGGCGAACACAGCACGACCTTGGCCGCTGGATTGGCGTCCCTGATCCGGGTGACGAGCTGTCGGATATCCAGCGCAGGCTCACTTACATCGACCACAATCACGTCGATTTCTCGGGCGCGGGTGACGAGCTCGTACACCAGGTCGGAGGGGGATTGCGCACCCACGACATGGAAGCCCTGCTCCCGCAGCACACGTTGAAGCGAATCGCGGTCGTAGTCGTTCTCCCCGATCACGAGGACACGTCCTGCGGCCTTGGCAATCCCAGGCCCCTGGTACAAGGGCCGGTGAAGCGGAGCTGTCGGATGAATGCTGCCCATCTTGACCTCCGGCTTGGACACCATGCAATCGCGATGCCGAGCCTGACGCTTGCCGCAGACCGCCAAAAGCGTTCGACACATCGCAGCGATGCAGCGGACTTACGCGTGTCGCCCGGCTACGAAAAGGTGACGAATTGTTCATCTTTGGGATGGAAGGGTAACGGTTCGTTTCAGTTTCGCGATCTCCCCGGCTGCCGGCTGTGTCCTGGATGGCGAAACCGGTTGGCCGCGACTCCGTCCTGCTGCACCATCCCGCCATGCATCGCGGCAGAATGTCCCTCGTAGCGGTCCTGGCCATCTGGGCCTCTGCTGCCGTCCTTGCGGGTGCCTGCCGGTCCCGGGATTCGTCCTCCGCAGATGCAGCTTCCAGCGCGTCCGTGTCGGCTTCCGCCGAACCCGTCGCTTCCGTCAGCGCAAGCGCCTCGTCCGCACCGGTCATCCCCCTGCAACTGCTGAAGTTCACCCCCACTTCGCGCATCCGGGGCAAGGAACCGGTGGACGTGCTCGAGGCTGCCGAGCCCGGAACCCGCGTCTGGGCCCACTTCGCGATCCGCAACCGGTCCGGCGAGACGCGCAAGATCACGGTCGTGTTCTCGGTCAACGGCGAGAAGCGCACCACGCTGCCCCTGAAGGTCGAGCCTTCCTGGTCCTTCAGGACCTGGGGGTACAACAGCCTCCGAAAGACCGACACCGAGGGGGAGGTCACCATCGAGGCGACCGACGATCAAGGGGTGGTGCTGGTCACGGCCAAGGTCCCGATCAAGCCCAAGGCCGTCAAGAAGCCGCTCAAGGGCGACAAGAGCTAAAGCTTCCTGAGGCTTCAGGCTTCGGGCTGCAGGCTTCAGCAAGCGCCGGCCTCACGATCATGGTGAAGCCGGGAGCCTGAAGCCTTGTGACGCTAGTTTACGTTTGGCACGGCATGCCGTGCCAAACGCAGCAACGGCGGATGCCGTGGCGCTACGGTTGCGAAAGAACGCAGGATCTGTGGGCTTCGCACATCGCCCGTGATCCCCCAATGCACTTCGGGCACGCAGTACTAGCAACTAGCCGACCAGCTTGAGCCCGACCGGCAGATCCTCGCCGTAGAACGCGCTTCGATCCGAGTCCTGGAGCTCTGCCAGCTCGCGCACCGCGCGGATCCACTCCGAAGGCGCGTTGCAGCGCGTGAGCTTCTTCTCCACCTCGCTGCGCACGCTGTCGGACAGGTCCCGGGCGCGATCCCCGGTGACACGCGCGAGCTGGACAGCGGCCTGGGCTGCGGTCGGGAGCTGCTCCCACTTCTCGCGCAGCAGGTGATCCAGCCACTGCTCGGCAGTGCGGGCAGAAACCACGTGGTGCACGCTCGCATAGGCAGGCACGCGCGAGCCGATCCTGCCGAGTGCAGCCCACAGCCGCGGATCGCGATCCGTCCAGGTCCGTTCGAGAATCCAGCCGCCGAGCTGCGCCCGACGCTGCGGTGGAAGACGCTCGAGGCACGCGGCCATCTCGAGCATCTCGTCGAGCGCCTCGGCTCGTATCTTCTTCGGCTTCTTCGTGGTGCGCGTCGCAGGGGCGATCAGCGGATCGATGCCGTCGCGGATCAGGGTCTGCTCCGGCTCGCCCAGCCCCGCTGCCACGCGTCTCCAGGTGATCCAGAAGTGCCGCCAACCCCGCGTCTCGCCCGGAAACGAAAGCGCTTCGTCGAACAGCGCGAACATCGCCTTCACGCGCGCTGCGTCGAGCGGATCGCCGAATCCGGGCCGCACGCAGTAGCCTGCGAGGAGCCAGAACATGCGCTCGTGATCCGCAGACCTCTTGCGCGCCGCATGACCAGCCCAGATCGCATCGAACAGGGCACGCGTGAGCTGGAGCGTCCATCCCGAACGGTCCCCGAGCAAGCGTTCGAGCTCCCGCAGCAGGTCCTTGACCTCCCTCGGGCTCACGTCCTGTCGCCCTTTTCCAAACACGCGATCGATGGACTCGATCGATTCCTGGAACGGCTTTCCGCGGGTAGGATCGCCCTTGGAGAGCGGCGGTGCGGGCACCGACGGGTGCATGCTCTCGCGCGGCGCTGCAGGGGCGTCGTCGCGAAGCTGGAACGCCAGGCCGAACCTGCGTCCTGCCTGCTCATCCACGCACGCCAGGTCGAGCGTGCCGATCGCGGTCAGCTCCCCTTCGATGCCAACCTTGATCTCCTGGCTCTTGCCCGGAACCACCAGCTCTGCCCCGAGCGTCGCTGCCAGCGGCGGGAGCTGCTCGAAGTGCTCGTCGTCGATCGCAACCACGTCGCCAGCCGCATGCGAGGCATCATCGGAAGCGAACAGCTCGAAGCGAACAGCGCGTCCCACGACCAACGCAAAGGTGCGTCCAGTGGCTCGATGGGTCGTGCCTTCCTTGGCTCCGCGCGGAACCACGCACACAGCCTGCGCCTGATCTCCTGAGCCGCGGCCGAGTCCGATGTAGTAGCCGCGGGCAGCACCGGCTTCGATGCGAGGCCCCAGCCCGTGCAGGGCCAGGCCGAATGCCACGGCCCCTCTGGCTACAGCGAGATCAGGATCCCCGTGCGGCAGGATCTCGATCGCGGGGCCGCCCCAGGAATCGATCGCTTCAGCGAGGCGCTGCCCGATGCGCTGCGCGCGGAACACGCCGCCGTTGAGCAGCAGCGCCTTGGGGCTCAGCTCGCCGTCCGCAGCGTGGCGAGCAAAGAACCAGGCGACGTGCCGGGTGATCGCAGCATCTTGCTCGTAGGGAAGGCCGAACCCGATCAATGCGCTTCGGACTCTTCGCGGCCGCGCGTCGCGAGGCGCAGACGGGAAGAAGCCGTCCAGCACGAGCCGCTCTGCTTCCTGCCTGTCGATCCGGGTCGAGAGCGTGCTTCCGATCAGCTTGGAGCCAGGCCCAGCCACGGTCACAGGAACGTCTAGCAGCGCATCATCTCCTGACAGGAGCCGCTCCTTGGCTCTGCGGCAGGCGAGCACGAGCTGGCCGAACCGCGCCGGGTCCAGACGCGACGGAGGTGCGACCAAACGCGCCTCGCACGCGTGGGCAAGGGCCAGATCCATGTTGTCGCCGCCAAGCAGCAGATGCTGCCCCACCGCTACGCGCGTGACCTCGAAGCCGCTCTTCTTCGCCTTGGTGCGTGACACGCGGATCAACGACAGGTCCGTGGTTCCCCCTCCCACGTCGCACACGAGCACGAGCGATCCGGCAGCGTTGTCTCCTTCCTCGTCGATCAGCGCCCGTAGCCCGTCTTTGCCCGCTTGGCGCATGTAGTCGTAGAACGCTGCCTGCGGCTCTTCGAGGAGCCGAACCGGCAGGCCGGCCCGACGCGCCGCCTGCAGGGTCAGCTCGCGCGCCGCCTCGTCGAACGAAGCCGGCACAGTCAGAATGACTTCCTGCTCAGCGAGCGGATGCGAAGGGAACGCTTGATCCCAGGCGCGTTTGACGTGCGAGAGCACGCGTGCGCTCGCGTCCACAGGAGAGATGCGCGCCACCGCATCGTCTTCCTCCGACAGCCCCCAGGGAAGGATGGGCGCCAGCCGATCCACGCCGCTGTGGCAAAGCCAGCTCTTGGCCGAGGCCACGAGACGGCCTGCGACTTCGGCCCCTCGCCTGCGCGCGAGCTGACCTACGACCCAGGGGGCGTCGCCCCACGGATCTTCAGGCGCTTCTCCTGCCGTAGGCGCGTAGAGCGCGGAGTCGAGCAGTGCGAGTCGATCGACCTCGGTCGGCGTGACCAGCTGCGGAATTGCGAAGACTTCGGGCACAGCGCCGCGCACGGGCTTGGCCCACGACACCACGGTGTGCGTGGTGCCCAGGTCAATGCCGACGATCCTCTTCGAGGCTCCTCCCGCCATCCCAGCTCATCCCTCCGAGCGTACGCTGAGCTCTACCTTCCACCGTTCGTCAGGCTTGCTCGGTGTGCGGGGCATCGCTTCGAGCTGCAAGGTGCCGACCTCGGTGATCGCTGCGCGCAGCCGCACAGGCACGACTTCCCCTTCCTGTCTTCCCTTCGCAGGCAGCGTGACTTCGATCGGCGCCAGCTCTTCCAGCTCCTCGCTGCTCCAGCTCTCCAGCTCGTCTCCTGCCTGGTCCTGACGTCGAACCGACGAGCCGAAGAAGCGGAAGCGGACGGGCTCGCCGACCACTGCACCGAACTCCTGCTCCGGCAGCTTGGCTTCGGTCCCCTCTTCCATGCCGAAAGGCGCAAGGCACAGCGCGATGATGGGAGGCTCCACACCGGGCACTGCAGGCGCCGGGCTCTCGATTCCCACGTAGTAGGCGCGCGCTGTGCCGCCCCGGATGCGCAACCCTTGCCCGCACCGTGCGAGGCCGTACGACGCAGCTCCGCGCGCCACCGCGAGATCCAGATCCGTGCCCTGCAGCACGCGGACCGCAGAGCCACCATCCTCGCGCAGCCAACTGTCGAGGATCCGCACCAGCCGGTCGCGCAGCACTCCGCTCTTCATGACTCCGCCGTTGAAAAGCACGGCCGTGGGGTGCAGAAGGGTCGGAGCGCGCTGCGAAGGAGCGGGCAGATTCGCAAGGGCCGATGCCTGACGTCCGAGGAACGCAGCAAGGTGACGCGTGACCGCAGCATCGCTCGCATACGGCAACCCGAGCTGGGTCAGGGCTGCGCGAGCACGCGTGGTGGGTCGCGCCGAGGGCGGAACCTCAGGGAAGAACCCCTCGAGGATCGTTGTCGTGACCTCCTGCTGCGTGAGCTCTGTGCGCAAGGTGGACCCGAGCAGCTTGGAGCCCCGCGTCGCAACGGCGATCGGCATCGACCCCAAGGACGGGTCCGCGAGAAGGCGCTCCTTGGCGTCGCGGCAGCTGTGCGCGAGCGCGTTCATCTGCCACCGATCCAGCTGCTTGCCCTCTTCGGCGAGCTTGGTGCGCACGAGGTGCGCAAGGGCGAGATCCATGTTGTCGCCGCCGAGCAGGATGTGATCGCCGACAGCTACCCGCGTGAGCTCCAGGTTCCCGTCCCGCTCTGTTGCTGCAATGGCCGACAGGTCGGTGGTGCCGCCGCCGACGTCGATGACGAGGATCACATCGCCAGGCTTGATCTGCTTTCGCCACCCGTCGCCGATCTGATCGATCCACGCATACAGGGCGGCTTGGGGCTCTTCGAGGAGCGTGAGGTTCTCGATCCCGGATGCATAGGCGGCTTCAACGGTCAGCTCGCGAGCCGAGGCATCGAACGAAGCAGGCACGGTGAGCACGATCTCCTGGTCGGAAAAGGGCGCATCGGGGAATCGGGCATTCCACGCTTCGCTCAGGTGCTCGAGATACCTCCACGAGGTTTCGACCGGAGAGATCTTCTCGACGTCGTCAGGTGCGCCCGGGGGGAGCACGCCCGCGCGGCGATCCACACCTGGGTGGCACAGCCAGCTCTTGGCGCTCGAGATGAGACGAGCTGGCGCATCGGCGCCACGCGATCGAGCGTATTCCCCCACTGCGAACGCGCGCATCGGATCCCACGGGAGTGGCTGCGCTCCTTCGCTCGTGTGGGCGAGGTACAGAAAGGATGGCAGCAGGGCACGGCTGTCCACCGCGCCCTGGGATACGAGCTGCGGGACTGCGACCGACTCCGGGTGGCTCCCTTCCACGTCGAGCAGGGCGTGCGCCATCGCACAATTGGTGGTTCCCAGATCGATTCCGATCACGTGGCGGGCGCTCACAGCTCGACCTCTGCAGGCGCCACGACGCTGGCGTCATGGGATTGCATGGCAGCCGGGAGCTTCAGGGAAGACACTCGCCAGCCACGGTGCACCAGCTTTCCCTTGAAGGGCCCTGTTCCCTGGACGCTTCCGATCAGCTTGACCTCGGAGGCGTTGAATCCCTCGGCGAGCGTTACTTCCGCTCCTTCGTCTTCCGAGCGGATCGTGGTCAGCTCGGCGTGCGCTCGCAGCGCCTTGCGACACCCTTCGTGCACGACCCGGGCCGCAGCCCCGACATCTGCGTCGCTGAACGAGGTGACGTCCTGCTGCAGGAAATCGACCAGTCTCCCTTCGCGCTGCAGGATTGCCAGCAGCTGCAGGGCTGGCGTGGAATCCGGCGGCTTGGGCAAGGCAGGCCGCTCAGAGGGGGGCGCAGCAGGCAATGGAGCTGGAGTTGATTTTTCCGCCTGCTGCACACGGGCAGCGAAGTGCCCGTCGAACAGGATGCGGAAGTAGGTCACCCAGGCAAGCCAGATTCTTGTGAACAGGGGCAAGGGGGTCATCACCTTTTCATTCATGGCAACGCAGCGGAGTCTTTAGACGCGCTCCGAGTCCAGGTGCAACCCCTGTGAGTCGAGAGGTCTTCGGCCCCATGCAGAGCCGCGCGAACGGAGTTTTCCATCCGAGCGACAGGACTCTCACGCGGCGTCGAGCATGGGCGCGTGCGTTTGTTAACGGGCGATCCTCGGGACATAGCGCTGATCGCGACTCGCGTCCCGAAGACGGGTGAGGTATGAGCATTGCATCGCGCGCAGCCGCCTTGTGGCTTGTGCGGGCGTTGAGGGCGACTGCGCCCAGCGCTCGTTGCCCATCGAAGCGAAAGGTCTCCGGCCGATGAAACACCGCATCACGTTCGCAGCGCTTGGCTTGCTCTCGACCCTGATCGCAGCTCGCACCGCACAGGCGGGCGACTGGCACGATGGCATGCCCGGCCAGCGCCAGGCAGGACCAGCAGAGCCTGCTTCGCGGGCGTACCTGACGCAGTACCAGGACGCGCTGGCGCTGCGAGGCATCGACCTGGTGGTCGATCGGGCTTCCACGACCCACGGATTCTCGACGGTGCGCTATGCGCAGCTGTACTCGGGGCTGCCCGTGTTCGGCAAGGTGGTGGCAGTCCGCTTGGATGACGCGGGACGAGTGACCAAGGTGATGGTCGAGGTGGCGCGCGATCTGAGCGTGTCGCCGGTACCCACGGTGAGCAAGGCTTCGGCCATTGCCACCGTGGCATCGCTCGGGATGCACGTGCCAGGGCCGGACACGCAAGCCGAGCTCGGCGTGATGCCGGTGCGAGGCCGACCTGGAATGCTGGTGTGGCGGGTGAACGTCCTGGGCCCGCGCGGGATGTTCAGGTACGTCATCGACGCGCATGGGGGCGGACTGGTCAACATGGTCAGCCTCGCGATGAACGCGAAGGGCAATGTCTACGACATCAATGCCGAAAAGGGTCCGGTTGTGCAGCGGGACCTGCCCAATCTCACCACGCTCGATCCGCAGCGTCTCACCGGCCGCGCAGGCACGATCGTGGCCTACGTTTCGGGGGACGTATCGGGGCAGGATCCATTCTCGGTCGTGACCGAGCAGAAGGCGGCGCCTGATGCCAACGGCGACTTCCTGTATCAGCCGGCGACCTCGGAGCCCGACTTCACGGACTCGTTCGCGGAGGTGAACATCTACTACCACCTCGACAGGATGGACACGTACTTCCGCGACAAGCTGGGGCTCAAGATGGGCTACAGCCTGATGGGCGTCGCCAACTACGGTCCCAACCAGGACCCGTATGACAACGCGTTCTACACGGAGTGGCAAGGCACGTTCAAGAATGCGATCTTCATCGGACAGGGCTCCTGGTCCGACTTCGCCTACGACTCCGACGTGTTCCTGCACGAGTTCACGCACTACGTGAACAGCAACGCCGTGGGCTTCAGCAACGGGCCGATCGACTTCGACGAGCTCGGCGTGGTGACCATGCCGGGCGCGATCAACGAAGGCTCGGCTGACTACTTCTCCTGCACCGTCAACGACGACCCGATCGTCGGCGAGTCGAGCCTTGGGCAGTACGCGCGCGATCTCGAGGGACCTTCTGGCAAATGTCCTGCGAACATGAGCGGCGAGTCGCACGAGGACGGCAAGATGATCGGGACTGCGGGATGGGCGATCCGCGATGCCCTCGGGAAGGACCTGGCTGACCCGATCTTCTGGGGCGGCATCAACATGCTCTACCAGGGAGCATCGTTCGACGATCTCGCCACGGGCGTGATCAGCATGGCGCAGTCGTACCAGAAGAAGGGGACCCTCACGACCGCGCAGGTCGACCAGGTGAAGGCGGCGTTCGACAAGCGCGGCATGGTGGGCTGCAGCAGGATCCTCGAGCTCACGACGGCGAAGCCGATCAAGAGCTCGCTGATGGGGCTGAGCTTCGTGGGTGAGCTGTTCGGCGGCTACGGCTGCTCGCAGATGAAGCAGTTCCTGTCGCTCAGCAGCACCTTCCAGTTCAGGTACACGCCCAAGCCCGAGGACAAAGGCGCGAAGTTCTCCGTCGACCTCGGCGCCGGCGGAACGCTCAAGTGGGGAATCTTCGTCCGCGCCAACGACTCCGTCATCTTCTCCGGCGGCCAGGGCGAGCAGTTCGCTCCCAGCGTGTTCGACTACTCGATCAAGAACATATCGGCCGACAATGGAGCGCTGGTGATCGACGACAAGTCGGATCCGCCCTTTGATCCGTCGGCCACCTACACGATGGTCATTGGACACCAGAATTGCCCGTCAGGGTCCGCGACCGTATCGGTCGAGGCGCTGACGGCCACCGGGCCAGACGCAGGCCCGGAAGCGGGCCCGGACGCCCCTCTTCCGGTGGATGCTGGCAAGGACTCGACAGCGCCCAAGCCCGATAGCGGCGTCAAGTCCGATGCCGGGAATCCCCCGCCCATGGCAATCGACGACGGGGTGGAGGCGGGTGGCGGAGCGTGCAGCTGCCGCACAGCAGGGCGCACTTCGTCGGCCACCGGTGCGCTTTCCCTGCTGGCGATGGCGCTACTTCTGCGCAGGCGTCGCAGCGCGTAGTCCCCAGGAAAGAGCCGAGAGCGAAAGCGAGCGAGTAGATCGCCTACGGTTTGCGCGTCAGCCGCTGCGTTGCTATGGGCGGGGATGATGCGCATCGCGCTGGTGTATCCCCCACCCTGGAAGATACCGGCCCCCGGTCAGGTGCCGGATCCGGGCGGTGACGGTCCGCCCGAAGGATTCAGGGACGGGGACATCGACGCGGACTTCCTGCAGACCCCGTACGGGTTGCTGTCGCTCGCTGCGCAGGCGATTCGTTGGGGCCATCAGGTCAAGGTGCTCAACCTGTCTTCGTTCCCGTGGGACGAGGTCGAGCGCACCATCGCCAGGCTCGATGCGGACCTCTTCGGGATGTCGAGCTTCACGGCCAATCGACGGGGCGTGGGTTTGGTGGCGAAGTGCATACGCGCGCACCATCCATCGGCGCGGATCGTGGTTGGCGGCCCGCACGCGACGGCGCTCGCTCGGGAGACGCTCTCGCATCATCCGGAGATCGACGCTGTTGCGATCGGAGAAGGCGAAGAGACGCTGCGGGAAGTGGTGGAGCGCATCGGGCAAGGTGCGAGCCTGCAGGGCATTGCAGGTCTTGCCTGGCGATCGGCCGATCAGGTCGAGGTCGGGGCACCGCGCGCTCGCATTGCCGAGCTCGACACGCTTGCGAGCCCGCACGGCCCGTTCTCGCCGCACTTGCTGATGACCTCGCGCGGCTGTCCGGGCAGCTGCTCGTACTGCGCGAAGAATGCGGTGTGGGGCAAGCAGTGGCGGGCGCACTCGCCCGCGTGGGTGCTGTCCTCGCTTCAGCACGCTGCCGCGCACCTTCCGGTGAAGATGCTGATGATCAAGGACGACACGTTCACCGCGGATCGGAAGCGCGCGCTCGAGATCTGCAGGACGATGCGCGAGCGAAAGCTGGGGCTGCTGTGGAGCTGCGACACGCGCGCCGACGTGCTCACCGAGGAGCTGGTGCGCGAGATGCGCCTGGCCGGCTGCCAGAGGATCAGCCTCGGCGTGGAGTCAGGCTCGCCGTCGATTCTCAAGAACATCGGCAAGAACATCACGCCGGACAAGGTGCAGGCAGCCACGAAGATGGCGCGCGACGTGGGGCTGCAGGTGCGCTGGTTCATGATGCTGGGAAATCGCGGGGAGACTGCGCACACCTTGCGCGAGAGCCTGGACTTCATCCGCAAGGGACAGCCGGACCAGTTCATATTCGCCTGCCTGTCGGTGTATCCGGGCACGCGCGACTTCGAGTCCCTCGCCAAGCAGGGCGCCCTGGATCGCGAAGTCTACTTTGACGGCGACTTCCTCGAGCTCAAGATGCCCTTCGACGCCAGCGAGCAGGACACGGCCGTGATGTCGGACTGGTTCGAGCGCAACAAGGGGCTGCGGGAGCTTCACCGTCCGGGCGTGGAGCACTACGAGGCAGTGCTCCAGCGGCTGGGCGACTTCCATGCAGCGCACTTCGATCTGGCGAGCGCTTGCTACCACGACGGGCAGAGCGAGCGGGCCGAGGAGCACGCGCGTCGCGCGCTCGACCTCGGCTTCCCTGCCCCGGGGCTGATCTGGAACCTGCTCGGCTGCATCGCTGCGTCGCGCTCTGCGTGGGCCGAGATGCGCGCGTGCTTCGATCAAGCCCACGAGCAGGATCCCCTGCACGCGGTGCTCGCGAGGAATCGGCAGGCGATCAAGGCGTGGGAATCCTCGGGCGGCCCGCTGCGTCTCGTGGCATCGAGCGAGTTCCAGATCCTGGAGCGCACGCAGCAGCCCACGCTTCCAGGGCCACTCGCAGCCGACTTCGATCAATGGGACTCGTGAAGCGCTGGCGCTGCCCAGTGTCCCATTCCCAGCCCTAGCCGCCCACGCTACTCTCCGGGCGATGAGCTCAGCCGAGTCCCAGGCAGTCCTTCGGAGGATCCTCGATTGGCTGCAGAGCAACCGATGGATCCGCATCGGCATCGGCACGCTGCTCGTGGGAGCGATGCTCTACCTCGCGGGCCGCTCGATCTACGGCCTCGTGCCCAGGACCTACACGCTCACCATCACCGGCGGCGACATCGTCAACAACCGCCACTACCTCGCCAAGATCCTGCAAAGCGAAGCGCAGAAAAAGGGGATCACCCTCATCATCCGTCCGGAGCGCGGCACCCTCCAGGCCCTCGAGAAGGTAAGCGCCGGCCAGCTCGACCTCGCCTTCGTGCAGGGCGGCCTGGCAACCACCTTCGCGAACGTCGATCACGTTGCCACGGTCGTCCCGGAGCTGGTGCACCTCCTGGTCAAGCCTGAGGTCAAAGGCATGGCCGACCTGCGTGGACGAACCATCAATCTCGGCAGCAAGGCCGATGGGGTCCGCGAGATCGGGCTGACCCTCACCCGCTTCGCAGGCTACAAGGAGAACGTCGACTTCATCGAGACCAATCATGGAGCCGAGGCGCTGCTCGCACTTCCCGAAGAGAAGATGCCAGATGCGATCCTCACCATCTCCTCGGTGCCGTCGTACATGGTCGAGATCCTGGTCAAGAAGCACCACTACCAGGTCGCCGAGATTCCGTTTCCGGAGTCCCTGGCGTTGCGCCACGGCTGGGCCGCCAACGGCCAGATCCTCGGCTACACCTATGATCTCAACCCCCCGGTCCCGGAAAAGAACATCCTGACCGTGGCGGTCAACATGCACCTGACCGCGAGCAGCAAGGCGGATCCGGCTGCCATTGCCAAGCTCCTGGAGGTGCTCTACAGCCCCTCGGTTTCAGCGCGAATGCGTCAGAAGATCGACGACAAGATCATCACCGAGCCCTCCGGCTATCCCTTCTCGCCGGGGCTCACCGCCTACCTCAGGCGCAATGACAGCATGTTCACGCTCGAAACCTGGAACAAGCTCCAGAGCATGTTCGGCTTGATCATGAGCTTCAGCGGCATGGGCATCGTGCTGGTCAAATGGCTGCGCGCAGGGCCCAAGCCGGTGTTCCATGACAAGGAGCTGCAGGCGGTCCTGCGCGAGGTCGCCGCAATCGAGCGCGCCATCTCCGCCATGGAAGCCAGCGGGAGCCTCGACCCCCAGAAGCTCGGTACCGATCGCGATCGGCTCGGCATCCTGCGGGCCGAGCTGCTCGAGCGCTACCCGGACCTCAACCTCAAGGATCCCATGATCTTCGATCGCTCCGTCAGCTGCGTGGCTGCGGCGCATGCTCGCGCGAGCGAGCTGGGGAGACGCGCATGAAACGCCGCATCGCACCGTTGCTGCTCGCGGCCGTGCTCCTGGCGTCAGCCACTGGGCTTGCGGATGTCAAGTCAGCGGGCGCGGCTCGTCACGTGGAGATTCGGGGCGCAGCCACGATGGCTGCCCTGGCGCACGCGGTTGCAGAGCGGTTCATGGCCGACCACCCGGACGCGGTCGTGACCGTCGCAGGTGGCGGCGCGCACCGCGGGATCAAGTCGGTCATCGTGGGTACGGCGGACCTCGGCCTTGCAGGGGATTCGGTCCCTGAGGAGTACGAGAAGCTGGCCCGCGATCGCAACGTCAAGCTGGTCCGCAATCACGTCTACAGCGATGCCCTGGTGATCGTCGTACACCCGGACAATCCCGTGTCGGACCTATCGCTGTGGAGGTTGCGCGACATCTTCCGCGGCGCCATCACCAACTGGAAGGAGGTGGGTGGCAAGGATGCACCGATTGCGGTGATCTCGCACGAAGGCACCTCAGGGACGTACGAGACGTTCAAGCAGCGCGTGCTCGGAGACGATGCCCTGGTCACGCCCAAGGCTGCGCAGACCAACCTCCGAAGCTTCCAGAAGTCCATGGCCAAGAGCCACGACGCCATCAGCTACATCGGCTTGCAGCAAGCCACGGGTTGGAAGCCGGTGAGCATCGACGGCGTGGCGGCCAATGCCGACACGGTCCGTGCGGGTCGATACCCGATCTGGCGCAAGCTGGCAGTCTACCACCTCGATCCACCCAGCCCTCTGGCAAAGCAGGTGCTGGACTACTTCCTCGCCCCAGACAAGGGCCAAGCAGTGGTGCAGTCCCTTGGCGACGTTCCGGTGAAGTGAGGAGACCATGCGCATCCTCGAATCGCTCGCTGTCTTGACCGCATGTCTCCTCCTTTCCTCGTGCCAGAGCAGGAAGGCGCCAGACAGCCTGCTCATCGCCGGATCGACGACCATGGAGGCCTATGTCCAGCCGCTTTCCGAGGCGTTTGCCAGAAAGCACCCGCAGAGCAACGTGGTCTGCGACGAGGGGGGCGCTGCGGCCGGGCTGATCGCTCTGAAGCGCGGGGCCATCGACGTGGCCATGCTCTCGCGCGACGTGTGGGCAGACGAAGACGACATCCACTTGCGCGACTACCTGATAGCGCGGGACGGAGTCGCCATCGTGGTGCACCCCGACAATCCGGTGAAGCGCATTCAACTCAAGCAGCTCACGGGGGTCTTCGCCGGCCAGATCACCTCGTGGAAAGATTTGGGCGGCGCGGATCTGCCCATCGTGGTGCTCGACCTCGAGAGAGGGGCGCGCGCACGCAAGTCCCTGATGGATATCGTGCTGTCGGGCGAGGAGCCGACCCGGTCAGCCCAGGTGGTGCCCCGCGTCGAGGACATGGCGTCCACGGTGAGCGGGAACAAGCAGGCCATCGGCTACCTGGCGCTCAAGCACATGACGAAGACGGTCGTGCCGCTGGTCGTCGGTGACGTCGAGATGAACCGCACCACGATGCTTTCGGGGCGATACCCGCTCACCCGCTCCTTCTACCTGGTGACGTACCGCTCGCAGAGCCCGCTCGTTGCGTCGTTCATCGAGTTTGCCCTCAGCAAGGAGGGGCAGGATCTCCTCACAGAGGAGGGATTGATGGCAGTCCACTGAGGGGAGCTACTTCAACGGATCCGTGCAGGCGGTCATGTCCCCGTTGCATTGCGTGTCTGGGAACTTGTAGCCCTCGATCGATCCACTCATCGATAGCGGCGTGACCGTCGCGGCCAGGATCGCGCCCTTGGGATATGCCGATGGCGGGTAGAAGGGATCGAACGTGTACTCGAGCTCGATGCCTGAGGGGCACGACGAAGGGAACTCGAAGAGGATCGAGTAGGGCTTGGCCGGGATGAAGAACTTCCCTGCCCCGCTGCACGGCCAGTAGGGCGAATTGACTGCCAGGTCGTCGCCAGCCAGGAACTCCGCAGTCCCGCTCCAGCTGCCAGGGGAATCGCTCCGGATCCGCACCCACGAATAGTGATTCATCCCGCCGCCCCAGCCGACCAGCCAGACGCCGTTCATGGTCAGCACGAATGCGGTGATCTGATCCACGTCGCCGGGTGCATCCGGGGGCCCGACGTCAGCGACGTCGACCGATGCATCGAGCGGCGCTCCGCCGCTGCCTGCGGCCCCGGCTCCTGCGCTACCGCCGGCTGGCGTGATGCCGCCCGTGCCAGCGGATCCTCCTGGCGCAGAGCCGCCTTTGCCTGAGGAGCCCCCGACGGAAGAGCCTGCCGAGCCTCCGGTGCCGGGTGATGGATCGTTGCCGCTCTCGGCAACGCCGCCGCAGGCGCCAGCGGCAAACACAGCGAGAGAAGCGATTCCGAAAAGCAAGATGGATCTCATGATCGCAATTGCCTCACTTCGGCGTAGGCGGGATGTACACCGTGTTGATCTGCACCACGTTCTCCCCTGCAGGATATCCGTAGGACACATTCTTCGTGAAGATCATCCCGTCGGTCTCCGGCGTTCCCCATCCCCATACCCACAGGCCAAAGGGCGCATCCGACTTCATCTCGTGTCGTCCGTTGCTGCACGCGCCCTGGGACTCGAACTTGTGGCGAATCAGATCCGTCCGCGTGTACTCGTACTCGCCACCGAGCGGCTGCCAGTCTCCCAGAAGACCTGCGCAATCCAGCTCCACATCCTTGAAGCTGCCATTCTTGTCCTTGGCCCGAACCACCACGAGGTTGGTCTCCGGGTAGGTCGGGTCCGTGAAGAAGACGTATCGGTTCAGGTACTGCCCAGGAGGCACCATGCGCACGAAGTCCGCGTCGCCGTACCCTTCCACCACCGTGGTCGAGCCTGTCATGTACGTGGTCACCACGAAGGGGTGATCCTTGTCCTGCGACTTGACCACGAACGGCTGCGCCGTGTTGAACTCGACCACGTCGCCTTGGCCGATCGTCTGGTTGCCCGTGACCGGCGGATCGAACTCGAGCTGCGTGTCAGGCACAGCGCCGATCACGCGCCACGGCGGGTTCTCCGGCTTGTTCGAGCGCTGCCGGTAGCTCACGCACGCATACTCGTATCCCAGCGCGCGCACAGGCGGGATCTGCTGCTCAGCGTGATCGCAGTAGGCAGCGTTGGCAGGCACGTTCAGGCACTCGTGGCCTGCCATCAACCCGATCGGCTTCGTGGACTCGATCGGGCTTCCGGTCAGCTCGCCCTGCTGCGTGATCTGCGCGTGCTCGCCCTTCTTCAAGGTGAACTTGACCTGGCTGTTGGCTCCTCCCCCCGGGATGCCGGAGCCACCGGTAAGCGCGACCTTGGGCAGCAGCGTGATCTCGGTGTCGTCTTCCATGGCAACGAGGTTCATGGACGGGCTCGTGCCAGCGGCCTTGCTGGCCATGTAGGCGTTGACCGCCACGTAGTTGGTGTGCCACGCGCTGGTGGGCAGCAGGAGCGAGGCACCGGTGACGGCTGCGGAGCCTCCGCCGTAGGGGAGCATCTGGTAGGCCACCACGGGCACGTCGCTGACCAGGTGAAACGCCTTTCCGATGCCGGTTCCGGCGATCTGCGCACCTGCTGGAACAGCGACCTGGATACCTTGCGGACAGGGCACTGCGCCCAAGCCTCCGCCGTCCGTGCCTTGCAGGAAGAAGATCGCAACCTCACCTGGAGGAATGCCTTCGCCCGGGTTGAACGGGTTGTAGGAGAGAGACGCGCCGGTCCCAGAGGGAATGCGTCCAAAGCCCTGGGGATCGAGGCTGGCGCCGCCGCGCTCCACGGTGATGTGAGCGTTGGTGCCCCAGGTATTCGCAACGAAGACGGCAAAGCATCCGGAGAGCGCGCCGCCGAACCCTGTCATGGCGACCGGGTAGTAGTCGCACCCCACGCTCGATCGGTTGTCCTTCACCGCTTCGCACGCGGGTTTGCAGGTGGATCCAGAGCAAAGCTGATCCGACGCGCACTGCGAGAGGATCGTACCATTGCAGCCGATCACCGCCTTGTGGTCATCGGAGCAGACAGGCGCGCACGCCTCGATCGAGCCCTGGTCGAGGAACGTGAACCCGTCGGTTGTCGATCCTCCTGAGCCGGCGAAGTTTCCGGAGGCTGCGGATCCGTCGCCGTGCCCGGCTCCACCGGTTCCAGGACCAAAGGCATTCTCGTTCGGATTCGCCGAGCATGAGCCAAGCACCGCAGCTCCGCCCAGTGCCGTGAGCATGGACGCGAGCGCGAAAGGACGAAGCTGTCTCATGATCCCAGGATACCGCATCGCGCGGCATCACGCGCCTGGGGGATTCCAATTCATCACAGCTCGTGTATTTTCCGCGGCATGTTGAAGCGATCCATTCTCACCCTCGTGTCGGCCGCGGCCCTATGCGCCCTGACCGTTGCGTGCTCGTCCTGCAAGGACGGCCAGGACCCCAAGGTTCCTGCAGCGACGTGCGACGGGCAGAGCCGCCCCATGCTCGATTGCTCATCGGAGTTCAAGTACGACGACCGGTTGTTCAAGGGAGGCTTCAACGCATTCGGCGTGGGCACGAGCCTGGAGACCGAGACCAAGGCATTGCGCGAAGTGGACAAGGAGACGGCCCAGTACGTGGCGCAATCCAAGCGACTTTGCGAGGAATACAACAAGTGCGTGATCGACAAGGAGGCCTATGCAACGCGCGCCGAGAACCTGCGGCGACGCATGGCCAAGGTGCCTGAGCTGCTCGACAGCCTCGCTTCGGCCAAGGGCGCTGCGGATCGCGCCAAGGCCGTGTCCATGGCCTACACTGCGCTCGTTCCGGACGAGCAGCGCGTGGAGCTCGGCATGGACTTCTCCGTCATGGCGCAGCGCCCCTCGGATCCCGCAATGGTCGCAATTCGACCGGGCACCTCGCTCCCTACCGGAACGCGCGTGTGGTTCACGGTCCGCACCACTCGCGCCGCGCATGTCTACATCTTCCAGAAGTCGCCGGATGGAACGATCAACGTGCTGTTCCCGGACACGCGAATGAACCTGAGCAACCCGATGCCAGCGGGGCAGGCGCTTCGCATCCCTCCGGGCGACGCCGCGTTCAAGCTCAACGACAAGGACATCGGTGAGGAGAAGGTCTTCTTGACCGCATCGCTTCAGCCGATCCCCTCCATGCAGGCGGCTGCCGGACAGCTCAGCGCCGGACAAGGCAAGGTCGCGGTCCTCGAGTCCCTCTCGACGATCCCACCGAGCAACCAGAGCAGCACTTGCAACACGCGTGCGCTCGAATTCGATCCAGGGAGCAAGCCGGGCTGCGTGCGAAGCCGCGGCCTGGAGCTCGACACCTCAGGGCCGTCCACAGGCGGCGCCTCCCTGAGCATGCGCACCGAAGCTGGCGACTCCACGATCGTCGGGGTCTTCAGCTTCCAGCACACACGCTGAGCGGTCCGCTCACTTGACCAGGATCAAGCACTTCCCATCCTTGCAGACCTGGAGCCCGCAGCAGTCGCTGTCCTGCTCGCACGGGCCACACGCTCCGTCCACGCACGCCTGGGGCAAAGGGCACGATCCGCACTTGTCGCAGGTTCCAGGCCCTGGGCCGGGCAAGTCGCAGTCTTCGCCCGCATCGGTGATGGATCGGTCGTAGACGAACCGCGCGTAGCCAGGCACCACGAAGTCGTTGGCGAACACCGAGCCATAGACGTTGGCAAAGCCCACGGCTGTGACCTTGGATCGCGGAGCATACACATTGCCCACGAACGCCCCTGCACCGGTGAGAACCACGTCGCCTGTGCCGCCCACGTACAAGCGCGTTCCTGCGGGATGATCCTTGTCGCCGAACGACGCGTTTCCAGTGATCAACAGATTGTCCCGGATGAAGACGTCGATTTGTGCCCCTGGTGAAAGCTTGAACTGAAGGTTGCCCGTGGCCACGAGGTCGCCATCCACGAACAACACCGCGCGCGCGGTCACGTTCACCACGATGCTCCCCACGCCTCCGATCTTCTGCAGGTAGTAGCGTCCGCACGACAGCGTGAGCTCTTCGCTCCCCACCACGTTGCTCAGACGCGCCGGGTCCAGGCCGATGGAGGCGTTGTCATTGCTCGCCTTGCCCTGGGCGACGATCGCCGGCACGTCGAGCATGCTCGCAGGGTCGCAGTTGCACGGTCTGTCGAACGAGACCGGCTCCTGGGTGCGGGTTCCACCCACGGAAAGCGGGATCGCATTGACAGCCTTCTCGTGGTGCAAGTCGCCTTCGATCGTGACAGGCCCGAGGTCGGTGAACGTGCCTCCGAACCAGGCATCGCGCGCGACCTTCGTGTATCCCGGCACGGTCGCGCTTCCAGCGAGCTTCAGATCCCCGCGCGCCTGGACGAAGCCGGCCATGCTCAGGCTGTCATCGCCCGCGATCGCAAAGGAGCCACCGACATCCGAGTATCCAGCGCTCACGAAGTAGCTGTGGTTGATCCCCACCGCTCCGCCCCCGTCGTCGACTCCTTCCTTGTAGGGCCCGTTGCCGGAGTCAAAGGCGCGCGTGTGGAGGTAGCCGGCCAGACGCGTGTCGTTGCACGTGCGCAGCGCGGTCAAGAACGTGTTGGCAGCGACTTGCCCCGTGCACAGCAGGTGCGGCTTGTTGCTGTCGCCCACGTCGACCACAGGCCCGCCGCCTGAGCAGAAATCCCCTTGGGCGCCCCCGGATGCAGCGGCGTCACCCTTCTTTCCGCTGCCGCCTGCGCCAGGGTTGCCCGAATGGGCGCCTGCACCGGAGGCCCCCTCGGGCGAGGACTCGTCGGCATTGTCGACGGATCCGCACGCCCATGCTCCCAATGCCAGGACAGCACACAACACGGCAAGTCGCTTTGCGATCATGTCAGCAACCCCTTGCGCACCAAGCGCAGCGCTCTTCTCGAACAGGGCAGGCTCTCGCCTCGCCGCAACCGTCGCGGGACCGCTGCGACCGTCGCAGCGGCCGGCGATTGCATGCGTCTCGGCCGGAGAGCCTCCACATGCTGGCTCACTTGAGCAACGTTCGTGCCCGTTTGCCGCGGGCGTGCGCATGTTCCTTGCCGTCGCACCGAAATGCATGCAAAGCCACGCGCCCATGAGCATCGACTTCCACGAGATCTACCGCGCGCACGCCGATGAATACGACCGGATGGTCAGCGCGGAAGACTGCGACGGCAACCTGCTGCCAGCTCTCAAGCGAGCTGCGAGACTCGATGGCGCGCGCGTCGTCGAGGTCGGAGTGGGCACTGGACGGGTGACTCGAATGCTGCTCGAAGCGGGCGTGAGCCATGTGATCGGCATCGACACATCGGAAGCGATGCTGTCAGTGGCGCGCGGACGTCTCGAGGGCAGCGGGCTCGAAAGAACCCTGCTCCAGACCGGAGATGCTGCGGCAATTCCAGCGGCTGACGCGAGCGCGGATGTTGCGATTGCGGGCTGGACGTTTGGCCACACGACCCAGTGGGCTGCCGGGACGTGGAGAGCGAGAATCGGGCAGTTCGTCGACGAGCTCGAACGGGTCACCCGGCCTGGAGGGGCTCAGCTCATCCTCGAGACTCTGGGCACGGGCGCGTTGTCGCCCGCTCCCCCCAACGAAGCGCTCGCGGCGTACTACGAGTTCCTCGAAGCGGAGCGAGGGTATCAGCGAGAAGCGATCGCGACGGACTACCTGTTTGCATCCCCTGAGGAAGCGGCGAAGGCGTGCGGGTTCTTCTTTGGTGCGCAGTTCGCGGAAACGATTCTTCGCGAGGGGTGGTCGCGGGTGCCGGAATGGACCGGGCTGTGGTCGAGAACGCGCGACCTCACTGGTTGAGGCGAGGTATGCTGGTGCGCGTGGAAGCTCCCTGGCGTCTGTTGGTGGCCTTGGCCGCGTGCACCGCAGGCGCCTGCAGCTACTACGACGCATCGCTGCTCAGCCCCAAGGCCGGGGAGCCAGCCGACGCGTCGAGTGATCAAGGGTCCGGTGTCTGCCAGCATGCGCAGCCTCCATCTCCCCCCACCGTGGTCGACGCTGGTGGGGACAAGGAGTTCGTGATCCTGCTGCGCACGATCGATTTCCTCGAGAATGGCGACTTCAAGACGCTCGGGTTCGATCAGGATCGCACCTGTACATGCCAGGGCGAGGGGCTGAGCTGCACGCCGCCGTCCGGCATGGCGGAGAAGGACCAATGCGACGGCCCCGGAGGGCGCGACAATTCGGTATCCGCGTTGATTCGCCAGACGTCCATGCTGGGCTTGTCGAGTGCGCGCTTCAACCAGGACATCGACAACGGCGGGAAGACGGTCGCGCTACGGGTGCAGGGGTACAATGGCCAGCCGGATGACGACCGAGTGGACGTGGCGTGGCTCGTGCCCGCGGACTTCGTGGGAAAGCCGGCGTGGAACGGGCAGGATGTCTGGCCGGTTCGCAAGTCGTGTCTAGATGGCGATCTCGATCATCCCAAGGCGACAGACCCGAACGCGTACGTGAGCGGTGGGAAGCTCGTGGCCTCGCTGCAGAAGAACGCCTCGTTGCAGCTGGGCGGTCTCGCTTGGAACGTGATTGCCGCGTACATCGTCGTGGACCTGGTTCCTTCGGGCGACGGCTACCGAAGCGACCACGGGATGATGACCGGGATGTGGAATGCTCGTGAGATGCTGGGACAGCTTCCTGCCGGCTCGGTGCTGGGAGCTCATCTATGCACCGATCACGCGGTGTACCCCCAGGTCAAGAAGCTGATCTGCAATGCACGCGACATCGCTTCCAAGAGCTCGCTGCCGTCGGATCCGTGCGATTCCATCTCCATGGCGTTTGCCTTCACGGCAGAGCCAGCTCGCATCGGGGGCGTGACCGATGAAGCAGCCCCGACGTCTCCGTGCACGCCCGCGACCGATCCGGCAAACGACAGCTGCGACGAGGGTCCCTAGCGAGTGGAGGTTCCCGTGCATAGACGGTGCTTGATCGGTGCTCTGTGCGTCGTGGCTTCGTGGGGTTGCTCCGGCGCCGGGGCACGCAGCCCGGCAGGCGATTCGTACGACACGAGCCTGCCTGCCTTCCAGGACCCGGCGAGCACCAACGATGCGCCCGAGATCTCGCGTTCCCAGGGCACCCCAGGTGGCGTCGTGGTCCTGTGGCCCCGCGTGGTACTCCCTCGGAAAGGGGAGATGCCCGACGAGGCATCGACCCGTCAGCTCGCCGGAAGGCTGCAGGCAAAGCTCGCGTCGATGCTGCGAGACAAGTTCCCCGGTGTCCCGGTCGATGTGCGGCCAGAGCCCGAGAGGGTCTGTCCAAGAGCCGGATGCGTGGCAGCTTCGGTGGGCATCCTGTTCACACGATCGGGCAAGGGCGGCTGCACGGCCACGGTGCTTGCGAGCCGGCAGGGCGACTCGCCCGCGCGCCTGGTGCCATGGGCGGGCGGAGTGAAGCTCAAGGATGAGACCGTGCCGTTCCGCGAAGCGCCGGAGTTACGCGTGCGGGTGATGGACCATGCAGCCTGTGAATCGTTGATCGAGGAGGCAGGAAAGCGGGATCCGGAGGTGGAAGAAGCGATACGGGGCGTGCTTCGCTAGCTTCGCCTTCGGCTCGCTACTCGCCCGGCGGCTTCCAGGCCTTCAGGCGCTTGTCGGTCGCAGCGGTGGGAACGAACTTCGTGCCGTCGAACAGGTACTCGAGCGTCACGGTCACGGGCGCAGACAGGAACGTCGACGGCTTGACCACGGGCATCGCATCAGGGTTGGTCTTGATCTGCTGCTGGCAGGCCTTGGAGATCTTGTCTTCGAGCGCCTTGGAGTAGCTGACGCTCGCGCGACGGACCTGGATGAAGAGATCCGGCTTGCCGTCAGCGTTCACGTCGCGGAAGCCGTAGGAGACGACGTTGCTTGCGCTGAAGCCCCACGGAGGCGTTCCCATGCACGCGGAATAGGAGTTGTCCGACACCGTGAGGACGGAGTCCCATCCCTTCTCCGGATCATCCGGGGAGGCTTGCGCGAAGTCGAACGAAGAGATTTGATCCGTGCCCGTGGTCTGGTGCGCGTCGAGATACCGGCACACCAGGATGTCGCGGCCGTCCGGCCGACGAAACGTCTTGCATTCCCTCGGATGGAACGCTGACGCGTAGTGCACGGCATTCCAACCGTCCGCGGCCTTCTCCACCAGCAGCGTGCCGCCGTAGTTCGAAGAATGCGGCTCGCATCCTTCGAATACGAGAGCCGCCTGCTCTGCACCAGCGCGCGTGAAGGAGCCTCGGACCACTGCCTCCAGCTGGAAGAACGAGTCTGGATCGACGGCAACCGAGCCATCAGGCTGCGATGCGGTGCTTTCAAAGGGCGGACACTCCCGGCAGCCGACCTGGACCTTGCCCTTGTCGTGCTTGACCGCGACAGCGCACACGGATGCCGCGAACGAGAACCTCTCTCGATCTGCGCCTGCGGGCGCTGCCGGGAGCGGCTTTCGGGGGCCAGGGGGCGGCTTGGACGCGGCGCCCGTCGATGCGGAAGCGGCGGGGGCGGCATCCTTGGCAGGCGGCGCGGCAACCGACGGCGCAGCCGTGGCTGGCGACGGGGGTGCAGAGACAGTCGGCGGTGTGACAGGTTCGGGTTGGGGAGCGTTGGGCGCAGGGGCAGCGGAGCAGGCGAGGACCAGGCATGCGGGCAGCAGCAGTGCAGCTCTCATTCGCGCGAGCCTACCATCAGGGGCAAATGCGTGCGACCGGTCGTGATTGTCGGGCGAATCGATGGTAGATCGGACGTCAGCTCCAACGACGAGGTAGCCCATGGCTCGATCGCGCATCTCCCACTGGTTGTTCGCTGCAGGCCTCAGTGTGCTGGCTGCAGGCTGCGCACAGGACGCGGGAGGAACGCAATCCGATCCCCCGCCTGCCTCGTGCGGTCCGGCCACATGCAACGGCTGCTGCAAGAGCGGCAAGTGCGTCGAGGCTACCTCGGCTTCCAGCTGCGGGTCCAAGGGATCGTCGTGCACGCCTTGCATCAACGGGCAGTCCTGCACCAATGGCAAGTGCGTCACCGACCTGTGCGGCGCTTCCAACTGCAAGGGGTGCTGTGACCAGGGCGAGTGCGTGTCCGGAGGAATCGAGGAAGCCTGCGGACAGGGGGGCACGACGTGCTCGGTCTGCTCGGAGAACCAGAGCTGCATCGGCGGAGCGTGCGTGGCTCAGAATTGCGATCCATCGAGCTGCGCCAATGGCTGCTGCTACAAGGGCGTCTGCATGCCAGGCACCAACAGCGGCGTCTGTGGAAAGGGCGGCGGCGAGTGCAAGGACTGCGGCGCAGGCGCCCAGTGTGTGGACCAGAGCTGCGCCACCTCGACCTGCGATGCGGCCTCCTGCAGCAAGGGCTGCTGCTACAACAACAGCTGCATGCCTGGCTCGAGCGCGGCCGCGTGCGGCTCCGGCGGCGGTGCGTGCAAGCAATGCGCGAACGGCGAGCAGTGCCAGGGCGGCTCGTGCGTCGCCGTGGCCTGCTCGGCGAGCACGTGCACCGGCTGCTGCGACGGCAAGGGCAACTGCCAGCCGGGAAGCGCCCAGACCGCGTGCGGCACCGGGGCCGATCCTTGCGCCCAATGCTCGGCACAGCAGGCGTGCCTCAACGGGCAATGCGCGACCCAGTCGCAGAACTGCGGGCCTTCGAACTGCGACGGGTGCTGCGATTCGCACGGCGACTGCCAGCCGGGCGATGCCGCTTCGTTGTGCGGCCAGCTCGGTGGGGCCTGCGTTGCCTGCGGCTCGGGCCGCGATTGCGTGCTGGGCGAATGCACCTGCACGGCCAACTCCTGCCCCTCGGGCTGCTGCCAGAGCAACCAGTGCATGTCCGGAACCCAGCAGTCCGCCTGCGGCACCAGCGGCGGCGCGTGCGACGTTTGCACCGGGGCGGACAAGTGCGTGTCCGGGGCCTGCAGCTCGGATTGCGGCCCCACGACCTGCGTCGGATGCTGCCAGAACAACGTGTGCAAGGGAGGAAGCGACCCGACCGCGTGCGGCGCCAACGGCGAGGCGTGCTCGGCCTGCGCCAGCGGCCAGCAGTGCGTGAACGGAACCTGCAACAGCGCGACCGCCTGCAACTCCTCGAACTGCGCCGGCTGCTGCAAGGCAGGCGTGTGCCAGGGCGGCACCAGCGACTGGCAGTGCGGCAAGGGCGGCGCCGTGTGCGCCTCCTGCAAGTGGTTCCAGAACTGCTCCACGCAGAAGTGCTCGTTCGACCCGACCGCGGAGTGGTTCGTCGATCTCGTGGAGGTCAAGCTCGTGGACACCACGGAGTGGGACGTCTGGCCGGACGATCCCAAGCCCGACGTGTTCGTGGACATCAGCTCCGGCTCGGTCTCGCACACCACTGCGACGATCGACAACAACTACCTGCCGGTCTTCAACGAGTACCTGTTCTACGTGTCGGCGCAGAGCCTGATGAACGAGATCATCGTCAACATCCAGGACCGAGACACGTTCTTCAACGACACGATCTGCAACTTCACCGAAGTGATCTACCAGTCGGAGATCGAAGGGGGCTCGGCGACGATCTACTACCCCTGCCCCGCGGTCGAATACATCAAGTTCAAGTTCTACTGAGCGCGTTGCGCTGCAGCAGGAGCGGCCCGGACGCCCCCTGGACGATCGGCGGGCGGGACTCCATGTGGGCCGCATGATCGATCTTCACTTCTGGCCGACCCCGAACGGATACAAGCCGCTGCTCTTCCTCGAGGAGACCGCGCTGCCGTACAACCTCGTTCCCGTGAACATCGGGGCCGGGGAGCAGTTCCATCCCGCGTTTCTCAAGATCTCGCCGAACAACAAGATGCCTGCGATCGTGGACCACGACGCGGATGATCTCGCGCTGTTCGAGTCCGGGGCCATTCTCCTGTACCTCGCCGAGAAGACCCGGCGCTTCCTGCCGTCCGATCCCGCAGGCCGCTACGACGTGCTCCAATGGCTCTTCTGGCAGATGGGCGGGCTTGGCCCCATGCTCGGACAGAACCACCACTTCAACGTCTATGCACCGGAGAAGATCCCCTACGCCATCGATCGATACGTCAAGGAGACAGGCCGGCTCTACGCCGTGCTCAACAAGCGCCTCCAGGACCGGGCGTTCATTGCGGGCGACTACTCGATCGCCGACATGGCCTGCTACCCGTGGATCGTCCCGTACGAGATCCAGAAGCAGAATCTCGACGACTTCCCGAACCTGAAGCGATGGTTCCACGCGATCGCCGAGCGACCAGCGACCCAGCGCGCGTACGCAAAGGGCAAGTCCATCGCCGCTGCACCATCCTTGACCGAGGAAGCGAAGAAGGTGCTGTTCGGCCAGTCCGCGGCAACGGTCAAGTAACTGCGAGCGCTAGCTCGTTGTGAACCAGGACTCGACGCGAACGCCGGCGAACCCGGAAAAATCCCGAACATTGCGCGTGACGAGCACGAGGTCGTTCACCGCTGCGATTGCGGCCAGCTGTCCGTCGGTGAACGGTGGAGTCTTGCCTTTCCGTTCGAGCCGCGCCCGCTCGCGCGCATGCCAGGCCGCGGCCGACTTGTCGTAGGGCAGCACCACGATCACCCTCTCCAACCTGTCGAGGAACAGCTCGATGGCTCTGCGTCGGCGGCCAGCGGGGAGACGCGCCTTGCCGAACTGCAGCTCGTGCCACGCCGGAGCGCCCACGGCGGCTGAGGTCCCTATGTCGGCAATGCGCGCGAGCACACCCGTGTTTGGAACAGGACGCATGGGCTCCGACAGGACGTTGGTGTCCAGCAGGTAGCGAAGTGCCATGGGTCACCTGTCGAGGTCGACCTTGCGCCCCGGAGACCGGTCGCGGACGTCCGCCCATGGATCGGCTCCCTCGACGTCGCCGGGGCGCACCTGAGCACGGAACCACGCCACGACATCGGCCAGCGTCTCCTTGGAGGCGTCCTCGATCCTGCGATAGTCGTCGATGGAAACCACCGCAGCGATCGGCTGCCCGTGACGGGTCACCTCGACCGCGGCTCCGCGCTCGGCGCCGCGCAGGACCTTGGCCCACTGCTGTCTCGTCTGCGCCGTCGTCATCCGCTTCGCCATGACAGTCTCCGTGCTTCTTGTACACTAGATGTACATCACGGGTCGAGGGCCGGCAAGAGCGAGCCACCCTCCCCGGTCCCACCGGCCAGGCTAGAACTGCCCCGCCACGCCGATACCCCAGTAGCCAGGCTGCACCAGCGGGATTGCGCCGTAGGAGCGACCGCGCCCGAGCGCCCGCGCAGCTCCCATCGCAGTCGAGGATGCAGGCGTGGAGCTGACCGGGCGATCCAGCATGTACAGCGCACCCCCGGTGATGGCGAGCGCAGCGCTGAACCCCACGGCTCCGAGCGCGGCGTTGCGGAAACGATCCCGGTCGAGCCGCGCGGAGTTGTACTGATCCAGCCGCTCCGGCGTCATCCGCTCCGTTCCCTGATCCTCGAGAAAGGTCTTGGCAACCTTGTCGCGCCCCTTGCTGTAGTAGGCGAACACCCCGCCAGCCGCGAGCGCCGATACGCTCGCGCCCAGCATGATCAGCGAGATCGTCCTCTGGCGCGACCGGGGCATCGACGCTCTCACCCAGGCGCTCTCGCCGCGCTTGAGCTCGATCTCCTGCGAGATCCCCAGGAATCCCGAACGATTCAGGGAAAGCAGATGCTTGCCCGCAGGCAGCTCCAGGTCTCGCGCGAACGGAGCAACCCCCTGGAAACGTCCGTCAATCGAAAGCTGCGTACCTTCCGCGGCAATGACCCGCAACGTCGCTGGACGCTCCCGCAGCGGCACGTCGAGCGCCACCAGCTCGCTCTCGACGGCCACGACCTGGCGCTGCTCCTCAAAGTACCCGGGGGCGCTGACCACGACGGAGTGGTTGCCCGGGCTCGCTTCCTCGATCACGGGCGAAGAGCGGGCCGGCGCACCGTCGAGCGAGATGCGCGCACCTTGAGCGGCCGCGGTGACCATCACCCGGGTGTGCGGCTTTGCAGGGGGCTGCTCGCGACGTGGCGACAGGCCGGTGGCAAGTGGCTCCAGCTCGGACAGCGCCTGGACCGCGTCGACCTTGCGCCCCCCTTGCGGCACGACCTCGATGTACTGGCGAAACAGGTTGATCGCTCGATCCAGGTGCTCGCGCTTTCGATCCACGAAGTACTGCCGCCGCTCCGCTTGCGCCATGGAGAACAGGATCGCTGGCCGCGGCGCCAGCTCCCACGCCTGCTCGAACGCTTGCACCGCTGCCTGGTACTGCCCCACCGCGTAGGCCTGCGCCCCTGCGTGGAAGTAGGTCTTCGCCTTGTCGACCGCCTCTGGCTCGCCCGCATGCGCGACGCAGATCGCCAGCGAGCACGCTGCTGCCAGTCCTGTCCACGCGCGCTTCACGGCAGCACCGGCTCCCCGTGGAAGACCCGAATTCCGCCTTCCACCGCGACCACCAGATCTTCCACGCCGTCGCCCGTGACATCTCCCCCAGCCACGGACCGCGCTCCGCTCACCTCAGCCACGCGGGTCATGGACAGCGAACGTCTGGCACCTGCCGACGTGCTCGCAACGTACAGACCGGTATCGGTCGCAACCACGAGCCTCGCTCCCGCAGCGTCCGCAGTCAGCAGCCCGAACGCCGAAGGCTCCTCTTTGCCCATGCTCAGCACCGTGGGCTCTGCCAGCGTCAAACCTCCTGCTCCATCGTTCCACGCGATAGCGACCTTCTTTGCGGTGTCAGTGCCCACGAGAATCAGCACGAGATCCTTGTGCCCGTCGCCGTCCAGATCCGCGACCAACGGATTCGATTCCACGGCCAGCGACAACGAGGTGGAGCCCACCAGCGTCAGGGGTGCGTCCGTGTTCTGCCAACCGGTGCCCGCCGTATCCGGACGCGCGCTCCAGGCGCCGGTGCCTTGCTTGCCCCGCGACGACAGCAGCACCAGCTCGTCGATTCCGTCATCGTCGAGATCGAGCGCCACCGGGAACACGAGAAGGGCGGGCCCCGGCGCACCGGGCGCGACGGTGATCATCCGCATCTCGGGGGGAAGGTACGCCGACGGCTTGGATGCGGTGAGCCGGGCCGCGCCCGTGGACGGGAGCAGCCAGAGCCTGGCAGCGCAGTCGGATACGTCGCACAGCTCGTGCACGCCGATGGCTGCAATGTCCGGGTGGTCGTCTGCCGTGAATTGTCCGGTGACCGAAGCGATCGGAACATCGGCACCTTCCGGCCCCTGCGTGGCGGGGTCGTCGATCAGCTCGAGGCCGAAGGGCGTGAACGGCTTGCGCCCAGTCTGCCCGTACAGCACCGAGATGCTCTGCAGGTTCCCTTCGTCTGCAACGACGCCCAGCTCCTCGATCGCATCGGACCTCTCGTAGCGCGCGCCGACGAGCTGGCGTATGGACGTGAATCTGGCGACTTCAATGGGCGGCTCGGGAATCCCGAAAGAGCGGCCGAACGCGATGGACAAGCGATCCTGTCCATCCTCGGACATGTCGCCCGAGCTCTCTCCGATGGCTACGTCGGTCACCAGGTCGCCGTCGAAGTCTCCCGTGGTCAGGGCTCCCACCGGCCCTTGCGTGGGTATGATCGCCGGATTCAACCGTTCCTTGCCTGTGCCGATCATCAGCTCCACGTCGAGCGAGGACGACGATCCTGCGAGGACGTCGAGCCGCCCGTCGTGATTGACATCCACGATCCGCGCAATCGACCATTCACCGGCGAGCTTGCGGGCGATCTGGCAGGCATGCATCACCACGCGGCCAGCTCCCTTGTCAAACTCCAGCTCCTGGGTCGTGCGCACTTCCCGGGGCGTGATCACGTCCGCACGCCCATCGCCGTCCAGGTCTCCGATGGCGAGCGGGAAGCGCAAGTCCGCGAGCTCACCGGTCTCGCAGGTTGCATCGATCACGACGTCCAGTGGCACGAGCTGTCGCAGGCTCTTGGGCCCCTGATCCCCAGGCCACGCACAAAACGAGCCGGTACCGCAGCCGAAGGCGACGTGCGTGATGTCGGGCGCGGCCGAAGCGATCATGTCCAGGAGCCCGTCGCCATCCAGGTCCGCAAGCCGCACGCCGCGGTCCAGCACGGCACCGCCAGGAAGGCTCGCGATCGGCTCAGCGGTCGCCGAGGTCTTCCACGCACCCTGGGTGTCGCAAGGTTCGACCATCAGCACGTCGGAATTCCCCGCAAACGCCAGAAGCACCTCCTCACAGGGTGACAGCGGCCCCGCAATCACATCCGCAGCCGTGGGGCCGTCCACGAGCGTGTTCAGCTCGTACGGCAGCGTCAGCAGCAGCTGCTGCTCGTCCACCGATCCAAGGCCCGTCTCTCCGGCAGCGCCGATCGCCATCAGCACGCCCTCCCGGTTGGGAGAGCCGGAGAACCCGAGCACGCGAAGGAGCTGGATCCGCTGCCCTTCCGGCAACGAAAGGATCGGGTAGGTCACGGACGCCACGGTCCGGTCCATCCTGCCAACGAGAACACCGAGGCCGAACGGCGTGCTGAACGCAACGTCCTTGCGGCCATCTGCGCTGAGGTCTGCGACCGACGGCGACGCGATGGGCAGGCCGAATGCTGCAGAATCCTGGAGCTGTCCGGAAGCGCTCGAAAAGAAGAATCTCGGAAGCGCGAGCGCCGCTTCGCTCGCATTCCCCGTTCCCAGAACATCTTGCCGCCCATCGCCATCGAAGTCGGCCACCACCACCCGCCTCACCCCCGCGGCAACCGGCGCCTGGGACTCCGTGAATCGACCGGAAGGCTCGCGGCAGATGCCGTCGACTCCGCAGCTCCACCCTGCAGGACACTGCCCTGCCGAGCCGCCCTTCTGGGAGCACGCCAGGCGGCAGGCTCCGAACGTGCCAGGCGCATGACAGACCTGAGGCGCTTGAACGTAGAGATCGCAATCCTCGCCCTGCTCCACCACGCCGTTGCCGCACACGTTCGACGGCACCTGCGGCAGCTCCGTGCAGGCGCCGGCGAGCGCGACCGCGATCCACATCGTGGCAGCCGGACAGGCGGTGCAGACTCGGCGGAGCATGATGATCAATACGGGTACTCGAGATCCTTTGGAACGGTAACATCCGAGGCTGGACGCGGGGCTGGCTTGAGGGTGACTCCCACGACCGAGTCAACGCCGCGCCCCACTTCGACGCTTGCAGCTGCGTGTCCCGGCGCCCGGACCGTCAGCACGGTCGAGCCCGAAGCCACGGGCAGATGGAACGGCCCAGGTGCCACGCCGAGGCGGATGTCTCCCTGAAAGACCTCGGCATCGGCTGGCCGCGTGCGGAGCGTGATGGCAATCGAGGCTGGTGGCACTGCGGACGACGACGGGGAAGCGGCGGCAGCGGGCTGGCTCGGCGTGGACTCGACCACGTTCCATGCCGACGACGGCTCCTGCACCGAGGCGCTACCCGCTTGCCTGCTGCGCGAGGCGACCACCAGGACGCCGGCCGTAGTGGCAGCTATGGCGAGCAGGCCGAAGGCAGGAGCTCGCCATCGCCCGCTGGAGCGAACATCGGAGCTTCCGGCACCGAGCAGGTCGCTTCGGCTCGCGTCGGTCCGGGCACGCGCGTTCGGTCTCGTCTCGGACAACTCGACGAGCTCACGGGTCGCCTCTGGACCAGCACCGGTCCACGAGGTCTTGTCGAACCCCGCGGCGATGGCAGCATCTTCCAGCGCGCGGAACGCTTCCATCACGGATGCATAGCGATCCTTGGGGCTCTTGGAGAGCATGCGCAGGACAGGAGCGTCCAGCTCGGGCTTCACGTCTTCGCAGCTGGTCGACATCGGCGGCGGCTCGGCCCCGACGTGCATGAGCATCAGATCAAAGGCGGTCTTTGCCTCGAACGGAAGAGAGCCCGTGAGCATGCGATGCACCATGACGCCAAACGCGTACTCGTCCGTGCGGCAGTCGACCTCCACGCCCTGGCATTGCTCCGGCGACATGTATCGAGGGGAGCCGATGGGCGTCCCGGTGCGCGTCTTGTGACGTCCATCCCTGCTCTTGTCGCTGAGCAGCTTGGCAATGCCGAAGTCGAGCACTCTGGGAAAGACCCTGCCGTCATCCGCGATCTCGAGGAACACGTTCTCCGGCTTCAGATCCCTGTGCGCGATCCCAGCGCCGTGGGCAGCTTCCAGCGCCCTCGCCACGGGAAGCAGGATGGCGAGCGATTGCTCGACGCCGAGCCTTCCCACGCGCTCGAGGTACTCGTCGAGCGCAGCCCCATCCAGCAGCTCCATCACGTAGTACTGACGGCCGTCCTCCAGCATCCCGAAAGAGAAGATGTCGACGATGTTGTGGTGGCGGATCTGGTTGACGGCCCGGGCTTCGTCGATGAAGCGCGAAACGATCTCGGAGTTGGTGGAGTAGCGCGGATGCAGGACCTTGACGGCGGCGCGCTTGCCGATGACCGGATGCACCGCCTGGTAGACCGCTCCGAAGCCGCCTTCCCCGAGCTTGCGCTCGATGCGGTATTCACCCACCATCTGGCCGCTATCGAGCTCACGGCGGACCCCGTCACCCGGACCCTGCGACCCACGTTGGAAACGGCCTGTCCAACGCTCGAACCACGCCATCGCGGCGAGCATAGCGCAAAGCGTGCCAGAGTCGATACCGCGGCTCCCAAGCTGATCCATGCGGACACCCGTCCGCTTTCGACCGGACATTCGTCCGGCAACTGTCTCTCCCACTGACCTCGATCTGCGAGAATCTTCCCGCGATTCTTGCGGTCGACCCAACACCGTAATACGGCACAGGGGTTGCTCTCTTGCCGGCTGGACCGTACCCGGTCGTGAGTACCGCATGCACACCCGACCCCAATGCTGTTCGCTGTTCGTGGCCTTGACCACTGCCATGGTCGCGCTGGCGTCGATCGTGCACGCGGCTCCCCCGGTCGCGATCGCTCAAGCCGAGCCCTTCCCATCTTCCCTCGAGCCCCTTCCCCCTCCAAGCGCCTCTTCGCCACCTGCTGCCACCACTCCAGCACCGCGCGCGTCGGCTTCTGCGCCTCCCTCCCAGCCCGCAGGCACCGCGCTTCCCCCTCCGGTCGTGCCTCCAACCAAGCGCGACTCCGCCCCTGCAACGTTGTTCGACTCGAACATGGACTTCGCGTTCGGCGGATTCGGCGGAGTCGGGGTGATGTACTCGCGCATCGCTCACACGGACGGCGTGCTGGTATGCGGAGAAGGCGCGATCATCATCGATCATGCCTTGACGTTCGGCGGCGGGGGATGCGGGTTTGCCACGCACGTGAGCGCAGCTCCCTACACGAGTGGACCGCTGAAGGAGTACAACGAGCTGCGCTTCGGCTATGGGGGCGCGATCATCCGCTACCACTTCTTCTCGAAGCGGCTCGTAAACGTATCTGTGGGAACGATGATCGGCGCAGGCGGTATCGTGATCGGAAACCAGCTCGACGCCGCCGGAAACCCGAGCAGCAAGGACTCCGACTGGAAAGAGCTGTCCACCGAGGCGATGTTCGTGATCGAACCGCAGGTGGGCGCGTACCTGAACTTCACCCGTTGGGCCCGCGCTGCCGTGATCGGCGGGTACAGGGTCGTGAGCGGAGTCGAGACCAAGAACTTGTCAGCCTCGGACATCTCGGGTGTGACGCTCGGCGGCGCTCTGCAATTCGGCTGGTTCTAGGCGCGTCCCTAGCTGGCCTGGGGCTGCAGGCTACGGGCTACGGGCTACCGTATGCCCTGACGGCGAGAGGCTGATCACTGGGCTCCGTATTGCGCGGCTGAAGCCTGAAGCCTGGAGCCGTCGTGAGCCTGAAGCCTGGAGCCGTCGTGCGGACGGTCTACTTCGCCCGGGTCGTCCGCTCCAGCGCGATGCCCACGCGCTCCATCCTGCGGTACAGCGCCTGACGGCTCATCCCGAGCTGCGCGGCTGCTCGCGCGACCACTCCCCTCGCCTCCCGCAATGCCTTCTCGATCTCGGCCCTCTCCGAATCCTCGCCCGCCTCCTGAGGCTCCGTGGAACCGGGTGCCGCGACATGCCCGGGCGCAAGCCCGAGATCGTCAGCCTGGATCACTGCGCTTCGTCGCACGAGCAAGGAGCGCTGGACCTTGTTCTGCAGCTCACGGACATTGCCTGGCCATTCGTGGGCCACAAGTGCCTGACGAGCTTCCTCGGACAAGGTCACCGACTCCTCGGACCCGGCGCTCCCTTCCTTTACGAAGAACTCTGCGAGCGGCACGATGTCATCGGGCCGATCGCGCAGCGCCGGCACCTGCACCTCGATCACGTTCAGGCGGAAGTACAGGTCCTCCCGGAACGTGCCTGCCTCGATCGCTGCAGTGAGATTGATGTTCGTGGCGCTGATCACCCGCACGTCCGCCTTGCGCGTGACGTTGCTCCCCAGGCGCTGGAACTCGCCGGTCTGCAGCACGCGAAGCAGCTTCATCTGGCCGTTGGCCGAAAGGTTGCCGATCTCGTCGAGGAACAGCGTGCCTCCGTGGGCCTCCTCGAACCTTCCCATGCGGGTCTTGGTGGCGCCGGTGTACGCGCCCGCCTCGGCTCCGAACAGCTCTGCGTCGAGCAGCGTGTCAGGCAAGCCGCCCGAGTTGACCCGCACGAACGGCTTGTCGTTGCGACGGCTGTTGGCCTGGACGATTTCCGCGACCTTCTCCTTGCCCGAGCCGTTGGGCCCGGTGATGAGCACCGGGACATTGGCGCCTGCAACGCGCACAGCCAAGCTCACGACCTCCTGCATCTGCGGACTCTGGTACACGAGCCCGCGCAGATCGTAGCGTCGGGCCAGCTCCTGCCGTGCCCTTCGCCCCTGCGCAACCAGACGCATGTTCTCCTGGGATAGCTCGCGCAGCCGCATCAGGTTCTTGACCGTCGCCACCAGCTTCGAGTCGTCCCATGGCTTCGCGAGATAGTCGTTTGCGCCTTCCTTGATCAGCTGCACCGCCATCTCGAGGGACGTGAACGCGGTCATCAGCACGATCGGAACGTCCGGATCGATCCTGCGGATCGAGCGCATCAGCTCCACGCCCTCGTTGCCTGACGTGGTGCCCTGCCGGAAGTTCATGTCCTGGATCACCACACCGACGTCTTCCCTCTCGATCGCATCGATCGCCTCTTCCGGCGACCGTGCGGTGATCGTCTGCATGCCGTGGAGATCGAAGAGGACTTCAAGCGCAGTGCAGACGGACTGCTGATCGTCGACAACGAGAACTTTGACCATGGGTGATTCCTTGCGAGGCCGCGAATATCGCTGACCCGAACTCCGGTGGCAAGACTCGTTGCCAGGTGCGCGAGGTTGCTCTCCCTTAGCACCCCGCTTGCATTAGAATGCCGCACCGATGAAACCCAGGGTCTTTCTGGTAGCCACCGCAGTGGGCACGCTCGTTGCCGCATGCGCGCTCGGACTCGCCTGGCTCACCGGCTCCCCCTGGCTCGCCTTCGTGCTCTGCATTCCCCTGTCCGCTGGAATCGGATGGCTGGCCGTCCAGCTCACGCTCCGATCGAGCCTGCGCGGCGTGGAACGCCTCGATGAGGGGCTGCGCCGGCTCGGCTCGCGCGACTACTCCGTGCACATCGACCCTGCGGACACCGGAGCGCTCGCAGAGCTTGCGACCAGCCTCAACGCGCTCGGGCAGGTGCTGCGCGAAGGCCACGACACCGCCGAGGAGCGTGAGCGGCTCATGCGCATGCTCATCGACTCGGCGCCCATGGCGATCGTGCTTCTCGGCGACGCAGGCACCATCGTGTACACGAACGAGGCAGCCCGCGACCTGTTCTTCGAGGGCAGATCCCTGGAAGGTCACAACTTCCTGTCCATGCTCGGCGAAGCCCCTGCCCCGTTCCGCGAGGCGCTGCTGGGCAACGAGGACTCGCTGTTCATGGTCGAGCTGGACGGCGAGCAGGAGACCTACCACCTCGCCAAGCGGCACTTCGAGATCCGCGACGAGACCCACGCCCTGATCATGGTCAAGCACCTGACCCGGGAGCTTCGCCGTCAGGAGATCGACGTCTGGAAGAAGCTGATCCGCGTGATCAGCCACGAGCTGAACAACTCCCTGGCGCCAATCACCTCGCTCGTGCACTCGGCCCGGATGATCACCCAGGACTCGGAGCACGCTGGCAGGCTGACCCGCGTCTACTCGACCATCGAGGAGCGCGCAGCCCATCTGCAGCAGTTCATCGCGGGATATGCGAAGTTTGCACGACTCCCCAAGCCGCGCAGCGAAAAGGTCGACCTGCCGTCGTTCGTGGAGCACATCAAGACCCTGTCGCCCATGACCCGCATCGACCACGTGCCGGACGGCAATGGTTGGTTCGATCGGTCGCAGGTCGAGCAGGTCCTCATCAACCTCCTGAAGAACGCTGAGGAGTCGTCGAGCCCCAGGGACGAGATCCGCATGGATATCTCCCTGCATGACAATGATCTCAAGGTCGTCGTGGCAGACCGGGGCTCAGGCATGAGCGAGGAAGTGCTGCAGCACGCGCTGCTGCCGTTCTACTCCACCAAGGAGCGTGGAACCGGTCTTGGGCTGGCGCTGTGCCGCGAGATCGTGGAAGCGCATGGAGGCAGGATCCGGATCCAGAATCGCGACGGCGGCGGAGTGGAGGTGACGTTCACGCTGCCTGGACCGGAGCCGATCTCTCCGAGCTCCAAGGCGAAGCTCACGATGTCTCGCGTTTGACAGGTGAATGCGCTGGGCGTGACGCGCACCTCGAGTTGCGCTTTACTTGTGCACCAAGGCGCGCATCCAGTGAATGACGCATGGACGAGACGGACCCGGCTCGCTGGGCTGACAGGGGCTGCAAGCCTCGCCGTCGCGATCGCTGCTCATGCAGGCTCAGCCCCACCGGAGCCGGTCCGTCTTTCGTACGCCGCTGAGGGGCGCTGTCCTGATCAGCGCGCATTTCTCGACGAGCTCTACTCCCGTGCTCATCGTATCCGACCCGCGGTAGACGGCGAACGTGCCTGGGCGGTGCGCGTGCAAGTCAGGTCTTTAGAAGAGAGGGCGACCGGTACGGTCCAGGTCGATGGGCCGGATGGGACGTCGACCACGCGCAAGCTGGAAGGGCGAGACTGCGACGAGGTCGTGGCAGCGCTCGCTGTGGTCACCGCGCTCGCGATCGATCCCTATGGCGATGCAGCCAAGGAGAGCCCGCCCAAGCCCCAGCCTTCTGCTTCTGCGCCGCCAGCAGCGCCCCCGGCTGTGACACCCATCGGTACCGAGACGCCGCCGCAGGAGCAGGACCTGCGTTTGCCCCTGGCAGCGAGTGCGCCAGCGATCATCGACGACGACTGGCTGACGGGCGCCGGCTATGCGGCCATGTCTGCCATCGGGCCTGGGATGAGCTCGGGCGGCTCGGTGTTCGTGGGCTATGAGCCGGTCAAAGGCCCGACGCTTGCGCCGCGGCTTCGCATCACCTTCTCGTTTCTGCCCCCAGCGTCGAAGGTGGTGGAGCAGCAGGAGGGGCGGATCTCCTGGCTGGGTGCGAGGCTGCAGAGCTGCCCAGTGGCGACGTACGGCCGCGGTCTCGCAGTCATGCCGTGCGTGAGCCTGGGGCTGGGCTCCGCTGCTGCGGAAGGGATGATGCCAGGCGGCAAGCGCTCCAGCATGGGGTGGGCCGATGTCGGGGCATCCTTGCAGGGACAGCTCGACTTGGTGAGCTGGCTCGTGATCGACGCGCACGCAGGGCTCATCGCTCCGCTGACGCGCTACACGCTGGTGGTCGACCAGCCAGCCACGACCTTCTACGAGACCCCGGCCGTGGGAGGGGAGATCGGCGCCGGCCTGGCTGTGCGTTTTCCGTGATCAGCAGGGCCATGGCCGGACATAGGGAAGGAGTGATGGAAGACGCCGCGTTGACGATGACAGCCTCGATGGCCTCCTCGGCTGGGGAAGGCGCGGAGGCGAGCCGTCTGCGCGAGATGTTCGACGCCAACTATGAGCTTGTCTGGCGCGTGCTGCGACGCATGGGTGTACCCGAAGCGGACGTAGATGACGCTACGCAGAAGTGCTTTGTGGTCGCATCGAGGCGTGTGGCAGACATCCGGCCGGGCGAAGAGCGCGGCTTCCTGTTCCAGACCGCGGTGAGAACCGCGCTCACGGAGCGAAGGACGCGGCGACGGAGCCGGGAGACCGGAGACGAAGCGATGGTTTCGCTGCTCGATCCATCGATGGCACCGGACGAGCAGCTGGACCATGCGCGCAAGCGCGCGCTGCTGGACCACATCCTGGACACGATGCCAGACGACCTTCGAGCGGCGTTTGTGCTGTTCGAGCTGGAAGGGTTCACCACGTCCGAGGTCGCGTCGCTGCAGGGGCTGCCCCAAGGCACGGCGGCATCGCGCATCCGCAGGGCCCGGGAGCACTTCGACGCGCAGGTCCGACGAATCCAGGCCCGTCGCGGAAAAGGAGCGGCGACATGAACGAACCGCTTCGCATTGTCGACGAGGACGCATCGGATCTCGGGGCAGAGCTCGTGCGGTCAGCGATTCAGGACAGGCCCTCGCCGGCTGCGCGGCGACGTACCGCGGCAGCCCTTGGAATCGGGGCTGGAATCCTGCTTCCGGCAGCGACAGCCAAGGCAGCAGGCACGCTGATCGGAGCCAAGACGTCAGCGGCGACTCTCTCGCTATCGCTGGTTGCCAAGTGGACCGCGGTCGGCATTGCCAGCGGCGTGCTGGTGCTCGGCGTTGGCAAGGTCGTGCAGTCGATCCCTGGGGAAGCGTCGGTTGCGCAGCAATCACCTTCGGCAGCGGTCACGACGCCGGCGCGGAGCCCGTCGCCTGCGGCATCGATGCCAGCGCCGCTCCAGGTCGAGTCGCAGCCGGCTGTGAGCGCTTCAAGCCAGCCTTTGGCTGCCTCTCCCCCCCCGATAGCGATGCCTGCGCCTTCCCAGTCCGCAGCGCAGGCCCCCTCGCTTGCGGCAGAGATAGCTTTGATCGACGAGGCGCGCCGCGCGCTTCGGGCGCACGACTGGCGCACAGCCACAGCGGCTCTGTATCAAAGGGACAAGGAGTTCCCGCGAGGGCCTCTGGGCATGGAAGGCACCGTGATTCGGGTCGAAGCGCTGGTGCAGAGCGGGAACATGGCAGCCGCGAAGGCGCTGGGCGATTCCTTCGTAGCAGCGCACCCGGGCAGCCCCTTGTGTCGGCGGGTGCGTGCGCTGCTCGGAGCCGGCGACGGGCAGACGCGTCGGGAGTGACAAGGAGAGAGTCGATGAGCAAGGCGGTCTTTCCGATGGTCATCTGTGCGTTTGCTGCGTGCGGCGGAACGGTGTCGCTGGGAGGTGAGCAACCCCCTGAAGGAGCGAGTGCATCCGGCGGATATGCTGCCAATGCGGGCTCAGGAGGAAGCTCGATGCACAAGGGGGGCGCAGCAGGCACGGGCGGTGCGCTCTGGAGCGTGAGCCCGGACGCCGTGGCGCCCATCGCTGGCGGACACGCCGGGGTGCCGCAGTCCGACTTCAATCCGCCCTCCAGCATCGCGATCTCGTCGTCAGGAACGGTCACGACCGCGGGCGTGAGCAACGGCACGATCACGTCCTGCAGCTACTCGAGCGTCGGGGCGGGGGACGGTCTGGTCCTGTTCTTCGAATCCAACGGAACGCTTGCCAAGTGCGTGAACCTGAGCTCCGCAGGTGATGATGCGGTCAACGATGTTGCGCTTGATTCGTCCGGCGCGATCGACATCGTGGGGAGCATCGGAGGAGCCGCCAAGCTATGGGCCACGGACCTAACCTTCAACGGCGGAACCGATGCGGTCGTGGCCCAGTTTGCTCCGGATCACACCGTTCGCTGGGCCAAGACCTTTGGCTACGAGGGTGTGCAGGAAGCGCTCGGTGTGGCACTGGACCCGTCGCAGAACGTCTATGCGGTGGGTGGCTTCGAAGGGACCATCCTATCCGGGACCGACGTGCTCAATGCCGTTGGCTCTCGAAGCGCGTTCTTGCTCAAGCTCGACAAGGACGGCACCTGGGTCTGGGGGCGAGCCTGGGGCTCTGGGCATGCTATTGCTCGTGCGGCGGCTGCGTCCCCATCGGGCAATGTCGTCGTTGCCGGCGAATTCGACGGGCCGATCGACTTCGGGTCATCGGAGCACGTGAGCCAGGGGGGAGCGGACGCCTTCATCATCACGATCGATCCGAATGGGCAGGTTCTGTGGAGCAAAGCCTTTGGGAATGCGAACGTGCAGCACGTCTCCCGCGTGGCGGTCGACGCGCAGGGGAATCTCGCAATCGCAGGCAGATCGTCGGGCGACATCGACTTCGGAGGCGGAGCAGTGCAGGCTCCGAACGAGTCCGTCTTCCTTGCGGTCTACGGTCCTGACGGCGGGTACAAGTGGGCCGTGCAGCACGAGGTTGGGGCGGACGGTGAAGCGGTCTCGCGCACGAGCGTCGCCTTTGATCAGGCCGGCAATGTGATCTTGGGCGGAGCTTTCCGATCGATTGCGAACTTGGGTACAGGGCCGTTGACGAGCCACGGCGATGCGGACGTCTTCGTGGCATCGTACAGCTCGGCCGGAGCAGCATTGTGGAGCCGCAGCTACGGAGACGCGTATTCGCAGGCATTGCGGGGGTTGGCGTACGATCCCAAGGGGGGATTGGCGCTGGCAGGATCGTTCAGGGGAGGAATCGACTTCGGCGCTGGCCCCGTGGAGACGATGCCTGAGGTGGGCGCCATGTTCGTCGCCCGATTCCCACCGTGGTGATGGCCGCGTTGTCGGGTTCGATCGAGCTGCACCCCGACCCCTGGTAGCCAACACCTGCGGCCTCCCGTACAATGGAGCCCGCATGAAGACGTTCCTTCCCCTCACTTGCGTGCTTGCTTGTGCAACCTTGCTCGCCTCAGCCTGCGGCGGTGGTGGGCAAGATGAGCTCTTCGCCACGACAGGGGGCTCGGCAGGATCGGCCGGCGATGCGTCCGCGGGATCCGGTGGGCAATCCGGAACCGGAGGCAGCGCGGGGGTTGGAGGAAACGCTGGCCTGGGCGGGTCCGCTGGCGTCGGCGGCGCTGCCGGACAAGGCGGCAACGCGGGCACGGGCGGCAGCTCAGGAGCCGGGGGCAGCGCAGGCAAAGGCGGCGGCGCAGGCAAAGGCGGCAGCGCAGGATCCGCTGGTGCAGGCGGTTGCGCGAACGGATGCAACGACAACATCGCCTGCACGATCGACTCCTGCTCCCAGGGCTCCTGCGTGCACACGCCCGGTACCTGCCCTGCCGGCGAGTACTGCGATGCGTCCACCGGCTGCGTGAAGGTTCCGGTCTGCTCCTCTCAGGCCCAATGCGATGCGGTATGGGGCTCGGACCCGTGCAAGGCCAACGTCCATTGCGATGGGGCCACCGCCACGTGCAAGTTCGAGATGCTCGACAAGGATTCGGACGCGCACGCACCGGTGGTGTGCGGCGGCGACGACTGCGACGACGCCGATCCTCTCAAGCACCCGGGATTGGCCGAGACGTGCGATGGGAAGGACAACAACTGCAGCGGCGCGGTCGACGAATCCGCAACCTGCTCGGGTCTGCTGGTTTGCCAGTCCGGCGCTTGCACCTGCCCACCTGCCAACGCATGCGGCTCGGACTGCATCGACAAGAAGACCGACCTCAATCACTGCGGCGCCTGCTTCAACAAGTGCCCGGCTTCCGCAACTTGCGTCAACTCGAGCTGCAAGTGCCCTGGCACGCTCACACCCTGCAACGGGGCGTGCGTGGACACAGCCACCAACAACGACCATTGCGGCACCTGCGGCAACCATTGCACCTACGGCTCCTGCGTCGGCGGAGCGTGCCCCACGTGCACGCCAGGCGGCCTTCTGATCCTGCTCGACACGTCAGGCTCGATGGCCACCTCGGTCAACACGGGCACGCGTCTGAGCGCAGAGCTCAACGCGCTTATTGCCTTCGTGCAGGAGCCCGCATCAGCAGGCCTGAGCGTTGGCGTCCAGTACTACCCTCGGATCGCAGGCGCTGCTCAGTGCTTCACCATCGACTACGCCAATCCTGACGTGGCGATCGCACCGCTGCCGGCCAACGCGAACGCGCTCATCAACAGCACGACAGGTCGAAGCGCGTCCGGCAACAGCGTGATGTCGCCCACGCTCGACGCTGGGATCGCGACGGTTCGAGCGTGGGAGAACGCGAACCCTGGCAGGCCAGGTGCGGTGGTGCTGATCAACGATGGCGGCATCGGGAACGGCTGCTCGTCGGACACGCCTACTCTCGCAACATCGCTCGCAGCCAACGGGCTTGCAGGCACCCCATCGGTCAAGACCTACGTCGTGGGCGTGGGCTCTCCAGGCTCGCCGGACACAGATACCTGGAACAGCGTCGCGACTGCGGGCGGAACCACGGTGCACGCAACCGGAAACACGGGCACCCAGGCGATACTCGACGCGTTGCACGCGATTCGGGCGGCCTACATGTGTCCGTGATCGGAAGACGGGATTACTTGGGGAGGCAGACGGTCGCCGTGGCCGGCGAGGCGGTGCTCGTGCCGATGTAGCGATCCGCCGTCTTGGGCGCGGTGCCGGGAATGTCGGCGCACTCGTGGTTCTCAGCCGCTGACTTGGAGACGCACGAGCCGGTCGAGCCATCGAGCGAGGTGCAGAACGTGGCTGCCGACCCACTCTTGTCCGGGCAGTACCCGTCACACGCGAGCGTGCAGAACCCGGATGCCGAGCCGCCCGAAGGCGTGAACTCGTAGCAGCTGCCGTCCTTGCCACCCGACGAGAACTTGCAGGCAGTGTCGTCTTTGCAGACCGTGCCGACGAACGGGGTCGCTGCGGGCTTTGCGCCGTTGAGCAGCGGGAAGACCGAGGTGTCGTCAAGCTTGACGAAGCTGAATCCGGCATTCTCGAGCGCTGTCAGCACGTCGTCGAGCGAGTTGGCCGAATGCGAGTGGATGTCGTGCATCAGCAGAATGCCGCCGCCCATGCTCTTGGCCTGGGAAACGATGAAGCCCACCATGTCGTCGCGGTACTGGTTGTCGACGTACTTGAACACCGACGCGTCGCAGTGCCCTACCCCGCCCTTGCCCGAAGCGAAGCACCAGTCGGCCGAGTCGATGTGCCAGCCAGTGATGGCGTAGCCGTGGTTGCGCACGATGCTCGCGCCCTGGCAGGTCGCTGAGCCGAACGGGAAGCGGAAGTAGCGCTGGGTGATGCCCCACCCCTTGAGCAGCTCCTCGGTCTTGGAGACTTGCGTCTCGACCGTCGCCGCTGACTGGGTCCCGAGATTCAAGTGGTTGTGCGAATGGTTGCCGATGAAGTGCCCCTCGTCGGACATCTTCTTGAGCAGCGTCTTCTGCGCGTCGCTGGTCAGCTTGCCGCCGTTGACGAAGAACGTTCCCTTGGCGTTGTGCTTGGCCAGCGCATCGAGAACGATCGGCGTGTTGGTCAGGTTCGGCCCGTCGTCGAAGGTCAGCGCGATGCGCTTGGCAAAACCGCTGCGATCAGGGACTTTCACGCCCGAGCAGCCCGAGGTGTCGGCCTTGCCGTCCGTGTTTTCCTCGTACGCAGCATTCCACGCCGCGGACTCGTCATCCGTCGGAACGCCCGAAGGTTCGGACTCAGCACCGCTGCTGCAACCACCGGCCACGATCCCAGCCACGAAAAGAAGAGCAAGACTTGAACGCATTCTTGTGCCCTCGGATTAATGCACGAGAGTAGAGCCTTGGATCGCCTCGCGTCAAGCGCGTCCTGCACATGCGTCAAGGGTGACGCCGCCCGCGCCGAACATCACGAAACCCTACTGGTTACAGGCGCAAGCGCGCTGCGCCAGCGTGTACGTCGCGTTCGACGTGGTGGGCTCGTCAGCCACCCGGTAGCGGTCGCTCGCCATGGTCATGAAGAAGCACCCCACGCCCGAGCCTGACCCTACGAGCGTGCTCACCGTGCCCCCCGGTGCATTGAGCGCGTCGAGCACTGCCTGACAGTTCGCGTCCGTCCCCGAGCTGCCCGCAAAGGTCCGCGTTCCGTCGTTGTACCCGCCATGGCTTCCGCAAACGAGCCCGCAATGCTGGGCTTCGCTCACCCCGAGATACCAGCAGAATCCGCCGACCAGCACTCCCTTGCACGACGGCGCAGCCTCTGGCGCAACCTCGATCGGCACGTCCAACGCGACATCAACAGGCGCATCTGCTTCCACCGAGGCATCCAACCCGGATGCGCCGCCGTTGCCAGCAGTCCCGCTGGTTCCAGCGCTGCCCGCCACACCGCCGGTGCCCGAGGACCCAGCCGAGCCCCCCGCACCCGCAGAGCCTGCTTTGCCTGCGGAGCCCCCAGCGCCTGAGGCCGCATCCAGGGGACTCCCACCCTCGCCCGCAGCGCCGCCGATATCCGGGGAACCCGCTTCACCGCCTGATGCGCCCACATCCGGGATGAAGCTGTCTTCGGACGGCGCGCCGGTAGCGCAGGCTCCCAGGCAGACAAGAGCGAGGGCGAGGAGACAGCGGCTTGTCATCGGCTCGGATTGTAGCGCATCTGCTTGAGCATTGCCTGGTTCTGGGCTCAATGCTGCATCACGCAGCAGTCAAAAGACTCCAGCAGCGCGGACAGCCCGTTCGCGTCCCCGGTGGCCTCGTTCCAGACCACGGCAAATCCCCTGGGCGTGTTGATCATCCGTGGGCTGTGGGAGGTGTGAGGCGCGTTCGCGAGCGTCAGCATCTTCTTGGTGATCCCGGTCACCGGATCATAAGGGACCACGGTCACAGCTTCAGGATCGACGATCGCGGGACTCGCGATCAGGATCTCGTCGCCGAGCATGATCATGTGCCCCGAGCTGCCGTTGTTCGACTTGTTGATCTGTTGCCGCGCGCCGGTTGTCACGTCGATCACCCACTGGAGCCACAGGTAGTCCTTCGGATCTGGACCACCCCAGAGCAGATAGAAGTGCCCGCCCTTCTGGGCCACCCCGGCGCTGTAGCCCGCGCCGTCGAGCGGAAGCATGGCGCCGAACTCGGAGACCAACGTTGGAGCCTCGTTTGCCTTCACTTCCCACAGGTCGCCGTGCGCGCCCTGGTAGGCAGTGCTCACGGCGTACTGCGCGAGCCCTTCAGGACCGCGCGTGTGCTCTGCAGCGCCGCGTGGCGCACCTTGCGCGAGCAGCTTCCACTCCACGGTCGCAGAGGGCTGCGGCCCGAGAAGTGCGAATGCGAGCGGCGGCGGCGTGCTGTAGCCATTCGAGCCGTAGAAGACTGTGAAGCCCGACGCGGTGGGACAGACGTCGCCGTACAGCGAGCTGCCCTCGATCTTCGTGGCAACGAACGAGCCCACCGGCTTTCCGTCAGCGCCCAGCCATCGCAGACCACTGTCGACTGCGGCCAGGCCCACGCCCAGAGCGGGGTTCCACGAGAGCCGGGGCTGCTGGACTCCACCGACGTCTTCGCTCCACAGGATCTTCCCATCAAGGCTCACGGCGCTGAGCGTGTTGCCCGCGTAGGCATCGTAGATTACCAGCAGGTTCGTGCCGGTGAACGCGACGTCGGGCGATTGACCCAGATCGCTCCCGGAGACGACCAGCGGACCGAACACGGGTTTGCACGCTTCCCACGCCAGGGTGCAGGTGGGCACGGGCGCATCAGGGGTCGAGTCGGGCTTTGCGTCGACGGGCGCGTCGACGGCGGAATCCGGAGTCGGGCCTGCGTCCGCATTGAATGCGCTGAGCTCGGTTCGCGCGCCGCACGCAGTGGCCCAAGGCACAACCATCAACCAAAGGCACCGTAGCCTCATGCGCCGACTGTACCACGCGCATCGGGGCGGCGAGAGCCTGCGAGCGTTGACGCGCGGGACCGCCCGCTCCCTGCCGCTCGCGGCTCCATGCGTCGCGGCTCCATGCGTCGCGGCTCCATGCGTCGCGGCTCCATGCGTCGCGGCTCCATGCGTCGTTCATTTCCCATGCTATGGTCACGCGCCGTGAACGATCCGATCCTCATAGCACCGGGCGTGGTGATCCCTGCCGACGCCATCGAGATGACCGCGGTTCGCGCTGCCGGGCCCGGAGGCCAGAACGTCAACAAGGTCTCGTCCAAGGTGCAGCTCCGAATCGATCTCGGCCGCATCACCGGGCTCGACGTGGACAGCCGTCAGCGTCTCGCACGGCTGGCAGGACGAAGGGTGGACAGCGAAGGACGGCTTCTCGTCACCAGCCAGCGCACGCGGGATCAAGCGGTGAATCTCGAAGACGCGCGAGAGAAGGTTCGCGCCCTGGTGGCCGAATCCATGGTAGCGCCCACGCCGCGCCGCCCCACGCGTCCCACCCGAGGAGCGGTGCGACGCAGAATCGAGTCCAAGCGCAGGCAAGGCGACAAGAAGGTCCAACGCCGTCGTCCCAACGACGAGTGAGTCCCGAACGAGACTCGCGTTTCGCACAGCGCGCGATACGGCCCGCTCCCTGACGGTCGCGGCTCCATGCGAGCCTTCTTCCTCAGAACTCCCCGCGTATGCCGATGCTCGGGATGATCGGCAGTCCGGTGATCTTGCTCTTCTGCGAGAAGTTGTAGTTGTACGCGTATCCCTCGACGTTCTGGGCGTAGTACACGTTCTGGACATCCAGATACATCGAGAAGATCCCGCCGTCCGCATGCACCCACTTCTTGTCGATCCGAAGGTCGAGCTGGTTGAACAGCGGCAGCCGTTGCGAGAACGGGTTCATGCTGTTCAACGGGACATACGAGCCTGAGTTGGCATTGTAGAGCGAGCCGACGATCGGCGTGGTGAGGTTGCCGGACACGATACGGAACCTGGCGCCGAACTCCCAGCCATGGCCGAGCCGATAGCTGCCGAGGACGGTGAGGATGTGGGTCTGATCCCACTGGAAGAGGTTCTGGGGCTGATCCGGCGCGCGCTGTCGAACCGATCGGGAGAGCGTGTACGCGAGCCAGCCGAAGAACCGCTTGTCGGGCTTGTACTTGAGCAGAATCTCGCTGCCCACCACGTAGCCCTTGCCGAGATTGTTGTACACGGTGCCGTTGCCATCCGCGGACGGAGCGCTGCTCACGAGCTGATCGAGCACCTTGTAGAACCCCTCGACCGACACCTCCACCTGACGCAACAGGTCCTGCTCGACTCCGATCGAGTAGTGCGTGGCCCTGTTCGAACGCAGTCCCCTCGTTCCAAAAGGAGGGATCGACTCCTCGTACTCCGGTGGCTTGGAGAACATCCCCATTCCGCCCTTGAGCGTGGTCCGCGGAAACTCCTCGACCACCGCGAAGCGGGTGTTGAACCGCGGATTCAGATCCCAGCGCTCCGTGTCTTTCGAGTAGTCGACCCGGAAGCCGGGAACGAGCTTGAGACGACGGTAGGGCGTGAGCTCGAGCTCAGAGTAGGCCGCCGGACGATACACGTTGACCTTCTGAGCGATCTGAAGTGGAGGACGGGTCGCGAACGGGCCCGGGTCTGGCTCGCCTTCGCGTGGGATCGCAGGAATGCGCGCCTCGACCGTGGTAGGCCCCCACAGCATGTCGACGCCGGTATGCAGCGTGGCGCCTGATCCGATCTTCGTGGACACCTCGGTTCGATTGCTGAGCGTGTTGATGTCCAGGGTCAGGAACAACGCGCCGATCCCGACGTCGAGCGAGTCCTTGCCCCATGCGGTCACGCTGCTCAGCGAGACCGCATCGCTCAGGTCGTTCCTGTAGCGCGCCGCGAGGCGGTAGAAACCTGTGTGGAACTTGAAGTTGCCGGTGAACGTCGGCTCCTGATCCGACGTGTCCTTGACCAACAGCTCCAGCCGGTCGTCGGAGCCGATGAACGAAAGCCGGAAGCTCGATCGCTTGGTGGGCTGGGTCTCTGCCAGTATCTGGTAGTCGTAGTAGACCGGAGCCGCAGTGACCGACGCGCCAGCCTGGGTCAGCACCGGCTTGAGCCAGGTGTCCACCCAGCTCCTTCGCACGCCAGCAACGAAGTTCCACCCCTTGAGCAGCGGGATCGGCCCCTCGAGCATCGCGCGCGCGTCGATCAGGTCAGCCTGCGCCAACCCATGGTACTTGCCGTCCGTGCGCGGCGACCGAAGCCCCACATCCACGATGCCGCCTGTCACCCGTCCGTATTGCGTGCTGAAGTTGCCAGGGTAGAAGTCGATCTTCTCGAGCATCTCCGTGGGCACCACGCTCGACAGGCCGCCGAAGTGGTACACGATCGGCACCAGCGTGCCGTCGATGAAGATGTTCGTGTCGTTCGGCGCTGACCCGCGGATGATCAGCAGCCCTGCGAATGCTGGGGGACGCGCCACGCCCGGCAAGTTCTGCAGGGACCGCAGCGCATCGCCGTTGGTCCCGGGGATGCGCTCGATCTCGCGGCGCTCGATCGTGCGCTTGGTCACCTCGCGCGGAGGGCGTTGCCCTCGAATCACGACCTGAAGCTCGCCTTCGGGGGTGAGCCGGTACACGACCTCGGTGGCCTCGTTGGCAGCAACCCTCTCCTGCACGTCGAGCGCCTGGTAGCCCGGCGCCTTGACCTTGATCGAGTACTGCCCAGGCGTCAGGTCCGTGAAGCTCCAGGTTCCGTCCTCTGACGTGGTCACCACCTTCTCGGCCCCAGCCGCGTCCCGCAGCGTCACCACAGCGCCTGCCAGCGGTACTTCGCCGCCGCCTGCGCGAACGACGCCCGACAGATTCTTGACCGGACCCGCGGGCAGCTTCGACTTGCCAGGGTCGGCCTGGGGCTCGACGACCTTGAGCGTGAAGCTGTAGCGGTACAGGATGCGGGCCGGCACCGGCTTGCCCGCGCGCGTTGCAGGCGCAAAAAGGAACTGCCTGGCAGCAGCCACCGCCGCTTCGTCGAATCCGTGTCCGACCGGGTTCACCACCGTCGCGTTCGTGACCTTGCCCTCGGCGTCAATGTCGAGCTGCAAGACCACGTTGCCCTCGAGCCCTGCCTTGGTGGCCTCTTCCGGGTAGGGAGCGTCGACGAACTTCGTCAAGACCGGCGGGATGACCGTGTTCTTGTCGTCCGGTTTTGCAGGGGGCTGCTTGTCCGGCGCCACCGCTGCGCCAGGTCCGCGTCCCGGCACGGCGCCGCTCTGCGCCCCTGCGGGAAGTGCTGCGCCCAGCACGAGGGCGAACGCGAGCAGGCTTGAGCACGGGGGGTGCATGAATCCTGCCGTGTATAGCGGCAGTTGGGGGATTTCGCCAGAGTGTGATGCAGGAGCGAGGCGATATCAGAACTGTCCGAACCTCAGCCCCACGCGCGTGACCACGCCCGAAAGGTCAGAGCTCGCAAGACCGCCTGCATCGGGGCCGGCCACGAAGCGGTACCCTGCGCCGACGGTCAGCCGCATGAAGGGCAGCACGTTGACTTCGGCGTTGATCGTGGGCTCGGCCACGAAGAATGTGCGGATCGACGAGCAGTCGTCCTTTTCGTCGCCCGGCATCTTGATGCACGCACCACCGCCGCCGATCGTGGTGTCGATGAACCCATGCACCACCTTGTTGGACGCCACCACGTACTCGAGCAGCAGGCCGCCATAACCCCCTTGAATTCGACGATCCGTCAGCTGGGGCGTGTCCCCGATGTCGGCCCGGGTCCAGTTGAATCCATTGCCCGCAAGCCCGATCCCGAACGTCCGGTTGATCATCCAGCCACCGCGCAGCCCGGTCTGGAATCCCCAGTTGCCTTGGACCGTCGTGCCGCCCATGGTCGGGGTGATGTAGAGCATGCTGTGCTTGAGCTTCAGCCCGCCGCGCGGGACCACGGTGTCCGGGCCGCGGTCTTCTTCGACCCTGGGCGAAGGCGCGGCATGCGGCGCGGGCGTCGCCGAGTCTGGCTGGGGCTGGCCGACGCTGAAGGACATCGCGACATAGGGCTGGCCCGCGTTGCGAGCGACGGCACGGGAGCTCGACACCCGAGCAGGTGCCGCTGCGGGCTGCTGGCTGACCTCGGACGGCTTGTCTTGCGCAGATGCGGACGAAGCAAGGGTGAGCAGGGCAGCAGGGATGAGGGCAGCGACGAGAAGCTTGTTCATGATGACGACCTCCGATGCAGCGGATGGGAGCACAGCCCGTGCCACGCAGATCGAGCTGGATTTCTCGGCAGATTTGCATGTGCTGTCCGGCGGACGCGCGGACAGCCGTACCTTGGTGGACAGCTGTCCGGCCGCTGGATTGCCCGTATCAGCCGGGCTTCACGTCTTGCTGTCGATCAGGAACGAGAAACGCTCGGGCGCATGCTGCCCCTGCTGCTTGATCTCGTCGCCCTTGTAGATCGCCCACCCAGGAAGCGTCGGCACGTAGCTCTTCGTCATCTGGTGAAGCTGCAGCGCGCTGTTCGAAACGAACAGGTACAGCGTGCGCTTCGCATTCCACGGGCTCGGCAACGCAGCGAACAGCCCGTCGTCGGAGCTCGCGTAGGTCCTGCCTTGCCACCGGAACCAGTTGCGCCCCATCTCCACCGGCACCTTGGTGCCCACGCGAGCCAGCAGCGAGTTGTCCTCGGCTTCTCCGATCACGAGCAAGTCGCGCGTCGCAAGCTGCTCCGGCGTCACCTCGCAATCCTTCACCACCGGCAGCAGGATCTCGGTGTACGCATCTGCAATCGCGCTCTGCCAGCGCAGCGCGAGCGTATGGTTCGCTTCGATCTGACGCGACGTGCCGTACACGATCAGCGCATGGTGGAAGTCATCGGCCAGGTTCGCCCAGCTCGAGAACCGGTCGTTGGGGACCGGGAAGTCGACCGATGGGTTGAACACCACGCGGTCCGGCTTGACCGGCACCGTGAGCTCGAACGTCGACGCTGCGCCTGACAGCTCGAACGGCTTGAGCAGCCGCTTGTCTCCTGTGTCGATGGCGACCGACGTGAGCAGGTACCAAGGCTCGGCGGTCTGCTGGACTTCGACCCGCACCTTCCAGCCGTCGCCTGCCTTGTCCACATGCACCGCTGGACGTGGATCCGGCAGCCCCTCGCGCTCGATCCACTGGCGCAGCATCGGACCGAGCTCCTGACCCGCGATCTTGCTGGCCAGCTTGATCAGGTCCTCGCTCCTGGCTGTCTTGTTCGCCCATCGTCGATGCAGCTCGTTCATGACCCGGAAGAACAGGTCGTTGCCGAGCCGAAGGCGAAGCTGGTGCAGCGCGAAGGTGCCCTTGATGCGGGGGACCTGGTACTGCGCGTACGCGTCCTGCACGACCGTTGCACGCACCGGCGGGAAATCCTTCTCCCGCGAGGTCACGTACAGGAGCCGCGCGTTGAGCTCCGCGAGCTGGTCGCCCACCGGACGCACCGCCTTGTCCGCTTCGTCGGCCATCCCGTGCAGAAGGTTCCAGTACGCGGCTGTTCCGCTGATGAACCAGTTCTCCGCGTCAGATGCCGGAACCACGGTGCCGTGCCACAGCTTCTTCTTGTCGACCTCGTATCGCTCCTTGACGGCGTCGATGTCAGTCGTGGGCTCTTTCCATGGGGCGGCGGGCTGGACTGGCGCGCGCACGGAGCGCGTCCGCTTGAGCTGCTCGGAGATGAACAACGGGCTGACCGTGGCGTAGCCGTGGCTCAGGTGCGGCACGGCGCCAGGAAGATCCGGCATTCGGCGGCTGTCCTTCACCGGGAACTTCTCGCGCAGGGTGACCTTCCCCTGGTGCGCGAGGAACACCATCCGCTCGGCCATCTCCGCGGTCGTGAGCTTGCCGTCGCACGCGTGGGGACGGTTGATCGGAGAGGAGGCGAGCATGCGCACGCCGGCCTCTGCATCGATTTTCCCGGCGTTCTGTTGGTAGAACTGCTTCATCGCGATGTCGCGATTCCAGGGCGACACCACCAGATCGTACGGAGCGTCTTCCGGGTGGGCCGCATACTCGCGGCGCACCTCCGGGTCGCGGTTGTTGTTGACCGACCAAAGGAACCCGGGAGTGTCGAACGGCGTGCTGCGATCGCTGGCGCGCCACATCCGGGCTTTGTGGGTTCCCAGCAGGAAGATCGCGGCTTCGTTGCGGCGCACGTCAGCCAGCACCCAGTCGTTGGTGTACAGGCCGTTGTTCGAGCTGCGGAGCGTTCTCGCAACCGCATCGAGACTTCCGGAGTACTGAGCGGCCCTGCGGACGCGGTTGCTCTGCGGCGTGCCCGCGGGATCGTACGGAGTCTGCGAAACCGTGGTTTCCCCGATCACGATGCCAGCGTCGTTGATGTAGAAGTCCGTGCCCGAATGGATGCCGCCCGGAAAGGTCTGGTAGACCACCCGATGCCCCTTGGAAGGCAGCAGATCCACGATGAGGTTGAAGTGCACGCCGGTGTATCCGGCCCACATGAAGATCTGCCCGAAGACCACCTTCCCGTCCGACGTGGCCGGGCCTGTTGCCGTAAAGGCCGAGCACTTGTGCTTGTCGTCCGGGATCTTCATCTCCTCTTCCGCGGACAGGAAGCTCTGCCCGGTCAGCGCGTGCGCCGTGACCTTCAGCCCTGACTTGAGCTGCCCCAGGTCGATCAAGGAGTTGAGCGCCACCACGTCGATGAGATCGACCGATCGCCCGTCGTACTTCGCCCCGCCCCTCGCCGCACCGTCGGCGATCCCCTTCATCTCCGTGAGGTACTCCTCGTCGTACTTGCGGAGCATCTCCGCGTCGGCAAGAAGACGAAGGTTGTTCCACGCGTAGACAGGCTCCTTGGCGTTGTCCTGCTGCGCAACCTTGGAGATGTACTGCGCGATCTCGGGTGAGACCAGGTAGCCGAGCTGATACCCGCGCTCGTAGGGCTTGCCTTCGACGTGCACGAAGATCCACCCCTGATCGTCGTAGCGATACCCGTCCCCTGCCCATCGGACCGTTTCCCACGCGACGTACTCCTGCAGTTCGGCGACCTCCTGCAGCTCCAAGTCGTCGAACCATGCCTTGCCCGTCGCCGCGCCATTCAACCCCAGATGAAGACGGACCCGATCTCGCGTGCGGGTGGCCACGAACCGCGTATCGACGCGGGTCCAATCCGAGGTAGCGCCCACCGCGGGCGAGTGGTTGGTGAACGGAAACGAGGCCATCGTCATGCATGCGGGTACTGCGGTCGGATAGCGTGCTTCCGGATCAGACACGGCTTGATCGGTCTTGATCCACCCGGTCAGGCGGTAGACGCGACCGACCTTCAGGTCGACCGGATCCGAGCTCAGCGTTAGGGATGCTGGTTGCAGGGCGTGCAGCAGCACGCTCGATCGACCGGAATGGCGCTCGGTTTCGTCGAGTCGGATCGATGTACCTTGCCCGGGCTGCCCTTCGATGTGCCAGCCGACCGTGGGAGCAGCGCTGGCGGGTGACTCGAAGCCTGGGTCCTGCAAGTCGACCCTGGCGGGAGGGGACGGATCACCTGCTTGGGGAGCGGTGAGGGTGCAGGACATGGCGGTGAGCAAAGCGCTCGAGCAGGCCAGCAGCGACGCGAACGGCTTGTGTCTCATGCGGTCTCCGGGGCAGAGGACGGACCGGTGTGTTGGGTGTCCGGACTGTATCCTTCGGCCAACGCGCGGAGCAACGGTGCGGTGGGTGGTACCCTGGACCGGGCACGTGGTATGTGAGCATCCTTCCCTCGTGGAGCCGAAGCTTGCTTTGACGTTGCATCATGGCTGACAACAATCCTGTCGATCGACTCGGTGAGGCCGTTGCATCCCTGGAGTTCCTCCTGCTGGACAACGAGCTCGAACCTGATCCGGAACGTCGGAACTGGGCTGTTTTCAAGCGCGCGTTGGGGGGTGTGGAGAAGGCTGCGGACGACGTCGTTGCCAACCTGGATCAGGCGTGGATGTTCGCCGACGAGTCGATGCGGCCGACGATTGCGAGCCGCACGGCCATGGCGCTGCACGACGCGGCAGTCGTGCTGACGCTGGCGGAACGGGGCGAAAAGGCGCGCGCGCTGCTCGACCGGGCCCTCGCGCTCGCGCAGCGAGGCAACGCACGCGACGCGATGCAGGCGCTCAAGCTCGCCCTCGATCGCCCCCAGTCCGCCAAGGCTGCGACCTATCGTCGCTGGCTCAAGGCGACCGGACGCGCCAACCCGTCGCTCCCGCCTCCTGCACCGGTGGTCGAGCGTTCCGAGCCCGCTGAGGAGCTTCCCGTGGAGAGCGCTCCGACGCTGATACGAGTCAATGGGTGCGGTGCCGGGCTTTATGGGCACAGGGACGAGCGTGCGGACGGCTCCTATCTTGCGGCCTACTGCATCTCCTTCATCTTCATCCCCGTGTTTCCCCTGTGCTGGTACAGGGTCATCCGTCATGACGATTTCCAGTACAGCTTCCTGGCAAAGCGTTCCCTGGGAGCCGCAGGTCGCGTCTGGCAGCTGACCCTGGTGTCGCTTGCGTTCATCGCGGCCGCGTTCGCCTACAAGTCCGGTTGGATGCCGCGCCCCGGAGTCTCCAAGGAGCTCGCAAGGCTGGTGTCGATCGAGCAGGAAGGTGGCACCGAAGAGGTTCTGGAAGGGTATCTGCGACTTGCGCGCGAGCCCGCGGACTCTGTGGAGGGCAAGGCGGCCGCAGACAGGGCCTCTCGGCTGGTTGCCACCCGCTTCCCCTCTCCGTGCACCGTCGACTCGATCGAGGAAGTGCGACGGCTCTCGATGCGGATCATCGGGCTGCCCGCGGATTCGCGCGGCGGCACGGTGGATGTGGTGCTTCGGGACCGGATTCTGCAGTGTGCCCGGGACGTGTCCGACAGCAAGCTTGCGCAGGTCGAGCTGCTGGGGATGGCGGAGCAGGCGACGACAGACCCGCAGGACAAGATTCCACTTCGAGAGAAGCGACAGGACGCGATCATGGCGCTTGTGGAGGCGTCACGCACGACGCATCCTCTCTATGCTCTAGCGCTGCTCCGCGGATTGCTGCCGGACAGGCGGGCGCGCGAGTCCATGCTGGGGCTCTTCGAGTCGCTCCCGGATGCACCGGCGATCATGGCAGCGGCCGGGCCGGACATGAAGGCATGCCTCGCGTCCGAGTCGTCGACACAGGATGCATCGGTGTCGCAGAAGATCTCGGAAAGGCTCGAGCGGGGGCGCGAAGCCCACGCCGCGCTCGTCAAGGAGCTCGAGGACGCGTCGGACGCAGATCTCGAGAAGATGTACAAGCGCGACAGCAAGGCGGAGGAGATCGCCCAGGCAGAGGCACGCAGGCTTCGACGCGAGGGGCAGGCGTCCCGTGGAATCCCGGTCCTGCTCGGGGTCAATGCGGAAGGGCGGCTGACCTACGAAGCGCGCGTGGAGCTTGCCGCGAGCTACCGCGACAGCAACAAGCTCGATGCGGCGGAGTCCACGCTACGCAGTATTCTCGACGAGCTTTCCGTCCCCTATCGGGAAGCGGCTGGACGGTCCGAGGAGGCGCACCGCGCTGCGCGCGAACGCCTGGTCGAGCAGATCAAGCGCGATCGCAGCCTGCCCGCGGACAAGGAGCTCCCGGAAGACGCCCGGCAGTGGGTGGAAGAATCGATCGCAAAGGACTCCCGCGTCCAGGATGCGATTGGAGAGCTCGAAGCGAAGTCCGTCGTGGTTCGGGCGACCGTGTGGCTCGCGGCGCTTCTGCTCCAGCAGGGGCTGGCGGAAAAAGGCCCAGCGCGCGATGCGCTGTTCCGACGCGCCGAGATGGCGCTCATGCGGCTCAAGGTCGCGGAGGGGGACGCCGAATACGATGTGCAGACCGGGATCGTGCTGCATCGTGTGGGCAAGATCGAAGAGGGAGAAGCAGCATTCCGCCGCGTGCTCCAGGGTGCGGATTCGGAGCGGATCCTCATGGCAGCACGGGCGTACAGGAGCATCGGGATGCCGTCCCGTGCCCGCGAGCTCGCCGAAAGCTCGTACCAGGCTGCCAAGGAGGACCCCGAGCGCTGGGAGGCCGCGTCGCTCCGCGCCGTGCTGTGGACATCGCTCGACGACCAGAAGACCTGGCTCGACCGGTGCAGGGCGGAGAACGTTCGACTCGATCGCAAGAAGGTGGAGGCAGCGCTCGCGCAAAGGGATGGGCGGCTCGAGGATGCAGAAAGGCTCCTCGCGGAAGTCAGCCAGGCCTACGAGTCCACGATCTCGCACGATTCCACGGATGCCAACAATGCGGGGCTGGTCTACCTGCGTCGCTACGAGGCCACGGGCAACATCCAGCACCTGCGCAGAGCGGTACAGACACTCGATCAGGCAGCCGCGCTCAGCCCGGAATCACCTGTGGTCCTCGGCAATCTCCATGGCGCCCTCGGCGTGCTCGGAACCGCGGAAGTCCTCGGAGCATGGATCCACCCAGGCGTGGTGCGCTTGAATTCCTATCAGATGGAGGCAGTGCTCGACGAGGTCCTGCTCGACAGCAGCGTCAGCGACGAAGTCCGCACCGCGATCCGCGGGAATCGCCCGATCCTGCGGGCGCTGCAGGTGATGGGCCAGTACAGCGTTCTTGCGCCCCATGATCCCGAATCCCTCGAGACCCGCATCTCGTGGGCGCGGCGGATGGACGACCAGCCTGCGCTCGAAAAGCTCGTGCAGGAGCTGCAGCAAAGACCCAAGCCCCTGGAGGGAGTCGGTGTGGATGCAGGCGGCACCCAGGCGGCTGCGTCGGACGCAGGGCTTGCGGACGCAGGGCTTGCGGACGCTGGCTCCGCAGATGCAGGGGCTTCGGTCAGCGCAAAGGCCAAGGACGAGCCGGAGCGTCGCATCCTCGCCCGCGCGCTTCGGGATGCCCATCCCCCCACGATCGCCACTGCGCGGCTTCTGCTCGCAAACAGGCTGCGCGCAGCTCACCGTCGGGCCCCAACGGCCGCCCTTTCGACCGAGATGGTGGAGCTCGTGCACCAGGCGAGCACAGATTGGCCAGCGCTCAAGAGCAACGACATCGTGGCGCTCACGTTGCTGGAGGCGGCGATCGCCCGCCATCGAGGAAACCTCGCTGCCGTGGAGCGGGCCTGGACAGAGTCGGACGCCCTGGTGCTGGTACTCGAGCCGCTGACGCGGGACGATGCGGCGCGCGAGGCTGGTGCCGCACTACGTGCTGACAAGGACTTCATCGAGGCTTCGGAGATGGTCCGCGGCTTTGACCAGGGCGGGGGAGTTCTCGGCTGGGAGCTTGCAAGGCTCCTGGGCGACGACGCGTGGCGCAGCCGCGCGGCGGCTGGACTCAAAGACCGCAGCTTCAAGGTCACCGAGGCCTACGCCCGACTGGAGCCGAACGGCGGCGACGCGCGTTTCCTGGCGCTGGTCCGACGGATCGTCGGAGAAGCGCGCTGACCGTCCGCGAACGTCAATAGGAAGTGTTGAGCAGGATCTGGACGTTGGTTCCAGCCACGATCATGTCCGGCTTGCCGTCGCCATTCATGTCCGCGGTCGCCAGCGACTGGGGCGCGTACGAGCACGCGAACGTCGCGGCGGCCCCAAACGTGCCCAGGCCGTTGCCGAGGAACACGCTGATGTTCGAAGATCCGATGTTGGCGACTGCCACGTCCATCCTCCCATCCACGTTGAAGTCGTCCATCACCACCCACCGCGGATCTGTGCCGGCGTACAGCACGCCCGCGGCGGTGAACGACGCGCCGTTGTTGGTGAAGAGGCTGAGCGTGCCAGGGCTGGAATCGATGTTGGCGGTCGCGAGATCCGGCTTGCCATCGCCATTGAAGTCGCGTGCGGCTACGGAACGCGGACCCGCTCCGGTCGCGTACGCAACCGGGCTGCTGAATCCCGCGTAGTTGTTGTTGTAGTAGACCGACACCGTGTTGCTGTACCAGGCGGTCACCACCAGATCTGCCCGCAGATCGCCATTGAGATCGGCGGCCAGGATGTGGGCAGGAGCATTGCCGGGAGACAGCGATGTCCCGGTCGTGAACGTACCCGCGCCCGTTCCGTACAGCAGGCTCACCGTGTCGGATCCATTGTTCGTGACCGCCAGATCCGGGATACCATCGCCGTTGAAGTCCGCAGCCGCTGACGCGTACGGGTACGAGCCCACAGTCGTGACCTTCTGCGCCTGGAAAGTCCCGTTGCCATTGCCGAGCAGCACGCTCACCGAGTTGCCGGTATCGTTGGCAACCACAAGATCCAGCGTGCCGTCCACGTTCATGTCATAGGGAAGCACGTGGAAGGGCGCCGCTCCGGCCGCGTAGCTGACCGCCGCGTTGAGCGTGCCCAGCCCGGTCCCCAGCTGCACGCTTGCGTTGGCCGAGCCAGAGTTCGCGGTCGCGACGTCGATCTTCCCGTCCTTGTTGAGATCGGCCGGTGCGGAGTACCAGGGCGAGCTTCCCACGGCGTGGTTGACCGGAGCGGCGAACGCGAGCGTGGTGTAGCCGGCCTTGCAAATGCTCCCCACGCATTGCCCGCTCGTGCAGTCGCTCCCGGAGTTGCAGTGCTTGCCCGCCACGCACTTGGGGCAGAGCGGTCCACCGCAGTCGACGTCGGACTCGGCCCCGTTGCTGATGCCATCAGTGCAGCTCGGCGCGCAGACGCCGCCCGCGCAGCTCGTGGTGCACAGGTTCCCGCACCCGCCGCAGTTCTGCATGCTCGTCAGAAGATCGACGCAGGCGCCGCTGCATACTTGCAGACCTGCGGGGCACTGGCAGCTGCCCGCGGTGCACGATGCTCCTAGGGCGCACACAACGCCGCAGCCGCCGCAGTTCAGCGGGTCCACCTGGGTGTCGACGCATGCACCAGAGCACGGAGTCTTGGCGCAGATGCACACGCTGTTGTTGCAGGAGTAACCGGAAGCGCAGGACGCGCCGCAGGCTCCGCAGTTGGCAGGGTCGGTCTTGGTGTCCACGCAGGCACCGTTGCACGCGCTGCTGTTTCCCGGGCATTTGCAGGAGCCGCCCGCGCAGGTTGCGGTGGACGGGCAAGCATTGCCACAGCCGCCGCAGTTGGCTGGGTCGGTCTGCTTGTCGACGCACGAAGCACCGCAGGTGTTGGCAGGTGGGCACTGGCATGCACCAGCCGTGCAGACCTGGAGGCCCGGACACTGCGCGCCCTCGTCCTGGGCGCCGCTGCAGTTGTTGTCCTTGCCGTCGCAAGTTTCAGGCGCCCCGTAGTAGATGCTCGGGTCCGCGTCGTTGCAGTCGATGCCGCCGCAAACCAGCGGCATGAAGCCGTCCAGGTCCTTGTCGAGATTCTCGAACTTGCACGTGGCCGTCGCTGGGTCGCACTTGATGTTCGTCTTGCAGACATCGGCCTGCCATTGCGCAAGACAGGTCGCATCCTGCGCACAGGCAGGCGCGGGAAGACAGCCGCTCTTGGTGTCGCAGTACTGGCCGCCGGGACACGCCGACGAGCCACCCGGTTGGTGCGAGCATTGTCCCGCGGCGCACGCGTCGAGCGTGCAGGCGATGCTGTCATTGCAGTCTGCTGCCGTCTTGCAGCCTCCAGCGCCGGCGCTACCGCCCTGGCCCGATGCGCCACCCTGGCCAGAGGCGCCCCCGGCTCCGCTCACGCCTCCCTGCCCTGCTGCGCCGCCCTTGCCTGAAGCGCCACCAGCTCCGCTCGCGCCTCCCTGCCCTGCGGCACCGCCCTTTCCTCCGGTTCCGCCCTGGCCAGCCGTGCCACCGGTCCCGGCCGTTCCTCCCACGCCCGAGTCGATACCTCCTGCGCCCGCGTTTCCGCTGCCGCCCGCGCCTCCGGTCTGCTGCTGGCCCAAGCCGAGGCTGTCATCCCCTCCCCCGCAACCCGCGAGCGCTCCGGCGAGAACAAGGATGAAAGAGGCACCAAGCAAGCTGTGCGAGGAAGGGATCGTCATCAGGCGGCTCCAATGGAAAGCGGGGATCTCTGCACCTGACGGCGTCCTACGCTCCGGGCGCCGGACTTGTTCCCTCGCCGTGCCGCTCGTGCAGGTTCGCTCCATTGTCCTCGGCGCATCCTCGGCCATCCGGGGGAGCCGGGACCAGAGCCCGCGCGGCGTCCGGAATCTGCGGATCCGCCCGACCTGTGCCCAGCCAGCCATCGATTCGTCTGGCGCCTCATCGCGGGCTGGTGGATCGAGCGGGTCTGTCCACGGCCCGCGAAGTGCCTGCTTCTGCCCTCGGCGGGCCACGCGGGCCTGGGTGCCGTATCCTCGTGGGATCGCCTTGCTGATGCGATCGCCTTCGACCAGGGCCTCGAAGGCGACGGTCCATGCGTCGAGCCGCCCACCCACGCGCAGCTTTGCGCAGGCCGGCAGCGGCCAGCGAGTAAGGCCAGCCTATGATCTTCAGGCCTGTTGTGATGGGGCTCGCGGTCGCACGAGCATCATGCTGGACGAGACGCCCCAGGTGGCGAGCGCGGCCGTCGCAGGCCTCCCCGGCGCAACGATCGACTGCGGGTCGAGCACCTCAGGCGAATGCAGCGACCCTCAGTGTCTGTGACAGGACCACCGTCCCGTGGAATTGTCGGAACAAATGTGCCAGCGTCCGGGTTTCCAACCGCGTGAGGATCAACCCGTGAACGACCCCTTCAGTCCAAGTACCGAGGTCTAGGCATCCGGGCGGCGCACGTTGCTCCCGGCTGCCGAGGAGCAACGTGGAACATGAACGACGAGCGCTTGACAGCAGATGAGCTGCGCGATGCCTGGCTCGCACTCTCCAGCGCGGAACGCCTCGACGCATTCCGTCTTCTGGACACAGAGAGCGCCAACGACTTCTTCCTGGGCCTGAGCTCGCTGGACCAGGCAGGGCTGGTGGTGGCCATGGCCAACGGGGAACGGAAGCTATGGCTTCGTCTGCTGGCGCCAGACGACGCCGCGGACCTGATCCAGAGGCTCGCCAACGGGGAGAAGCAGCAGTATCTCGAGCTGATCGACCCGCCGACCCGCGCCGAGGTCATAGCGCTCATGGCCTATGCCGAAGACGCCGCTGGCGGCCTGATGAGCCCGCGCTTCGCCCGACTGCGTCCAGAGATGACGGCGGCCGAAGCGATTCGGTACCTGCAGCGTCAAGCGAGCGAAAAGCTCGAGACCCTCTACTACGCCTACGTGCTCGACCCGGATCAGCGCCTGGTCGGCGTGGTCTCGTTCCGCGAGCTTTTCAGCGCGCCTTCCGACAAGCGCGTCAGCGAGGTGATGCACGCGGATCTGGTGTCAGTCCCGGACACCATGGATCAGGAGGCGGTTGCCCGGCTGATCGCGAAGCATGATCTGCATGCGCTTCCCGTGGTCGATCCCGAAGGAAGAATGAAGGGCATTGTCACGATCGACGACATGATCGACGTGGCGGAGCAGGAGGCCACCGAGGACATCCACAAGCTGGGCGGCATGGAGGCGCTGGATGCTCCGTACATGCAGACCAGCATGTCCGCGATGATCAAGAAGCGGGCAAGCTGGCTGGCCGTGCTGTTCGTGGGCGAGATGCTCACGGCGAGCGCCATGGGGCACTACGAGCATGAGATCGAGAAGGCGGTCGTGCTCGCGCTGTTCGTGCCCTTGATCATCTCCAGCGGCGGCAACTCAGGATCCCAGGCAGCCACCCTGATCATCCGCGCCATGGCGCTCGGAGAGGTGGCCGTGCGCGACTGGTGGCGGATCATCCGCAGGGAGCTCGGTGCCGGGCTGCTGCTCGGGCTCATCCTTGCCGCCATCGGGCTCGCGCGCATCCTGCTCTGGCAGGCGCTGTTTCACACCTACGGAGCGCGCTACGTCGAGGTCGCAGCCACGGTTGCGCTGAGCCTGGTCGGCGTGGTCACGTGGGGCACCATCGCTGGCTCCATGCTCCCGTTCGTCATCCGGCGCGCCGGGTTCGACCCTGCCAGCGCCTCGGCTCCGTTCGTGGCGACGATGGTCGACGTGTCGGGGCTCGTCATCTACTTCAGTGTGGCGCAGGTCGTGCTGCGCGGGAGTCTGCTGTAGGGCGCAGCCGAGGAGTCATTGATAGACGAGAGAGCAGCCTGGCGCATACTTGCACAACGACGCGCTGGTCTTGCCGCACGGATCCTGGACTCCGGAGCACGACTCGTTCCAGTGGCACCCGCTCTGCGACCCGCACGTGGATGGCCCCGAGATCAGGCTGCAAGGCGTGGCTGAGCCGCTGCATGAGCTCGATGACGAGCTCCAGCTGCAGCCGTCCATCGACGAGCACGTGTACGACGTCGACTGGGAATAGCAGCTCGCTGGCACGCCCGAGCAGTCCGCTGCGGCGGTGCAGCCGAACGCTGTGATGCACGTCGAGTGATCCAGCAGGCTGCAGGGCGTCGGAGTCCCTGAGCACACGGGAACGCCTGAGCCGGGACCGGTGTTGCCGCACCAGCCGTTCTCGTTGCAGACCGTACCGGTAGGACAGCCGGTGTCGCTGGTACAGGTCGACACGCAGATCGCTGCGCCGATGCACATCGTGTTCGGGCCGAATTTGCTCGTGCACTCTCCACTCGTCGAGCACCCCATCGTGCATTGATGATGCGCGATCCAGTCCTTCGTATCGGAGCGGCAGCTGAGGCCTGCGGGGCAGTCGCTGGACGAGCAGATCTGCCCGATTCCGCCGTTGAGCGGCTCGCTTGCGCCCCCATCGCTGCTGGAGCTGCAGCCGAGCAAGACAGCTGCGCAGAGCACGACAGTCGCACCGCCGAATCGCGATCGAATCAACATCCCCCCCCTATACACGGGTTCCAGATTGTCGCGCAATCGGCAACTCGGGTCGCAGCTGCGCGGCCGATGTTCGGTCACTCCGGACAGGACGGATGAAACGACGGCAGAGCTGCAGAGATCGGTCTCAATGCCACACGCACTGCAGGAACGTGGACGGCTTGGAGGAGAACAGGCACCTGATCACACAGCGCAGGTAGGCGCGGACGCCGAACTCGCGAAGAATGATTCCTCCGTTCCAGAGCAGATGCCGCGTCGTGATGAAACCAACCATGACGTCTGCCGAAGCAATCGCCGTTCCAGCGCCGTCCGCCCGACCAGGAGCCCTGATCTACGAGGAGTTGCGCGAGACCGTGGGCCGCGCGAGCGGATAGCGCGAGCCACGGGATTGCACGAATGCAAATCAGAGGATCACTCCGGTGCATTGCCGACGGCTGCCTACCTCCACTCGAAGTCCCGGGTCACCGTAGTCCCATCTGCGCTGCACTCGTGCTCGAACAGCATGCAGAGTCCGTTCAGCCTGCTCAGCTTCGCGGAGCTCGTCCGTGCGATCGCGCAGCCGCGCCAGCTCGTTGCACCCGGCTTGCCCGGCACGAAGTGCCCGGTTCCGTAGGCAACCCACGTGGAGCTCTCTCCATCCTTGGTCATCGTCACCCCGTGGGCCTCGCCTTGCAGCGAGCCATCTGGCTGGGTCACAGAGACATAGGTGCCTATCTCCCTGCACTCCACGCCCAGCAGCGTCCCCTGCTGCTCCATGCAGACTTCCAGGCGCGCAGCGCCCCCCTGGGCTGGCAGCACGCGCATACCGGTAATCCTGCCCTTGAACTCGCCAATTCTCTCTCCCAACATGGCAATCCCCCTGTTGCTATGTCCAGCGCGCGCCGCGCGCATCATCCGCAAGGCGCTCGCTGGCTCCCCGCTCCAACATGTGGGCTGGATTGTCAGCAATTCAAGGTGCGCGAAAACCGGCCATCCGAAGGGCGGCACAGTCAGCGCACGCCGATCCATCCTGTGAGCACGACCGCTGCGGAGACGGCTCCCCACAGGATCCAGCGAAACAGGTCCCAGCGCGCGTCGAGCAGCTCTTCGCGCTCGGTCTTGTCGACCACGAATGCGAGGAACCCAGGTCTGGATCGAAAGACCGGAATCCGGCTCGAATCGCGGTAGCCGCGCAGCTGCTCGGCCGCTTCCCACTCTGGCACGCCCACGACGTACGCATCGGATCCGAGGCTCAGGACCTGAGCCACGGATGGCACCTGCTCCGACGCGCCGCATCGGGTACGCAGGGTCTGGCGATCCTCTTCGGGCAGGGGCCGCAGATTCGACGAGCGCAGCTCCGCGCTCGACAGATCGACGCCCACGGTCCCGGCTTCGGTCTCGAGCAGCAACAGCCGGGGCGCCGCAAAGTGATCCGCAGTTCCGGTGCGCACCTGGATCGCCGCGAGATCCCCTTGATTCGCGCAGACAAGGTCGGTTGCGACCGAGCCGCCCATCACTTTTCCGCCGATCGCGACCGGCTCCTTGGGCATGACATGGCTGTGAGGATCCAAGCGCTTTGCGCTGCGGAGCATGGCGATGTAGCGCACCCCACTTCGCGTCTGGAAGAACGCTGCGACAAGGACCACGCCGAGCACCAGCGCAGCGCCTCCCCCGGGCATGTAGTGCATGGGCACCCACAGGACAGCTGCCACGATCGCTGCGACAGCAGCCTTCCAGAGCCAGCTGTCAGGTACGATGGCCGCTGCTGCTCCGACGAGCAGGGCAAGAAGGACATCGCTCCAGGTGCGCGGGACCCACACCAGCGCGATGATGAATCCCCCGAACACGATGCTCTGGAGCACAGGGAGCTCGCGCTTCATCGCAGCCCCGATCCAGGCCAGCGCCACGCTGACGGCAACGATCACGCCTGTCAGGATCCACGAAGCCATCTGCATGCATGGCTATGCGCAGGGATCCACGGTGTCAAGCCGGCCGGTAGGTCTGTTGTTTGCCGACCGCTCGTCGGCGGATCGGCAGCGTCACAGGATTCGGATCGGTCTCGCCTGCCACGGGGCGCCCTCAGGCGGCTCACGCATCCGGGATAGATCCTCAGGGACATGGGGCCCGAGCAGCTGCTTCCAGCTCGCTGCCAAGGCCGTTGCTCGCTTGGGCCACCCTTCGCGCAAGGCCGCCGGTATCTTTGCAAACGTCATGGCCAACCCTCCTCGTCAAACGACGCTCCCGCCCACCACCGCTGCATCATCGCTCCAAGTTGCAGGCTCTGCGCCAGACTCGTCTCGAGATCCACACAACACGGGAACGTCGTGCTGGCAGAATCCCAAAGCACGAAGCCTGAAGCCTCCCTTCTGAACCACCTCGATCTACACCCCGATCGCTCCTGTTTCCAGCGTCAACGCGGCACTTGCCAGGGAATGAGCGGCAGCATCGGCCCGTACAACGCCATCGAGCCCATCCTTCTGACCGCCAGGAGCCCCCATGCGTCACTTCCCGATCGTCCACTTCTTTGCCCTCGCGCTCTTTGCCCTGTCCGGCGGATGCGGCAAGGGGGACCAGGGCCTGTTCGAGCAGACAGGGAACCTCGACGCATCGGTTGGGGACCAGCAGAGCGGCGACGATCAGTCCAACCCGGTGGAAGGCGGGTGCCAGAGCGAATGCGAGCCTGGCTCCACGCGCTGCACGAGCGGACAGTTACAAATCTGCCTCAAGAATGCCGATTCTTGCTCCCGCTGGGATCTTCCGCAACCGTGCCCGCCCGAGCTCGCATTTTGCACCCACGGCCAGTGCACCGCGACCTGCCAGAAGGAATGCAACACCGGGGAGCGCCGGTGCGCAGACACGAAGCAGTGGCAGGTTTGCGAAGAGCCTGCCGGAGGGTGCGCAGCCTGGGGCGTACCGATCTCGTGCGGGGCCTCGGAAGAGTGCCGGGCGTCGGACGGCCAATGCGTGGTGACGTGCGGCGGCCAGCCTTGTCCCTGCCAACCAGGAGAGACGCAGCCCTGCACCGACATCGGCGAGTGCAAGGGTGGCGTGCGTAATTGCGAGCAGGGGCAGTTCGGCGCGTGCGTCTGGAGCGCTGGCCCCTCTGCGGAAAAGTGCAACGGCAAGGACGACGACTGCAACGGTGCTGCGGACGACGGGCTGGTGGCACCTGCGTGCAGCAACCAGTCCGGGGTGTGCAAGGGCGCTGCGCGGTCCTGCAAGGGAGCCTCGGGATGGGCGGACTGCACGAACGCCGACTACGCAGCGCACGCGCAGACCCAGGGCAAGACGTACCAGGCGACCGAGAGCTTGTGCGACGGGCAGGACAACGACTGCAACGGGGCCACAGACGAGCCTTCGAGCTGCTGCCAGCCTTCTTGCGGCGGCAAGGCTTGCGGAAGCGATGACGGCTGCGGCCACCCGTGCACATCGGGCTCGTGCTCCAAGCCCAACCAGGCTTGCTCCAACGGCGTGTGCCAGTGCTCCTATCTTGGGTGCGGGTCTACATGCTGCGCAGCAGGAGAATCGTGCATCCAGGGCGCCTGCTGCAAGCCCGCGTGCGGCTCGCAGGTGTGCGGTACGGATCCGGTGTGCGGGACGTCGTGCGGCACGTGCGGAGCTGGCGCCACCTGTACGGCGCAGGGGCAGTGCGTGTCCGGGCCGACCTGGCAGACCGAGGACTCCACGACGAGCACCGATCTGTACTCGGTGTGGGGAGCGTCCAAGACCAACGTGTGGGCCGTGGGCCAGGGCGGCGTGATTCTGCACTACGCTGCGGGCCAGTGGACCACGGTGGCATCCGGGGTCACGGTCGCGCTGACCGGGGTGTGGGGCACGAGCGCTTCGGACATCTGGGCCGTGGGGCTGAGCGGAACGACCACGCACTTCAACGGCTCGGTCTGGACGCAGGTGGCCACGCCGGTGACGGAATCGCTCAGCGAGGTGTGGGGCTATCCGAACGGCACGTACTACGCGGTCGGAGAAAAGGGCCGAGTGATCAACTGGGACGGGACAGCGTGGAACACGTGCTGCAACTACACCGCAAACGGCCTTGGAGCGATCTGGGGGCGGAGCGGGACGGACTTCCTGTTTGGGGGATACGAGAAGCTGTACCGCGTCACGTCGAGTGCGACGTACGTGCACAGCTTCGCGTGGAACTCGGTGTCAGCGGTGCATGGCAATGCGACACAGACCTGGATCACGGTGAACGGGACCTCTTCGGAGACGACGTTCCAGCAGCTCTCCGGGGACTACTTCAGCGTGAAGCACACCAACCCGCACAGCTACTCGCGTCTGTGGGTGGATGACGCGGGAAAGATCTGGGCGGTGGGCAATGCGATCCTGCGCTACGACGGCACGACGTGGAGCACGGTGCAAACCGGGCTTCCGAGCTTCCTCCACGGACTTTGGGGGGACCCGTCCGGGGAGATGTTCGCTGTGGGGGCGGCAGGGACGATCCTGCACTATCATTGAGCAGAATCAGCTGTCGCGGGCGTCTCACCCGGCATCCGCAGACGTGCCGGGGCCTGGGTCCGTAGGCGATGGGGGGGGAGTTACTTCGTGCAGACGGATGCGGTCTTTCCGTCCGGTCGCGTAGCAGTGTACATGACCAGGAACTCCGCATCGATCTTCCCCGCCTTGAATCGTCTGGAAGCAGCGGATGTGACAGCTATGCAGTTATCGGGGCCTATCCTAAACTGCGCCGTGACCTCGGCTGGCAGCGTCGCTGTGCCGCTGTCCGAGGGGAAACGGCAGTGGATCGCCGCGGGCGCGTCAGGCGCCACGACTTGAAGAAAGATGGTGCCTCCCGAGTAAGGCGTCCACGATATCGAAAGGGTGCGGCTCCATCCGAACGGTGCTGATCGAGCCGAATCGTAGGGGTGTTGTGTGAAGGGAGCCAGGACAAGCGAGTGCCTTCTGCGGTACGTAACGGTTGCGAAGCCAGTTACCTACGCAGGAGGACCCGCCATGACCGCAGCCTACCCGATCACCCCGTCGTCCGACAAGTTCCCTTGCTCGCGTGAACAATTCGAGCGGATCGTTTCGATCCTCGAATCGGCGGAAGCGCTGCGGCTGTCGCATGCGGTGCTCGAAGAACAATTGACGCGGGAAGGCAGGGAGTTGCAGCGGCGGCTGCTGCAGGAGCACTTGGACCTGAAGGCCGCAGCGGAGCTTCGGCTGGTCGAGGTCTCGGGTTCCGATGGATCGCGGCGCTGGCAGTCCCGGCCACTGAGCGTCGGATTGGGGTCCGTATTCGGCGATGTTCAGGTGACTCGACTGGTCTATCAATCCCCGGGCGTGCGCGGGCTCGCGCCGGTGGATGGCCTGCTGAACCGACCACCGGGCTACCACTCGTTCGGAATCCGGCGGCTGGTGGCCGAGCATGCAGCCAAGGATTCCTTCGAGGAGGTCGTCGCCGAGGTCGAAGCGGTCACTGGCTGCAAGGTCAACAAGCGCCAAGTCGAGCAGCTGGCCATGGCAGCCGCAGCCGACTTCGACGCGTTCTACACACACTCGCCTATCGAGCTGTCGGTGCTCGGCCCAAGAGCGCTGGTGGTGCTGAGTTTCGACGGCAAGGGCATCGTCATGCGCAAGGAGGACCTGCGCGAAGCCACGAGAAAGGCCGCCGAGCAAGGTTCGCGAAAGCTCGAGAAGCGTCTGACCAAGGGAGAGAAGCGCAATCGCAAGCGCATGGCCGAGGTTGCGACGGTCTATGGCGTCGAGCCGTTCGAGCGAGACGCCGAAGACGTTATTCGCGAACTCCGCCCCGCGCGAGATGTGGCGCAGCGGCGGCCCAAGCCGATGCTCAAGCGGGTATGGGCGAGCGTGGTCAAGGGCATGGACGAAGTCATCGACGAGGCGTTCTGCCACGCTCGGCGGCTCGACCCGAGCCTGGAACGCCACTGGGTCGTCGTGGTGGACGGCAACAAGGACCAGATCCGCGCCATCCGAAAGGCGGCCAAGCGGCACGGGGTCTGCATCATTCTCATCGTCGACCTGATGCACGTGCTCGAGTACCTGTGGAAGGCTGCCTACTGCTTCCATGCGGAAGGAACGCAGCAGGCACAGGACTGGGTGACCGAGCGGCTGCGCGCGCTGCTGCTCGGCCACGACCCCGGGCAGATCGCAGCGGGAATGCGACGCAGCGCCACGCGCCAGAACTTCGCTGCGGCAGTGCGCAAGCCCGTCGATGCCTGCGCGCGGTATCTGATCAACAATCGGCGATGGATCGACTACCTGACAGCGCTGCACCACGGCTTTCCGATCTCGACGGGAGTGGTCGAGGGTGCGTGCCGATACCTCGTCAAGGATCGGATGGACCGAACGGGAGCCCGCTGGTCGCTGCCTGGGGCGGAGGCGGTTCTGCGGCTCCGGGCGCTGCGCACCAGCGGCGACCTGGCAGCCTACTGGGAGTTTCACCTTGCGCAGGAATTGCGGCGGAATCACCTGAACCTCTATCCCGACGCGCAGCTGCCGGATCCGATGCCGCCGACGCGTCCAGCCAAGGCGCATCTGCGGAGAATCAAGTGATCACTAGCCTGTTCGAAAGGAGCCGCACCCATATCGAAATGGGCTGGTCCAAAGGAGGGAACTGCTCAAACGAAGGCGCAGTCACGACCGGGATCGGCGGTGCAACCACGCTCTGCTCGAACTTTGGGATTTCGGTTGGGTAGCCTACATTGCCGCCGTCTGCTTTCAAGACCAGAGTCTCACCTGGGTTGAACAGCGTACTCCCCTCACCCTGCTGATTGTCATAGTACCCATCGCCAGATTGATCTTCAAAGACGACGGGGACCTTTCCGCCGCTGATACGCATCGTTCCAGCGGTATAGGAAGCCAACGGGTTCTCGCAAGAGAGCCGCTGCTCACACGCGCCCATGACTCGATAGGTGCACCGTGCGTTGGTCATCCAAACGAAGCCCGACCAATACGGCGCACCTCCTTTGTCCTCGGATCGTCCCTGAGCCAGGCCGACAAGCATGTTCGGCTCACGTATCTCGGTTTGCTGGTTGCCGGCGGCGCCGGCTGCGGCATCCTCGGTTCCCGCTGAGCCCCCATCCCCGGCGGAGGCTCCGGAGCCGCCTGGCTCACCGACGTTGTTTGCGGACTCGCTGCCACATCCCGCGGTGATCAACCATGCCGCGGTCGCCATCAGCGAGAGCCTCGTCCCTCGTCTCCATACCATGCGACGCATCGCCCTGGTGCATAGCGGATTTCCACTTTGGGGTCAATCCTCGAACAATGAAGTCTCCTTCCGCGCTGCGCAAGATCAACAGCGTGCGGTTGACTCGAATCAAACCTCTTGTGTAGGCTGCCTCGATGCGGAAGACCGTCGAGCAATTCTTCGTAGCAGTCGCTATTGCGTTGTTGCAGCTTGCATCGAGCAAGACTGCCCTGGCGCAGGACATCAAGGGCGCTTTTCGGCTCGGGTTCGAGGGCGTGTTGTACGCTCAGGATTCGATGACCGTGTCCGCGAGCAGCGGGCCTGTCGCAACCGGCGATGTCAACGTCAAGACCCGGACAACAGGCGTCCTACCGTCTGCGCTCGGGCTCGGCGTCGGCTATGCGCCCTCATCGCACGTCCTGCTTGGAGTCCACTTCCTCGCCGCGAGCACGAAGACCGAAGTCGACCTCACGGGCGCGCAACCCACGTCGGGTACCCAGTGGTCCATATTGCCTTCTCTCGCCTTGCTGACCAGAAGCCAAGGCGTAGTTCGGCCTTTCTTCGAGACGCGTGTGGGTTGGCGGGGCGCGAGCACGGAGGTCGCTGGCACGGAGACCTCTTCGACGTCCATGCTCGTCGTTGGCGGCGGGGCAGGTCTTCATATCTTTGCCAACGACCACGTTACGCTCGATCCAGCGTTCAATGCCTATTACACCCACGGAACTTACAAGGACGCTTCGACCGAGATGACGGGCAGCGGGTTCACGGTGATGGCGTGCGTGGCGCTATCCGCCTGGTTCGGGACCAAGCCGTCACCGTGGGATCCGCTCGACTCCAAGCAATGGCCGACCACGGGGCGCGCGGAGGAATCCTCCGCACCTGCCGCCGGGCCCACGGAGCCCCTTCCGAGCGAGGACGCAACGGTGCGCCTGGAACCACGGGTCATGTCGCTTCTCGTTCCGGTCAACCCGTCGTCGTCGTTGTATCTGACGGGCGTTCCGGACCGCTCTGGAACTACCTTGCTCTTGCAGTGGAGAGCAACAGGCACGCCGCCATGGACGCCGGACTGCAAGACTCTGACCGTGGTGATGGGTGGTACGGAGCATCCGATTCCGAACGTGGGGCAGAGGTCCGGAGGAGAGGCCTACGGCACGTGGATGGGCATCGGCGGAAGCTTCGGAAGCCAGGCGGTCATCGCCCTTGGCGAAGCGCGGGACTCTCGGCTGGTTGCATGCGGCGCTTCACTCGAATTGGCTCCGGCGGCGAAGCAGATAAGCGACTTTGGCGCGCGATTCCGCTCGGCGGCGATCCGGGCCGGCACCTGGCGAGAGACACCAGGCTCCACGCCCCCGAAGAAGGACGCCGATGAGCCGGAAGGCGCCCCACCCGCGAATTGATTTTCGGGCACCCAAGCTGTTGCGCTAGCATACCCGTCCCATGAGAACCAACCGACTCCTCCTCGCTGTCACGATCACGCTCCTGGCCGGTTGCGGAGCTGCCCCGCAGAGTCCCACGAAAGCGGCTGACAAGAATCCGGTCGCGGCGGCCGACAAGGCCGACAAGGGAGCCAAGGGAGACAAAGCAGACAAGTCTTCGGAGGACCAGCCTGCCACGGGCAAGCAGGACAAGCCGTCGGACCTCGGCAAGCCTCTGGCCCAGCACGAGAAGGACTTCATGTCCGGTTGCTCCAAGTCCCCGGACTTCAAGCCTTACTGCGACTGCGCTTGGGGAGTCTTCGCCACTGCCTTCTCGGTCGCGGAAATGAACAAGGACGACCTGGCACAGGACAAGCTGAACGCTGTGCAAAAAAAGACCGGCCAAGTCTGCATCGACAAGATGCCCGAGTCGATGGTCAAGGAAGGCTTCATGAAGGGCTGCTCCCAGGACAACCCAGGCTTCAAGGACTACTGCGAGTGCTACTGGCCCGAGCTCCGAAAGAAGTTCTCGATCGGAGAGATCGCCGACAAGGCCGTGGTCAAGTCCGAGAAGTTCGCGTTGGCCGGCAGGGACGTCGCAAAGAAGTGCGCGGTCAAGCTCCCGGAGGCCGAGGTCAAGAAGAGCTTCATGAAGGGGTGCACCGAGGGTGGCCCGGCCGCCGAGAAGTTCTGCGGCTGCGCCTGGACCCAGCTTCGCTCCGTGATGAGCCACGCCGAGATCGAGATGGCCGCAGCGCATTCCACGCCCGAGTTCAAGAAGGCTCAGGAGAAAATCGAGAAGTCCTGCGCCAAGCTCAGGCCCGCCAAGTAGGCCGGCTCATCCCGCCTGCGCGCTGTCCACGCGCGGGCTCAGCTCGAAGCGATGCACGTACTCCATCACGTCGTGGAACACCTGCGCTGCCTCCAGGTCCTGCATCATCTCGTGCCCGCTCTTGTGGTACCAGATGATCTCCCGGTGCATCGAGCTCACTTTCTCGTAGATGATGTTCGCCGACTCGGGCGCCACGATCTGGTCCTTCTTCGACTGCAGGATCAGAATCGGTACGTGGACGTCCCTCAGCCTGCGGGCGATCTGCTGCGAGTACTCGTAGAGCGAGGCAAACGCATCCGTGGGAAACTTCGGGTAGTTCTTGCAGTTGACCTTGAGCGACAGATCGTTGAATGACTCCGGGCTGGGCCAGTAGCGGAACACGTTCGACAGCGCCCCGGTGAACCGGACCAGTGGATCGGCGAACTTCAAGCACGCGCCCACGGTCACGATACCGGCAATCTTGTCCGGATGACGCGTGGCAAGGTCGAGCGCAACCAGCCCTCCCATGGACAGGCCGACCACCACGATTCGATCGACGTAGTTCCAAAGGTTGATCAGCGCGCGCTCCGCGTCGACGTACCAGTCGCCTGCAGTCACGCCGCGCAGATCCTGGTAGCGGGTGCCGTGCCCGCGCAGGATCGGCATCTCGAAGCTGATCCCCGCATCCTTCAGGTACGGCACCAGCCCGTTGACCGTGTTGAGGTGCGACGTGAACCCGTGGAGCAGGAGCACGCCGATCTTCTCGCGCTTCGGCGGCTGCGGAAGCGGCACGTCCAGGGGGACGTAGTTGCAGCGGTGATCCACCAGCGCGCTGATCTGGCGCATCAGCTCGTTGGTGATCTCCCGATACAGCTTGCGATCCTGAGGCTGATCCCGGTACGCCTCCAGGCTCATCGGGGCGCCGAATCGGATCCGCACCGGCGTCGCCGCAGGCATGCGCAGCAGCTCCAGCCGCGGGTAGATCTCCGGAGGAAAGGCGCGTCCTGTTCCGGATACGCCCACCGGCACGATCGGTACGCCGGCCTTCAACGCAAGACGCACCACGCCGGTGCGTCCAGGCAGCAGCCCGGTCTCTGGATCCACGGCGACGCGAGGAACGTCTTCCTCGCCGGGGATCGTGCCTTCCGGATAGATCGCCACGGCCCATCCGGAGCGCAGCGCCTCCACCAGAGACTCCAGAGCCACGTCGTCGCCACCACGGTGAACGTAGACCGACTGGGACAGCCGGATCAGATGGCGCAGCACGGGCCAGCGCTCGAACTCGCTCTTGGCCATGAAGTGCACGCGACGCGGGCACGCTGCAGCGAGCACCTGCACATCCATCCAACTCTGGTGATTCGAAGCGAGGATCACGCCGCCGTGCGGGGGGACATTGTCCGCGCCCATCACCTCCAGGTCATTGAGCGCCTGGAACTGCGAGCGCAGGAAGGAGCGGACGCCGCGGTACGCGAGATCGGACGCCGGGGCCAGCACCCCGACGCTCTCCACCGCACGCAGGGCGATGTCCGCGGTTTGATCGATCGGCCACAGCACGGCGTTCGCAACTTCTTCTCGTTCCATGGTGCTCAGCCTCGCAGGAGTTCGTGCGCCGATCCAGCATCATTCATCCCAGCGCACGCCGTCTCGTGGGGCGCGTTGAAAATGCGGCCGCCTCAAGGCGGCCGCTGGTGCAACGTGAATTCCGATGTTCAAGCCGCAGCGGCTTTGCGGGGGCGTCCAACGCGCCCTGGCCTGCATGCCCGCGAACATCAGGCTCGCGACGATCGCCCTGGCTGCACTGCAGCCACGAATCGCAGCGACGAGAACTTCTCCACCGTGCGACGCATCGACCACTCGGTCTCGAACAGCGCCAAGGGCCGGTCCTCCCCATCGAGCACGCACATCGCGTCTCCGTAGCTTAGCTTCTCGAAGTCGTCAGCGTCGAATCCGTCGCCCTCCACCCACCGCGCGTACTGGTACGGCAACGACTCGAACCGGGTCTGCACCCCGTATTCGGTTCGCAAACGGTACTGCACGACCTCGAACTGCAGGTATCCGACAGCGCCGAGGATCGGATCGCGCTCGAGGCGCATCCGGTCGTAGAACACCTGCACGCCGCCCTCCTCGGACAGCTCTTCGAGCCCCTTTTTCAGCTGCTTTCGCTTGAGCGGGTCGGTGAGACGGATGCGCACGAAGTGCTCTGGCGAAAAGCGCATCACCCCTTCGTACTCGACCGGCTCACCCTGGCAGAGCGTGTCGCCGATTCGAAGCACGCCTGGATCCCACAGGCCGATGATGTCGCCGGCAAACGCCTCCTCCACCACGAACCGCTCCTGGGCCAGGAACTGCACCGGTCGAGACAGCGTCAGGGCTTTGCCCGTGCGCGCGTGCACCGCGCTCATCCCCTTGTGGAAGCGTCCGGATGCGACCCGAAGGAACGCCACGCGATCGCGGTGCTGAGGATCCATGTTCGCCTGGATCTTGAAAACGAATCCCGAGAACCCGCCCTGCACCGGCGGGACGCCTTCGCCTTGGATCGTGGCGCGCGCCACAGGAGGCGGAGCGATCACCACGAATCGGTCGAGGAACGGCTCCACGCCGAAGTTGTTCATGGCGCTGCCAAAGAAGACCGGCGTGATCGCGCCCCTGAGGAACTGCTCCTGGTCGAATTCGTTGCCTGCGCCATCGAGCAGCGCGAGCTCGTCGACCAGCTGCTGGTGCGCAACCGAGCCGATCGCATCGCGAAGCTCGGCATCGTCGAAGCTCGACAGGGACATCGACGCCTTGCCGCCGACGTCCTCGGCCTTCTCGAAGCGAAGCAGGGCCCGGGACTTCCGGTCGTAGACGCCCTGGAAGCTCTGCCCTGCGCCGATCGGCCAATTCGCGGGCACGCACGGGATCCCGAGCACGCGCTCGATCTCGTCGAGAAGCTCGAGCGGGTCGCGCCCGGCCCGGTCCATCTTGTTGACGAACGTGACGATCGGGATGTGGCGCATGCTGCAGACCTCGAAGAGCTTGATGGTCTGCGGCTCGACGCCCTTGACGCTGTCGATGAGCATGACAGCGCAGTCCGCGGCGGCGAGGGTGCGGTAGGTGTCCTCGCTGAAGTCGTTGTGTCCTGGCGTGTCGAGCAGGTTGATGTGGTGGCCCTGGTAGGTGAACTGCAGCACGCTGGTGGACACCGAGATGCCGCGCTCGCGCTCGAGCGCCATCCAGTCGCTGGTGGTATGCCGCTCGTTGCGTCTCTGTTTGACCGCGCCGGCGAGGTGGATCGCACCGCCGTAGAGCAGGACTTTTTCTGTGAGCGTGGTCTTGCCCGCGTCAGGATGGGAGATGATGGCGAAGGTGCGTCGGCGCCCAACTTCGGCACGGATCCGGTCAAGGCTTTCGGTCATGGCTTCTTGTTTCTGGCGCCAAGAACAACGATTTGCCCTCGCAAGTCAAGCACGCGTTGAATCGTGAGCGGTTTGCGCGCCAGGCAGCCTTTCAGCCATGCACCCGTCCGACCTCTGCGCCGCGGTGCTCCTCACTTCGTCCTGTGGATCTCCTCCTCGACCTCTTTTGCCCCCTTCGCATAGAACCCCTCTTCATCCGGGGCAAGCTCGCGCAGCAGCCTCAGGAACTCCCCGGCGTGCACACGCTCCTCATCCGCTATGTCGTTGAGGACCTTGATCGCGAGCTTGTTGTCCGTCGACTCGGCCAGCTGCATGTACAGCTGCACCGCTTCGTACTCTCCGGCCACCATGAAACGAATGGCGCGTATGAGCTCCTGATCCGTGAGCTTCCTGTCGTTCTTCTGCCCCGAAAATGGCGTCCCAAACTGTGGCATCGAGCACTCCCCTTGCTACTTGTTGCGCGTCAGCCCAAGGAATGCCAGCAAGTCCGTGTTGAGCTGGTCCCTGTGCGTGTACGCGATCCCGTGCGGCGCCCCTGCGTAGATCTTCAGGGTCGCATTCTTCACCAGCTTCGACGATGCAAGCGCCGATGCGCTGATCGGCACGATCTGATCATCGTCGCCGTGCACGATCAGCGTCGGCACGTCGAACTTCTTCAGATCCTCGGTGAAGTCCGTCTCGGAGAACGCCTTGATGCAATCCAGGGTGTTCTTGTGGCCGGCCTGCATCCCCTGGAGCCAGAACGAGTCGATCATGCCCTGCGAGACCTTGGAGCCCTGCCGATTGGCCCCGAAGAATGGGCCACTGGCAAGGTCCTTGTACAGCTGCGACCGGTCGGACATGGCCCCCAGCCGGATCTTGTCGAACGCCTCTGTCGGCAAGCCACCCGGATTGGCAGGCGTCTTGAGCATCAGCGGCGGCACAGCCGAGATCAGCGCAGCCTTCGCCACCCGCTTCGTCCCATGGCGGCCGATGTATCGGGCAACTTCGCCTCCGCCCGCAGAGAAGCCCACAAGGAAAGCTCCCTTCAGATCGAGCTTCTCGAGGAGCTCCGAGAGGTCGTCGGCATACGTGTCCATGTCGTTGCCACCCCAGGGTTGGCTCGATCGACCATGGCCTCGACGGTCGTGGGCAATGCATCGGTAATCGTTGGAGGCCAGGAACAGCATCTGCGCTTCCCAGCTGTCCGAGCTGAGAGGCCAACCATGGCTGAACACCACCGGTTGCCCTTTGCCCCAGTCCTTGTAGTAGATCCGCGTGCCGTCCCTGGTCGTGATCGTGCTCATCGTTTCCCTCCCCTGCTCATCGTGTCCAGCGCTCCGGACAGGTCTCGTTCCATGGCAACCTCTGCCCGCAGGCTCTCCAGATCTCTGCCGATCGTCACCACAGCGAGCGTCTTGTCCCCGCGGCGAAAGTCCAAGGTGCAGTCGCGCTTGGCCAGGCTCCCTTTGATCTCGATTCGCTCCCACTTCTCCGCATGGCCCACGTACGAGATCATTACGTCGTAGTGCTGGCTCCAGAAGAATGGGACGATCGAGCAACGGGTCTTTTGGCCGAGCATGTTGCGGGCAGCGATCTGCCCGTGACGCTCGGCAACGACCCAATGCTCCACGCGAATCTTGTCGCCGGTATGAGGGTCAGGCCAGCGTGCGATGTCACCTGCAGCGAAGATGCCCGGCGCGCTCGTCTCCAGGAACTCGTTGACCACCACCCCCCGATCCGTGGTCAATCTCGCCGCCTCCGCAAGCGCCACCATGGGCTGCACGCCAATGCCCACCACCACGAGATCAGCTTCCAACACCTCGCCGTTTGCCAGAATCACTTTTCCCGAATCGATGGACTTCGGCCTCTGGCCAAGATGGAACTTCACGCCGTGCTCCTCGTGCAACGCGCGAATGAAGTCGCCCAGCTCTGGTCCGAGGATGCGCTCCAGCGGACGCTCGTCCGGAGCCACGACGTCGACCTGCACATTGCGGACGCGCAACGCGGCTGCGACCTCGAGGCCGATGAAGCTCGCGCCGATCACGACCGCGCGCTTGGCCACGCCCAGGCTCGCGATGATTGCACGGCTATCGGCCAGCGTGCGCAGGTAATGCACGTGAGGCAGGTCGCTCCCTGGGATAGCGAGCTTGATCGGCACGGCCCCGGTCGCGAGCAGGAGCGCATCGTAGGCGTACGTCTTGCCCCCCTCGATCATGACGTGGTGCTTTGCGACGTCGATCCCCACTACGCGCGTGCCAAGCACCAGCTCGATCTCGTGCTCCTCGAAGAATTCGGGTGGGCGAAGCGGAATCCAGTCTTCCGAGGCAGTCCCTGCGAGGAAGTCCTTGGACAGATTCGGACGATCGCACGGGGGCGATGGGTCCACGCTGAGCATCGTGAGCTTGCCGTGAAACCCCTCGTTGCGGAGCGTCTCGGCTGCGGCATGTCCTGCTGCACCGCCGCCCACGATCACGATGGACCTGAGGTCCGAAGGCGCTGGGCGCGCAGAAGCGAGCGGGCTCTTGGACTTGCCGGTCACGAAGAGCTTCGACCCGCGCTCTTCAACTTGCCAGCATGAAAGCGGGGCCAGAGCCGGCGCGCTCAGGACGCTGCCGGTGCGAAGGCTGAAGCGCGCGTGGTGCCATGGGCAGCGAATCGACTCGCCTTGGATCAGTCCGTCCACGAGCGGGCCGCCGTAGTGCGTGCAAGTCGCACCGACAGCGAACACTTCCTCCCCTCGTCGTGCGATCAGAACCGCCTCACCATCCACATGCCCCACCAGCATCTCGCCGTCTGCGACCTGGTCCGCGTCGATGCCACGCGCAAGATCGGGCCCAGACAACTGCTTGTCGTCCCCTGCCATGGTCCCCTCCTCTTCCCTGCCCTTCGCTGCCGCGCTTCGTCGGTGCGATGCGAAGGATTGGACCCCAGCTCCATGGCGCCGAGCGCATGCAACGCAAGGGGGCAAAGGCAGATTCCGAGGCGATCTGCGCACCTGTTCCTGCGCTACGCGCTGACGGGCAGTCTGACTCGCTCAAACCGGTCCAGATATTGGGGGGTCGCGAAACTCCTCTTCGCCATGCCTGGCACGATGCGTGCTCCTTCCCGAGGCCCAGATGTCCCCCACTGCGCCGTCCGTCCCGACTTTTCACTCGACCCTGCATGTGGACGTCGCGATTGTCGGCGCAGGCACTGCCGGCATGAGCGCGTACCGCGCCGCGGTCGCGGCTGGCGCCCGCACGCTGCTCATCGAAGGGGCTCATTACGGCACCACATGCGCTCGGGTGGGGTGCATGCCGAGCAAGTTGCTCGTTGCAGCGGCCGATGCTGCGCGTGGAGTCGATCGGGCCCCCATCTTCGGTATCTCCGGGGGCCAGTCGATCATCGACGGCGCTCGGGTGATGGAGCGCGTCCGCGCCGAGCGCGATCGCTTCGTCGGGTTCGTCACCCGCAGTGTGGACGGTTTCCCCCAGGCCGACCGGCTCTGGGGCAAGCTCGCTTCATCGCGGATGACACCCTCGAGGTGCGCGATGGGGTTGCCCCGGAGCCAACCGTGGTTCATGCCCGCGCCGTGGTGATCGCCACCGGCTCACGTTCGCAGCTTCTACCCATGTTCGACGGCCTCGGTGAACGCCTCTTGGTGAGCGACGCCGCCTTTTCCTGGAAGACCCTGCCGCGCTCGCTTGCGGTGTTCGGCCCTGGTATCATCGGGCTCGAGCTCGGCCAGGCCCTCGCGCGACTCGGCGTGCACGTACGGGTGTTCGGCGTCGATGGCTCTGTTGGCCCGCTCACCGATCCCGAGGTGCGTGACGAGGCGTTGCGGGTGATCGGGCAAGAGCTTTCGCTCCTACCGGACGCACACGTGCAGGGAGTGCGTATCGTGGACGGGCCCCAGCCGGGCGTGGAGGTCCGGCACATCGACGACGGACAGGCGGTCCAGGAGACCTTCGACTACGTCCTTGCCGCGACCGGGCGTGTCCCCAACATCGACCAGCTCGGGCTCGAACACACCTCGCTCGATCGGGACCGTCGCGGAGTCCCTCGGTACGACCCGGCCACGCTCCAGTGCGGCGACAGCGCGATCTTCATCGCCGGCGACGCCAACGCCGACGTCCCTCTCCTGCACGAAGCCGCGGACGAGGGTGCGATCGCTGGCGGCAATGCCGGGCGCTTCCCAACGGTCGCCGCCGGGGTGCGCCGCTCTCCTCTCGCCGTGATGTTCACCGATCCGCAGATTGCCATGGTGGGCGTCAGCTGGAAGCAGGCAGAGGCGCAACACCCGATTGTGGGCCGCGTCTCGTTCGAGGACCAGGGGCGCAGCAGGATGATGGCCCAGAACAAGGGGTGCCTGCACGTGTACGCGGATCGCGAAAGCGGGCGCCTGCTCGGTGCCGAAATGATCGCCCCAGCCGGCGAGCACCTGGCACACCTGCTCGCGTGGGTGCACCAGCTCGGCCTCACGATCCCGCAAGTCCTCGCCCTGCCCTTCTACCACCCGGTGATCGAGGAGGGCTTGCGCACAGCGCTCCGCGACGCCGCGGCGCAGCTCGCAGCAAGGTGATCGATCCGGATCCTCTCCAATGCAACCCAAGACGGAACCAACCATGGAAAAGCTCATGCTCCCGCCCCGCGAAGGGCAACGTGTTCCAGATGTGAACCTGCGCGTACTCGAAGAATCCTCCTGGCGGGATCTGCGCACCGGCGACTTCTTTGCGGGCCGCACTGTCGTCGTGTTCGCCTTGCCGGGCGCGTTCACTCCCACCTGCTCCGGCGCCCATGTACCGCGCTTCAACGAGCTGGCCGAGGCGTTCACCGCGGTCGGCGTGGACGAGATCGCGTGCCTTGCGGTCAACGATTCATTCGTGTTGAACGCCTGGAAAGCGGACTTGCACGCGGACCGCGTGACGTTCCTTCCCGACGGAAACGGCGCGTTCTGCGCGGCAATGGGGCTGCTCGTGTCCAAGGACGACCTCGGCTTCGGAAAGCGATCGAGGCGCTACTCGATGGTCGTTCGCGATGGGGTCATCTCAAGGATGTTCATCGAGCCGGAAGAGCCGGGCGATCCGTTCCATGTGTCGGACGCGGACACGATGCTGCATCACCTCGGTGGCGTCGCGCCCCCGGACGTCCTGCTGTTCACGCGGGCCGGCTGCCCGCACTGCGCCCGCGCCAAGAAGGCGCTCGCAGAGCGCGGCCTCCCCTATGCGGAGCTGCCTGTCTCTCCCCGCATTCTCCGCGCCTTGCCCGGGGCTCGCACGACGCCGCAGGTCTTCGTGGACGGTCGGCACCTCGGCGGCGCCGACGAGCTCGTGGCCTGGTTGGCGGCTCAGTAGGTCCGTGCGCAGCGGCGCAGACCCGGCGACACGTCCTCGACGGACCGCCCGGGTCGTGCTGCATCATAATGACGCTGCAAGCCCGTCAGATTGAATGACAACGGGTGGATAGCCCAGGAAGTCGGTCGTCTCCGAATCAGCGCAGCTCGTTCCTGCGCCCCACCGCGGCAGAGCACGCCGCGATCGGGTCAGCCAGATCGAGCTTCCAGTCAGGCGCACCCTGCGCGCCGTCCACGCGGACCATCCGGAATCTGCTCTTCGTCGCATCCACCGTGAACAGCGGCAATGATTTGAGCGAGCTCATCACGCTCAGCTGCGAATTCATCACGTACAGGTCGCCGCCGACCACCTGATAGACAACCTGCGCGTCGACGTCGCCCCGCACCTCGCACGACGACAGCGCCGTCCCGGTCAACCTTGGATCGACCTGGAAATTGAGAAGCAGCGGCCCCTGGATCGCAATGCCGGGTTCGTCGGGCTGATCTGCCCTGCACTTCACGTCGGACTTCATATCGTCTGACGTGTACCCGCACACCTCGAACGAAACCCCGGCACGGCCATCCTCGTCGTCGTCGACCATGGAGCCGCAATCATCGACGCATTTCGGCTCGCATTGCGAGGAGCGACCTGCCGACGTGTCGTTGAAGCCGCAGCCTGGCACATCACTCTGCCAGGAAGGCATGGCAGTGCCCTGCTTTCGGGTGCCTGCGGTCAACCGAAAACGATCGAGCCCGACCCCCGCCCCTGCGCTCGCGGCGCTGAGTCCCCCCTGGACGGACTCCGTGGGGACGGCGGCAAGCTTTTGCTGCAACGCAGCTCCAAGGAGCAATGACATGGTCAGCGTGTTGGTTGCGTCGGGCTCGCACTGCCCGAGCACGGCCGTGAGCGAGGGCAGCTCGAACGCGCAGAAGACCGGACGAACCTGATCGAGCGTCAAGGCACCTGGAGGCTGCGTCGCTTGCACGAGCAGGAGGATGGTCGCGGTGTTGATCTGATTGCCAGGGCAGAGCGTGACCGTGCCACCGGCCTGGTTGGCGAGAATGAGCGTGAGGTCGAGCTGTACAGCCCAGAGTCCCGATAGGTCGAGGTTGCCCGAGGTGTTGCAGGGCCATCCGGCCTCCAGCGACGCCGACGAGCCTGAGGAGCCGGCAAAGGCGCCACCGGCATCGGCGGATGTGGGATCCGAGGACGAGCACGAAGCTGACCCCACGCAGGCTAAGAGCAGAAGAGAGAGAACCGCTCCACCGTCGAAACGCAAAGCCATCACCCCCCCTTGGACATGTGAGGGTGTATCTATGGACCGCAAGTCCTTCCAGCGCAACGCTGGCGAGCCGATTCAGAGCTTGCACACCTGGCCGCACGACGCGGGAATGCACACGTCGAGCAACGCCGCGGCATCGCTCAGGTTCTGCGGGTACTTGTCGGCGCAGTCTTTCTTGCACGCTGCATCGCCGGGCGAGCATGCGGTGGCGCAGAACACGTACGACTTGCAGGCAGGCATGGCATCGCACATCGCGCACTGGTTGAAGCAGCTCTCCTCGATGCACGCTTCGCAGGCGGGATCCACGGTGTACTGCAGGAAGCACGGGTGATACCAGACGCCGCAGGGCCACTCGCAATTCTTGACGATGCAGCCGTCCGGGCCGATGAGCGGCAGGCAGTCCTTGACGCCGTTCGGGTACCCGGATTCGCAGGCTGCCAGGCACGATCCGTCGAACAGATCGCAGCTGATCCCGCACTCCACCATGGCAACGCAATCCGGGTTGGCATCGCACGCAGAGCACGTCGACGAGCAGTGCTTGTCGATGCACGCATCGCACGCATCCCAGGTCTTGTACACGCACGCCTGGGGATTGCCCGCTGCTCCTGCTGAGCCCCCCACCACAGCGCCGCCCGCGCCTCCGACAGCAGTGCCTGCAGCGCCCCCAGCTCCACCCGCATGCGTGCCTGCGCTGCCGCCGGCTCCGCCTTTGGTCGAGCCCGCGCTCCCACCTGTGCCGCTGTCCTGTCCAGCTGCGCCGCCGGAGCCCGCGACCCCGGTCGTGAAGCCGGCTTCCACCTTGCCTCCGCATGCGACCGTGGCTGCTGCGGACACGAACAGGGAGAGTACGGCGAACGTGCGACGAGACATGGTCAGTTCCATTGCAGGTGCAGCTTGTAAGCTCCGGCCAGGCTTGTACCACCCTTCACGTACGTGTCGACCACCACGAAGTATCGCCCGGGCGAGAGCGCATAGCTGAGCGACGCGTCATCCCTTGCCAGACACGCCTGCTTGTCGTCGCCGTCGAGCAGGTGCACGTCGACATCCACCGAGGCATCGCAATCCACGGACGCGGTCAGGGTCCCCTCGGAATCCACGGTAAGCACATAGACCACTTCAGGTCCTGATTCGTCGGCAGCCGAGCAGTTGTACACGTCGAACTGGCTGGTCTTGACCGTGGACGTGTCTCTCGTGTCGTCGAACGGCAACGACGGAACCTTGTACGGGCAGGCATGGGTCCCATCCGGCGTGCACGGAGCCCACACGTCCGGGGCGATATCCCGCGCGTCGAGCAGGAAGTAGCTCACCTTGTCCCCCTCCTGGGTCCAGGCGTTGGTGATGAACTCCTTCCAGTTCGCCATCCCGGGAATCACCTGGCACCCTGCGGACCAGTTGTCCACCAGCGCTGAGCCGAGCGGTGCTCCGACCGAGCCCATGTGGATGTTGTGCCCGCCCCCGGCTCGGTCGTGATCCTCGGACGACGTCGGCGCGAGCCATCCGTTCCGATCGCTGTCCCAGTGGCCGTTGTGGTTCGTGTCGTCGCGAACCCGGTACGCGTCTTCATCGACGTGGAGCGCATTGTAGGTCTTGTGCCAGCCGTTGACATGGTGATAGCGGCGATTGGCACGTAGCGATGAGGAGGAATCCACGCCGAAGTCGTGGGAGCCTGTGTCGGTGTTGACCGGGAACTCCCGGACATGCGCTGTGCCGCCGCTCTTCCAGAGCAGCACGAGCGTGTCGTTGAACAGGTTGGCCTTGTTGCCGTGCCAGGCAAAAGAGCCGGGATAGGCGCCGCGGATTCCCACCACGGTCCGGACCTCGTCACCGGTCAGCATCGTGATCCCGGTGGTGAGCTCGGCCGCCTTCTTGTACATCTCGTAGGCTTGATCCTCGGTCAGCTCTTGCACGCCGATCGGAGTTTCGTAGCAGCGGGTGGACGACGTCCACGCCTTGCCGCGCTCGAACAGCGGCATGTCGTCAGAGTAGGTCGGCATGACGATGTCGCCAGGACCAGGATGCGGACCTGGCAGGGGCACGAGCTCGGTCGACGGCGGGTCTGGATCGAGATGGGCGATCCGGGCCACCGTGGTGGTGTCCGGGGCCGGGGCAGCGTGGTGCTGGGGAGGATCGGAGCTGGGCGCCGGACTCCATGCGAATCCGTAGTCAAGCCCGCAGCTCGTGGGCACAGGAGCGGTGTCCGTCGAATCCGGCGCACTCGTCTCCACAGCCGAATCCTCGCCCGGCGCCGGAGTGTCGATCGAAGCGTCCAGCGAAGTCTCCGGAGCAGCGTCGGCATGCGGGGTGATCTGCGGCGACGGCTGATTGTCAGCGCTGCTGCAACCGCACGCCGCGATCAACCAACCCACCGGGAGAAGGTACCTGGGCATGGGTGGAAACGTAGCATCTGCCCGCGCAGCGGGGAACCGGAGTGCCAAATCGGCGTCGCAGAGACGCGGCGATGCCGCGTCGAACGCATGCGCGCCAGTGGCGCGCCGCTTCCGTGGCTCCGTTGATAGGACGCCGATCACTTGAACGCGCACGTCGGTTGGGCGCGGCCACCGTGTCTGCGGGGCACGCTTGTTGGCAAGATCTCGGAGAATGTCACCTTGAAGGGTGGCCTGGAGCCTGCAGCCTGGAGCCTGCAGCCTTTCTGAAACCTAGCTGCCTGGTCGGACCGAGCCGAGCTTCCAACGGACTTCCCACACGCAGCTGGAAGCGCCGCTGGCAGTGCATTGTATGTGACGCGCCACCGGCTCGCGGAATCCCACGGCTGAGGTCAGCTCCCGCGCCCAGCCGCAGATCGTGCCGCAGAATGGCTTTCCAGGGCTGGCAGCGCCCTGCAGCTCGAGGAGCATCAGGCCCGGCTCGTAGCGGGTCATGTGCAGCTCCCCTTCGTCGTTGAACTGCGTCCACACGCTCGCCACGCGACGGATCAAGGCATCGGGCTTGGTGAGGTAGGTGGCAATCAGGAACACCACGCCTTTGAGGTTGGCGCGTGCACCGCTGGCGCCGACCTCTTCCCACATTCGCCCGTCGTGGTTGCCGACGAGCCGATTCGCGACCGACAGGAATTCGACGAGCTCTGCTGCGGGGTGCCATTCGATGGGCACAGCAGCGATGTACCGATCGCGGACTCCCACGCTGCATTCCGCGAGGATCGCGGACAGGGCAGGACGACCGTGCTGCTCCTCGATCCAGCGCGCTGCATTGATCAGCCCCTGAGCCTTGATATTCACCCGACTGCGTTTGTCGCGCTTTGCCCGGTCAGGAGTCAACCGTGAAAAAGCTGTTCAATTCGTCGGGAAGCACCACTTGTCAGCGCTGCCGCTGAACGCGATCTCCTTGCAGTCCTTCATGCCGTCCGGGCAGTCCGCCGCGCTTGTGCAGTCTTTCGAGCACATGTACGGCCCGCTGCCCGCAATGCACACGCCGCTCTCGCAGTCGTTCTCGCCAGCGCAGGTCTGGCCCGCGGCGCCGGTTCCGCGCGCGCCGACCACGCAACACGGGACCGGATTGGTCTCGGTGCCCGCATTGGCGCACTTTCGATCCGCGGGGCAATCCTTGTTGGCAAAGCAGTCCTTGGACCCCGCGATCTCGGAGCAGCTCGAGACCGGCGCCGAGGCTTCAGCTTCGTTCACCGGACCATCGGTTGCCGATTCGGGCGAGGCCTCGATCGCGGCTTCGGCGGTCACGTCCGTTGCGGCGTCTTCCCCTGCCCCTGCGCCCCCGCCTGTGCCACCGGCCCCGCCCGTCCCGCCAGTCCCGCCGGTCCCGCCCGCTCCGCCAGCCCCGCCGGTCCCGCCGGTCGCAGGAGGAGCTGAGCTATCGCTGCTCGAGCACGCACCGAGCAGCGCAAGCGGGAAGATGACTGCGAGTCCAGAAGCAACGATGCGGCAACGATGGGTCATGAATCAAGTCCTTCGAATGGGACCGTAGTATGGCATGAATCATGAGGCGTGTGGCGCACGAGCACGAGCACGAGCACGAGCACGAGCACGAGCACGAGCACGAGCACGAGCACGGTGCCCTGCGCGACTCAGCCTGAAAAGAATGAACCTCGAGTCTGGAGCCTTGCCCCTGCCCCTGCCGCTGCCCCTGCCCCTGCCCCTGCCCCTGCCCCTGCCCCTGCCCTCTGTGTCCCGTATACCTCCGAACCGAGTTGCGCTACAGGGAACCCAACCCATCGTGTGGCCCGGAGATCCTCGCTCATGGTAATCGAACGCGCGCTAGCGACCAGTCTCGTAGCGTTGACCGTCCTGCTCTCCTTCGGATGCACGGACAAAGCCGAAGCCGACTACAAGAAGTGCGAGCAGGCCGAATCCTCTGGCAAGTTCGAGGAAGCCCTTGCCGCATGCCAGGCAGCATCCGCGGCTGATCCAAGAAGCCCTGCTGGCGAGCTCGCAACCAAGAAGACCATCAAGCTCTATGACAAGGTCGACAAGGCCCGCAAAGCCAAGGTGGCCGAAGATGCTCGCGCCGCCGAGCAGGCCAAGCTCGATCTGGCCGATTCCAAGGTGCAGTGGCGCCAGGAGTCGACCCCGCCCAAGGACCCGCACGGCTTCTCCGAAAAGTGCATGGAAGCCGATCGGGCCTACGAAAACTCCTATTCCTGCACCCCCAAGGATCCGACCGGGGTCAATCCCCAGGACCCGTTCCCCTTCAAGGAAGAGTGCCTCCTGATGGCTGCCCAGCGCGGATGCAAGCCGATGCACCCTGACTCGCCGTCCAAGATGTTCTGCTGCACCAAGTAAAAAAATCCGCCCTCCTGGGCACTTTCCCTGGCGCCCGTTGTCCGTGCCTTGGATGCGGACGATTGCGGCCGCCGTGTGCCTGCTGATCGCCTCGGGATGCGCGAGCCCGGCGGCTCTTCGTCCGGCTGCGCCCCCACCACGCCCCCCCTCTGCTCCGATCGCATCCACTCCGATCGCCTACGCTCCGGCCGCTCGCGCCGCAGAGCCCCCACGCCTCGTGCATGCGCCAGGCGTCGGTGCTGCTGCCGGTGAGTTCGTCGCCTTCCTGCAGACCCACAACTTCGCCCAGGCCGCGCGGCGCTTTGATCGGGCCATGTCCGAATCGCTCCCCGCGGATCGGCTCGAGAGCGCTTGGGGCTCGGTCGAGCGTGGCGCCGGACGCATGCTCAGGGTGGAGGTGATCGAATCGGTTCCGCGCCCGCCAAGGACGCACGTGTGGTTCGCATGCGAGTTCGAGAACCGCTCCTGGAACGTGGAGGTCGTGATCAACGCGGCGAGCAAGGTCAGCGGGTTCCGCCTGCAGCCTGTTCCGCCGGTCTGGACCGCGCCCGACTACGCTGACTCCTCTGCGATCTCCGAGCGCCAGGTCCAGGTCGGCGCCGGAGCCGCACCGCTCGCGGGCGTGCTCACCGAGCCAGCCCGCCCATCGGGATTTGCCGCAGTGCTCGTGCATGGCTCAGGGCCGCAGGACGAGGACGCGTCCGTGGGCCCGCGGGGCGCTGGCAACAAGATGTTCAAGGACATCGCCTGGGGGCTCGCAACGCAAGGCGTCGCTGTGCTGCGATACCCGAAGCGCACGTGGGCCCATCCGGAGCAGTTCGAGGGAGTGGCGTTCACGCTCGACGACGAAGTGACGCGTGACGCGTGCGATGCGGTGCAGGAGGCGGCCAACCGGGTCGGTGGCAGGACGGACCGCGTGTTCGTGGTCGCCCATTCGCTCGGTGCGGCCATGGCCCCGCGGATCGCAGCCGCCTGCCCTTCGCTCGGAGGATTGGTGCTGCTCGCCGGCCCTGCGCGTTCCCTGGATCAGGTGCTCTTTGATCAGTTCCAGTACCTGCTCGCCCTTGCCGGAAAGAACCGCGCCGAGGTCGCCTCCGAGCTTGGAGAGCTCCTGACCGGGTTCTCCTCCGCGGTCACCATCCTGGGAGCCCCCGACGAGCAGATGTCCTTCAGCGGCATGCGCGCTCCTCGCAGCTACTGGGCCGACGTGTCCGGCTACGATCCTGCTGCAGCCATGCTGCGCGCCCCGAAAGTCCCTGTGCTCGTGATGCAGGGAGGACGCGACTACCAGGTGCGCAGACCTGAATTCGAAGCGTGGAAGCGCATCCTGCGCGTGCACCCTGACGCGTCCTTCAAGCTCTACCCTTCGCTCGATCACAGGTTCGTGGCCGGCGAAGGGCTACCCACCCCTGCGGACTACGGACGCCCCGGCCATGTGGCTCGCGACGTGATCATCGACGTCGCAGCCTGGATCAAGCAGAAGCACGCAAGGAGACCGTAGCGACTCGGTGGGGTCGGGTCGATCGGGGAGGTTACCCTCCCCGATCCCCCACAGATCCGTACTTGCATCTTTCTCGCATACGGCTCCTCGGCGTCATGGGTTCGCTGCTCGCGGGAGCGGAAAGAGTGGATGGTGGATGCGGGGTCGCAC
>JACRCQ010000040.1 GCA_016218915.1 Deltaproteobacteria bacterium
AAGCGGCGGGGCGCGATGCGGCACGGGTGGTGCCTGCACGGGTGGTGCCAAGGACAATTCGCTTGCAGGGGCAACAGGGCGTGGGTGAGCCAGAGCGAGGATCGCGCCTCAGGTGAGTGTGTTGGGCGGGGGATGAGACCGTTGTTTTCGGGCTCAGCGATCCGTCCAATCGGCGATCCGTCCCGGCGATCCGTCCCGGCGATCCGTCCTGACGATCCGTCCTGACGATCCGTCCTGACGATCCGTCCTGACGATCCGTCCTGACGATCCGTCCCGGCGATCCGTCCTGGCGATCCGCCAATCGACGATCCGTCCAATCGACGATCCGCTTAGTGGGCGATCGATCCTCACAGGTGCGTGTCAACGGAAAGGAGGGAGGCTCATCCCGGCCTTGTCCCCTCCCAATCCCAATCCCAATCCCAATCCCAATCCCAATCCCATTGCCATTCTCAGTCAAATTGCCTTCCCAATCCCACTGCCATCCTCAATCAAATTGCCTTCCCAATCCCATTGCCATTCCCAATCCCAATCCCATTCCCCTTCCCATTCGCATTCTCATTCCCATTCCTAGTTCCCAGTTCCTAGTTCACTCCGAGCCCGGCGAGGATTCCTTCTCGTATCGCCCTGCGGGCATCCAGCTCGTCCGCGCGCGAAGCGCCGCCGATGATCTCGACCTTGCTCCCGGCTTGCCGGAGGGGCGCGCCGAGCTCTTCGTGCGGCACCTGGCCTGCGCAGATCACGACCGTATCGACGGCGAGCAAGCGCGGCTGCCCCATCACCGTGATGTGCAGCCCCTGGTCGTCGACCTTGACGTAGCGCACGCCTCCGAGCAGCTCCACGCCCCGCCTGTCGAGCCGTGCCTTGAGCACCCAACCCGTGGTCTTGCCGAGGCGTCCCCCAGGCTTGCCGGGTCTCCTCTGCATCAGCGTGATGGCCCGCGCAGCGGGCAGCGGCCCGGGTCTTCCTGCGAGACCTCCGGCCATGGCTCCGCTCTCATCCACGTTCCACATGCGCAGGAAGGTGTTCACGTTCGTCGAGTCGTCCTCCCCTCCGTGCGTCAGGTACTCCGCCACGTCGAACCCGATCCCGCCGCCTCCCACGATGGCAACGCGCTTTCCAGCCAGGCGCCGCCCTGTGAGCACGTCGAGGTAGCTCATGACCATCGGATGCTCCGCGCCTGGGAAGTCCACGCTCCGGGGCTGGACGCCGGAGGCGAGGATCACCGCATCAAAGGACGCAAGCTCCTGCACGCCTGCGGTGTGTCCGAGCCTGACCTGCACACCGAGCGTGCGCAGACGGTGCTCGAAGAAGTCGAGCGTGCTCTTGAACTCCTGCTTGCCCGGTATGCGCACTGCAAGGTTGAGCTGGCCTCCGATCCGATCCGCGCTCTCGAAGAGCGTGACCAGGTGTCCGCGCTCCGCTGCCTGCACAGCGGCTGCGAGCCCTCCCGGGCCAGCGCCGACCACCGCTACCTTCCTTGCCACGGCTGCCGGGGTGGAGACCAGCTCGGTTTCGTAGCAGGCCATGGGATTGACCAGGCACGTGGCGCGCCGATCCGAGAAGATGTTGTCGAGGCAGGCCTGGTTGCACGCTATGCAGGTGTTGATCTCTTCGCTTCGGCCTTCCCTGGCCTTGGTGACGAGGCTGGGATCGGCGAGCAGGGGACGCGCCATGGACACGAGGTCAGCATCGCCGCGGGCCAGGATCTCCTCGGCAAGGTCAGGGGTGTTGATCCGGTTGGTGGCAACGACCGGAATCCCGACCTTCCCCTTGAGCCTGCGCGTGACCCAGGTGAAGGCGCCTCTGGGCACGCTCATCGCAATCGTGGGAACGCGTGCTTCGTGCCAGCCGATGCCTGAGTTCAGGATGTTGGCGCCAGCCTGCTCGATCGCGGCTGCGAGCTGCACGACCTCTTGCCAGGTGCTTCCATCCTCCACCAGATCGAGCAGGGATATGCGGAACATCAGCAGGAAGTCAGGCCCGGTGGCTCGTCGGCAGGCGCGCAGCACCTCGACCGGGAACCGGATGCGGTTGTCGTAGCTTCCTCCCCACCGGTCCGCTCTCTTGTTGGTGCGTCGTACCACGAACTGGTTGAGCAGGTACCCTTCCGAGCCCATGAGCTCCACGCCGTGGTAGCCGACGTCCCGGGCGAGCGCGGCCGCAGCGGCGAAGTCGTCGATGGTGCGCAGGACGTCGGCTTCGGTCATCTCCCTGGGCTCAAGCGCATTGATGGGTGCACGCACCGCGGACGCGCTCACGAGCTTGTCGTGCCACGCGTAGCGCCCTGCGTGCAGGAGCTGCAGCAGGATATGCCCGCCAGCGTCACGCACGGCTGCTGTGACCTGCCGGTGGGGGCGCGCATCCTCCTCGGTGGCGAGCCGAGCCGCGGTTGCATTCAGGCGACCTTCGTCGTTCGGGGAGTAGCCGCCGGTGACGATCAGCCCCACGCCGGCAGCAGCGCGTTGCGCAAAGAACGCGGCGAGCTTGGGCGCATGGTCAGGATGGTCTTCCAGGCCGGTGTGCATGGAGCCCATGACGACGCGCGTGCGCAGCGACAGCATCCCGAGATCGAGCGGAGACAGCAGGTGAGGGAACAGGGTCATGGCAGCTTCGATGCTCCGGGTTGGGGGGTGCGCATCGCCACATACGCTGCAAAGCCCTGGAGCATGCGAGCGTAGTGCGGGTGTCGCATGACTCGAAGGTGCCGGGCTCCAGGCACGGCCCAGAAGAACTTCGGCTCGTTCGCAGCGTCGATCAGGTCTTCTCCGTGCCACAGCGGCACCACGCCGTCCTCCACGCCGTGCATGATGAACACAGGGCAACGCACGTTGCGGATCCGGTCGATGTTCGGGTAGCGCTCGATCGGAAGGATGGTTGCATCGGTCACCACGCGCACCGCGGTCACGAACGTGGCTTCGAGCACCAGGCCGCCGACCGGGCGTCGCGAGGCGAGCTCCGTGCTGGGGCCTCCGCCGAGGGAGCGTCCGTAGACGATGATACGGGAGGGCGGCACAGCGAGCGGGCCGGTGAGGTGGTCGTAGACGGCATCGATGTCGAGGCGGGTGGCGCCTTCGGAGGGCGAGCCTCCGGAGGTGCCGTATCCGTGGTAGTCATAGGCGAGCACGGCAAATCCGAGCTTGTGCAGCTGATCGATCGAGTCGCGGGCCATGCCCAGGTCCTCGCCGTTGCCATGGCTGAAGAGCAGAGTGATCTGCGCGTTCGGATTGGGAAGGTACAACGCGGAAATCCGGACACCATCGCTCGTAGTGAGCCGGGTAAGCTCAGGCGAGTCGGCGTAGGTGGCCCGCGGCGGCTGGAACAGGAAGCCGTCGGCGACGGAAGGCAGGCAGCCGCACGAGGCAGCCACGACCCCTACGACGCAAAGCAGGCCGTGCATGGCGAGCGCAGAGGGATTGGAGCCGAAGGGCGTGTGCGACAGAGTCATGGCGTGCTTGCGCCCATGGTCAGTAGCATGTGCGTCGTCAAGCGTGAACCTGGGAGGCTGGGACAGTGAGCGCGAGCGGTCTGCGGTGCCTGGATCCGGACCGAACTTGATTGATCCCCCTTGGACGCGTGCTAGCCTGCGCGCCCATGAATGATTCCCTTCCCCAGGTCGATCTGAAGTCCAACACGGTCACCCACGCTGGCTTTACGTTTGCAATGCGCCAGCTGTCGGAGGACTCCTTTACGGTTCTGCACGAAGGCGTTCCGGTGGGACGCGTGGTGTACACGTTCGGCGCCGCCAATGGCGTGGCGGAAGGCCCGACCGTGACCGAAGACGCGCTGACCGCAGTTGCGGAAGCGTGGTTTGCAGCGCTCGACGCTGACGGCTGAGCCTTTGCCGGGCCCATGCCGACGCTGACGCCGTACCTTCGCAGCGCAGCTCCTGGGACATTCTCCGGACGACCCACGTGCCCGGTATGCAGCCGGCCCACGCGCGTGTGCTACTGCAGCCGGGTGCAGCGGCTCGACACGCGCACGCACGTGCTGATCCTGCAGCACCCTCGCGAGCGCAAGGTGGGGATCAACACCGCCCGGATCGCGAGCCTCTGCCTGCCCAACTCCGAGTTCTGCCGAGGCGTCGACTTCTCTGCAGACCCGATCGTGCAAAGGGCCTTGCACGATCCGGCGCGTCCGGCTGCCCTGCTCTTTCCGGGCGACGATGCGATCGACGTGCGAGCCCACCCACCGCAGGGCGACGTGACCCTGGTGGTGCTCGACGGCACGTGGTGGCAGGCGGCGAAGCTGCTCAAGAGCAACCGGTCGCTGCAGGAGCTGCCGCGCTACGGTCTTACGCCGGGGCACCCCTCGCGCTACAGGATTCGCAAGCAGCCGGCGGAGAATTGCGTTGCTACGATCGAGGCGCTCGCTGAGGTGCTCGGCGTGATCGAAGGCGATCCGGAGCGCATGGACAAGCTGTTGATTCCCTTTGATGCGATGGTGCAGATGCAGCTCGAGCTGACGCGCACGACTCCGACGCCCCGGCATTGCAAGCCGGCGCAGCGAAAGCCGAAGCCGCCCGTGGTTCCCACGCTGCTGCGCGATCGCCCCGAATCCGTGGTGCTTGCAGGAGGCGAGGTCAACGAGTGGCCTCGCGACAAGCAGGGCCCGCGCCCGCAGGTGGTGCACTGGGTTGCCGTGCGTCCTCACACCGGCGATCGATTCGAAGCCGTGCTGCGTCCCCTCCCTGCGATGGCTCCGTCGTGCGATCACATCGGGCTGTCGCGCGAGGAGATCGAGTCAGGGGAGAGCCAGGAGAGCTTCGCTGCGCGATGGCGCGCGTTCCTTCGTGCAGACGACGTCCTGTGCATGTGGGGCAGGTATGCGGGGGACGTGCTGGCCAAGCAGGGGGTGGAGCTGCCCTCGCGGCTGGATCTGCGTCTGGTGACGATCCGTCATCTGGGTGCGCGAGCCGGGGCGATCGCGGCCTGTGCAAAGGTCCTGGGCGTCGAGGTCGGGCAGCCGTGGGCGCGGGGCAGGGCAGGGATTCGAGCTGCGGCCCTCGAGGCGATCGCCGGTGGCCTGGCGAAGATCGTGGACGAAGCGGAAGGGAAGTGAATTGCCGGGCAATTCGGTTCGTGCAACACTGATGTCTCCATGGAAGCATCAGCGGTACGGCGCGCGGCGTTGCAGTGCATCCTCTTCCCGCTGCTCACGTCTGCTGCCTTGCCGTCGGCCCATGCGTACTGCTTCACCTCTTCGTGCGGTCAGGAGCAGCCCATCTGCGAGCCAGCGGAGAACGAGCCCTGCGGCGTGGCGCTGCGATGGAAGCGCGAGTGCGTGGGCTATGCGATCCAGCAGAATGGAACCGCGTCGCTGTCGCTGACCGACATCCAGGTATCGGTGCGCTCCGCGTTCGACGCCTGGTCGCTTGCGGGGTGCGAGACGGGCGACTACCCGGGCATCGACGTGATCGACATGGGGCTGGTGTCCTGCAACAAGGCCGAGTTCAACGAGAGCGCCGGCAACGTGAACGTGGTGACCTTTCTCGACGATTCGTGGCCGTACCCGGACAACGGCGAAGCGCTGGCCTTGACCACGGTGACGTATGCGAACAAGTCCGGGGAGATCCTCGATGCGGACATCGAGGTCAACACCGCGATGTTCAAGCTCACGGTGGCGGAGACCACGAAGGACTACGATCTTACGGGAGTGCTGACCCACGAGGCCGGGCACTTCTACGGAATGGCACACTCGCTGGATCAGGAGTCGACGATGCACGGCGACGCGCTGCCGGGCAGCACGGATCTTCGGTCACTGACCCTGGACGACACGAGCGGCATCTGCACGCTGTACCCTTCCAAGACGATCAACTACGAAGCGTGCAACCCCCTCCCGATCCACGGCTTCGCATCGGAGTGCGCAGCGGAGCAGTGGAAGGAATCGTGCTCCGTCGCGCCGTCCGCTGCCGGGCATGCGCCTCCGACCTGGTGGCGCTCCTGGGCCGTGGCCGCAGGACTGGGCGCTGCGATCTGGGCGCGCCGTGCTCAGAGAAGGAAGCGCATTCCGAAGCCGGTCATCAATCCTGACAGGCTCAGGCCGACATCCAGATCGAATGCGATGTCCTTGGATGGCAGATAGCTCAACCCGATCTTGGGGAGCGTAGCCCAGGGGAAGAGCGACGGGCGCTTGCCGCCGTGGAACCAATCCTCTTCCTTGTAGCGGTAATGGTTCGCGTCCTTGTCCAGGGAGTTGCAGTACGCCCAGGTCCCCTGCGGGTCATTGGGGCCGTTGCACGGGACGTACGTGTAGGGGTCACCGGGCACGCCCTCTGCCGGAAATGCCTGCGTCCTGCGCAGCGCACCGGCAACCATGTAGCCGACACCGACGCCGAACCCGTAGCGGAACCTCCACGAGTCCTTGTCGTCGAGGGGCGTGTTCCACAGGAAGTCGACCTCGAGCTGCAGGGCATTGAGGCTGCTGTCGACGAGCTCCCAGTCCGTGTCCGGCGCGCCCTTCTGTTTGATGGGAGTGGGGCTCATGTGGTAGGCGATCGCGTCGAGGGCGACCACCAGGTCGAAGCCCGAGGTGGAATAGGTAAGATCCAGGCCGCCGCCAGGCGCGAAGATCGTGCGTCCGCCCTCGGCAAATGCGTTCATCACGAAGCGTGGGATGACGTACCCGCGTCCGTGCGCGCCAAACCAGTACACCCACTTGTCGTCCGGGGGCCTGCGTCTCCGATCCCGCCGGGCGTCTCCATCCTTGGGCTCGGAGGCGCCTCCCTTTGCGCGCACGAGGCGCAGATCGAGCACGAATCGCTCGCGCTCTGCGAGGGTGACGTCTTTTTCGTACTTCTTGTACCCCTTGGCCTTGGCAGTCACCTTCGAGGTGATGTTCGGGTTGAGGTACATCGGCTTGGAAGGATCGGCCACGACCGTGTTGTCGACCTTGATCTCGAGGCCTTCGTAGGTCTCGGGAATCTCGAAGCGCACGGTGGGAGCCCGGTCATCGGCATCCCTGGCCCTGCGGGCGGCAGCCTGGATCGCCTGGATGTCCGGGCCAGTGGACTTGCGCGTGGGCTTCTCCGCAGCCAGGGCATGGTACATCTCGCGGGCCGCGAGCAGGTCTCCCTGCTTGGCCTGGCAATCGGCGAGCGCGAGCATGACCGCGGGACGGTGCATGGAGAGCTCTGCCTGCTCGAGCAGAGGAATGGCCTGCTCGCACTTGCCCTGACGCGCCAGGGCGATTCCGCGAGCTCCGGCGTCCTGCGCGTGCGCCGCCCCGGCCACCAGCACCAGCGCGCACGCCAGCGCGGTCGCACTCGAGCGCGACCGCAGGCTGCGCGGCACAGGGCTTCGTCTCACGGTTTCCAGACGGAAACCCTAGCACATCCCGCTGCTGGAGCGCGTCGCTATCCGCCCCCTCCGTGCCCGACTCCGCGATAGGAACCCCCGTATCGGAACGGCGAGGGAAGCCCGTGTCGTCCGCCGAAGCCACCCTGCGATCGCGCGTAGAAGCCGGGATCCTCCACGATGGTCTGGCGCGGCTCGATCACCAGTCGGTAATCGCGAAGCATCATGTCCCAGTCCAAGGGTGCGCTCAGGCTCTGCAGCCAGGACAGGTCGACCATGTGCACGGTGACCCCGGCCTGCTGCCAGGTCCTCGCCGCCGCATGCACGTCGTCTTCCTCGTGCTCCGCATCGTCAAGGCTCTCCACCACGTACAACACGTGGTTGATACCCTGCGCCTGTAGCTCCAGCGTCGATGGGAAGCTGCTGGCGTCGAGCATGTACCGATTGTCGAGCACCTCCTCGTCGGCGACATCTTCCCTATAGGCAAGCCTCCACGCGTCGAGCATGAACACGGGGACGCTCCTGGTCTCGGTTGCACCGGGCATCTTCGGCGACATCGTCACCAGCGCCGCCAGCGTCTCTTCTGCCGGCACCATCTCATCATCTCCCGGCCAATTGTTGAAGGTCGCCACGGGCGACACCGGATCCCTGGCAGCCCGGCTGAGCGTGGCTCCGAATGCCACGGAAGCAGCGCCGCGCAGATCCAGGATGAAGAGCGTATCGCGCGGAAGCCCGGCTGCCGCAAGCACGCTCGCAGCGTGCTCGGCCCTGCGTACCACGTCGAGCTCTCCCACCTGCGGCAGCTCTGCCACGCCGCGGCGTGCGTCCAGCGACGACAGCAGCGTCAGCTTGGTGTACGCCGCCCAGGGATTCGACGAAGGGAGCTGCCAGCGCGACAGCAGGTCCGAGGCAGGAGCCACGCGCATCGGCTCGGCAGGTGGAACGTCCTGCGCGCCGTAGGCCACGCTGACCGACGGCGTCCAGGGGCGGAACGCGCACCCCGCGGACAGCAGCGCAACCGATGCGACCATGGCCCGCTTCATGCCGCCTCCACGAATACGGGCACGCACAGCGCGTCGTGCGACACGTGGCTCACCGGCGTCACCCTCGCAAAGTACCCCACGAACCTGCCGTCCAGCACATAGGCTCCCAGCGTGGCAAGCATCTCCCCCCACGGCGTCCGCACACGAGACTGCGGAACGAAGCGCTGGGCGATCCACCGCTCACCGCCACGGCTGCGTCGCATGACCTCCTTCACGGCTGCCTCCCACTCGTCGGGCTCGACCACCGTGCCCACGAACACCTCGTCACCCACGCGTCCGAGCGCGCGCTTGACCACCCACGCGCTCTGATCGCGAAGCAGCGTCTTTTCACCGACCTCCGCCGCGTCGAAAGTCTCGGGAATCGTCGCCTCCACCGCTTCGCGCGTCTCCTCGTCCAGGCAGCCGCGAAGGGCCCAGGCGCGCGCCAACGACAGCTTGCTCTGGCTGTACATGTGGGAGAAGCTCGAAAGCGTCCGCACCGTCCCTCGCGCAACCGCTTCTTCGATCGCCCCCACGTTGGCCTGCTCTTCCATGTACTCGGTGGGGAAGAACCGGTAGAGCGCATCGATCGCGTTGGACCCGACCCACAGCCTGCCATCCTGGAGCTTGGGCGCGGTCGGAGGCGCCAGCACCGCGCGTGGGCCCAACGCTTCCACTGCCTGCTTCACCAGGGCGCAGACCTGCAGATCCTCGGCGTAGGCCGTTGCGAAGATCATCGCTACCACCCCGTCGCTTCCATCGCGCCTGCGAGCCAGGGCTCGGAGACGGGAAGCCAGCGCTCCCACGACATGGGTTGGATCCATGCCGGGCGGGAAGCCATCGCGCCTGCACAGCCGCGGCAGCGCCAACGCCTCGTTGTGCCCTCCCGGACAGTCTGCGTTGATCTCGCAGGCCCTCCAATGCTGCGATGCGTCCAGCAGCAGGTCGACGCGCACCAGCGACGCGCTGTCCCCAGCGTCATGGGAGGCCCGGGCAAGGCGCACTACATCGGAGTGGAAGCCGTACAGCTCAGACTCCGCTCGATCCCCGTGCGCCCGCAGCCCGACCTCGCGGATCGCGCGGGTCACGCGCTCCGCCGCCCGCACTGCCTTGCGATGGAGCTCCAGGGAGAGCACCAGCGGGTGCAAGCTCACCCGGCTCTCGCCTGCCACGAAGGTATCCCAGAGCAGGAATCTCGTGGCAAGCTCGCGAACCAGCGCTTCGTCCCCATCAGGCTCGCGCCCTCCCACGGCCCGCACCTCCATCGGCGCGTTCATGGCCGTGCCTCCGCGATAGCGGGCCACAGCCCACCATCCTCGCCGCCTATCCCATAGTAGACAACCCCTACCGGCGCCGGCACCACCACGGGCTTCCACGATGCGAGGTGGGAGAGAATCGATACTTGATCGTCGAACCAGACCTCGTGGATCGAGCCGCTCTGCGAGAACGTGAAGTGCGGCACCAGCAGATCCGTTCGCTGGATCGTCGCATCGTGGTGCACGGCAAGGGAAGCTGCCTCGGCGTGGCTCACGTACTGCTCGTGCAACTCCCAGAAGTGAACGCCGTAGAGCGGCACCGAGACGTCGACCATCCCTTCAGGAACCTTCCCAGTTGCTGCCCGCACAGCGCTCGCGGCCCAGAGCGGATCGATCGTCGGGCCTGGCCCTGCTCCGCAGCAGGAGAAGTCGAGCGTCATCAGACGGAACCGATCTGAGTAGGGGCGCAGGGCAGGAAGATCATAGGCGTCTCCGCCCGGGAGATCGCTCGGCTCGCTGATCGACGGGGGCGTGAAGATGCCAACGGTTCGAGCTGGGCGCGCCTTTGCGGAAAGCGTCTTGGCAAAGGACAGGACATCCCCCCGAGACCCGTTCACGAGCTGTGGGAACGCAAGCTCGTAGCCGTCCACTTCGATCACCGACAGCTCCTGGGTGACGCGGCCTCGCCACTTCGGATCTGCGAGCAGCTTGGACGCGCCGGCCGGATCAGCGGTCGCACCAGGACCGCCCGCGTAGGTGAGCCCGAGCATGACCCGGTATCCTGCAGCGTGCAGCAACGACACCTGGGCCGCGAACGTTTCTGGCAGCGTTCCCCGGAGCAGATGCACGTTCCCATCGTCGCCCGCTTCCGCGCATACGAGCACCACGTCCGTTGCCACACCCAGCGATCGCGCGGTCCTCAGCGAGTCCGTCTGGCCGGCATCGGGCACGCAGCCTTCGATCACGATCGTGCCCGCGCGCGGCTGGATCGTGCGGCCCGGCTCGGAGGGACGCGAGCCTCTCTCTCCGCTCTGCCAGCCGCATCCTGTGGCTGCCATGCAGGCTGCGACGACCCAGCGACGAGCCGCACAGCTCATCCTTGTGGTCATCGAGGCGTGCGAAACCAGGTCAGTAGGGCTCATGGACCGAACTCCCATCGCAATCCGATCGCCCCACCGTTGCCGACCTGCCCTTCGTAGAGCATCGGCGACAACAGGAGGCATCCACGGTTGATCGGGTCGAAGCGACGACACGTTTCAAGCTGTGCCGCTACCGACAAGGTCATCGACGAAGCCATGAAGTCCACGGTGGACTCGCTTCCTGCCCTGGCTTCCATCCAGTAGACGCGAAGCGTTGGCTGGATCGTGGCCTGGAACGACCATCTGCGGTGCTTGAGCCTGAAGCCTGCGCCAGGCAGGGCGAGCGAGAAGGATCGGAGCGACCAGAGCTCCATCTCGACAGGGATGTCGCCGTACCGGGTCCACACCCTGGGAAGGGGGCCCATCGCCCAACCGACTCCGATGCCGCTCAGGGGGAAGACCCAACGATCGTTCACAGTGCAGCCGACACCGACGTTCACGCCGGCCATGGTGGCGCCGCCTGGAGGCGGAAGATTGCCGGTCCCAAGCATCTGGCCGTCGATCACCAACGCTTGCTGCGCAGCAAACGCAGGAAGGGCAGGAATCCATCGACCTTCCACATCCAGGGACAGGAGCCACCCTGCCCGCGTGCCTACTCCATTGTCGCGGGTGCGCTGAGCCAGCGCGGGTGAGGAGATTAGTAGCGATCCGAGGATGACGGCCGCGAGCAGAGGGAGCCCAGCCGGCCGTCGCGTGGCGCAGCGTTGTCGGGGAGATGGTGGACGCAAGCAGCGAGTGCCCATGGCGTAGCCGATGGGACGCATGCAAGAATCATTCGGAAATTCCCTGGAAACGTGCGGATTCGTGTCCGACAAACGTCCAGGAATGCGCTGGCCGGGCCGCGTGTTGACCGCGTGCCGAGCTGCATCGAGCGCGAAGAGTGTCTACTTGAGCACGGCTGCGGTCGCGCGATCGAGCTCGCCGCGACCTTCATGGCGCTCCGCGCGACCCCATCAGCGCCGCGAGCAATCCGAACATCATGAAGATGAACATCATGATGCCAGCGATGAGACAGCCAAGGGGGTTGACCCTGCGCTGCACGCTGCGCTCCAACGAAGCGCCGAGCTGCACGCTTCCCGCCAGGCCTGCGAGCCCGCCTCCACCTACGGTCAGCGGATCGTCATCCCGGATCACGGCCTGGATGATCAGCTCCGGGCTGTAGGGAGCGATTCCCTCGACTCGCCGCACCGCGGTGCCTGCTGCGATGATCTCGATCAACCCAGGGGAAAGCTCCTGGATGTGCAGGCGATTGCCCACCACGCGCTCGGCGCCCAGCCGGGTCGCCTCCTGGCGGATCAGCTCCAGGCTGTTCTCCCGTGCGTGGTAGATCAGCTTGGTGAGCGCATCGAGCTCGCCTCTTGCCAGGCCCGAGAACATCGTTCCGAGCCCTCCCACCAGGCCGATCGAGTAGACCGACGTCGCCATCACCAGCTCGACCGGCGCATACCCCATCTTGGCAAGGTTCCACAGCTCCGAGCCGGTCAGCTCGGAGGTGACCACCTGCTCTGCGCTGACCTGGCCCTGCGCAAGCTTGGGATGGTGCGCCCCTGTGCCGGTCATGAGCAGCTCCACGACCCCGCGGCCAAAAGGGCGGATGTCGATGCGAACGTCGACCACGGCATTGGCGCCTGCCGCAGCGGCTTCCTGCTTCAAGCGCCACAACGCCAGATGGCGGATGCCGTTGTACATGTCCGAGTACTCGCGCACTTCGCCTTTTGCCATGGTGCGAAGGCTCCCGGTCAGCCCCCTTCCGATCCCGAGCGCATAGGCCACATTCCCCATGGCAAAGTGCATCGGCGTGTAGCCGGCATCGAGGTGGCAGTACAGCTCGATGCCCGAAGCCGACGACGTGAAGAACGGCATGCCGGCTCGCGCGTGCACGGCTGTCCCCTGGGAGAGGAACTCCGTGTATCCAGACAAGGTCTTGAGCTCGGTGGTCACACCGGTGACCCCGGACGCTTCGTGCCGCCGCGCCTCTTCTTCCATCCGCTGGATGGCAGCGTGCCGCCCCTCGGAGATCAGCTGGGTGATGTTCGCGATCTCGCCACCCGCCAGCGTCTGCAGGGAAGAGCCGATGGAGCCGGTGAGCCCGAGGGAGCGCACGCTGTTGCCGACGGTCAGCTCGGCAGGTTGGATTCCCTTGAGGGACAGGCAGTAGATCTCATTGCCCGACAGGCCGGAGATGATCATCCCCGCGGGCTAGCACGGCAGGCACAAGAGGGGAATCAGGGGTTGGCGCAGGTCATTCCGCTGCCGCGTCGACGGGCGGATTGCCCGAGTCTGCTCCGCCGTCGCTCGGCTCCACGCCGCAGAAGATCTCGCCAATGCGCTCCGCAACGACCAGCCAGTCTTCGCTGTCGCCCCAAACACATGCGTTCAAGGCCTCGCCGCCATCGGCCGCGAGCGCAGCGGTCGCGCAAGCGTCCGCAGCATCCTGGTAGGTCTTGCAGAAGGCCGCGTCTGCGGCCGCACTCGCGATGCAGTTGTTGAACGCCTCGTACTCCGCGTCCGTGGAGGTCGGGCACACGCCGCCGCAGGAAGCGATGCCGCAGTCATAGGCAGCGTTGAGCTTGGCACCGCAGCCGGTGGCCGAGGTGTCGCCCATCAACAGGGCAAAGCAGCCGCCTTCGTTGCGATCGTAGAGCTCCACGCCCGAGAAGTAGACGACCGGTCCCCACTGGGACGCCGTGTCGTCGGTGTACAAGCAGGTATTGCAGTCAGCGTACTGCGTCTCCGCAGCCGCGCAGCCGGACTCGGTTGCGTTGGCACCAAAGCAGGCCTCCATCAGCGCCACGGTCTCGCCGGCCTTGCACTTTCCCTGGTACTTGCCTGAAGGCGGCTTCCAAGAAGCAGTCCACCCTGACACGCTCTGCGGCTCGCAGGCTTTCGCGTCCTTGCCGGTATCGGCCTTGTCCGGCGCCGTGTCTGCAACCACCTGGTCCGGCGTCACGTCTGGCCCGGCTTCGGCCGTTCCGCCAGAGCCGCCGGTGCCGCCTCCGGCTGCTCCTGACGAATCGCTGCTGCTGCAGCCGAAAACGAGAAGCGCGCATGCACCCAAGCCAAACAGCCTTCGCATGGAACCCTCCTGGGGAAGATGTACGGGAAGCCCATTGTCGCGTGATCGCGCTCGCGTCGCAAGCGGCTCGCACACGGCACCAAGCGAGCGCTGACGCATCTCGTGTGTTACCCTTCGCTTCTCGAAGCACATCGCTCGCCAGGTCAGGGAGGACCGAACATGCGAAGAGTCGTACCCATCGCGTTGGTGCTGATCGCTGCTGCCGGCCTGTCCACAGCTGTCCTTCTCACACGATCTCCGAGACCTGCCGATGCCTCGCCCCGATCGACGGCGCGTCCGGCTGCGTGCCAGGACCAGGACGGCGACGGGTTTGGCCTCGGGTGCGCTCGAGGCCCGGACTGCAACGACCTCGACAGCGCTGTCCATCCCGGGCAGGCCGAGACCTGCAACTTCCGCGACGACGACTGCAACGCGCTGGTCGACGATGTGCCCGGCTGTCCGCAGGCCCCTTTGAATCCCAGCCCGGTGCGTGTGCCTGCAGGGGCGTTCACCATGGGCAGCCCCCAAGGGCATGGCGCGATCGACGAGCAACCCGAGCACGCGGTGCACGTAGGCGCGTTCCGCATCGACCGCTACGAGGTCACCAATCGTCGCTACCAGCAGTGCGTGCAACGCAGCTCGTGCGAGCTGCCGGGGATGCTCTCGTCGCACCTGCGCTCCGACTACTTCGAGAACCCGCGCTACGCCGACTACCCTGTGGTGTTCGTGACGTGGAAGCAGGCAGATTCGTACTGCAAGTGGGCAGGGGGACGTCTTCCCACCGAGCCGGAGTGGGAGAAGGCCGCCAAGGGAACCGGCTCAGAGCCGCGGACGTTCCCATGGGGCAACGAGGCGCCGGACTGCAGTCGCGCCAACATGGGAGGGCCTGGAAGCTGCGTGGGCGACACGGATCGGGTGGGACTCCGCGTGGAAGGCAGGAGCCCCTACGGCGCCATGGACATGGCCGGCAACGTCTGGGAGTGGGTTTCGGACTGGTATGATCCGGCGTACTACGCGAGCGCGCCTTCGCGCGACACGGCAGGTCCGGCCGCTGGCTCGCTGAAGGTCATGCGAGGGGGATGCTGGGAGAGCGGCGCAGACTCCTTGCGTGTGTCGTGCCGCAAAGCCGAGCTTCCCGCGACCTGGGCCTACAACATCGGCTTCCGATGCGCTTATCCGGAGGGGAGGTAGGTCATGCGCAATCTAATCGCTGGTTGCACCCTGCTGGCCGGACTCGCCTGGACTTCGCTGGCCCTGCCTTGCGGCGGCGGCTTCGGGATGGGCATAGCCATCAACCCTGACCAGACAATCGTGGTGTCGCACAAGAACGGGATCGAGACCTACCAGTTCTCACCCCACTTCTGCGGGAGTGCCGCGCAGTTCGGGCTGATTCTCCCTGTGCCCGGCATGCTGTCCGGCGATCCCGTGCTCGGCGATCCAAAGGCCGCTAGCGAATTCGAGGCCTACACGAAGCCCTCGGAGGAGACGAACGAGATCTGCATGAGCGGCGACGGGGCGATGGGCGGTGCAGCGCCGGGCGGCGGTCCAGGCACGCGCGGTCCGATCGATGACGGCGTGAACGTCGTGAGCAAGGGCCAGGTCGGCATGTTCACCTGGCAGCTGTTGAAGGCCGACACCGCTGCAGCATTCACAGACTGGCTGGATGCGAACAAGTTTCCGTACTCGCCCTACGCGAAGGCGGAGTTCGACTACTATGTGACCCAGAGCTGGTACTTCGTGGCTTTCACCGTGACAGCCGATGCGCAGGCGCCCACCTCGGGGGCGAAGATCTGTGGGGATCTCGGGCCGCTGAAGGTGTCATTCCCCACCGCCACCGCTGTGATTCCGTCGCGCATCGCCAATGCCACGAGCCCAGGCTCCACGTCCTACTTCAACTGGCGCATCTTCTTCGTGGGCAGCCAGCCCATGACCCCTGCAGGCACCTCGCAAGGAACCAGCTACGCAAGCTCTGGCGGGCAGATGTTCTTCAAGGGGATCGTGAGCGACGCGGATCTCGGCGCCCATCCTGCCATGGCCAGCATGGCAGCGTCCGGCGACTGGGTCACCTGGTTCGACTACCGCTTTCGTCCTGGCGAGCTGTCGAGCGATCTTGCCATCGACCAGCCGCAGGCTGCTTCCCCATACCGCCACCACATCGTCCACACGGTGGAGAAGGATTGCAGCGGGCTCTGCTCGTTCCGCAGGACACGAAATCCAGCGGCGATCGGGCTCGCGGCAGCCGGGTTGATCGCGCTTCTGGCACTTGCTCGTAGGCGCAAGGGGTGACGAGCGGCGCTCGCGGCGCAGCCCGCTCGCTCACGCTCGAGGCTCCACGCTCGCGAATCTACATGACAAGATAGGAGAGCTTCGCCATGAGCATGCTGTCGGGCTTTGCGGTGCGCAGCAGATCCGAGGTCGTCCCATAGCCCGGATCTCCCGGGGCAGGCGACAGTGCCTGTCGCTGCAGGTACACGAGCGTGACGAATCCTCCTGGCAGGTACTCGTACTTCGCTACTGCATTGATGGTCACCGCAAGGTCCTGGTAGCTCTTGTCGCCTGACGGCGTGTACGGAGTCAGGACGTCCGCCTCCACCAGCTCCTGGTAGTTGCGGTATCGAACGGTCCCCACCAGCAGCTGGGAGTACAGGTCAATCGTGGCACGACGCGACAGTGCCACCCCTGCACGCAGCATGTTGTCGAAGATGCGTGCGTCCTGCCTCCCGAATACGTAGTGGTCCCGACCGGTCGCGTCGACCTCCGTGTCTGCCCACCTCGGTACCCCCACAACCAGACGCGCAGTGGTGGTCCACGACAGGCTCACGCTCGGCGTGATTGACCAGGTGAACCAGACCGACCCTGTGGCGCGGTGCCCGCCATTCTGCGATGCCACGCTGCCCCAGCTGCCACCTCGCAGCGCAGGACGGGGATCCGTGTTCCACCACTGCCAACCTTCCCAGGAGCGCTGCAGACGATACGCGATCCCGCCACGCGTCTCCCGATCGTCGTAGCGCGGCGTGATGTACCTTCCGCCAAGCCCTGCACCCCATTGCGCTCGCGTGGTGATCCCGACGTCCAGCCCCACGTGCTGATCCACCACGAGGCCGTCCATGTTGGTCTGGCGGAACACCCAGGGATTGGCATAGGCGCTGCGCAGCACTCCCACGGGATTCGGCGTGCGAATCGTGGTGTCGTACAGGTAGTGGAAGACGTCCGGGCGCTCCAGATAGCCCAGGCCGTTGGGGTCGAAGCTTCGCGACAGCGCTCTCGCCTGGAGCGTCCACAACCAGGTCGGATCCTCGGCGCGGGCGAGCGCCAGGTGAGCAGCCGTACCGGAGTGTCGCTCATCGGTGAGATTCCACGCCCTGGAAGCTGCCAGCTGGCCGTTGAACCTGTGCACGCCGCTGGCGATGCGAATGTCCCAGTCCAACGAGCCCACTGCGTCATCCGGCCTGCCGAACCTTCCCACGTGCGTCGCCATGCCCCCCACGGTCGATCCATTGCCGACCGTGGTGCGCACCCTTGCCGCGACCCAGTTGGTCACGGGCAAGACCGTTCGCTTCTCGTTGTGCTGTGCCCCACCTGCATCGGTGTAGCGCTCCGTGCCGTAGGCTGCAGCCGTGGTGCCTTCCAGGATCCCGACGCTCACGCCACCGATCCGGCCCGTGACCTTGGTGGCTCCCCAGATCGTTGCCGTAGGATCCACGGAGGTCATCTCCCCCCCTGGATGGATGGGATCCGGGACCTCGACCGACTGCCCGATGCGGCGCGTGTGCAGGATGCGGATGGGCGTCTTGAACAGATCAGAGCCTTCGAGAAAGAATGGACGTCTCTCCTGGAAGAACGGCTCGTAGGTAGTCAGGTTCAGGACCGCTGGGTCGACCTCCACCTGTCCGAAGTCCGGATTGAGGGTTGCGTCGAGCATCAAGTCGTTGGTGATGCCGAGCTTGAGGTCGGTTCCCACGGATCCGGACCAGGTGCCCGTGGGGTCGAGCCGGTCCGGGTCCTTGAGCATGCGCCAGCGTCCGAGAAGGTACGGACGCAGCTCGAAGACGCGCACCGGCCGAAGACCCGACACGCCTTGCATCGGTGCGAACCGAGCCACGAACTTCGGAGAGTTCTGCGGGATCCCGACCAGCGCGGTCACCTCGCCCGCTGCGTAGTCGTCGCGCTCGACCTGGATGCGGACGTTCGGCGCGTGTGCGTCGAATCGCAGGACGCTCCACGGAATGCGGAACTCCGCCCGCCATCCGCGCGGCGTCACCGTGGTCTCGACGTCCCAGACCGCGTCCCATCCGATGTCGGAGGTCCCGTCTGCAGCCACCTGTGCATCGGCCTGCATCCCTGACGGGTTGGTGGAGAACAGCTTGGCGCCGTTGCCGTCACCGTGCGCATCGATCAGCACCCGCAGCGCTTCTCCGGTGGGGATCTGGTCGCGGCGACCCATCCGCGCTTCGACCCGGGCGTCGGTCTCGCACTCCACAGCCACGTACACCGCTCGGTCGTCGTAGGTGACGCGCGTCCGCGTCTGGTGCGACGCTCTCGCCCCCACGGCGGGCTCACGCTGCACGAACGGTCCCGTCCAAGGAGCCGCCTTCCACGCAGCGTCGTCCAGGATCCCGTCGACTGCGGGCGTGCCTCGCTTTGCCTCCACCGGCTTGGGCGTCTGCGCGGGCGCGGATCGTGTCCAGGAGATCCACGCCAGGGCCAGGGTCGCGCAGGTCAACGCTCGTCCGATCCCGATCCTCGCAGTGCTGTGCATCCAGACCACGTTGCAGCTCTTCAGGTAGGAGCCACGCGGCGGGATCGGTCAGTCGATGGAAGCGTCGGGATCGCCAGTACCGCCCTGACCCGCAGCGCCGCCTGTGCCCGTGGACCCGGCCTGTCCGGCCGCGCCACCGGTGCCCGTGGAGCCACCGGTGTTGATCGTGCCGCCCTGGCCTGCTGCACCGCCTGTGGAGGTGCCGCCTTGGCCGGAAGCGCCGCCCGTGGATGAGCCACCCGTGGATGAGCCACCCGTGGAGGTGCCGCCTTGGCCGGAAGCTCCGCCGGTAGAGGTGCCACCCTGGCCGGAAGCTCCGCCTGTGGAGGTGCCGCCTTGGCCGGAGGCACCCCCCTCGGAAGTGCCTCCCTGTCCTGACGAGCCGCCATCCCCAGCGATTCCGCCGGTGCCTGCTTCCCCTCCTTTGCCCGTCGTCCCAGCAAAACCCCCGTGGCCGCCCTTGCCCCCGTTGTTGGTCCCGCCGTGATTCTGGCCGCCCTGGCCCGGCTGCCCGCCCGCCGCCGATGCATCGAGATCGAATACGTAGTCCTCTGGCATTCCGCACGATGCGAAGACCGCACAGGTGGACAAAGCAAGCGCGGCGACGAAGAAAGTCTGTCTGGTCCGCATCAGAACGTCCCTCCCAGGCTTGCTCCCGGGCCCGAAGGTCCGAGCGGCGCCAGCCACAGCCGACGGCTATCGGCTGCTGCTGCGGGCGGCGCTGTTTCCTTCTTGCCCTTGGCGATCATGAACGTACCCACACCAAGGCCCACCACGCCCAACACCAGGAATGTGTCGCCGAGCACGGTATAGACCTTCGCTCTTGTATATGTCCCCTCGAGAGACTCCGGGCAATGGGTGCCGTAACACTGGTGCGAGAGATCATCGAGCGCGTTGTTTCGCAGCACCAAGAACACCACGCCGAGAAGCGCGCTGGCGCCTGCCCCCGCCGTCACGTAGTAGCCTTGCTTCTTCGTCCAAGAGACCTTGCTGGGCGCAGCGGATTGCACCGGCGCCGCTGAGGACGCGACCGGGGGAGGGGCAGCTTCCATCACGATGGGTAGCTGCTTGGTTTCGCCCTCGGCCAACACCACGTTGAACGTGGCAGGTGGCTTGCCCGGCTGCGTCGCCACAATCACATGGGGCCCGGGATCCGCAGGCATCGAGTTGCCGATCGCCGTCGAGCCCAAGGCCACGCCGTCGAGTGTGATCGACGCCGACTCGGCACCGCGCCCGCGTTCAATCACCAGCTTCGGGAGCCTCGACTCCAACGAGACACGCGCTGCGTCGGCTTGCTGGCGCACGCTTGCTTCCGAGGAACCCTCTGCCTTTTCCACGGCAAGGCGATACGTTCCGACAGCTTCGGTCCACTTGCCGAGCTTCTCGAGGCACCGGCCGATGTGGAACAACGCCTGCGGCGTTGCCTTCACCGCGGTCACCTCGCGGAATCGTCCCAGAGCCTGCGCCCAGTCGCCCGCAGCCTCCAGCGCCAGCCCGGCATTGAACGCCGCCTTGGCCTTGTTGATTTCAGCCTGTGTGGGCTGCGCCCACGCTGTCGACGCCACGGTTGGCACGCCAAGCGCGAGAATCGCTCCCAAAATGATCGTACGCATATACGCGTGAGAATAAGCCCGCATCGGGATCTAGATCATTAGCATCGACCCGCGCCCAAGGCTACAGGCCCGATTCCGTGACCGGCGGCGTCCACTTCTTGTCGCCCTTGCCGCCTTTGCCCTTGCGGGGAACGTTTTTCTGCGGGGTTTTGCTGACTGGGTCCGCTGAGGCCGCGGCTACCACCGGCGCCGACCCTGCCGCGGATGCGCTCGAGGCCGGATCCGTCCCTTCGGCCACCGCTGTGCCTGCGTCGACTCCGTCGAGCCCGGCCGATGCCTGCGGCTGGGGCGAGGCGAGCGTCGCCACGGTCGGCAGACCAGCCGGATACGGTTGCTTCGAGGCCATCTTCCATCGGGCGACCAGCAGGATTGCGGCGGCAGCGATCAACACGCCCGCCACCACGAACGCCGGTGCCCGTCGCCTCCTGGCATGCACCGCGAGCGCCGCTGACACCGATGCTCCGCCCCCTGCGGTCGGCGTGTGCACGATCGGCGGCGGCGCCGGGGCCAGCGCCGGCGGTTTGGAGGGATCAGGAGCCGATGGCGCGGACGAAGGGTCGCCGAGGATCGCCACAGGTTTGGACAGGCCGTTGCCCATGGCAGAGCTGACGTTGGACAAGCCGGAGATCTGCGCATCGCTCGGGGACGTGCCTGCAGCGGCGGACGCCGCAGACGCGGTCTTTCGCGCCTGGTTGAGAGCGGTGCGGAACGCCTCCACGCGCTCGCCGATCAAGGGCTTGACGAAGGCAGCGATGTCCTCGCTCGTGGCACGTGTCATGCCCGTCAGGGTCGCATCCAGGGCCTTGTACAGATCCTGGGCGGTCTGGAAGCGGAACTCGGGTTCGCGCTCCAACGCGCGCACCACCACCGTCTCGAGGTTCTCCGGGTACCCCTTGATGATCGTCGAAGGTTTGCGCAGACGGCAACGCAGGATGTTGTTGAGCGTCTGCCCCTCGGTCTCTCCCCGGAACGGATGCTTGCCAGTCGTCAGCTGGTAGAGCATCACCCCGATCGCGAAGATGTCGGTGCGTCGATCGATCGACTTGCCCGAGATCTGCTCCGGCGACAGGAAGTTGGTCTTGCCCTTGACGTAGCCGTCTGCAGTCGCCTGGCTCAGGCGCCCCTTGATGCGCGCCACGCCGAAGTCGACCATCTTCACGATGCCCGTCTCGGAGATCATCACGTTCTGAGGCGAGACGTCGCGGTGCACGATGTCGAGCAGGACGCCGTTCTCCTTGAGCTCGTGAGCTGCATGGAGCCCTGCGCACACGTCCATCACGATCTTGATCGCAAGCGGTCCGGGTATCCCCGTCTTCCTCGCCAGATGGATCAGGTCGTAGAGGGTCTCGCCCTCCACGAACTCCATCACCAGGTACAGCAGGGGCCCGTGCTCGCCGAGATCCAGGATCTCCACCACGTTCGGGTGCTTGATGTTCGAAGCGATCCTCGCTTCGTCCAGGAACATCCGCTCGAAGTTGGAGTCCTCGCTGAGCCCGGGCAGCATCGCCTTGACCGCAACGATCTTCTCGAAGCCGCGGGCACCGGTGACGCGAGCCGCCCAAACCGCTGCCTGCCCCCCTCGGGCAATGGGAAGCAGACACTCATAGCGACCAAGTACGAGGCCTGGCGTTATCTCCTCGATGGATCTCACGTCACTGCATAGGTTGGCAGAACCCGGCGGTTCGGACAAGACCGGAGCGCAGTCAGCACGTCGCGTCACGAAACCCCAAGCCCCGCCCAACCTCGCCGTCTGCCCGAAATACGGCCTGGATCGGCTTCGAAGTGGGTCCGTCCGCCAGGGCGCTCCGCCTGCCTGGCCCCTGCCGCCTCCTGTCCGAATTGCCCTCCGATGCTGCCCGTGGGACACTCGCCTCGATCCATTGCTGCTCGTCCGCAAGTCCCAGGTCCTGTGCACGGGGATCGCCTCGGCCCTGATGTGGGGATGCACGCTGGTCACGCCGCTCGACGATCTCGCAGGAACCAGGCCCCAGAGTGCGGACGCAGCTGTCGAAGCTGCGGTGCCTTGTCCTGTGCCGACTTGCGAGTCGATCGGCGCCGAGTGCGGGTCGGCCGCCAACGCGTGTGGCAAGATCGTGGAGTGCGGCGGCTGCGAAGGTGGCAAGAGCTGCGGGGGAGCCGGGGCCAACAAGTGCGGATGGGGGCGGTGCAGCCCCCTGGAGTGCGGCATCGACATCGAGTGCGGCGTCGCATCAGATTCCTGCGCTTCCGTGCTCGACTGCGGCGGCTGCCTGCCTCCGCTGGTCTGCGGCGGCGGAGGAACGCCCAATCGTTGTGCGTGCGCACCCGCTACCTGCGCGTCGTTGAGCGCCCAATGCGGTCAGACGCCTGACGGATGCGGCGGCGTGATCGACTGCGGCCCGTGCCCGTCCGGGCAATTCTGCGGCGGAGCGGGCCCGAATCGCTGCGGCAACAACCCGTGCGAGCCTGCGACCTGCAAGAGCAAGGGCGCGGACTGCGGAGAGATCGGCGACGGCTGCGGCAAGGTGCTGCAGTGTGGAACCTGCACGAGCGGCAACAGCTGCGACGCCGCGCACAAGTGCGCTTGCGTCCCCACAGGCAGCTGCGGCAGCAGAGAGTGCGGTGAGGTCGACATCGGCTGTGGCCAGAAGAAGTCGTGCGGCACCTGCCTGCCCACCGAGAAGTGCAGCGTCGCAGGCCAGTGCGCCTGCGTGCCGACCACGACCTGCTTCCAGTCCGGCAAGGACTGCGGGTGGATCTCGGATGGCTGCGGGCAGGTGAACTGCGGCACCTGCATCTACCCGGATACCTGCGGGGGCAAGGGGCCTGCGAACGTGTGCGGCTGCTCGCCCACCACCTCGTGCCTGCAGCAGGGCAAGGAGTGCGGCGACATCAACGACGGCTGCAAGACCGTGGACTGCGGCTTCTGCTCCTATCCCAAGAGCTGCAGCTTCAACGGCCATTGCTGTGCACCGGATCAGAGCAGCTGCTCGATGGGAAGCGACTGCTGCTCGGGCAAGTGCACGATGTCAGGCCATTGCGGGTGCGACCCCTGGGGCACGAGCTGCTACAGCTCGATGGACTGCTGCTCGGGCAGCTGCACGAACTACTCCTGCGGGTGATTGCCGAAGGACTGCCGCATAGCAGAGCGCTTGAGACCTGGCGCCGCTTCATGGTGAGTCGTGCCTTCGCGGAACATGGTCTGCAGACTCTGTCATTTGCACCTACCCCCTTCCGGGTGATACCGTCCGCGTCGGTTTGATACGACTGCAGGTCATCGTTCGAGCCACAGGGCTGCTGTGCATGGTCGCGGCGTTCGCCGCCCCTGGGCCGCGGCTCGCGCATGCCGACGATGCCCCGGTAGCGGTGCGACTCGAGTACGTCGCAGAGGATGGCTGTCCGAACGAGGAAGCGTTCCTCGCAGAGGTCAGTACCCGCACCAACCGGCTCGTAGTTGCTGCTGACGACTCTCCGGCGATCCTGATCAAGGCGCACCTGCGCAAAGGCGGCGAGCAGCTGGCCTTTCGCGGAACTCTGGTGTTCGTGCGTCGCGCCAGCGAGGCAGCGCGCGACGTGGAGGGAGCATCGTGCCAGGAGGTCGCCGAGGCTCTCGCGGTCGTGGTCGCCATGACTCTGGATCCTGACCGGGGTCGGCCACGTCGCGTCACTCCTCCACCCAAGCCGGTTCCATCCGCGCCACCGAGCGCCGAGCCTTTGCCCCCTGCTGCCCCGCCTCTGATCCCGATAGTCCTTGCGCCTGCGCCACGTCTTGAGCCCGAGCCTCGCCCTCGCAGCTTCTTTGCAGCGACGAGCCTTGGCGCAGGCGTGACTTCTGCAATGGCTCCGTGGCCTGCGTGGTATGGCGAGATCGCCCTGGAGCTGCGGCACCCGACGTCGACCCCCGCAGCACGAGCCTCGTTCTCCTATGCGGGAAGAAGCAGCTACGAGACACAGGAGGGGAGCTCTGACTTTCGTTGGCTGGGGACGCGCGTGGAAGCCTGCTTCTGGGCTCTTGCTCTTGCGCCTGACTTCGCAGTGGAACCCTGGATCGGCTTTGAAGCCGGGGCCATAGGCACCACGGGGCGCACTGCGAACGGCAGTGCGAGCCACTGGCGAGGCTGGGCAGCGCCGGATGCGACCCTGCGTATGCGCTGGATCGTGGCTGAGCCGGTTGCGCTGTCGCTGGCCGCAGGAGGGGTAATTCCGCTGGTGCGCGACAGCTTCTACCTGCAGAGCTCAGGGCAGACGGTGTTTCGGCCTCCTGGGGTTGGCGTTCGGGCAGGAATCGAAGCCTCCCTGCATTTTTGGTGATCACAGACCCCCTTCCGCGACATCATCCCTACGTGCCCCCAACCCCGACAGCAACCTGGGATGGCGAGTCGCCGGTCGGGGATCCCCTGATCGCGAGCGCCCCCCTGCATGCTGAAGAGCCTGTGGCTCGTGCGGAGGCGCAAACGCGTGTCGAGTCCATGGTGCACAGCCACTACCGGCTGGTGTGGCGACTGCTTCGCTGGCTCGGCGTACCACGCAACGAGCTTGATGACGTGACGCAAGACGTATTCTGGCTCGCATCGCAGCGCATGGACCAGATCCGGCTCGGCAGCGAGTGGCCATACCTGTTTGGCGTGGCTCTCCGCAAAGCAGCTTCTGCCCGCAGAGCGGCCAGCGCTTATGGGTCCATCGTCGATCTCGAGCATTACGACGCTGCGGCGTCGCTGCCGCTGCCTGATCAGCAGATGGAGCAGGGGCAGGCACGGGAGCTTCTTTACGAGGTGCTGCAAGGCATGAGCGAGGACTCGCGTCTGGTGTTTGCCCTCTTCGAGCTCGAGGAGCTGGAGATCACCGAGATCGCCCGCTTGCTCGAGATCCCGGTCGGAACCGTTGGCTCGAGGCTTCGACGGGCACGCGAGGAGTTCAGCCGCGAGGCACGACGCGTGAGAGCGCGTGTGGCGTTCCAGGGAAGGGAGCGATGACCGTGCAACGTCTCGTGTCGAGCACGTCAGACGACTTCGAGCGCGCGCTGTTGCGATCCGCGCGCGGCGAAGGTCCCTCGCCCCAGGCTGTGCGCAAGGCGGCTGCGGCGCTCACGGGCGCTGCTGTGCTCACCGGGGTCGGGGCTGCTGCAGCTGCATCTGGAGCGTCATTGGCGAGCAAGGCGGCAGCGTCCGGTGCTGTCACCAAGGGCATTGTCGCGTTGATGACCCCCTGGGTCGCAGCAGGCGTGGTGACCAGTGGCGCGGTGATCGGTGTGGTGACCGTGGTGGCCCATCGTGCGGACGTCGAGGTGCTGGCGCCAGAAGTGTCGGCTAGCGCCCCCTATCGCCCGCGTGGCGGTGTTCTCGCGCCTCCGCGCGCGGCAGCGTCGCAGCCTGCGCCGGAATCCTCGGCACCGGAAACGATCGAAGAGCTGGCAGCGCGCTCTGTGCCGATCGCTCCCCAGCCATCGGCCTCTGCGCCAGCTTCGGCCAGCGCAGCGCCTCCACCTGCGCCTTCGGCGTCTGCGCCCTTGTCCTCTGCCCCTGCGCCCGAGGTGCGCAGCTCGGTGACGGACGAGATCCGGGCCATGGATCAGGCGCGCGAGGCGCTCGCATCGGGCAAGTCCCAGGAAGCTCTGGCGCTGCTCGATCGGATGCGCCACGACTTTCCGCGGGGGGCGTTGTCGCTCGACGCTGAAGTGCTCCGGATCGAGGCGTATGCGGCCAGTGGAAGGCGCGTGCGTGCGATCTACCTGTCCGAGCAATTCCTGCAGGCGCACCCGAACGATCCGCATGCGCCGCGCGTGCGCAGCATGCTGGCCGCGATGTCGAATCGGTGAGCCCCCGCTCTTTTCAGAGCGTCAATCGGAGGAACGACGATGAGAGCATCCAGGTGGATCCCGGCGTTGATGGTCACTGTGTGCGGGTGCGGGGGCAATGTGCAGATGGGGCCGCCTCCAGCGTGCACGCCGGGCGCAAAGGTCGCCTGCAAGTGTCAAGGGGGTGAGCCAGGAATGCAGGTCTGCAACGCGCTCGGCACGGAGTACGGCGAATGCGTTGCCTACGCCGGTACCGCGATGTTCCAGTCGAGAAAGATGGACAAGGTCGATCTGCTGCTCATGATCGACAACTCGGCGTCCATGGCAGACAAGCAGGAGGTGCTCGCCGTTGCCGTACCAGACCTGATCGAGCGACTGGTGAATCCCCTGTGCAACGACGGCAACCCTGCGGACGCCATGGGCAAGTGCGCGCCGGGCTTCATGCGCGAGTTCGACCCGGTCAACGACATCCACATCGGTGTGATCTCGTCGTCGATCGGAGGGCATGGTGCAGACTCCTGCTCTGACGTGCCCACGGCCCAGTACAACCCGCGCATGGCAGACATGTCGCATCTCATCGAACGGGCAGACCCGATGGACCCGAGCAAGAAGGAGTCGACCTGGAACAACCAGGGATTCCTCGCATGGGATCCAAAGGCCAAGTACAACCCACCTGGCGACAGCAATGTTCAGACGCTCAAGGACAAGTTCACGGCCATCGTGCGCGGCACGGGACAGGATGGCTGCGGGTTCGAGGCGAGCCTCGAGGCCTGGTACCGCTTCCTGGTCGACCCTGCTCCCTACCAGCGAATGGTCCCGTTCAGCTGCGACACCAACCAGGCCGAGCAAGGGGGGCAGTGCCGTGGTCCGGAAGGGGTCGATCTGGTCGTCCTGAGGCAGCGCGACGCGTTCGTGCGTCCTGACTCGGTGCTCGGCGTGGTCATGCTGACCGATGAGAACGACTGCTCCATCGTCGACGGCTGGCAGAACTACATCGCAGTGCAGGCGTACAGCGGTCAGAACCCGTGGCACCTTCCGCGTGCGACCTCCCAGTGCCAGACTGATCCGAACGGCCCGCAGTGCATGTCCTGCGCGCAGGGTGACTTCAGCACAGACCCCGAGTGCTCCAAGGGGTTGTACTACTCCGACATCGAGGACAGCCTCAACCTCCGTTGCTTTCGTCAGAAGCAGCGCTTCGGCATTGACTTCACCTACCCGATCCGTCGCTACGTCAACGGGCTGAGCAAGCGAGTGTTCTCCGCTGCCGACGTCGCATTCCCGGTCAATCCGGGGTTTGCTGCTGACAAGGACTTCAACCCGCTCTACTGCACCAAGTACAGGGACAATGGCGATGGCACATTCGACATGTCGGTGTGCGAGACCGTGCTGCGCGATTCGAGCAGCCTGTTTCTCGCCGCGATCGTGGGCGTACCTTGGCAGGATATAGCCAACAATCCGAACGATCTGAAGCAGGGCTATCGCCCGGTCGAGCAGCTCGGTTGGAAGAAGAGCCAGTTCGAATCCAGCTCATCCGGAGCCTCCATTCCCCCGGGCGTCACTGAGACGATCACCGTCTGGGATCAGATCCTGGGAAAGGTCATCACCGATACCCAGGGCGACACCATGGGGATCGACTTCAGTCCAGCCGGCGAACCGAAGGATCCCCTGATGATCGAGTCGATTGAGCCTCGCTCCGGCACCAGTCCGGCCACGGGCGAGGCCCTGGCCGACATGAACGCTGCCACGCCGACGGCCAACCGGATCAATGGCCATGAGTGGGACATCAAGGGGCGAAACGACCTTCAGTACGCCTGCACGTTCAAGCTTCAGAACCCAAAGGATTGCAGCGCCAATTCCAGCTCGTGCGACTGCGCAGAAGCGGACGGGCTGAACAACCCGCTCTGTCAGACCGAAACAGGCTCCTACGGCAAGACCCAGTACCGCGCCAAAGCGTATCCAGGTCGTCGTCAGCTCGCGGTGTTGCACGGCCTGGATCCGAGCCAGGCGGTGCTTGCGTCGATCTGCCCGTCCAACACGGACAACCCGTCGGCCGAGGATTTCGGCTATCGACCTGCGATCAAGGCGATCGTCAATCGTTTCAAGAAAGCGCTGGGGCCGAAATGCTGGGGGAGCCCGTTGAAGTACAACGGGGATGGCACAGTGCCTTGCACCGTTCTGGAGGCAACGAAGTATCCGGAGGGCACAACGACGTGTCCGTCGTGCGTGATGGCTGGGAGAGTTGATCCGTCTGCGGAGGTGGTGGCAGAGCTCGCCAAGAACCCGGACTTCGTGCAGAACGGCCTCAAGTGTGTGTGCGAGATCCAGCAAGCGCAGCCGGGCGCGCCTCTCACTGCATGCATCGAGTCGACCGAGGATCCGGTGATTGTCATGGGCGCGCAGGTCGATGGCTGGTGCTGGGTGGACCCGGCCGCTCACCCGGGCGCCAATGCGCAGCTCGTTCTTGGTTGCGCAGCGAACGCCAAGCGCACGTTGCGCTTCGTGGGTGCGGGCAATTCGATGGCCGGAGCGGTTACGTTCCTCAGATGTGCGCCGTAGCGGGCTTGCCGGTGGCAAGCCCCTACGAACAGCGGGGTGCCCCTACGGCGCGGCGAATTTGGGCAATTGTTGTCCATAATTCGGGTAGGGCGGACGCACCAGCTTGGTGGGTGGCGTCTTGGCCAGCGCTTCCATGGCCAGCTGGATCGCGCGCTCGAGCTGCGGGTCGTGCCCGGTGCGCGTCAGCGCAGGATCCTGCTCCACCTCGATGTCAGGCGCGATGCCCACATTCTCCACTTCCCACTTGCCCTGCGTTCCGTACAACGCCCAGCGCGGCGCAGTCACGTACCCGCCATCGATGAGCCTGGGATAGCCACCAACCCCGACCAGTCCACCCCAGGTCCTCACGCCGACCAGCGGCCCCAGCCCCGCCTTCTTGAACAGCCACGGGAGCGCGTCGCCTCCTGAGCCTGACATCTGGTTGGCTATCATCACCTTGGGCCCGAAGATGGCCGCCATCGGGATGATCTGGTCCTCGCCTTCGCGCGTGGTTGCGCCCATCAACGGAGTCCACTTCAGGACGTTCACCATGTAGTCCGCGATCTGCCCGCCATGATTGAAGCGTTCATCGAGAATGACCGCTTCCTTGCCTACCTGCGAGAAGTAGTAACGGTTGAAGTTCGTGTACCCGCCGCCAGCCGTGTCAGGGATGTACACGTAGCCCACGCGCCCGCCCGTGAGCTGGTCGACTTTCTTGCGGCTGTCCTCCATCCAGGTGCGCAAGCGCAGCGCCGACTCGGATCGTACCGGCACCACAGTCACCGGCCGGCTCTTGCTCCCATCGGAGTTGGGCCCCACCGTCAGCACGGTCTGCTTGCCACCCGTTCCCATGAGCAGCCGGCTCACGTCGTCGTCGCCCCTGCAATCCTGCCCATTCACCGCGATCAGGAAGTCCCCTTCCTTCACCTCGACTCCCGGCTCTGTGAGCGGTGCGCGCAACTTCGGATTCCAGTTCTCGCCTGACAGGATCCGCGCAAAACGGTAGCGGCCTTCCTCGATCCGCCAGTCAGCGCCGAGCAAGCCCGGATCCCCGCGGTCCTGCTTGGGGGTTGCTCCGCCTTGCGCCCACACATGCCCGAGAACCAGGTTGCCAAGGGCTTCCTCGAGCAGCTGGTTGAGGTCGTCGCGACTCCCGATACCGTCGAGGAATCTCCCGTACAGCCGCTCTGCTTCCCCGAGGTTGAGCCCATGCGCATTCGGATCGTAGAGAAAGTCGCGCTCGATGCGCCAGACCTCGTGGAAGATCTGACGCCACTCCGCGCGCGGGTCGACCCACACCTCGACCCCCTCGGTCTTGAGCGCTCCATCTCCTGGCTTGGGAGGCTTGTCCGACGCTGCCAGGAACCACTTCTTGTCTTTCTCCCAGAGCACCTTCTTGCCGTCCGCTGATACCAGGAACGTCTGCAACCCGGCCCTGCCCGAGTCGATCTTCTCCAGGAACTTCTCGGCCTTTCGCGTCTTCAGATCGAAGCGCGTGATCTCGAGCGTGGGCGGCTCCTCTCGCAGGCTGAGATAGTCCTCGTCGGAAAAGGCCAATGGCCCTGAGGCCAGGAACACCACCCCATCCGGCCCTTCGTCGATTCCAACATAGTTCGCGCGATCGACCGGAAGTGAAACAATTCGCTGGTCCAGCCCCTCGAAGTCGATGGTCACCAAGGTGGATGGCTTCGGGTGATCGCCTTTGTCCCCCTTGTTGTCCTTGTCCCCCTTGTCCCCCTTGTCGTCAGCCTTGCCCTTGCCTGCCAGGTCCTTCTTCGCGTCCCCCTCCTCGTCGCTCTCCGGGGCCACAGGCGAAGGCACCGACTTCTTCAGCACCATCGCGTACAGGCTGCTCGTCACCGGACGTCCATACGCCATCATGCCTCCGGTCTGGGCAAGTCCCACATCGGTGCTTGCGAGGAACCAGAGGTACTTGCCGCTTCGATCGAAACGAGGCGAGTACGCCTCGCTGCGCCCGTCGGTCACCTGGCGCGCCACCTTGTCCTTTATCGAGTAGATGAAGACCGCATGGAAGAAGTTGGGCAGCTGCTTGGTGTAGGCCACGAAGCGCGAATCCGGTGACCAGGCGGCCCGGAAGTCAGCACCCTCGTAGCGGTCGGTGTCGATCTTCTCCAGCACCGGGTGATCCAGGTCGATCAGCCAGAGGTTCAATCGCTTGTCCGTGAGAAGAAGCTTCTTGCTGTCCGGTGACCAGCGCGGCTCGTAGAAGTAGGAAGGCGGCGCTCCGAGCTCCAGGGTCCGCACCGGCCCTTGCCCGTCCGGCGCCCGGAAGTGGAGCGCATACTCCCCCGAGTCGTCCGACAGCCACGCGATCCACTTGCCGTCCGGCGAGAACGCCGGATCCCGGTCCGCCACTCCGGTCGTGCGCGTCAGGTTGCGTACGTCGCCCTTCTCCGCAGGGACCGAGAGAATCTCGCCGCGCGCTTCGATCGCCACCCGCTTGCCGCTCGGCGAGATCGCCGCGTGCAGGATCTGCTTGGGGGCGACCTTGTCGAACCGCGCCCGCACCTGCGGCAGATCCGCAGAGATGCTGATGGGCACCACGCGCGTGCTTCCCGTGGTCAGGTCATAGAGCGATATCCGGCCGAGCTGCTCGAAGACGATCGCACCTGGGCCTGCGGACGCGTACCGCATGTCGAGGCCGTCGGCGTTCTTGACCAGCTCTCGCACCTCGTTGCTCTTGGTGTCGTAGGAGAACAGCGTGTAGGGCCCGCTCCGATCGGACAGGAAGTAGACCTTGTCACCGACCCAGCTCGGGAACCGGTCGTTGGAGTTGTCGCGTGGCACCTTGACGATGTGCGAGTCGGAAAGGTCCGCGACCCAGATCGGGGTCGTCTGGCCGCCGCGGTACTTCTTCCAGGCAGGTTGCCACTGCGGGTAGGGGATGTACGCCAATCGCTTTGCATCGGGCGAATAGCTTGCTTCATTGCCCGATGGCAGGGGCAGCTCCTCCGGGAATCCGCCGTTGAGCGGGACCGTGAAGAGCTTGGGCAGATCGCGCGGCGTTGCGCGCCAGGAGCGCATCAGCACCCGGCTGCCGTCCGGCGTCCATCCGAGCGCTTCGTCATCGCTCGGATGCCACGTCAGCCGCTGCGGCTCACCCCCTGCTGCGGAGACCACGTACACGTCGGCATTGCCGTCGTAGACGCCGGTGAAGGCAATCCGGGATCCGTCAGGCGAGAAGAGCGGACGGAAGTTGACCAGCTGCCCGGTCACCAGCCGCTGGGCCGTGCCCCCGTCGCGAGGCACGCTCCAGATCTCCCCTGCGTAGTTGAAGGCGATGTGCGTACGCGACAAGGTCGGGTTCTGCAGGAGCCGCGGCACGTCGGTCCCGGAAGGCGGGGGAGAGCCGCGAAGTTCGCCGCTTGCCGACGGAGCGAGGGGAAGCCCCTCGATCCCTGGCTTTGCGAACAGCCTCGATGCGAACACGGCGACTGCGATGAGAGCCACGCCAACGGTCACCGCCTTTGCGGTGGTACGCTCCTGCGTCTTCATCTCCTGGTCCTCCGGACGCGCAGCTTACCCTCAGCGGGCGCTGGTTCCCAGGACGTAGATGCACCAGGGGGCGATGCGCGTCTCGCTCACCCAACGTACCGGCTCCTGCCCACTCGCCAACGGACAGGACACGGCCACCGGCTCGAGCCCAGCACTCTGGTAGACACGCCGGTAGTCGTCGTCCGACCACAGGACGTCCTCGACCGGCCTCGGGTCGTCGACGTCCTTCATCACGATCCGTACGCGATCGCCGCTGCGCGCCTGCTGGTTCTCCGGAAAGTCCTTCGTGGTGAACGATGCCCACTCGTTCACGTAGATCGCGGGCCTCGACACAAGGTTGATGATCCGCCCGCCCGGACGAAGCCGGTCGCGCAGCTGCTCCAGAAGCATTCGCTTCCTGTGGGCCGTGGGGATGTTGTCAAAGGGGAATGCCGCGAGCACCAGATCATAGGCGCTGCGGGCGATCCCGGAGAGATCGTCGCCATCGACCAGACGGTACTCTCCTTGAGGGTCCAGCTCCCGGGCCTGGGCGATCATCTCCGGGGCGTTGTCGATGCCCAGGGTGGAGAATCCCAGGTTGCGAAGAAACCGCGTGGATCTGCCTGCGCCGCAGCCGAAGTCGAGCGCGTCGAGTCCCGACACGTGCTGAGCGATGATCGCTGCCATGTCGCGGAAGGCGAGCAGGTAGGTGCCAGGAAACTGCAGACGTGCGTAGGCCGCGGCCCGCATCGGGTCCGCATAGCAGTTGGTGTTCATGACAGGCTCCATCGCATGCTGCCTTTCTGCGGCACTTCAATCCACCGCCCGGCTGAGACTCGCCACTGCGTACAGGGGGTTGGTGTCAATCAGATGCGCGACATTCCATCCGCTCGCGCGGACCAGCGACTGAAAAGCCGCGGGGGTGCGAAGCTTCAGCGCTAGCTTGCCGGTCTCGATCACGGCGCGGGCAGTCGGGCAGTCCTTCATGAACTCCGCGACCACGCACGTGCCGTCCGGCGCTGCTGCCCGCAATGCTGCGAGATTCGATCGGATGTGCTCGTCCGAGCCGTACTCGAAGATTCCTCCCTCGGAGGAGCAGGCGACGACATCGTTTGCACCCATCGTCTGCAAGAGCTGCTTCAGGCGCCCGGGCTCGCTCCAATCGTAGGGAACGTGCGCAAACCCCACATCGAGGCCGCAGAGCGGTGCGCCGCTCTCCAGGAGAGACTCCAGCGACCGGCAGCCGAACCTGGGTCCCCCCGGCTCAAGATCGAGAGCGTGGATCGACACGCGTCGCCCTTCCAGAAGCCCGGGATGGCTCTTGCGAAGGAGCAGCAAGGCGTTGAGGCTGTCCGACGCCGCACCTGCACCGATGTTGATCAGATGGAGCGGAGTCGGGCGCGACGCCAGCAGGGGGCCGAGCGACTGGGCAAGAAGCTCCGCCATGCTTCGGAGCCGCAACCGTACGCACAACGGCGATAGAGACGCGTTGATGCGTCGGTCCATGCTTCCCGCATAGCCGCTCCCCAGATTCTCCGGCCCCAGCTTGAACAGGTAGGTCGTCAGGCCGCTGACGAACGAGCCCGACGCCTGCAGGGTGCCTCGCATGAGGATCGAGCGACGGGCGAGCCAGCGCAGGAGGAATCCCGGTAGGCGTCTGGTCTTTTCGAATCCGCGAAGGGTCTCGCGGGCGATGTGTTCCAGCTCCTCCGCGCTTGCCCGGAACTGGAACGCGGGGTGGGTGAGGTCCACCACGGGCAGCTCGATGCCGTCATCGGTTACCGCATAGCAGACGCCTGCCGTCTTGCGTTTTTCGGTGATCGCATTCATGCATCCTCCGTCCACGGGGAGCATGCTAGCGCGCCGCTGCGATCAGAACAGACACAGCCGGATGGATTTTGTACCATAACAGATGCTAGGTGCGATATCTGTGTTGATCGGCTGCGCTAGGATGCAATCGGGAGCAACGACAGGAGCTCATGGCCATGGGTCATTCCGCAACGAAGTACGAGCAGGTCGAGTCGCGCATCGCCGGGCTCATCGACTGCGGCACGCTGCGGGGCGGGCAGCGCATCCCCTCGGTCCGGGCCATGGCCGTCCAGATGCGCGTCAGCGTCATGACCGTGCTCCAGGGATACCGCCGCCTCGAGGACCGGGGCTTGATCGAGAGCCGCCCAAAGTCAGGCTACTTCGTGCGCCCCGAGCTGATGCGCAGAGTCTCGCAACCTGCTCTGCCACCTCCGCCTCAGGTTGATCCCATCCGGCTTTCGTCGCCGTCGGTGCGTATCCCGGACCTGGCCGCAGCGCTCTTGCTGCAGAAGGAGCGTCCGAACCTTCTGCCTCTCGGCGCCGGTGTGCCGAGCGCGCAGCTGCTGCCTGGTGAAGCGCTGAGCGTGCGTCTGGCCCGCGCGGTTCGCTCCTGCCCCGACGAAGCGAGCCGCTATGCGCCCGGCATCGGGCTCCAGAGGCTGCGCGAGCAGCTGGCGCTGCGCATGCTCGACTCCGGATGCTCCCTGGGTCCTGACGAGCTGCTCGTCACGGTCGGTGCCACGGAAGCGCTGTCAGTCGCCCTTCAAGCCGTTGCCGAGCCTGGCGACGTGGTAGCTGTGGAATCGCCCGGCTACCTCGGATTCTATGCTGCCCTGGCGCGTCTTCATCTCAGGACCGTGGAAGTGCAATCGGATCCGACGACCGGCCTGTCGCTCCCGGTGCTCGAACGGCTCCTGTCGCGACACGATCGCGTCCGCGCCCTGGTGCTCTGCTCCACGAACTCCAATCCCACAGGCTCCACGATGCCGGAGCGTGACAAGCAGGCGCTGGTGGAGATTTGCCGACGGGCAGGGGTGATCATCGTGGAGGACGACACGTTCGGCGATGTGACGTTCACAGATCGACGCGCCTGCTCTCTCAAGAGCCTGGATCCCGAGAACGTGGTGTACATCGGCAGCCTGAGCAAGGTCCTGTCCCCAGGATGCAGGATCGGATGGGTCGCTGGGGGCCGCCACCACGGCAAGCTGGTCGACTGTCACCTGGCGACCGTGCTCGCAGCACCGACGTCGACACAGATGGCGGTCGCGAGCTTTCTGGCAGATGGGGCCATGGTCCACCACCTGCGAAGGCTGGGACGTCACTGCAACGACAGCGCTGCGCTGATGCGCCGGGCCATCGCAGGGGCATTGCCCAAGGGGACGAAGGTGACCAACCCTGGCGGCGGGCTGTTCTTGTGGGTCGAGCTTCCTGAAGGGTGCGACAGCTGTAGCCTGATGCGGGCAGCTGTCACGCGCGGCTTTTCGGTGGCATCAGGAAGGCTCTTCTCGTCAGGGAAGCACTACGGTCGATTCCTGCGATTGAACACGGCCATCGTGTGGAGCGAGACGGTCGAGAAGGCGTTTCGGGCCTTGGGATCGCTCGTGCGGGATCAGCTGAAGGGCAGCTCTGCGAGCGGGGGTTGATCCAAGCTCGCGCGATGCAGATCGACCGCTCTCGGTTCGTCGCGATTGTCGGGCGGATGAGTCCATTCGGACGCAGCGAGCGCCTTGCCCAGCGCGACCCGGATGATACACTCGCAACATGCGGATTCGAACGCAATGGGGGAATCGGCTCGCGATCGGTGCAGCGGTCTTGTCTGCGGCGATCTTCGGCTGCTCCGAGTCCAGGGTCGACTGCGAGTGTGCGCCAGCAGGCCTGCAAATCTCGGCGCAGGCAGGCCAGGTGCAATCCATCCAGGCATCCGGCCCTGCATGTGCATCCCCGAGCATCGCATGCGGGGGCGGCAAGAACAGCTTCTCGCCCGGCTGCGCATACTACTACGTCACTCCTTCTGCTCCGGGCGACTGCACGCTAGAAGTGAAGCTGGCATCAGGGGAGACGAAGACGAAGACGATCACGTTCCGGCGCACGGACGGCGAATGCTGCGCCGGGTACTATGTGAACGGCGATTGGAACTGGAACGTGATGGAGTAGCCGGGCCGCTGGGCTGCGCCGTGCATGGAGCCAGCGGATCACACTGGGATCTGGCAGCTCACTTCTGCCCGTGCCGGGCTTCCGCGTCCTGCAGCGATCAGCGCGCTTCTGAGCGCTCCCCGCAGCACCTTGCTTGGAGGCCCGCTGCTTGCATGCCGATGCGCCATGCATCGATTTGCCCGCGCCATGCCACTCGCCCTCGTTGCAGCTGTTGTCGGATGCTACTCGACCGCAGATCCCACGGCGTCGCAATCGCTGGGACGACGCCGATCTCCGATCATCGGCGGCGCAACGGTGGAGACGTGCGGCTGGCCGTCTGTGGTGTACCTGCCTGACAAGTACGACGAGGGGTTCTGCACAGGCACCCTGATTCATCCTGAGATCGTGCTGTTCGCTGCGCACTGCATGGATCCGAACGAAGGCGCCTTGCCCCCGGTCAAGGCGGTATTCGGCGAGAGCGCCGAGTCGCCCGCGTTCAGCGTTCCCATCACGTCATGCTTCGCAAATCCGAAGTACGAGACCATGCCGGTGGTGGGCGTGGGCCATGACATCGCGTTCTGCAAGCTGCAGAAGCCGGTGACCGACGTGCCCATCGTGCCCGTGCTCGCTGGCTGCGAGGTCGCTTCGCTGACTCCAGGCGCGAGCCTGACGACCGTGGGGTTCGGGGACGCGGACAACAATGGAAACGGCTATGGCATCAAGCGCGAAGTCATCACGCCGCTCGGCAAGATCATGGGCAACGAGGCGCAATTCGAGGGAAACGGCAAGGGAACCTGCTATGGCGATTCCGGAGGGCCTTGGTTCCTCAAGCTGCCCAATGGCGAATGGCGGGTTTCCTGCGTGACGTCCTGGGGACCCGGGGATTGCGGACAGGAAGAGTACTGCGCGCTGGTGCACCCTGATCTGGCCTGGCTCGAGGCTACGTCAGGAGTCGACCTGACTCCGTGTTTCACCGGCGACACCTGGGCGCCTACCGCGGCATGCGGACACTTTCCTTCGAGTCCGGCACTCAGCGCCGGCGCCTGGCCTTCGAGTTGCGGCGATGGCGCGCTTACCGGGATGAGCTCGAGCTGCGGTCCTGCAGCGACCGATCCGGGAACCGATGGGGGCACAGGAGCCGGCGGCTCGGACGGGGCCAGCGGTCACAGCGGAGAAGCGGGCGCCTCGGGGGGCGCAGGAGCTGGATCAGGCGGCAAGGCCGGAGGAGCAGCCGCGGGTGCAGCAGGTACCAAGGTCGGCCCAGCGGGCAGCGCAGGCAGCGGTCTGGACGGCGGCGCGATTGTGCCGCTCGACGAACCAGCCGGGGATCAGGGGGGATGTGGCTGCCGTACGGCCGAGTCCCGCCAGACTCACTTCACGACGGCCTTGTGGCTCCTGGCGATCGCCCTTCTCGCGCGTCGTCGCAGCTGAGCTGCGCCCCACGCTCCGATCAGCCAGACGATGGACATCGGTGCAGCTCGGCTCTGACCGGCCGCAGAGCAGCTGCATCCTCCGTCGTCCCCGGTCGCAGTGCCGCCGTGTGAGCCTCCGTAGCTTGGCGATGCTGCATCTCCCGCAGCGTCGACCTTTGGGCCGCCGGTGTCGGCGAACAAGCCATCAGGGGCGAATCCGCTGTCCGACGGGCCTCCGCACTTGGAAGGATCAATCTCGCATTCCGGACGGCACTTGCCGTCCTCGCACGCGAGCCCGTTCACGCACGTCATGGTGGTGCACGCTTCCACGCAGGTTCCTCCTGCGCACACCTGCCCTGGGCCGCAGCCCGCGCCGCAGTTGTCAGGCTTGCACTGCCCTGCGGAGCAAACCTGCCCAGCAGTGCAGCACACGTTGGAGCAGGCGATCTCCAGGCAGACGCCGTCGTGGCAGGCAAATCCCGCATTGCAGATCATGGTCGCGCAGGGGTCCTTCACGCACCACTTGTTGACGCACGTCTCGCCGGGGTTCTTGCACGTGTACTTGAACTCGCCAGACTGGGTGCAGGGCTCGAGGCAATCGCCGTTGGCGCCGCACTGCGTGCCGTTCGGGCAATTGCACCCAGGCTCCAGGGCGAAGTCCACGCGCACCGCCTCGGTCTGCGCCTGTCCCAGCGCTACCGAAGCCTGCGAGGTCTGGTTCTTGTACCCGCCCGCCTGGGCTGAAAGCTGCCAGGCTCCGTCGGTCAGCGTGTCAAAGAAGTAGAAGCCCAACGGTCCGGTCGTGAACGAGTCGTTCTTGGCCCCGGTCAGCCCCACGGTCGCCTCGAACAAGGGAGTCTTGGCAGCGTCGTTCTGCGTGACACGTCCCCAGATCACGCTCTTGGGAGCCAGCGGGATCTGGGCCCCGTTGTGCGTGAGGTACACGCCATGGACGTACCGCTGCACGGCACACTGATCCTGGTGGATCAAGACCACCTCGTTGATCCCTGGCCGGAGGACCAGATTGCTCGTTCCGGTCTCCACCATGTCAATGGTCTTGTCCGTCTCCCCCAGACTCGCATACCCGAGGATCTTCCCGTTCGCCATCGCCTGCACACCGTCGTCGACCGTGCCGATGTGCACCTGGTAGTGGTCGCAGTACTTGTCCTTGGGGACGTACAGCAGGACAAAGGCCCAGCCGAAGTACGCCTCCTGGAACTGGTTGAGATCGCTCGACTCGTCGCGCGTGAACTCCGACGACAGCGTGGCGTTCTGGCTGTGGCTGAGCACGTAGCTGACCATGTTGTTCCAGGCGGTGTCTGCGGGAAGCACGTTGGGGTCTTCCTGCATGCCGCAACCGCCCGAGGGCTCGTAGTAGTACGTGTCCGGATCGCCGAACGCCGTGACCGGGTGCGCAGCATTCGTGGTCGTCGGTACCTTCTGGTAGTCGAAGTACGACCACCATCCGATCACCACCGGCTCGGTTGGCTCAGCGAGTGCCGTCGCCGAGGCTCCCATCACCGCGAGCGCAGCGCTCGCCCCCAGGACCCAGGTGCCTAGCCTTTTCGCCATCCAGCCATGGTATCACCTTGGCGGCTCCAACGAGGACAAGCTCATGACGCTTCGATTCATCAGCATGACAACGGCCCTGCTCTGTGCCCTCGGCTGCTCCAGCAGCAGCGACTCGCCCCCTGCGCAGCAGCCTGTCGACGACGCCGCCGCGGATCAGCCATCTGCAGATGTGGCTGCGGAAGAGCCGGGCATCGATGCAGCGACGAGCTTTCCTACCGAGCCGCCTGGGCCTCCGATCGCACTGGAGCCGTCGTCGTGGATGGAATGTGCTCCGATGATGACAGGACGGATCAATCACACGGCGACGCTGCTGGCGGACGGGCGCGTGGTGGTCATGGGCGGCGAGACCTTTGCCCGCGACATGCTCGATTCCGTGGAGATCTACGACCCTGCCAAGGACGCATGGACCGACGCCCCGCCGCTCCCAGAGCCCCGCAGCAATCACCTGGCCGCGCTGCTCTCTGATGGACGGGTTCTCATCGCAGGCGGCGGACGAAGCGCTCCCATCGGTGTTCCTGCAGGCGCCGAGATGCTCACCACCACCTGGTTGTTCGATCCTGCCAAGCTGACGTACGCAGCCGCCGCTCCCCTGAAGTCGCCACGGAGCCACTTCGCGTGGGCTAGGCTCGGGGGCGACAGGATTCTCGTGGTCGGTGGTGGAGCGGGCACGCACGACCACAAGGGGGTATGCACGGGCGTGCCGGATTGCGGTGAGATCGGCGATTCTCTGGCGTCCGCCGAGGTCTACGATCCCGGAACCAACTCCTGGATCGCTGCCGCACCGATGAGCACGGCGCGCTTTGTCACGACCGCGACCGTGCTCGCAACCGGCACTGTGCTCGTGGTGGCTGGCGCCAATGATCAACAGAAGTCGTTCGCCTCTGCGGAGCTGTTCGATCCTGTGGCCAACGTCTGGACCCCTGCGGGCAGCCTCACCCAGGGCGACCGGCTCTTCCACTCCGCGGGTCTGCTCAAGGACCAGCGTGTGCTGGTGGCTGCGGGCAAGAAGTCCAACGTCACGCCGCTCAAGAGCGCTGAGCTGTTCGACTCTGCGACCACGACGTGGAGCCAAGCGGCTGTCCTGTCCGAGATGCGCACTGCCGCTGTGATGATCCCGCTCGCCAACGGCAAAGCCGTGCTCGTGGGGGGCTTCGATCAAGCGACCCAGGAGACCCTGGCACTTGTGGAGCAATACGATCCTGTTGGCGACGCGTGGACCTTGCTGCAGCCCATGCATCGGGGGAGGAGCGGGCACTCGGTGACGCCGCTCGCGGACGGGTCCTTGCTCGTCATCGGCGGGTTTTCAGGGATGTTCGGCACGGATAGTGCGGAGAGAAGCGTGCCTGTGCTCTGAAGCCTCCAGCAGGAGATCCCGGGCATCGTGCGCCTGGCGAAACAGCACCAGAATCGGGCTCGCGCGGCGTGGTACCATGTCGAAGTGAGCTTCTCGGGTCCAGGCTTCGTGCGCGCGGCCTTCGTCGGCCTGTGCGGCGCGCTGGCAGCGTTGCCGGGCGCGAGCTGCGCGGCGGACGAAGGCGCGACCGCGACTCCGCCGATCCATCCCGCGGCGGATGGCTCCGTGGACGCTATTCATGACACCAAGGCGTCTGATAGTGCGGACAGCGAAGGGCCGACCGGTTGCATCCCTGCCACGTGCGTCAAGCTAGGCGCCACGTGCGGAGGCGCTCCGGACGGATGCGGCGGGGCTGTCTCGTGCGGCGCTTGCCCGGCTGGCGAGACGTGCGGAGGGGCCGGGCCCAACCAGTGCGGCTCAGGACCCTGCACCGCCAAGACGTGCAATCAGCTTGGTGCCTCCTGTGGTGCGATCTCCGACGGCTGCTCTGCGGTGCTCCAATGCGGAACGTGCTCGACCGGCTCGTGCATCAACAACGCCTGCGGCTGCACGCCGACCAGCTGCAGCGCGCTGAGCCTCCAATGCGGATCCGCGTCGGACGGCTGCGGCGGCACGCTGAGCTGCGGCCAATGCCCGGGCAACCAGGCGTGCTCCTCGGGCTCATGCGGCTGCAGCGGCGGACAGCATCTTTGCGGAGACGACTGCGTCGCGGATGGCACCTGCTGCACCGATGGCGATTGCACCGGCCTGACCGTGTGCTCATCGCCCGGCACCGCGTGTGCGTGCAGAACCAGTCCTGCCCGCCTTGCCACGTACCGTTCGGTCCACGGACAGGATCATCTGCTGTCGACCAATCCGACCGAAGGGGAGCCATACGGATACGTCTCAGAAGGGATCGTGTTCTACATCTACGCAACGCCGTGCCAATGGGGACTCGTCCCTTTGCACCGGGTGCGCAATACCACCACCAACGAGCACCTCTGCACCGCGAACGATTTGGAGCGCGACACGCTCGTTGCCGCCGGATGGGCCGAGGAGAACGACATCGGGTGCATTGCTTCTGCGCCGACTTGCGGCTCGGTCGAGATCTACCGGCTCCAGAAGTCCTGGCACATTCTCACCGTCGACAGCGCCGAGCGCGACGCGCTCATGGCAGCGGGGTGGACCTTGGAGTCCACCGCCGGATATGCCTGGAATTCTCCCTGAGGTTCAGAGCCTGTCGATCACAGCGCCGAGCGGTCCGTATGCGCCCCGCCTGAGCAGCTCCACTGCCGCAAGCTCGGACTGGAGCGTGCCAGCGCGCGTCACCAGGTGCACGTGCGCCCCCAGCATCGCAGGCATCGCGAGATCCAGCTCGAAGATGTCGCCTGCCACCAGCGTGGTCTCGGGCGAGCTCGAGGTGTCCTCCCAGAGCTCTTGCAGCAGGTTAAAGTACATTCCGCGACGAACGTAGATCTCCCTTTGCACGGGCGCGAGCGTCACCTTGTCAGGCAGTGCGTCGAATCGCCTGCTCGGCACGGTCGGGCCGCACACCGAGAACTTGCTCGCCCCTCCCCGTACCCGGAGCTTGTCGCGTCCGCGAACGCTCAGGCTATCGAGCAGGGCGCTGACCGTGTCGGTGTGGGAGTTGGTCACCACGCACACTGCGAGATCGAGGTCGAGGAGCCGCTCGAGCACTGCGCGCGCTTCCTTCCTGAACGTGGGAAGCACACGCAGATACGCCTCCCTGTGGACCTGGCTCACGATCGCCCTGCGCCCTTCCGCTCCGTCCCCTATGTCGTATTGCTTCAGGAGCGACTCGGTAATGCTGTTCGCGATCAGGTAGGGGTCGGCCCGAGCCGGGCACACCTCCCAGCCCTCGACTTCCCATCCCAGGCTCTCAGGCGAGCTGTGCAGCGCTGCGTCCGCGCGATGCCATTCGACCTGCATCTGGCTCGCACCCAGACCCAGACGAAGCGCGAGCTGATCGCGCGAAGCTTGCTGGAACGACGCGGCATGCAGATCCGCGTCCGTGAGCGTGCCGTCGAAGTCGAGCACCACGCATTGCACAGGCCCTCTTTCGACCGAGTCCTGTCCAGCCGCTCTCAGCAGCGCCTTCATGCGATCATCGTCGTGTGCCAGCGTCGCAGCCGCGCGGCGTGATGCCCAGCCACGACCACGACGTGGTTGCCCAGCGGACGGGCCAGCATCTCGCGCAGAACGTCGCCCCCGACCTCCACCTCCACCTGGGTGCGGCAGAGGTCAGGATGATCCGTGTTGCACAGCAGGATCCCGTCGACCACGCGAAGCTCTCGCATCCTCGCGCCTCCAATCCGGACCAGGGTGACCGGGCCGACCGGCATCTGCCCCTGGAGCCCAACACCCAGGCCGGATTCGAAGTGGGAGCGCAGACGGTACGAGCCCACCATGCTGCGCGGGACCGTGCAGTGCGCAAGGCTGAGCACGCCTCGATCCAGCTGGATGCGCGATGGGTTGGCCATCCACGACCGACTCCCCATCATGCGCTGGATCCAGAGCATCGCGACGGCGCTGACCACATCCCCTTCGCAACCCGCTGTGATCCCTTCGTCGTTGAGCTGGGCGAGCGCAAGGCAACCCGTAGTCTTGCGCTGGGTGACCAGGTCGAAGCACCGTACTGCGACAGCGTCGAGTCGCTGCGATTGCACCTGGAGCTTCAAGAGACCATGCACGCTGGTGGCAGACGCAACATCGTCTTCGGAAGGCTCCTGCATCCCGAGCGCGCCCCTGCGGAAGTCTGCGGCGAGCGCACCAGCCCGCTGCATCTCACCCTCGTCCGAGGGGCGGAGAATCGAGTCCAGATCGATCGGCACCACCTCCGGCCCCCACGCGGCTCGCACGTCGCCCTGCGAAGGCATGCTCGCCACGAGCCAATCCGACGGCGCCCCGACCAGCCCGATGCGCGCATGCTCCAGCGCACATGCCACGGACACGTCTCCCACCGCTGCGCTCAGCTCCCGAAGTCCCTGCTCGTCACGCGGGCCCTGCAGGAAGTGGATCGCACCTCGACCCCCGAGCTGCTGCACGCGGGCAAGCACTTCCATGGCAGCAGGAAGCGAGTTGTGCCCTGGGTGCGCAGCGAGCAGCAACGGCAAGCGTCCGACCTCACCTACCGCATCGAGGATGACCTGCTCCGTGCCACCGGTCGCAACCAGCACGACGCGGGGAAGGGAAGCATGGGAAGCGCCTGGCTCCGCCTTGACACCGCCGAGGGAAGACAGCGCGCGGCCATAGCCATCCAGCAGGCTGCGCAACGACTTCGGATCGTGCAGCGGGGAGGCAGCTTCGATGAACGTGAATCGCGATGCGGGCATGGCGACGGAGGATACCATCGGCACCGGCACTGGGGTACACTGCGTCCTCATCGCCGACGGCTGCCGATCGGTTCGAGGAGAGACTCCATGAGGATGACGCCGCGTCCCTTTGTTGCTGCATCGTGCGTGCTCGCAGCGCTCCATGCGATCGGCTCCGCAAGCGGATGCTCCAGCGACAGCAGTGACAGCGGCGGCGGCGCAGGCGCAGCTGGCGCTCCGGCGCAACCTGTGGCCCAGGCCGACTTTGCCAGCAAGCTCGCCGAAGCTATCTGCTCGAACGTGACCGAGTGCTGCGGCGACCACGGATACGCCTATGACTCCGCGAGGTGCTCGACCAACATGAAGACCGTCGGGCAGGAGTCGATCGATAGCGGCAGCGCGCTGAGCGGGGTCACCTACGACGCGACCGCGGCCGGCAATTGCATATGGCAGTGGCAGGCGATCGCCACCTCGTGCGTGGCTGACAAGGATGTGCAGGCTGCGCTGGCAAAGGCGTGCAACGGGATCTGGGTCGGCACCAAGCCCGAAGGGCAGCCGTGCACGGACGGCCGCGAATGTGCGGGCTTTGCAGATGGCTCTGTGGGCTGTGTGGCAGCAGCGCCTGCGGGCGACGCTGGCGTGGCGCAGAAAGTCTGCACCAAGACCGCTCCTGCGCCGCACGGAGCCAAGGGCGATCCGTGCGGCGGAACGTGCGAGCCGGCCGCTTCCGGAGGCGATCGGTGCACGGATTCCGAAGGCGCTCCAGCGGGCGCCAAGCGCTGCTGGGTAGCGGACGGCCTCTTCTGCGACGCCAACAAGTACCAGTGCACCGAGCTGGTCGCGCAAGGGCAACCTTGCACGGCCATGGCGATCTGCGCCGATGCGGCGTACTGCCACGCAGGCACGTGCGCTGCCCGCATTGCTGTCGGCAGCCCGTGCGAAGCCGCAGGTCTCGCGGATCCGTGTCAATCCGGAGCCTGGTGCAATGCCACCTCCAAGACCTGCGAAGCGCTGAAGGCGGACGGGGAATCCTGCACGTCGTACCTGGAGTGTGCGTCGAGTCGATGCTACGGCGGCAAGTGCATTGCGATGAGCGTGGCTGCCAGCGAAAGCGTCTGCGGCTCGAAGTAGGCGGGGCGAGCCGCGCGCCGTGGGACTTGCCAGGCTACTGGCGACGGCCGCGTCCATGGCCCTGACCCTGGCTTTGCCCGCGCGCATGGCCGTGGCCGTAGCGCTGCCGCAGGTTCTTGACCACTTCGCGCGCCAGCTCCCGTACCTCGCGCGCCTCTTCCTTGGTCACCTTCCCATCTGCCTCCACGCGCGTCGCAGCAGCGCGAACCCTTGCAGCCCCAGCTTCCGCTGCCCTGCGGATCTCTGCGCGCTTCGCCTCTGGAACGTTGCCCTTCATCATCAGCTCCTCGAGGTGCTGGCGCGCCTTCTCGATCCTGCGATCCACGATCTTCTGGAACTGCGCGGACGGCATCGGGAAGGACTTGTCGTTGATCGCGTGGTCTGCCGGTGCGTCGTCGCGGGGCGGGTCACCTGCCATCGCCGGGGCGGCGACCAGAGCGAGTGCGGCGACAACGGACAAGGTGCGGAAGATGTTGCGAGCGCTGAACATGACGTGCCTCTCTTTCAAGATTGCCGGGAGCGTTCTTGCCCGCGGCGTCTGCGCACCCTGGTTGCACGACCGATGCCATCGATGATTCGGCTTGTTTTCAGCCATTTGTGCGCGGGGTGCGGAGCGCCTGCCGCACCCTGACCCTGCGCACGCCTCCGCACTGCGGCATCGGCTCCGCAGACCTTTGTGCGGGACCGATCGGGTCAATCCGAAGTCGCCCGCACGCCGAACCGCGCCATCAGCCGCTGCAGGTGCCGGCGATCCACGCCCGCATCGCGCGCAGCCTTGGACACGTTTCCTCCGCTTCGCTTCAGGATCTCTTCCACGTACGTCCGATCGAACCGCTCGACCCAGGCATCCTTGGCCTCATGATAGGGAAGGGTCAGAAGCGTGCCGTCCACTGCCCCTGGGTCGCTCGCGGCCGCTGTGGGTCCCTGCTGCGTCGCTGCATCGGTCGCCTCTGCTGCGAGCGGCTGCCCAGAGCCGAGCACGGCCCAACGCTCCACCACGTTGCGAAGCTCCCGCACATTGCCCGGGAAGTCGTGGCGCATCAGCATCGCGATCGAAGCCTCGTCGAGACGCGCCCATGGGGCGAGCCCGGCTGCAGTCCTGCGTCGCGCCATCTCGTCCTGGATGTGATCCACGAGCATGCGCAGATCTTCCAGGCGGGTCCTGAGCGGAGGGATGCGAACCACGACCACTGCAAGGCGGTAGAACAAATCCTGCCTGAACCTGCCTGAAGTCACCTCTTTTGCGAGCACGCGGTTGGTGGCTGCCACGATCCTGCAATCCAGGGGCAGGGCCCGGTCCGACCCCACCGGCTTGACCTCCCGTCGCTCCAGCGCACGGAGCAGCTTGGCCTGCATGTCGAGCGGAAGCTCCCCGACCTCGTCGAGAAACAGAGTCCCCTTGTCTGCAGACAGAAACGCGCCTGTACGCTCTCGCACCGCCCCGCTGAACGCGCCCTTCACGTGCCCGAACAGCTCGCTCTCGATCAGCTCCCGTGGAATGGCCCCGCAGTTGACTGCCACGAACGCCCCGGCCCGTCCGCTCGCTTCGTGCAACCCCTCGGCCGCAAGCTCCTTGCCGGTTCCAGTCTCCCCCTCCACGAGCACGGTCAGATCCGTGGCAGCGATTCGCTCGAGCACTGCGAAGACCTCGCGCATCGCAGCGCTCGATCCCAGCATCCTGCCAAACCTCGCCCTGGGAGAGATCTCCTGCTCCACGGTCTCGGCCAGCGGCTCCACTCGCAGCGCGCTCTTGCCCACGCGTACCAGGACTTCGTCGCTGACCGCCACGCGCTCCACGCGCAGCTCTCCGATGAACGTCCCATTGGTGCTTCCCAGATCCCACAGCGCCCAGCCATGGGGCCCGACCCGCACCGCAAGGTGCTCGCGCGAGACCGAGGGATCATTGACGACCACGTCGCCGTCCGGGCTCGAGCCGATCCGGAGCTCGTCGCGTGCGAAGGTGAAGGACTTGTCGATGTCCTCTCGCGTGGGCGATTGCACGATCGTGATCCGCACCTTGCGCATGCGTCGCAAGGCTCCTCCGGTGGAAGCGGTGATCACCTCGGTTGCAGGCGAGCGCTTGGGATCGCTCATCTCTCCTCCGTGAGGTCAGGCAGCACTCCGCTCTTGCCCGTGGGAACGACCACGATCCTCTCGCCCGGTCGGATCGCAACCGGGAAGTCGCGACGCTCTCCTTTGGGGGAAACCACGGACACCGTGTGCTTTCCGACGGACAACGGGATGGGCGTGCCGTCTGCTGGCACCTTGACCACCCTGCCGTCGATCAGGACCTCTGCTTTTCGAGGCAGGGTGCCCATGAGCATGATGCTGCCGCCCTGCGCACGCCCGGTCATGCGGCCGATCACTGCGCCAAGGCCGAGCGCGAGGATCACGGACACCAGCACGAGCACCACCTGCTGCCAGCTGAAATCGCTGACGCGACCGATGCGCTGCCTGGGCTGGACTTGCGGAGTGTCCCTTGCACGAGAGCGCGGGGGCTCGACGAACAACCCATCCGGAAGGGTGTTGGAGGCGATGCGGATTCCGGTCTCGGGCGGGATCGGCGAGACGTCGGGCACAGTGAGCCCTGCTCGCGCGCCTGTGCGGTTGGCAGGGGCTGCTCCCATGCCTGACACAGCCTGGGCGAGCGACGACCGATCCATGGGCTCGAGCGCGCAATCTCGCACGAGGCGCGCAGAGCTCGGCCGCGCGGACGGCTCACGGGACAGCGCAGGCCCGATCGAAGGCACGAGGGCCTGCAGCTTGGCGACGTCGCGCCCAGCCTCCCGCGCAGGCGCATCGGCAAGATCCCGCTCCGGATACATGCGCTTTCCACCGAGACATTCGGCCACCACCACGCCCCAGCCGTACACGTCTTCGGCTGGATCCGCCGCGACCCCGCGCGCAACTTCCGGGGCGATGTAGCCGGGCGTGCCTGCGAGCTCGCCACGCGACGCTCCTGCGCGCGCTGCGACGCCATAGTCGATCAGCTTGCACTCGCCGGTATCATCCACCAGCACGTTTGATGGGGCGACGTCGCCATGGACCCAGCCGGCCTCATGCAGAGCCGCAAGGGCGCGCGCGAGATCGTTTCCCACGGCGCGCGCTGCCTGCACGCCGAGCGGTCCGTGCGAGGCGATCAGCGCATCGAGCGACACGCCTCGCACGTACTCGATCGCGACAAAGGGGAGCCCTCCCACCTCGCCGCTCCCCTCGAGCTGGATGATGCCTGCGCCTCGGACATGCGAGAGCACCTCGGTCTCACGGAGGATCGCCTGGGCAGCGCGTCCTGAGGCCGCCTCGCCCAGCGCAGCGCGCTTGACAGCCACCATGCGCCCGCTTCGATCCCCGAGGCGCACAGCGAGCATCACTTCTGACATACGCGTGGTCGCGAGGCGCCCGACCAGCAGGTGGTCGCCAAATACCTCGGGTTGGGGCAGCGCGTTCACGACCGCGCGAGACTAGCATCTCGGGCCGTCCAGCTGCGAGGGGGTGCGCCCTACATCAGCTCGACACCGGTCGCGTCGAACGGAATCTCCCCCTGCTTGTCCTTCTCGCACTCCTTGTGATCACCCTCTTGCTTGTCGTGCTTGCAGTCGTGGGGCATTGCCGCCGCGCCCGATGCCGTGACCTGCCCCTGGACGCGAGCTTTCTTCCCCTTGGAATCGCGAGGCACGAAGAACGCGTGGCCGTGCATCCGCACCCTGCTCCGCTGCCCGCCGTCCTCGATCACCATCCAGCACCCCATGTTCGGGCACACGTCCGCGACCGTGCCTGAGAGCACGATCGTCTGCCCTTGCCAGCGCGACGGATCCCTCGACAGGTCAGCGAGCAGCACAGTGTCTTTGGAGGTGATCGGCGCGCCAAAGGTCGCTGCAGAGCTGGCAGGCGCGAGCGATGCGCCGGAAGACGACGTCGTGGGCGCAGGTGCGGGCCCTGCGGGCTGGTTGCAGGCTGTCGCGATCAACAACGCGACGAAGGCGAACCCAAGGTGTGCTGCGATACGCATGACCCGGGCTATAGCACCGGATTCGCGGTCGGGTAGGGGCCTGACCTAGCGCGCGCGACGGAAAGAGGGCGTCTCAATACTCTGTTGACGAACTTTTTGATCACCTCCCCCGCCTCGCTTCGCTCGGCACCCCCTCCGCACGCCCGCCGATGCATCGATGCAAACCCGGGGAGTCCAAGCGGTCGGGCGGCGGAGGGGGTAGGGAAATCGAAGCGGTTCCCGCTCTGGCCCCCTCTGGCTGCCGCATTGGATCATCCTTGGGATGCGGCAGATCCGGAGGGGGCGGGGCGCGAAGCGCC
>JACRCQ010000011.1 GCA_016218915.1 Deltaproteobacteria bacterium
CCGCTACATGCTCACCAAACGCGGCCAGCTTCTCACCGCAGCCTTGTTTGCCACCCGCGAGGCGAGCATCAAGCGGCTTCTCGACACTGCGGCATAAACTTCGTCGCGCCGCACGACGACTTCGCGGAGTAGTAGATCAGAGGTGAGGCGCGCGAAGCTGCTGTCGCGCAAGGCGGTGCTCGCACGGTCCGCAGTCAAGGGGGCGGGAATATGCTCCGAAGACGTCAGCCAAGCGATTGCTGAAGGTGCCGTCCGGCCCGCTGACGGTCGATCGCAGCTCTTCTCGCTCGATGATGTAGAGAGCCTGATCGCGTTCAAGAAAGGCGCGCCGGCTCCGGTTGCGCAGCCGGTGAGATCGGAGGTGCCCATGATCACGGTCGTCGGGCCCGACAGGGACGATCAATCGACGCCGCCAGCGGCAAAGCTCCCTGCGCAAGGCTCGAAACGGTGGGCGATGCTGCTCGAGTACATGACCGAGCATGGCGACCCGTATCGCTTGCCGGACGAGTACTGGGCGGCCTTCACCGAGCCGCCCGAGTTCGTCCCGCCAGTGGATGTGTTCCGATACGGGATCGAAGGAGATCTGCGCTTCAGAAAGGACGGCGAGCCGTGCTCGACGGTTCGTCGATCGGAAGGTTGGGTGTTTCGGGCGGATGGCACACTCGTCGCTGTTCGCACGAACTCGAAGTACGCGTTCGTGAACTACGACGAACGCCTGTTCAACGAGGACCCGGTGCCGTGGGCCGCGGCGAACCTGCGATATCGCGAGCTCGAGCGCGAATGGGGCCATGCGTGGCAGGAATACTGTCGGCGAACAGGTCGACATCCGAAGGGCGACGACGGACGCAGAGACAGAATTGCGATCCTCACGCGCTACCTGACGAACGAATGGAGTCCGTCCGATCTGCCTCCGTGGTTCTGGGATGTCCCCGAAGAACCTCCGTTTGTGCCACCGCTGGCAGTGAGCACGTACGAATGGGGCGAGATCACGATCCGCGAAGGCCACCCGCATACCGAGATCCTGCATTCGGAGCGGTGGCAGGTTCCCGACGCTCAACTCCTGCTCGAGAAGCCAGGGATTGACGATTGGGCTCCGGGCAAATTCGAGGAAGGTGATCCACTGCCCGAAGAATACGCTGCCGAGAACCACAGGTACGAGTGGGCCAAGGCGGAGTGGTCGCAGTGCTACGCGGTCCACGGCCCGCATCGTGTGCGACCCGACCGCGTCGCCCCCGCGCCATCGAACGCTGCTCACAAGGGCGAGGAGTCCGGCGATGATCCTCCTAGCAGCGGAGGGCCGCCCGACCGAGCCTGAGTGGCGCGCGATCAGGTCTGTCAGCTCGATCGATCGCCCAGCCTGACCTCCCGTGCAGACCACCATGAGCTATCACCCACCGCGAGAACGCGACGCATGGTTCACCGTGCGCTGATTTGTGAAGGAAGCTCAATTGACGAGTGAGCGGTGGTTGGCGCTGGAGCCGACCGAGCCACGACCAGGAGTGATGTAAGGACCGTACCAAACCACGTTTTTCATGACAACACACTTGCTGCGTGGAAGGGATGCGCCCGGCGCCTGGAAATCTGCAGAGGCGAGGACAGGCCGCAGCGGGCGGATCAGCCTTGTCTCAGTAACAGCCGCCCACCTGGGCACCCTTGGTCCCGAACGGAAGGCAGCTCTTGCTGCCGGTACACTGCCCATCCGATGTGCACATCTGGATCTCGCCGGCGGCGCACTGCGCTGCGCAGTACGTGCCAGTGAACCCCGACGCGTAATTGCCGCATTTCGGATCGAGGCTCTTGACCAGCGTGCCCTTTCCGCAGCACATCTGGTTGCCGCCGCAATCGCTCGGATCCTCGCAGACCCAGTCGGTGTCGGTCGCCCCGCACGCGGTTGCCTTGGCCGTACATGACGAGGTTCCGCTCTTCGGTTCGCAGCAGTGCTGCGAAGCATGATCACAGTAGATATTGCTGCCGCCATCCGTCGTCGAGCTGAACGGGCAATACAGGGTGAGCGTGCCCGCGTCGGCACTTGGCGGGTGCAGCGTTGTCAGCTTACCGCATTTGCCACCATCGGTGCCGCCATCCAGATCGCTGCCGCCTGTTCCGCCACCACCGCCTGTTCCGCCGCCGCCCACGCCTGCGCTTCCGCCCGTGGCAACGGTGCCTCCGGTCCCGCTGCTGCCTCCCGTGTTGGTGGTACCGCCGGAGCCCCCTTGCCCCGACGCACCGCCAGTAGCCGTGGAACCCGCCGCCCCAGCGCTGCCGCCCGCGGGAGGAGCAGGCGTCCCGCTCGTGTTCGAGCTCGAGCACGAGACCATTGCGCCCAGCAGTCCCAAGGAAGCCACGATCACCAACGTCGTCGTCTTGTTCATGGAAGCACTCCGTTCATCGCCGTATTGGAGGAATCGTATCGTCTAATCAGGTCGCTCCGGTCGACCTCACCAAGCCTGCACAGAACTGACCTCCGAAGGGGTGAATTGAACGTTAATGTTGCTCATGTGTGATCTATGCGCTTCGAGCGCGTCCCCATGATGGGATCGAGGACTGGATACCACGCCCTCCGTCCTCTGGCTGGCTGAACAAATAGCCCTGGCCGCATACGGTCGTGAGCCAGGACGCTGCAGGCCCCAGCTTTCTGCGCAGGTTGTGGATTTGCGCCTCGACCACGTTGGACCCGGGGCTGCGACGCGTTTCCCACACGTGGCTCAACATTTCGACCTTTGTGACTGTCGCCCCAACATTGCGCACAAGCAGTGTGAGCACCGCGAGCTCTCGCGCGCTGAAGCTGATGAGCTCCCCCTGCACCCGAACTGTGTGATTGTGTAGGTCGATGACGACAGGTCCCGCACGAATCACATCGCTACACGAATTGGCACGGCGAAGGAGCGCCCTCGCTCGGGCGATCAGCTCGCTCGGATCGGCGGAGCGCGCCAGACAATCGTCGGCCCCGGCATCCAATCCAGCAACCCGGGCTCCGACGTCGCCATCGGTGGTCAGCATCAGGATCGGAGTCTGGTTGCCCGCCTGCCGCAACCTTCGGCACAGCCCGAGAACGTCCAAGGTCGGCGGCATCCAGTCCAGCACGATGAGTTCGTGGGAGGCGGCGGACGCATGCTCCCAAGCGTTGGCGCCCGCACCGCAGCTCTGGATCGAGTACCCTGCCTCGGCGAACAAGCGGGACAGATACTGAAGCGTTCCTCGGTCTTGTTCGATGATGAGAATGCTCATGGATGGCTGATGCGGAGGTCGCTTTTGGGTGCTGGGATCCTTTGATGTCGGTCCTCCGCCGCGAGATCTCTGTTGTTCGGAGAGTCCGCTCCTGCCCCTTGGATTCTTCAAACAATCTGCCATCCTTGTCGTTCGCGCTCCTTGCCCAATGGATTGGTTTGAAGAAACACCGCCTGAGAAACGGATTGCTCAGAACCTTGAATCATTTCAGATCTCCCCATCCCCATCTCTTCCCCCCTCGGCTGACGGGTTGTGCCGCGGGCCTGTGCGGAATTCTGCTGCATACTCCCGTGGCGGGAGCATCTCCGCAGCGCTGCTCCGTTCGGGTCGATCCGGGCGATGCGCCGCAGCCGTGGGTGGACGCTGCAGCGAAGACCCGGCGAGCGATTTCGATCGGTGACGCAGAAGCATCCGACTGCGGTTCGATCGAGGTGATCGTCGATGGAGAGCGCGCCGTGGTGCGATTTCGTACGATCGATGGACGCACCGCCGAGCGGGAGATCGGGAGCCCTGCAGAACTGGTGCCCGCAGTGCAGGCGTTGTTGGTCGCGGGGCCGGTGCGTCCTGCCGAGGACGGGCAAGATTTGTCGAAGGTCACGGTCCGACCGGGTGTGGGAACTGCGGCGACCGGGTCGTCCATGCACGCGCTCGTTGGCGCGCTTGCAACCGCACGAATCGCCGCGCCAGGAGGCTACGTGTCGAGCGGGGGGTCCGTCTTCGCGTCCGTGGCGACCTCCCGCTGGGAGCTGGGTGTGGTTGGCGATTGGGATCCGATCTACGGACGGGTATCCGGTGCGGTACCCTCGGAGTTCGAGATGACGTCGTTCGGGATGGCGGGGCAATTCGCCATTCGCCAACCCACGCGCGGCCCGACGCTTCTGTTCGGGGGCAGGGCAGGAATCGGCGGCGTGAGCCAGCAATCCAACGACGTAGTGAACGGGCAGCGCACCGAGGCTCACCTCGGGGCACTTGCGGGCGCAGTGATGCCCGCAGCATGGATGGCGAGGTTCCGGGTAACGATTCTCGGCGAAGTCGTTCCAGGTCGTGTGGGCCGCGAACGCACGCTCGGACCTGGATTACCGATCCTTCCCTGGTGGAGTGTCGGACTCGGTGTCGGCATGGAGGTCGAGGTGCCATGAGCCAGCCCGCCTCTCGCTGCCCCGTCACTGGCGACGCTGTGCTCGTCGCGGCGTTGGCCTCGGGTGATCTGAGCTCCCTCGGACGCTTGTTCGATCTTCATGCCACCAGCGTTCGTCGTTTCGTGCTGCGGCTAGGTGTGCGCCCTTCGGATGCCGATGATCTGGTGCAGGAGGTTTTCCTCGATGCGCTGAAAGCTGCGTCGGCTTTCGATTCGTCGCATGCAGTGCGCCCATGGCTTCTGGGTCTTGCGACGATGATCGTGCGCCGCCACCGTCGGTCGATCTCCCGGATGGCTGCGCGGATTGCGAGTTGGGCGTGGGAGTCCAAGACCCAACCGCAAACGCCTGAGGAAGCCCTCGAGTCGAGTCATCGAGCCGCACGCATGCAGCGGGCTCTCACCCGCCTGTCGCAGCGCAAGCGCGAGGTCTTCCTGCTCGTCGCCGTGGAAGGACTGTCCGGCGATGAGGCAGCAGCAGCGCTCGGAATCCCCGTCGGCACGGTCTGGACGCGCCTTCACCATGCTCGTAGAGAGCTGATGCAGCGCATGGAGGACAAAAGGCCATGAGCCGCGCACCCTGTGATCGGGTCTGGCAAGCTGAAGCTCTCGAAGATGGGCGGTTGTGCGCGACCGAACGCGCGTCGTTCGAACGGCACGCCAGCGGTTGCGCGGATTGCCAGGCCGAGCAGCGCGCGATTGCGCTTCTGCGCGAGCGCATCGCAGACCTTGCGGACCGCGAGCCTTCACCGCTCGAGCAGCGACGACGCCGTGCAGAATTGCTTCGGGCAGCGAACCAATCGGTGGTAGGTGCGTCCCGCTCCCGCTGGCCGCTGCGCGTGGGGACAGCTCTATTGCTATTCGCAATTCCCGCGGCGGCGGCAGCGCGGTGGTTCGCCCCTTGGCGAACGCCTTCGGCCATGCTGCACGTGCCCCGAGTCGCGTCCGCTTCGACCTCGGCGTATGCGCGCTCAGGCGCTGATTCGCGGGTGTCCGCATGTCCCAACGCACCGGTGGAGGGACCAGCATCGGTGCCTGCACGGCCAGTAGTTGTTGCGGAGCATGCTGCCGATCAACATAGCCTTGGCCCGAGGATCCCGAGGATCGCGTCCATGTCCTCCGAGTCCCCGATCGCCGCGCCCGTGGCGTCCTCTTCGGCTTCCATCATGCAAGACGAACGCGACGCGATTGCCGCGCTATACGCCTCGGGCGTGACCGCATTCCAGGCAGGAGACTATGCGGGAGCGGAGAGGCAGTTGCGTCGATTCGCGGCCCGGGCGCCCGCGGATTCCCGTGGCGAGGACGCTGCATTCTTGATTGCACTGGCGCGCGCCCGCCGTGGCGATAGCGTTGGAGCTGCATCATCGGCGCGAGAATACCTGCATCGCTTTCCCCATGGGCTTCGCCGACGCGAGGCCGAGCAGCTCGTCTCACCGGCGGGCTCGAATTGAGACAGGCGGCTACCCTCCGCCGCAGGTGTGATCGGGCTGGCAGAACCCCTTGGCCCCGCAATCCCCGTTGGCAACGCATTCGAAGCACAGGCCGAGAACCGGATCGCAATGCGGTGTATTTGGGTCGCAGTCGGCGTTGCTGACGCACTGGATCGCGCAGACTCCCGACGTCGGGTCGCACGTGGGAGCGTCGGGCGGGCAGTCAGCATTTGAGAGGCAATCGACGCAGATCTTTTTCGTCGGGCTGCAGAACCCGCCGTTGCACTGGTTGTCGCTGAGGCACTCCACGCACACGCCTGCGGCCTTGTCGCACACTGCTTGCAGCAGCGCGCACTCGAGATCGCTCTGGCACTTCATCGTGCACGTGTGAGAAACGACGTCGCAATGCGGCGTGTAGACTGGGCAGTCAGCGTTCGTCGCGCAATCCACACAGGCACCGCTGACCAGGTCGCATGCTGCTCCGTAGATGGAGCAGTCCGCCTTCGTCTGGCAGCCCACGCAGATCCCTGAATTGCCGTCGCAATGCGGGGCGTAGATGCCGCAGTCCTTGTTCGACGCACACGCCTTGACTGCCGCATCGCTCGGCGTTCCTCCGGAGCCCGCCAGGCCCCCAGTTCCGGCAACTCCGCCCGAACCGCCCGCGACTCCCCCGGATCCACCCAAGGCTCCGCCGCCGGTCCCAGCCATGCCGCCGTCCTTGTTGTTGGTCCCTGCGTTCCCCCCCTTGCCACCGTCGACCCCCGCGGTTCCCCCATTCCCCTGACCTGCTTGCGCGCCTGCGCCGGAAGCCCCTCCCGTTCCGGCAGTCCCGGCGCTCTCCCCGGCCAGGGTGTTCACGCTGCCTCCGCACGCGCCCGCTGAAAGGCACAACGCAACGACAGTCCACGCCACGGATCTGGTGCCCATCTTCATCCTCCTCACCACTTCGTTCTGACCCCAATTCCCGTTGTATTCTTTCGCCACATGCGATCTGGGCGCGCGTTCCATCGAGCCGTTCCCACACGTGTCATGTTGTGTTCTTGTCCGCTCGCGGCTCGGTCCTTCATCATCGACTACGATTTTTTGGTTCTTCAGGGGAAGTCATTCCGGCGGTTTGCTGACCGGGACCGTGGCATCCCAGTGTCGACCGCTCGGAAGGCGTGGCCTTCGCTAGTGAGAGCCGCCCCCAATTCGGAGCGCGAATGAAGGTTCTTTGGCGGATCGGACAAACAGGGGACGAGCCTTGGAGGCTGCAAGGCGCGAACGAGGCCGGAACCATGACCCATCTGCCGACGGTCTGCATTGACTGCCGCTACATCCGGGAACGTCCGAGCGGAATCACTCCACTGGTCCAGGCGCTTGTCGACTATCTTCCCGGCCTGGCGCCGGACCTGCATTTCGTATTTTTGAAGCACCCCAAGGGCCCGGAGCGCCTCTCATGCGCCGTGAACGTCCGAGAAGTCGTCGTTCGCGCGGAGGCCAACGGCCCGGGAACCATGTTCTGGCTGCCGGGCGTGGTGAATCTCCGCGGGATTGACCTGTATCACAACACGTTCGGCGTGATGCCGCACTTCGTGCGGGTGCGTACCGTGGTCATGATCACCGACATCATGCAGGTCAAGCACCCGGCCTGGGCCAAAGGGCCGGGCGGCTGGGGATGGATCGAGGTGTTCTACAAGCGACACGGAATCCTCCACGCGTTTCAGAAGGCCACACGCTTGGTGGCCATCAGCCAGGCAACCCGGCAGGAAATCGCCTCGGTCGACGCAGCGGCCGCCGAGCGAACCCTGGTAGCGCTCGAGGGGATCTCACCCGACTTCCACCGCATGGACGACCTGGAGGGAGCCCGCCTCAAGCAAGCCGCGTGCCGGCGCCATGTTGATGGCGCTTCGCGCTACGTTCTCACGGTCGGCCAGTTTTCGGCCTACAAGAACCATGAGAGAGTGCTCCTCGCCTTCGTCAGGGCGTTCGGCTCTGAGCCCGATATCCACCTGGTCTTCGTGCAGCGCCTGGGCGTGGGGCCCAAGACCCTGCGGCCGATCGCCCGCAAGCTCGGCGTGGAGTCTCGCGTCCATTTCGTTCACAATGTGCCTCTGACGGATCTGGTGTCCCTCTACAACGGCGCCATGGTCTTGTGTCACCCGTCCCTTTGCGAGGGATTCGGGAACCCGCCAGCAGAGGCGATGGCGTGCGGATGTCCGGTCGTGACTTCGAATCGCTCGTCGATGCCTGAGGTGGCAGGCGATGCGGCCTTGCTGGTCAACCCCGAAGACGTCACGGATATTGCGCAGGCGCTCACGCGGGTCGCGAGCGATCCGTCTCTCGCAGCGTCGATGCGCGACAAGGGGATTGCACGGGCCGCGACGCTCTCGTGGAAACGTTTCGCCGAAGTCAATCTCGAGGCGTATCGAGCGGCGCTCGCAGAACCGTCGCTATGAATCGGAGAAACCGGCGCGCACGAAACGGCTCTGAGGCGCGCCAGACCGTTATGAACTTGATCGCCCCTGCGCTGGCCGGAGCTCAACGGTCGGGTGGATCTCTCGATGTCAACGCGAGACTGCGCCTGGTCGCGCTTCACGGCCGTCATTGTCGGTGGCTCGAAGAACCAAATTTCGGAGCGGGCTTCGGAATTCTCTCACCCCGCGTCACGCGTCCCCTCCGCCTCCCAGGTAGGCTTCCAAGTGCGTGCGTCGCCTCGGCGAACGCTGTCCAAGCGCGTTGTTCGTGTCCATGGTACACCTCGGCAAGGAGGTCGAAATGCGCAACGCCCTCGTTCTGCTCGCCGCGGTCACGGGTACGCTCATCGCTGCTGCTTGTGGTGGCAAGACCGAGTCACTCTTCGGGGAATCAAACGGGGTTGACGCATCCGCTGGAAGCGGTGGAAGCGCGGGGCAATCGGACGGGGGAGCGGGCACAGGCGGGATCGCGGGAACGGGCGGGGTCGCGGGCAAGGACGGCGGTCCGGATGGATCAGCCGGCGCAGCAGGTACTGCTGATGCGGGCGGAAGCGACGGGGCAACGACCTGCAAGCCCTTCGGCTCCCCATGTTCGGTTCCTTCCGAGTGTTGCACCGACGATGCGGGCGTGGGGACGTGCTACAACGGCCAGTGCGCGTGGGACGTGCCAGCCTGCAAAGCCGACGGTTATTCCTGTACGTATCCAGCGGAGTGCTGCGCGAAGCAATGCAACGCGGGCAAGTGTGGCCCGCCGACGTGCGCGCCGACCTGCGGATCGTGCTCGTCATCGACAGACTGCTGCAGCCAGTACTGCGCGGCGGGCATTTGCAGCCCAACCGGGATTTGCGATCCGGACGGCGCCGGGTGCAGCTGCGACATTACCTGCTGTTCGCTGCACTGCGTCAGCGGAGCATGCGTCAGCCAGCCCCCCTGCAAACCCGACAATGCTCCCTGCGGATCGGACACCGAATGCTGTTCCTCCCATTGCGCCGCAGGGCACTGCGCGGGCGTTGTCGCATGCGCGTCGAGCACCAACCCGTGCATCTCGTGTCTCGCTTCGCAATGCTGCGCCGAGGAGATTGCTTGCGACCAGCTGTCGAAGTGCACCGCATCGTTCTCGTGCTTCCAGGCCTGCGTCGAAGGGGGATATGGCGGTGTGAGCTGCGCGCAAGCGTGCGTCACACAGCCCGGCTCGCCCGAGGAGAACGCGTTGTTCAACTGCGGGTACACTTCATGCTACTTGGCGTGCATGTGAATTCGTCCGAGCCGGAGGATCGACGCGCAAGCAACAAGCATGATCGCGATACCTCCGACCACCGGTAGCACACAGAACGCCCCGAACGCCGACATCGTTCACAGCAGACGGTCTCCGGTCGACTGCAGCGCGAAAGCACGGTGGTATCTGTAGCTGTAGCTTGGGTGCAGAACTCAGGCTAGCATCCATGCTGCCCATGCCGCTTCCGATCGTGCTCATCGAGATGTCGGCTCAAGACGCACATCAGGAATGTGCGATCGTGCTGGCGGCAGCATGCTCGAAGGCTGTGCAAGGGGGCGATTGCGCAATTGCAGACGCGCACGAACAGCCGAACGAAACGCACGCCGTCGCGATCGTGTCCTGGAGCGGCCCGGATCAGCTCCTTGTCCGCGTTCAGGTCGGGATCAAGGGTGATGCAGCGTCGCGTTGGCTTGTGCGGGAGCTGAGCTTCCGCGAGGCAGATGACCGCGCGGAGCGATGCAAAGCGACCGGTTTGGTGATCGGGACCCTTGTCGGAATAACGCTTCGGCAGAAAGAGCAGGTCCCGGAAGTGGACTCGGGCTGGGCTCCCGCTCCGAAACCGCCCGAGAGGCCGCGAGCGCGAGCAGTCCAACCCGAGGCGCCGCGTGTTGCGGTTGGGCAACCAGTAAAACCGCGCCGGTATCCCCACGCCATGCGGTGGTTCGACGTCGGCCTTCTGGCTGGTTCAGGGCTGGATCGAGGGGCTTCGCGACTTGGGGCGTGGGGGCGGGGGAGACAGGTACTCGGCGATCTGCCGCTTCTTGTCACGCTTTCAGCAACGTACGCTGTGCGTCCGAGCAGCGAGCAGGTGGCGGTAAGCTGGCTGACGCTGGGGGCTGGACTGGGGGCTCACTCCACGTGGACGGCGGTGCGAGTCGACTTGCGGGTCCACATGGAGCTGATGGTCGCGCATGTGCGAGCGCAGGTGCGCGATGAAGCGACGGGACGCGACGACAGCGGAGACACATGGTCCGGTGGTTTCCTTGGAGGGCTTGGAGCAGCCTGGCCGCACGCAAGCCCAGCGGCGTTGGTGGTCGGTGTCGACGGGTGGACGTTGGCGAGGCGAACCGAGATCCTCGTGGGGGATCAGCGTTTCGCCAGCTCACCGTCCATCGGAATGACCTTCCTGATAGGTGCGGAGTTCGCGCTTCCCTGAGCGGGCAACCCGGTCGCGACCCTTCGGCGCAGGGTGGGCGCGCACCAGCAACCCGGGTTTCCGCGACGATACGAATCGACGGGCGTCCTGCATGGACCCACGGGGTCATGTTACCATACCCTTGTGAGTGCCAAGCTGACCTCTCCGCGCGCCGCGCTACGGGTGGTGCCGTCGAAGTCCGATGAGGGCTTTGCGGAGCACGTGTCTGACGGCGAGATTGTGGAAGCGATCGAACGGGGAGATGACCAACGGGCTGATCTGATCGTCGATCGGCTCAGCAGAATCATTGACGCTACCATTTGCCGAATGGTGGGCAGACGGGAACCGGAACACGACGATCTGATGCAGGACGCTTTCGAGCAGATCGTGAAGACGATATCGAGGCATCGGTTTGCCGGGGAATGCAGTCTGACGTCGTGGGCGGTGGCGATCACGTCGAATCTGTGTCTGAACGCCCTGCGCTCGCGTCGCATGGAGAGGCGTTTCATGGACCGGACGGCAGGCCTCAGGCACGATGAGGACAGCGCACCAGCATCGGAAGACGTTGAACGGCAGGTCGGGTCGCGTCGAGACCTTGAACGGTTGATCGGATATCTCGCAGACATGGACGAATCCAAGGCGATGGCCGTTCTCCTTTACGACGGGATGGGGCACGACCTGGGTGAGGTGGCGACGCTGACCAGGTGCTCCGTGCCGGCTGCGCAGTCTCGTCTTTTTCGAGGCCGCCGCGAGATCGTCGAGCGGATGATGAGGGAGGAGGATTCGGACAAATGAAACGACCTCCCCTGTTCGAAGAGATCGCCCGCGATCGGCTCCGATCAATTGCCAGTGCGCCGGTCGCTGCAGACCAACGCGCAAATCAGGAAGCAAGACGGCGCAAACTCATCGCTGGCGTCCGAGGCACGCTTCGTCAGGAGTCGATCCGGCATTTCCGGGTTCGTGGGATTCGCCGGGGCGTTGTCGTCGCGTTGGCATTCGCGGCTGTGCTTGCGTTGCTCGTCGGCTGGTCGACGATCCGCCGTGGTGATGGCGCGCCCGCACCGGCAACAGCGAGTGCGATCGCCGAATGGGGCACCGCGCTTTTGATACACGACGGCAGGTCGATACGAGCGTCGGCTGGAGATGTGCTGTCGGTGGTTGTCGGTGATGAGGTACATGCGGACACAACGACCCAAGTTCGGCTTTCACTCGCTCAGGGGGCCGTGGTGGTGTTGCGCCCGCGGGCCGAGGTTCGGCTGGTTTCGGCGCGTCTCGGCGACGCCGCGGTGGAGGTGGTCACGGGAAGCATCAACGTGGAGGTACCCAAGCAGGCGCAGGGCCATCGGTTCGTGGTGCTCGCGCCCGAGGTGCAGGTCGAGGTGCACGGCACGCGGTTCATGGTCGATGTTCTGCCCGGGAGTGCCGGGATCGTGCCGGTGACGGTCGTGCGAGTGTGGGAAGGGCGAGTGACTGTCGATCACGACCGACGGCAGGTGTTGCTCGACGCCGGAGCCAGTTGGGCCACACCGCGCAACGAACCGACCGCTGTCCTGCCGACGACCAACGCGCAGGGCGAAGCGGGCGGCGTCGCCTCTGGTGCGGCAGACCCAACCCGGGCGCAACCGACTCATGCGGCTCCGGGTCCGTCAGCGGCGTCGAGTTCCGTTGGCAATGGGCGGATTCAGGCGCCACCGCCCCCTTCGACGACGGCATCCGGAGCACCATCGGCGAGCGTTGCGTCGGCAACGGCCGGGCAGAATCCGAGCACCCTGTCTGCGGAGATTCGGCTGTTTCAACAGGCGATCGAGGCAAGACGCCAGGGACGCGACGAGGAGGCGATACGCTGTCTCGATCTGTTCCTGGCCCGACATCCGGGTTCGACGCTCGCGCAGGAGGCGCGCATCGAGAGATTCCGTGCGCTCAAGCGTCTTGGCAAGGATGGGGCCGCTGCGATGGAGGCCAGAAAGTACCTGGCGGATCACCCGGAAGGCTTTGCACGGGACGAAGCTCGCTCGATCGTGCTCCCACCGCCTGCCCCGAGCTCAAGCCGGTGATCAGCATGCGAGGACCAAGCTCGGGTTACGAATCATCACAGGTGGCCCAAACGGGTCATGCTCGTGAGCTGGAGGTTCGATTGTACCGACCTCGCAACTTCGCTCCGGTTAGGCTTATTTGCTGGATTGTCATCGGCTCGGCGATGGGCTGCGGCTGGGGCGATGCCTCGACGATTGGCTTGCTGGCACCCGGTGCGGCCGGGTCGACGGGCCAGGATGCCTCCGCCGGATCAGGCGGAAACTCGGGCGATGGGGCTGTAGAGACCGAGGCGGGCGCATGGGGCGGCACCGGTGGATCGTCGGGCGCAGGGAACTCGACCGCCGCAGGGGGAACGGCCGGCAACTCGGGAAGCGCCCCGACCCCTTGCAGCAACGATGGCGAATGCGCGGACCCTACAGCCTTCTGTGACGTCGAGGAAGGTGCGTGCGTCGCGTGCATCGTCGACGCAAACTGTACCATGGCGAGCCAACCCGCCTGCGATCTCGTCAAGCACATGTGCGTGGCTTGCACGGTGGACGCCAACTGCGGAGGCGCTACCCCGTACTGCGATCCCTCGGCCAACGAATGTGTGGCGTGCCTCGTCAGTGCCAACTGCGGCGATCCGAAGTTGTCGTGCGACCCCAGCACGCACAAGTGTACGGAATCTTGTTCCGTGAACGAGGAGTGTGCCGCGCCGACGCCATATTGCGACGCACAGGCAGGATTCTGCGTTCAGTGTCTGGCCAACGCGAACTGCGCAGGAACAGGCTTGCAGGCCTGCGCGCCCTCCCATCATTGCGTCGAGTGCGTGGACAATACGACCTGCGCAGCCAACAAACCGTACTGCGAGCCGGCCAGCCTCAAGTGCGTCGAATGCCTGGCAAACGCGAATTGCGGCAGCTCCGGCTTGGTCTGCGAGGGGTTTCAGTGCGTGTGTCCGGCCGGGAAGACGCTCTGCTCCGGGAGCTGCGTCGACACCGGGCTCGACCCGAAGAACTGCGGAGGCTGCGGCCTCACTTGTGACGCCGTTTTCCAGACCTGCGTGAGCTCCAAGTGCGCGTGTCAGCCCGCGCTGGTCAACTGCGGCGGCTTGTGCACTGACACGGCGAATTCCCCCCAGAACTGCGGTGACTGCGGCAATGGATGCGACGCGAAGCAAGTCTGCGTCGGCGGCTTGTGCGCATGTCGCCCTGGACTGGTCGAATGCGGCGGCGAATGTGTCGATCTCGCCGCGAATCCGTCGTCTTGCGGGGCGTGCGCGAACGACTGCGGAGCAGATCAAGTGTGCGACAAGGGCAATTGCTTGCCCCTCAGCGGCGGATGCGGGGCTGGTCTGACTGAATGTCAAATCAACAACGGCACGGCGTGTGCGGACCTCGCCACAGATCCCCTCAATTGCGGAGACTGCGGCGTGGCTTGCGCGCTCGACGAGGTCTGCGTGCAGGGCAACTGCCACAAGTACGAATCGGCCGCTCCGTGCACGACCTGCCCATGCACCATCGTCTGCTCCGCGCTGTTCGGCGATCCGGTCGCATGTTGCCCGACACCCGGAGGGAAACTGGTGTGTGTCGAGGGAGGTAGTTGTCCCTAAGCGTTGTTGCCCACAGAAGCTCGATGGAGGTTGAACCTGAACGACGGTGAGAGAACATCGAAGGGCGGCCTGCTCCCCGTGCCTCGCCCGCAGCGGGGCTCCGCCAACAAGCAGCCGGAGGCTCAAGAGTCTCACTCGCGTGCGGAGAACCAGGCCGCGCCAGGTGGTGATCGCTACGAGGCTGGCCAGGTGATCGCCGACAAGTACGCGCTCGTACGCAAGCTCGGCGAAGGAGGAATGGGCACGGTCTGGGTAGCTCACAACGAAGCCCTTGATGTACATGTCGCCGTCAAGCTGATTCGCGCGGACCGCAGCACGCCCGAGATGGAGCAGCGACTGTCGCAGGAAGCACGCGCAACAGCGCACATCGACCATCCTGCGATCGTGAGGGTGTATGACCTCGGCAAGACCCGGGCGGGAGATCCGTTCATTGTGATGGAGTTGCTGGACGGCGAGAACCTCGGGGAGTTGCTCGAACGAGAAGGGAGGATGAGCGCGGTCTCCGCCGTGAAGGCCGTACTGCCGGTGGCGCACGCGCTTGCGGAGGCGCACGGCAAGGGTATCGTGCACCGGGACGTGAAGCCGGAAAACATCTTCCTTGCGCGGGCTACTGACGGACGCATACAGCCCAAGTTGCTCGATTTCGGGATAGCCAAGTTCGAGCGGAAAGAGGGTGGCCGGTTGACCCAGATGGGTGCGGCGATGGGAAGCCCGCTGTACATGGCGCCCGAGCAGGCGTGCGGCGAAGAGGCGGACGAGCGCACCGACATCTGGGCGTTCTGTGTCGTGATCTACGAGACAGTCACGGGCACCTGTCCCTTCGGCGGCGCGAACTACCGCGCCCAGCTCTTTTCGATCCTGGAGGGCACTCCGCCCCCGATCACGTCACAAGCCGCCGGTGACGCGGCACTTCAGGCGATCATCGAACGAGGCCTGCAGAAGCGTCCTGAGGCCCGCTGGCAGTCGATGCGAGACCTTGGCGAGGCGCTCGCAAGGTGGCTCATTGGCCTTGGGGAAGCCGAAGACCTGACCGGAACATCGTTGCGGGCGTGCTGGCTGCAACGGGGAGGGGACGGGGCCAGGACCGGCGGCTTCTTGCCCGACTCTCCGGCGGTCGGGTCTGATCTGAAACCGACCCGGGTTCCAGGCCCTTTGGGAGATTCCGTCACGAACCCGGGTGTGGCTCCTGGCGCGTCCACGCAGGCTTCCGGCTCGACGCCGACCATCGACATCATCAAGTGGGGAAGCGGATCGGGAGACATTCTGGGTGCACAAGATGTGTTGCCGCCGGGCGCTGCCTCCCACGGGAAAACGGGATGGAGGAAGGCTCGGTTTGCATTGGTCTCCGTTGCCGTTGCGATCCTGATCGCGGCGGCAGCCTTGCTGAGTCAAAGGAGCCGCACGGCGAGCCTGGCAAACGGTGGACAGCGCAATGTGTCATCCGGTGACGTGCTGAGTCAGGGTGGGGGGATCGTGCAGTCGTCGCTGGCCGGGTCAGCGACGCTGGCACCTGCGTCGGGGTCGAATTCGGTTTCCGAGGTTTCGGCCTCGATGCCGGCGGTGTCCGTGCCGCCGACCCGCGAATCTGGCGCCACGGATCCCCGACATGGTGCACGCCCTCCGATAGGGATTCAGCCGAAGCAACCGAGGGATTCCACCGTCCGAGGCGACAAGACATCGGAGCCGACGAGTCCTCCCGCTCCGCCTGCTCGAACGACCAAGCTGAAAAGTGCATACGAGTGAGATCCTACGATGCAGTGCGATGAGAATCCGAAGTTCGGTACGCGTCTTCGCCACGAAGTCGGCACACTAGTCATCGCGGCGTTGATGCTGGCACCCGCGACCCTGGTCGCGGCTGAGCCGCTGGCGCCTGGCGCCGGACAGCGCGCGGACGACCTGGCGCGTGTTCAAGCCAAGGAGCGCTACAAGAAGGGAGTCGAGGCGTACGGTGCAGGCAGATACAAAGACGCCATCGACCTGTTCCTGGAGGCAAACCGATTATCCCCCGAGCCAAGCCTGTCCTACAACATCGGCGTTGCCTACCAGGACATGGGCGACGTCGCTGCCGCCATGCGCTGGTTCCGTGACTACTTGCGACGGATTCCGCAAGCGCAGGATCGAGTCGAGGTGGAGAAGAAGGTGGACGAACTGCAGCAGCACTTGCGCAAGACAGGTGTACAGCAGGTCACCGTGCTCTCGACTCCCGAGGGCGCGACAGTCGTCGTCGATGGGCGTCCGGTCGGAGTCACGCCCTGGACCGGAGAGATTCCCCCGGGGACGCACAACGTGACGCTGCAACTGCGCGGACATGCAGACGCCGACAAGCGGTTCGAGTTGCTCGAGCACCGGGCGATGGACGTCGAGGTTGTTCTGGCACCGTTGGCACTCCCTGCAACATCGACCGTTCCCGTTGTTCCGTTTCAGGGGACGCGCGTGCCGCATCCTGCGAAATCGGCTTCGGTCCCGGCTACCACCGCGGAGGGCGGGACGCCGCCGGATCGGGGAGGTCGAGCGCCCGGCGTTATTACCTGGGGTATGTTCGGGGTCAGCGCGGCGGCATTCGCGGGTGCGCTCGGATTCGAGCTCGCGAGGCGCAGCGCGGAGTCCGATGCTCGGGACTACCCGACGCGGGTGGGCGCGCTCGAGCGATACGACACCATGGTGAGCCGGCAGTCCACAGCCCGCATCCTTGCGGGGGTCGGCGCGGCCACGCTTATCGCGGGCGGCGCGTTGCTCTACTTCGATCTGACACGCGAGCCACCCGGGAAAGCTCCGGCGGCGGCTCGGGCGCGCATCGGTGTCGGCTGGAATGCGCCGGGGTGCGGTGCCAACGTGATCATCAGGTTCTTCTAAGGGAGTCTTGGCGATGTGGTTTTCGAAGCAGGGCACCGGGACGCAGGTGGCGAAACAGCAGCGGCGACTCCATGCCGGATGGCGCGTTCGAGCCCTGTGGCGGGGGGCCTTGCGTTTTGTCCTTGGCATCGGCGCGATAGCGTCGTTGTCGGGATGCCCGAGCTCACTCTCATCGGAGTTCGAGGGCAAGGCGTGCAGCGCGACCGGAGACTGCGGGCCCGGGTTCGTTTGCGATACCAGCCGGAACCTCTGCGTACGAGCGGGGTCACTCCCGGTGGACGGGAGCGCCCAGGACACGGCGCCCGACTCGACTTCGGAAAGCCACGACTCCGGACATGAGGAACCGCAGGTCGAGGCGCAGGCCGATGGTTGCGACGAATGCCCCGTCGCCTGTGGCGAAGGACAGACGGTTTGCAGTGGAAAATGCGTCGAGATCAAGACCGACATCAGCAATTGTGGTGGGTGCGGCGCGGTGTGTACCACGCCTGTTGGTGGCGTAGCCGTCTGCGTGGGGGGGCAATGCTCATTCGCCTGCCCCGGACTGGTTCCCTGCGGCTCGAGCTGCGTGGATCCCTCGAGCGATCCGAAGCAATGCGGAGGATGCGGACAACCGTGTCCGGTGCCGCCCAACGGAGCTGCGACCTGCAAGTCCGGTGTCTGCGGCACGAGCTGCAACCAGGGCTTCCAGGCCTGTGTGGGGGCTTGCGTGGACGTTGGCAGCGATCCGAAGAACTGCGGGGCGTGCGACGCTGTGTGCCCTGCGGGGAAGGTCTGTTCGATCGGAGGATGCAGCGCCACGTGCGCGGTTCCGCTTACGAACTGCGGGGGAGCCTGCGTGGACTTGCAGAAGGCGGTCGAGCACTGCGGGGGATGTGACAGCCCTTGCACGAGCCCCGTCCACGGCCACGCTACCTGCGCGGCGGGCAGCTGTGACGTGAGCTGCGACGTGGGTTTCGCCAAGTGCAGTGGCGCTTGCGTTGATGCGTCTGTGGACCCGGCGAACTGCGGCGCATGCGGCAAGGCCTGCGATGTGCCAACCAACGGCACCGCAACGTGTACGGGTTCCGTTTGCGGCATTGCCTGCAATGCCGGGTTCGCTGCGTGTGGATCCTCCTGCGTCGACACATCTCTGGATCCCTCCAACTGCGGAGCGTGCGGGTTGACATGCGATCCGGGGAAGGTCTGCTCGGGTGGACAATGCACGGTCACGTGCCTGCCGCCCACCGTCTTCTGTGCCGGCAAGTGCGTCAATACCGATTCCGATCCGGCGAACTGCGGCAAGTGCGGATCATCGTGCGGAGCACCGGCGGATGGAAAGGCGACCTGCACCGCAGGCGTGTGCGGCATCAGCTGCAATCCGGGCCTCGCCGCGTGCGGGATGGAGTGCTTCAATCTCTCCATCCATCCGCTTCACTGCGGCACCTGCGGGCACGTGTGCGTGGCACCGCCCAGCTCGACAGTGTCTTGCGCGGCTGGCGCGTGCAAGGTCGTCTGCAATGCCGGGTATTCGAGCTGCGCAGGATCCTGCGTCGACATGCTGTCTGATCCCGCAAATTGCGGTTCGTGCTCGAAGCCATGCGCAACGTCCGAGGTGTGCTCGAACGGTTCCTGCACGTTGAACTGTTCGGCCGACCAGACGAAGTGCGGTGGGTCGTGCGTGAACACCCAGTCCGACCCGGCGAATTGCGGCACCTGTGGCTTCGCTTGTCCTGGCGCACCCAATGCCACTCCGACCTGCTCGTCCGGCAAGTGTGTTGTGTCGTGCAATCCTGGATTCACCAAATGCGGCACGGCCTGCGTGGATGTCGTCACCGACGTTCACAACTGCGGATCGTGCGGCTTCCTCTGCCCCGATCCCGCGAATGGCACACCGAGCTGCGCCGCAGGCACGTGCGATGTGGTCTGCAATGCGGGATTCTCCAAGTGCGGCGGGCAATGCGTGAGCACGGCGTCGGACCCGAATCACTGCGGAAACTGCAACACGGTGTGTAGCGCTGGCCAGGTATGCTCGTCGGGTGTTTGCACCGCCTTCTGTTCTCCACCGCTGACCAACTGTTCCAACAAGTGCGTCGACACGACCACGGATCCGGACCACTGCGGGACATGCAGCACCGTGTGCGCGGATCGGCCGAACGCCGTCAGAACCTGCTCGGGCTCGTCATGCGGATTCACCTGCAACGCCGGATGGGCCGATTGCGATGGCAATCCCGCCACAGGGTGTGAAATCGATACCAAGACGGATGTGGCCCACTGCGGCGGCTGCCCGCGCGCGTGCTCCGCGAGCAAAGTCGCGTCCCTTGCCTGTTCGGGAGGCCTGTGCGTCTCTGCCTGCGTGTTCGGGTGGGCCAATTGCGGTCAACCCACAGCGCCCCAAGCCGACGACGGATGCGAGAAGAAGGTCGACGTGGACAGCGCGAATTGTGGCGGCTGCAACAACAGTTGCCAGGCGCAGGGAGGCCCGGGAGGGTTCGTGTGCGGGCAGAACGCGGGCAACCAGTGCGACTGCGCCGGGAGCGATACGAGATGCCGAATCGGGCAGGCATCGGGGACCTGCGATTCGGAGGACATGCTGTGTCGTTGCAGCGGAACGCTGTGCCGCCCGGGTGAGGCATGCGTCAAGTCGGGCTCATACAGCATCTGCGCATGCAACTCGGGGCCAGCCTGCGGGATCGACAAGCAATGTTGCCAGACGCCATCGGGATGCAGAAACGTACAGATCGATCCGGCAAGTTGCGGCGCCTGCGGTCACGCATGCCCCCCGTCGTTCGCCTGCGCGGGGGCGGCGTGCGTATGCACTGCCGGCTGGCAGTGCGATGCGGGCGGCGGCGGAACGTGCGACGTTGACTCAGGCGCTTGTATTTGCGGGACGACTACGTGCAATGCGGGAAAGCGGTGTCAGCGGGGCGGCGTCTGCGGATGAAGTGAATTCGGCAACCAACCGCGACCGCCGTCAGACACGGAGCCCCCGCGACACGTTTCGGCGCGCGCAGAAGTTCTTTCGCACAGCTCAACACAAGGATTCCGGTGGGCCCCGATGGGAACTCAAGGTTGCGAGCAACTCGTCTTTTGACGCCGGCTTGCTCAGCAAGTGCTCCACCAGCCACGACTCCCCGCGCAAGCGAATGCCGTGCGGGTCCGAGCCGGTGTGCAGGACACGCCGCGCCGATGGCTGCAGCTCCCGTGCGCGAGCGAGCACGTACAGGCCATCCCGATCGCCGGGCATGTCGTAGTCGGAAATCACTGCGACGAAGCCGGTTGTGGCCAACATCGACGCCGCCTCAGCGGTGGTAGACGCCGCGTGGACCTCGAATTCGCGTCCTATCATACGCGCCAATGCGCGTAGGATCGCCAAGTCGTCGTCAACGACGAGCACCCGCGGCTTGCACTCCAGCACCCGCACGTCAAACGGCATCATGTGCTCATTCCCCGGCCCCTCCTGGCAGCGCGGGAATATGTCATGGGGGCATCTCCTTGATTCGTCGTCCCGTTCCTGGGATTCAGAAGTATCTTGTCCGTCGGAGGCAGGAACCCTCAAAGATTGGTCCAATTGCACCAGAAATGGCAGAGCTGTCGGCCGAATCCGGCTCGGGTCAGTAGAGGAGCATGGAACACGTTCCATTCACGCATATCAGGGGTGGACAGCACTGGGAACTCGACGTGCACGCTCCGCAAAGGCCACTGATACACGCCTGATTGCCACAGTCCGCGCACGATCCGCATGTCTGCGGCGGCGGAGGGCATTCGTAGCCGGCGTCGAGCACGGCGCGGTCGTAATGGATGGATGTTTCGGCGCCGATGTTCGCGTAGCTGCCAGAGTAGAGCCCACCGTAGATCTCGAACGGGGAATTGATTACGACGGGCGAGTAGGCTGCGTAGATGTAGCCACCGACCGTTGTGTTGCCCGCCAGGAGCAGCGTCTGCGGGCTGCCTACGTACGTCCTGCTCAGCCGGGGATAGTTCGGCGACCCGATGGTGGCGTTTCCGCTCGTCAGGATCGTCCCCGCAACGAATACGTCGAACTCGGCCGTCGGATCGAGTGCGAGCGTCAGCGTGTTGGCGATCACGTCGCCATCGACATACAGCGCAGTCTTGCCATGCGCCACGATGGAGAGCGGCGCACCTCCGACGTCGATCTTGCTCAGGTAGTAGTTGCCGCAGGGCAGATCCAGGTGTTGGGGTGCGGTCGGTGAGGTGAATGCGTCCGGGTTGAGTCCGATCAGGGGATTGTCGTTGTTGGGTGACTTGCGCGCAGCCACGATCGCGCCGACCGGAATGAGGTCGGAGGGGCCGCATTTGCACGGGGGGGGAACGGTGACCGGTTGCTTGAACAGGGAAGCGTACGTGACGGGTCCCGAGACGCTGGCGTTCACCGGTTGCCGGAGCGCTTGGCCGAACACGAGGGATGCAGTGGCGGTGACATTGCCGGCGACATAGCCGTCCCAACCGACGGACGAAGGCGCGCCCGTGGAGAGCGGGCCGCCCAGGTGCAGCTCCTGCATCACCTTCGCATTGCTGGACGCGGACAAGCCGGCGCTGGTCGATGACCACAGCGCACCTGAAACCGACAGCGGCCCCGTCGAGCTGAATGTGCCGTCGTATCCCAGACCGCCGCCAAGCTCACCTGGAGCCTTGTAGGGTCCCTTGGTGCTGTCATACGCATCAAACGCGGCGGACGTTCCGAACTTCACGAAGTCACAAGAACACAGGGCCCAGAGGAATGTGGTCTGGGCCTGATTGCCCGAGCACTCTTCGACGGTGCCGTACTGGATGATGATTGGGGGGCCGCCGCCGACGCACTTGGCCGGCGGGGGTCCAACGACGAGGGAAGGCTTGCATGCTCCCTCCACGCAGCCGGTTCCCGGTGCGCATTGGTGGCCGCAGGTGCCGCAGTTGGCGCTGTCGCTTTGAAGGTCGACGCAAACACCCGCACAGGCCTTGAGCCCCGGCAGGCAGGTTGTCGAGCAGGCGCCTGCCGAGCAGGCCTGCCCAGGCGGGCACTTCACGCCGCACGCTCCGCAGTTGTTCGGATCCACGTTGGTGAGCTTGCAAACCCCCGAGCACAGCTTCTGGTACACGGGGCAAATGCACGCGCCCGCGGAGCAGATCTGACCCCCCGTGCAGACGGTGCCGCAGGCTCCGCAGTTGGCCGGGTCGACCTTCGGATTGACGCATGCTCCCGCGCAGTTGAGCTCTCCGACCTTGCAGCAAAGCCCGTTCATGCAGCTCGAGCCCACAGCGCACACCTTCCCGCACACGCCGCAGTTCGACAGATCCAACGTCAGATCGACGCAAGTTCCGTTGCAAAGGGTCTGCCCAGGCAGGCACTCGCACGTTCCGGCCACGCAGATTGTGCCTCCCGTGCACAGCTTCGAGCAAGCGCCGCAGTTGGCCCCGTCGTTGGCCAGATTCACGCAAACTCCGCCGCACGATGTCTGGCCCGGCGGGCACAGGCACGTTCCGGAGATGCACACGGTGCCTCCAATGCAGGTGGTCCCGCAGGTTCCGCAGTTCCAGGGGTCAGCCTGCAAATCGACGCAGACGCCACTGCACGGCGAAAGACCTCCCACGCAGTTGAGAACGCAAGTGCCGCCGCTGCAGATGTCGGTGGAAGCGCAGGCGTGACCGCACGCGCCGCAGTTGGCGGGATCGCTCGCCAGCGACACACACGACCCGCCACAATCCGTCTGACCTAAGCCGCAATCCGCGTCACCGGGGGTGTCGCTTGGCGCGTCCCCCCCACCATCCCCGACAGTGGATCCATCCTCCGGCGCATCCGCTTCGGCCCCAACCTGGGTATCCGCTTGCGCGTCACCATCGGCATCGTACTGCGCATCGACTTGCGCGGACCCGTCGGTTTCGGGCTTGGCGTCCGTCGATGCATCAGCATTGGTCTCTGGCCCGGAATCCTTCGCGCTGTCCAACAGGATGCCTGCGTCGCCGTCGCCTCCAGCATCGGAATCGGACTTCGCATCGGTCTGGACCGCGGCGTTCTGGTCCTGCTTGGTGTCCACCGAGGCATCAGCGGCGCCACCTGGGAATCCGGCCTCGTTGCCTCCTCCACATCCAACGGTCGCGAGCGCCAGCACGAAGACCACGCTGCGAGTGAATGACCAGACGCCATCCGCACCGAACATTTGCCCCAGGTTCAGCATGTTCAACCTCCGAGTGGGACCGCCTTGCGCATCGGACTTCCTCGCACGGCCCGATCAGACCGATTTGGAGGTTGGTAACACCAGGGCGGCAATCGCATGCAGGGACTTGGAGGAACCCCAATGCGACGGTGAAATGCGACCGAACTGATTGCGGCAGTAGCAGACGGGGCGCTTGGGCGATTTAGTGCATGATGCGCTGATATCCCGTTACTAACCCCGAAAGCTCCGTTGCGCGGTCTAGTTGAGAGGCGAAGGCAGCAAGCCGCACGTGCAAACAACAGAGGCCGTGTTTCGGTGGAGGTTCCCCATGAAAGCAGCTCGTCGGTGGTGCATCGTTCTGACCTTCATCATCCACGCGCTAGCTGCATTCCCTGGTTGTTCCAGCGACTCGTCCGCGCCGGCACCTGCGCCGAGGTGCGACGACGGCTGCACGAACAACTGCCTTTTACCGAGTTGCGGCGACGGGATCGTGCAGAAGGGGGTCGCATCCGGGGGCGACGCTTCCACACCCGTTGGCGGCGAGGAGTGTGATGACGCGAACTTCAACGGTGCGTTCGCCGCGGGCGACTTCATCTACGCGCTGGGTGGACAGGATGGCCTTCCGGATGTGAACAACATGAGTGCGGAGCACAGCGGCGCACCGCCTGGGCTCGTAAACTTCCAGGGGTTCAACCCTGGCCTCCTGACGGCGCGTGTGGACCTCGGCGCGGCGATCCAGAGCGGATACTTCTACGTGCTGGGTGGCCGGACGCCCGGCGGAGTCACCAAGACGATCGAGTACGTTCTGTACTGAACTTCACCGGAGGTATTATGACCACAGGAACGATTGGACCTCCTCGCCGCACTTGCTTGGTGATGGACAGGAACGTGACGTCCAGAGCGAGGTGGCGCACGGTCGTGCTTGCGTGCGCGGCAGTGGTGGCGCAGGCGTGTGGGCTCGATACCCATGGCGCACTGGAGGAGCAGGCGCAGAACCCAGGCGGATCTTCCGGCGAAAAGTCGGATGCCAGCATCGCGGGCTACGGAGGTGTCGCAGGTTCCCATGCCGACTCGTCCGCTGGTTCGGGTGGGGTTGGAAACGGCGGAGCCGGCGGCTACGGCGGTTCTGGTGGGTTCGATGCTGGCGGTGCCTCCGGCGATGATGCCACAGCAGGAGGGGGCACCAGTGGCACCGGCGGAGCAGGTGGCACTGCAGGCACAGGGGGATCCGCAGGCTCGGGCGGCACTGGTGGCACCGCGGGCACCAGTGGCACCGGCGGAGCAGGTGGCACCGCGGGAACAGGAGGATCCGCAGGCTCGGGCGGAACCGGCGGCACCGCGGGCATGGGGGGCTCGTGCGGGGACTTGGGATCGCCGTGCTCCGATGAAACGGAATGTTGCAGCAACACCTGCGACAACAACCAATGCGGCTAATAGCTAACCCGGGTCGTGGCGACACCGGGAAGGAGAACTTGAAATGAAAGCGCACCGACTATTCTCCGTGGGTGTCCTCGTCGCGGCCGTCGCACTTGCAATGGGCGGCTGTGGAGGCGGCGATGAGGCGGTTGTAGGCCAAGGCACCGGAGGCACCGGGGGGAGCGGAGTCACGGACGGCTCGGCTGGCAGCCAGGATGGTGCGGCAGGCAAGACCGACGGCGGAGCCGGCAAGGACGGTGCGGCAGGCAGCGCCGAAGGCGGAGCCGGCAAGGGCGGAGCCGCGGGCAAGGGTGGCAGCGGAGGAACCGGTGGCTCGCCACCCGATGCGGGTTGCACCTCCAATGGTCAGTGCGGTGCGCCGACTCCCTACTGCGACACCAACACGGGCGTCTGCGTGGAGTGCGGCAGCGACACGAACTGCACTGCAGTGGCCGGCAAGCCGCACTGCAACGCGACATCCCACAAGTGTGTGGCCTGTCTCTCGGACGGCCAGTGTCCCGGGAGCCTGCCCTACTGCGAGACCACCTCGAGCTCATGCGTGCAATGCCTGACCCAGGCAAACTGCGCTGCCTCGCCATCCACGCCGGTGTGCGATGCGGCAACGCACACCTGTGTGGCCTGCGCCACGGACAGTCAATGCAGCGCGCCAACGCCCTATTGCGACACAGCGACGGGCGGCTGCGTGGAATGCCTGTCCGACACGACCTGTGCTGCGGTTCCGGGCAAGGTGCACTGCAGCGCTTCTTCCCACAAGTGCGTCGCCTGTGTTGCCGATTCGCAATGCAGCGGCGCGACCCCGTACTGCGAGCAGACTTCGGGCGCCTGCGTGCAGTGCGTGACCGTCGCGAACTGCTCGGCCGTGCCGGGCAAGCCCCTCTGCGACGCGACCACCTTCACGTGCGTCGGGTGCGCGTCCGACGCCCAGTGCTCGGCGCCAACGCCCTACTGCAACACGACGACGGGCGCCTGCGTGGAATGCTTCGCGGACGCGAACTGCAGCGCCGTTGTGGGCAAGCCGCACTGCAACTCGACCACAAGCAAGTGCGTGGCATGCCTGAACGATGCGCAGTGTCCCGGCACTGTGCCCTACTGCGAGACCGTCTCGAGCACGTGCGTGCAGTGCTTGACGGCGGCGAACTGCGCGGGCAAGCCGCTGACCCCGGTCTGCGATTCCACCACGCACGTGTGTATTGCGTGCACGCTCGACTCGCAGTGTGCGCCGCCCACGCCAGCGTGCGATTTCTCCATCGGGGCTTGCGTCGAATGCATGACCAACGCGAGCTGCCCCATTTCGGCGCCTTCGTGCGATCCGACCACGCACAAGTGCGTGGCGTGCACCAACGACACGCAGTGCGGCGGAGCCACGCCCGTCTGCAACCTAGTCACGAACACCTGCGTGCAGTGCACGAGCAACGTCAACTGCGCAGGTACGCCCACGCCAGCCTGCGATCTCGCCTCCCACACCTGTGTGCCGTGCCTGAGCGATCTGCAGTGCTCTCCACCAACGCCCTACTGCGACGCTGCGGCCAAGCTCTGCGTGCAGTGCATGTCGGATCTCAACTGCCAGGGAACGCCCCTGCCGGCGTGCAATACGAACACGCATACGTGCGTGCAATGCAAGCTCGATAGCCAGTGCGGCGGCGCTACTCCGGCGTGCGACGTTGCGAGCAACACCTGCGTGCAGTGTTTGTCCGACTCAAACTGTGCGGGAGTTCCTGGCAAACCGGCGTGCAACACGACCACGCGTACGTGTGTTCCGTGCATGACCAACGCCCAGTGCGGTGGCGCGCTGCCGTACTGCGAGACAGCCTCGAACTCCTGCGTGCAGTGCCTGACCACCGCCAACTGCGGCAGTGCGAACCTCGTGTGCAACCAGGTAACCCACAAGTGCGAGGTGTTTTGCACCTCCGACGCGAACTGCGGTCCTCCCACCCCGTATTGCGATGTCCCGTCGGGCAAGTGCGTGCAGTGCGTGGGCAACGCGAACTGTGCCGGGTTCCCGGCCACCCCGGTCTGCAACACGACCACGTTCCAGTGTGTGCAGTGCGTCAACAACAGCACGTGCACCGGCGGGACTCCCTACTGCAATGCGAACACCAACCACTGCGTGGCGTGCCTGTCGGACGCGAACTGCGGCAACCCGAACCTCGTCTGCGCTGGCGGCAGCTGCGTGTGCGCCGGCGGTCTGGCCCTGTGCGGTGGCGTGTGTGTGAACCTGCAGACCGATATGAATCACTGCGGCAGCTGCCCCAACATCTGCAATCCTCTCTACGAGACCTGCTCGGCAGGAGTCTGCCAGTGCCTGCCAGGCCTGGCGAACTGCGGCGGAACCTGCGTGGACAAAAACACCGATCCGAGCTTCTGCGGAGGTTGCGGAACGCAGTGCAACAGCAGGCAATACTGCGCTGCCGGCGTTTGCGCCTGTCGGCCGGGATTCACCAATTGCAACGGAACGTGTGTCGACGCGAACAGCAGCGCGACGAACTGCGGAACGTGCGGCCACCAGTGCAGCGGCGGCACGCCGAGATGTCAACAGGGAGCCTGTGTCAACAACTGCTCCGGGATCTACCAGGCCTGCGGCAACGCGTGCGTCGATAACAACACGGACCCTCGCAACTGCGGAGGGTGCGGGAACGTGTGCGCGCGCGACGAGGTGTGCGTGCAGGGGACGTGCGTGCTGTATGCATCCGCAACCCCATGCACCAGCTGCCCGTGCACCAACATCTGCCAGGACAAGTTCGGCAGCCCGGTGTCGTGCTGCCCCGGATTCGGCATCAACACGCAACCCGTCTGTGTGGACAGTGGTAACAACGGCTGCCCATAGACGAAACGGAATCGGCTCGCGGCGGTCGTGCCGCGAGCCGTTCCAACGCAACCCCGGAGGCCCGATTTCGGAATGCCATGTCAACAGTGCGCGCCAGCAGGCGCAACCGCTCGCGCACGGCGTACTAGAGCCCGCGGAGACCAGCGCGACAGAAGGGAGAATGCAGCCGTGAACCACTTTCGCTTGTTCGGATTGCTGCTTGTAGTTGCTTGCTCGCAGGCGGTCCTCGGAATGGCCGGGTGCGGGAGCTCGGACGGCAGCTCCGTTGCCTTCCCGGGCGGCTCCGGAGGGAGCCAGGATGGTGCTGCTGGCGACGGCCAGGTTGGCGGAGCGGCGGGAAAGGCGGGCACCGCTGGAGGCGGAACGGGCGGCAAGGGTGGTTCCGCGGGCAGCGCACCCAAGCTCTGCGCTGGCGACGGCGATTGCTCGCAGCCGACACCCTATTGCGACGCCGCGAACGGCGTCTGCGTGCAGTGCGTGGGCGACGCCAACTGTACCGTTTCCGGTAAACCCATCTGTGAACCTGCCAAACACGCCTGCGTTGCCTGTGTGCAGAATGCCCAGTGCGGTGGCCCTGCTCCATATTGTGATGCGTCCTTGAACACATGCGTAGAGTGCCTTACCGGCACGAACTGCTCCGCAAAGCCGTTCCAACCTGTCTGCAACCCGAGCACCCACGCCTGCGTCGCATGTACCGCCGACTCTCAATGCACGGCGCCGGCCGTCGCCTGCGACAAGGCAACCGGGGCCTGCGTAGAATGCACCTCCAACGCCACATGCACCAATCCCGCCGCGCCGTCGTGCGATCCCGGCACGCACAAGTGCGTGGCGTGCTCGTCCAATGCCCAGTGCTCGGGTGCCACGGCGGTCTGCGACGCGGGCACCGGAACGTGCGTGGAATGCCTGAACAACGCCCATTGCGCGGGAACGCCGAAGCCGGTGTGCGACTTGACCACGCACACATGCTCGGCTTGCACCGTGGACGGACAGTGCTCCGCGCCGTACCCCTATTGCAACGTGCCCACGGGTGAGTGCGTGCAGTGCGTGGGCGACGCCAACTGCGCGGCGGTTCCTGGAAAGCACGCCTGCAACACGACGTCGCACGTGTGCGTGGCGTGCATCTCGAACGCGAGCTGCGCAGGAACGACGCCCTATTGCGACACGGGCTCGAGCACTTGCGTGCAGTGCCTCGCCGACCCGAACTGCGGCAACCCGAACCTGAAGTGCGATCCGAATACACACACCTGCGTGACCTTCTGCACATCCAACGCCAACTGCGCGTTCCCCACTCCCTATTGCGATGTTCCGGCGGGCTCGTGTGTGCAGTGCCTGGGGAACGCGAACTGCGCCGGCCTTCCTGGCACGCCGGTATGCAGCCCGACGCTCCACACGTGCGTAGCCTGCCTCGACAACACCACGTGCTCCGGCGGCACGCCCTACTGCGACGTGGCCTCCAACAAGTGCGTGCAGTGCCTCGCCGACCCGAACTGCGGCAACCCGAACCTGAAGTGCGACCCGAGCTCGCACCTGTGCGTGCCGTTCTGTACGTCGAACGCCAATTGCTCCGGCTCCACGCCCTACTGCGACGTGCCGACGGGCATCTGCGTGCAGTGTCTGGGCAACGCCAACTGCGCCAATCCGAACCAGGTGTGCATTGCCGGTTCCTGCCAGTGCGCCGGGGGGTTGACTGCCTGCGGCGCGAGCTGCGTGAACACCGACACCGACCTCAACAACTGCGGCTGGTGCGGCCACGGCTGCCAAGCCCTGTTCGAGTCGTGCGTCTCAGGGAGCTGCCAGTGCTTGCCCGGCCTTTCGAGCTGCGGCGGCAACTGTGTCGATCGCTTCACCGACCCCACGCATTGCGGCACGTGCGGCACCCAGTGCAATGACCTGCAGTATTGCACTGGAGGGCAGTGCGCGTGTCGTCCAGGCTATTCGATGTGCAACGGCCAGTGCGTGGCTCTCGCATCCAATCCCAATCATTGCGGCACCTGCAACCAGGCCTGCAACCAAGGCGACTTCTGCAGCAACGGCGTCTGCAACGGCAACGGATGTGCGACCGGACTCACGGACTGCTGGACCAACGGTCGCGCCGCTTGCGTGAATCAAGACACGGAGCCACAGCACTGCGGCGGCTGCAACCAGCCATGTGCCCGCGATGAGGTGTGCGTCCAGGGCAACTGCGTTGCGTACAGGCCGGCAACACCCTGCTCGACTTGCCCATGCACACCCGTTTGCAGCAGCTTCTTCGGCAACCCGGTCTCCTGCTGCTCCGGGCTCGGGCTCAATGCCCAACCCATCTGTGTCGACAGCGGCAACAACAATCTCTGCCCGTAGCTCAACCCGTCTTTGCACCAGGACGTTCTGGGTTGGGTGCGGCTCTTTACCGGCGGCATGTTTCCCACGCGGGACTTGTCACTTGAGCCTCCGGAGCGATGGCTTGGGGGGCGGTAGCGGGTCTGGGATACTGCCGCCTTCGTACAGCGGTGTATGATTGAGTCATTTCGTCGCTCGATCGTTGGGCATCAAATCCATCTCGCAGCTCCCGTCGCCGTGATAGCGCAGCACCTGCGGGAACAGCCCATTGTACAGGTACTGTCCCAGTGTGTGGAAGCCCGCCTCGAGGCCGTCCGCATATCGATCCGACGTCGCGACATCGGACAGCGGCACGCCCTCGATCTCCGCGAGGGACACCTCTCCATCGTTGTTGCCATGGATCGCATCCGCATCCGCATAAGCCTGGAATCGCAACGCCGCCTTCGCTTCATCGAGGTGATCCTGCCACAGCGTGCCGCCGCGGACCTGCACGTCGGCGCGGGCGGAGCCGCCCTGTGCCAGATCAAAGCCTTTCATGACGCCACCCTCGGTGGGATACTCGCAGCTCGCAAAGTTGATGCGAAACCGATACGACCAGTCGAATCGCTTCTCGGCGCCGCCCTTCGTAGCCTTGCCGACGACATGGATGCTCACGCCGGCGCCGCTCGCATACGGATCGGTGGCCGGCGTGCGCATGAAAGTCTTGTCCTGTTCCGAGACGCCTTCGCCCAGCAAAGAGTCCTCGTAGGGACTCGATAGCTCGAAGTCGAAGTCGCAGTGACCGAGCGCATACACGATGCCGAGCATCTGCGGGCCCGCAATGAGCATGTTGAGAACCCTGTTGTAGGCCGGGTCCGAATAGCCCTTGCAGGAATCTCCCTCCACCGACGCATGCCCTGCGCTGACGAGGAACGTGTCATACCGAACGGACCATCCGTCGGCGGTTGCCACGATGCCATCGCGAAGCGGCCCATCCGACGTCGCGGTCATGGTCAGGCTGCTCGGCGGCGTGCGCGTATCGTTGGGCAGGCACGAAGCCGCAAGAAAGAGCATTCCGGAGCAAGCGCGCAGCGCCGCCCGGCGGCGGCTCGCATGAGGCTTTCTTCCCACCATCAGTATCCCCCCTCCAGCCCCACGCTCGGGATCGTGACCGGGCCGATCGTGCTGACATCGCCCTCGGGCGACATGATCGACTCGCGGCTCAAGGTGGCGTTCATCAATTCGAACACGAGCGACAACCAACCTCGTTTCCAAGGGATCCATCGCTTCTCGAGACGTAAGTCCAACCGGTAGAAGGCTGGATTGCGCTTCGGGTTGCCGGATCGCGGCGGCACGATGAGGCCGTGGGACGGGGACGCCACGGGATTGCCGGAGTAGAACACGAGCCGCGTGCCGGCGCGCCACCCTCGGCCGAAATCGTAGGCCACCGCCGCGTTGAGCACGTGCGTGCGATCGTAGGCGCTTGGAAACGTCTCTCGCCCCAGGGTTCGAACCGAACGCGCGAGCGTGTACGACAGGAATCCTCCGAGCTTCTTGGTGAGCCGCCGGCGCACCAGCAGCTCCAGGCCTGCTGCCGATCCCTGGCTGCGGCGATCCGAGGCAAGATCGTATTCGCCGGTGGTCGAACCGAGCGTATCCGTCATGTTGAAGAACGCGTTGTGGAAGAGCGTGGCGGAGGCCGTGACTTCTTGCGGCAAGTCCGTCTCCACGCCGGCGCTGGTCTGGAAGGCCGACTGCAGTCCATTCTTCAGCGTGCCCGGCGCCAGGCCGGGGATAGGAGCCACGAACGACGGTGGCTGATGGGCAATCCCGTAGGCGTGAATGATGCGGACCTTGTCTGTGATCTTGAATCGGGCGACGATGCGCGGGTCTATCGCGAGGGCCGAGGACGCGCCGGAGGTGAACAGCATCGCCCGCACGCCTGGCGTCACCTCGACAGCGGGCGACAGATTCCACACAAGGTCCGCCCAGGCGCCGAGCGCCGTGTCGGTTCGCTTCGGAAACAGCGCATTGAGCTTCCGCGTCTCCGGGTCTTGCGGGTCATCGTACGCGAGCGAGCTCGCTCCGAACGCGTCTACCGCCAGGTCCGCTCCTGCACGCACCGTCATGTTGTCGTCGAGGGGGTGGTGGATCAACAGGCGCGTTCCGATCGAGCGGTCCCTGCCGTTGCGCTGCTCGCCAACGCGGGTCTGATCGTAGCCGAGCGTGACTGCCCAACGAAGCGTGCTCGCCCTGGAAAAGGCGTGATCGTAGCGCACATCGAGGCGGTAGAACTCCGAGCCGAAGAGGATCTTGAGCCGGTCGGCCAGGCGCTCGCCGTACAGATCGTACGCGCCGAAGCTGAAGATGCTCACGCGGTCCTTGGGCGTGATGTCGTAGGAAGCCCTTGCCTGGTAGTCGCGGTAGTCCAGCACGATGCTCGGATCGACCAGGGACAGCATGGCAGCCATGTAGGAATAGCGGCCTCCGACCAGCGCAGTGCCGCGACCGTTCGCAAAGCCTGTTTCCGCCAGCGCGCCGACGTCGAACAACCGGAGGTTGCCCTCCCCGTGCAGCTCAGGGCGCGGCTCCGCCGTCTCGCCGGACACGATGGCGCCCGCAAGCCCCCCGAAGCGTGCCGGGTAGCCTCCGGGATACAAGTCGACGCGCTCCATGAGCCCCGGATGGACCACCGAAGGGCCAAGCCCTATGTGATATAGATAGGGGACGCGAATCCCGTCGAGGAAGTACCCCACGTTCCCCGGCGGGGCGCCTCGCACGTAGAAATACGGCAAACCCGAGGCTACTGGGGTGACCCCCGGCATGGCCTCGACGGCCCTGAAGGGATCGCCGAAGGCGCCCGGAAGCTGGCGCACTTCCGCGCGGGTCATCGACGTGACGGCGGGCGCGCGCGTTCCTCTTACGTAGACCGTAATGGGAGGGTTCGCGGACGGCTCGCCCTGCTTCGGAGCATGTTGCCCCGCGGCCGGTTGGGCTCCAATCGCGGGCTGCGGAGTCACCCCATCCTGCGCCTCCGCGGCAGGCGCCTTGAACTTGACCTCGAACCGGATCACGGCCGCAACAGGCTGTCCGTCCCGCGATGCCGCATCGAATTGCCACGTCCGCGCAGCGCCGGCCGCTGCCGACGCAAAGGGCTCCTCACCGCCCATCACGCGAACGGTTCGGACCGTGCCGTCCGCATTGACCGTGATCGCGAGCACCACGCGCCCGTCTCCATGCGCCCCCTTGGGATAGCTCACCATCGGCTTGGTCAGCAGGACCGGGGGAGTGATGTTCGTCGGCGCGGGCGAAGCAGGAGTCTCCGGATTGGGGGGCTGGGCCGATGCAGTGGCGGACGCGAGCGATGCGCATGCCAGTGCCAGAACCTGCAGCACGCGCGGCCATCGCTGGTTCACGCGATGGCTCTGTGTGTCGTTCTCGAGGAAGGAAGGCATCGCCATGCTCCGGACGGAACCTGCCTTGGAGGAGAAGACACCACTGGGCTTGCACCCTGTTTCCACCTGTCTATACGTACTCTTGCCCGCAGCGCTCAGAACCTTCAGGGCCAGCGGCGGTTTTTTTTTCGTGATTCGGGTGATGGATGTTGAAGTCTATCCCGGGTGCCGGACAATAATCCGCGGCCGGACCATCCATCGCACGATCCCCGCTCGGTGGCGCCTGCAGGGGCCGCGGTGCGTTACGCCGTGCGGCCCACAGCGGTGAAACGGAGGAAAACATGAGAACAACGTCGTCGCGCCTGGGCAGGACCTGCATGGCTTTGGTGCTCGCCGCCGTCGGGCCGATTTCTTGCAGCTCTTCCGACACGCAGACAACCCCCGTCAACCAGACGCCTGCGATCGGCTGCGCCGCTCCCAAGCAGGCCGACTACAACCCGGTCATCAACCCGTCGGACTATTCGACCACGATCGACAATCCCTTCCTGCCGACGATCCCCGGCACCGTCCATACGCTCAAGCATGCCGACGGAAACGTCACGACCATGACCGTGACCAGCGAGACCAAGACGATCATCGGCGTGACGTGCGTGGTTGTCCACGACCTCGTGAACGCCCCGGGCGGCGCTGTGATCGAGGACACGTACGACTGGTATGCGCAGGACAAGCTGGGCAACGTCTGGTACTTCGGCGAGGACACGAAGGCCTACGGCGCCGACGGGAGCTTCAGCACCAAGGGGTCCTGGACCGCGGGCGTCAACTGCGCAAAGCCGGGCATCGTGATGGAGGCCAACCCCAAGGTCGGAGACAGCTACCGGCAGGAGTACCTGGCTGGCGAGGCAGAGGACAAGGCAGACATCTTGAGCCTGAACGAGTCGATCACGGTGGCCGCAGGCTCCTTCACCGGCTGCATCATGACCAAGGACTACTCGGAGCTGGAGCCGAACAAGGTCGAGCACAAGACGTTCTGCAAGGGCGTAGGTTTCGTGCGATCCGAGGACATCGATGGCACGGGGAACGGACCGAAGGAAGACCTCATTGCCATCAGCGGCGGTCCACAAGGTGATGCTGGTACCGACGCCGACGACGCGAGCCTGGACAGCGCGCCGACCGACTGACACAATACGTGGTGACGACATGACACGCACGCCCGTCACTACCATGCTCGCGGCGGCGGTTTCGCTCGCCGCATGCGGAAGCGACCAGGGGACAGGCACCACACCTGGTTCTTCCGACGGTACGATCTCCGGGTCGGTGCAGGGGGCCGGCTGGACCTCCCTGCAGAGCGCGCTCTGGATTTCCAAGGCTGGCGCACCGACGGCGGTCGTGTTTCTCTTCGAGGCCAAGGCCGCGTGCGCGGACATTTCCGCTCCGAACTGGGACAAGAATCTCGGAGCCAGCAAGCTGCTCGAGATCCAGACGGTGGATTCGGCGCCGCGGACGTACAGTGTATCCAACGATCCTGACTCCGGCGCGCGAACGGCCACCGTCGCGTACCTGTATGGAAACTACAATCCAAATGCAGATTCTGGCTCGGTTACGATCGAAAGCGTCATTCCGGGGAGGAGTCTTTCCGGCTCCTTCGATGTGGGCTTCGGAACCGACGGGCTGAAAGGCGCGTTCAAGGCTGCGTATTGCGCGGGCGGAGTGGAGCCATGATGCAGGTCAAGTGGTGGGCGCACGCAATCCCAATTCTCCTCGCGGCAGCATTGATATGGCTTGGAGGCTGTTCGCCGAGCGAGAGTAGCGGCGCTGGGGCAGCGGGCTCCGGCGGCCCGGCGGCGGGCAACGCGGGCGCGGCCGGGACTGCAGGCGGAGCAGGAGGAACCGCAGGAGCTGCCGGGGCTGCAGCGGGCAGTGGCGGCATGACTGACGGTGGCAGCGAGGCGACGATACCGGACGGGGGCGCGCCAACGTATGGCGACGTTCAGGCGTGGATCTCGGCCTACAAGAGCGCGCATTCGGGGAACGGCGGCAAGGACTGGGACATCAACGCGAAGACCGATGAGGAGATCGCTTCCGATCCCGATCTCCAGCGGCTGATATCTCTATGTGGAGACGGCCAGCGCCCCGTGATTCCTCTGCTCGCCTGGGAATACGGCGGTGCCGATCACGCCTGGATCCATCCCGAGGCGTCCGCCCTGGTCTACTGCGTCTACATTCCCGTCAATCCCTCGACCGCTCACTGGCAATACGATTCAGGGCAGGACAAGGTGACCGCCGACGTCTACGTCAAGTTCCCCGACCAGAATCCATGCAAGACCGAAACCGGTGCGAACCAGGTCATGGCTTGTCTCGGGGATCCTTCCAACATCGAGATCCTGGTCGACGTAGCCAGCCTCAACGATGGTGCGGGCGCTGGGCTCATGCTGGCGAATGCCGCGATGGATCTGTACCTGATTCAGCCGGACGAGACCCGAGTTCTCTTGTATCAGGGGCTCTGAACTACCCTTGCCGGACCACGGCCGGATCACCTACGAGGTCAAGTATCCCCGCAGTCCGACCCCTTCGTAGTCGGCCGGAGGTCCTCGCTCGGAAGCGTCCGGTTCGTCGGGATCGGGATCCATTCCGAGCACCCATCCTGGCATCGGCTCGTCGGTCAGGTCGTAGCTGTACAGACCTCAGCGATGGCGCCGTGGTCTACGACATCACAGGCGAGCCGATACTCGAGCAAGGATGGCGCCCCGACGACAGCGGGCACGGAAAGGGTGGGCGCGGACCGCCGCACGACTGGGACGGCATCGACGAGCCGGCGCCCGACGGGTAGACCGCGCCGAGAAGCGTCCAGACCTTGCCAAGCCCGATCTCGACGTCACTGCAGCCCCCAACCCCATCGATCAGGTGATCAGGTCGACCGCGCCTGTGGCACTGTGAATCCTCGCCAGCTTGTCCGACGTGCACGTCCACAACGAATCAAAGCCAATCACCACGCGAGGCGAATTGCCGAGAATGAGCTTCGTGGCGAAGACAATCGGAACAGCGGCCACAACGGCGCCGGAGGAATCATCGAGTTGCAGGATCGCCTGGGCGGTCCCATTGATGCAGCAGGCGGGCAGCGCAACCAGAAGCGCGCCGTGATGCCGGTGACCAACTGGCTTGCAGCGAGAGTCAGGGGGACGATCGGCAACGGGTCGACGCTCGGAGGGATGGCGACGCACTACCTGTACGACACCACGCTGCGCACGCCGAATCCGATGAGCGTGCTGCGCAGTGCCTACGCCAATCCGTGGGTGTTCCGTCAGACGAACATGGACGGTCTCATCGTGGATCAGCACGTGGGTCTCGACGTGGGGATCACGACACGATCGCAGTGGGGGGCGGGGATCGGCGGGCGGTACATCACGCCACGCTACGACGATCGAGAAACCCGAGGCGGGATAGCCTATCGTCTCTACCGCACATGGGAAGGGCGGCAGTGGTGGAATACCGACCCGCGTCCAGCCATGCGGGGTGGCAGCTGGGGCTCGCTTTCGTCGCAAAACGGCGGGCACAGGGCCACGGGCTCAGTTTGGCTCACCTGGTGGGTCACGCCGAGCGTGAGCCTGTCGCTGACGACCACGGCTCGCCTGGTGGTGGGGGTTCCGCGTTGGGCAGACACGGAGACCGATGCGGCGGGTCAGGACCACTGCGTGTTCGGGCGGCAGGACGCGCGTATCTTCGACAACATGTTGCGAGCGCGGCTGGCGCTGTCGCGGCGTGCCACCATCGATCTATACACTCAACTCCTGGTGGGCACGGTGCGATGCGGGAACTACCAGGAGCAAGAACGGCATCTGCCTGCTCATGGCCTACCTGCTCGAGGGGCTGCGACGTCGGGCAAGACCAACGACGCCGCCGTCCGGGTGACACGTCTACGACTCCTCGGGAACGGCGGAAAACAGGATTCTGAAGGTGCTGCCGCGTCCCGGCTCGGAGATGGCCACGAGGTGTCCACCGAACTGACTGACGATGCCATGTACGATCGCGACGCCGAGCCCGGTGCCCTTGCCAATCTCCTTGGTCTTGACCTTTTCAGCGCCCGCGCCTCAGCGTCAGCACACGGGTCGAGTTTGCGCACCAGATCCAGCGCGTTATTTTCCAAGAACGGAGACGACCCGGTGAGTTCCATGATTGCCCTCGGAGTCCATACCGCAGTCCAGCCAGTCGCGAACAACGCCCGTCTCTTGATCGTCAACTGTTGACCGGCCCGCGGCTAGGATCTCGTCATCCATCGAGCACTCGTTGAGATCCTCTCCGACGCTGACCTGGCCAGCGCGCTCGCCTTCCGAGGCGGGACCGGGTTCCACAAGTTGCACTTCGCGCAGCCCGCCAAGTACTCCGAGGACATCGACCTCGTGCAGGTCCGCGCCGAACCCTTCGGCGACGTGATGACGGCGTTGCGGAACAAGCTCACGCCCTGGCTTGGCAAACCTCAGCGGAAGCAGACGCAGGGGCCGGATCCCAAGCGGGCGTACGAGGTAGTACTCAATCGCCTGATCTCACGGCTGCGCGGGTAGCGTTGGACCGCTTGAGGGCGCTCGGAGCTATGCAAGCGGTGGTGAGGACACGGGAGGCCCGCACCGCCGCGGTACGATCCGTTGTATGATTGGACCATGCGTGTGAGCGCCTTGCTGGCTGCAGCGTCGATCGCAACCGTGACCTCGGCGCGCATCGCCCACGCTGAATGTCCGCCCGGGGTGATCGCTCAGCCCGAGGTCTGCAACTGCATCGACGATGACTGCGACGGCGTCATCGACAACGACGCTCCCGATCTGTGCCCTCCTCATGCCGGATACCCTCAGCGCTGCCTGACTCACGACGGCAGCATCTGCCAGTGCTCCCTGGAATGCGGCCTGTTCGGGGGGCAGTTTCCATGCGGCGTCAGCGGGGTTTGCTATGGGGACCTGACAGTGAGCGGGACCGGCGAGCACGTGGTTTCGTCCCACTGTTTCGGCGTGTGCCCAGGTTGCGCGTCGGCTGCCGTGGCCGGTGTGTGTGACTCACAAGGCGGGCCCCTGCCGCAATGCGTGTGCAAGACTGGCGACGCGTACGAGCCCGCAAAGTGCGACGCGCCGTGTACCAACATCGAGTGTCCAGGCGGCGGCGTGTGCACCAACTTCGGCGCGAACGCCGGTCGCTGCGTGGCCGACAACTGCTTCAATGTCCCCTGCGCACCGGGCAAAGCGTGTAACGATGGGGCGTGCGTGGACAACCCATGCAAGCCCGGCTCCTGCCCTGCCGGCGAGGTATGCAAGCCCAGCGCAGACTTCTCGTCGTTTGCGTGCGAGCCGTCGTGCGCCGACGCGAAGTGCGCCGCGCCCATGGTCTGCTCGCACGGCGTGTGCGTGGAACCCGGATGCGTGCAGCCGTGCCCGGACAACCAGGTCTGCGGCGGCGCGGATGGCGGCTGCGTGGACTCGCAATGTGCGCCGCAAGGCTGCCCTGACGGCGCGTACTGCGACCCGCTCACCGGCACGTGCGGCAACTGGCCGTGCGAGGGCGTGCAGTGCCCTGCCGGGCAGGTGTGCGAAGCAGGCGAATGCCAGCTCAAGGCGCACTGCCCGCCGGGAGTGATCGCGCAGCCCGAAGTCTGCAACTGCGTCGATGATGACTGCGACGGGCTGGTGGACGAGCAAGCGGACGTGGACGCTGGGGAAGCGCCGTTGTGCTGGCCCGATGCCGTTTGCGTGTTCTATCTTGGGGTGTGCGAGTGCGCGGAGCATTGCTGCAAGGGGGAGCTCACGTGCCCGTCAGGTCGCGTCATCAGGGATGATGTGGTGATCAGCGGCACCGACCCGCCGGTGCCAGTGAAGGACAACTGTGTCTTCCCAGCGGACACCGAGTGCTGCGATTGCGCGGGGACACTGCTGCAGGACCGATGCGCACCCGAAGGCACGGTCAGCTCCGACACATCGCGCCCGCCCCAGTGCGTTTGCTGGACGGGGGGCTGCCAGCCGCCCTGCGCGCACGTCGATTGCCCCAATGGCGGCGTCTGCACCGACTACGGCCCCAATCGCCGACGCTGCGTTCAGAACGACTGCTTCAACCTGCCTTGCCCTGTGGGTCAGGCGTGCGACCACGATCAATGCGTCGCCAACGCCTGCCAGCCTGCCTCCTGCCCGGCATCGGAGGCATGCCGTCCTTCTGCCGACTTCAAGACGTTCACGTGCGAGACGCCCTGCGCCGAGGTCGAATGCGCCCCGGGACTCGTCTGCAGGCACGGCGAGTGCTCGGCCCCCGCATGTCCCGACGACTGCGGCGCCGGATTCGTATGCGACGACGCTCAAGGTACATGCGTGCCCGACGGGTGTCTTGCCGTGAGTTGCTCTGACGGGGCCTACTGCGACCCGCTCACCGGCACATGCGGAAACTGGCCGTGCGAAGGCGTACTGTGCCCCGCATCCGAGGTCTGTAGCGCTGGTGAGTGCGTCAGGGCGCGCGAGCACGATGGCGGTTGTCAGACTGACGCTCCACAGGATTCGTTCACTGTGGACGCACCGGTGGATGCGTCATCGGACGAGCCAGGGTTTGTACCTACCGAGTTCCAGCACCCTCCGACGGCGGCCCCATCGGTAGCGGGGTGCGGTTGCCACAGCTCCGGAAGTGGCGCCATGAACTGGGCTCTGGCCCTGGCCGGATTGATCGCGGCCCGGCGGCGTAGGAGGAGAGATCGCGCATGCTCTGAGTACAACCCGGATCGACATACGATGCCTGCTGCTCAGGTTCGATGCGGCAGCGCCGTGCGGCTGCGGAGACGGGTTACCGTGAACCAATCCGAGGGGCTCGGTACGAGACGACCATGAACAGAAACGGGATTATGACAGCTTGCTTGTTGCTCTCTTGCGCAGGCGCCGTGGCCCCGGCATGCGGCGGGGAGGGCGCCGAGGGTGAAGAGCAAGTCGAAGCCGGGCTCGACGCATATTCAGAAGTCGCCAGTGCTGTCGACGGGGCGAGCGAAAGCGATTCTCTGACGCTGATCACAGACGTGAGCGGTGGCCCGGTTTCAGACGTTGTCCTAGCAGACCCGGGCTTGTTCGACTCCGGAGGCTGCGCTTGCGACGGCGCGACTCACTTCTGCCTCAAGGTGGACATGCATTCCCGTGGACTTCCGGCTCCGGATGCTGAGCCGTGTTCGGCTTCCGATGCAGGCGGCGCTGCTTGTCTTGAGCTTCCATCAGGGTGCGGTCCCGCACCTTCATGCGCGTGCCTGGCGCCGTACTGGCAATGCGCCTGCAGCGACGTGGGCGGCGGGCTTCTCGTCTATTGCTGGCTCGGTTAGCTTATGCGGTCATCAGGCGTCCGGACAGCCTATGTGCGTCAGCGTGACCGATCCCCAATACGGGATGTGAGGATGCTGCCTGCTCGCCGTGCGGTTTGAGACGAGCCTCGTGTTCCTGACAATCCTCCCGGAAGAACTCCCGGCCTCCGAGGCCGCCGCCGCTGAGATCCAAGAAGGAACGCAACAGCGAGGAGCGGGATCTTCCCTACGTTTCACCCGGAGTCTGATCCCACCCTTGGAGAGCACGATCTTCCGGAAGTCGCTGGTTCGAGCCAGCGACGCGACCTGTCCACCTCGGGTTGGCTCTACAAACCATCCGCGAAGAAGTGAACCACGTCCTCGATCCAGTCCGTCAAGCTGGGGCGACTCCAGGTGAAGTCATGCACTTGGCGAACAACCCCTCCATCACATCCACGAGATCCAGACCGTCGGTCGAGACGCGAGCGTTCTCGCGTTGGCAACCGGCTTCTTCGACGGCGTTTTCGATTGCCGTCTGGCAGATCAACGCGGCGTATCTTCCGCGACGCGCTGCACCTCAGCCCTTCGAAAACCTGCCGGATAGGCCGCGAGATAGACGCGGGCTGCCTCGCGAGCTGCGTCCCTTCGCCCGGCACGCAGCAGTTCGAGTATCCGCAAGTATGCGGCGTCTTCTTCGGGTGAACCGACAGCCGGGCCAGAAGCCGCAGGAGCGGCCGTTCCCGCATCGACGCGGGACACGCCCGTTCCGGAATGAATCTGGCTGACCGAAGGCGCTGCAGAGGCCACTTCGACCGGGGTGCTCACGGCGTTGTGTTCAACGGACAGCACCGGTTGCGCAGGCTCCCGCGTCCACGATTCTCCTTCCTTCAGATCGATCGCCACACCGTCGCGCAGGCGCACTCGCACAATCCCCTGTTGCACGCCGACCCGAGCCGTCTTTCCTCCACGAACCTCGACCCGGAACGTGGTTCCGAGATCCTCGATCTCGCCATCGGGCACTTCAACCAGCACGCGCCGGGCGCCAGCGGGGCGCTCGACGCGCAGCGACAACACCCCATCATTGAGCCGAAATCGCTCGACCGAGGATTCGGTGGTTCGCGTCCAACGCGTCCCCGGCTCACCCGTGGCAACCACCACCAGGTCAACACGTGCAATGGGTGCTTCCCTCGCATTTCGAATCCACGCAGTCGTGACGATCAAGAGCGCGGCAAACAATGCTGCGGCGATCCCCAGCAGTGCAATGCGTCGCCTCGTGTGTCGCTTGCGGCCTGACGCCTCAGCATCAGCCCGTTCCAGAACGCACTGACGAAGTCGCCGCAAACCGAGATCGTCGGTTGCCCCGGTCGGCATTCGACCCACACGCTCGGCGAGAGCGGCAAGGGCTTGCGCCTCCTGCCTGCAATCCTCGCATGACTCCCGATGCCGTTCATGAGCGAGGCGCGACTCGCCGCGGAGCCTTCCGTCACGAATCGCTTCGACCTCCCAGATGCGGGGACATCGTTCGCTCATTTGGCCTGCTCCTCACCCAGCACGGCGCGCAGCTCTCGCCGAGCGTGATGCAGCCGTGTCCAGACGGTGCCAATCGGCACACCGAGTACGTTCGACACTTCCTCGCAGGAAAAACCTTCGACTTCGACCAACAGGAAGGTAACACGCTTCGCTTCGGACAATCGGTCGAGTGCCTGGTCCACTGCGACGGCGTCATCACCCTGTCCTGGGGTATCTTCCGCGCGGGGGATGCTGACGGCGTCTCCAAGCCGGGCGAGCATGCGAGTCAACCTTGCCATCGACCGTCGGCGTTCCCGGAGCACCTGCGCCGCAACGCCGTAGAGCCAGGCGCGGCCGGAACCTCGGGCCGGATCGTACCGCGCGGCGATCCGGGAGACCCTCAAGAACGTGGTTTGCACGATATCCTGCGCGTCGTCGAACGGTGCCGACCGACGCGCAAATCGCAGCAGAGCAGGCGCGTGGCGATCGTACAGCGCACCCAGTGCGTCCAGGTCGCCCGACCCCAATCGACGAATCACGGGCTCGTCCGGGTCCTCATCAATCGGCGAACCGCGCACAAGCTGGGGCACTTTCCTGATCATCGATCGGCCCATGCGGCACCCATCCCGACGCCGACGCTCCAACTCGGAAGCGTGGGAAGAGCCTCGTCGAGCCTCGTCGGACGGCGCGCGCCCCAGGGCGAAACGTCCGCATCCAGACCCACCACCCATCGAATACGGCTGGCCCCCAAGGTCATCCGAACCAGACCTCCGAGGCGCAGATCGCTCGTCGACCCGGCTTTCTCGTCGTTTGCCACTTCTAGGCTCTGCGATTGAACGACAAAAGAAGGCCCGAGCCCCACGTCGAGTGCGGCCCTGCCAGCCAGAACGCGGCGACCGACATTGACCGATGCGGCCAGCGTCTGCATGTCCAGATTCCCGTAGCTCGACTTCATCGGCCGTTGGATCGCCTCCCAACGCATGGACACATCCAGGAGCCAGGATCGCATGCGCAGCGAGGCGAATCCAGCGGGGCCGAACGACCCGTAGGAAGGCGGGCGCGCCAACCGCACTCCCAGCATCGCACCGACATCCATTCGAATCTCTGATTCCTTCGAGGCATCGGCGCGGACCGGGGCGGCAGCTGAAGGGTGAGCGGTATGATCGATCGGCTGTGCCTTCACCAGGTCAGGTGCCCTCGCAAGCACAGCGGGGGGCGGCACGGTCAGAAGAGCCTCGAGCGTCCTGGCCAGGTCACTCGGCGATCGAACCCGACGCAGCGCAGCCCGACCGTCTGTAAGCCGGACCTCCACGAGCACCCCCTCCGTACCTGGCGCGACACGCACGTGGGCCATGGGATCGACATCCGGGATTCTCTTCAAGCCTTCGCAGGCCGTCGCGAGCGCATCGAGCCACACCGGGTCGATGTGCTCGTCGACCTCGAGCCGAGCGGCTTCACAGGGCGAAGCTGGATCGGCGGCGCGAGCCTCAGCGATGCGGAAGCCGTGGAGAGCGAAAACGCACGCCACCCATCCCGCCCACGGCACACCGCAATGGCGTGTCGTCAGAAACCCGCGAGCCGCCGAACGATCCGTCATTCCTCGACGTTTTCCTCTACGTTATCTCCGTCGTCGCACCCTCCGACGGCGTCAGGCGGATTGTGCTCCGGCACGGACATGTCGGCCTGGGGATCAGCCGTGTCCTGATCGCCACCCACGCAGGGTTGACCGTTGGGATCCAAGCCATTGTTGCACTGGATGTCCGGGCCCGGGTCGGTCTCGGCCTTGGCCTCCCCTTCGTTGTCTCCCTCCTCGCCACCGCCCTCGCAGGTGACCTCCTTGCCATCGTCGTCAGCGCAGGGCGCTCCTGAGCCCTTCACGAAGCCATCGACACACTCGCCAACTTCGCCGTTGGCCGTCGTGCCGGGAGCGACCTGCCCCGACATGACTACGAACCCTGTGGCGGGAGCACTGTCGAAATGCCTCACATTTCCAAGTTGAACAACCGCTGCGCCGCCGACGACCCGGAACGTCGTGTCGAGCTTGCCCGAGGTGCGCGGGAAGACCAAGGGCTCTTCAACCGCTGACACGACAGCGCGAAGCGAATACTTGTGACCTTTCTCGAGGCTCAACGAGAACGCGCCGTCCGCGGCTACCATTGCCTGCAGCTTCGCACCTTTCTCATCGAGCGCAACCACGGCGGTGGGCGCCGAGGCGTACGACGAAAGGGCGAACTTCCCCTGAACTGTGGACGTGGTGTCGGTAGTCCCGGTTTTTGCGCACCCGGTTGCCATGACCAACACCAGACCTGCCATCATCAAAATGTGTCGCATAGAGGATCTCCTTACCGGCGGGAGTTGGCGCCGGGTCGTTCGTGATTGGCCGGCCACAGGCGATGCCTTCATGGGCCAAGCCCGATCAGCAGCAATCGCGTCCCGGGCAGAGTCGGTCCCGGGCGCTGCTTCTGGCAACCGGTCCAACGCCTTCGGAACCTTCAAAATAGTCCGGACCTGCAACCGCCCCGGCCAGCTTCACCGTTTTCGATCCTTTGCCGTTGCTTTGGTTTGAAGGAACGCTGCCCCCAAGACGGAGTACCGAAGTGCCATGAACCTACCCGCCTCCTACCGTGCGTTCGGCAACGACGCCGCGCTGCTGACCCCACTTGCGCGCGGAGATCCGGCCGTATTGGCACGCCAGTATCCCCTGCTTGCCGCGATTATCCGCGGCGTCGGCCCAGCAGCGCGAGCCTGCCTTCGGAGCTGTCCCCATGGATTCCGCCGGCGCGACGCTGAGCAGATCCTCGCATCGAGCAGGCGAATCGACACATTCGGCGAACCAAGTTTTTCGCCTCGGCCAGGAGAGGTACTCCCATGACTTTCTCGTCTTTCACCAGGCTGTTCGCTGCGTTCGGCATCATGCTGGCGATGGCCTGCGGCGCAAGCTCGACTACCCCCTCGACCCCAAACGACGCGGCGACGGACGCGGATCGACCGCAGGTGCCCGACGCATTGCGTTCCTTCGAATCGAACGCAGAAGGGTGTGGCGAGGCTGCGCGCGCGGGCGATTGGACCAAGGCGCAGGGAATCCTTGATCAGGCAAACGCCAACTGGGCCAAGGTCAAACCCGATGTGCAGGCGCGCGGTGCGTCCGCTGCCACAGTCAAGATCATCGATGACGCCCTGTCAGCGTTGGCCACCTCCGTGCCCGGCAAGCTCTCCAGAGAGGCGCAAACCCAGTCCAATTCGATCAGCGAGACCGTCCCGGACTTCTTCGACCTGTATACATTCGCGGTTCCGTCCGACGCTCTTCGACTCGACGCCGCTTTCCGCCATACGCAAATCGACGGTGAGTTCTCGGACTGGCCGGCGTGCAGTACGGACCTCGCGAACGTCAACACCATCTGGAAACGCCTGAAGCCGGCGGTGGACCAGAAGGCACCGACGCGAACGGACGTACCAGGTGCGCAAACCGTCGCGGGTGACATTGATGCGACGTTCGCCAAAGCGCAGACCGCAATCGGCGCTGCGAATTCGCTCGACACGGTGAATGCGTCGCAGACAGGGCTCGATCTCGTGGATGTCGTTGAGCAGATCTTCGAGTGAGCCGGACGACGAGGAGGCGATTCATGAGAATCGTAGCATGTGCAGCTCTGGTGGTTGGTCTCTGTGGTTGCGGTGGTTCGGATTCGTCGCCGCCTGCAACCTCCGCAGGTGGAAGCACCGGATCGGCAGGCAGTGCGGGCTCCGGCGGCAGTGCTGGAGCCCAGACCGGGGGTTCCGGCGGCTCGGCCGGCGGAGCCGGAAGCTGTGCGGCGGCGTGCACTGGGGAGGCATTGGTCTGCGATCCTGCTGACAGCCAGTGCAAGCCGGACGGCACCACCACGGACATCGGAGCACCGTGCTCGACATCCGGTGCGGATCCAGCGTGCGGCACGGACGCCAACGCGACCTGCAACGATCAGACGCAGGATGGTTTTCCCGGAGGCTATTGTTCGGTGGAGCCCTGCACGACGCTGAAGTTGTGTCCGATGGGCAGCTCATGCGCGCATCTCGGAGCGGAATCGATGGCGTGTTTCAAAAACTGCTCCAACGACGCCGATTGCCGGGGGCCTGATTACGTCTGCCAGGACGCGACCGGCCTGTGGGTGTCCGGGGCCTCTCACAGCGTCTGCTACTTGAAGACTCTCGCGTGCAACAAGGATCTGGACTGCCCGACTTCGCACCCGAAATGCGTGCTGCCTGATGCGGCCGGATTGGGAAGTTGTACGTGATATCAGACATGCTTGCGATTAGCCCCCTCGCGGAACACCGACGCAGGAGCTCCCATCGCCTGAAACCCCGCATGCGAACCAGTCTGCTGTTGGGTGCCGGGCTGGTCCTGGCTCTGGCCACCCTCCACCCGACGCAAGCCACGGCTCAGCAACCCGAATCCGGAATCACGCCCCCTGTGGTGAAGTCCCAGGTCGCCGCAGCGTTGCCTGCGGGCCAATCACCCGCGCAGGACGAAGAAGCGATCCTCGCGGTGCTGGTGGACGCGACAGGGCATGTGACCTCCGCACAGGTCGTACAATCCGCGGGCAAGGTTGAAGACGAAGCCGCCAGGGTGGCGGCACTTCAATGGGTATTCCTCCCGGCCGTTCGCGACGGAAGGCCCGTTCCAAGCAAGGTCCGACTTTCCTTCCACTTCCCTGCTGCCAGTGCTGCGCCGACGCCCCCGGTCGTTAAGGCCACCGCTGGCCCAAAGTCCCAGTCTCCGGTGTTGGCTAGCGACGTCGCCAAGCCCGCTGAGACGGAGTCGTCGCGTGTCACAATCGTAGGACACGCCAGACCGCCGAGCCGAGGAGCATCGGACTTTCATTTCCGCATCGGCGCACTGAGCCTGGTGCCCCGCGCGAACGCCTCGGAGTTGCTGAAGCTCGCACCGGGCATTCTGCTGTCCAACACGGGGGGTGATGGCCACCCCGAACAGGTGTTTCTGAGAGGGTTCGACGCTCGCGAAGGGCAGGATATCGAATTCACCGTGGGAGGCGTTCCGATCAACGAGGCAGGCAACCCGCACGGCAACGGCGTATCTGACACGCACTTCATCATCCCCGAGCTCGTGCACTCGTTGCGCGTCGTTGAAGGTCCCTTCGATCCGCGCCAGGGGAACTTCGCGGTTGCCGGAAGCGCGGACTACGAGCTCGGCCTTGATCAACGCGGAGCCTCGGCTCGTTACACGATTGGCTCGTTCAACACCCAACGGCTCGTGCTGCTATGGGGGCCCGAGCAGGCTCCAACCGGGACGTTCGCCGGCGCTGAGATTTTCAGCACGGACGGTTTCGGGCAGAATCGCGACGCGCGACGCGCCACGATGATGGGCCAGTACGAAGGCAGGCTGGGGGACCGCGGCTCCTGGCGAGTGACCGCACAAGGATACTCGGCTCATTATCATAGTGCCGGACTGCTGAGAGAGGACGACTACCGGTCAGGCCGCAAGGGATTCTACGACACGTACGACCCCAGGCAAGGTGGCGATTCGTCGCGGTTCTCGCTCGCTGCCGAGGTCGAGGACCGGTGGGGGGACACGGTGCTCAAGCAGTCCGCGTTCTTCATCGACCGCAGCATGCGGTTGCAGGAGAACTTCACGGGGTTCCTGCTAGATCCGCAACTTCCCTCCCAGTCTTTGCACGGACAGCGGGGAGATCTGCTCGACCTCGATGTCAGCGAGAACACCCTGGGCGCGCGCGGGATGGTGCGGCACCGCGCGTCGCTCCTGGGGCAGGTCCAGGCTCTGGAGCTCGGGTACTTCGCCCGCACGGACCATGTCGATGGCACCCAGCACCGGATCGAAAACCTGACAGGAACACCCTATCGCCTTCAAAACAGCCTTGAATCGCGCATGGTCGATCTGGGGTTGTACGCTGATGCCAATGTCGCGATGGGAAGATACGTGCGGCTGACCGGCGGCATTCGCACGGACCTGCTTACTTTCGATGTGCTCAACCGTTGCCCCGCAGTCGCCGGTTCGGGTCCGGATGCGGGTTGCGATCCTCAGGCTTCCCAAGGCCAGTCCCAGGCTGTACGACGAGCGTCCACGGCAAGCTCTGCTCTGCTGCCGCGCGCGTCGCTGATCCTCGGACCGTTCGACCACTTCTCCTTCAACGCGAGCTATGGTGAGGGAATCCGGTCCATCGATCCGATCTACGTGAGCCAGGACGCAGCGACGCCGTTTGCATCGATTCGAGCTTACGAGGGAGCCGCCGCGTACGCGGGCAGCCTCGGCCCCTACGGCCTTGTGGTCCGGTCCGTGTTCTTCCAGACCCGCGTGGACCGGGATCTGGTGTTCAGCGAGGTTGCGGGACGGGGAGTCCTCGGTGGCGCCACGACGCGCACAGGGTGGATGGGAGCGGCGCGGTTGAACGGGTCCTGGTTCGACCAGGCGGCGCACGTGACGGCGGTCAAGGCGACGTTCGACGACACGCACCATCTCGTGCCGTATGTTCCCCAGGTCGTTGTTCGGTCCGACTCCGTGATCAAGGGAGACCTTCCCTTGCGAATCGGCGGACGCAAGGTAAGGGGCGCCATCGGCGCGGGTGTGAGCTTCGTGGGGGCGCGTCCCCTGCCGTACGGCGAGCGCGGCGACAGGGTGCTGGCTCTCGACGCATCCGGCGTGTTGTCGTGGCGGATGGTCGAGCTGGGTCTCATCGGCACCAACCTCACGGATCAGATGTTTCGTCTTGGGGAGTACAACTACGTTTCCGACTTCCACAGCCAAGGTGAGCCCACGCGTGTGCCATCCAGACACTTTTCGGCGGGGGCGCCGCGCGCAGTGTTCTTGACGGTCGCGCTTCGCCTGGGAGACGAATCATGATGCCCCGCGCGTTGCTTGCAGCGTTCTCCAGCCTGCTCCCAGCATGCTCGGGCGCGACCGAAGGCAGGCTCGTTACCTTCAGCGCCGCCGCTGCCGGCCCCGCGGATGCGGTGCAAGGGCAACCGTACGAGCTGACCAGCGGACGTGGCTATCACGTGGTCCTGACCCGCGCGCGGTTGCACATCGGGGCAGCCTATCTGAACCAGAGCGCGCCGAGCGCCGCGGCTCCATCGCAACCGTGCGAGCTTCCGGGCGCCTACGTGGCCCAGATCCTGACCGGGGTGGATGTCGATGTCCTGTCGCCCCTCCCCCAGCCGTTCGGCTCACCTGGGTCGGGCATTGCGTCGCACGCAGTCGCGGCCGAGATCGTGCTGACGGGTGGGGATCTCAACGCGATTGACGACCCCACCATCATACTCGACGTCGCCGGGACAGCATCCAAGCAGGGGACTTATTATCCCTTCGACGGTATCGTGACCATCGGACGCAATCGATTGCAGCCTTCCACGGATCCTGCGGCGCCAGGGGCTGAACCGCCTTGTCGCAGGAGAATCGCTGCGCCAGTCGCTGTGGACATTACACCCGCGGACGGTGGACGGCTGGTCGTGCGAGTTGATCCGCGCGGGTGGTTCGCCAATGTCGATTTCGCACAACTCCGGAAGGTTTCTGATAAGCCGCCGCAGTATCGATTCGACGACAACTCCGAAACGCAACCGAACCTGAACCTGTACACCGGCCTGACATCCCGGGACGGTGTGTATGGATTTACCTGGGAGGGCCCCTGACATGGTGCATTCGCGTCGTTGGTTTGCCTCGATCGCGGGGGTGCTGTCGCAGTGCGCGCTTGGTTGTGGCGCCGACGCTGGGACAGTCCCTGGGACTGCGGGCACCGGGGGATCGCCGCCGGTCGTGGATCCCGGCTCTCTCGTGATGAGCGCATCGGGGCAAGCACCGGCCGTGCAAGGCTACGCATTTCCCTCGACGTCCTCTTTGGATGGCCAGTTCGTAGATGGCTGGGAGATGACGTTCTCCCGCGTGCTGATCACCTTTGCGAACCTCTCCGTGTCGTTGAATCCAGATCGTTCGCCCCAGGATCAGTCGCAGACCGACGGGGCGCTGGCCAACGTGCCCGGGCCCTTCGCCGTGGACCTTCATCAGGGAGGACCGAATCCGGGGCACACCGGTGGAAAGGCGATCGACCTTGCGCTCTTCGCTGCGGAAGACGGTCAAGTGGATTTCAATCCGGAGCTTCGCTACGGGATCGGTTTCGACGTGGTCGCGGCCTCGCCCTTGGCGGCGTACATGAACTTGGATGGTGACGCACAGGCGGACTACCAGGAGATGATCGCCAAGGGGTACACGGTGCTGTATGTCGGTACGGCGAGATTCAAGGGCACCCAGTGCACCAGTTCCAACCCGGCCTACGACTTCACCAGACTGCCCTCCAGCGTCAACTTCCGATTCGGGTTCCGCGCCCCGGCTTCGTTCATCAACTGCCAGAACCCGGACAACGATCCCGCACAGGCATTCCCTCATGAGAAACATCAGCGAGGCATCCAGGTCAAGAACAACATGGTCGTGCGCGGGCAGGCTACCGTGCACTTGCTCACTGCCTTCGCGGACAGCGCGTTGCATGACGCTCCCGCTCACTTCGATCCGATCGCTGCCCAGTACTTGGGACTGCCGGAAGGCGGTTTCACCGCCACCCTCGAGGACCTCGCCGGCGTCGACTTCACGTCGTTCAGCGACCGCGAAGGAAAGCCGCTTCCCTGGCGCACGTGCACGTTCTCGTATTCCCCACCCAGCAGCGGCGCCGTCTCTTACGACGCGCAAAGCATCGCCGTGAATCCTTCCGCAACACCCGATCAAGCCCTGCGCGGATTCGGCGACTACATGACCTACCTCCTTGCGAGCCAGGTGTTTCTCAACGGCGACGGTGTGTGCTACGTGCGCCGAAACTACCCCTCGCCGAGTTGAAGATGGCAAGGAGCGAGTGGAGTGCTCGAGGCGGTTAAAGTTGTGGCTCCCAAACTCCCCGTCCGGCCGGCGGCGACAGTTGCGTTCGGCTCGGTCTCCCGAACCGGCGCCACCGGGGGGTGTGCGGCAGCGCAAAGCACGCACGAATCCGAAATCAAGATTCACATTGCTTCTACGTGGAGAACGAGTTGGGGGACCTCGGGTTTGCCGGAACCGAGAGACCATCCGTAGTTGGCGCCCGGAAGTCTCGCGAGCGGCGCCTGCCACGTGAGCTTGCCTCCCCAAATGAGGTCGTTGGCCGTGCCGTCATCGTAGTCTTTCACATTCAATTCCAGTGCGCCGCCCGTGAAGTCCGATTCCCCGAGCCCGTCAAAGGCGAAGTTGGGATCAATCAGGCCGATGTCGCATTTGTTCGAGTCCGTGCAGTAGCTGGAGCATTTGCCCGTGTGCCCCGGGAGATAGAAACAAACGAATGGGTCGCACGCGTCAAGGACGTCGCAGGCAAAATTCACCTCGACGACCCCTACTCGTATTCGGAGAGTAGCGTTCGGACTCCACCTGGCGCTGTTGCAGGAACCAGCGTCGCAGAGCGCATAGTAGTCGCAGGTTGAGCACGTCTGTCCCCCGTTGCCGCACGCATTCCAGTCCTGCTCGGCTGGTTGATAGCACTTGCTTCCCTGGCAGCAACCGTTCGGACACGTCTGCGACGAGCAGATTCCGGTGTCGACTTTGCAGACGCCGGACGCGCAAGTGTAGCCGGGGTCGCAAGCCTTGCAGTCACTGCCATTGTCGCCGCACGTGCTCGCGGTTTGGCTCCCCAACGAGACGCAGCCATCGCCCTTGCAGCACCCCTGACAGGTCGAGCTGCAGCTGGGTGCTCCTCCCGTTCCTCCGGACCCGGTATTCCCGCTTCCCCCGTTGGCACCACTCCCGCCGTTGCCTCCCATCCCGGCGCCGCCACCCGCGCCTCCGCCCGCCCCGCAACCATTGCTCGTCGCGCATTCGAGGAAGGACTGGGAAGGCTCGCCAGCGGGATCGTAGTAGCTGCAGCACCCCACGTCCCTGATGCATTGTGGGTTGTATCCGTCGGGCGTTGGTTGGTTGGTCCCACATAACCCGTTGACGGAACACCTCCCATCTGCAGGCCGGCCATGTTTGGGGCTGCCGTAGCTCGAATTGAGATCTTCGGGGACTCCCGGCCAGAGGGAGCGAAGAGGATCATGGCAAGACCGGTCACGATCAGGGCGGCGCCTCCACCCAGGGCTACATAGGAAGTGGTCGCAGAGGAGCGGGCATCGGTATTCCTATCCGCACAGGTCTGATCGCAGAAGCCGCCGCCCTCCGTGGGCGCGTAGTAGTGCGGCGCTTTCCTTGCGTCGTCATCCTGGCCCTTCGCCCGGATCGCAAACGCCGCACCGACCGCCAACCCCACCACTCCGACGCTCCCAATTACATAGCCCCATGTCCTTGTCGGGCTGCTGCCTCGCCCTTCGCTCGCATCGCCGTCCGAGGCGACGGTGGGAGGATCAAGCACGATCTCCTGCCGGTCGGCTTCCTTGACGATCACCTCCTGCGAATGCGCTTCGCCCGTCTGGCTTGAAATCCGGAGCGTGTGCGTCCCTGGATTGATGGGGATCGCGATGCCGATCTGCTCCGTCGCGAGCACCGTGGCGTCCAAGGCCACTCGCATTCCGGGAGACACACCTGGACGAAGCTTCACCGTCAGAAGCGGAACACGTTTCTCGAGGTCAGCTTCACGTTCCTTCGCTCCGGCCATGCGTTCGTCGTTGGCAGCGAGCTTGCCAATCGCCGCGCGTTGGTGCTTCAGCGATTCAACGAGATGTCCTTGCTTCTCCGCGCACTCCGAAAGGTTGAGCAAGGTGCCCGGCATCGCTTCCAGCTTGAGGCTCTCGGCGAACTTGGGACAGGCAGCGGCGTAGTCCTGGCGCTTCATGTCCTCGCGTGCCTCGCGGAAGAGCCGCTCGGCTTGCGACGGTTCCTTCTGCTGGGCGATGGCGGGTAGACTGCACACTCCCAGCGACGCGAGCACGAGCCAGACAGGGACGCAGAACCTCATCGAACCCTCCGATCTTGCCTACTTCCACTTGTCCAATGGGTCTTGCTTGCGAGGTCCTGGCAGGACGAACAAGACGCGCGAGGTCTCACCGAGCCGGATGCGCACCGTTTGCACGAGGGCCGGGCCCTTGGCAGGCGTGCAGGTCATCGTGTGATCGCCAGCGGGAAGTTCCGCATCCTGCACCGGCGTCTGCCCCAACCACTTTCCGGCTATCTGCACGCCGCACGCTCCTCCCGACGAGGACACGGACACCTTGCCTGCAGTCGCCGCCGGTTCCACGACAGGCGAATTTACCGGTGCAACTTCGATTGGCGCAGACGTGGCACCAGTAGCCGGAGAAGACGCCGTCTCCGGGGTGGGCGAAACAGCGGGCGATGCGAGTCCGACCTGCGGCGATCCCTCTTCTCGACCATTGCCGCGGAGAACTACCACGAGCACGGTAACGAACCCGACCAACGCCATGCCTACACCGACCAGCATCGCAAGCACGATCGGCTGCATAGATCGCTTCTGCTGTTGATCAACGACCGTACGTTCGATTGCCGCGCCGCTGCCCGTAGTCATTGCGCCCTGCGTCGGCGACTGGACGACCGACATGGGCGAAGCCATGACCGTGGCGGGCGCAACAACGGCTCGAACGGTGCCAGGATAGGAGCCTGGAGCCATGGCAGCGGTGCCCGCCGCTGCGACTCCCGGCGCAGACTCGGATCCAAATGCTGCGTCCGAGCCAAAACCCACCGGACTCGCAGCGATCGTTCCCATGGGCGGCACCGACGGCATTGTCCGGACTTCTTCCGCCCCGCCAGGTACTTCTGCGGCGAAGGCCCGCAGTGCGTGCTGCATTGCGCGCGCGTCGGGCCAACGACTTGCCTTGTCGTATGCGAGCGCGCGCTCGATGATTCGAGCGAGCCTCCAAGGCACATCCGGCGCCACATCGAGAACTGAACGTGCCGGTTGGGTGGCCGCCGCGACGAGCAGCTCGTTGGCCGTGTTTCCCTGGTGGACTACCTGGCCGGAGAGGAGCGTGAACATGGTCGCGCCCACGGCCCAGATGTCGGACCGTCCGTCGATCTCGGTCGTTCGTCCGAGAGCTTGCTCGGGCGGCATGAACGCTGGGGTGCCAAGCATCGACCCAGTGCGCGTTGCCGTAACCCCTGCAGAGAAGTCGCGCAGCCGCGCGATCCCGAAGTCGAGGACTTTGATCACCGCGTCGGTAGTAACGAAGATGTTCTCGGGCTTGATGTCGCGGTGGACGATCCCCTTTTCGTGCGCGGCAGCCAGCACGTCGAGGATCCCGTCCGATGCCCAAACTACATGGGCGACGTCCAACCTGTACTGATTCGCTTCCCAGACAGCGTCCAGCGTCTGGCCATCCAGGAGTTCCATGACCAGGAACACGGAACCGTCGTCGGTCACATCGTCGTCGAGGACGCGAACGGCGCCAGCGTGTTCGACGGCGTTTGCGACGTATCCCTCGCGCAGGAAGCGATCGCGCACTGCCGAGTCAGCCGACATGTGCTGGTGCAGCATCTTGATGGCGACGCGGTTGCCGTTCCGGTGGGTGGCGGAGTAGACGGCTGCCATCCCTCCAACGCCGATCAGGTGATCGATGCGCCACTTGCTTCTCAGCACGAGCCCTACGCAGGCCAGGGCTTGGCGGTTGGGGATGTCGACGTCTGTTTCGGGCATCATGACCTTGGAAGGGGACCTCGCGGCGACCCGTTGATCGATCGCGCTGCCCGGAATGATCGTGTGCCCCGGCGGCACCCAGGTCAACACAAACCCAAACTTACCGGTTAGGGTTTCGTTTCCCATGACTCCGGTAGGGATCTGCGATGCCCCTGCAGGATTCGGCGGAAGTCCTTCGGGACGTAGGGCGGCGCATCGCCGAACTTCGAGCCGCGCGCGGTCACACCCAGGAGGCTTTCGCCGAGCGGTTGCGCGTCACCGTGCAGTACGAGCAACGCGTGGAGGCCGGCCGGGAGAACCTGACCGTCCAATCACTGGTGAAGCTAGCGGGCGAGCTCGGGGTATTGGTGGCCGATCTCTTCGCCGCGCCAGCGGTCCGCACGCGCCGCCCAGGCAGACCCAGATCGAAGCCCGCGGCCGATGCCCTTCTCGCGGCTGAGCCAGCCGGACCGGAACGCACCCAGCTGCGCGGGCGAGATCGGAAGCCGCGCCGAAGCTGACCATGCCGGCCGCCCGCAAGCATCCCGCCCGGCTCGGTCGGGGTCCGTCGGGGGGGACTTCCTAACCGATTTCGCCTTGCAATGGGCCCGTTTGAGTGACCGATCGCCTCGGCGGAGGGTCACTTTTCAGCGCAACTGTTCGCTCGGCGGATCGCTCGACCGCGCGCTAGATGGATCGCTCGACCGCGGGCTCGACCGCGCGTTGGATGGATCGCTAGATGGATCGCCGGGTGGTTCGCTCGACTGACCGCTTGAGGCGACGAAACTCTCGGAGAACCGGCAACGAGGACGCGTTCTTCGTCCCGGGCGCCTCGATAAACGACCGTCCAAAATGACGAGGCCGTTGATCGGAGTCCACTCTTCGTCGCGCGCTGGACGCGAGCCAGGTGGATTGTCGACGCTGCTAGTCGTCACACGACCGCGTTTGGAGTGCGCTGCTAGGAGTTGGCCGATACTCTGGGGAACCGTGGAAACAGCGCTGCGCGCGCTTCGTGGGCGGATTTCAGGATGCGATTCCGTGGTGGATGTAGCGGATTTCGGTGAACGGGCGTCGCTTAGCGGGCTTCGCTTCATGGCTCACTCGATCCCCCTGCATCTTCCCTTCCACTTCCGGCGCTCAAATGGCCAGTGTGCGGGCCTCGTTCGCGCAGATCAGCAACGCGAACTTCGCGACGCGCAGGAGGCCGAGGACCCGATCCGAAGGAAGCGTCTGTCGCGGAGCTGGTAAGTGAACCTCGCAACAGCGTCGGCAATCATGGAGCTGGTTTCGGCACGGGCCTAACCAGCGGCCGCTCATCGAGCGCGCGTTGGGCCTCGTTTCGGACGTGGACGTCAGGGTCGGTCAGACGCGCCGTCCAGACCTGACGCGCATCCTCTCGGGCGACCCACGGGCAATCGCGCAGGCCCACAACGACGGCGCGGCGCACGGAGGCGTTTGCATGCGCGTGGAAGGAAAGCAAACGCGACGCCGGAGTCGAGGGCACGCCAACGGCGCGAAGGAGTTGCTCAGCCACGCGAGCGGGAAGGGCGCCACTCTCGACGTCATCGAGTGCTAGGTCGAGCAGAGCCAGGTCGCGCGAGATGACAGCCATGAGCGCAACGAGCGCTTTCCCGGATCCTTCGCGAACAAGTGCGACCAGATCCTCGTAGACGAACGCGCTGTGCGCGGCGAGCGCACCCACCAAGTTCTCGGCGACGCGCTGCGCGTGGAGTGTCGTTCCTGGCTCTATGATTCCGGACTCCCTCTTCTTAAGCGGGCCATCGCCAGCCGCCCATTTCCTCCAACGTTCGAGCCCAACGCGCAATGCAGACAAGAGGCGGTCCGACGTGGGCAGCTCCAGGGCTGCTTCTGCTGCCGCGTCGACCAGGACTCCGCTGCTGCTCTCGAGCGCATTCGCGACGCGCTCCGCTGTGCGCAGGGATGAAGGCTCGAGCTTCGCAAGCGTCACGAGTAGCGGTGCGGTCGCGTCCGTCGGCGTCGCGACCGTGCCGGCGAGCACGTCGGCGAACCCGCATCCCACCACGTCCGATAGATGCTCGGCGTTGTCCACGACGTAACGTACGCCTTTGTCGAGCGCAAGCGTTATGCCACGTCGTGCCGACCGCTGATCGGGGTGGTTCACTAGGAGCAGGAGCGCGACGCGCGCATACGCGTCCGGCCAAGGCAGCGCGGTGAGCAGGTGCGGGATCGACGAGCCGATCGTCGATGTCGCTTTCCAATCCGGGTCACGAGGAGATCCCGATCCGAGCTTGCGAACGCCGGCAGACGATGGTCTGTCGCAATCCGCGCAATACAGCGCCAGTGCATGCCTTGCCTCGGTCGCCAGCACGGCTTCATCGCACGCGGCCGCGTGAGCGGCGCCTCGGAGCAGCACTGACATCGACGCCGCACCCCTCGTGAAGAATGCCTCATTCCAGTCTGTGATCGCCGCGTGCCAAAAATCGAACGCGTGCAGCAGCGCGCTCAGGTTGGGAAGCTCGACGTTGGGGTCGCGGGCGTCCGCCGGACCGAAGGTCTCCGCGACGAGCCCGAGGAATGCGCGATCCGCTGCCAACGCACCCCGTTGAAGATCGTCGTGCCAATTCATCTCCTTGCTGATGCGTTCTCGATATCGCGTCAGGAGATCCGCGTAGCCCCAGTCCGCGAGCCTCGCGAGGATTCGATCGTGTGCGCCGACGCTCAACCTGGCATCGCCGAGGACAAGCGTTTCTACAAGCTCGTGGAGCGTGTCAGGTCCCTTCGAGCGAATGAGAGCGTCCAGCGCGGGCTCCAGCAACCTGTTCCAGAGGTCCCGCGAGTGGTCATCGCCCGTCCACTGCCGATCCTGCCCGCCGCGAGCGAGCAGCTGGGACAATGCGTCGGGATCGCCGAGCTCGACGCCGGTGTGGACGCGCACGAGCCACGCCGCGAGCACGTTCCACGTGTTGCCGGCGCGCATTGCGGCATCCGCCGCTGCGCCGAACGCCATGGGCGCCGCCGGGACGAGTGGCAAGATGGCGTCAGTGATGCGTGCTACCGTCCGCGGAATGTCCGACGCCAGGAGAAGCACCGCATTCGAGGCCAGCTCCTCCGCGAATCGGGAGGGAAGCGGGGCCATCTCCCTGGCGACACTCGCGCACCGGATCAATGCGTCGATGTTCGTCGGCGGGTCCGCCGCGAAGACGTCACCGAGGACTGCTTCACCCGCCGAGGCGACGGCAAAGCGAACCATAGCGCCGGGTCGCCGCTCCGCGATCCACGTTCGTCTTTCGCCTGGCGGCAGTTGCGTCAGATGCTGCGCAGCAACATAATCGCGAAGCGAATCGTGCGCGAAGTCGAGTCGGTCGTTTCCGCCGACGCGTTCGCGACGGAGGACCGCTCGAGCTTCCCAGAAGCGCAACGCTTCATCTGCGCGTGTCTCTTGTTCGATCCCGTGCCCACCGGCCACTGCGTCGGCGACCGATCGAACGATGTCGGACACCAGCGAGCCCTGTTGCGAGGTGAGGTGCCATGCCGCTGCGTCCAGCGCTCGGGCGGCGAATACGCGATCGACGTCCGGGACTGTGCGATCGGAGATAGGTCGGCTTCGCAGAGACGTAAGCACGCGATCGTAGAGCGTTGCGAGCGAGATCCGATCGCGATCGTCGCTGCGCGCCAGATGAAGTGCCATGGTGATGTGCAGAGGTAGAGACTCAAAGCTTGTCTTCTCAAGGATCCCGCTCAGCCGGGACGCGATCTGCTTCGCGGTTTCCGCCGACTCGCCGACCGCTAGCAGCAGCTCCACAACGGCAGACCACCGTTCGTGGTCCAACAATGGAAGGAGGGTCGCGCGGACGAACGGCTCTCCGGCGGCGGCGGCGTGGCTGGGCCGCGCCGCTATCACGAGACGCAGGCTTTCCCGCGTGGCGGCGTACGCCACGCATTCGCTCGCCAAAGGTTCAGCTCGCTCGCCGACTTCATCGAGGCCGTCGAGGAGCAGCACATCCATCTCCGTTTCGAGCTGCGCTGCCTCAACGGACGTCACGCCGGACTGATCGGCGATGACTCTGCGGAGCGCAACGGCGAAAGTCGGCTCGTCATCGGCGAGAGCCGCGAGCGTCTTCGCGCGCACGCGTACAACAAGTGCGCCGCGCGCCGTCGCATCCGACGCGATTCGGCGCAACACCGTCGACTTCCCACCTCCGCCCTCCGCGACGAGCATCGCCATACGATGCGGGCTTTCCAGCAGACGATGCGCATGAAACGTCTTGTCACGTCCGTTCTCAATTCCGGTCCATTGCGCCGAGAGCTCCCACGCGCTCCCGATGGGAATGTCGCGATCCATGCCGATCACCCGGAAGACGGCGCTCTGCGAGCGCACCGCCATGAAATGCCGGGCGCGCAACTCGTTGCTAGCGACGGCGGATGCTCGGCCGCCTTCGAGCTGCTCGACGCGGCGACGCAGGTCGTTGACGAGGTCGAGCTGCCAGAGGCGCTCGGGGTGCACTGAACGCATCCATTCTACGAGTTTCGTGCGTTCTTTTTGTATGAGCGCATCCAGCGAAGCTCGGCTGACGTGGCGCGCTCCGAGTTCCGGCTCCGAACCCGCATGCATCACCTCCAAAACGAGACGATACGCGAGCGCGTTCGCTTCTGCGCCGCGAGATCGTGGATCTTGCTCGATCGAGGCCTCGAGCTCCTCGAAGACCTTCCGCGGGTCGCCGGCCTCGACATGGAGTCTGACGGCGCGCAAGAAGGCTTCCCAGCGCGTGGGCGCCTCGTCGAGGAACTCGACCGCGCGTCGTACGCGGACGGCATCAATGCTCGGCTTTGGTCCTTTTGCGTCTGCAGCACGAGGCGGGCATGCGCGTTCGACATACGACTCCACTAGTGCTTTCATGGCAGCCGTAAGCTGGATGAGTTTCTCCGGCGTCAACCTCGCAGATGCGCGCCACGTCCTCAAGAGATCGATGCCCAATCGCGAAGGATCGCCGCCAGCGTCCACAGAAGGGGCCGGATCGACGTGCTGCGCTCCGAGAGCTGCATTCGTCGTGAAGACGAACGTGCATCGCTTGTTCTCGAGCGACAGGGCGTGGAACGAGCACAAAAAAGCAAAGAGCGTCTCATACGCGGCCGACGCTCGCGCCGTGATGTTCCCGGAGAGGAGCTTGATCTGCTGTTGCTCGAGGGAGACTACTTGTCCGTCCTTGATCGTCCCAACGACAAGGTCTTCGTCGCCCTCCACGACAAGCACTTCATCGTCCGCCAAGGACAGCCAGCGGTTCGCCGTCCAGACGAGCTGGTAGAGTACTCCAGCGAGCAACTGCGGCACTGCTCGGTCTTCGTAGTGAAGCTCGATCGATGGCGTCTGCATGAGGACTTGAGTCGCTGGTGCCGTTTATACCAAACCGCCGCAGGCGGCGCTTCGGCAAGCGACCAGAGAGCGTTCGACATGATCTTCCAGCCGGCGTTCAGCCGCTCCAACGGAGCCGCACCTGTGCCTTCTTGTGCAAACGCGTGACGCGGCGAATTCCGCGCCAAGCAGTCGAGCCCAGACGATCGCACCACCACGGGTGGCTTTGCCCCGTTCGAGTAGCGCGCGCCAGCCGATGGCTGCCGCGTTGTGCACGGACATGCGACCGCCGAAGTAGGTCGACGAGACAGCGTGCGATGCAGCAACCTTCGGTGGAAACCGGCGACTCACTTATGCCTGGGCGACCGTGTCTGCCCCGATTCTGCATTCATTCTGACCCATTCCTGCGCGTCGCCCGGCACTGACTTGCGCCGGTTCTGCTCGCAAATTGCTCGTCCGCTGCTCGTGCGCTCGCAGCGCTACGCGGGTTCTGCGCGCCGTTTGCACAGGCCCTGACCACCGTTCGGCGTCGCTACTGCGCGCGGAAGTCGGTTTCATTGAGCTACACGCTCGATGTCCAACGACCAGCCCCTCCACCCGTTCATGACGACCGCAGACGCCGCTGCGTACTGCGGGTTCAAGACCACGGGTGGAATCCGCAAGGCCAAGCATGACGGCAAAATCAAGCCGATCGGCCGTCGTGGCGGCAGCGGTCCCTGGATGTGGAGCCGCGATGAGCTGGACCGTTTCCTGCGAGGCGAACCTCCTGCTACGATCAACTCGGATCGTCCGGGTGCGCCTCCGATCGATGGAGATGCACGCAATGGACAAGAAGTGGATCAAGCGTTGGAGAAAATGGGTTGCACCGACCAAGGTGCCGGGAGTCTGGCTACTGAAGGAAGGAGGTTTTCTGGTTCGCGCCCGCGTCACGGATCCGACGACGGGCCGGCAGAAGGAGATCAAGAAGGTGCTGATGGGCGCCGACGAAGCAACAGCGTTCAAGTGGCTGCACGACCAGAAGGAACGCGTCAGGGTTGGCCTCGTCGTGGCCGAGCAACAGAAGACGCCCTTCGGCGACTTCGCGGTCTCGTTGCTCGAGCAGAAGATCAAGCTCGGCCAGATCAAGAGCGCCAAGGGCAGGGAGCGGTGGAAGTACACGCTCGAGCATCTGATCGGCGGAACCAAGGGTGAGAAAGCAGGCAAGAGTGTTTCCGGTTTCGGAGAGTTCCTCATCGACAAGATCCAGACCGCGCATGTCGAGGCCTGGAAGCTGTCGGTCGCCGATCTCATCGGGGCAGGGGACTATGCCCCGACCACGTGCAACGGTTGGCTCTCCATCCTACGGGTCATCATCAAAGCTGCCAGGCGCAAGTTCTCGCTGCCGCACCTCGCAACCGAGGACGTCAGCAACTTCGACACCTCGGAGCACGAGACCTACACCGAGGAGGAGCCCAACTCCCTTGTGCCCAAGGATGTGCCGAGATTCCTCGCCGCCATGATGGACCTGTACCCGCAGCACTACGCGATGACTTTCCTTGGCTTCGCTACGGGACTGCGTCCTTCATCGCTTCGCCCGTTGCGACACAAGGGACCGCTGCCCGACATCCTCTGGCAGGAGAACAAGCTGCTCGTTCGTCGTTCCCACTCGCTTGGAAACGAGGTCATGAACACGACCAAG
>JACRCQ010000041.1 GCA_016218915.1 Deltaproteobacteria bacterium
AGCGGGAACCGCTTCGATTTCCCTACCCCCTCCGCCGCCCGACCGCTTGGACTCCCCGGGTTTGCATCGATGAATCGGCGGGCGTGCGGAGGGGGTGCCGAGCGAAGCGAGGCGGGGGAGGTGATCAAAAAGTTCGTCAACTGAGTATTAAGACGCCCTCTGTAGCCTGGAGCCTCTCAAGGCTTGGGATGGGCGAACAGAAAAGAAGCGTACTGGTGTATCGCCCGCTCCCCTGTGCCGACCGAGTGCTTCTTGGCCTTGCGGGTCCACAGATCCACAGCCCCGCGCTCGCAGCCGTTGTAGCGTTCTACGGAAGTCTCCGAGCCAGCCAGGTCGTCGTCGAGATGCACGGGCGGCATGGGCGACGTGTTGGGGCCGCACCCATTGCGCTTTGCCCAGTCCGCTGCGGTCTGCCGGAATCCTGGATGCTCCGGCGCATCTGCGCTCCACTTCACGCGCCCACCCGCGTACGGCACCGTCTGATCGCCTTCCCCATGCACGAGCAGGATCGAGATGCGTCCCTTGGGGCTGCACTTGCTCGCATCAGCCCAGCCAGCGCCCCCGATGCTCACCACGGCTGCCACCAGATCGGCGAGATCGCACGCCGCCCGCTGCGCCATGAACCCGCCGTTGTCGTAGCCCAGGACATAGATCCTCTTGGGATCGATTCGCGCCTTGGAGCTTGCGTCCTTGATGACCGCACGCAGGTAGGCCACATCGTCGACTGCGGCATTGTCGAAGTTGCAGCACACGTCGGTGGCATTCCAGAAGCGCTTGCCCTTTGAATCCGCGGTTCCATCGGGGAATGCAGCCACGAATCGCTCGGTATCCGATGCGGCATCGACTTTCGTCTTGTCCGCGAACCAGGTCGGAACTGCCCCGTAGCCGTGCAGGAACACGATGAGCGGAAGCGCCTTGGCCGGATCGGCGCCTTTGGGAGTGCGCAGCCGATACGGGCGTTTGGAGATCAGCTCCGCCTCCGTGGCCGAAGGGGGCGAAGCCGACGTCGCCACGACCGGAATCGATGCAGCAGCCGAGGGCTCCGCCGAAGCAGCGCCTGCGTCCTGCGTCGCAGTGAGCTTGGATTGCGTGCAAGCGCCCAGCAGCGCGATGAGACCAGCGAAGGCGAAGATTCTGGATCGCATGGGTGGAACCGAAGAGCTCGCAGGGGATGTCAGCCGGGAATCCGTCATGGAGCCCCATGGCAACCCGGTGCGTGCGCCGCGTCAAGAACTTCCCGGGATTGCGTCTGTCATGACCCAAGCTCGATCCTGGGAAGGGGCTCCGCACCCCAGCGGGAAGCTTCCTCTCGCAGGATCTCGTGCAGGGCGCGCGATTGCGATTCGGTGAGCGCGGACTTCGACGGCAGCTTCCGACGCCGCTCTGCGTCCGCAGCGGCACGCTCGTGCGCCCACTTGCCTCCTGCCGCCTCCCAGTCTCCGTAGCTTCCGCGATCGATCACCGCCGATGGGATCATCAGCTCGCCACGCCAGTGCTTGCGCGTGTGTGGATGGCCGAGCAGAGACCCGCTCTTGACCAGATCAGCCATCAACGCGACAGGATCGTCGGCGCTCACGCGGATCCCGCTCGCCAACCGCAGCGCCATGGCGCACGCTTCGTGGTCGAGCACCAGCTTCTCGAGGGATTGGGTGAGAACGAAGTCCAGCATGCCGGGGCCGGACACCAGATTGATGCCTGCCAGGGCTGCGAGCACGGCGCCGCTGGCGGTCTCCATGCCCGATTGGTAGTCCGGGACCTTGGCATCCGACAGCGCGAGATAGCCATGCGTGGGAAGACCGAGGTGCCGCCCCACCTGCGCCGCGCCTATGTCGATCAGCATCGTCTCCGCAGCGCCCATCGGCGTCGTTCCCTGTCGCATGTCGAAGGCGGAAGGCGCCCCGCCGTACAGCACCGGAGAGCCTTTGCCCGCAAGCTGGTGGAGCACCACGCCAGACAGGTTCTCCGCACAATGCTGGACCACAGCCTCGCGCAAGGTCACGGGTGAAGCCGCTCCGGTCAAGGGCATCGACACGAGGGTTGCCGGCACGCGGGCACGCGCGCAATCCATCAAGGCTTGCGCCGTGAGATCGCTCCACTTGAGCGGCGGGCTCGGACAGCAATCGAAGATTGCCAGCGGCTTGTCTGCCAGCTCTGCGGCTCCCCCGCGTACCGCCACCAGCATCGCAAGCATCGGCGCAAACCCGTCCTTGCGAAACGTCCCGGTGACGACGGGCTTCGCGCACGCGTGCAGCGCCACCGCAAGCCTCCAGCGATCCGCCAGCTCGCGCGGGACGTCCGACGGGCTGAGGGCCGTGGACTGGGCGGCGTAGTGCGGCAGCCCCTCCACGAGCTGCGCAATCGCAACGAGGTCCGCTGTGGTCGCATCCCGCCTTCGATGGGTCGCTGCATCGAGCATGTGCAGACCGCACGATCCAGGATCGAAGTGCACGCGGCTGCCCCCAAGGTCGAGCGCGAGCTGGCCGGCTCGATCGAACAGCTGCACCGCGTGAGGAGCCGACGCCAACGCGTCGCGAACCAGTCGCTCGGGGATCAGCAGGCGATCGCCGGATGAAGACGCGCCTGCATCGAGCAGCAGGTGGCTGGCCTCCTGGTTCTCCACGAGCACGCCGACGGTCCAGAGGACCCTGCACGCCTCCGAGACGATCCTTTCCACGTCGGACGCAGCGAGCAGCTCGAAGAGCGGTGCGCGATCGCTCATGGCAGCACCTTGCCCTGGACGAGGGACTGGGCGACCTGCACGGCACGGATCGCGTTGTCGGCGAAGTGAGCGCCGATCTCCCGCGCCCAGGCGTCGCTGGCTGGTGCGCCGCCGACGAGCACGTGGGGCGAGAGCCCCGCAGAAGCCAGGGCGCGCACGAGGTCACGCTGCACGCCCATCGTGGTCGTGAGAAGTGCAGAGGCTGCCACGATGTCGGCGCCCACTTGCTTTGCCCGGTCCACGAAGGATTCCACTGCAACGTCGCACCCGAGATCGTGCACCTCGAACCCGTTGGCAGCGAGCATCGTCGCCACCAGCGACTTGCCGATGTCGTGCATGTCGCCGCGGACTGTGCCGATCACCACGCGTGCTTCGCGTCGTGCGCTGCTCGCGCGGCTTGCCATGGCGGGCTGCAGCACTGCCATGGCGCCCTTCATGGCCTCTGCGCCCTGCACCAGCTCGGGCAGGAAGTACTCTCCCTGCTCCCACAGCTCGCCGACGGCGCGGATTCCTTCTGCAAATCCCTGCTCGACGACGGACAGCAGATCGTGGCCCTGCTGGACCGAGCGCTCGGCCAGGGCCTTGGCAGCTGCCACATCGCCCTGCACGACCGAGTCCTTCATCGCTTGAAAGTTCGGCGCATCCATGGAGCTCCTCACGCGTTGCCCGCAGCCTACCAGCCTGCCGGGCCCGGTTGATCGGAATCGCACCGGGGAGCCCCCGGAAGTCGGCTATACTCGAGCGATGCGCCCCATCCGAGCTTGCTGTCTGCTCGCTGTGCTCCTGGCTCCTGCGTCCGTGTGGGCGCAGCAACCGGCCCCACCTCAGCAGCCCCCTGCCGTGCAGCCGTACCCGCCGTACGGGCAAGCTACTCCTGGCTACGGCACCCCTCCGGTGTACGGGGCTCCTCCCGGATATGGTGTGCCTCCTGCCTACGGACAACCGCAGGGCGGCTACCCCCCGCCTGCCGGAGGCTACGTATACCCGCCGCCTGTCTACGCCTATCCGCAAGGGCAAGCGCAACCGCCTCCCACCAAGGCCTATCGCGAAGGAGACCCGGTCCCGGCCGGCTACCATCTGGAGGAGCACCCCCGCAAGGGACTGGTCACGGCCGGCTACATCGTTGTCGGGATCCCCTGGGGCATGGGCCTTCTGGTCGCGAGCGCCGGCAACTTCGCGAACAGCTCCGGCTGGCTCGCCGTGCCCGTCGCAGGTCCGTGGATCACCATGGGACAGCGCCACTCCTCGTGCAGCAACGACTCGGACCGAAGCGCCAAGGCAGGGCTCGAGTGCGTGGGCGACGTCTTCGTCGTGATGACCCTGATCATGGATGGGATCATGCAGGCGACCGGCGGCATCCTGCTCACAATCGGGTATACGGCGACCAAGACCACGCTGGTTCGCGACGATCAAGCGTTCAGGGTCACTCCCATGCAGATAGGCTCCGGCTACGGGTTCGGGGCTGTGGGCGCTTTCTGAGCAGCCTCTACGGCGTCAGCCCCCCGCATCCGTAGTACAGCTCGATCTTGCCGGTCTTGTCGTTCTTGAGCTGCGTGCAGGTCGTGGGACAGAACTGCACCTTGGTGGGCATGTTCGGATCGTCGTAGTACCACCCTCCCAAAGACCCGCAGGCTCCCTGCCCGGACACCCGGTCGAGGATGACCGCAGTCGTCGAGCCCCCTGGGGTGTAGGCCACCGAAGTCGTCGACGGATCGAGCACGCCAGCGTCAGGCTGGGGAAAGTCCACGGAGCAGGGGATCGCCTTGCCCTGGATTGCCTTCAGTGCAGTGAGAAACTGCTGCGGGCCGCCGGTCGCGTCATACGCCTGTCCCGTGCCTCCGCTCTTCGCGATCTCGGTCATGACATCGGTTGCCTTCGGGTCCACGTAGACTGCAAAGGTCTGGATGGGCGGATTGGCCTGGAAGTACTGCGCAGCAATCGCGCCGAGCCCGGCAGCGGATTCCACGGGGCAGTCACCGCAGCAAGGCGCTCCGTCACTGGCGATCAGCCCGACCACGACGTGATCCGGGTACAAGGCCTGCCTGGCCTGCGCCCCTTGCAGCAGTCCGGACAGCGCCTCCTGCGTGGGAGTGAACGCGCCGGTGGGGCTCGTCGCGTCGATCGCGGCTCCCAGAGCCGACGCCTTGCCCGGCAGCTCTCCCCAATCCACCAGCGGCGTGGAATAGGCCGCTCCCGTGCACCCTGGATTCGCCGGAGTCCACTCGTCGTTGAGCGGAAAGAACCGGAGCGCAGCTCGCATCCCTGCAGAATCGGGTGCCACGAAGAAGCTCTTGAGCGCCTGGGACTGGCTCGTCCACTTGCCGTTGTTGTCCATCGACGCAGAGCGATCCGCCATGATGTAGATGTCGAGCGTCTTGAGCTGCGCGGCAAACGACTGGACGGCGCAACACTCCCCGGAGACGTCGCACTGGCCCATGGAGCACGACGTGCCCAGCGGCTTTGGCGTGGTTCCGCAGAGATGGGAGCTGTTGCAGTATCCGCTCTTGCACGGGTCCCACGTTCCTGAGCAGTGGGCGTCCGTCAGGCAGCCGACGCACGCGCCGTCGAGGCAGTAGGGGAGCCCCGAGCACGGTTGGGCGCTTTGCTGCAATCCGTCCGGAGAGCACACGAACAATGTCTTTTCGTCGAGACATCCCAATGCCCCTGGAGCACAGACCTGGCAAACCCCTTGATCGGCGAGGCACGCGTAGGGACAGTTCTGCACAGGGTCATAGCCCGTCCCCGCGCTGTTGCACACCTGCAGGACCTTGCCCGTGCACAGGTGTACCCCTGGCGCGCATACCGTCGGGCCGTCGGGCGGCGTCACCTGATCCACAACCGGACCGTCGTGCAACGAGGCGTCCACGTCCACACCTGCATCGGCTCCGGGCGACCCGTCGGTGCCGATGCTGGCGTCCACCGTCGGCTCCTCGCTCCCATTCTCGACGTTGACCTTTCCCCCACACGCGCACAGCGGAAGAGCGCACGCGACGCCCAGACAAGCTGTCTCAAGAACTCTCTTCATCTCACGGCTCCCCTTGCGGACGTCTCAGTGTACACGCTGTGCAGGCAGTGCGCATGCGTGGATGGCCGTGCCCGCCATGGCAGAATCGTGCTACGGTTCCGGGCACCTGCCATGAAACGCCACACGCTCGGCCTCTTTGCTGCAATCGTGACCGCTGCCCTTGCATCGGGTTGTTCCAGCTCGAACGACGGCGACACCCTTCAACCAGGCCAGGGCCCCAGCAAGTCCGGTGCGCGCCAGGGCAAGGCCGATGGAGTCGACGTATGCACGTCGAACGCTCTGCCGGCCGGTTGCGATCCCTGCAAGGAATTCGGATGGTACGGCGATGGGGTCTGCGATGCGGACCTGATCGACGCGCGCGTGTGCGCGGGTCCTGACCCGGACTGCAAGGAATCGTGCTGGGCGCAGCTCGCGTGGCTGCAGAAGGACGCGTACAAGGAGACCGCGGGAAGAAGCTCGGCCGCGTGGCCGCCGCACACCACCACGACCGTGCAAGTCCACTGCACAGGAGCCAACGGAGTCGACAGCGTGATCGCGGACGCGTTCATGGCGAACCACGGGACCGAGCCCGGAGTCAAGGACGCGAACGGCGACGTGTTTCTGGTGGAGGTCAGGCGCTCGGCCAGGGTTTCGGGCTCGCGAGAGCAGCTGCTCTCATGGGTGGAAGCCTACAAGACGTGCACGTGCGAGCCGGCAACCAAGTTCTTGAGCCTCGATGGGGCGCAAGACGACGTGATGAAGAAGGTCATGACCACAGTGGTGACCTACGTGCAGCAGCACCTGGTGTGCACGGCGCCCACGACCACGGATCAGATCGTGGGCTTGATGCAGGACAAGAGCTACGACGGGCTGCTGGCCGCGTTGAAGGATTGCGCCTGGGATGACGGGTCGAGCTGGGAGGCAGGGCTGCTGGCTGCATCGCAGACCGTGGTCAGCGAGCTGGGCGGCACGCTCGACGAGTATCACGTGTGCAACAACGATGCGAAGCTGCAGGCTGCAGCGTGGGAATCCTTTGCGCGCGACGGCGCTGTGAAGGCATGCGACAACAGCCAGGCGGTATGCAAGGGGCCGAGCTTCCTGTACGAGCCTTGAGGCCCGCAGCGCGTCCTGGGCAAGAGCGCGGCTACCAGGTCAAGTCTGCGCGCGCGGCTGGATAGGTGTCGATCATCAGGTAGGCGCGCGCGGCGGAAGGCACCTTCCCCGCTGGAATCGTCACAACCGCGCTCTCGAGATTTCCCTGCGCCGACGCGGTCCGCTGGGTCGAAAGACCGTAGTTGAGAGCGATCGGCGCGCCGCTCGACGCATCGATCAGCAGTATGCTGACAGCGTGCTCGCTGAGCTTGAGCGTCGAGCCGACCAGGGTCGCCTTCGCGCTCGCATCAGTGAAGATCCCCGCCGCTTTCGCCTGGAAGCTGACTGTGCCAAGCCCGGATGGCGCCTGCGCCACTCCATGATCGCGCAGCATCGCGCTGCCGAACACCGCGAGCGCATCGCTCGAAGGGTTGCAGAACCCGAGCGCTGCGAGGAAGGAGCCGTAGGTGGGGATCTCGTTGCAGTGCGTGAGCACGTGAACCGAGGGGATCGGTGCGAATACGCCGTTGTCGAGACGCGCCGCGACCCGGAACGCGCTGAACGGGATATCGGCATTCATCGCGTTGACCATGAATCCCGCGTCGTTCGTCATCGTCACGAGCCCGTCCCCCGTGCGCATCTCGAACGGGAACAGCACCTGGGTCGACGGATCGAGCACGGTGTCGTTGCTCCCCTGGGCGAGCATGGCCCCCACGACCCAGGCGATCTGCTTGTCTGCCGAGCCCTCGACCATGCCGATCAGGTAGTGAAGCGAGTCGAACCCGATCTGGTTGTAGCTGGGAAGGATGGTGGGCAGCGGCACCGAGATTCGGTACATCTCCATCGTTCCTGACGGGTCGCCGGGCGCCGAAGGCACGGCATAGGGGAATGCGCCTGCCCCCTTCTGCACCTGGAAGGTGTGATCGAAGGCAAAGGTGCCGGCTGCGGTCCCGCCGGTGAACAACAACCCGTCCCGCACCGGGTTGTCGAGGAACGTGCCGGAGATCTGGAGCTGCAGGCTGCCGCTGGCCGATGGCCACGCAGTCTTGGGGACCAGGGTGAGGAACCTCCGATTGCCCGAGATCTGCACCTCGACCTCGCTCGGCGGCGTCGTCGTGATCTGCAGGCTGCTCTCGTCGATCAGCGCGAGCTGGTTGTCATCCGAAGCCCGCACGAACAGCGAGAATGCCAGCGCCTGGTTGGCGTCGATTGCAGCGGGCGGATCGGTCACCACGCTTCCCAGCGGCGTGGTGAAGTACAGGAAGGCTCCGTCCGAGGGCAGGTCCTCCTTGGGTCCCAGCTTGCAGCGCCCGTCGCCCGCCGCTTCCGGGCGCAGGCACCAGTCCAAGGGCACGCTGAAGATCTCGCCGCTCTCGCCGCCGATGTAGACGGAGGCCGTTCCGAGGGCCGGAGACGAGTTCAGATCGTTGCGACCGTCCGTGATGAGCTGCATGCTCCAACGCAACGTGCCATCGCCGTTCAGCACCGTGAGCCGTCCGTCCCCTCCGCCAAAGTAGATGTGATCCTCGCCATCCACTGCCGCTGAGGAGCGAATCGGCTCGCGCGTGTCAAAGGCCCACAGAAGCGCCCCGGACGCAGGATCGAGGGCGTAGACCGTGCCGTCGGTGGAAGGCTGGATCACGGTCCCGTCGGACAGGCGCGATGGGCTCGAATACAGGTGATCGTTGGTGCCCCACGACCAGAGCAGCTTGCCGTTCGACTGGTTGTACGCCCGCAGATAGCCGTCGAATGCGCCCACGAACATGCGGCCCGCAGGATCCAGCATCGGGCTGGCTGCGATGCTCGCATTCACCCCGTCCCTCCAGATCATCGTCCCGTCCGGATGCAGCGCGAATGTGTTCTTCCAGAACAAGCCCAGAAGCCACGAGCCTGCAAGGTAGTTGTTCCCGAGGAACAGGTTGCCCGTCGTGAGCGACACTGCGGGCAGCGACCAGGTCTGATCGTTCATCAGCCACTTCCACTTCAGATCGCCCGAGTCGCGTACTACCCCATAGACCGAGAAGTTGTCGTTGGGCACGTACAAGGTTCCATCGGTCCCGATCGCGACATTCCCCTCGAACCAGTTGATGAATGCCTTGTTGACCGACGGATCCTCGGCCTGGAAGGTCCACAGCGGGTCGCCGGTCGCTGCGTCCAGCGCGCGCAGCTTCCCATCCCCGGAGCCGAAGTACACCCGCCCCTTGTCGTCGAGAAGCGCCGACGAGTCGATGATCTCGCCGGTGAGCAGCTGCCACTTGACCTTCCCATCGTGGCTCAGGGCATAGAAGGTTCGATCTGCTGAGCCGATGTAGACCGTTCCATCGGGCCCGACCACAGGCGAGCTGAACACGCCTTTGCCCGAGGCAAGAGTCCAGAGGGAGCCGCCGGTCAACGAGGGCTTGACGGTGCTTCGGGCGGTCTGCTCGAGGTTGCCTCTGAACTTGGGCCACGGGCTTGCGGGATGCAGGGGAGCGTCTGCCATGCACTTGTCGCACGGCGGTGGCGGCTCCACCGGCGTAGCATCCGGCGCGGTATCCAACGGGGAATCGAGTGCGGTGTCTTGACCACCCGCGTCAGGCGCTGCGTCGGGCGCAGCCTCTTCGCCGGTGTCGGCATGATCGACGCTTTGATCGTAGGACTGCCCTGCATCGGTCTGGTTCGCTGGCGGGGAGGTAGATGCATCGGAGGAGCACCCGGCAAGCACGGGTCCGAGGATGAGCGCGAGCGAGGGAGCGAAAGAGCACACGAGCGAGGAACGAAGGCGGCGCATGGATGAAACCTCTTGGAGCGACCTGGGGAGACCACGGGGTGCGAAGCGGAGCCGATCCGCACATGCAAGCGGCGCGCGCGGTGAGGTCGAGGTGCGTGCGGCGGCTGGGGAGAGCACACGAGCTGCATCCCGGCTTGCGCATCGTGCGCGAAGCGCTGCTCGCGAATCGCGCAACTTGGGCAACCCGCTGATCCCCTGGGCGCGCGACGCTGTCCTTGGTTGAAGCAGCCGGCTGAAAGCCGGGGGCTGATGCAAGTCAGCTGCGCGGTTAGCCAAGCCCCCATTCGGGGGCTGACGGTCCGAAGCGGCGCCTTCGGTGGAACTCTCCACACCCGCGGGCATACGATGGTAGCGGCAACTCGGCATCCGTGTCCTGAGCCAAAGCGCGCTCCGCGGCCGTGCCCTTCCATCCGTGCGCCACCCTGCGCCACTGGGAAGATCCCATTGGCACGCTCTCTGCTCATCCTCTGCAAGCACCCAAGCAGGGAGCCTATACCATGACCCGGATCCGCCATTCCATCGTTGCCGGAACCTGCCTGCTCATCGGCGCGGGCTGCAGTGCGGCGAGCCCGTCAGACTCCTACGGCGGTCCTGGGGGGAGCGCTGCCCATCAGACCGGCTCCGGGGGATCTGGCGGGACCAAGGCGATCAACGCCGGTGGCAACGGCGGCAAGTCTGGCCAGGGGGGCACCTCGGGCAAACCCGATGGGGGCAAGATCTGCGACAGCGTGCAGGTGCAGTCCGATGCCAAGACCGTGGTCAAGCCCGGCAACGTGCTGATCGTGTTCGATCGATCCGACAGCATGAACGAGAGCTTCACGACCGACAATGGATGCGCTCCGAAGTACGAGGCAGCGGGTCAGGCGTTGATCGACGCGGTCAGCCCGATTTCCGATCAGCTCGAGGTAGGCGCGCTGCTGTTTCCGACGACGTCCAAAGCCTGGTTCTGCACTGCGCAGGTCGATCCGATCACCGCGCCCACGCAGATCGACTTCCAATCCGGGGCGAACTTCATCCAGGCGTGGAACGCGTGGTGGAAGGCAAACGGGCTGATCCTGGGCACGCCGCTCAACCGTGCCTTCGACAAGGCTGACGACGCCTTGATGAATTCAGGGCTCCAGGGCACGACGGTCGTGGTGGTGTTCACGGACGGCGAGCCGGTGTGCACGGACGGTGTGCCTGCGCCGCAGCGGGCGGCATCGTGGCTGGCGATGGGGATCAAGACCTACGTGGTGGGGCTGCCGGGAGCAGAGGATGCGCCGATACTCAACGAGATTGCGATCCAGGGGGGTACCGGGGCGTATCTGCTGCCCAAGGACGCGAGCGCATTGAAGAAGGAGCTGTCTGCCATTGCGGAGACGACGATCTCGACGACCCTGTCGAGCTGCACGATCAAGCTGAATCCGAAGCCGCAGGACCCGAGCAAGGTGTACCTCGTGGTGGAGGACGCGGCGACGCACCAGCAGTACGAGGTGCCACGCGGCGACGCGGACGGCTGGAAGCTTTCCGCAGATGGCAGCACTGCGACGATCCTGGGGAGCACATGCGAGGATGCGTTGCAGGGGCGGTTCTCCAAGGTGAGCTTCGAGTACGGATGCGTGGATCTTCCTCCCTTGCCCAAGTAGCTTCGCAGGCCGATCTTGCGCGCCCATCTGGACTGCGTTAGCGTCCGGGCTTCCCTCGGGTAAGGGAAGAATCCACCTGCAGGATGGTATGCCAGGCCTGCGCATGAAGGATGGGAAGATGCGAACGATCCACAGCACCATCGCCACGCTCGCCCTGGTTGCGTTCGGCTGCGGCTCCGCTGCGGTAGGCCCCACGCCGCCGGCACATCCTGCGCCTCCAGCCGCATCGTCCGAGGGCGCTCCAGAGCTTCCCAAGGGCGCAGCGCCGGGTCAGCTCAAGCTCGCTCACTTCGCGTCGGGCAACGGCATGCACGGCTTCGTGCTGGACCGCACCGGGGCCGTGGTGAAGATCCAGATCGACGGTCAGAAGGACATCATCGAGCTGACGCCGCGCGAGGATCGGCATGCGGGAGGTCTTCGCGGTCACTACTTCGATGCACCGGACGGCAAGGCGGTCATCTACATCGCCACGAGCGGAGGGATAAGGTACTTCGTCGGCCGGGATGAGTTCGACATGCTGCCGATCCGGGGAGCCCTGGCGCTGGGAGCGCCCACCATTGCGGGGCAGCCCAAGCACGAGAAGCCCGCCTACGAGGTATTCGGCGAGAAGCTGGGGCCGATTTCAGTGCGCAAGAAGTTCCCGCAATTCACCGCAGAGGATGCGAGCAATCTCGCCAAGGTCGCCGAGGTCATGGACAAGGCCGACCCGAGCATGTTCGTGCGCTACGTCCAGCGCGACCCCAACGGCTGGCTGCCTCGCGTGGTGTGGGTGCCGAGCAACATCTCCGGCATCGGCTACGGCGGCGGGTCGCGCGAGAGCTCCCTGACCTGGGACAAGGACAAGGCCACCGGCCTGGCGAAGTTCGGCGGCGTCCTCAAGGGATACTCCGCCTACAACAGCCAGGGAAACCACATCTTCCTGCAATCCATGAAGGGGTATCCGCCCAACCTAGCCACCAACACGCCAGGCATCGTGTGGGAGGTCGATAGCACGTCCGTCGTTTTCGTCACGCTCGACGGTGGACGCTACACGGTCGACATCTCCAGCTCGGCGTTGGAGAAGGGCGCGCCGATCGAGATGGGCGCCGGACCGCAGACGCAGTGGCCCCCTGCCCTGCAGCACGCGCTCACCGGCATCGAGGAGATCAGCGCGCTGGCAAAGGCAGGAGCCGTGCCCCAGAAGGTGGTCGAAGAGCTGTCGGCGCAGGACGACGAGTGGAACGCGTGTGCGCAGAAAGTCTGGAAGGGCGCCAAGCCTGAATTCGACAAGCTCCACGTGACCGACATGCACTACGGCACCCGCGAAGGGAAGGTCGGGCAAGCGGTCGAGAAGTGGGAAGAGAAGGTCCGCAAGGACTGCAAGGCCGCCATCGACAAGCAGGAGAAATCCCTGCTGGCTTTCATCGAGCAGCGCAACAAGGAGCGCATCGCCATCTTCGACAAGGCCAAGGTGAAAGCCGGAGGCAAGTAGAGCGTACAGGCCTCCCCGACGCTCCCATACGGCCCCAGACCTGCCCGGTGCGTGGCACGAAATTCGCTTTGCGCAGGGCGCGATCCGCGCGAGCATGAATCCAGACGCGCGGCGCAGACAAGGAGCCTGGTATGAGGTCGATGTGCACGGGTGGAAGGTGGGGCGGGGCAGCGAGCGCTGCTGCGTTGCTCTTCTTGCTTACGGCTGGATGCGGTGACTCGAGCAGCAACGATGAGCCTGTGGTGACCGGGGATGCTGGCGCGGACACCGTAGATACGGGCGCGGGCGGGAGCGGCGGTGGGTCCGAGGCTGGCAGCGACGTCGCTGTCGACGCACCGGGCAAGACGACCTTGTCGCTGCCGCAGTTCGTTCGAGGGGCCGCACGGGTCAACACAGCCGCGTTTGCACAGATCCCCCTGGTGATCGAGACCACCGGGGCAGCGTCCGACGCGGTGCAAGTCAAGGTCGACGACGGGCAGCCGATCGCGGCGGTCGCCGATGGGACCCGCTGGGTAGCTACGCTCGACACCAAGGCCATGGGCAACGGGAGTCACCCGATCGTGGTGAGCTCGCTGCAGTCCGGAGCGCAAACAGGAACGCTTTCGGCCACGCTGTCCGTGGCTTCGGACAGCCTGCAGCTCACGGACTACGCAACGGTGGGGCCTGGGTTCAACTCGAACTTCGCCCATGACAAGGCGGGCGATCGGATCGCGCTCACGTGGACGAGCGTGGCGAGCGGCCATCATCAGACGTTCCTGAACTTCTTCGACGGCGCCTTTCAGAAGCTCGAAGCCAGCGATCTGGTGATCAGCGAGCCGTCGGACACGGCGCTTGCCGGCTGGACTGCGTTTGGCAAGGAAGGGATCGGCGTGGTGTATCTCACGCCCAAGCCGAACGACGTGCACTGGCTGGTGAAGATGCGGGTGGTTGGCTGGGACGGCGCGGAGAAGATGGCTACCGCCGAGCTGACCGAGGGAGAGGCAGCGTTCCACGATGCCCAGGCAGGCGCGGATCCAGGCGGATTCTCCGCGGCGTGGCTGCACATCAGCCCGCCCCCGGCCGACCCGAACGAGCCGCTCCCTCCGGTGGAGCTCCGGTTCGCACGCTACGATCTCGCATCCGCCAAGATGGTCGGACCGATCACGCTCGACTCCGATCAGCCGCAGCCTTCGCCCAGCACGCAAGGGGCGCTGCGCCTCGAGCCGCTCGCGGAGATCAACGTCGCCTGCAACAAGGACGTCTGCCTCGTTTCCTACACGCGCAACGTCTACAACGCGTACGTGGACCTCAACATCCCCAAGCTTCACATCGCCGTGGTGGACCTGGCCACCGGTACGATGAAGGGGACTCCCACGGCGGTGTCGGACGGGGATTGGGACACGCAGATGTTCGGCCACCAGCTGATCGCGCTGGAAGACGGCTCGTTCGTGATGGTGTACACGGCCACGGACACGGCGGCTGCGGTCAATCCGAAGAGCCCGTGCGACGAGACGCTGGAGCGCGATCTGCTGTTTGCGATGAAGATCAGCGCGAGCGGCACGTGGAGCGATCCGCCTGCGCCGATCTTCGACTTCGAAGGGACGCGACAGTATCCGCGCATTGCGGTGCACCCTGCGGGGTATGCGCTGTTCTGGGAGGATCAACGCTCCGAATGCAACCCCAACGGCCACCTGCGCATGGCCATGAACGTGGCATCGCCCGCGCTCGACCAGCTGCTCGATCCCTACCTCGAGGTGCCGGGGTCGGTCGGCCTGCCGCCGGAGTACCCCACCCTGGCCGTGACAGGCACCAACTTTGCGGTGGGCTGGTCTGACAACCGGCACGGCAACGGCATCCTCGACTCCAAGAGCGAAATCTTCCTAGACTCCTACTGGCGGAAGTGACACGCGCCACCAGATAGACGGTCCAGGTCCCTCACGATGCCGGCATTCAGCGATCCCTTCAAGCTCATCGGCACCACGCTCGATGGCAAGTACCGAGTGGATCGTGTGCTGGGCGAAGGCGGGTTCGGCGTCGTCTACGGCGGCTTCCACATGCTTGTGGGGCAGCCCATTGCCATCAAGTGCCTCAAGCCGTCGACCGGGCTCGCTGAGCAGCAGCAGCGCCTGACCGAGCTGTTCCTGCGGGAAGCGCGGGTCCTGTTCTCTCTGACGCATCCCGGGATCGTCCGGCTCTACGACATGGGAACGATCCCGCTGGGCACGAGCGTGACGGCCGGCGGTGGCGCACCGTGCCCGTACGTGGTGCTCGAGTACATCCACGGCCGGTCGCTCGAGCAGGAGATCGAGGCACGTCAGCAGCGCGGAGGCCCACACTTCACAGCCGCCGAGCTGCGCGCAGTCTTCGACCAGGTGCTCGATGCGCTGGCCTTTGCCCACGAGCGCGGCGTGATCCACCGGGACATCAAGCCGTCCAACGTGATGCTCAGCACAGACGGGGACAAGACCTCGGCCCGCCTCGTGGACTTCGGCATCGCACGGGTGGCGGAGTCGGGCGGGATGACCACGACCGGCGGAGCGTTCACTCCCAAGTACGCGGCGCCCGAGCAGTGGGATCCGAGCATCGGGGCCATCGGACCAGCGACCGACATCTGGGCCATGGCGCTGACCCTTGCAGAAGCCGCGATGCTCGCTCCCATGCTCCCGGGCAACGCTGTCTCGGAGCTGGTGCTGGCAGTGATGGACCCGCGAAGGCGCGCGAGCCTGGGAAGAGCACGCCCGGATCTTCCCCCGGGCGTCGATGCAGTCGTGCTGCGCGCCACGAGCGTTCGTCCTCGAGAGCGGTACACCACTGCGCGGGAGATGCGCGACGCTCTGCAGGCGGCGCTCGCCGGTGGGCTCGCCACTGCTCTTTCACCCCAGGCTGCACCTTCCCTTGCGGCCTCACCGCAGGCGATCTCGGCCGTGAGCCACGCTGCGGTCTCCTCGGGTCCGACGGCGCTGGCGCCGACCACGATGGGCAACTCCCAGCTGTCGCAGCCGGTCGTTCACCCTGCGCAGCCGTACCCCGGGCAACCGTTGCAGCCGGCGCAGCCGGCGCACTACGCGCACCCGTCAGGATACGCGCAGCCGTCGCAACCCGCACAGCCGCAGCAATACGCCCAGCCGTCGCAACCCGCACAGCCGCAGCAATACGCCCAGCCGCAGCAGTATGCTCAGCCGCAGGGGTATGGTCCGCAGCTCGGCTACACGCCGCAGCCGATGTTCGTTCCCCAGTATGCGCCGCCACAGCCCCGATCGCGCTCGCCCTTGCTCGCCCTGACAGCTGTGATGTCGGCCCTGGCCTTGATCGCGGTGGTCGGAATCGGGGTGTTTCTCGTTGTGCAATCGAGCTCCAGGCCCTCGAAGTCGAGCCAGAGCCCACCCGCTGCAGCGCCGCCTCAGCCTGCGGCCGCCGCACCACCTTTGCCAGCGAATCTTCCTCGTCCAAAAGGGTATGTCTTGCTCACCGGCAACATGGGTGGCGATCCGTTCTGGACCCTGAGTGAGATCGACGCTGCGGTGCGTCCGCGGCTCGGCGAGCTCGACCTTTGCTGGGAGCAGAACATCGATCGCAAGAACAAGAAAGAGTACGTGATCGATACCATCGTAAGTGCGGAGCCGGACGGTCGGGTATCGGACGTGATGTGCTCATTGCGAGGCGGCAACGAGCCCCCGGAAATTGCGTCGTTGTGCACGTGCATGCAGGGCAAGGCTGGGGCCTGGAGATTTCCCCGGGCGCACGGCAAGCTCGGGCTGCTGGAGTCGGGCGACGTGATTCTGACTTTCACGTTCCGATATCGATGAGCGGCGCGCGAGGTGGCGCAGGCAGCGCAACCTGCCGGAGGATCCGGCCGGTGGGATCGTCCTGCACAGCGTGAGCGGGGAGATCGTCACACATACTGAAGTATCCGCCCGAGCGGAGCGCAGCGACGTTCTGACCGTAGTTTCCGGTGCCGGATGGAGAAACTGCGCGTGGTTCGTTTCCTCGCGGCTCTTGCCCGGGTATAATGTGAAGTGTCCTGTCTGGGCATCCGGCGTTCAGCGCCAGGGTAAGGAATCTACGTGGCGATCATCGGTGACATCGGCGCAGGCAATTCGCTCGGGCGCTACGAGCTCTTGATGCCCGTCGCCAGCGGCGGAATGGCAGTCGTCTGGGCCGCCCGCCTCCAGGGCACTCGAGGGTTCTCGAAGATCGTCGCCATCAAGACCATGCGCCCGGAGATGGTCGAGGATCCGCAGTTCGAGCAGATGTTCCTCGACGAAGCCTCGCTGGCATCGCGGATCCGTCACCCCCATGTGGTGGAAATCCTCGACCTCGGCGACGAAAAGGGCGTGCTGTTCCTGGTGATGGAGTGGATCGACGGCGAGCCACTTCACGTGCTGTTGAAAGAGGCCTCGACCAAGGGTGGCATCCCTCTTCCGATCGCAACTCGAATCGGAATGCAGGTTTGCGCCGGTCTGCATGCTGCCCACGAGCTGCGCGACGATTCCGGAAAGCTCGTGGGTCTCGTCCATCGGGATGTCAGCCCGCAGAACGTCCTCGTCACCTGGGATGGGGTGGCGAAGGTCGTGGACTTCGGTGTGGCAAAGGCGCTCGGACGAGGCGCAGGCGAGACGTCCGCAGGCCAGGTCAAGGGCAAGACCGCGTGGATGGCACCTGAGCAGGCCAGGGGCGGAGCGATCGATCGGCGCAGCGACGTGTTCGCGATCGGCAGCCTGCTGTACACGATGACCACGGGCAGGCATCCCTTCCGTCGGGAAACCGATATCGCCACCATGTTGAACATCTGCTCCGAGGACCGCGCCTACCGTCCGGGCAAGCTCGTCCTCGGCTACCCGCCGCAGCTGGAAAAGGCCTTGATGCAGGCCCTGGAGAAGGACCCTGCCAAACGCTTCCCCACGGCCAACGACTTTCTCAAAGCGCTCGATCACGCCCTGCCGAGCAACATGCGCGTGAGCTCCGACGAGGAGACTGCCCAATGGGTTCGTGGGTTGGTGGCAGAGCGGTTCGAGAAGCGCAGGGAGAAGCTCAAGGAGGCGCTGCGCATCTCGGACGAACGGACTGCCGGGGCTGCGCAGAAGGCCAAGGAGATCACCAACTCGAAGATGCTGCCCTTGAGCGAGGCATCCGGCTCCGGCACCAGGGCGCCAGTCACCGGTCCTGCGAATCCGCCCGAGGTCGAGCGATGGTCGGTGACTGATTCGAATCCCGACTCCGGTGAGGTCGCTTCGGGCGGCGCTCCGGAATCGCGATCCGGCGCTGCAGTGCTCATGCCTCCGGAGATGTCGTCGATCTCCCAGTCCGCTGGCCGCAAGCCGACGCGCTTGACCGCCATGGTCGTCGGCATCCTCGCTGTCGCCGCAGTGATCGGCGTTGTGGCATTCCTGCGCATGGGCGGCAAGAACGACCAGGCTGTTGCAGCTTCGCCGCCGTCCGCGACGTCGGCCCGTTCGACTCCAGCTCCGGAGCCATCGGCGTCCGCGGCGCCCGCTGCGAGCGCATCGGCCTCTTCGACGCCTCCGGAAAGCTCGGCCGTAGCTTCGGCGGAGCCGACACCGAGCGCAAAGGGGCCAGCGGCAAAAACGCCAGGAGGCAAGTCGACGGCCGGTACCAAGGCAACGAGCACTGCGACCGCCGCTGCCGTTCCCACGTCCACGGTCGTGCCGCAGATTCGCAATCCGGGATTCTAGCCGGTCCTCTCAGAACCTGCCGATGAACGTGGCCCCAGGCGTGGCCGCCGGCCCACCGGGAGCGACGCCAAAGGCGGATTGGCTGGTGGAGGAGGGCTTCTTGTGGGTGAAGTACAGCACGGCACCTGCGGCGATTCCGACGGCGCCGACGGCGAGGGTGACGTTCGCGACGGTATTGTAGGTCTTGCCTTTGTTGTACGTGTCCTCTGCGCTCGCAGGGCATGCGTCGCGGCTCGGCCCGCACACCGCGTCGAGATCGCTGGTGGTCCCTGCGCGAAGACCGTAGAAGACCCCGGACGCGATCAAGCTGGCAACGCCGACTCCGCCCACGACGAAGGGAAGGACATAGGGCTTGGGAGGCGGTCCCGAATCTGCGGCGGGGGGAGTGACCGGAGCGACGGGCGGGGTGGAGGAGGGGGCAGCGGCAGGGATCGGATCGAGGTTGATCTCGACCGGCTTCTTGGACTTCTCGGCGATGTCGATGGAGAGTGACATCGGCTTGAATCCCGAGGCCTTGGCTTCCACGGTGTGCGGGCCCGGGTTGATGGGCATCTCCTTGCCGATCATGGAAGCGCCGATCGCCACACCGTCTACGGAGATCGAAGCCACAGCGGCATTGCGGCCGCGAAGGATCACGAGCTTGGGGATGCGCTCGCGGAGCGAATCGAGGCGCGGGCCGACGACGGCGGAGACGTCCTGGGCCTTGGCATCGCGCGCATCTGCCGCTGCGAGCTCGTAGTCACCCAGAGCAGCCACGAGCTGGCCGAGATGCTCTTCGCACAGGGCGATGTTGTAGCGAACCTGCGGGGTCATCTTGACGTTGGAGACCTCGCGGAGAAGGCTGAGCGCCGTGGTCCAGTCACCAGCGGTCTCCAGCGAGATGGCGCGCTGGAACTGCTCGCGGGCCTTGTTCAGGGCGCTGTCCGCACCTCCGGCTGCGAGCGAAGGGGCACCGTGGCCAAGGCTCGCAGCGACAACCGCGAGGGTTGCCAGCACGCGACAAGCTCCCATCCTATCGATTGAGCGCATGATTGACATGGTGTGCACCGTCATCAGTTCCAGGTCGCATCGGTTGAGGTGGGGCAGTAGCAGGTCGAGCCTGTGGCGTTCAGGTAGGTATGACCTGCGACCGAGCCGCTGTTGTTCGTGTAGCACCACACCGCGCACTGCGTGGCTGTCTTGTTGTAGTAGCAGTCGGCGGTCTTGGACCCTGTCTTGCACCCCGCCCACGCGATGGTTCCCCCAGAGTTCCAGGCTGTGGCGGCCTCCTGCGCCATGGTGGCCGTGTAGGTGGACGGATCGCCGACCGTGCCCAGCGCGTGGCAGTCGTTGTAGGTCTGCCCTTGTCCGTTGTCGTGCACGCCCTGACACAGCGTGCCGCAGCACGGCGAGCCAGCGCAGCTCGTAAAGCTCGATTCGCAGCCGTCGTCCACGGTCGGAGCTGCCGGGAAGCTGCAGTTGCCGTGGCCTGACTGGCAAGCCGAGCTGCAGGTTCCGCCCGAGCACGTGAGCGTGGAGGTGTACGACGAGCTGCAGGCGCGACCGCACGAGCCGCAGTTGGCGGTACTCGTATTCAGGTTCGATTCGCAGCCGTCGTCGGGCGTGGGGGAGGCCGGCTGGACGCAGTTGCCGAATCCTCCGACGCACGTGGGATTGCAGCTGCCGGCCGTGCACGAGGTGGATTGCGCGTTGGCCACCGAGCAGGCGCGTGCGCACGCGCCGCAGTTGTTCACGTTGGTGTTCACGTTGGTCTCGCAGCCGTCGTCCGCAGCCGGCGCCACGGGCTTGCTGCAGTTGCCGAAGCCGGAGCTGCACGACGACGAGCAGACACCTGCAGAGCAGGCGACAGCGTTGACGTTGACCAGCGAGCAGACCCTGCCGCATCCTCCGCAGTTGGCAGCGTCGACGGTCAGAGCGGTCTCGCACCCGTTGTCCGCCAGCGGAGCCGCGGGCGTGGTGCAGTTGCCGAACCCCGCATTGCAGCTCGACACGCACAGGCCCGCAGCGCAGGAGAGCGACGCGGCATTCGAGCCCGAGCAGGGACGTCCGCAAGCTCCGCAGTTGGCCGTGCTCGTGGACAGATCCGACTCGCAGCCGTCATCGAGAGCAGGCGCAGCAGGCTGGCTGCAGTTGCCGTAGCCCGCCTGGCAGCTCGAGGTGCAGACCCCGAGGGTGCAGGCGAGCGCAGACGCATGGGCGCCCGCGCAGGCGCGTCCGCATGCTCCGCAGCTCGACGTGTTGCTCCCTAGGTTCACCTCGCAGCCGGTGTCTGGATTGTTGTCGCAATCGCCCCAGCCGTTGAAGCAGGTGATCTTGCAGGCCCCGGCCGTGCACGCCGCGTTGCCGTTGTCGCTGTTGCACGCCTTGCCGCACACGCCGCAGTTGGCCAGGGTGTTGAGCTGCGTCTCGCAGCCGTTCGCCGCGTTGTTGTCGCAGTTGCCCCAGCCCGCGGCGCAGACGATCTGGCACGTGCTGTTGACGCAGGACGGCGTGCCGTTCGAGCTGCTGCACTTGATCCCGCATCCACCGCAGTTGTTGACGTCGTTGGTCGTGTTGATCTCGCAGCCGTTCTGGGGGTTGTTGTCGCAGTCGGCGGAGCCCGCCGGGCAATTCGAGCACCCGCACGTCCCCATGGTGCACTTCGGCGTGCATCCGGTCGGGCACTTGTTGCCGCACGTGCCGCAGTTGTTGATGTCCTGGTTCGTGTTCGACTCGCAGCCGTTGGCAGGGTTGCCGTCGCAGTCCCCATAGCCGGAGGAGCATCCGGTGATCGCACACAGCCCGGTGGAGCAGCTGCCCGTTGCGTTCGCCGGCGCACAGGGCTGGCCGCAGCCGCCGCAATCCGTCAACGTGTTGAGCGGCTTCTCGCAGCCCGTGGCGTACTGCCCGTCGCAGTCCCCCCAGTTCGGCACGCAGGACAGCACGTCGCACGTCGTCCCGTTGCACGTCGGCGTCCCATGGTTCACCGAGCACACGGTCGTGCACGACCCGCAATGGTTGACATCCTGCGTGGTGGGCATCTCGCATCCGTTGCTCTTGATGCCGTCGCAATTGCCCCAGCCTGCGAGGCACGACACGATGTCGCAGGCGCCGTTGACGCACCCCGCGAGCGCGTTGGTGAACTGGCAGACGGTGCCGCAGACTCCGCAGTTCTCAGCGTCGGTCAGGATGTCCTTCTCGCAGCCGTTGGTCGCAACGGCGTCGCAGTCCGCAAAGCCGCTCTTGCACGAAGCGAGCACGCACTTGCCCGCCGAGCAGGTCGCGTTGGCGTTCGTGAGGTTGCATTCCACCGAGCAGCCGCCGCAATTGAGGGTGTCGGTCTGGACGTTCTTCTCGCAGCCGTCCGACGACGAGCCGTTGCAGTCCGCGTAACCCGTGTCGCAGGAGGCCACTTCGCACACGGAGCCCACGCAGGCAGTAGAGGCGTGCGGAAGCGCTGCGCACACGAGCTTGCAGGCACCGCAGTTCGCCAGATCCGAGCTGGTGTTCACCTCGCAGCCATTGCCTGCGTTCAGGTCGCAGTCCGCCCATCCCTGGGTGCAGGTCGCGATCTCGCACACGCCCACCAGGCACGCACCTGTTGCGTGAGCAGGCTGGCAAGGAGCGTCGCACGCACCGCAGTTGGTCAGGCTCGACACCGTGTCCGCCTCGCATCCGTCGCTCGTCGAGCTGTTGCAGTTCCCCCAACCCGGATCGCAGGCCCCCACTCCGCAAGCCCCTGCGCTGCACCCCGCAGTACCATGGGGAACCGGCGCGCACACGGTGCCGCACGCGCCGCAGTTGGCCATGTCGGTCGACAGATCCGCGCACTTGTCGCTGCAGCATGTCTGGCTCGAAGGGCAGCCGTGGTTCTGGTTGCAGCCAGGCAAGCACTTGGAGGCCTTGCAGACCGTGCCCAGCACGCAGTCGGAGTCGAGCAGGCATCCGATGCACTGGTGCGTCTGCAGATCGCACTGCACCGTGCCGCCGTCGGTCTGGATCGACCCGTCCGTCGTGTCCGCGTCCTGCACGCCTCCCTCGCCCGGCGTACCCCCGTCGGCCGTGCCCGCATCCACCTGTGGCACGCAATCGCTCTGCGACTTGCACCCAGGCTCGCACGTCAGCGTCGCGGGCGCGCAGAACGTCGCGGCTGGACACTTGTCGTCGAGCGGCAGGCAGGTCCCGCACTTGCCCGTGGAGACTTCGCACAGCGGCTTCAAGGGGTCCGTGCACTCGGTGTTGTTCTTGCAGCCGGTCGGCCCGCCGTCCGCGTCGTCCTGCACTGCGCCGTCTCCGTCAGCTTGCTGCCCGTCAGGTGCATCCGAGGCTTCGGCAGCGTCCGCATCCGGCTTGGCATCCCAGACGTCGACCGCTCCCTGGTCCTCGGAGGTGACGTCCGGGGTCGCGGCGGCGTCATCGGCCGTCGGGTCCTGGCTCGTGTCTCCAACGGAAGAATCCCCGCCCGGCGGCTTGTCGAAGCCCGAGTAGTCGGGGTAGCCGCAGGCGTTGAAGACCATGGAGGTCAGCACGAGGCTGCCTGCGCCCAGAAGCAAAATGACAGAGTTCCTCACGTTGTTAGAATAGCGCACTCGCGTCGACGATAGAATGGAATCGTTCGCAGATTCGCACCTGGGTTGCTGCCCATCCCCCATCGCGGCTAGGATGGGGACTCCATCCATGCTCCAACAGCCCATTTCCAAACTGCTCAACAGCGCGCGCTCCGTGGTGCTGGCCGGCTGCGGAAGCGGCTACGATGTGTTCGGCGCGGTTCCGCTGCTGTTCGAGCTGGCATTGCAGGGACGGCAAGTGCACCTGGCAAGCCTGTCGCATGCCGACCTGCCGAGCTTGCCCGGAGCCGCCGCCTTCCCCGGTTGTGCGAACTTGTACAAGATCGGAGTCGGTGCCGCCACGACCGACACATTCTGCCCCGAAGCCTGGCTGAGCCGCTGGGTCGAGGAGAAGCTTGGACGGAGAATCCCTGTATGGTGCATGAAGCCCGATGGCGTGCAGCCGCTCCGACGAGCCTGGAGTCAGCTGCTCACGCACTGTGAGGCCGACTGCGTGATCCTGGTCGACGGCGGGCTCGACTGCGTGCTGCGCGGCGATGAAGTGTCCATCGGCTCGCCGGACGAGGACGTGTCGATTCTCGCGGCAATCTCGGGCATCGACTCTGTGCGCAAGTTCATCGCCGGGCTCGGATTGGGGGCCGGGCTCGGGTTCGGAGTGCACCACGCCGACATCCTGCAACGAATTGCAGAGCTGACACGCGAACGAGGCTTTCTCGGCGGAACCGTCCTCAACGGCAACAACACGGCCGGCACGTTGTACCGCGAAGCCCTGCAATTCGCATTCGACCATCAACCTGGACTGCCGAGAAGCCACATCCACGAGGCAATCCTCCGGTCGCTCGAAGGGGACTTCGGCGCCGAGTACACCAAAGGCTGGGTGTCGCCCCTGCTCTCCATCTATTGGTTCTTCGATCTGATGGCGGTCGCACGAACCAACGTCCTTCTTCCTTGCGTGGATGGAACGCAGACGTTCGAGGAAGTCGGCGCCTGCATCCAGCGAGCGCGCGCAGGAATGAACCTTCGCCACTCAGGAACGATCCCCCCATGAGATTTGCGAGCAGGGCTGCTGCGCCCCGACGATCCGTGCACCGGCGTACCATGTTGCTATCCCTGTCCTGAGGCCCCCATGCTCATCCCGTGCCCGTCTTGCCGTCGCCATGTCCGAATCGCCGAACGCGCCTGCCCGTTCTGCGCTGCCGCAGCCCTGCTTGTCACCGGATGCGCGCATACTCCCGCGCCTACGCAGGACTCCGTGCCGCCGGTCAGCTCCACCGTCGTAGTTGCCTCCACCGCCCCTTCCTCCTCGCCATCTGACGTTCGGCTGGCGGATGCCGCAGCACCGGAGCCGACCCCCTCTGCGATCGCCTCTGCCGCTCCTCCCACGACTGCATCGCCGGAGCCCTCCGGACCCGCCCCGGCTCCCACGGTGGCGTCGAATCCCCCCAAGGATCCCCACAAGGTTGCGGTGTACGGGCCTCCGCCCGGCCCCAGGACAGCGCCTGTGTACGGTCCTCCACCCGGCCTGGATGAAGCCAGGAGCCCTGCGGACACTGCCAGCGTATTCGCAGCAGCCAAGCCGCACTTCCGCAAGTGCTGGGTGCAATCGTCGCCCACACAATCCGGCACGGCAACGGTGCAGCTGACGATCGCGCCCGACGGCAAGGTCTCCAAAGCTGCAATCGTGGATTCGACGCTGCCGCCGGAGGTCCAGGGGTGTCTGCTCGCGCGCGCGAAGATGCTTCGGTTCTCCCCTGCGAAGACCGAGACAGCGGTACGATTCCCTTTGCGATTCTCTCCCTGACAGGAGGCGGACCATGCGCAGGTACATGGGATGGGCAGCAGCGATCACGACATGGACCTGTGCGCTGCCAACGCTCGCAGCGAACAATGCAGCGTTCGTGTCGCAGAATGTCCCGGCGACCGTACAGGCGGGAGCGCAGTTCGCAGCCGACATCACGCTGCAGAACACGGGTGACACGACCTGGACGCAGGCGAGCGGGTACTACCTCGGCTCGCAGAACCCTCAGGACAACATGACGTGGGGCACCAATCGCTTCGCGATGAACCCCGCAGATTCCATTGCGCCAGGCGCGAGCTACGCGTTTCACGCCACGCTCACGGCCCCGAGCCAGCCCGGGGACTATGCCTTCCAATGGCAGGTCCTGCAGGACGGCGTCGAGTGGTTCGGGCAGATGACTCCGAACCTGACGATCCAGGTGACCGCCCAGCCCGCGCTGACTTGCGACGGAACCGAGAAGCTGTGCCTCACGCTCAAGGATCTGGCTGCCATCCAGGCGACCGGTGCGACCGTCGCCGGCGATGTCAACAGCGAGGGCTTCCTTCCCGCGGACCAGGGCGGCCTCGACTGGCACTTCCTGCCCGCAGACAAGGTCTGCTCCGGAAAGCTGGAAGTGGACGTCAAAGGGTTGCTGCCGCAGACCGCGCCGGGCCAGCCCGAGCAGGTTTCCGTGTTCGAGACTTGCGGCGAGGAGTCGGAAGGCAACCAGGTCATCGGCCTGCAGCGGATGATGATGGGCTACCACGGAGACAACATCTTCCGGTACTACGCCACAACGGACTTCAACCAGTACGGGTGGCAACTGGGGATTTGGACCGACGGGTTCGAGGCCACGGGCTGGACCGCGGAGCAGACTCATCACTTCGTTGCGTCGTGGACGTCGGGCGGTAGCGGCAACGCGTCCCTGGCGCTGACCATCGACGGGCAGAGCTGGAACGTGGGCGGCACCTTGCCGTTCAACCCGCAGAAGCAGATCTTCACGCTGGGCAATCGCTGCACGCACTACCCCACGCAGCAAGCGGTCGCGCGGCTGTCGAACTTCCGCTTGTGGGCCTATGGCGGGTGCACGTCCGTGGTGGTGCAGGACGCAGGAGGTGATACCGGGACCGATGCCTCAGTGCCCCTGGACGCCAATCCATCGGAAGGGGGAATGGCAGGAAGCGGCGGCGGCGGGTGGGCCGGGGCCGCAGGGGCCACGGGTGCAGGGGGCACTGGGATCGACGGCGGCGTTGGAGGGAAGGGCGGCGCAGGTGCGAGCGCGCACGGAATCGACCCGAGCAGCGGCTCGACCGAAAGCGGATGCGGATGCCGAACCCGCTCGCAGAACGGGCCCCTGGTGCATGCGGGATGGCTCTTGATGGCTGCCGGTTGGCTCTGCAGGAGACGGGCCCGAGGCCGTGCTCACGGAGCCGGGCGCCCAATGCAAAGAATGTAGTAGGGAAACGTACCGGAAGGCAGACGCAGCGCGGAGCGCAGCGCTTCGTCTTCGAATGCCCCCACGGTTCGTGCACCGAGTCCGAGCGATGTGGCCTCGAGCAGGAGGTTCTGCGAGGCGTGGCCGACTTCGAGTGCGACGTATCGCTCGGCGCGATCGCCGTACTTGGCGCGGGTGCGCGAGATCACGCCTGTGACCACGACGAGCATGGGCGCCTGGCGCACGACGTCTTGACCCAACGCAGCTTCTGCGACGTCCTCGCGGATGTCCGGAAGGTCGAGCTGCTGGAGCTTGTGCCCGGCTGGCACGTAATGAAAGACGCCTTGTGCGGACAGCACATAGAGCTCCAGGGGATAGAGCGCCCCGGCCGAGGGCGCGGTGCGATGCCCGCCGCCGTCCGTGATTCCTTGGGCAGCCCAGAGCATCCGGCTGAGCTCTTCGGTGGAAGGGACCTTGCCGTCGTAGGTGCGAATCGACCTGCGAGCGGACAGCGCCTGATCCAAGGACGCAGTTCCCAACGGAGCCGGAGGCGGCAGAACCTGCTCGCCGCGAATTGCCGGCGTGTCGTCGTCGGCTGTGGTGGAGCACCCGCCGCTCGCCGCTGCGAAGCACAACGCCAGCGCGAGCCAGGCGCAGTGGGAAGCGAGGCGCACCCGTCCGAGGCTCAGAACCATGCGGTTGCTCCCAGCAGGATCGTGTCCTGCGAATGCGAGTTCGGCTCATAGGGGTTGGAGGCTGACCCGCTGCCGAGCACCTCACCACGGAAGTACAGTGGAGTGGCGCCTTGATCGTGCCGGTACTCGAGTCGGACCGACAGGTGATCCTGCGGCCTGACGTCGACGGTCGCAGTGCCTGACACCACGCCCTGGGCCGCAAACAGCATCGGGTCCGCGGCGCCAGCGCTGTTGTGCGCGACGAGCTGCCTGTAGCCATCGGCGCGAATCGACAGGTACAGGCGGCGGGCAGGCTGAACGCGGGCGTAGAGCGCGCCGCCCACCCACGAAGACAATCCGAATCGAGTCATCTCGAATCCTGCGTCCCCTTGCAGAAGCAGGGCGACCCTCTGGGAGGGCCACAGCAGGATGTAGGCATCGACGAGGTGGCGCCACGGCCTGCCTTCGGGCGCTTTCGCATCCCGCTCGACCCCGCCGAGGTAACGCAAGCTCGTGGTCAGACGTTGCGGGAGGCGGTAGACGAGGGCCGCTCCCACGGACTTGTCCCCGTTGTTGTCCCTCACGCCGTACCAGCCGTTGAACACGCTCGCCTGCACGCTCAGGTTCGTGGAGACCGGATAGGTGGCGCGCACTCCGGTCTGCTGCATCGGCAAGGCGTAGAAGAGATTGGAGCGCGACCAGTTCCATTGCTCGTGCACCGCAACGCCCTCAGGTCCGATCGGCGAGAGCATCAAGCCCGCCTCCAGCAGCAACCCGGCGTGCTGCGAGGTTCGGTATCCCACCGTGGCTTGCTGGAGGAACCTCCACGCGCTGCCGTCGCTCGGGTTGGCCCCTTGGGTGTCGCGTCTGGCTTCGGTCGTGGCGTACTGCGTGTACGGCACCGACCCGGACTGCAGCGCGATGCGGCCCGTGACCCGATCGACAGAGAAGGCCCCGTCGAGCACCGCATTGCCGAGCGTGAAGGAGTTGTGCCGGTTGTCCGGGAACCGGTTGTACGTGATCGAGTTGGCAGGGCGGGCAAAGTTCCAGGCCCAGTAGGTCTCGATGTAGCCGCCAAGCACGAGGTTGGCCGGGCTCGGCGTGCGGCATTCGCCGTCGCCCTCGGGAACGTTTGCGGTGGTCGGCGCACCCGCAAACCGTTCCGGGGAAGCGTCAGCGTTCGCCTGACCTCCGATCAGCAGCATGAGGGAGCAGCACGAGACAAGTTGAACCGCCCGCATGGCCCGATGATAGCTCGCCAGACCCTCACTCGTTCCGGGCAAATCTTCCGGCCCGGAATCGTCCCCTACGGATTGACTCGCCTCCGGCACACGCCGTACGTTTTCGAGCCAACCATGCGTGTGCAGGAGATCAGCATTTGCGCCCCGGGCGACAGCGCCTCGCGCCGCGTGGATCAGGTGGCGTGTGCAGCGGACGCAGAGGCGGTGCTGCGACGCGCAGTCGGCCATGCCGACGCCGTGTTGATCGCCGGACGCGATCTGCTGCGCTGGCCGGAGCTGCTCGCCTGCGGACGCATGGCAGCCGGGCTCGGCTTTCGCGAGGTCGCGGTCCGATCGAATCATCTCGAGGGCTGCTCTCCGGCGTGGGTGCGCCAGCTGGCCGAAGCCGGAATCCAGGCCGTGGAGGTACCCTGGCTCGCCCCAGATGCGACCGTGCACGATCGGTACGTGCGGCAGGAAGGAAGCTTCGAGCGTCAGGTCGAAGCGATGGGAGCGATCCTGGGCCAGGGCCTCGTGTTGCGCCTGCGCCTCATGGCGAGCGTGCTCAATGCTGGCGAGCTGCGTGGCTGCGCTGAGGCCATCGCGGCGCGCGTGCCGGCCGTGCAGAGGGTGTGGCTCGGGCTGCTGCCGATACGGACGCCGCAGCACCCGAAGGGGGTGCTTCCGGATTGGCAGGGGCTGCGCAGCGACCTGCGGGACTGTCTGGGATGGCTGCACGAGCGAGGAATCGCGGCGCGGATCGGCGCTGATTCGGGCATACCCTGCTGCCTGCTGCGAAGCGAGCCTGACCAGTGCGCCTGGTTCTACCGAGGCCCGCCGGTCCTGGGAGCCCAGAGCCCAGGCGGAATGAAGCTGGCCGAATGTGCGCGCTGCCGGCTTCACGCGCTGTGCCCCGGCATCCATCCGCTGGCCGCACGTCAGAAGCCCGAAGCGCTCCGCGAGATCGTCACGGCGTTCGAGCGAGTGCCCGACACGCTTCCCGCCGAAGGAGCGCAGGCAAAGGAGCGGGAGCGGCTGCGCACGGTGGGAAGTGGAAGCCGCCTTCGCTGGTTCACCCGATGGGAAGACTTCCTGCGCTTCCACTGGGACAGCCCGGTCTGGAGCGAGCCGGGATGCAGCCCGCTGTACATATCCAAGGCGGAGTACGACGCCATGGAGGTGGACGGACGCCGCGGGCCAAGAATCAAGCTCCTGCGCTGCCCCTGCTTCAACAAGACTTCCGACTTCAACTTCTTCGCCATGCCGCCGCTTGGGATCATGATGCTCGGGGGGATGCTCCGCAGGCATGGATTCGACGTGCAGCTGCGCGATCTGGCTGTGGAGACGCAGCGCTCGCCGTGGCTGTCCGACGCGGAGCGCGACGTCATGTGGGACCACGAGAGACTGCGTCGCAGGCTGCGGGGCGAAGGCGACGATCCGCTCGACGTCATCCTCGACAAGATCGCGACCGCGCTCGAGCCCCGCCCTTCGGAGCTGTTCGGGCTGTCGGTGGAGTCGACCGAGGACCTCACCTTCTCGCTTCTCATGGCCGCAAGGCTCAAGGCGCGTGCGGACGTGCACGTGGTGCTGGGGGGAAGGATTCTCGAGGATGCGGCGCCGTTGCTGAGGGCGCATCCAGCGGTGGATTGGATCGTGCGCGGGGAAGGGGAAGTCCCTCTGCTCATGCTTGCGGCTGCGCTGGGCGGACAGGGGCGGATCGCGCGCGTGCCAAGCCTGATCCACCGCGTTCAAGGTGAGATCCGCGAGAACCCGCGGGCTACCCACGACCTGGACATCTTCGAGCTGCCGGAGCCGATCGGCCTGGAGCTCGGGGCCTACGACCCGCGATCGTTCCCGGGCGGCCATCGTGCGTTTCCCTACTTCTTCATCAAGGATTGCCCGTTCCGCTGCGCATTCTGCGGGGAGCTGTCCAAAGGGCAGTTCCGCGTCCGCAGCCCGCGAAAGGTGGCCGACGATCTCGCGACCCTGCGGGAGCGGCACGGGATACGGCATGTGTACTTCCTCAACACGCTGATCAACATCCGGCCCGACTACCTTCTCGGATTCCTCGAGGCCATGGAGGCGCGCAGGCCTGGCGTGGAATGGACCGATTGCGCGCGGCCCTCCGGAATCGACGTCTCGCTCTTCCCTCGCATGCGTGCGGTCGGGTGCGTCAATCTCACCTGGGGCGTGGATGCAGGTTCGGATCGCCTGCAGCGCACCATGCAGAAAGGGATCCGGCTCGACGAGGCAGAGGGAATCCTGAGGGCAGCGCACGGGGCCGGGATTCGCAACACGCTCAACCTGATCGTGGGCCTCCCTGGCGAACGGGAAGAGGATCGGGTGCAGACCCGGGCCTTCCTGCATCGCGTGCGTCCGGTGTGCAGCGACTACCAGATTCACGCCTTCCGGTTCCTGCATACAGCCACGCTCTTCCGTCACCCGTCGCGCTTCGGGCTCGTGGCGCGGGACCAGGGCTGCGACGAGATCAGCGGCCCGACATGGGAAGAGCGGCAGGAGTCCATCGCGGCTTTCCAAAAGGAGCTGCTTGCGATCACGCGGGCAGGAGGTGGTTGAGATGCTGCGCTCCCCAGGATATCGACCCCTGATTCGTGCCGCATTCGTGATCGCTGCGTGGGCTGCGATCTCGACGTGTGGCAGTCCGACCCCAGAGATCCGCAATGCGGCGCCGCCCGTCCCGAGCGCGCCGCCGATCGAACGATCGGCGGGGTCTGTAAACGCGCCATCAGCGAGCGCTGCGCCAAGCGCTGCGCCGAGCGCGTCCCCCCCGACCAGCGCGAGCGCAGCTGCGAGCGCCGGGCCTCCTGCGGCGCCATTGCGGACGACGACGCCCGGCAAGATCCAGTGCGAGACAGTGGACTGCGATCTTGCCACCGAGATCTGCTGCGTTGACGTGACCGAGGGGCGCTGCCTCGCGAAGTCCAAAGCAGTGGGCCCCTCCCCTTGCCTGAAAGGAACGTTCCTGCCCGCGGAAGTCTCCAAGCGCATGATCCAAGAGCGTCGCTGCGACGAGTCGGCCGACTGCCGGAGCGGCGAGCGCTGCTGCGAGTTCGCGGAGTACGATGACACGTGCCAGCCGAGTACGGCTGCGCGGTGGCGGTGTGCAACCAAGTGCCCCAGCGGCAGGGAGCACTCGGATGAGGTGTGCTTGCGAGGGTCGAGCTGCGCAACCGGACCTTGCGTCGTGGCGCCAGGCGTCGCAGAGTCGCCGCTGCAAGGGTACTGCCCCGGGTTCACGCCTGAGCTCGCATGTGGACAGTCGACCTGCAAGGGCGGCGACGTGTGCTGCTGGGATCCCAAGGCTCATACGGGTCGCTGTGCCAAGCCCGGCACCTGCAACACCAAAGTCGAAACCTCGGAGTTCGCTTGCGAGCGCCCCAGCGACTGTGGTGCCCGCTTCGACTGCTACAACACCACGGGAATGCACGGCGTCGAGGAGTACGGCTGTCACCAGTACCGCTGCAGCGTGAACAAGCTGTTCGCGGGTCCGTTCCTTTGCGACTCCGCAGCTGATTGCCCGGTCATCGTCCGTCATTCAGGTCCTACCTCATCCATAAAGGCGTATGCACCGGTGAGGTGCCGGCGCAGCGCCGAAGATCCTGCGGGCGTCAAGGTCTGCGAGTATTGATCCAGGTTCGCTCCATTGCTCCGGCGTACCCTCGGCCATCCGGGGGAGCCGGGACCGAAGCCCGCGCGCCGGCAGGCGGGCAACGAGTAAGCAGCGGCAAGCGCAGCCGGCGTCGGCCAGCGAGTAGGGCCGCCGGCGAGTGGCGAGTGGCAAGGGGCAAGCGAGCGTTGCGAATTCGTGCACGCCGCAACAGCACGACTACGTCCGGGATGCATGCGGTCGCGCGGGCGGGCGCAGTCGGTAGCACCTCCATCAGTCTTCTTCGCACCGCTGGTTGGAGACCACACCTGGCGCGTGAACCAGGGTCCTCACCTCCGAAACCCTGGCGCGGTTTCAGAGCCGAATTCACGTTGATTCATCAGCCGGCACAGGGGCTGCATTCGCGCGCACGCCCATGGGGCATCGACGCACGCCCCCGCTAGCACTGGCAGAAGGCTATCACGCGTGACCCGGTCGGACCGCGAACACCTTCCGCCACAATGGATAGCTCCACGCCAGGAAGATCACGTGGCTGGTGATCAGGCGCACCACCCAGTACGACCCCGCAGTCGCTGGAAACATGCGCAGGACGTTGTCGTAGAGCACGCCGTTGAGCGCCAACGCGACCAGCTCCACCACGGTGTATCCCACGGCCTGCCGCGCCAGGGAGCCCTCCTTGGCCCGGAACGCAAAGTGACGATTGCCCAGGAAGTTGGTCACGCCACCAGCGATGAGGGCGGGAACGCTCGCAGCGCGCGGATCGACATGGCAGATCGACACGAGAAACGCCAGCACGCCGAGGTCAGCCAGGGTCGCTGCGATGCCTGCAGCACCAGCACGCAGCAGCTCGAACACGCGGGTCAGGCAGGGGGGGCGTTGCATGCACCGGGACAATGCAACGTCGAGGCCAATCGATCGTCGCTCATGAAACGCTGCAAATCGCGTTGGACTCCGAGATGGGATGGGATGGGACGCGAAGGCCGCTTCGCGCAGCCTGGCGCTCACTGCACCTGGAAGGTGGTAGAAGCGAGCACAGTCTTGGATTGCGGCTCGTAGTACGGATACGCCTGTCCGCCGCCATCGGAAGCGGTCACTGGCATGGTTGCCAGCAGCCGGTACTCGATGTCCTGGGAGCCGGATGCAGCGAGCTTGGTGAGGTACAGGGTGACCTGCTTGCCGGTGAGCTCGAAGTTCGAGAGCAACCCGGTGGTCATGTAGGCGCTGAGATCGTCGGTCTGAACCTGGAACCCAGGCGGGATGCCGAGCGTGACCAGGATCATGTTCTGCGTGGTGGTCGTGTTGTTGGTGATGTGCGCTGTGGCAGTGACCATCTCGTTGAGCGCCAGCGTGGTCTTGTCGTAGGAGAGGCTCACGGAGATCGGGCCAGGCGGCTCAGCAGGAACATTTGCCCAATCGACGTTGTAGCCGGACACGAGGTGGTAGCTCACCTTCCCGGTTCCCACGAAGCTCAGCTTGACGTCGTGCGGACCTGTGGAGATTGCGTTGCCGAGCTCCACGGTGCTCATGACGTCGGACTGGCTCGCGGTCAGGTCGAGCGTGGAGTAGGGCGTGCCGTCGAGCGAAACCTGCAAGCTTCCGACCGCTCCTTCGGTCCCCTTGGCAGCCGCGAGGATCAGGGTACGAAGGGTCCAGATCGTTGCCTGGGTGGAGCCGAAGTTGCCCATCGGATCTCTGGATGCGAGTAGGTATTCGAGGGCGCCGTTCACTGAAGGTCCGCCGCCGCGCAGGATCAGGGCGTGAGCGATGAGCGCCGTGCTTGCCACGTTCGAGTCCTGCCCTGAGCCGTAGAAGTCGGTCTGGGTGCCGGTCGTGTCCCAATACACTTTCTTGCCATCGGTCTTCTTGGCAGCTTCGATCTGCGCGAACACCGAGCTCGTCGCCGGGTCGTTGGGCGCCACGATCTGAAGTGCATTGGCGACGATTCCGAGGGTGTAGGCATCCTGCCCCGGCTCCTGGGCCTTGGGCTTGAGGTAGGCAGCGGCATTGTCGATCGCAGTGCCCTGGTAGCCCGCAGCCTGGAGCGCCCAGAGCACGAATGCGGTGTTGCGAACCGTGCTGGTGTTGAACGAGAAGAACTCGGTCTGCTGCCCTTCCCACGAGCCGTCAGGCTTCTGCTGGCCCGCGACCCAGTTGGAGGTCCGCTGGATCATGGCCTCGTCGACCGTGGTCACCTTTGCCATGTCCGCGAACTCCATCAGCCCAAAGGCCGTGACTGACAGGTTGGGAGCCTGATCCTGCGTGCCGAACCAGGAGAATCCCCCACCGGGGTGCTCGAAGGTCAGCAGCCGCTGGTAGCCCGCATTGATCATCGAGTCGGCCTTCATCTGGATGGCGGGGGTGATCTGCCCTGTGTCGCTCATGTACTGCGACACGAGCACATTGGGCCACGTGGTCGACGTGGTCTGCTCGAAGCACCCAGAGGGAACCTGCAGAAGGCTGTCCATGCCCTGGACCACCTGGGACAGGAAGGCAGGGAAGACATTGACGTGCAGCCGCGGCGAGCCGGGGATCGCGTCGACCGGGAAGCTGACCTGATGCGTCGCTTCCCCTGCTGCGAGAGCTGCGGACTGGCTCGATGGGAAGGCCTTGCCGCCGGGCTCCACGCGCACCGTGCGCGCGACAGCGTCCGAAGCCTTGCTGCCGATCGCCTTGACGGTGAGAGTCTGCAGGCCGACCTTGTCCACGCGGACCGGGAAGCGGATCCCCTTGACCTCCCCTGCCCCGAGGTCGACGGTCATGGACGTGAGGCCGAGCGGGGTGAACCAATCCGCTGCCTGCAGCTGCAGATTCACGCTCTGCGAGGTAGTCAGGTAGTTGTAGATCGCGATGGGGAACTGAAGCTCGTCGCCGCGCGTAAGCGATGCAGGGAAGTCGATGTCCACGAAGAAGTCCTGGAACACGGTGATTCCGTCGAGGCCGCCTCCGAGCTTGCCGGTTGCGGAGTTGGCCAGGGTCGACACGCGCCAGCGCGTGATGCTGTCGGCCATGGTGAGATCCACGGCGGCCTGGCCGCTTGGATCGGTGATCAGCGCAGGAGCGACGTAGAGTGTTTCCGGGAAGAACTTGCGTACGCGAGGCTCCGCGTTGCCCGTGCCACCGCCTGCGCCTCCCTGCGAGCTTCCGCCCATGCTTCCCCCGCCGGCCCCTGCGGCTCCGGACCATCCTGTGCCGGAGTCCATGCTTGCCCCGCCGCCGTATCCGCCGTTCGAGCCGTCCAGCTGCAGCTCCCAGCTGGAGAAGGTCATGATCTGATCGTCACCCGCTCCGGGGACCTCGTCCGGCCCGGTGGTCGTCAGCTGGATGGACACTCCATAGTAGTAGGGCGACGGCGCGCACTGGTAGGGATTGCCCCAGAAGTCCCAGAAGCTGACGCGCGCACAGATGGCCTGGCTCAGCAGCTGGTAGTACGAGCTGCCGCCGTTGCACGAGGTCTTCTGGGGAGTGCATCCGGCCGCTGCCAGCGCTTTGCTCTCTTCGGCGGCGAGCTTGATCAGGCGAGGGAGCAGGGACTGCTTCTCTTTGGGAAAGTAGGATTGGAGGATCTGCGTGCTCTCGGAAGCGACCAGGGTCCAGCTCGAAAGCGACAGTCCCGAGGGTATCGTGTCGCCCAGGGACGCAAGGGTGGCGGCCGCCTTCTTCTGCGCAGCCTCGGCCTTGGCTGGATCCGTCGAAGTGGTCTCGGAGAAGATCAGCCCGTTCATGTCTCCGGGCGGTCCCTCTATCTCGTAGTGGGGCGTGGAGAACGCCCCTTCGAGCTCGAAGTAGGTTCGCAGCAGACCGGGCTGCGCATCGACCAGGGAGAAGACGGCTTCGTCCACGATCTGCACACCCAGCGCTGCCACCGCAGGAGCGCCGTTCTCGTCCTTGACCTGGAACGTCAGATGCGCCGCCTCCCCCGGGACGTACTGCTGCTTGTCCGTGGCGAGCGAGATGCTGAGCGAGCCGCTGTTGCGTACGAAGATCGTACGGCCTGTCCGGATCACGTTGCCGTCTGCGTCGACCACGTACGCCTCGATGCGGTTGGCCCCCAATCGGGAGGTGTCCAGGCTTGCGCTGAAGGAGGCAGCCCCTGCTTCCACCTTCAAGGAGCGCATGTCCACCGTCTGGCCGTTGTTGATCCAATCGACGTACACATGCCCTGTGGAAGGCGTTGCGCGCACCTCCACGACGACCGTGTCTCCGAGGCCGTAGATCGCCTTGTCGGTCCGGACCACGACGTGCTCCAGGCCCGCTTGCCCTCCAAAGGAGAAGGTCTTGCCCACGGCGGATGCGTTCTGCGGGGTCACCGTGGCAGTGAGCTGACAGCCGGATGTGCAGGTGCTTCCAGGATTCCATTGCAGCGTTGCATGCCCGTATTCGTCGGTCGTCGCGAGCAGCGGGCCTCCAGCAGGAACTGCCACGGAGACGGACGCACCGATCACGGGGCCGCCGGTCGGATCCGAGGCGAACAGATCCATGGCGTTGTCGATGTCAGGGACGATGCCGGTGGCTTCGGGCACCAGGACCAGATCGAGCCCGTCCTTGGAGACCACGAGCACCGATTCCTTCTTCACCTGTTGGGCAGCAGGGTCGGTCACTGTGGCGCGCACGTTGACCAGAGCATTGCCGTGCTCGATGGGGAGCCCCACCAGCGAGGCGGGAAGGGTGAGCTGGAACGGGAACCTTCCTTCCGCATCGGTCTTGCCCTGCACCTTCTGGAATACGGTCTCGCCCACGTCGAGCGTGGATGCCTCGATCACGACGTCAGCGACGGTGACCGGCTTGCCAAAGAAGTAGTCGGCCTTGACGAGGCCGTCCACGGTCTGTCCAGGGAGATACCAGGGCTTGTCCGTGGTGATGTCGGCCTTGAACTTGGGCAAGGCGTAAGGGGCGACCTTGACGGTCTTCTCCGCTGCGGTGTCGGCCACCGTGGTCTTGATCTTGAAGTCACCCTGGTTGAGGACCGAGCCGAGCTGGAAGGTGGTCGAGGCGATGCCGTAGGCGTCGGTCTTGCCGCTGCGCTTGAAGATCTTGTTGCCTTTTCCGTCGAAGACCTCGAAGACCGCAGCCTGATCGACGAGCGGCGCATTGCCCTCGCGCTGCAGGGTCAGGCTGCGGATGTGGATCACCTGTCCGGGCTGGTAGATCGGCTTGTCGCTGGTGAGCAGCACCTTGGGCCCGGGCTCATGGACCGCGAATGCGCCCTGCAGCTGGGTCTGGGTTGCCTGTGCGGCCATCGAGGCCTCGATGCTGAAGCTGCCGACACCGGAGGGAGCGAAGTCGTACACTGCATCTCCCAGCGGGCCAGTGGTCAGGACGCGCGAATCGACTACCGCATTGTCGAGCAGGAGCCGGAGCGTGACGGGCATGTCTGGCAGCGGCGTGTGTGCCACGGGGTTCTGCGCCCTGACGCGCCAGGCCGCGCTCTTGCCCTTGGCAATATCTGCGGGTCCGTCGAACAGCAGCTCGTAGGGCGGCACAACCGCGCGAACGCTCCGGGTCACCACCAGCCCTGTGGGAGTGCCGTCGTCGATCCGAACCACGTACCGCACCAGCTCCGACTGCTTCGCGAACGAATCCGGCAGCAGGAGCTCTGCGGTGGAGATCGCCTCGCCCCCTGCAGGAAGAGCGTAGGCTGCGGTCGTCGTATTCAGCGTGTTGCTGCCATCCACGATTCGCAGTGCGACGTTGAGGGTGCCCTGCTGAGGGACGGAGCTGAGCGATTGAATCGGAATGCTCAGGAGCAGCTTTCCGTCCTTCGCTGTGCCGGTGAGCTTCTTCTCGTCGATCTTGAGCACGCCGTTGCTCGGCACATCGGGATGTCCGGAGAACTCCGGGTTGGCCGGGGTTGCGGGACTGCCTGCGTCGCCCGACCCGCAGCCTCCGCCAGACAATCCCATGGCGATGAGAGCGATGAGGAGGCACGGGGCAAGGCTGCGCACACGTGGCATGGAGAGCTGGATGTGTCTCATGTTCCTACCTCGGTGGTTGGCACAGGTCAGCGCCAACCGGGCAGGCATGTGCAAGTCCGGGGCCACAGACAGCAGTGTCGATCCGCGGCACGATTCAGCTGCGAAGATCGACGGCGTCGCAGGGAGCGTGCGCCTGAGATTCGACACAGTGTGGCACAGTCGGGGGCGAAGCCGAGTCCTCGTCAGCGCGTCTCGTTGACAACAGGTCATCGTCGATGTGTGATTGCAGGTTGCGCGACCACGCAGCGCGAGGGAGAGGAGCCATGGGCAAGGGAGACGAGGCGGGCGACGAAGCGGGCGCCGGCAAGCGGGGCGAGGCAACGTCGAAAGCGGAGCACTTCCCCATGCCTGCCACGAGACCGCCGGATTCGATGACCCCGCTCGAGGCGGTCATACCTTCCCAGATCCCATCGCAGCTGGTGATGCTGTCGCAGGGGGCGTTAGCGGGCCGAGAGCGCCCGACCACGGTGTGCTCCACGTGTCGCGCCGAGGTCCCGGCCGGCAGGTTCTGCGAGCAGTGCGGTTGCTCTCTGGCGCCTGCGAAATCGTTCTGCGACCAGTGCGGCGCCAAGCTGAGACCTGAAGCGAAGTTCTGCACGCAATGCGCTGCCCCGACGCGGTGACAGGCGACCGGGCATGGTTTGGCTTGCGTTTGTCGACGGCCAGCAGCACAGTCCGCGGCCATGCTCGCCCCTGGGCTGCGTCGCGCGGTCTTCGGAATCGGCTCCAATCTTGGGGACCGGGTGAGCTACGTACGGCTGGCGGTATCGGATCTTCGAGGGCTGCCTGGGATGCACGGGGCTGTCCGGTCGCAGCTGTACGAGACGGCGCCGGTGGGCGGGCCAGCGCAGGGCGACTACATCAACGCGGCGCTGCTGGTGCACACGGCGTGGAGCGCGAGGTGCCTGCTGGAGGTAGCGCTGGAGATCGAGCTTCTGCACGGGCGGGTACGGGGCGAGCGCAACGGGCCGCGCACTCTCGATATTGATCTGCTGTGGGTGGAAGGCGAAGTGGTGGACGAGCCATCGCTGACGGTGCCCCATCCGCGGCTGCTGGAGCGTGCGTTTGCGCTGATCCCGCTGCTGGAGGTTGCGCCGGACGCGTGCGATCCGGTTTCGGGGAGGCCGATGGCGAGCTGGGGGCGCGGGCTGGATCTGCGAGGAATCCGGGGGGTTGGAGGGGCCGGGCCGGTGCCGTGGGCGGCTGAGGGGCGAGAGTGCGGCCCGGTTGCGTGACCCGGACCCGCTTTGGTCGCGGATCCCTTTTTTTTCAGCGCGTTTCGCCGTGTTTTAGCGTCGCTAGACACACACGAATGGAAGTGTTAGACGCCGCGCGGCGACGCGCGTCACCTTCCGTGCCTTTCGCACGGGGTGTGGGCGGTTGAACAGTGCCGGTCAATCATCATGGTAGCGAGCGACATTTACAGTAGCGCCTGTGCATCGCTGATGGCTGGCTCGCAGCACGCGAGCGGCGGCGGGGTGAACGTTGACTTCGACAAGTCGGTCATCCTGCAGTTCATCGCCTTCATCGTGCTGTTCATCATCATCAAACCGCTGCTTCTCGATCCGTTCCTCAAGATGATCGAAGAGCGCGAAAAGCGCACGGAGGGAGCGAAGACCGACGCGCGCACGATGGATGAACGTGCCGGTGAGATCTTCAAGCGCTACGAGTCCGAGCTGGACAAGGTGCGCAAGGTTGCGGCGGAGGAACGCGAGACCTTGCGTGTCGACGGCCAGAAGCTCGAGGCTCGCATGCTGGAGGAGACCCGGCTGGAGGCCGCGCGGATCGCCGCAGAAGGCAAGGCAGCGATCGCCAAGGAAGCGGACGACATTCGGATCGAGCTTGGCAAGAGCTCTGGCGCGATTGCGACCGAGATCGTGGGCCGCGTGCTCGGAAGGGGTGTTTCGTGATGGCCCGTCGCACATTCTGCGCGCTCGCGATCGCGGTGCTCGCCTACGGTGCGCCGGCACTCGCACAGCACGCACCACCGCCAGCGCAGCACGGTCCGCCCCCGGCGCAGCATGGTCCGCTGCCGGCACAGCACGGGCCGGGCGCGCAGCGGGGACCCACCCCACCGCACGGGCCGTCCTCTGCTCCGCATGGCCCCTCGGGCGCGCAGCATCCGTCCGCCGAGGGAGAGCATGGGCCGGGCAAGGGCGCGCATCACGCGGACCCGAACGATCCTCCCAAGCCGATCAACTGGTACCACGGCTTCATCGGCAAGAAGGAAGGGGTGGAGCCTTCGCTGTTGTGGCGCAGGCCTGACGAGGACGCTCCCTATCTGGCTGCGGTCCTGAACTTCCTGGTGTTCGCGTGGATCCTGGTGAAGTTCGGGAAGAAGCCGCTGCAGGACGGGCTGACGAAGCGCAAGGAAGGGATCCTGCGCGACATCGAGGCAGCCCAGAAGATGCGCGATGAAGCGCAGAAGCGGCTCAAGCAGTACGAGAAGAAGCTCGACCACATCGACAAGGAGATCGAGCGCATCCGCACGGACTTCCGCGAGCAGGGTGAGCGCGACAAGCAGCGCATCATCAAGGAGGCCGAGGAGAAGCGCGAGCGGATGCTCAAGGACGCCTCGTTCCTCATCGATCAGGAGGTCAAGCAGATGCGGGTGGAGCTGCTGCGCGAGACCGTCGATGCCGCGGTCAAGGCAGCGGAAGAGGTCCTTCGCAACAAGATCACGGCCGACGATCACGATCGTCTGGCCGAGCAGTTCCTCAAGCAGCTTGCCGCTTCGCGCGGCGCCTCCATCAGCAAGGTAGGCAGCGCATGAGCATCGAGACGGTAGCGAGCCGGTATGCGCACGCCCTGTTGGAGATCGGGGTGGAGACCAACTCCCTGCAGCCGATCACCGAGCAGATGGCCGAGCTGGCGAAGGCCTACCAGACCAGCGCCGAGCTGCGCGCGGTGATCTCCAATCCGCTGGTGAGCCTGGCCGATCGCGAAGCGGTCCTGACCGACATCTGCGCGAAGATGGGCGTGCTGCCCGTGGTCAAGAACACGCTGCGCATGCTCGTGCAGCGCAAGCGCATGGCGATCCTTCCGGCCATGTCCCGCTCGCTGCGCAAGCTGGCCGACGAGCACGCCAAGGTGGTGCGTGCCGAGGTATCGAGCGCCAAGGCGCTCTCCGACGACTACGTCCGGCGGCTCCAGAGCGAGATCGAGAAGCTGACCGGACGCAAGGTGCTTCTCGAACGCAAGGTGGATCCGGCGCTCATCGCCGGTGTTGTGACGCGCGTGGGCGACCTGGTGATCGACGGATCGCTTCGCACACGTCTCGTGGATCTCAAGGCACAGCTTCTTTCCAGCTAGCTACGTAACGAATCCTCTGCCCCAAGCGAGGGAACGATGCAGCTCCGAGCCGAAGAAATCTCCCAGATCATCAAGAAGCAGATCCAGAATTTCGACAAGGCGGCGCTCGTGACAGAAACGGGCACCGTGCTCAGCGTGGGCGACGGTATCGCGCGCGTCTATGGTCTGCAGGGCGTCATGACCAGCGAGCTGGTCGAGTTCCCCGGTGAGCTCTTCGGGATGGTGCTCAACCTGGAGCAGGACAACGTGGGCGTCGCCATCTTCGGCGAAGCCACGCACGTCAAGGAAGGCGACACGGTCAAGAGGACGGGACGAATCGCCGACGTGCCGGTGGGCGAAGCGCTCGTGGGACGCGTGGTCAATGCGCTCGGCCAGCCGATCGACGGCAAGGGCCCGATCGACACCCCGCATCGTCGACGCATCGAGATCAAGGCCCCGGGCATCATCCAGCGCCAGAGCGTCAAGGAGCCCCTGCAAACCGGCCTCAAGGCGATCGACTCGCTGATCCCGATCGGACGCGGGCAGCGCGAGCTGATCATCGGCGACCGTCAGACCGGCAAGACCGCGGTCGCGGTCGACACGATCATCAACCAGAAGGGCCAGGACGTGTACTGCTTCTACGTGGCGATCGGCCAGAAGCAGTCCACTGTCGCCCAGGTCGTGGACAAGCTCACGCATCACGGCGCCATGGAATACACGACCGTGGTCGTGGCGAGCGCGAGCGAGCTGGCTCCCCTGCAGTTCATCGCCCCGTACTCGGGCTGCACCATGGGCGAGTACTTCCGCGACAGCGGACGCCACGCGCTGTGCATCTACGACGACCTGTCCAAGCAGGCGGTCGCCTACCGCCAGCTGTCGCTGCTGCTGCGCCGTCCACCGGGCCGCGAAGCCTTCCCGGGCGACGTGTTCTATCTGCACTCGCGCCTGCTGGAGCGTGCTGCCAAGATCTCGGAGCGATGGTTCGTGGTCAAGAAGGGCGTGACCATCCCGAAGGGGGACGTGACGTTCCGAGGGGCGGACGGCGAGATGCACGTGGGGCCGTACGCCAAGCAGGAGGCGGTCGAAGGCGGATGGAAGCTGGCCGACGCTGAGGGCTTCAAGGCGTGGGAGGCGGCCAAGGGCGACGACAAGAAGAAGCTGGAGAAGGACCTCGACAAGAAGCTCGAGGGCAGCGACTTCGTGATCGAGAGAGATCCATTCTCGGGTGGCTCGCTCACAGCCCTGCCGGTCATCGAAACGCAAGCCGGCGACGTGTCTGCCTACATTCCGACGAACGTGATCTCGATCACCGACGGCCAGATGTTCCTCGAGGCCGACCTGTTCTACTCAGGCCAGCGCCCTGCGCTCAACGTCGGCATCTCGGTCAGCCGCGTCGGCGGCAACGCCCAGATCAAGGCGATGAAGCAGATCGCAGGCTCGCTGCGCATCGACCTTGCTCAATACCGGGAGATGGCGGCCTTCGCCCAGTTCGCCAGCGATCTGGACGCAGCGACGCGCAAGCAGCTCGATCGCGGAGCTCGTCTGACCGAGATCCTCAAGCAGGGCCAGTACGTGCCGCTGGCGATCGAGAAGCAGATCGCGATCATCTTTGCCGGTACCCAGGGGTTCCTCGACCCGTTCCCGGTCTCCTCGCTGTCGCGCTACGAAAAAGAGATGTACGACTACATCGACGCGCAGGACAAGGGGATCTGGGAGGACATCCGTACGCGCAAGGCGCTCGATGACGACCTGCGAGGGCGGCTCAAGAAGCTGCTGACCGAGTTCGGAAAGAAGTTCGTGCCCGAGACCAAGGACTGAGCGCGCCATGCCTTCGCTCAAGGCCATTCGCAAGAGAATCGCGAGCGTCAAGTCGACGCAGAAGATCACGCGCGCCATGAAGATGGTCGCCGGCGCGCGCCTCAACCGTGCGCAGCAGCGCATCCTGGCGCTCCGCCCCTATGCGGTGAAGACCCACGAAGCGCTGGAGCGCTGCACCGCACAGAAGGGCGACAATGCCGGAGTCGGGGAGAAGCCGGCGCATCCGCTGCTCGCGCATCGCCCCGAGAAGTCCGTGCTCATGCTGGTGCTCACCAGCGACCGCGGCCTGTGCGGCGCGTTCAACACCAACATCAACAAGCGCGCCGAGCGCGAGTGGCACAGCCGCAAGGACCGCGGCCAGAACATCCAGCTGGCGCTCGTGGGACGCAAAGCCCGCGACTACTTCCGCCGCCGCAATGGCCCTGTGTTCCACGACTTCCCTGGCATCTGGGAGAAGCTGGACATCGAAAGCGCGCGCCTGGTCGCCAAGACCCTGATCGACCCGTTCCTCAAGGGCGAGTTCGACGCGATCTACCTCGTGTACAACGAGTTCAAGAGCGCGATGACCCAGCGTGTGGTGGTGGAGTCGCTGCTGCCGGTGCAATCGATGGATGCCGAGCAGGAGGGGGCACATACGCACCGCTCTCTCGACGAGTTCACGTTCGAGCCGGGGCGCGAAGCGCTGCTCGAGCGGCTGGTGCCGATGTACGTGGAGATCAGCATTCTGCGAGCGCTCTACGAGTCGCAGGCGAGCGAGTTCGGCGCCCGGATGACCGCCATGGACTCGGCGACCAAGAACGCCAAGGAGATCATCGACACGCTGACGCTGCAGTACAACCGCGCGCGTCAGGCAGCGATCACCAAGGAGCTCATGGAGATCCTGGGCGGGGCCGAAGCGCTCAAGGGGTGACGGAGCACACCCGCTCGGGGATCGAGTGTGCCGAGCGGATCACGTGCCCCGCGACCGTGACCCGTGCGCTGGACGATCGAGCGTCACTTTGCCGTCTTCATCACTGTGCCGTCCCCGGAATTCGTCCAGTAGGCGCTGGTCGCGTCGACCGCAATGCCCTCGGGCTTGTTCTGGCCTGTTGCCAGCGTTACCGGCGTTCCGCCAGAGAGCGCGACCTTCATCACGCTGCCTGCGGCGGTATTGACCCAGTACACGTTGCTGCTGTCGAGAGTGATGCCGTGGGGCGTGCCCTGCCCGGACGCGAGCGTCACCGTCGCCCCGCCAGAGAGTGGGGCGTAGCGCACGGCTCCGCCACCGGCGTCGGTCCAGTATGCGTTGCTCGCATCGACCGTGATGCCGTAGGCTGATGACTGCGCAGACGCCACGGTCGTCGGCGTACCGCCACTCAGCGCCACCTTCTTCACGGTCCCGTTCCCCAGGTTCGTCCAGTACACGCTGGAGCCGTCCACGGTGAGGCCCAGGGGCATGCTCTGGCTCGACGCGAGAGTCGATGTCGCTCCGCCCGAGAGCGCAACGTCCATCACGCTGTTGGCGCCCTGGTTGGCCCAGTAGACCTTGGTCGAGTCCACCGCAATGCCTGCGGGCTGGCTGAGCCCGGAAACGAGGATCGTGGTCGAGCCGCCGGAGAGCGGGACCTTTCCCACGTATCCATTTGAAGCCGTGGTGAAGCCGGTCCAGTAGACACTCGAAGCGTCGATGGCAATGAAGTGGGGGCCGACCTGCCCCGAGGCAAGAGTCGTTGGCGCACCGCCTGACGTCGCGATCTTCATCACGTTGCCGGTCGCGCTCACCCAGTACACGCTGGAGGCGTCGACGGCGATTCCGCCAAGGCCCCCCTGGCCCGAAGCGAGGGTGACAAGGCAGTGGCCAACGTTGCAGGTGCCTGCGCAAACCACGCCGCATCCGCCGCAGTTGTTCGCGTCGGTGTTGGTGTCGACGCAGGAGCTCCCGCAAAGCGTGAAGGAGCACCCAGCGTCCGCTGCGCTGCCTCCTGTCCCGCCGTTGCCACTCGTGCCTGCGCTCCCGCTCGTTCCACCGCTGCCGCTTGCGCCTGCGCTCCCGCTCGTTCCACCGTTGCCGCTCGCACCTGCGCTCCCGCTCGTGCCGCCGTTGCCGCTCGCTCCTGCTTGCCCGCTCGTTCCACTGTTGCCGCTCGCTCCTGCGCTCCCGCTCGTGCCGCCGTTGCCGCTCGCTCCTGCGCTCCCGCTCGTGCCGCCGTTGCCGCTTGCGCCGCCGTTGCCGCTTGCGCCACCGGTACCACTGCTGCCGCCACTTGCTCCGCCTGCGCCACCCACTCCGCTGTCCGTGTCGGGCACGTGCGTACCGCCCGCGTCGTTGTCGTTGGAGCAAGCGACAGCCATAGAGGTCAGTCCGGCCAATGCGAGGGCGCGAAGAGTCTTTCCATCCATTCGACCGGACTACTTGCGGTGAGGAGATCCGTCAACCCTCGCCCCGCCGGCGCCACGACACGGATTGGGGGCCTTGGATCGCCTGCGTGCCTTGCGGGGCTGGACCGGCGGATCCTTCACCCGATCCCCTGCTTGCGCCGCTACCCGCGGCGCCATCGTTTGCTTGCATCTCGGGATTACTGTCGCAAGCAGATCAGACATGCATGAACCCCGGGGGGCAAGAGCCGATATACGCTGCGCTCCACGCGGACACTCCTGCAAATAACGCTACGGGTATGCTCGATGATAGTATGTATGGGTCTCTCATGCAGTGATCGGCGCCCTTGCGTCCGGCTCACAAAGCGAGCTAGCGTGCGCGCTTTGGCAGTTGGCACCGTGGTTCAGTGGAGGTTCTCATGAGTCGGTTCTTCATGATGGTGGGCGTTGTGATGGTGGCTGCGTTCTGCGCTTGCAGCAGCGATGATTCCAGCGGCAGCAGCGGCGGGTCGTGCGCCGCCAAGTGCCCGAACGGCGTCGATGACTGCGCCAGCGTTGCCTGCAATTGCCCGAGCGGCGTGGTCAACTCTCGCGCCTGCAGCAACGGCTGCTGCATGGACAAGGAAGCGCTCTGCAAGGCGACCTGCCAGTAACAGGCCTCTGCCCGGCGACTGGCCCCCCCTCGCTGCCCTTCAGCGCCCCTTCGGCTCGTAGCCCTTTCCAACGTGCCAGGCCTTGGCGACGTAGTCGCCGAGCTTCCAGTACGACGCCTCGGGGAAGGTGAACAGCAGCGGGGAGATCTTCTTCCAGTCCGGCTTTCCGCCGTCCAGAAGCTCGGGTCGCGCGTGCACGCTCACGATCTCTGCCACGAACAGGGAGTCGAGCCCGTACGGCGTCGACTGCACGAGCCGGCACTCCGCGCACAGGGCGCACTGCTCGATCATCGGCGCTCCGCTCAGCTCGCCGCGGAACACGGTGAAGACCTCGCTCTTGTCGGTCTTCTCACCGCTGACGATGCCGCACCAGTCCACCACCTCGACCTGATCGGCAGAGGGCAGGCACAGGCTGAATGCGCGGTTCGCCTCGATCCCGTCGCACGTGTGGTGCTTGGGATTGAGGCCGCAGGCGACCATCGGCGGCTTGACGTTGGTGATCGCCACGAACGCAGCGGTCATGAAGTTCGGCTTGCCACCGATGTCGGCGCCCACGAGCACCACGGGCATGGGAACGATGAAGGGACCTGGATCAAGTCGTTGCATGGGCATGGAAGTACCACGAGACGCGGCCCATGGAGCAACCGTCCCTTGCCCCCTGCGCACGCCTGGTTCAAGGTTTCCGGCACATGCACACGCTCGATGCCGCGTTCGTACACGTGCCGCGGTGGACCGGTGGACGGCGCGAGATCATGGTTCTGCCCTTGGGCGTGCCGGCCATGGCGAACCTGCTCGCGGACGAAGGCCGAAAGGTCGAGATCCTGCACCTTGGGGTGGAGCGCGAGCTGGATGCGTCGTTTTCTGCCCACGCCTGGCTGCAGGCGCGAAGCCCCAAGCTGGTTCTGCTGTCGCTTCACTGGCATCCGCAGACCCGCGCTGTGATCGAGTGTGCCGAGCGCGTCAGGGCGTGGCTGCCGGACGCCAAGGTGGTCCTGGGAGGGCTGACGGCGACGGTTTTCGCACGCGAGGCCATGGAGGCGCTGGCGTGCCTCGACGGCGTGGTGCGAGGGGACGGCGAAGAGCCTGTTCGGACACTCGCTGCGGCGGTAGTCGAGGGGCGGGCGGATTGGTCGCATGTTCCGAACCTGGTCTGGCGCTGCGGCCGCGAGGTTCGCGACAACGGCCACAGCTGGGCGCTGGACGCGTCCACGGCGGGGCGCTTGCGTCATGCGGATCTCAAGCTGCTCAGCCACGCACGGGCCTACGTCGATCGGGCGCTGTACGCCGACTTCAGCGAGGGAGCTTCAGGCTCGCAAGGTTACGCGGGTACGGCCTACGTCAACGCGGGCCGGGGGTGCCATGCGGACTGCGTGAGCTGCGGTGGGGCTTCGGAAGGGCAGCGCGTGACCAGCCTTCGCAGTGGGATCCTGCTCTACCCGCTCGACAAGCTAGCGATCGACGTGCGCGACGCGGTGGATCAGGGAGCGAAATCGCTGCGGATGTCCTTTGATCCACCTCCTGCGCGCGAGCACATCCGCAGGTGGTTCGAGAGGATCCGTGCGTCGGGGCACCGGCTCAAGCTCCTGTACGACTTCTGGTACCTGCCTGGAAGCAGGCTGCTCGACGAGATGCAGCGTACGTTCGCGCCCGGATCGGTCGCAATCCTGTCGCCCGAGTGCGGCAGCGAGCAGGTGCGCTACCGCATACGGGGAATGCCCTTCAGCAACGAGCGCCTGATGCGGGCGATCCGCGAAGCAGAGCAGCGCGGGCTGGCGGTCCACTGTTTCTTCAGCGCCGGGCTTCCCACGGAGACACGGGCGGACGTGGATGAGACCGCGCGGCTGATCGAGCGGATCCGCAAGGAGACGGGCGCAGCGATCTCGGTGTGCCCGATGCAGATCGACCCGGCGAGCCCGATGTTCCTGCACCCGGAGCGCTACGGCGTGAGGCTGGTGCGTCGAACGCTCGGCGACTTCTACGACTTCAAGGGGATTGCGGGCGGCCCTGGGTACGAGACCGATCACTTTGACGAAGCGGGCGTGATGGAAGCGTGCAATCGCCTGCTCGCGGTGGCAGGGCTGCCGCCGATCGTTGCGGGGAATTAATTCCCGCCACTGCCGTACGACGGTCACATCGGAGGTACGGCAATGATGAAAGCGACGCTCGGCGCGCGTGGATTCGTATTCGGGATGATGGTAGCCAGCACGATGATTCTGGCCTGCTCGAGTGACAAAGGCGCAGACGCACCTGCGCCGCTGCTGAGTCGCAAGGGTGAGTCGTGCGAGGTACGCAACGACTGTGATCCAGGCCTGGCATGCGTGAACCAGATTTGCATCACCAGCGAGTTCAACGTCGCTCCGAACGCCAACGGCTGCGATATCATCGAGTGCACGCAACCCCAGGACTGCTGCCCGGAGATGTCGAGCAGCTGCCAGCAGTACGAGCAGAGCTGCAAGAACGGCGACAACTACGCCTGCCAGCAGTTCGACCAGTACTGCAAGTGCGATGCGGGGAGCTGGAACTGCGATAACGGCAAGTGCATGCCCAACCTGAGCTGCGCGCAGAACAAGCCGTGCCCCGGCTACCTGTTCTGCGACGTTGGACAGGGCAAGTGCGTGGAATGCCTGGGCCAGTCGGACTGCGACACCAGCAAGACCTGCGTAGCCAACCGATGCGTGAACAAGTGCAATCTCGACAGCGACTGCCCCTTGTTCAACCGGTGTGAGAACCAGCAGTGCGTGGACTCGGGCTGCAAGACCGATCGCGAGTGCATGGCCGCGACCAAGAACGCGTCGGCATTCTGCGTGGCCGGCACCTGCCACCAGCCCTGCCAATCCAACATCGAGTGCGGCAACCCGGAGAAGGCGTTCAACTTCCAGGCGTGCATCCTTGGGCAGTGCACCTACCTCGGTTGCGAGAGCGACAAGGAGTGCGAGCTGTTCCTTGGAGAGCAGGGCGACGGCAAGCACAAGCAGGTGGTCTGCCGCCCGCAGCCGTGAGGGGAAGTGCTATACCCGTGGGGTGCGAATCCTGCTGGTCGGCCTGTTTCGTAGCTTCGTGCCCGAGGGAGGCGACAGCCCCTTCGGAAGCCAGGGCGGATTCGTCGACACCCTCGCTCCACACCCCTTCTCCCTCGCCAATGCCTGCCTGAAGTCCTTTGCGCTGGCGGATCCGTCGATTGCCGCGCGCCACACGATCGAGCTGCTCGACCTTGCAGAGCCGCTGGAGCTGGAGGACGACCGCGAGGAGGTGGCGCTCACGGCCGGGGACGTGGATCGCATCCTGGCATTCGATCCCGATGTGGTCGGTTTTTCGGGCTACTGCTGGAACGTGGATGCGATCGGGCACGCCGCTGCTGCGCTCAAGCAGCGTCGCCCGGGGATTCGCATCGTGCTCGGCGGACGGGCCACCAGCGGCGATCCAGAGGAGATTCTCGCGTCGCAGCCTGGGCTCGACGTGCTGGTGGTCGGGGAAGGCGAGCTTCCGTTCCGGGAGATGCTTCGCCTCGACTTCGAGCATCTCGAGCAGTGCCCAGGCGTGGTTGCGAGGCGAGGGAGCGAGATCGTGCGCGGAGCGCCGCCCGCCTCGGTGCAGGACCTGGACGCGATCCCGTCGCCCTACCAGCTGGGCATGGTCTCCCCAGCGCTGCACGGCATGATGCTGGAGCTGGGACGCGGGTGCATCCACGCCTGCGGATACTGCACCTGGAACTCGGACAAGCAGCTGAGGCACTTCGGTCCGTCCCGAGTCGAGGCCGACATACGATGGGCTCTCGAACGCGGACACCGCCACATCACGCTCAACGATTCAGCGATCAACTACGACACTCCAACGCTGGTCAGGCTCGTGGAAGCGATCCGACGCGCAGACCCGCAAGGTTCGATCCGGTTCACGTACAACGTGCGTCACGATCGGATCTCCCCTGAGCAGCTCGACGCGCTGTCGCGTCTTCCCACGCACATGGTGCTGTGCGGGATCGAGACGCTGCTCGCGCCCGGGATGCGCGAGGTGGACCGCGACGCAGTGGACGGCGAGGCGTTGAGGAAGGCGCTCGAGCAGGTGTCGGCCGCGACGCGTCCGCCGGTGGTAAGCATCGTGCTCGGCTTGCCTGGGGATACGGAGGAAGGTTTCCGTCACACGCTCGAGACGCTGCTGTCGTGGTGTGAGCCAGTGGAGGGCAAGCCGCCTGCGGCTGGAACGGTGCTGGTCTCGCTGCTGCAGGTCTACCGCGGCTCCAAGCTGTGGCATCGTCGCAAGGAGCTCGGGCTGCGGTTCGAGGACCGCGGCATTCCCTACCTGATCGAGGGAGGGGGGTGGACGCAGCAAGCGTTGGCGCGCTGCAAAGCCTTCCTTGTGGAGCGCATGACCGCGAATCCCGATCGTCTCAAGGCTGCCGAGGCGATCGCCTTGATGCCTGCCCGGGGCGGCATGGATCCGTGGGTGTCGCCAGAGGCGGTGGGCAAGCTTATCGTGCCGTGGCAAGTGGGGATGACCCATGACGGCTGGACGCTGGAGAAGATCGGGGTCATGCGCGACACGGGACGCGGTGCGCTGCTTCGATTCCGCTGGCACCAGGGGGGTGGCGTACGCGTGCGGGTGACCCGGCGGAATCCCGATCGCGGCTCGCGCATTTGCACCAGGCACTTCGATTTGTCGCCGGTTCCCCTGCACGGGCCCATGCCTCCGAGGCAAGCGGCGTCCCGGTTGATGAAGCTCGTCTACGCGGCGATCACGCGCAACGAGACCTCATTACCCCATGTTCCGGGGCACGATCCGCGCGTATGATGCGCCGATTGCCGTAACCGAGGGCAGGGGGAACCATGCCACGCCAAATGTGTCTGGATTGGACAATGACGAAACTCCGCGCCGTTGTGCTCGTCGCCTTCACTGTCACCGTCCTGTTCCTGCTGTCTTGTGGCCCTGCGGAGCGTCCCCTCGCTCCCAAGACCCAGACCTGGGCAGAGCTGCGGGCCGTCCGGGGCGCGGTGACCGTCGCTCCACCTGGCGAATCCGACCGGGCGCTGTACCCGCGTGAGCGGCTGGCCGATGGAGCGGTGGTATCGGTTCCCCCGGATGGCCTTGCGTGGCTCCGTCGTGATGGAGGCGCAACGCTGCTGGTGCGCGGCCCCGCGAAGCTCAAGGTCAAGTACGACGAGTTCGAGGTCGAGCAGGGGAGGATCTTTGTAGACGCTCCAGGTGACGCGACCACGGTGATCGAGTCCAAGCAGGGCGTGCTGCATCTCGTACGCGTTCGGGCGAGCCTCGAGATCACCAAGGACGCGTCGACCGAAGCCTATGTGCTCGCCGGGGAGGTCCGTACCGACAGCGGAGCTCACGCCGAAGCAGGAGAGCGCATCGTGCTCAAGGGCGCGGGCAAGGACATGAAGGCCGAGACCGTGCCTGCGGTCGCATGGGAAGACTGGACCGGCGGGCTGGCGACCACGGATCGCGCGGCCCAGCCTCCGCCGTTCGGAATCGGGACCGTGGGTGCTCGCCGTCCTGGCAACCAGGGTGCGCCGCGATTTCCGCTGGCGATCCAGCGAATGGATCTGCGCGTCACGATCGAAGGGGATCTCGCGCTCACCGAGGTGGACGAGGTCTTCTTCAACACGGCGTCGGAGAAGGTGGAAGGGATCTACACGTTCCGCACGCCTGAGGACGCATCCATGACGCGGTTTGGCGTGGATCGCGACGGCGTGGTGGTCTGGGGACGCGTCAAGGAGAAGGCAGCGGCTGCCGCGCAGTACCAGGCCAACGTCTACGAGGGGTCGACCGAGGATCCTGCCCTTTTGGAGTGGGATGCGCCGGGCGTGTACCGCGCGCGCTTGTACCCCATCGGACCGGGAGAGACCCGACGGGTCGTGGTGAGATACGCGCAGTGGCTCGATCGGAGCGGGCAGCGCGGCGAGAGGCGCCTGTATGTGTTCCCCATGGCTGCAGAGGGGACCGACAGCTCGCTGCCCCACATCGAGTTCTTTGGCGCGAGCTTTGATCTGCTCAAGGCAGGCGCGCGCGAGGTGCGCACAGGCATGCGAGGCGTGCACCAGGGGAGCAATGTGATCGTTCGCGCGCACGATCTGGTTCCGCGCGCGGATCTGGCGGTGGAGCTGTTCGACGAGGGGACGACGCTGACGCGCGCCTATCGGGCGACCCATTCTCCTGATCTCGACGTCCTGCCTCCTTCGGCGCGCTCGGATGCCAAAGCCAAAGCCAAGGACGAGAAGGACTACGTGCTGGTGCCGATCCGCGCAGCGGACATCCCGCGCGTGGCTGGGGGGCTCGATCTCGTCATCGTCATCGACACCTCGGCAGCAACCGACACTGCATCGCTGTCGATCGCACGTGCGACGGTGGGAGCGGTGCTGGCGCACATGGGGGGCGACGATCGCGCGGTGGTCTGGGCAGGCGACGCGACCCTACGAGCTGTGGCTCCGGGATGGACCGGCATGCGCAAGGTCGACGAGGAGCTGCGTCGGACTGCTGCCACGGCGCTTGCCACGATCGAGCGCGGCGGGGCGACGGATCTGGGCGCCATGCTTGCCCAGGCAGCAGCGCAGCTCGACCCGGCCCGACGGGGCGCGGTGGTGTACATCGGCGATGGCAAGCCCACGGTGGGCGAGCTTGCGCTCGCGGACCTGCGCGATCGATTGAACAAGCTTGCGCGGCCGGTGCGCATCTTCAGCGTCGGCGTGGGGGACGGCGCGGACATGGGCATCCTGAGCGGCGTGGCTCGAGGCGGATTCGCCGAGCGCGTGGGCGATGGAGCTTCTGCGGCGCGCACGGCCCTTCGATTGCTCGAGGTCGCAGAGCGCCCTGCCTGGCTCGGCGTGACGGTGGATCTCGGGACCGGGGTCGAGCGGGTCTACCCGCGCGATCTCAGCACGCTGGTAGCTGACGAGACCGTGCTCGTGGTGGGAAGAGTGGCTGGCAAGCTGCCCCTGCAGATCACGGTCAAGACTCCGGCAGGGCCGCAGGTTCTCAAGCTCGAAGCCCGGACGATCGCGGATCGAGGGGATTTGCGCTCGCGATGGGCGATGGGAAGGCTGCGCCAGATGCTCGACGACGGCGACGGCAGGGCAGCGCTGGTCGATCTCGGCATGCGCTACGGCGTGATCACGCCTGTGACCTCGCTGTACGTGCCGACGCGGCGCGAGATGACGCCCGAGGAGCAGGAGGAGCTGGAGCGACGCAAGAAGCGCGAGCGCTCCGAGCGAATGGAGGACCTGGAGCCCAACCGCCTCGCACAAGGGCCGATCTCTCCGTTTGCGCTGGCAGGGTGCAGCAAGAGGTCCAAGTACGAGCAGCGCGAGACCGAGCAGGTGGCCGAGAGCCGCGCGGACAACAAGGAAGGTGGCACAGGAACCCGCGCCAAGGGCGAGGAAGGCTCGATGGGCAACCCCAGCGCGCCAGGTGCCAACAAGCGCTACGGCGTTGCGGGTCCGGCGGACAACAGCGATCCGCACATGTCTCGATCGGCTGCGCTGCGCGAAGCCCAGGAATTCGGCATGATCGGCCTGCTCAACACCGGCGCAGGAGGCGACCCCAACGCGCCGACCTCACCGTGGGGCAAAGACGATTCGCTGGGGGCAGACCCCACCAGCGCGCGCGGCAACACCTGGGGCGATTCGATCGGCAACTCGTTCGGCGCAGGCGGCCTGGGACTCAGCGGAGTGGGAGAAGGAGGCGGAGGGAAAGGCGAGGGACTCGGGCTCGGGTCGATCGGCACGCTCGGTCACGGCGCAGGGACAGGCACTGGCCAGGGGTTCGGCTCAGGGCACGGGCGCCTCGGCGGCGCTCACAGGGCCACTCCGCCTCAGGTCAAGATGGTTGCCCCCACGATCACCGGAGGAGGTCTTCCCACCGAGATCGTCCAGCGCATCGTGCGCCAAAACTTCGGCAGGTTCCGTCTGTGCTACGAGAATGGCCTGAAGAACAACCCGAACCTGCAGGGACGGGTATCCACGCGATTCATCATCGACGCTTCGGGCGTAGTGCAGTCGGTGACGAACGGAGGCTCGGATCTGCCTGATCCGAATGTAGTGCAGTGCGTGATCAAGGCCTATGCGGGATTGTCCTTCCCTGCCCCGGACTCCGGACAGGCCATCACCGTCGTCGTCCCCATCAGCTTCGCGCCCGAGGGCGGAACCGACGTGGACAGGGCGGCTGCCCCTGCGCCGCAGGCCCCCAGGCCTGCCGCGACCAACGTGCGAATCGTCGTGGCCATCGATGGATTGCCGCACTTTCCCACGGCGTGCTCAGGTGCGGCTTCGCTGTCGTACGAGGAGCGGGTGACGCTCTGGCGCGAGCGCCTGTCCAAGGTGACCGGCAACGACAAGGGAGTCGCCCTCGAGTACACCAAGGCCATCGCGGCATGCGAGGCCCCTACGTGGCGCGAGCGGGCCAAGCTGCTTTCGATGATGCTCGACGCACTTCCCACGGTTCCTTCGCGGGTAGCGCTGTGGAAGAGCTTCGTGCGCGTTCCTGCGGTGGCCGACGCCCTGTACCGCGACATGCTCGCCCGGGTGCACACGGCCAACGACATGCGGGAGCTGCACAAGGCGCTCGGGCTCAAGTTCCTCGATCGCGGCACCCTGGACAAGCTCCTCAAGGACGCAAAGGATCCCGCTGCCCGCGTGGTCAAGCTGCGCAAGCTGCAGGTGGAATGGCCCGACGATCTCTCGCTGGCGATCACGCTGCTCGAGGCGCTCGAGGATGCACAGGACGACGGGGGTGCGCGCGAAGTTGCGCGCAAGCTGCGCTCCCGGCCGGATGCGGATGCACATGTGCGCACCGAAGTGGGCGAGCTGTACCTGCGTCTTGCCAAGCGAGCCAAGAGCAAGGAGCTGGCCGCGATCGACGAGGCCGAGGCTCGCAGGACCTTTGGCGAGATCGTGGAGTTCTCGCCGGACGAGCCAGTGGCGCGAAGAAGGCTGGGCGATCTGCTGCGGGCCCACGGCTGGTTCGACGAGGCACGGCGTCAGTACGAGACTCTGGCCAGGCTGTCGCCGGACGATCCGAGCGTGCAGCTTCTCATCGCCGCAACCTCCGAAGGGCTGGGGAAGCTCGAAGAGGCTGTGCGCTGGGCAGAGAAGGCGAGCGAGACCGGCTCGCCAGGCGATGGCAGGGGAATGTCCACGACCTCGCGCGCGATGGCATCGCTCTTCCTTGCCTGGGGGCGCAACGCCGCAGCCAAGGAGAACAAGGGTGAGGAGGTCAAGGCGCTTCGCATCCGGGCCGGCAGGCTGGTGGACAAAGAAGGGGGGACCAAGGCCGCAGCACGGGTGCTGCTCAGCTGGTCGCACCCGGAGCTGCACCCGGCGCTGTGGTCCAATGCGCGCGGCTCGATGATGCCTGCGCCGGACGGCGACGCGCTGATGGGGATCTCGCAGGTGATGCTCCCCACGCAGAGAGCGCAGATCGAGGTCCGGATGGAGCCCGACGAGGCTGAGCATGCAGCTCGCCTCGGTGCGCAGGCCGTGCTCACCGTCATCTTCCGTGAGGGAGAGGATGACGAGAAGATCGTGAGGCTGCCCGTGGAGTTCGTGCGAGGAGGTCCGGCCGCGATCAAGTTCGCCGTGGCGGACAAGGAGGTGAGGCCATGAGCGCGACCAAGCAGGTACCCTCCTTCAAGCTCAAGAGCATTGCCTGGCTTGCGATTGCCATCGTTCTCGCAGCGTCGCTCCTGTGGTTCGCGCGTGGACGCAAGCCGAGCAAGACCCTGGTGCAGACGGTCGCCGACATCCAGCCCGTTCACGCGGGAGTCAAGCTCGGCGACCAGTCGATCCGTCAGATCCGACGCATCCCGGACGGCGGGAGCGTGGAGACCGACACCGACGGGCGGGCACGGATCCAGCTCGATGACGGGACGTCCCTGGTGGTGGCGGGCGGCACGAAGCTGGTCGTCAGCTCCACCGGCGTGCGCCTGGAGCGAGGAAGGCTCTTCGCCAAGGGCGGGGCTGCGGCCAAGACGCAGGTCGATCTGGGCGGCGCCACGGCGATCCTGACCGGAGCGAATGCTGCATTGTCGCGCTTGGACGGCGCGCCTGCGCGCGCATACGCTGCTGCGGGCGAGATGACCGTACGGGTCAATGAGCGCGACGTCGCCGTGCGCTCCGGCGAGAGCGCCACGGTGACCGGCAACGACGTGAAGGTGGCGCCGGAGCGCGTGTTCGACGACTGGACCGGCGGGCTGGCTGCGCCTTGGGGTGCGTCGGGCAAGGCGAACCGCGTAGTGGGCGAGCTTTGGGGACGTGCATCGAGCGCGGGTGTTGGGGAGCCGGGCTCGCCGCTGACGATTCGATCGCAGGAAGTCAAGGCCGAGATCGTGGGAGAGACCGCGCGCACCGAGGTCAAGTCCACGTTCTTCCATGCGGGCTCTGCGCAGGTATCGGGCGACTTCCGCATGGCGCTGCCCCCCGGGGCCATCGTGTCCGGGTTCTCCGCGGGCACGGGAGATACCCCGGGTGAGGGGAAGGTAGGCGTGGCCTCGCGCACGGAAGCGACGCTGACGCCTTCGGGCGTGATGCTCGAATGGGCAGGGGAAGGTTGGGTCCGCGGCACGATCCCCAGCATTGCTCCAGGAGCGCTGGTCAACGTGATTGTGACCTATGTCGAATGGCTGCAGCCGCAGCTTGTGGCGGGCGGGGACGTGATACTGCAGTATCGCTATCCGCTGGTGGCAGGGTCGACTCCGCCGGTGGTGGGCGAGTTCCTCGCCAGGATCGACGCATCGCCCAGCGCCCCTCGATTCATCTCTGCAGGACAGGGCGCCGTGATCACCGGGTCGGTCGTGGAGCTGCGGAAGTCGGACTTCAAGCCGTCGGCAGACCTGGTGGTGGAGATCCAGGTGCCGGGCTTCCATGCCCCGGCTCGCATGTACGTAGCGCCGCCCGAGGCCGCCGACGAAGGCGGGCAATTCGTGCTCGTGCGGACCAAGGCGCCCGAGGCGCGCGCCGACGAAGGCGTGGCCATTGCGCTGGTGATCGACGCGTCGTCGAGCATTGACGTCGCATTGCTCGATGCGGAGCGCGCGTTCGTCGAGGCACTGATCGGGGCGCTCGGCTCGCGCGACAAGGTGATCGTGCTGGCTGCGAGCGATGGCCTCAAGGCGATCGGTCCGGACAAGATCGGGCCGGTCGACGATGCACGGCGCAAGGTGATCATCGACGCGCTCGGCAAGCTGCAGCCCGCGGGCGGCACCGACCTCGGGCGCGCCCTGGAGGGAGCTGCGGATGCCCTCGATCCGTCGGTGGGCGGCGCGATGGTGGTGTACGTGGGGGATGGATGGCCGACGATGGGAGACCTGCGGGTGGACGACATCCGCGCGCGTCTGGCGCGCCGGACCTCGGGCATGCCGCGCATGGGCGCGATCGCCGCAGGACCGGTTGCGAACCGGTTCGGACTCACGGCGCTCGTTCGCGGCGCTGGCCCGATCCTCGAAATCGGCGATCGGGCGGATGCAGCGGCTGCTGCAACGGCATTGATCGCAGCCGCTCTGCAACCCGCAGTTGCGGGCGTGGAGCTGGTGTTCGGGCCCGAGATCGAGCAGGTCTACCCGCTCGGACCGCGCGCCATCGCCTCCGGCCAGACCGTCTACGCCGTCGGAAGGGCTCGCGGATTGGTTCCCAAGGACGTCCTGCTGCGCTGGCGCGATGCCAAGGGGCCGCAGGAGCAGAAGCTGACCGTGGCCCGCGAGCGGATGACAAGCGTGGAGGACGTGCGTCGTCGATGGGCCTCTGCCCGGGTCGAAGAGATCACGCTGCAAGGTCGAGGCAGGGAGGCCGCGGCGGACGTTGCGGTGCGGATGCATCTGCTGACGCCCTGGACCGCGTGGGGGGTGGGAATGCAGGACGGAGCGGTCTACAAGCCGACTCCGATCGAGAGCCGCGTGCTGGATCTGGCTTCTGGAAGCGATGCGGTGCTGTCGGCTGCCATTGCGACGCCCGGGATGTCGGGCTCTTCCATGCTCGATCTGGAGAGCGAGGAAGTCGCGCCCGCTGGCAAGGAGGATGACGCAGCGTACAAGGCGGCGATCCGGCTTGCCGCACGGCGCGTCGTGGAAGAAGCGATGGGGTCGATCCGCGCTTGTCGCGACACCCGTGCCGCCCTGCGTCCGGACCTGACAGGAACCATCAACATCCGGTTCGATCTGGAAGGCGACGGCCGCCCCACGAACATCAAGGTCGCAGGAAGCGCTGCAGCCTACGACGAAGCGCTCAACCGTTGCATCGCGCAGGTCGTGGAAGGGCTTCCCTTCCCGGTCACAGGCCTGGCAGGGAAGGTCGACGTCTCGCACGATCTCGATCTGCTCGCAGGCAAGTCGCCGCAGAAGACCAAGTGCTCGGACACCTCGACCTTGCCGCTGGCGCTGCGCAGGGGCGTGTGGGTAGAGCGGCTGCGACGGCAGCCGGGCGCCACGGTGTTCGTCCAGGCCAAGCGCGGCTGCGAGCTCGCCACCTGGACCGATCGCCGAGCCCTGCTCGAGCTGATGCTCACCACCACTACCGGTGGGCAGGAGCGGGTCAGCATGGCCGCTTCGCTCGATCTGGTGGGAGAGAACGAAGCAGCGGCGTTCCTGCGCAGGGAAGCGATGCGCAGGGCGCGGGGCCCGGAGGAGCTTCGGGCGGTACGCAGGGCGCTGCTCGCGATGGAAACGTTCCCGAGGTTCACTTTTGACAAGCAGTACGGCGAAGCGCAGGACCACGATGCGCGTCTGAAGGTGGTGCGCCGGTTCCTGTCGTTGGCGCCGCACGACATCAAGCTCCGCCAGAGGCTGCTCGCGCTGCTGGAAGCCAAGGGCGACAAGCCCACGCTTCTGGCCGAGATCTCGCAGATGCGGGCGGACCCCTTTGCAGATGCCGCGCTTCTGGCGAGCTGCGCCTCTGCATTGCGCCGGTCGGGCGACGACGCCGAGGCGCGTCGCACCTTCGGGGAGATCATCGAGCGGGCACCCTCCGACCCCTGGGCGCGCGCGTTCACCGGGGATCGGCTGCGGAACGAAGGGTGGTACGACGACGCGATCAAGATCTACGCGCCGCTCGATCTGCAGATGGAAGGCGAGCAGGCGGTGATCCTGCGCACGGCGCTGGCGCAGGAAGGGGCCGGAAGGCTCGATCTGGCGAGCCGGATGCTTTCGCGTCTGACCCAGATGGGGGGACGCAGCGAGGATCAGATGCTGGGGAGCCTCGCGGTCGACATCGGTGCAGCGATGCTGGCCGAGCCGCGCAAGATCGACGCGCTTCAGCAGAAGGAGCTCGGGCGACGTCAGCTCGAGCTGCCGCTGCGCAAGACCGGGGCAGCGATCCTGCTGCGGGTTCCTGCGGCGCTGGCGCCCATCGAGGCGGTGGTGCTTCGGGGTCCCAAGGATGCGCGCGAGGAGCGTCAGGCTGACATTGCGGCGCGGGGCATCGGATTCTACCGGGTGCTGCTGGATGGCGGAGACGACGATGTGGTGCTGCGGCTGACCGCCGCCAAGGACTATGTCCCCTCAGCGCCGATACCCGTGCACATCGTGGCGATTGTGTCGCAGGGGGCAGGCAAGGCGCCTGTGATCAAGACGGTGGACGTGAACCTGCCGGTGGATGGCAAGCCGCTGAAGATGAGGTGGCAGGACGGGTGGAAGACGGAGGGGTAGCTGATTGGAGTCTGGGGGGTCTAGGGCACCTCGCTCCAGCGGCCGACGAACCTCCTGCTGGTCTTGTCCCACGTCCAGGTCGCGACGAACTTGATGGTCTGCTGCTTGGATTGGTCTCCTTTGGGGCAGCTCCCCCGCCACGTCCAGGTGTCGAACGTGGCGTTTGCGGTCATGCTGGCTTGTACCTTCCCCCGCGTGTTGCGGAGCAGGTCCTGGGAGCATGAGCTCCAAAGCTCCTCGAGGATGGGTCGGTCGATCAGGTTGCGCGGCGGCGACGAGCCGAATCCTCGTGCTTCGAAGTAGGGAGGCGGCGTGCTGCCACTCATGAAGCTGAAGCCCGGCTGGTCGTACCAGGCTGCAATGAGCTCCCCGTCCAGCATGAATACCTGCTGCTTGGGGTGATCCCAGGGCACGACGCCCTGGACCACGCCGCGCATCGCAACTTCCAGGAATCGCAGGGGACCCCGGGATTCTCCAACGGTGTAGTCTCCATACGTGCCTGTCTTGTCGTACAGGCTCAGCTGGGTCGGAGCGAGATCCATGTGAGTCTTATGCTCGAGGATCTCGATGTGGTTGGGATCTCCTGGCTGGTAGGAAAGACCCAAGGTCGGGTACAGAAAGCTCTTGTAGGGTATGGCGAAATTCCCGTGGCCCTGCTCGGCATGCAGCGACTGGTACAACTCGGCGTGGGGCTGGAGCAACAATCTCGGAATCGGAAGATCCGACGTCGGCACCGAGGCGCCGGGTTGGGAGCCCGAAAGCGGCCCTGTGGAGCCCGCCGCGATCTCCAGAACCTCCATGTCGGGCAATGCAATACGCGGTAGAATCGCCAGCGGCATCTCTGCCTCTGCCGTCACTCCGGCCGCCGTTTCCCGCCACACCACTCTCGCACCTTGGATGGCCGTCACCTGCCCGGATGCCGTCACCTCGGCTATACCGCTCCGGTCCAGCTTGAGCTGCCGCGTGTAGCGCTGCGCCAGTCGCTTCGCGAGCGCGTCATAGCGCGCCAGACCTGCCTTGCAAGCCGCAGTGTGCGCAGGGGCCTGGCGCACACCTGTGAACGCGAGGCCACCGGATGGGCAGCAGTACGATGAGAACTCGCACTCCTGGTCCGTGATGGGTATCGTGTATCCATGCACAGCCTCGTTGTACGGCCTCGGCAGCGCGGGCGGCGGCGCGGTCACCCGGAACCAGACACCGCCAGCAAGCGGCTCGCGCAGCGAAGCGGCAACCAGCACCGATGAGCCGGTGACGGCCAACGTCAGATACGATCGATCCGGACGCTGCGGCGCCTCCGGCCCTGCCAGGGAGCCCCACTCCGCAAGATCGCCGTCGAGCTTGAACGATTGAGGCGGCTTGGCTCCGTGGAGCACCAGGGCCTTGGGGTCCGCAGGAGGTAGCTGCGCGGGGATCGCGCTCGGTACGGGGACGACGCTCGCGGCAGCGGAGGCACGCGGGGCGACGTTCGAGCTGTCAGGTTGGGCGGGGACGATGAGGGGACCCGAGGCGACCTGTGTCGTTGCGCCCGGCCCGGCTGCAGGCGCGCCGCAGCTCGCCATGGCGAGCATCCCTGTCATCACGGCCGCGACTCCCTTACACCCCAGTGCGATCGTCATCTCGGCTCCCCTTCCTTGCGCTTGCCTCTCCGGTAGACGACGACGCCGAGCACGCATCCTGCGACACCGATCGGGCCCAGGACGCCAGCGAAGTACGGCAAGGGCGCCACATCGACCTGGAGGCGCACGTCGGATGGATCGGTCGTGCGGTAGAGCACATCCACAGCGGCTCCCTTATCCGGCTCACAAGAGCTGTGGCAGGCGTTGTTCGTGAACTGGTGCTTTCGCCCTTCGGCCTCGAACTCGACAACTGCACAGCATTGGGAGTTTCCCTTCTTGCTGCCCTTGAACCACCGGTGGTCCACGACAGTGCCTGACGCGGTCGCGGCAGCGGCTTCGAAATGCCTGTGCTCAACGTAGGTGGCGAAAAAGCCGGCCGCGGCCAGCGCGAAACCGCCTCCGTGTACCAATCCTACGGTGAGCGCAACAACGTGCGCCTTGATAGGGCGCCTGCCCGGCTTCGATTGAAAAAGCGGTGAAACCTCGGTTTGCGCGGCGGTCGGAGCAGAGGTAGCCCGTGCGCGCATCGGGATTCTGCGGCGCTTCCAGCGTGGAATCGCCTTTCGCGCCTTGCCGAGTGCGATCGAAGGAGCGTTGCCGAGAGCGAGCCCGAGTACCGGTCCCAGCCGGGCGCGGTGATCGCGGAACCACTGTCGGTCCACTCGTGCTCCGAGCTGTACTCTCTGCACGCCGCAATCCTGATCGACCGGCCCCTGCCACCGGCGTCGAAGCTCCGCAGCAAGCTGCTCGAGATCAGCGCCTCCCCCTGCCAGCACCAGCTTCGGCGCTGAGCTCAACCCCGCACAGCTCTCCTTCGCAATCCCGACGATCTGCTCAGCGTGCAGGCCCGCGATCTCTTCGACCAACTCGATCACTGCACGTTCCACTCCTGCGCTCGGGTCCCGATACCCCGGGTCCTGGGCCTGAGCCTCGATGCCAATGCGTTTCTTCAGCGCTTCTGCAGCGGGTCGATCCATGGCAAGTCGTTCCATGAGGCCGCGTGTGACATCTTCGCCTCCCGAGGCAATCCACCGCAGGCTCTGCACCACCCCGCGTTGCAGCGAGATGAGAGTTGTCGTGCATGACCCGACATGCACGCCAAGGACGGGCGCATCGGCTCCGACGCCCGCAGCGAGCAGCCAGGCGGACCATGCGAGCCCATCCAGCGTGCATGCGACGGGTTTGAGGCCGACGCTGAGGGCGACATCCTCGTAGGCGCGGACCGTCGCGCGAGGAATCGCCGCCATCGATAGCGCAGTGTGCCCAGTCCCATCGCCCGCTGGGTCAAGAGCCAGCGCAACGTTTTCGTGGTCGACAGGGAACGGGATGCGGTCGTCCATCTCGCGCCAGAGCGGTCCGGCGAACAGCTCTCGCGGCTTCATCACCGGGAATCGAAGCCTTGCGAACGCGGCGATCTCGGTGACAGGAAGGTTGAGGACTGCGGGGCCCGCGTTGCACCCAGCGACGTGCAGAGCCTCCGTGAGGGCCGCGCAAAGCCGCTTGGCGTCGATGCTGCCACCAGGGGGAACGACGGCTTCGGCCATGTCGACGCAGGCAGCCGCGGACACCACTGCAGTCGCCCCGACGAGCTCCAGCTCGCATACCTTGATGGAGCGATTGCCGATGTCGATCCCCAGCATGGCCGTGCCATCGTGCACGGCGTCGAGCAAGCTGTCCAGCCCGGATCCGATTGTGCAACGAGGAAGAGCCTGCCGGGCAGGCGCTAGCGCTGCTTGTCTTCCAGCACTTCGGTGCGCGTCGACTTGCCCGATGAAACGGTTCGCCAGAACGGCTGCGCCTCATGGGTCGCGCCAGGGACTCGCAGACACGTATGGTGGTAGCCGAGCCCGGTGAGCTCGTTCTTCCACATGAGCGTTCCTGTGTCTGCGACCAGAGAGAAGACCAGGCCGCAGCAACTCAGAATCAGCTGCCCACCAGGATGGGCCAAATCGAGCGCCATCGTGACCGGCTCCGAAAGCCCCTGCACGTCGGACCTCCAAATCACGCGCCCGGTCTCAGGCTCCAGGCATGCGACCCTCCCGGACGTCGCGGCCCAGATGCGCCCGTCCGCAAGCAGGAGATTGACGATGGTCCCGGTATCCAGGCAGTTGACCTTCCACACAATCTCGCCAGAGGCCTGATCCAGGCACACCACGTGCTCGTTCGTTCCGATGTAGAGGACCTTCCTGATCGCCTCGCGATAATCGGTCATGGCCCCTGTCCTTGGTCGCCGTACCTGCCAGCGCCCTGCCCGGCGTGCTCAGCCGAGCAAGGCGGCAACAATGCGGACGAGCGTGGGATCGTCCTTGTTGTCGTGCCCGATCGAATAGGCAGTCACGCGCGCTGCGTCGATCTCGACCGGCCCGCCGGTATCGACGGCGAGTGCAAGCGCGTTTCGCAGCTCAGGTGATCGCAGGAAGGCCGTGGTTTCCTCGGTCGTGTCGGTTGAGATGTAGATGAGCTTGTCGAACTCCGCGTCCCCGGTCTGGATCTCTTTCTTGAAGATCTTCACGAGCGCATCACCCCAGCTCTCCTTGCGGAAGCTCGCGCGGATCGGGCTGGGTCTCGGCAGCGTCAGGACGTACTTGGTCGTCTGCTCGTTCGAAAGCGATACATTCAACCCGCCCGCATTGAGGGAGCTGCGATTGGTGACGAAGGATCGCTGGACCTGAACCCCGAGATCGGCGAACGATGTCATGGGGACCAGCCTACCATACCCAGCTTCTGTGCTACAGCTCCCGTGTTGGATCGGACAATGAGCCATCGGGCTTCTGTCGTGTCCACCGCGATGACGTAGAGCCCGACGTCCTGACCCATGGGGAAACGAGGCGCCCTGCCCATGGCTTCTGTCGCGGTCGCTTCCTGCTGCGCAGCGACCCACACGAATACCGCGATGAGCGTGAGCATCGGGTTCAGGAAGAGCCCGGCGATGCCGAACAGGACCGCAAACCCCTGCCCCACCCTGGCAGCGATCCAGGTCGCGCGCACGCGATCGAACCTCATCGCCATCACGGCTCGCAGCACACGTCCGCCGTCGAGCGGGAATGCAGGGATCAGATTGAACGCCGCCATCGTCACGTTGATCAACAGCAGCTGCGCCATCAGCGACGTTCCGGGCAGGCCACTGGCCGCGGGAACGAACGAGCCGCCAAGAAGGGTCAGGGCTGCGAAGACCAAGGCGAGCCCGACGTTGACTGCGGGGCCGGCGAGCGCCACGACCAGCTCTTGTCTGGGGTTGACGGGCATGCGCTCCAGGCTCGCGATCCCACCCAACGGCCAGAGGGTGATGTCCCGCGTCTTGATCCCGTAGCGGCGTGCAGCCAGAGCGTGACCAAGCTCGTGTAGGAGAACGAACGAAAAAACCGCCAGGTTCAGCCCGAGGGCGGCTGCGACCGCCGCCAGACCCTTGCCGAGCACCAGCGGGGTGATCGACATCCACGCAACAAGCAGCAGGAAGGTTACGTGCACGCGGACATCGATGCCTGCCAGCCGGCCGATCTTCCACGACCATGACATGTTGCCTCTCCTTTCATATTCTGCCAGGCAGAGGGCCCTGCTGGCCCCCAAGGCCTGAGGGTATTCTCCAGGTTGGAGCCGCTCGCGGGGCCGAGGATTCAACCCGGCGTGCGCCACAGGATTCCAGCCGCTCATTGCAGATTGCCGTGTGCGCGTGCCACCATGCCCGCATGGCTCTGCCGATGGCCCCGATCACCCAGCTGCGTGAAGGAGCGCCTGCACGGGTTCGCGGCCGGATTCGACGAGCAAGCCATCTGCTCGTCTCACCCCTCGGGCAACGTGCATGTGTCTTCTGGGCCGTGTACCGCGGCGCAGGAGCCGCCGCGACCTCCCAGGAAGCTGCGGACTTCTGGGTGGAAGACGCCACCGGGCGTGTCCTGGTGCGAGCCCGCGCGCTCGAAGTCGGTGCGCGCGCCGAAAGGCAAGAGCGCGTTCTGATCCAGGCAGACAAGGACATCCATGCCGTCTCGAACCGTCAGCGGGAGCTCAAGCAGCAGATCCAGGCAGGACGAGGCGATGTGCCCGCAGCCCAGCGCGAGCAGCGCCGCCTTGCTCAGGTCGCTACGTTGATGTGCGCGGTGCGAGCACAGGCCCGGGGGCGAGTCCACATCGGAGACTCCCCCGACGCGCAGACGCGCTGGATTGCAGAGCACGCCGACATTGCGAAAGCCGGACCTGGAGCCGAGACTGTGCGGCTCGCTGTGGAGCAATGGGAGGTCGTGCTCGAGGAAGGATACGAGGTCGAGGTCGAAGGCGTCAGCGCACGCGAGCAGGCGCCGCCCGGCTCCGACGGAGGCTACCGCGACTCTGCCATGTGCTCTGTGCTGCGTCCTGGATCCACGGGTGCGGTCACGGTTCGGGCGTTGGGGGACGCAAGCGTGGAAAACACGATCGGCCCCAACCCTCTGACGCGCCAGTCCGTCCGGAGCGCGTCTTCCGGGGGCGCCCCCTCGGATCTGGTGCCGCCTGTCCGCGCTGGCCGCGCCTCCCCCATGCTGGTCGCGTTTGGGCTCTTTCTGGTATTCGGCGCAGCCGGGGCGCTGGCGTGGTGGCTCAGTCGGTAGGCCGCTCGCGGATGCGCGCCCGCGATCGCGCGACCTCGTTGGCCCACTCCACAAGCGCTTCCTGAAGCACGCGCAAGACGTCATCGACAAGACGGGCCTGCAGCGCTGCCACCCTGACTTGGAGCGGTTGACCCGCAGCGTCGGGCAGTGGTGCCTGCACATCCGAAGCCGCAACCGATCGGCTCAAGGATGGGGCGATCGGCTTCCTCCTGGTCGGCGAGGGGTAGTCGTCGCGCAGACCCAACCGGTCCATCCACCAGTACAGCGTGCCTCGCGTGACCCCCAACATGCGCGAGGCCTTCTCGCGGCTGCCGCCGGAGCGGACGAGCACATCGACGAGCTGGCTTCTGGCTTCCGTTGGGTTGGTCTGGATGAGCTGGCCCACGGGAGAGATCGGCATGTCTCATCCTACCACCTATCTTCGACCTCGTGCGGCAGCTTCTCGCCGCTCTCGCGACTCCACTCCCACCACCGGCGGTCCAGCCACAATTCGAAACGTTCACGATGGGCAGGGGTGCCTGTCTCGGCTGCGTAGGCCGCGGCAGCGTGCCAATCGTCGAGCAAGCACGGCACCTTGGTTCCGCAATAGTATCTTCCAAACGCCGCCCCCCGGTCGGTCATCCAGGCGAAGTCGGGCGCGCTCGCCAGCACCTGCGCGAGCGAATCTGCCGAAGCATTGCCTTGCATGGCCTTGTCCACAAGCGCCTCAGCGGAGGCACGGAACGCGTCTGAGGCGAAGCCTCTGCGAATCGCCCACTGGACGAGCGCGGCATTCGCCAGCGCAATCGTCGACTCCTCCTCGACCGGCATGTCATCGAAATAGGCGAGGGATTCCTCCTCGTACCCCTCCTGCTGCTGCGGAGAAGTCTGCCCCCCGACAACGATCCGTGCGCCGCATCCTCGGCACGAATCCGCCTTGCGGCCCAGAAGCGTGCCGCACGCGGAGCAGGTACGTCGCGGCAGCCCATGGCCGATCCCGGCACCTGCGAGGCACAGCACCACCAACGCTACTGCGACCAGGCGCCCATCGAGCTCGACCACGTAGCAGGCACAACCCGCGATCACTGCGGCCACGACCAACCCGAGGAAGGCGCGACTCTGCACTTGGAGCGTGGCCGTGTGCGCTGGCTCGCGGCCCCCTGGATCCACTGCAGCCTCCTCCTCGCCCGACTCCACGTCATCATCGTCTGGAAACGCTGCCACGACCCGGTCGCGCTCAGGAGGCCATTGAGCGGGCTCCGGTGTTCCCAGGGTCGCCCGAACAGGAAGCGAATCGCGCTGGATTACCTCCCACGCGTCCTCGAGCAGCTTCCGCTGATTGCTCGCCAGCGCGCCGGCCACGCGCCTTCGCTCTGCTCCATCGGCGTTCCGGGCATCGAGCTGCGCCGCGAGCAGCCAGGCGAGCTGTCCTGGCGACAGATAGCCTCGCAGACTGACATCCCAACCAAGAGCCGCGCCCCCTGGCGAGACGACATTGGTGCGAAATCGATAGGCGGAGTTGAGAACCAGGACGCCGAAGCCGAGCACAACCGCGGTGACATCGGTCAGCTGCTCCTCCACGCGAGGGTCTTTCGCGACCACTCCATGATGGGCGCGCCAGGCGTGGCAGACCTCATGGCAGAGGGTGCCGACCAGGGCTTCGAGGTCGCCAAGCTGGTCCTTGTCGACGCCGAACCGGCAGACATTCCCCTCCCACCCCCAGAACCAGGCCGCAGCCCCTTTGCCGCCGGTGCCGACCCCTTGATGATCGAACTGGGCGGCGCGCAGCCCGCGGCCGATCTGCACGTGCACAGCAGCTTCGCCGAGCCCAACGTAGGTGAGAATGCGGCGAAGGAGCGTCTTGACGCCTCTGCGATCTGGACTCCACGCATCGGGAAACCAAGTGCCAGAAGCGTCCAGGACTGGCGCGCGCACCCATGGCTCCCACGAGGTCTGCGTTGCGATTCGACGGACCGCCAGCAGCAGCCGTTCGCGCTCCTGCCGGTCTGGCAGCTCCCAATCGTTGATCGCAGCCTCGTCATCATCCTCTTGCATGCGGGCTCCATGCGCACCTTGCAGCCCAGGGCCTGGCAGCGATGGCCAGGGAGATCGTCACAGGTCGCGCGCTGCAGGTGCACATAGGAGCATGCTAGCGCGGGTTGCGTCCCATGGGGCGCCTCGCGCAGCAGGGAGCCGGGAGGCGCCAACGTAACGCCGTTGGCGAGCGGCTCCCGACAGTGCATGCTGGCAGCGATGAGAAGTCCTCGAGCAACCTCGTTCGCTGTCGGCGCGCTGCGCCCAATCGCGTGCGCCTTGCCCGCCCTGCTGTTGCTTGCATGCTCTTCGGACGGAGCGGACGCGAAAGCGGTGCCGGGACAGGACGCATCCGATGCGACCGATGCGACCGATGCGCTCGCAACTCCTGAGGCAGCGGATTCGCCTGACCAAGTGACCTGTGAGCCTGCGCTGTCCGATGCCGGCGCCGGACCATCGGGCTACGCGCTCGATGGCTGGCACTGGGTCCGGCACGGTGTGCTGTTCGAGGAGGCGTCCGCAGCCGAGACCGACGGGCTGCTTTCGCCCGCAGCGCTCGTGGTGGGCGACCGCCTTCATCTGTGGGTCGCAAAGAAGACCGGGGTGCAGCATCGGCTCTTTCATGCGTCGAACGACGGCGCCGGATTCGGCCAGCTGCAGGCGACCTCGGGCCTGCAAGGCGAGGACATCATCGCGTATCCGAGCGTGCTGCACGACGGCGCCCGATTCCTGATGTGGTACGGCTCAGGCTCCATTGATCTTGCCGAGAGCCAGGACGGAGTTTCGTGGGCCATGGTCAAGCAAAGCGTGCTCAGCGTGGGTGAAGCGGGCGCGTTCGACTCCATGACCCTGCTGTACCCGTCGGTGATCCCCGACGGAGCCGGCTACGTGATGTACTACACGGGATTCGACGGACAGGGGTTCGCGATCGGGCGTGCGGTCTCGTCGGACGGAATCGCGTGGACCCGCTCCTCGACGACGCCGGTGATGGACGTGCGCGCCGGCGAATTCGACAATCACGCTGTGGCGCAGCCGTGCGCTGTGCGTGCGGGACAAGCGCTCCTCCTGTGGTACGGCGGATACGACACGTCGATGGCAAACCCGGGCCCCTATCGCATCGGGCTGGCAACTTCGAAAGACGGCCTCGCGTTCGATCGAACCGGCCTGACCCTGGACCTCGAGCCTTCCGGCGTGGAAGCGTACAGCACCCGCGATCCCGCGGTCGCGCGATGGAAGGGGGAATGGTGGATGGCCTACGTGGGAATGGGAGATGATCGACGCTATCGGCTGATGACCGCGACCTCGCAGACCTGCGATTGAAAACGGCCCCGAGCGGACAGGGAAATGGTAGGGGTAGCGCTCTATCGGAGCGCTCATGGGTGACACTGCCTACTCCTACCATCTGCGGACTGTCGAGTGCGACCGTTGCGGCGCTCCCCTGACCGGCTCACCGCAGGGAGGGACGGTCACCTGCGGATTCTGCGGCAGCTTGCTGCAGCTTGCCGGGCGCAGCCACGAGCAACCGCAGCAGACTCGTATCGACGAGCCATCGCGCCTCGCCGGGTTGCGGGCGCTTCAAGCGTCGTTCGATTCCTCTGCAGCGATGATCCGCACGCCGGACGGCATGGAGCCGTTCGCGAACATGCTGGCCGATCCGTCGACCAAGGCTGCAGGCCTCGAAGGGTTTCGTCAGGAGTGGGAGAAGACCCGAGCAGCGCTGCAGGCGAGCCAGGGACGGAGCGTGCAGACCGAGACGCGTCTGTTCCAGCTCGCGCTGTTCATCGCTCAGCAATACCGCGACGCCGGCGTGCATCCGAGGGCGCGGGCCGTGCTCGAGACCGCGCTTGGGCTGCTGAGCGACGCTGACCAGCGGGGGATCGTACGGTGCCGGTTGGCGCGCGCAGCAGTGCGCGCCGGGGACTTCCAGGCTGCGGGGGCGTGGCTGTCCGAGGTGAATCCTCGGCCCATCGCCCTGGAGCCCGACGGGGAGTACAGGCTTGCGCGCGCGGCCCTGGGCGTTGCCCAAGGGGACTATGCGGGAGCGCTTGGCGCACTGGGCCGATCCGCAGCCGACGTTCCCCATCGCGAGACGATCCTTGCGGCTTGTCTGCGCGCCCACGCGCTCGCGGGAATCGGCGACATCGAGGCTGCGAAGGCCGAGGTCGAAGCTGCGACTTCCCGATTCGGTCGCGAAGCGGTGGAGCGCGAATGGAGGGACCGACCAGGCCCGTCTTCGTCGTTTGCGGCGGCGGTTGCCGAGACGACGACGCGGCGCGCGAGTCGCTCCGCGTGGCTGTCTTCCACCGCGCTCGGGCTGTTCGCGATCGCTTTCATCCTGGGGAACTGCGGAACCCCGATGTGCCTTGCGACCACGACGTGCGGCAGAAGCGGGCTGTACCAGCTCACGCTCGACCGGTTGAACGAGTGCCCGCAGGCTCGGGAGCTTCTGGGCGACGACATCACCTGGGCGATGGGGTGCAGCGGATGCACGGGGGAAGGGAGCCAGGGGTGCAAGGACGGCTGCGGGCTCGACTGGTACATGGCCGTGCAAGGGAGCAAGGGGCGCGGCACGGTCGAGATCTCGAGCACGGACTGGAATGGCCATCGTCATCTCATGGGGAAGCTGACCACGAGCCGCGGGACCCTGGACCTGGCAACGTGCAATCCCAAGTGAAGGCTCGCGGGTCGGACAGGTGTCCGAAAGCACGGACACCTCCGGACGAATGACTGCTGCGCAGGCAGGTGCCGGGCGGCGGGCCGACGCGTGATCTGCGTGAATTGCCGCGCCTTTGTGCGCGGACCCGGGCTGGCACGAGCGTAGCATTGCCCCTGGCGCGCCGCCCGATTGCGCTCCCGCGACCGCACAGACGCTGGTCGCCAGGCACAGAGCGCGTCCGGGCAGCGATTGTGCCAACCCTCTCCACCTGCAGGGGCAAGCATGCGCGCTCACCTACTGACCACCTTGATCGCGATCGCCGGATGCCTGGCCGTTTCCAGCAGCGCGCTTGCGCAGCAACCGCCCACGACCTTGCCGCCGGCTGCCACGGCTCCGGGCGCTCCGGTCCTCGTTCCTCCGGAGGTGCTTCGCAAGGTCGACCCGGTCTATCCCGAAGAGGCGCTCCGTCTCAAGAAGAGCGGTGACGTGGTCGTGCAGCTCGACATCGACGACACCGGAAAGGTCACGTCGGCCACGGTCCACCAGAGCGCTGGCTTCGGGATGGACGAAGCAGCGCAGGCCGCTTCGTTGCAGCTCCAGTTTCGCCCCGCGACCCGCAACGGCTCGCCAGTGCGCGCAAGGATTCTGTACAAGATGAGCTTCACGCTCAAGCAAGAGCCGGCGCCGGCCCCGGACAAGGCCGCGGCGCCTCCGAGCGCTGGGCGAGTGCGCGGGCGTGTGCTGATCGGGCAGACCGACGCGCCGATGGCCGGGGCCCGGGTCCAGGTGCAGCTGGCAGACGGGCGTACGGTGGAAACGACGACGAACGCTGACGGCGTGTTCGAGCTCGACGCCCCCGCAGGCAAGGCATCCGTGCAGATTTCCGCGCCGGGATATGCGACGTTGTCCTCGAACGAGACGGTCACCGCAGGAGAGGAGATTCAGATCTCGTACCGTGTTCGCGTCACGGCCGGACCTCTGGAAGTGAGAATCCAGGGGGAGCGTCCGGATCGCGAGGTCACGCGTAGAACCATGGAGCGCAAGGAGCTCTCGGTGATCCCGGGCACGAGCGGCGACGCGATCAAGGCCGTGCAGACGATGCCCGGCGTGGCGCGTACGCCGATGTTCGGCGGCATGATCGTGGTCCGCGGCTCTTCGCCGTACGGCACAGCGACGTTCGTGGATGGGACGTGGGTTCCGATGATCTACCACTTCGGCGGGCTGTCGAGCATCGTGCCCACGGAGATGATCGAGGCGATCGACTTCTATCCGGGGAACTTCAGCGCGCGCTACGGCCGTGTCACCGGCGGCATCATCGACGTGCGGCTGCGGGAGATGGGCACGGACGGCAAGTACCATGGTCTGGCGCAGGTGGATCTGATCGACGCGCGTGTGATGCTGCGGGGTCCGGTGCCATTGCTGAAGAACTGGTCGTTCAACCTCGCAGGCCGCAGGAGCCACGTGGATGCCTGGATCGGCTCGGTCATGAGCAGCGAAGCCGGAATCCGCACGGCTCCGGTGTACTACGACTGGCAGGCCTTCATGGAGACCAAGCCTACGGCGAAGTCCACGTTCCGGATCGGGATGTTCGGGGCTGACGACCGGCTCGAGATGGTCCTGAAGAACGCGATCGAGCAGGAGCCAGGACTGGGCAACAGCCTCAAGGGGGGAATGCGCACAGCCCGGCTCCAGGCGTTCTACAAGAACACGGTGTCCGATCGGCTCAGCCTCAATGCCACAGCCTCGATCGGGCTCGACAAGGAGCTGAGCCAGTTCGGCTCCGTGTCGTCCGTGGAGGTCAACTACATCCCGATGCTCGTCCGCGGCGACGTGAGCTACCGCATGTCCAAGGAGCTGCTGGTGCGAGCGGGCCCCGACGTGATCGTCTATCAGTACGACGCCGACGTCCGATCGGTACGTCCCCCCGAGCCGGGCCAGATGGAAGGCACGCACATGGATCGCCAGATGATCCTGTTCCAGGAGAAGGGGTACTTCAGCGCGCCGGCGGGCTTTGCGGAGATGGAATGGACTCCCACGAAGCGAGCCAAGGTGCTGCTGGGCGGTCGCGTCGACTACTTCGACGAGAGCAACAAGGTGGACATCAGCCCGAGGCTCAATGCGCGCTACGATCTCACGGAAGGCTTCCCGCGCACGACGGTGAAGGCGGGGGTGGGGATGTTCTACGAGCCCCCGCAGATCATCCAGGTCATCAAGAACTTCGGCACGCCAGGGCTCAAGTCCAATCGATCGATCCACTCGTCGGTGGGGATCGAGCAGGAGCTGTCCGAGGAGGTCGAGGTCTCGGTGGAGGCGTTCCACAAGAGCTTCGACCAGCTGGTGGTGCCCACGGCGTTTGCGGATGGCACGAACGGCTATGCAAATACCGGAGAAGGGTACTCCTACGGCACGGAGACCTTGATCCGCTGGAAGCCTGTCCATCGATTCTTCGGGTGGATCGCCTATACCAACTCGAGATCCATGCGTCGCGACGCACCGGACAAGCCGATCCGGCTCTTCGAGTTCGATCAATCCCATATCCTGAGCGTCATGGGCAGCTACGACCTTGGGCGCGGGTGGCGCGTGGGCGGAAGGTTCCGCCTGGTCACGGGCAATCCGTACACGCCCTGCGAGGGCGGAATCCTCAACACGGCAAGCTCGTCCTACGAGTGTATCCAAGGGGACCCCTACAGCCGGCGGGTGCCGTCGTTCCACCAGCTCGACGCGAGAGTCGACAAGAACTGGAAGTTCGAATCCTGGAACCTGACCGCGTACCTCGACGTGCAGAACGTCTACAACCGGTCGAACGTCGAGGGCGTGGGATACAACTACAACTTCACGCGTCCGAAGTACCAGTCCGGGCTCCCGATCATCCCGAGCCTCGGCGTGCGAGGAGAATTCTGATGAAACACTTCACCCTTCGCCCTTGGGTATGCGCGCTCCTCGCGGCAGCTTCTGTCGCGGCTGTCGGGTGCGAGGATGAGTCCGATCGTGCGACGGACGTGGACACCTTGCGCCTGCTGGCGGTGCGTGCCGAGACTCCCTTTGCCAAGAGCGGCTCGCAGGTTCCGATGGAGGCGCTGGTCTTCGATGGATCGCCGCACGCGGTGCGGCCGGACGGCACGAAGCGGCCTGTGGAGGTGCTGTGGCTGGGCGGGTGCGTGAACCCTCCGGGAGACGACTTCAGGACCTGCAATCCGTATCTGTACGAGCTGCTGGCAACGCTGGGCGACAGCGGGCTGGCCTCGCACCAGGTGCCGGCCGGTGCCCCTGCGGGCGTGGTGGGTTGGGGGACCACATTCACGGCAGTCGTACCCCAGAACGCGATATCCTCGCGGCCCCAGGCGCCGGACGTGGTGCATCCCTATTCGGTGCAATTCGTGTTCACCATTGCGTGTGCAGGGGAGATCGTGCGGCTGCCCGGCGCAGACCCGACCAAGCAGTTCCCCCTGGGCTGCCGGGATCCTGGAACGGGAGTGATGCTGGGGCGGGACGACTTCGAGTTTGGCTACTTTCCTCTCTATGTCTATGACGACATCGAGAATCACGCCCCGGACCTGCAGGAGATCTCGGTGGACGGCAAGGTCGACGGGGCAGCGTGCTCTGCGACGAACCCTTGTCCTGCCAACATGCACTGCGGCACAGCCGGCGTGTGTCTGGTGGTGGTGCCGAGGTGTGGGGAGTCCGACGCAGACGACTGCAACAGCCATCCTGTGGCGATCAAGCTGGGGAATCCGGTATCAGAGCCTGACGTGACGGCCCGGATCCCTGCGGACCAGGCGGCCATGGAGACGGTCTGGGTTTCTTACTATGCGAACGCAGGCTCTTTTGACAAGGGCTCGCGCATCATCTACGATTCCAACTCGGGGTGGGGCGAGGAATTCCACGGAGCCTGGCGATCGAACGTCGCGTCAGGCACAGAGGCCCGGCTCTGGGCAGTAGTACACGACAGTCGCAACGGCGTGTCGTGGCGCTGGCAGGACGTGTGGGTGGAGTAGTAGGTATCAGGATCGCCTTCGTCGGCGCCCCATCACCAGCATCCCGAGGATCAGGAGAGCAGCAGGGGTCGACCCTCCGCGCGACGTTGTCGCGCACCCGGAATCGGACCCGGTCGTGTCCCCGCTCACCCCAGGAGGCGTCGCCGCGCTGTCGTCGCTCGCGTCCGCGCAATCTCCCCCTTCGCACCCCCCCGGCGAACCCGATTCCGCGCACCCGTCCCCGCTGCATGCGCCGGAATCCGCAGCCGGTACTCCCAGCACTTCCGCCAGCAGCTCTGCGTGCTTGTCCACGCGCGTGTAGATCGATCGCGGAGTGTTGCACCCCGCAGGTCCCAGGCTCGTCACACCGACTATCTCGCCTCGGCCCGTGTGCAACGCCGGTCCGCCCGAATCTCCGGAGCAGGTCCAGGATGGTCCGTTCGTCTCGAATACCCCGGTGTCCACCTTGTTGACCGTGGCAGTGCCTGCAAACTTCAGCCCGAGATCGTCGTTCTCCGTGAACCCGAAGCCGATGATCCGCACCTCGTCGTCGATCACGGGCGCCTGCAGCGACACAGGCTTGGCCTCCACTCCCACGTCACCGTTGAGCTTCAGCAAGGCAATGTCGTTTCCAGCCAGCGCGTCTGCTTGCGTGTAGTCACCTGGAGTGGTGACGATCGAATTGACACCGAGCTCACGAATCACACCCTGCGCCGACGTGATGTCGTCCCCCACTGCCACAGTGAACGCCGATGCTGCCACGGGGGTCCACGTTCCGCTCGTGACCTCGTCGAACACACAGTGCTTGGCCGTGAGCACGGCACGCGGGGCGATCACCGACCCTGTGCACAAACGCAGCTTGGTCGTGCCTGGGCGCTGGTAGTACACGGCCACCACCCATGGCTCCCCGGTTTCGCGGGCGCCTTGGTAGATCGGGGCAGCGACCTTCCCTATCCGGATCGGCTCATCACCACATCCGGACAGTGCGAGGGCGCAGGCGGCCACAACGAAGATGACCGGAGCACGCATGGATCGATGGTACCAGAAGTTGCCCAACAGGGGCGCGCGGAGGCGGCTGGCGCGCACCGGCGCCTGGCTGGACCTTGCACCACCCGGCGTGTAGGCTCGATCCACTGCGATGCGTCGTACCAAGACCTCACTGGTGGCTGCCATCCTCCTGGCCGGGTGCGGGGAAACCAACATCCAGGCCATCCACAGGCTGCAGCCTGCGTATGACCAGTATCGCGATCGGCTGACGCGGATCGTGGCCAGCCTGCCCCCCACCGGCTCCGTCACCCAGGCGATCCATCCTGCGCGAATGGATCCACCTGCAGCGTTCTTCGAGGATCGGACGAATGACCCGGCGGCAACGGCCGAAGTGCTCTTCGTGGGAAGCGCACCTGAAGGAGACCCGTTCGCGTCACTTTCGATTCGCAGCCCGCTGCACTTCTGCCTGGAATGGACCGGTCCTGCCAATCCGCTTCACCCTGATGTCTGGAACAATCGCGGCGGATTGGGCAGCGAGTGCGAAGCAGCACTCAAGCGTCCTTGGCTCGTGCTGTTTCGCATCGCCGAGTCCCGGCTGCCCGAGTACCTGAAGATGGAAGCCTTCGTCGCGCACGCGCCGAGCGGAAGGGTGGTGGGGGCGATGCCCGTGGAGGTCGTCGGGCGCTACGGTGCAGGCGACCTCGGACGCGGACCGTGGGCCGAGGAAGCGCGCAACAAGGTAAGCTCTGCATTCCACCAGGCAGCCAGCTGCGAGCTGTCGATTCAGCTCGCGCGCCTTCCAGGTGCTTCCTTCCACTTCGATCACCGCCCGTGCGAAGGGGACTTCAGGGCGGTTGCCACCCCGGCCTCGCTGTCACGCGCGTTGGTGCCCAGAGCGCCCCGGAAACCTGAGCCTGAGCCCATTGAGCCCTTGGCTCCGCCGACGTCCCTTTGCGGCCCCTCTCCCTACCCTTCGGAAGGAAAGGGCGCCTATGTCTGCTCACTTCCAGAGCTGCCGGGCCAGGCTGACATGGATTCGCTTCGCCGAACCACGGCCGCGACGATCGTCAACTTGCGGACCCTGATGCAATCAGGCCGCTCTTGTCCGGGCGTCTCGGACTTCTCGGCGCTGTCGACGCTGCCGCGGTTGAAGTCGCTTCGCGACGTTCCTGCCGAGTGTCTGCCGCGCGTGCTTGCGACTGCGAAGCTGGACCGGCTGGAGGAGCTGGATCTGTATTGCGGGGACGGCACTACGGTGGACATGCGTGCCATTGCCGGGCTGCCGAATCTCCGGAAGCTGAATCTCGGATTGGGGTGTGGCCGTGGGCCGGACGGACTTGCGCCGCTGGGCGCGCTCGCCAATCTCGAGGAGCTGCACGACATTTCGGACAACCTCGCAGGGATCGCAAGCTTGCATCATCTGCGAAAGCTGTCGGTGTGGACGCCGGACCTTGCTGCGCTGGCGCCGCTGACGCAGCTGGAGGTGCTGTGGCTGGAGACGTCGACCAGAGACTACAGTGCACTTCGCGGGCTGGGGTCTCTGCGTGAGCTCACGGTTCGCACAGCTTCCCCCGGCTTCGATCCCGCCGTGCTCTCGGCCATGCACCGGCTGGTATCGCTCGATCTCATGGCCGTCCCTGGCATCACCGACCTTACACCCCTGTCCGGGCTCGGCTCGCTCGAGAGGCTGAAGCTCGACGCTTCCAAGGTCAAGACCCTCAAGCCGCTTGCGTCGCTCGCCTCGCTGCGCGAGCTTTGGCTGTTCAGCGGCTGCCATCTGGCCAGCTTCGACTTCGCGATGCTCAGTGCTCTACCGAAGCTCGAATCGGTTTCGCTTCCGGCCCGTCTCGATGAATCCAAGAAGCCGCAACGCGATCTGCTCATGAGAGCGAAGCCTGGATTGCGCCTCGAGACAGAGCACGCTCCGATGCATTGCGGGCACTGACCCGCAGTCAAGGAGGTCGTCCACGTCCGGACGGTCGTTGGCGACCCCACGACCTCTGTGTTCTGCAGACGGCGGATGTGATATACACGCTGTGTGAAGTCTCGACCCATTGTCGCACCGCTCGTTGTCGTGGCCATTGCGGCCTGTGTCGACAGCAACCCCTCGGACATCCACTGCGGGTGCTACGACACGTACGACATCAAGGCGCGCATCATCGCGACCCCTGATGCTTTTGTTGGCTCCACAATCACCCTGTGCATCGGCACGGACTGCAAGGAGGGGATCGCTACCGCCGGGAACGCTCCCGACAGCGGTGACTGCGGCAACGAGTCGACACTCGGGTGCCACTGGAGGATGGGTCCGGGAGGAACGGTTCTGATCCACATGGGTAGCTTGTTCGAGTACCAGACCCTGCGGGACGGAGACACCTACCGGTTCAAGGTGGAACGGGACGGCAACGTGCTCCGGGACTTCTCCCGCTCCGTGGTCTACACCAATACCGGGCGCTGTGACATGAACCCCTGCGTATCGGCGGTTCTGCGTATCGACCCGGAGTCGCCATCCGGGCTCACATGCACTTCCAGGGGCTGCGATAATTCGACAGCGACGGTCTTGCTGAACATCCCAGCGATGAAGAGCCAATTCAAGCTCACTGCCTGCTGGAACGACATTTGCGACAATGAATACATGACAAACTCGCCCGACTCTGCCCAGCTCGATCTGGGTGATCCGGAGGATCATTCGTGGGCTTTCTACGAGCTGCGCGACGGCGGTGCACGAATCAGACTCCTATTCTTCGGTGAGCCGGGAGAAGCCCACAATGGAGACCGCTACAGGATTCGAGTGGAAGGTGTCGGCGACCCGATCCAGCTCGACCAACCACTCGACTACCAGGAGACCTGGCCGAACGGAAGCGAGTGCGACCCGGTGCCGTGCAAGCACGTACTGTTCGAGCAATAGCTCCAAACCCGATGCTCGTTGAGCCCAGCTTGATCGGAGGACGTGTGCTTCGATTCCGACCCGCGTGACCTCGCTTACGTGGACCTTGACGGCAACGGCGACGTGGACAGGGTCGATTTCCTCCGACGAAAGACGGGATCCGTTTGCTGGACCGCGTGCCATGTTGACCAAGATGATCTGATCGTCAAAGCGGTGTCGTCGCACCTCCACGGTGTCGTTGCCGTCAAACGTCCGCGACTCCGTCAAGGTCAATGCGCTGGGGCGAGCCAGGGCACCGGACGGGAGGGCTCCCCTCCATCACTGGCTGGATATGTCTAGCTGCACCCCCCTCCGGAGCAGGAAGCATTACCCATCGCCCCTGGCTCCATGGTCCGCCTGCAGCCGCCACCCGCACAGGTGAAGTCACACGTTGCGCCTGCCCTGCAGATCTGGGTGCAGCCGCCACCAGAGCAGGTTGCCGCGCAATGGCTGTTGGCTCCGCATTGCTGGCTGCAACGTCCCTGGGCACAAGTGAAGTTGCACGCGCCCGACGGGGCGCACTGGGCATTCGACGAATCGCTCGCTGCGGCTCCGCCCATGCCTGGCAGTCCCCCGGGAAGCCATCCCATTCCCGGCACTGCTGCGACCGGTCCTGGCTGCGTCGTCGCTGCGCCCGGCTGGGGCGAAGGCGCAGGGGGCGGCGGAGCTGGTGCAGCGGCTGCGGGTTGGGACGGCCCCGCAGCGCCCGCCGGTGCGGCCGGGTGCGGCGGCCCCGCTTGAACGTAGCATCCAGCAACAGAGCTCAAAGCAACGACGACAAGGATCATTCGGTTCATGGTTGGTCACCTCGATCCGATCTCGGGAGCAAATCCGGTGCCGAGTGACGATCGCGCGTGGTTTCCCCGTAGCGCCGCGCGGGATGGTCTTGTCTGTATACGCCCAGGCTCCAGCTCGCGCGCGGAGCTGTTGCCTGCCCGGCTACACATCGCGTCGCTTCGCTCGCGCGATATGCTGCCTTTGCAGGCGTTTTGTCGTGAACCCGCGGTTGGCCAGCGTCTTGCACAACGCTCCTGTCAGTCGACTTGGATCGCGATGGGCCGGCTTGGCCCTGGATCGCTTACTGGTAGAAAGGAACGAATCATGACAAGGCATGGGACGATGAGACTCTCGGCTGTGGCGTTCGTGCTCAGTGCTCTGCTCGCTGCTTGCTCGTCGAGCGATAGCGGCCCAGCGGGCGGCGGCGGAAGCGCGGGAGGCAGCTCGAGCGACGCCTGCAAGAATGCATGCCTCAAGATCCAGAACCAGTGCTCCGGCACGTGCAACATCTCTGGAGGCTCGGACTGCTCGGGCAAGGCAAAGGAGTGGGCAGACTGCATCAACGCAAAGCCGTGCGCTGACCATGCTTCGTGCAATGACATTCTCATTGGTGGGACCGGTGGCTCAGGCACGGGCGGCGCTGGAGTCGGAGGTGCTGGAGTAGGTGGAACCGGCGTCGGAGGTGCTGGAGTCGGAGGTGCTGGAGTGGGTGGAACCGGCGTCGGAGGTGCTGGAGTCGGAGGTGCTGGAGTGGGCGGTACGGGTGTAGGAGGCACGGGCGGCGGCGGCACGGACGCATGCGCAACGCTCGCGGACAAGTGCGATTCCTGCACAGATGAAACCATGGCTACCACGTGCGCCACGACCGTTGCTTCTGCTCAGGAAGCAGCCTGCCAGTCGCTGCTCGATCAGCCTCAGTTCCAGGCGGCGTGCCCGTAGGGCCAGCCCCTCAGCGCAGCCCGTTGCGGCGCAGCAGTCGGTGGAAATAGACGCGCCCGATGCGCGCCGCCTTGGCAGCCCTCGAAACATTGCCGTGGTGGGCTGCCAGCAGGCCTGCCAGATACTCGCGCTCGAACTGATCCAGCACCAGCCGCCTCGCCTCGTCAAACGGCTTGCTGATGTCAGCCACCGACGCGCCAGGGCGCTCGTCCGGAGGGATGGTGCCCGGGATCGGCAGGTCCTGATCGAGCACCAGGCACCGCTCCAGGTAGTTGCGCAGCTCTCGCACGTTGCCCGACCAGGCGCAGCGCTGGAGCCTGCCCACGAAGTCGTCGGAGGTGAGCCTTCGCATGTCGTCCGAGGAAGCGCCGAGCCCTTCGAGCAGCTCGGCCGCGATGATACCGATGTCTTCGGGGTGCTCACGCAGCGGAGGGAGGCGCACCTTGACCACCGCGAGGCGGTAGTACAAGTCCGGACGGAACCTGCCTTCGTTGACCTCGGCGCGCAAGTTGCGGTTGGTCGCCGCGATCACGCGCACATTGACCGGTCGCCCTTTGTTCGAGCCGAGACGAATGATCTCGCGTCGCGACAGCACCCGCAGCAGCTTTGGCTGCAGGTCGAGCGGAAGCTCGCCGATCTCGTCGAGGAAGATCGTGCCCTGATCCGCTTCCTCGAACGCTCCCTCACGCGTCGACTGCGCGCCGGTGAAGGCCCCCCGCTCGTGACCGAACAGCTGGCTTTCGAGCAGGTTGGACGGCACCGCGCCGCAATCGATGGCGATAAATGGGGCATCCCTGCGCGGGCTCTGCGTGTGCACCCCCTCGGCAGCGAGATCCTTGCCCGTGCCCGTCTCGGACTCGAGCAGGATCGTGGCGTCCGTGGCAGCAGCGCGCTCGAGCACCGAGAACGCACATCGCATCGCCGCCGAGGTCCCGACCAGCGCTCCGAAACGGGTCTCAGCGGACATCTGCAGACGCACCACGTCGGCAAGCAGATCAATCCGCAGGACCGCATCGCCGAGCTTGAGCGTGCTTCCGCTGCGCAGCCACGCTTCCATCACTGGCGTGCCGTCGAGCAACGTTCCGTTCGTGCTTCCCACGTCGCGCACACGGAACCCGTACGGGTCGATGAACACCTCGCAATGGAATCTCGACACGGTCGGATCGTTGATCACGACGTCGTTGGATTCGTGCGAGCCGATCGAGCAGCGGTCTGCCGACGAGTCCCAGGACAGAGTCCCGGCTGCGGATTGCAGCACGGTAATCTTGAATCGATTGATCCGATGGGAAGCAGGGATCGCCGCGCGCACCGGCGTGGTTGCCGTGGATTCATCCGAGTCCGGGGGCGGGCGTCGCGAGCTCGTCATGGAACGGTAGGCATCGGCTGCAGGCTTGGGGTGGTTTCCACGGCTGCCATGCCATAGCAGCCGGTGCCCGGGCATTCAAGGAGCGTATGGGTTCGGCGGAGGACCGGACGGCGTTGGAGCAGGAGGCGTCGAGCTGCGTGCTGGCTCGCCTGCCGTGCGCTGCGGATTCGGCGCGATGGAGCGAGGCGTCGAACGCGTCGGCGCCGGCGCAGACGGCGTCGGAACGCTCGAGTCCGAGGAGGCGGGAGAGGGCTCCGGCACAGCCGTAGCGGGTTGCACGGCATCCGGGACGGGACGGGCAGCCGACGCGCTCAGCGCTGGGGCGTCCGCCCGAGGCGTTGGCGGTCGAAGCAAGTGCGTGATCAGCCAGAGAGCTGCGCCGACAGCAGCGACGGCTGGCACCGCGAGCCACCAGGGGCGTCGCAGCGGCAGCACGAGCGAAGCGCCCTGGGTCACGCTGGTCGCCAGGGTCTCCTGCTCAGGAGTGGTCGCCGCGGCTTGCGGGGGCGCTTCGGGCAGCTGGCTGGCACGCGAACCGAGCAGCGCGCGCAGCGCTTGCCTTCGCGTTGCCAGCTCGTCGTGCATCATCGACTGGACGAACTCCGCGACCTTGCGTTGTCGAAGCTCGATCCCTTCGCGCTTGGCGACGCTCTCGATCGCGGTGGCAATGGCGAGGGTCGTATCGAATCGGGCATTCGGATCGTGCGCGAGCACGCTCCCAAGAAGCTCGTCGAGCTGCTCGGCCAACCTCGACGGCAAAGACGTGATGGGCGGGACCTGTGTGCGAAGCACCAGGCGAATGGAATCGACGTGGCTCGCTCCCTGGAAGAGACGCTGACCCATCAGAAGCTCCCAGAGCACCACGCCCACGGCGAAGACATCTGCGCGCCGGTCCACCCGTTGCGTTGCCACGTACTCCGGCGCCATGTAGCCCAGCTTGCCCTTGAGCATTCCTTCCCGAGTCGACGGGTCGGTCCCATGAAGGCACTTGGCGATTCCAAAGTCGGTCACGCGCGACACCCCATCGATTCCCACCAGGATGTTGTGCGGTGAGACATCGCGATGAACCAGGCCGAGCAGCTTGCCGGTATCGTCGGTCGCCTCGTGCGCTGCATGCAGTCCCATGCAGGTATCCACTGCCACCGTGAGCGCCACATCCACCGGAAAGGGAGCGCCCACGCGCCTGCACTTCGCGGTCAGCTCGGAGAGGGACGCTCCTTCCACGTAGTCCATCACGAGATCGATCGATTCGCCGACCACCTCCACGTCCCGCACGTCCACCACGTTGGCGTGGTGCACCTTGCTCGCAAGGCTCGCTTCGAGCGAAGCGGTGCGCCGGATGTCCGGATCCTCCAGCAGGTGCGGGTGCAGACGCTTGATCGCCACGATCTGACGGAAGCCGAATCCACCCCGGAGGTAGCCGATGTACACGGTACCCATTCCCCCGGAAGCAAGCTTCAGGAGCGTCTCGTAGCGACGCGAGGTCGCAGCATCGGAGGACGGGGTGGATCCTGTCATGGAAACATCGCAGGCATGGTCGCAGTCAACGAACGGTCAGACTAGCACGCGTGTCGCTTGGCGCGGGTGTGGCTGGAGCACCCATTCGTTGGAGCCGCGACCGTCAGGAGGCGGGCGAGCACGGGCCGTGCCAGCTGACTTCCTGCATGATTCCAGCCTGCAAGTGTCGGTTCTTGCCTCGCGAGGCCACCGGCGCCTCACGCAGACGCATCGTGATGCGGTCGCGCGTGTATCCCTGCCAGCCACACGGCGAGGGTGCTGTGTGTTCTGCCGAGATACAGACGACGAGCAGACGCGCGGGGATGCAGGGCGCCAGGAGCACAAAGACCGCGGCAATTCCCTGAAAGCCCTCAACGGCACCGGCCTTGCAGAAGCACCACGCTGAGGGAGCACAGATGGGTGCTCCTGTTGAGCGAAGGATTCCAGGAGACCAACATGCGTGCTTTACGAGGGTTGCAGTGTCTATGCGCAGTGATTGCGAGCTCGATCAGCCTCACCGCGACGGCGCAGGAGGCCGGCAACAAGGCGTTGCTCGGCGCCGACGCCACCGTGCTCGTACCGGTGGGAGATCTGTCCAAGGCGACCGGGCTGATGCTCGGCCCGATGGTGCACTTCGAGTACTCGGTCAGCCCGAGCCTGTGGATCACGGGACGCGCCGGTTATCTCTATGGATTGCGCAAGGAGGTATCCACCGGAGTCGGTACAGCGAAGTATGGCCTGAGCGACATTCCGATCTGGGGCGGTGTGAAGTACTACTTCGGGGAGAGCTTCGGGCCGTACGTCGGCGGTGAGCTCGGGCTGAACATCCTGACGGCCAGTGTGGACAGCGGCGATTCTTCGGTGGCCGGAGCGGGGAACGCGACCGCGTCCTCTTCGGAAACCAAGGTAGGGCTCAACGCAGGTGGAGGGTATCGCGCAGGCAAGCTCGATCTCCGGGCTTCCGTCGCCTTCCTCGACCTCGGCCATGCCGGCGACTCGATGGGGATCCTCGCCTCGGTCGGCTACTCGTTTGCGTCGTTCTGAGCCAATCGACGGAGCAGCCAGCTGCGCCACCCAGCCAGTGCAGCGCGATCGTGTGGTCAGGGCACGGAATCGGGAGGTTGCACGTCGCGGGGCGCTTTGCCTCTCAGGCTTCCCACGCCCACGATCAAGATGGGCAGGAATCCGAGCACGCCGGCTGCAAGCTCATACCCGCTCAACCACAGCATGGTAGCGACGATGATGCATACCGCGGCGTTGAGCAGCGCAGCCCCCCAAACCTTCGTTCGCGTTGCGCGCGAGAGGCGGCCATAGTCCGGCCGCAAGGTCATGAGAAGTGCGATCGAGTACATGTGAAGCCCGTAGGGAAGGCAGAGAAGCCCGGCAACAGACGCTCTGAAAGCCCGGCTCGCCGTCTTGTCGAGCTCCACGTCGGCACGCCAGGCCTTGTCCTCTGGGGTGTCGTCGGGCGGCTTGCGCTTGTCGAACTCCGAGAGGATTGCGGTCGCTTCGGCCTCGCGGTCCGACGCTACAAGCAACCTTCCCATGGGCGCGAGCCCGGGGGCAGACATCGTTTCCGTGTGACTCGAGTCGAGAATCCAGCTCTCGATGCCGTGCATCGCGAGCTCCTGACGCAAGGCTTCGGCTTCGTGCACGCGAAGACCGCGAGCGACCGTGACCTTGTCCGGCGAAGCGTTCGAGCCCATGGCATGTGCCCTACCAACACCAGCCAGGTGGTGCAAGGAAAGCTCAGCGGCCAGCCAAATCGGTGCCGGGAATCAGGGCAAGCCAATCACCGGGGTCGGCGTCTTGCGATCCTCGATCGTGCCGTCACCGAGCTCGCCCGCATCATTCCTTCCCCAGCAGCGAACACCACCCTGGATCACAGCGCACGCATGGAATCCCCCCACCCCGATCGATTCCGCAAAGGCAAGATCCAGGACCGTCACCGGATGGTTCCGATTCATGATCGTCCCGTCACCGAGCTGTCCCAGGTGATTCTCTCCCCAGCATTGCACCACGCCGCTTTCCTGCCGCGCGCAGACATGGGAGTACCCGGCCCCGAGGAAGGTCACGCCGGACAGGCCGATCACGGCCACCGGCTTGTGCTTCTCCGTGTTTCCCGCATTGCCCAGCTGCCCGGTCCCGTTCAATCCCCAGCACATCGCAGTACCATCCGCCATCCTTGCGCAGGTGAACTGCTCTCCGGCAGTCACAGCCGCAGCTCCGACCAGCCCGCTGACCTCGACGGATTCGGTGTGATCGATCGTGGTGCCATCGCCGAGCTGGCCGTATTGGTTGCGCCCCCAGCACCGCACGCGCCCCTCCTCGACAACCGCACAGCTGTGACTCCAACCAGTGGCAATCGCCGTGGCGCCCGCCACACCGATCACGTTCACAGGGGTCGGACGGTCGTCGTAGGTGCCGTCGCCAATTTGACCGTCGCCGTTGGCGCCCCAGCAGAGGACGTCGCCCCCCTGGGTGAGCGCGCACGCGTGCACATCACCGGCTGCAATGGCCCGTATGCCCGACACACCGGAAATCTCGACTGGTATGGAGCTCTGCTTGAACTTGAGGTTGCCGAGCTGGCCGCGATCGTTGTCTCCCCAGCAGCGCAGCGCCCCTCCAATCACGATCGCGCACGTGTGGTGCCACCCCGCAGCGAGTGCAGAAGCGGCCGGCAATCCGAGGACATCGACCGGCGTGTGCCGCTCGTCCTCGGTACCATCCCCGAGCTGCCCGTAGCTGTTCGCTCCCCAGCACCGAGCGGCTCCGTTGGTGAGAAGCGCGCAGGTATGGATGTCACCGCCAACGATCGCCTGCACGCGCACAGACGGGTCGAGCGCTTCTGCCTCGGGCGCGTCCGCGCTGGATGCGTCTCCGTCGTCTGCGTCCTCACCTGCATCCTCGGTCGTCGAGCCATCCGGCCCGCCGGACAGGCCGGAGAAGTCGAGCACGCCGGTGCAGCCCAGGCTCGCGCAGCACAGCACGCTTGCGAGCGCAGGCAGGACGAGCGTGCGGGTTGCGAGCATGCGCGGAGCGTACCACGGCTTCCCGGGGCAGACGATGGGTCCCGTCGATTGCCAACCCGTTGTCCGGATGAGAGTATTCCCGGCATGTCGCTGCCGCTCGCCACGCTCGTGCCCGGTGGTTGCTGCGTGCTTGCGGCCGGATGCTGCGATCGTCCGGAGCCCAATCCCTACGAGCATCCTCTTCCAGGCCGCTTCGTCGAAGTCGGACTTGGTGACAGCCACGCATGCGCGCGCCGCGCGGATGGGACTGTGATCTGCTGGGGTGTGGATCAGCAGAGCCAGGTCTCGGGCAAGCGCTGGATGCTTGTGAGGAATTGACTTCCCCCGCTCAGCCGTCAAAGCTGAACCGGACGAACCCTTTGCCATCGGTGTAGGCGCAGTACTCTCCCACGATCACCGACTGTTCGGCGCAATGGCCCTGGGTAACGCCAGTGCAGGATCCCACTGCGCTGTCGTAGGGAGCCAGGCAATGCGAGAGACAGGTCGAGTTGGAGGTGCACACGCAACCACCCTGGCCGGTAGGGCAACTGCACCTGTGTTGGCCCCCGAGGACCTCGACCCAGGCGCCGCCGCCTGCGATGCACGAGCCCTCGTCACCCGAGCTCTGCAGGCAAGATGGGTAGGCGGCCTGCAACGCAGCGTTGCCGCATCCCTGCGCGCTTTCGGACACGGCATCGGGCGCGGCATCGGAGCTGCTTTCCGCCGCAGCGTCCGCGATCGGCTCGTTGTCGAGCGAGCTGCCGCCCCCGCACCCCAGAGCTGCTGCAGCCACGAGCACAACGGTTCTGAACGGTCCCATGGCTCCAGGGTACGCGGGTCGCACGGACCGTCAAGCGACGGCGGGAGCACGTGGATCGCCCTGCAATCGAGAAATCTTCAGATGCCGGCTTGCTTCGTGTCTCATCGACACTATAATAGTGTCTGAAAGACACGAACGCCTCTGGCTCGAGGCTCGGAAAGGAGATCGGCCATGTTCCCCATCCGCTTCATGAAGGCGCCGCCCACCCTGTACGTGCTCCACTTCAAGCACGGAAAGCTCAAGCGCGAGGGCCCGGGCCTTTCCTTCTTCTACTGGGCTCCCACCTCCTCGATCGTGGGCGTGCCCCTTGCCAGCATGGACGCCCCTTTCGTGTTCCACGAGTCCACCGCCGACTTCCAGGCCGTCACCGTCCAGGGCCAGCTCACCTTCCGCATCGCCGACGCGCAGCGCACCGCCTCGCTGCTCGACTACAGCCTGGACCCGCGCGGCAAGTACGCCACCGATGATCCGCAGAAGCTCCCGGAGCGGCTGATCCATGCGACCCAGACGCTCACCCGGGCCGTGACTGCGAGCCTGGGGCTGCGTCAGGCGCTCGGCGCCGCGGACCGGATCAGCACCGAGGTGCTCGCTGCCCTGCGTGAATCCGAGACAGCGACCACCCTGGGCGTGGAGATACTCGGGCTCTCGATCCTCACCGTGCGTCCCACACCCGAGATGGCCAAAGCGCTCGAAGCCGAGGCACGCGAGGAGCTGCAGCGCGGCGCCGACGAAGCCGTCTACGCCAGGCGCAATGCCGCGGTGGAGCAGGAGCGTCGCATCCGCGAGAGCGAGCTGAGCACCGAGATCGCCGTGGAGGAGAAGAAGCGCCAGATCCGCGAGACCCAGATGGCCGCCGACATCGCTGTCGAGCAGCAGAGGGCAGCGCTCATCGACCAGAAGGTCGACAACGATCGGAAGGACGCGGACAGCCGTGCGTACGCGCTCTCGATCACGCTCAAGCCGATCCAGGAGCTGGACTGGCGCAAGCTGATGATGCTGTCGGCCACGGGCGGCGATCCCCGCACGACCATCGCCCTGGCGTTCCAGGAGATGGCCGGCAATGCCCAGAAGATCGGCGAGCTGAACATGTCTCCGGAGCTGCTGCACTCGCTCGTGAAGGGAAAGTGACCCATGGCCTCGCTGGACAAGATCGTGCTGGTTACGCGCCACACCCGCCTGCAGGATCTGATCGAGCGATTCAACACGCGTGCGCAGGCCCGGTTCACCATCGAGCGTGCTGGTGGCAACTTCGCCGACTACGAGCAGGAGGACGACGTGTACCGCCGGTCGCTGGACACGCTGCTTCACACGCTCGATCTCGGCCTGAAGCTGCAGGTGGTGGACCGGGGGTTCGTTCCCACCTTCCTGTTCACCCCCGAGGACCTGGTGATCACGCTCGGGCAGGACGGTCTGGTAGCGAACACGGCCAAGTACGCCCTCGGCCGTCCGATCGTGGCCGTCAACCCGGACCCCGGGCGGTTCGACGGAATCCTGCTTCCCTTCCTGCCGGACAAGGCGCGTGGGGCGATCGAGGCGGTGCTCGGTGGCCGTGCGCAGGTCAGGGAGGTGACGCTCGCCGAAGCATCACTCAGTGACGGCCAGCGCATGCTCGCGTTCAACGATCTGTTCATCGGGGCGCAATCGCACGTGTCCGCGAGGTATCGGCTCACCTTTGCGGAGCGGGCGGAAGCGCAATCCTCGAGCGGCGTGCTGGTATCCACAGGTGCCGGATCCACCGGATGGATGTCGTCGGTGTTCACCATGGCCGCTGGAGTTGCGGCGCTGATCGGCGGGAGCCCGAACCTGCACCCGTTGCGGCTCGACTGGGAAGACCCGCGCCTGCTCTTTGCGGTGCGCGAGCCGTTCGTGAGCCGTCATTCGAGCGCGGGCGTCGTTGCAGGCATGCTCGAGCAGGGGCAGGCTCTGGAGCTCGAATCCCTCATGCCGTCGGGCGGCGTGATCTTCTCGGACGGGGTGGAGGCGGACTTCGTGCAGTTCAACTCCGGGGTGATGGCGAGGGTGAAGGCGGCCGAGCAGCGTGCCCGGCTGGTGGTCGGCACGGACAAAGCGCTTGCATCATCCTCGCGCCGTGCCTAACCGGGTGGGAAGGTTCCCCATGCCCATCCGCGTCACGGTCGACATCGTCATCTTCACGATCCAAAGCGGCGATCTGCAGGTGCTGCTCGTTCGCCGGGGCATCGAGCCGTACAAGGGGCGATGGGCCATCCCGGGTGGATTCGTGCTCGAGCAGGAGTCGCTCGAGCAGGCTGCGCTGCGCGAGCTGCGTGAAGAAACCGGCGTGACCGATGTCTATCTCGAGCAGCTCTACTCCTTCGGCGACCCGAAGCGGGATCCGCGCGGACGGACCGTGACCGTGGCCTGGTTTGCGCTCGTCGACGCGGAGCGGGCGCTGCAGGCGGGAACCGACGCTGCAGAAGCGCGCTGGTGGTCCGTGCAGCACAGGCCGCCTCTGGCCTTTGATCACGCGTCGATACTCGACTACGCGCTGGAGCGACTGCGCAACAAGCTCGAGTACACGACGGTCGGGTTCCAGCTTCTGCCTGACAAGTTCACGCTGGGCGATCTGCAGAAGGTCTACGAGGCGATCCTCGGCCGCGCGCTGGACAAGCGCAACTTCCGGCGGAAGATCGGGCTGCTCGGGATCCTCAAGCCGCTCGACGAGCTGCGCAGCGAAGGGGGGCGTCCTGCGAGGCTGCACCGTTTCTCTGCGCGCAAGTTCGAGAAGCTCAAGGACAAGGGGATCCTGTTTCCGTTCTAGGACAACTAGCAACGCACAACACAGGAATGCGAACGCGAAGTTGGAATGCAGGCCCCGAGAGAGGCGGGGCGCGATGCCCGTTTTCTGTTCGAGCTGCCCTGTTGCGGTGTTGCATGCTGCTGGTTTTCCGGGTGCACCGTCCCTGTCGTTGACGCCCCGCGTGCCCGATGCTCCCATGGGCGCATGAAGGGAATCCCTGGGGCGGCATGGGCGTGCTGCGTGATCCTGGCTGCATCGTGCGGAACCAATCCGCCTGTGAGCTCCACGCCGCCGCCGCCGCCCCCTGTGGTGTCGGCCGCTCCAATCCCGCCGACGTCGGCTGGGCCACTTCCCTGCCCTGGAGGCGCGCCTTTCGAGCCCGATGCCGGGTGCACCTATCAGGCAGATGGCACGCCGTCCCCTGTGCCCGCAGCCCCGATTGTCGCCGTCCCCGAATCCCCGCTGAGCCAGGACGCTGGAGCATCGATGGTCGGCTCATTCTGGATCGAGGCCCAATCGGTCACCCAGGAGCGATATCGAGCATGCGTTGCCGCAGGCGCCTGCAAGCCGCAGCCTGCACAATGCCTCCAGGGGTTCGAGGTCAAGGATGCGGAGCCGGCGGTGTGCGTGCGATGGGACGACGCGCAAGCGTTCTGCCAGACCGTGGGCAGGAGGCTGCCCACGAGCGACGAATGGCTCGTCGCGGTCAAGGGACGAGCCGAAAACGGCATGAAGGGTCTGGACAAGCGCATCGGCGAATGGCTGGGCTCGTACTACTGCGCACCGGAGCTCAAGGGGTGTGGCCGCGCACGCGCGGTCAGCGACTACGACAGCCCCTCGAAGCTCGTTCGATATCCGCAAGCCGCGGCTTTGGCCCATGTTGGGTTCCGATGCGCCTGGTCGAGCCGTCCCCCCGCCTCCGGAGGCGAGCCCCCGCCCGCAGAGCCCTTGTCCGCCAAGACCCCAGGGCGAATCTGGTGCGAAACGACCTCGTGCGACGCCACCAGCCAGACGTGCTGTCGCAATGCGGACGATGGCCTTGGCCGATGCATCCCAAGGACTGAGCGAAAGTGCGGGGACAACGACATCATCTCGCAGTGCGACGAGCAGGCGGACTGCGGTGCAGGCCAGGTATGCTGTCCGTGGGTGGGCTGCTCCGGAGGGTGTCCGCAAGAGCGCCGGTGTCAGGCTCCGCCCTGTGATAGCGGCGACGAGGTATGCCTTCCAGGGGGAACCTGCCAGCCAGGATTCCGCTGCACGGTGACTCCGGGTTTCGCGGAAGCATCGTGCACGTGGACGGACGTGGGAGCATCGTGCGGCGGCACGCGGTGCTCGGGGCAGAAGCCGGTGTGCTGCTGGGATGACAAGGCGCGCAAAGGCACGTGCTCGGAGCGGCAGTGCAAGAAGCAGGAGAGCGCATTCGGGTGCACGAGCCCCAAGGACTGCGGAGGGTCCACCTGCGGGCAGACCCAGTACTACGGCGATCCCAACCTTGATCCCGATCACCTCGGATTCGCTTGCGCCCCGTTGAGCCATATGACCCAGGCCGTGCTGTGCAGCAGCATGAAGGACTGCCCGATGCACCCTCCCACGGGAAGCAAGCCCAAGTCGTGCCGCCACACCGCAGACCTCCCACCGGGGGTCAAGCAGTGCGACTACGCGTTGAACGTGCCATAGGCCCCCAGTGCGCCGGACTTGGGTCGTGCTAGGATCGCAGCCATGCCTGCGGACCCGGATGACGTCATTGCGCTGATCATTGCTTCGGCCTTGACGTTGTTGATCTTCAACGCCGCGGGTGCGGTGGTCGTCTGGGCCCTGTGGCGCTCGGAGCGCCGCATGCGGGCACGTCATCCGGACATTCGCCCCCAGCGCGATTCCCTGGTTTGGGTCTACTACGTGCTGAGCCTGCTGCTGTGGCCGGCGGCGCTTGCGCTATGCTTGGTCTTCCAGGGAAAACCCGAGACCTCCCGAACGGGAGCGATGTGCGGAACCCTGGGGGTGGCGCAAGTCATGGCCATTGCGTGGGTCACCTGCTCGGTCGTCGCCCTGTTCGCTCGTGACATCGTGCCCTACCTGCCCTAGGGCCTTTCAGGAGAGCTCATGACCCTTCGAACAGCTTCGCTCCAACCTCGCATGGTCTTGCAGGTCGCCCTTGGCGCAGGAACGCTCGCTCTTGCTTCCAGCGCGCTCGGCGCCCCTCGAGATCAGCGGCTCTCCTACACCGACGATACGTCCACCACGATGACCGTTGCGTGGAATACGGACGCAGACTCCCCGTCGGAGGTGAAGTTCGGCACGAGTGCCGGGCAGACCACGCAGACCGCCGCAGGCACATCGCACCAGGCAGCGGGCGCGCTCGGGTTCGTGCACGAGGTCACGCTCAAGGACCTGAAGCCGTCGACCGAGTACTTCTACATCGCCGGGAGCCAGGCGGACGGCTACACGCCGGAGAAGTCGTTCCGCACCGGACCGGTGAAGCAAGAGAGCTGCGGCGCGTTCAAGTTCGTCTATCTGGGAGACAACCGCCCGGACCCGACGTTCGGCGGCGGAGAGAACTGGCCGCAGATTCTGGGCCAATCCGTAGCGCAGCAGCCTGCGTTCGCGCTCAACGGCGGCGACCTCGTGATCGAGGGAGACCAGATCGATCAGTGGGTGGATTTCCTGAAGTGGACGAGCCCGGTCGCCTCTTCGATCCCGTTCATGCCGAGCATCGGAAACCACGATACGGGGCCAGGCGAGGGCGACGGGGCGAACTTCAACCAGATCTTCGCGCTCCCCCGATCGTCGGGCACGCACGGCAGCGGCACCGAGGACTACTACTTCTTCCGCTATGGCAACGCGATCTTCGTGTCGCTGTCCACAGAAGGGTTTTCCGGGGGCACGCCGAAGTTCGCGGATCAGGCAGCCTGGCTCGACGAGGTGCTCACCAACAACCCGGCGCGTTGGAAGTTCGTCTTCTATCACAAGCCGACCTACACCCATGAAGCGCTGTTCAGCATCAGCCACGGCCCCAACGAGTCGGGCCAGAACGCCGCGTGGGTGCCGGTGTTCGACAAGCATCACGTCGACTTCGTGTTCACGAGCCACAACCACTGGTACGAGCGATTCGAGCCATCGGCATGCGCCACGGCAGGCAAGGCGGACTCGAATACGGCATGCTCGATGGGGGCCACCGCATTCGACAAGGGGACCGTCTACATCGTGTCCGGCGGAGCTGGCGCCTTCACCATCCCGGGAATGCTCTGCGGCTCGGAGAGTGGACGGGCCAAGTGCTCCGGTAGCCATCACTACATCATCTTCGACATCAACAACGAGACGCTGAAGATGGATACCTGGGGCGCTGCGCCACAGGCCAACGAGGTCATCGACAGCATCACCGTCACCAAGAGCGCGGTGACGTGCACGGATCCGCCGGACGGCGGTGCGTCGGACGCTTCGAGCGATGACGCTGCGGGAGGGGATGCCGGGGCAGACGCGGCTGTACAGACGGACGCTGCAGCGGGAAGCGGAGGTGCGCCGGGGCAGGGCGGCGCGCCGGGCCAGGGCGGCGGCGCGCAGGATGCGTCAGCGGCTGGGGGCGGAGCGGCCGGGGAGCCGGAAGCAACGCCTGCCTCCGGCAGCAGCGGAGGATGCGGATGCCGCACAGTGCCGCACGCAAGCGCTGTGTCTGCAATCGCCTGGTTGCTCATTGGCGCAGCCGGATGGCTCCGCGCGCGCCGGAGGCGATGAGAGGTGCGTACGCTCCTGCTGCTCGCGTTGACCTCGCTTGTGCTGGGCGCCGGTTGCTCCAAGCCCAAGACCGCGCCTCGTCCGTTCGATTGTCCGTCCTTCCAGCAGCGGGCCCGGGACTGCGAGCAGGCCACGATCGACCTGCTGCGAAGCAAGCTTACGGCAGACGCGGGTGACGCCGACAAGCAGTTCCTCATGCTCGAGAGCAGACTGCGAAAGAGAATCGCGGATGGACGCCCTCAGAAGCAGTGCGAGACCATCCTCTCCGGCAGCGATGAAGCCAGGGTGCAGCGGATCAAGACCTGCCACGCGGCCGCGAGCTGCGATTCATTCGCGCAGTGTCTGATGGAGCTCTAGACGCTGGCAGCAGGGGAGCGTCGGGCCGCCCGCCACAGAATCGCACCCGCCAGCAGCACCAAGAGGATCACTCCCGTGAGGTAGCCTCCCAGATCGAAGGCGAACACGAGCGCGTCGATCACCAGCACCAGCCCTGCGCCGAAGATGAGCCCCTTTTCACGGGCGACCAGGCCGGTAGCGAACAGCACACCCATGGTGACGCCGACGGCGAGCTCCACCTTCCTGGAGGAGGTCATGGACAGGACGACGCTCGAGAAGGCGACGGCGCAGGTTGCCACGCCCAGCGACGCTGTCGCGAGAACCTCGTTTCGCCAAGGGGAGCGCAGCGCCTTGCCGAGGATCAAGGCAGCGACCAGCCAGGCGCCCCCCGCGATCGCGTACACCGCAGCCGCCAGCCGCGACGTGGAAGACAGGACGGTCGCAGCCGCGATGGCCGTGAGCGGATAGAAGGCGAAGCCCGCTGCAGTCGGCACGAGGCGTCGATCCCGGAACCACCAGAAGAGAAAGGGAGAGAGCAGGGAGGCTGCAAGCGCAGGGATCGATCGCTCGCCCATGCTCGCGGCGCCGGCTCCAATCACATCGACCAGAGCTGCGACGAGAAGAGCGTCAGCAAGCCCCTCCGTGGTGGAGCGTCGCGCCATCACCATACCGGCCGCCAGCCAACCCGCCGCGGAAGCGATAAGCGCATAAGCCCTGAGGCCGAGCGAGACGCCAAGCACCACGAACAGGCCGATCACCGCCGCGCCGAGGAGCGCGCCTCCAAGCCCGAGCAGCGCGATCGCACCGGAGCGTCCGCCAGCCGAGGTGCCATCGGCCATCGCGCCGTATCGAGCCTCGACCGTGGCGAGCGACTCGCGGGGCAGCAATCCTTCCGACGCCCACCTTCGCGCTTCACGCAGAACGACAGCGGCCTCGGCAGGGGTCATTCATCGATCCAACACTGCGGTGAGCAGCCTGTCAACGTAGCGAGTCGGCCCAGCGTCATGTCAGCCCCTCAACGGCTATGGCCTGCATTCCTCGATTTCCGCGCTCAACGGTGCGGCTTGCGTGTCCCCAGGCTCATCGCGGATACTCGACGTCTATCTCTCCGACAGGACTCCTTGGATGAAGAAACGAAGACCCGGACTCGTCGCCTGCTGCCTGCTCACCGCGCTGGCGCTCTCGCATGCGGCGCTTGCAGGTGACAGCTCGCCAGCGGATCGCGCTGCTGCGCGGGCGCTCTTCGACCAGGCACGGTCGCTCGTGGCTGAGGGCAAGCTCGCCGAAGCCTGCCCCAAGCTCGAGGAGAGCCAGCGGCTGGATCCGGGCATGGGCACCGCGTTCAACCTCGCGGACTGCTACGAAAAGATGGGCAGGACCACTTCGGCGTGGACCATATTCCTCGAAGTGGCGTCCCAGGCCCGAGGCGCAGCGCTTGCCGAAAAGGAGAAGGTCGCACGCGAGCGCGCAGCCGCTCTGGAGCCGAAGCTGTCTCGCCTTGCGGTCATGGTCCCGCAGTCAAGCCAGATCCCAGGCCTGCAAGTGCGTCGCGATGGCAGCTCGCTGGGCAAGGCGATGTGGAACACCGCATTGCCGGTCGATCCGGGTTCCCACAAGATCGAAGTGAGCGCACCGGGCAAGAGAAAATGGACCGGCACCGTGGAGGTTCCGGCGCAGAGTGCGTCGAGCACGATCGCAGTGCCCGCTTTGGTCGATGACACGGGCGATGCCGACAAGGCGTCGTCGCCCTCGTCTCGACCTTCTGATGCGGATTCTGCCTCGGGTTCCCCGTTGGGCTCGCCGAAGGATGGATCGACGCAGCGCCTGATCGGGCTGATCGCCGGTGGCGTGGGTGTGGTGGGTCTCGGCGCATCGGTGGTGATCGGCTTGGGGGCCAAGAAGAAGGTCGACGACGCTTCGCCGTATTGCAGCGCAACGGTCTGCAACGATCTACGTGGGGTGGAGCTGCGCGACGACGCGCGATCGCAGGCGAACGTTGCGACCGTGGTCGGGGTCATCGGTACTGTGGCACTCGCCGGCGGAGCGGTGCTGTACTTCACGGCTCCTTCCGGGGGCAAGGGGAGGGAAGCGCGGAGGCCGGCTCAAGGGATCGCGATCGGGCCTGGATCGATGCTGTGGCGTGGAGAATGGTGATGAGAATGCGGCTTGCACAACGCGGCCCGGCTCTTCTGTTCGTGGCGTGCCTCGGGGTCGCGGCATGCGCGAAGCTGATCGGCGCTGACGAGGTGGAATACCAGGCTCCATCGACGGGCAGCGACGCATCGGCTGAGGCAGAGGGCTCGGCGGGATCGTCCCAGGGTGGCTCTGCGGGGACCAGCGGCTCGGCAGGCACGGGAGGGGCAGCCGGAGGCACGAGCGGAGCTGCGGGTGAGGGCGGCCCTGGGGACGCAGAGATCTGCGACGACGGTCTGCAGTTCTGTCCGGGCGCGGGGTGCGTGGACCTTGCCACCAACGCAAAGAACTGCGGCGAATGCGGCAAGGACTGCGTGTCCCCGAAGTGCGCGGATGCATTCTGCCAACCTCAGGCATTGGCGCTCCCGCTCAGCCACCAGCCATTGCTCTTCGACGCAGATCTCGATGGCATCTACTGGGTCGACGGGACCGAATACGGCAGGATGAATACGGACGGCACACAGGGGGCTGTGCTCAAGGATTTTGCGCCGGATGTGCCGATCGCCTTGGAAGCAGGCCCGATCGAGCTGTTCCTCATCCTGCAGCACAAGGCCGACGGCGGAACCATCAGCTACAGAATCGTCAAGATCAACAAGACATCCGGACTCAACTACACGATGCTGCTGGACAAGCTCGCTTCACCGTCGGGATTGGCGCGGGCCAAGGGATGGCTCTACTGGAGCAGCGGCTCCCCCGTAGAAGGGCTCAGCAGGGTCCACTTCGACGGCACGGGCGCGAATACGGTGAACCCGTCTCCGATGATCACCAGGCCGAGCGCGTGGAACGACATCGTCTGCTACGGCGTTGGCGGGAGCGACATCGACTGCATCGACCCGTCCACGGACGCGCCCATGAGCGCAGTCAACCAGGTGCAGAACCTGTCCACGATCGCCCGCGGTGGAGATCATGTGTTCTGGATCTCCAAGGCCGGGCTGACGGAGGTGGCGGGAGCGATTTGGGACGGCAGCAAGAGCCCTGACGTCATGATTGGCGGCATCAACACTGCCGGGCATCTCACGGCCGACGCCGACTGGGTCTACTTCACGGAGGGGACCTCCACCGTGCGGGGGCATCGGTGGCCGAATGTCTCGGACCATCCTGTTTCCTGGGCAGCGAAGGCTACCGTCAGAGACGTTCGGTCACGCGGCGCGCTCTACTGGACCGTCATGGACCATCCCACAGTGTACAAGGTCGTACGTTGACGTCTCCATTCCGCGATCGAAGGTACTCTCCTGCCGAGGTACGCGAGCTGGTGCGCTCTGCTGCGCAGCTCGCGCAGGTCGATGAAGGCGGCATGGCGCTCACCTTCGAGGAGATCGCGCAACGCGCCGAAGCTCTCGGCATCCCCACCGAAGCGCTCCGCATAGCCGCGCAGGGCGGAAGCGCCCAGGCACCGCAGGCTCCGGACAGCGATCGGATCGCGATCGAGCTGGTGCTCGATCCAGAGGCCACCGACGAGGAGATCGTGGACGTCATCCGCGCCGAGCTTGGGGAGACCGGGCACGTGGAGGTGCTGGGCAAGTCGCTGACCTGGACCCCCGCGGCATCGAGGCAGGGAGCGGTCCGCGCGCTGTCCGTGCGAATCCGCAGAAAGGACGGGCAGACGCAGGTAAGGGTCGAGGAGCGGCTGCGTGCTGCTGCAGTCATCGGCTGGGTCGCCGTGGCTCTTCCCATCGCGCTCGCAGGTGGCATCAACGCACTGCTTCACCCGTTCATCCAGGGTTACTATGCGCTTGGAGTCGGGCTGTTCGCTGCGGTGATGACGCTCGCGGCCGTGCTCGGAACCACGATCACGCGTGCGATCAAGAGCCGCAGACGCAATCAGGCCCGCCAGCTCGCCGACCGGCTGCAGCATGAATTTCCCGTGCGAGCCCGCACGCGCGTCGCTGCTCCCGCCGAGGAGCACGAGGCTCGCAACCAGGAGGTCGAGGCGGAAGAGGCTGTGGCACAGCCCGCGGGCACATTGGAACAGCAAAAGCAGAGCTGAGCCGCGTCGGCCCGGACCACCCGCTACTTCGACTTGGGGACCGGCGTGCAGCTGCTTGCGTCGACTGGAAGGTAGACCTCCACAGGCCGCTTGGGGGCTGACGACGCTGGTGTCGACAACCCAGGTCCGCCGAAGAAGAAGTCGACTGGCTCGATCACCAGAGCGTGGCCGCCGCTGGCCCTCGGACGGCTGTGCACGGTTCCGCCGGCCCGCACTTCGCCGACTCGATAAATCTTCCCATCCAGCTCTGCAAGCACGGGAGTGCTGGCAGCGCATCGGAGATCGACCGTGGTCGGGGATGGTGACCCTCCACCCAGTGCCCCGAGGACGCCGAACAGGTTCTTAGCTCGCTTCTCGATCAGCCGGGAGTCGACCCAGCCGATGACCGAAGCTTCCTGCCCGTCGTACGCGATCTGGGTCAAAGGGCCCTTCTCCGCCACGACGGTGACCATGCGCAGCTCGCGCGGGTCATCGGCCGATGCGGGATGCGGCGGTCCCGAGACCCTGGCAACCGGCTGGCTCCCGGGCGATACGCGTAAGTCGCTCTTCGCATCGGTCTTCAGCTCGAGGCTCTTGCCCTGGAACGTTGGCGACGATGCGAAGTAGAGCGTAAGTGCAGAGCATGGGACCTCCGCTTGCCGGGTAGGCTTCACCGCAGTGACCCCGTCCGGCAGCCCAAAGGTCACGGTCGCACGTCCGGACGACGCATCCTTCAACGGGGCGCGCTCCAGGCGGATGTATCCCTCGATCAACGCCGCATCGGCCTTGTGTCCCACCCGCAGCGAGTGCGGATCCACCTCTGCTTCGAGGGACAGAGAATCAGTGACGATTCTTGCCACTGCTCGCGTGGCATTCGCCCCGATCTGGACCCGGATGCTCTCGACCGGTCCGTCGATCGCGCCCAGGGGATGGCCAAGCAGCTGCAAGTTGACAGAGGACAACAGCCGCCCAGACGCCAGATCGATCTGACAGGCAGGGGAGGCGATCGGCGCAAGGCTCTCGATCGCAACCGGGGCTGGGGAAGCGGGAGCGCTCGATGATGGCGCCGCGACGGACACAGGGGGAGCTGGTGGTGACCAGACCTGCGCGGGCTGCGCCGGTACGGGCGTCGATGGCGCAGGGGTTGCGGGGCCACAGGCTGCGACAGCACCGAGCACGAGAACCGTTGCAGAGCGCGCTATTGGACTCGTTGCCATGGCCAGGGGTTCTATCATGGATCGTGCTAGGATCCCGATTGCCTTGGCTACCTGGAGACACTTCGGGATTGCGCTTCTGGCAACGCTGCCTGGTTGCGCAGCAGTCCCTCCACCTCCAGACGCTCCGGTCACCGTCCCATCAGCGACGATCGCGCCCCGCCCCGTGGATCTGCCCTCGGATCGCGCCCCGGTCGAGCAGCCGGCATCCGTGGTACTCGTGGGAAGGCTGCAGCGAAGTGCTCTCACGAAGCTGCTCGGGGATCATCCCATGGCGATGCTGGCGCGCGCCCCGATCTCCTATCTTGTGCCGTCGCTTGCCGCTGCCCTGGATGGGCAGGTGATGGCCGACTCTCCGCTCGAGCTTGCAGCCTCGATCCGCTCCGTGATCTCGCTCGGAGCCCATGGCCCGCGCGCGGCCCTCTCGATTCCCTTGGGATCGTTCGAGCAGGCGCTGAGCACGCTACGCGAAGAAGCGCGCGCAGGACGCATCGAGCTTCGTCCCCGATCATCGGGTGTCTTCGAGGTGGTGGTGCTCAACTCGGCGTCCGAGCCGTGTTGGCTCGCGACGTCGTCGGGGTCTTCCCCTGCCCGGCTCGTGGTCGGTACGGACGGGGAAGCGCTCGAGGAGCTGGCTCCCTACCTTGCCCGTGGGCTCCCACAGGTCGATCTTGGCACTGCCCCCATTGCTTTCGAGGCGTGGCCGAGCCGGCTGGCATCGGACCTTGGCGACTCGCTGCGTGGGCTGGTGCCGCTGTTTCTCGGGGTCCCGGGGAGTGACGACATCGCAGGCGAAGCGCTCGACTGGATGGCTGACGCGAGCCGGCTGCAATTGACGGCAACGGAGGAAGGCGGATCGATCGTGGTGACGATCGCAGCCGATCTCGCGAGCCAACGTTCGTGGGTGTCGCGCACCCTCGGATCCTATGCGCCCACCAACGATCTTGCCCGATCGATGTTCGCGCGTCTCCCTGTGGACAGCGAGATGGCGTGGTTCTCTTCCACGCCTGATCCTGCGCGCATGCAGGAGGCGAGACAGGCCCTTGGCCGTTGGCTTCAGGAAGGCTTTGGCGTGGGAGCGAGCCCCACGACCGTCGACTTGATCGCCCGCACCTTCCTTCCCCGCACAGCATGGGTCTATGCGCAAGGGGACGCCAGCGGCGTGGATGCGCTCTACACGCGTTCCACGGGTCAGGGATTGTGGCAGAGAACGTTGTCGACCTTCGGGTGGCACGTGCTCGGCTTCGACGAGCCTGCCAGGCAGCTGGAGCCTGCGCTCGATGCGGGAATGCAGGCGTACAACACGGGCGACCTGCGGTCGCTGGCCTACCGACAGCTGCCGACGCTCTGCGCCGGTCTGGGGAAGATCGCAAAGAGGAAGGCCCCCAAGGGGCTTCCTGCTGGGAGCGTGCTCTACGAGATGAAGATGCCAGCAGCATTCTTCGACGACTGCATGCGTCATTATGGCGCAATGCCGCAGGAGCCTGGCCCGGACGAATCCCTGGTGGTGGTGATGGTGCCGGATGGGGGCCGGACCTGGATCGGGTTCGGTCCCCAAGGTTCTCCGTCGAGGCTGCGGGAGGTTCGAGATCCGAGCGGCAGGATCAAGGCGACCTACGGCCCGCAGGAGAATCGAATGGTCGATCGAATGGCTGCGCTGGTGCAGGGCCAGGCAGGGGGGCTCGTCCATGCACCGGGTCTGGAGCCGCTCTCGTCACCTTCCACGCGAATCGGCGGATTCGTCACAGCGGCAGGGGTGGGCGGGCTGGTTCGATTCTTGACGATGCGAGAGCACTACCGGTGGGAGCGGATGAGGGTGGAACGGCTTCCGGGACGGGGCACGGCGCGCATTCCGTTTGCGATCGAGGTCCAGCCGACGTCGCCTGCGCGAGCGGTGGGAAAGCTCTGGCTTGCGCCGACGGCATGGGCGAGCGTGGTAGCGATGATGAACGCCCCCTAGGTTTTCTCCCCGAGAAATGCGATGAATACCCGGCATGGGTCGTGGGCGTTCACGCGAAGCGGGCCTTCCCGGCGAGCTTGCCGGGCCGACGCAGACCTATGTGGACCTCGCGCATCGCCGGGCCCAGCCGCCGCTGTCTGTGCTGGTCCGCGCTTCCGGCGTGCAGGCTTCTCCGGAGACCTTCCGGCTCAGCTCGGGGATCTGCGCAGTGGGCACGGGGCAGCACAACGACATCACCCTGCACGATTCGTCCGTGTCGCGTTCGCACCTGGAGCTCTCTCTCGTGCCCGAAGGCGTGCTGATGTGCGATCGCGGCAGCCGCAACGGCACGTACTACCTCGGTCAGCGCGTCGAGAAGATCGTCTTGTCGCTCGGCAGCCGGATCACGCTGGGGCGAGCGACGCTGACCGTGGAAGCGGACGCCGAGTCGCTCGCCCACGTCGATGCCTACAACGAGCCGGAGTTCATGGGCATCGTCGGGAGCTCGGCGGTGATGCGCAAGCTCTTTGCGACCATAGCGAGGATGCAGGGCTCGCTGGTGCCGGTGATCATCGAGGGGCAGTCAGGGGTGGGCAAGGAGCTGGTGGCGCGTGCCCTTCACCTGACCTCCCCCGCGTCGTCGGCGCCGTTCGTGGCCATCAACTGCGGAGCTCTGGTGCGCGAGCTGGTGGCAAGCGAGCTGTTCGGTCACCAGAAGGGGGCGTTTACGGGTGCGATGGCACCTCGAAAGGGGGCGTTCGAGAGCGCGGATGGCGGCACGCTGTTCCTCGACGAGATCGGCGAGCTCCCGGCGGATGTCCAGCCGATGCTGCTGCGCGTGCTGGAGCGCGGGGAGGTGCAGGCGCTCGGAAGCGATGCAGCGCGGCCGGTGAAGGTGCGCGTGATCGGCGCCACGAACCGCGATTTGCGCGCCGAGGTGACCGCAGGTCGATTCCGCGAGGATCTGTTCTACCGCCTGGCAGTCGTACGCCTTCGCGTTCCTTCGCTCTCCGAGCGAGCCGAGGACATCGGGCTTCTGGCGCGTCGGTTCGCCAGAGAGCTCGGCCTGGGCGAGCTCGATAGCGCGGTGGTGCGTGAGCTCCAGACGCGCGCTTGGCCAGGCAACGTGCGGGAGCTTCGCAACGCGATGCAAGCCTATGCCGTGCTCGGAGAGCTCCCCGCTCGCATGGAAGGCCCTCCGGATCTGCTGGAGTCGGCGCTGGCGCAGCTGGCGGAGAGCGGCGCACCGTACCTCGGGCAGAAGGATGCGCTGCTGGATCGCTTCACCCGGATCTACCTTCGCATCGTGCTGGCGCGCGCAGGCGGCAACCAGACCGCGGCCGCGCAGCTCGCCGGCCTGGATCGCACCTACCTGGGGCGCCTGATGGCCCGCGTTGCCGAGCAGGCGGAGCCTGCCAAGAAGCCAGCAGCGGCTGGTGGCAAGAAGTGAGGTCGCGCGCAGGAGATGGCATGAGTGCACCACGCGACGACGAGACCGACGGAGAGGAGCCGGTTCGGCGCTACGAGCTGCTGATGAAGCTCGCCACCGGCGGCATGGCCACGGTGTATCTCGGCTACCAGCGCGGTGGCATGGGCTTCCGCCAGATCGTCGCGATCAAGCGCCCGCACGCCCACCTGGTCGACGATCCTGCGTTTCGCAGGGCGTTTCTCAGGGAGGCCAACCTCGCCTCCAAGATCCGTCACGCCAACGTGGTGGATGTCCGCGACGTGGATGCCAGCGAAGAGTCCATCGATCTGGTCATGGAGTACGTGCAGGGGGCGTCGCTCGCAACGCTCATGGAAGTGTGCGATCGCAGCCAGACCCGGATTGCGGTCGACGTTGCACTTCGGATCGCGCTCGACGCGTGCGCAGGATTGCATGCAGCCCATGAGCTGATGGACGACCGCGGGGCTCCGATGGGGCTGGTGCATCGCGACGTGGCTCCGCAGAACATCCTGATCGGCGAGGACGGCGTGGCGCGGGTGACCGACTTCGGCATTGCCAAGTGCGTGCTCACCGGCGACCCGTCGACCTGGCAGGGGACGCTCAAGGGCAGGCTCGCGTACATGGCGCCCGAGTACGTGGCCGGCCAGCCGATCGATCGACGTGCCGACGTCTTTGCGCTGGGCGTGGTCCTGTGGGAGATGCTCTCCGGCAAGCGCCTGTTTCGGGGATCGACCGATGGGCACACGATGGCGAACGTGCTGCAGGCGGGAGTGCCCGGGCTCGATGGGATGGACGAGGCGTGCGGCCGCGCACTCCACGCAGTGCTCGTCCGGACGCTCGAGAAATCCCCTGAGCGCCGGTTTCGCTCGATGGTGGAGCTGTCCGATTCCCTCGAGGCCCTGGCTCGCGACCGGCAGATCATGCTGAGCCACGCGCGCGTGTCCGCAACGTTGCGCGAGCACTGCGGCGCCGAGCTGCAGGCGCGTCAGGCCGAGCTGCGCGACAGGCTCGATACGCGTCCGAGCGCAGCGCCGGACGCGGCTCAGCGGGCCACGGTCCCGCAGGGACACGTCAGGGTCATGGACGGGACACCGACGGCGCCAGCATCGTTTCGAGGCGATGACCTTCCCCCGCCATCTTTGACGGAGCCGCTGGTGCTGGTGCGGCGTCGCCGGAGCGCGGTGCTGCTCTGGATCGTGCTCGGGATCCTGGCCGCGGTGCTGAGCGTCGCTGCAGCGCTTGCGCTGCGGCGCTGACCGCGGGCTGCCGCGTTGGGTCTTGTGCATCGAAGCGAGGCAGGCGAGGATCCGGTTCGTGCGGCACCAGGACGTCGACAGGCCAGAGCTTGAACCAGGGACCTTCCTGGATCGCTACGAGCTTCTGAGCGTGGTGGCCCGTGGCGGAATGGGCTCTGTCTGGCTCGCGCGCCTCGCGGGCAAGCACGGCTTCGAGAAGCTGGTCGCGGTCAAGACCATCCTTCCGTACTACGCGGCTGACCCATTGTTCCGGTCCATGCTCCTCGACGAGGCGCGCATTGCCTCGGGGATCGTGCACCCGAACGTGGCGCAGACGATCGACCTGGGCGAGCAGGACGACGTCCTGTACACGGTGATGGAGTGGATGGAGGGGGATTCGCTTCGAGCGCTGCTGCGCAGGTTCGAGGAGTCGGGCTCCACGCTGCCGCTGGGCATTTCGCTGCGCGTGGTGGCCGATGCGTGCGCAGGGCTGCACGCGGCGCATGAGGTTCTTGGACCTGACGGCTCGCCGGCTGGCATCGTGCATCGCGACGTCAGCCCCCACAACATCCTGATCACCTCGGGCGGCGTGTCCAAGCTGATCGACTTCGGCATCGCCAAGGCACGCGGACGGGTAGCCGAGGAGACCTCCCCAGGGAACATCAAAGGGAAGATCGGGTACATGGCGCCGGAGCAGGCCATCGGCGCCGAGGTGGATCGCCGCGCCGACATCTGGGGATTGGGCGCCACGCTCTATCATGCAGTGGCGGGCAAGCCGGCCTACGGCGGCGAGAACCAGGCGATCGCCCTGCACAAGCTGCTTTCGCACACGCCGGCGCCTGCGCTCGACGACTCGGTTCCTGCGCCGGTCCGGGCGATCATCGCGAAGGCCATGGCACCCGAGGTCGAGGCACGGTTCCCCACGGCAGCGGACATGGGAAGAGCCATCGACGATGCCATGCGTCAGACGCGACTGGCGCCGTCGCACGCCGATGTCGCGGCTTTCTACGCCGAGCACATGGGCGACGCGATCCGCAAGCGGCAGCGCGCGATCGAGCAAGGGCTCAGGTCGGCTGCGAAGCGTCATGCTCGCGACCAGCAGTCCGCTGAGGAGTCCAATGCATCGGTCGCTGACCCCTCGTCGTCCGTGATCGCCTCGAGCGTCACCGTGGACTCGGAGAATCGGAATCGCGTGGTGTTTGCCCTGGGGATCGCGGTGTTCGTCGCGATCGGGCTGATCGGCGTGATCGGCTTCCGGTTCGGCTCCCGAGCACGCGAGCCGTCCGCGAGCACCTCGCCTGCCAGCGCTTCCGCGGCCACGGCCGCGACCTCTGCGCCGGCGGTAGCGCCCTCGCTCCCGCCCTCCGAGAGCGCCCCGTTGCAGTCCGCCTTGCCCGCGACTAGCAGTGGACCCTCGGCGGCGCCGGTGGGCAGCCGTCCACCGCGACGAGGCCCGAGCAAGCCTGGTCCTCGCACCTCCAAGGGATCAGACCAAGATGTGGATGACGGGTTCTGAGATGAGACGGGTCGCCAGAGGCTGCGTGGGGGCTCTGCTCGCGCTGGTCGTGCTGGGTGCCGGCAGCTTGCATGCCGAACCGTCTGCTGCGGACAAGGAGACGGCAAGGCAGCTGATGGCGCAGGGACGCGCAGCGCGCAGTGCTGGGGACTTGAAGACCGCGCTCGCTCGCTTCCAGGCGGCGGATGATCTGATGCACGTTCCGACCACCGGCGTGGAGCTAGCCAAAGCACAGATCGCCCTCGGCCTGCTGGTCGAGGCTCGCGACAACCTGCTCAAGGTCATCCGGCACCCGATCGAAAAGAAGGAGCCCGCGCCTTTCGCACGCGCCCGCGCCGAGGCGGCGGAGCTCGACACAGGGCTCAAGGCGAGAATTCCATCTGTGGTGATCCGCGTGACCGTGACCCCACCCGATGCCCCGTTCGAGGTCACCATCGACGGCGACGAGGTGCCTGGATCGGCGCTGGGCTCGACCCGCAGTGTCAATCCAGGTCCGCACGTGGTCCTCGCTCGCTCGGGAGATTCCGTGGTCCGCGCAGAGCTGAACCTTGCCGAGGGGCAGACGCGGGACGTGCCGCTCGAGCTGCACGCAGCAGCGCCGCCGGCACCGAGCGCTTCGGCTGCTCCGTCGGCTGCTCCTTCTGCAGCTGCCTCCCACGCTCCTGCGCCGCCCGCATCTTCGGCGCACAACGTGCTGCGCCCGGCTCCAACGGCTCCTGCGAGGCCTGGAGCTGGACCTGCCCTCGTGATCGCCGGCATCGCGACCACCGGCGTCGGAGTGCTGCTGGGGAGCATTGCAGGGGGCATTGCTCTGTCCAAGAGGAACTCCGCGGTGAAGAGGTGTGTGGACATACGCTGCCCGCCGGACACGCACGACGACATCGATGCGGCGAACACGTTTGCGACGATGTCGAACATCGGATTCGTCATCGGCGGCGTCGGCGCTGGCGTGGCAATTGCTGGGCTGATCCTTGGGAGCCCTGCGCCCCGAGCTCCCACCCAGGGTGCATGGGTGCACCCGTTCGTCGGATGGTCGAGCGCTGGCGTCAGTGGAGGGTTCTGAGCATGCGAAGAGAATCGACCGCAAAGCAGCGTTGGGCTGGCGCGCTCGCAGGCTCGGCGACCCTCGTGGCCATCGGCGCATGGTCTCCGTTCGGGTGCGCATCCGTCATAGGCCTCGATGACCTGCAGAAGGTGGACTGCCTCAAGGATTGCGGCACCGCCTCGGGCGGCCAGCCGGGACAAGGCGGCACGCAAGCCGGAGGCGCTGGGGGAACCGCGGGCTCGGAGCAGGACGCTGACGACGAGGGCAACGTGTTCAACCTCGCATGCACCTCGCGCAAGCAGTGCCTGGTCACGGAGTTCTGCTGCGGACGACACGAGCTGGGGACCAAACTGTACACGTCGAAGTGCGAGCAGTTCCAGGAATGCGTGCTCACCAACGGAACGCCCTTGTGCGATCCATCCACGGGCGAGTGCAGCACGTGCGTGGAGCTTCCTTCGTTTCCTGGGCACACGCAGTGCGACTAGTCATCACCCGCCAGCGGCCTGTCGTCTGCACCTGAGCGGCCTGCAGGCCGCAGCCCGGCGCCTGGGCTTGGACGGCTTCCCTTGGCCGCGATGCAGCAAGTGCGCGTGAAAGGCCGCGGGAAGAAGGCAGAGCTCCGCGCACAGGTCACGTGGCACGACCCATGCTCATGCCTCCGGAAGCAGGCATTGATCGCCGCACAAACCTGGTGTCCGCGGGACCCACACGGAGGATTCTTACATGAAGCGTTTTGCATTCGCACTCATGGTCGCAGCGATGTTCCCCCTCGGTTGCGTCAGCAACACCGGCAATTCCGGGACGAGCGATGGAGGCGCCGGCTCCTCGAACGCGGACGCTTGCTCCAAGCTGGGCGCCAGGTGTCCCTACTGCACAGTCCCCAATCTCAAGTCGACCTGCGAGGCCGCGGTCGCGAGCGGCGATACAGCATCGTGCGAGGACGGCTTGACCGACTTCGACATCCAGAAGAACTGCAATCCGCCTGCAGGCACCGGCGGCTCGGCCGGCAGCGGAGGCACAACGGGCAATGGCGGAAGCGGCGGCACCGGCAACGGCGGCACAGGCAACGGCGGCACGGGCAATGGCGGCACGGGCAACGGCGGCACCGGCAATGGCGGCTCAGGTGTCGGCGGAACCGGCGGAGGCGGCGGGACTGCGTGCCAGCAGCTCGCCGCAATCTGTCCGAATTGCCCTGCGGGGTCTGTCAAGACCACGTGCGAATCAGCTGCCAGCAGCGGCATGGAGAGCGTGTGCCAGTCCGCGCTCGACAGCGCGCAGGTCAAGACGGCTTGCGGCGGCGGCGTGGGAGGCAGCGGCGGAACGGGCGGTGGTGGCTCGGGCTGCTCCAACGAGGCATGCGTAGCAGAGTGCGTGCCTGGCGGCTGCCAGACGTGCGCGAGCTCGGGCAACTGCACCTCGACGTGCTCTGGGAACGGCTGCCATCAGATCTGCGCTGGCAATGCGTCATGCGCGTTCGACTGCTCGGGCGGCAGCTGCACGATGGAGTGCATGGACAGTGCGAGCTGCGGCTCGCTGACGAACTGGATGGACTGCGCCGGCGGCAGCTGCACGATGAGCTGCGTCGGCAACGCGAGCTGCTTCTTCGATTGCCCCGGAGGCGGCTGCACCTTCCACTGCGCCACCACCGGTCAGTGCCAGACCGGGTGCTCGGGCGGAGGCTGCTCGAACATCTGAGACGGGGGAGCCTCCTGTCCGCAGGTGATGATCGGAACGCGGAATGCTTCAGCCGGTCAACCCTGTTGGGAGGCAGATGCCGTACTTCGGCTCGCAGGTGGTGAAGCCGAGGCTCTTGCAGTCGATCTTCGTAGTCTTCCCCGCGTTGCACAGAACGACCGAGGTTCCGTCGCACGTCGCAGTGGGAGTCGGGACACTGGAGCTCCTCCCCGCATCACGATTCGCGATCAGAGCGGCGCTGTCCCCAACTCGGCTGCGACGATCCCGCCGCCTCCCACCAGCAAGAGCATCCCCTTGTACGCGGAGCTGCGCACCACGCGAAGCTGCTCGAACGACGAGAGCTCGACCGGGCCGGACATGTCCTGCCAGCTGGTTCCCCCGTCCTTGCTCGCCCTCACCTTGCGGCCGGAGGTCACCGCAAAGACCACCTGGCAGTCATAGGGGTGCAATGCGAGCTTCGTGACGAACTCGTTCTTGCCCGCGACCTGCGGGACTTCCTTCCAGCTGGCGCCTGCATCCGTGGTCTTGAGCACCTTCACGGCCGACCCGGTCTTGTCGACCATCCCGCTTGCGATCATCTGCTTCGGATTCGACGCGCACACATCCGCATCGACGATTCCTCCGGCCAGCTCCGTCAGCTCGAGCAGGCTCGCCGTCCCGCCCTTGGCAAGGTGCACCATGCCTCCACCGGCTCCGCCGACCGCGAGAAATACGTCGCCATCATCGGTGCGAACCGCCCGCCCCGCCGAAGTCTGTACCGCCCCCTTCCAGGCTTGCTCCCAGCTCGCCCCTGCATCGGAGGAGACCATGATGAAGGGCGCGGCTTCCTGCCCGAACGTGGTCCCGGTCGCAACGAGCGTGGCACCCGCAGCGTCCTCCAGGATGCCCGAGATCTGATGATCCATGTTCGGCCCTGCCAGGGGCCCCAGGAAGTCCCATGTCTTGCCCTGATCGCTCGAGGCGTAGATACCATCGTTGGACTGCGTGGTAGGGCCGTCGGACACGACGTACCACCTGCCGCTGGCGCCGATGCTGAGGTACGTGTACCTGGGATGAGGCAGCGAGGCGATGGGGCCCCAGCCATCGATGCCCGTGTCGGTCTGGAGCACCATGCCGCTGTTGAGAGCGTTGATGCTGGCTAGCATCCTGTCCGGCTTCGCCGGATCCAGCGTGGCGTCGACCGTGGGAGCCTTGGCAAGGCCTGTGGACGCATTCTCCCACAGGGAGGCGCCGGCCTTTCTCCTCTTGAAGCCGAGCACCGGTGAGCCCGCGAACAGATCACCATTGTCTGCCTGGAAGACAGCGCTGACCTCCTGGCCATCCAGCTCAGGCTCCGGCGTCCAGCTGCCTCCGAGGCTCTGCGCGATCATCAATCCGCGCGAATAGCTTCCGACTGCGTAGGTTCCGTCTTGCAGCTCGATCACGTCATTGGCGACCGGATTGGGCCAGCCGCCGTTGAACGCCTGCCAGGTCTTGGCCTGATCCTTCGAGGAGTACACACCTGCCCATGCGCTCCCAAAGACGTGGCCGCCAGCGATGAGGACCACGCCGTCGTAGAGCCGCACCCGCATGAAGGGTGATTCGGGGAGCGCTGCGCCGCAGTCCTCGAAGGTGGTGCCGGAATCACGCGAGCAGTACACGCCGCCGCCGGAGGAGAACGCCCTGTCAAAGGTCGCAACGATGAAGTCCTTGCCAGGCGCAGGGTCGGGCTGAACGGAGATGTCACTGATCTGCGCGGGGTTCTGGCCTTGCGGAGAAGGCTCCCAGCCAGGAGGTGGCGTCCAGGCACTCCAGGTCGTGCTCCCATCCTCCAGATACCAGATGGCCGCTGTCTTGTATGACGCCAGGCCGGCCCACAGACGCGCAGGGGATCCCGGCTGCCAGGCAAGCCCTTTGACCTGTACGCCGAATCCGTACGCCGGCTCGATACCGGCAGAGATCGCCTTCCACGTCACGCCATCGTCTGCCGACACCACGATGTCGATGTCCGTACCTGCAAAGATTCTCCCGTCCGCCAGGGCGATCACCGAGTGCACGGAGTACTGGGATGCAGCGAGCGCGGTCCAGCTTGCGCCTCCATCCTTCGAGTGGAAGAGCACGCCGCTGGCAACCGCGAAGATGCGAGCAGGATCCAGGGGCGATCGGACGATGCGGGTGACTTCGGCTCCCCACGGCCCTTTGAAGGCGAGCTCCCCGTAGGTGCCCTGCACGGCTTGAGGCGCATCACTGTCGGCCAACGCATCCGTACCAGCTTCGGGCTCTGGTGCGTCGGCCACCGATCCATCGGGCGATGCTCCGCCGGCACTCTGCGGCTCTCCGCTGCTCGATGAGCCGCACCCGCCTGCGAAGCAAGCCAGGGCCAGGACCGTGGCAGACATCAGCACGACTCGCTTCATGGTCGGATCCTTCCCGCAAAGGCGGTCCCACAGAGTGGACAGCACCCGTTCCCGAGGGTAGCTGGCGCTCGGGCGGCTGTCCATTCACGGACGATTCGGGGATTCGGGAGAGCTAGTCGACGACCATGAGCACGCCGACGCGGACCTTCTTCTCCTTGGGTGCGCCCGGGGCCGAAGAGGCGGCGCTCGCGGAGGAAGAGCCGGACGCGGCGGCAGAGGGGTCGGCTCCGATGAAGCCCTTCTCGATCGCGGTCTTCATGTCGATCCCGGAGGGTGCGGACGATGACGAGACGTCGCCGATGTAGATGATCGCGGCAGCGCCCTTGGAGCTCTTGCCCTTGATGATCCGCTGCATGGCGAAGTGGACGTCAGGGCCGATGCGGAAGAGCGCCGCGCAGTCGGTCTGGAACTGCTTGTCATCGTTGCCTTCGAAGTCCTTGCCGGTCTGCATGGTCACGCGGCACCAGTCGAATTGTGTCCACTGCTGGGGCACTTTCTTCCAGTACTCCTTGTGCATCTCGAGCAGCTTCGTCCGGTCGTAGACCTTGTTCTCGAAGATCACCTTGTCGTGATACAGGTCCTGCAGGGACAACGGGTCGCGCCCCTTGAGAGCGTTCTCGTAGGCACCCACGTGCTTCTGCGTGGCCACCATGAAGTCCATCGACTTGTACTCGGTGCGCACGCCGATCGCGCGGTCGCAGCACAAGGTGGCGCGTCCTGGCTTCTTGTCCGTGGCGGCAACGAACTGCTTGTTCATGCAGTCCCCGCCACCGACGACGGTGAGCTGATCGGCCGCGGCGTCGCCGCTTCCGGTCCATGTCTCGATCTTGCCCAGCTCCGGCTCTTCTGCGCAGGCGCGGCGGTATTGCACCTCGGAGCACAGGGCCTTGCCCTGGCCTTCGCAGTAGCTGTAGGCCTCGGTGATCGACAGCCCGATGCCACCTGCCTTGCGGTAGATCGAGTACGCAGGCGTCCACGTCTTGTCGTAGGCCACGCCTTCCTTGAGCGCCTTCTCCCACGGGACCGGCAGCGAGCTGGCAGCCGAGGCAGACGGGGCGGCAGAGGCCGTCGCCGTCGGCGCAGCCGAAGTTGCCGCGGTGATCGGAGCGCTCGCGCTTGCGGTGGGAACCGTGAGCTTGGGGTCGTCCTTCTTGCTGCAGCCTGCAAGAACGACCAACGACAAGGACGCCATGACGCAGAGGGTCTTCGCTTGCATGGCATGGACGCTAGGTGAGTTTTGGGCCGAATGGAAGGGTTCCGGCGTGGGCCCGGGGCAGCTCCAGCGAGCCGGGAATGCGGGTCGGGGGAATGGCGTTTGAGCTGCGCCGCCAGCTGAACGCATCTTGACTGCGAGCGGGCTTGGGGCTTGGATGGTGCCGTTCAACCTCGCATCTGCTTGCGAGGTGGGCCCAGGAGGAATCCAGATGCGCACAGCATATGCACGGAGCTTGACCGCGAAACTGACCGGGACCGCGTTGATGGGCGGAATTCTGTTGGCGGCCCTCGCCAATTGCGGGACAGGCGGCATCGCCGAGGCAGTGCGCCCCCAGGCGAAGACCGCCGCGCAAGTCATGGGCGGCGACGACGAGTGTCGCGATGTCAAGAGCGGTGCCAAGCCGCTCGTCGTCGACTGGAGCCCGGAGAAGCGCGCGGACCTCGAAGTCGCCATGCGGGAAGGCGTCGCCATCGTCTCCTACGACTGCAAGAAGCTCGACCTGCTGACCGACTGCAAGGCCGACGGCTCCTACGGATTCAAGGCGGTCATCCTCAAGCAGCAGCTGATCCGCCTGGAGGACTCCAACGAAATCAAGGCGAACCTTCCCCTGAGCGGCGCTGCGCTGGTGGCCAAGCTCAGCGCAGAGCTCGAACGCGGTGCCACCCTCGATCTGGCGACGGCACTGGTGGGGAAGAGGATGTCGACGCGGGTCTCGGTGCCGCGCGGCGAGCTCAAGGGACGCTGCGACGGAGCGACGCACTTCCTGCGTGGTGCGGGCGTCGGTGCGTTCGTGATGCAGACCGGCGAGAAGGCGCGCGTTGCCACGGCGGTCGAGGTCTTCAGCGCTGGCGCGGGTGCCAAGTCCACGAGCAACAAGATGTCCCGGCAGGAAGACGGAAGCGTCGATGCGTGCAAGAAGGCGGTTGCCGAGCAGGAGACTCCCCCTCCCGGCTGCGGCGGACTGATCCGTCTGGAGCTGCTTCCCATCTCCGAAGGCGCGGCCACCAAGACCGCCGTCGCGGACGACGAGGGGCAGTCCTGCGCAGCGGGGCTCGTCTATGCCAATGGCAAGTGTACGAAGCTGACCTCCACGGCTACGCATACGTGCGCGCCGGACGACGTTCCGGATTGCACCGCGCAATGCGACAAGAACGACGCGGCGAGCTGCGGGCGGCTGGCCAACACGGTCCTCAAAGGCGGCGATGCGGCCAAGGCCACGTCGCTGTTCGAGAAGGCGTGCGGCCTGGAGCACGGGTCATCCTGCTCCAACCTGGGCGCCCTGCAGCTCAAGAAGAGCGACGCGGCCAATGCCTCGAAGAGCTTCGAGAAGGGCTGCGCTCTCGGGGCAGCCGTCGGGTGCTTCAACCTCGGCAATCTCTACTACGAGGGAGTCGGCGTCACCAAGGACCTCGCGCGCGCTGCCTCCCTGTATCAGCAGGCGTGCAACGCCGGCAGTGCGGACGGCTGCGTCAACCTCGGCAACGCCTACGACGACGGCGAAGGCGTGACCAAGGACTCGGCCCGCGCTCTCAAGCTCTTCAAGCGGGCGTGCGAAGGGGATCACGGCGTCGGCTGCACGAACCTCGGCGCGATGTATGCGGCGGGAACCGGCATTGCGGCGGACGTGCCCCTGGCGCTCAAGACCTGGGACAAGGGGTGCACGCTGGGCAGCGGCGCGGCGTGCGAGTACCTCGGCAAACGCTACAAGGCGGGCGACGGCGTGACAGCGGACCCGGCCAAGGGCGCGAGCTACCTGACCCAGGCGTGCAAGCTCGGAGTCAAGACCGCCTGCCCCTGATCTCCCCTGCGGCGCTCAAGCGCACTTCACACCTCCAGGCCTTTCGTCCAGCACGCTCCGCACCGCGGTAGAGAGCGCTGCCGCAGTGAAAGGCTTGCCCAGGAAGTGGACCGCGCTGTCCAGCACCCCGTGCGGTGCCAGCGCGTTGTCCGGATAGCCCGAGATGTACAGGACCGCAATGCCGGGGAAACGCTTGCTGAGCTGATCGTGCAGCTGCCGGCCCGTCAGCCCAGGCATGATGACGTCAGTCACCAGGATGTCGATCTCCCCCTGCATCGCCTCTGCACACTGAAGCGCTGTCGCCCCGCTATCCGCCGACACTACCGTGTAGCCGTCCCCCTCCAGGATCCTTCTCGCTGCGCTCCGCACCAGCGCGTCGTCCTCAGCCAGCAGCACCGTCTCCTTGCCCGTCTTGCGCTCCAGGACAGGCGGCCCGCTCGCCGGCGACCTCGTCGCGCCTTCGGTGGATATCGGCATGCACACGATGAAAGTGCTTCCCAGGTCCGGGCAGCTCGTGGCCCACAGCGCGCCGTGGTGCTGCTCGACGATTCCTCGCACCGTGGCCAGCCCGAGCCCGGTCCCCTGCCCTGGCTGCTTGGTGGTGAAGAACGGATCAAAGGCCTGGCGCAGTGTCTCCCCGTCCATTCCTGTGCCGTTGTCGGACACGTCGAGCCTTACGTATCGCCCTGGCTCCAGCCCCGTCGTCTGGCTCGCACAGGCTTCGTCCGCATCGAACAGCGTCGTCTTCAGCTGCATCCAGCCGCCGTTCGGCAGGGCATCACGGGCATTGATCGCGAGGTTGAGCAGCACCTGCTGGATCTGGGAGGCGTCTGCGAGCACGGCAGGAAGGTCGGGCGAGAGCTCGAGCCGGATCTCGACGTTCTCGCCTATCACGCGACGGAGCATGCGCTCGGTTCGCATGATCTCCTGGTTCATGTCGATGGGCTGCAGCCTGAGAACCTGCTTGCGGCTGAAGGCCAGGATCTGACGCGTCAGCTCCCCCGCTCTCTCGGCGGCCTCCAGGATTCCTTCCAGCTCGCTGCGGATGCCGAGCTCGCTCGCATGGTCCGCAAGAATCATGGATGCCGACAGCTGGATCGGTGTGAGCAGGTTGTTCAGATCGTGCGCGATACCTCCTGCAAGCCGTCCCAGCGCCTCGTTGCGCTCGGCATGTCGCAGGCGCTCCTCGATGGCGGCGCGATCGCGCTCGGCACGGATGCGCTCGGTCAGGTCGCGTACGAAGGAGTGGTAGGAGCCATCCGGCATGCGACGGCTCTTCATCTCCACAGGCACGCGCGTTCCGTCGCGACGGGCCATCATGCGCTCGGTCACCACGGTCTGCCCACGGTTGAGCAGGTCGAAGCGCAGCGGCTTGTCTTTGAGCGAGTCAGGGGCGAACAGCTCGCTGATGTGCACGCCGATGATCTCGCTGGGAGCGCGTCCCACCAGCTCGCAAGCGCGTTGATTGGCGCCCACGATCACGCCCGACGAGTCGCCGAGCAGGATGCCGTCCACGGCCAGATCGATCAGCTCCCGCAGCTTTTCTTCGCTATGCCGCAGCGCCTCCTCGGCCCGCAGACGCTCCGAGATGTCGCGCGTGATGGACAAGATGCAGCGTTCGCCGTGGACCTCGATGATCCGAGCGGACATCAAGGCAGTCTTGACGGCCCCGTCCTTGAGCCTGAAGTCGGCCTGCATCTCGTCGACCCTGCCGTGGGCAAGCAGCCCCTGCACAAGACGCTTGCGATCAGCCGGGTCTGCCCAGATCTCGATTTCCAGCGATGTGCGGCCGATCACGTCGGCCTCCGTGTACCCTGTGAGCGAAGTGAAGCCGGGGTTGATTGCCAGGTACTTGCCATCGCTCACCCGGTTGATGTTCACCGAGTCCGGCGATGCGTGAAACGCCCTGGAGAACTTCTCTTCAGAGAGCCTGAGCGCGCTGATCACTCGCTCGTGCTCGTCTCGCGTCGCGCGCAACGTGCGACGCAGCGTCTCGGTCTCGGCCTCCAGCTCCAGAATCCTTTGCTTCAGCGAGGCCTGCTCCGATGACATGGTGGATCCCCCTCACGCCTTTCCGCGGCGGATCATAGGAGGGGGTCTGCATCGATGCCATGGAATTGTGGGGAGGGCCGTCTTCGCGATCATGGACGGAGCAACGCCCGACGATTATCGTGGATTCATGGTTCGCCAGCGCCACGAAGTACGAGATCGGTTCCCGGCCCTCGACGGCCCTGACGCCCTGCTCGACAACGCTGGTGGCTCCCAGATGCCTGCCGACGCCATCGAGGCGGCTCATCGCTACATGACGCAGTGCTTCGTGCAGCTCGGAGCTGACTACGCCACATCCCGGCAAGCCAGTGCCATCATGGATCAAGCCCACCGACTGGCTCGCATGGTCGTGGGCGACGATGGTCGAGGGCAGGTCATCCTCGGACCGTCCACCTCCTGCCTCGTTGCCATGCTCGCAGACTGCTACAGGAGGGCGTTCGACCCGAGGCGTCCCGAAGTCATCGTCGCGGAGTCAGGGCACGAAGCCAATGTCGGCCCCTGGGTGCGCCTGGAAAGGGAGGGCTGGAAGCCGGTCTTCTGGAAGCTCGATCCGTCTAACTGCCTGTGCCCGGTCGAGACCCTGCGCTCGCTGGTCAGCGAACGCACGCGCATCGTGGCCTTCCCCCATGTGTCGAATCTGCTCGGCTCGATCGAGGATGTCGCTGAGATCACGCGAATCGCCCATTCGGCCGGCGCCCGCGTGGTCGTCGATGGCGTAGCCTATGCCCCGCACAGGGCCATCGATGCAGCAGCGTGGAACGTGGACTGGTACGTCTTCTCCACCTACAAAGTCTACGGGCCGCACATGGCTGCGATGTACGGCACGCGCGAAGCGATGTCCCAGCTGGAGGGCCCCAACCACTACTTCATCTCGCGCGACGAGGGGCCCTACAAGTTCGAGCTGGGCGGGCTGCTGCACGAAGGTTGCGCGGCCTGGGTCGGTACCGGAGCGTACCTCGGCTGGCTCGCAGGCCGTGAAACGGACGCGGCGCTCGATCGCTCCGCTGTGATCGAGGCCTTCGAGCAGATGACCGCGCTGGAAGAACCCCTGCAGCGCACGCTGCTCGAGTGGCTCGCTGCTCGCCAGGACATCACGCTGTTCGGCCCCGCTGCGTCGAGCCCCCTGCGCGTGCCCACCTTCAGCTTCGTCCACAAGTCGATGTCGTCCCGCCAGATCGCCCAAGCTGCCAATGCGGCGGGCCTTGGGATCCGGTTCGGTCACTACTACGCGCACCGTCTGTGCAAGGCGCTCGGTCTGGATCCTGAGGACGGTGTCGTGCGCGTAAGCCTCGTCCACTACAACTCGCCCGAGGAAGTGCAGCGGCTGATCTCGTTCTTGCATGAGTACATGAGCGGAGGATGATGGGATGACAGCTCAAGCAGTCTCGCAAGGCGCCTACCGAGGTGTGCCCCAGGCCGGGGCTCCACTGCGCCCCGCATCCTCCTTGTTCCCCCGCACGCTGGAAGAGACCTGGCTCGGCGACGCAGCCTATGTGTCGAACGGCGGTGAGGTCATGGAACCTCGGTTCGTAGGCGCTTTCATCGCGCTCGCCATCGTGGGAGGCGGTCCGATCGTGGGCATGGCCATCGCGATCGCGGTGGGAGAGCCTGACGCCACGATCGTGATGGCGATCTTCACGGCGATCTGCGCGCCGCTCTGCGCGTGGGCGTGGTGGGCTTCGCGCCGCCTCGTGAAGATCAATGCGGTGATCAATGCGGGCAACCACGACGCTGCCCGGCGCATGCTCGGCGACAAGAAGAGCGCCAGCTTTGGAACAGCGATCGGGCTGCTGGCCCAGCTGAGCGGCGATCAACAGAAAGCTGCCATGGCGTACCGATGGGTCACCGAGAGCCTGGACAAGCCGCGAAGCGTTCCGGTCCCGGTCACGCTGCAGGCCTACCCGCGGGAGGCGATCGCGCTGACCAACCTGGGCCAGTTCGAGCAAGCCGCAGCGCGGCTGCGCTTCGCCAGACATGCGGGCACCTACTGCAACACCGTGACCATGGTGGCTTCTGCCTACCTGGCTCTCGCGACCGGCCAGCCGATGTTCCCCGGCGGCGCGGAAGAAGCTGCGAAGATGGTCGATCACTTCCGCAGGATCCGCGGCGCGTGGGGAGGTCTCGCGCTGGCTGCCCTCGGCTACAAGCAGCTCGGCGACCAGGCCACGTGCGACGCCTTGATCGCCGAGGAGCGATCTCGCCCCCACTTCGATCGCCTGCAGACGTTCCTTCCCCTGCTCACGCGTGTGCTGGCAGGCGGCTGACACCACGGCTCAGTGGTGCTTCTTGCCCTTGTCCTTGTCCTTGTCCGGCCCGGGCGGCGTCTTACCCGTGTTCGCGGGCGGCGCGGTCGTCGTGGCAGGAGGAGCGCCCGTCGCTGTGGCGGGCGGAGGCGCGGTCGTCGTGGCGGGCGGCGCAGCTGCAGTCGTGGTGGCGGGCGGCGATGTCGTTGAGGTCGCCGTGCTGCCCGGGGGCGCCTTGGTCGTGCTCGTGGGTGGGGCCTTGCCCGGAGGACGCGGCGTCGTTCCGAGCAGCGTGCTCGGCGGGGTCGTGTCCGCTGCCGGTGGCGCGGGTTCCTCAGGTGGCGATTCCGAAGCGACGGAAGCAGGTGCCGACGGGCTATCCGAGGCCAGGAAGTGGATCCCAAGCGCGAGCGCCCCGCCTGCCATGAGCAGCACCACCGCTGCGAGCGCGATCAACCAAGGGAGCTTGGAGCTGCGCCGCGGTACACCGGGCGTGGGAACGATCTGAACCACCGGCCCAGCGGCAGAGACTGCTGCCACGGACGCGGGAGGGCTTCCGCTGACCCACGTGGGAGGCTCCACGCGCTGCGCAGCGGCAGCGGCCACGGCAGGATCTCCCCCGGGAACCGTCATCGGCGCCGTGGGATCGCGCGGGACAACAGGTGCGTGCTGCGAGACCGGCATCGGGGCAGACGCGGGTGGCGCGTCTGCGACCCTTCTCGCAGTAGCCGCTGGCTCAGCGCGCGTCGGGCCATCCCCGATCGGGTAGGACGCGGCAAGGCCTGGTGTGGCAGTGGACGGGAGCGTGGGAGCCAGGGCGACGTTCTGGGCTCGGGCAGCTGCAAAAGGAGGGATCTGCTGGGCGCGCACCGCACGGACGTCAGCCTGCATGGTGAGCGCATCCGGATAGCGATCCTCCCTGCGGAAGGCCAGGCCGCAATCGACCACCTGGCAGATGGCCGCCGGGATCTCAGGAGCGACCGAGGACAGTGGCGGAGCGGGCATGCTCGCCATCTTGACGAGCATGTCTGCGTGGGTTTCCGCCTCGTGGATGCGACGTCCGGTCACCAGACGGAACATGGTCGCGGCCACGGCGAAGATGTCAGCGCGGCCGTCGACCTGCTGGCCCCGCACCTGCTCGGGCGGCATGTACGTGATCGTCCCCATCGCCATGCCGGTCTTGGTGTGAAGCGTCCGGGGCGCGCCTTCCTTCATGCGCGCGATGCCGAAGTCCAGGACCTTGAGCCTGCCATCCTTGAGCAGGAACAGGTTGTCAGGCTTGATGTCCCTGTGGACGATGCCATGGGCGTGGGCAGCTGCCAGCACATCGAGCAGCTCGTCAGCGATGCGAAGGACCTCCGCAGGTGGCAGGCGCCCTTCTCGGTCGAGCGTGTCCTGCAGCGGCTCGCCTTCGAGCAACTCCATCACCAGGAACGGGCAGCCGTCCTCTGCAACGTCGGTGTCCGTGATCGCGACAGCTCCCGGATGGGAGAAGCGGTTGACCGCATGGGCCTCGAGCTCGAACCGATCGCGCAGCTCCTGGGAAGCGGCCACTTCGGGGTGGAGGATCTTGACCGCGACGCGGTGGCCGATGGTGTGGACCGCCACGTAGACGGCTGCCATGCCGCCGACGCCGAGAAGCTTCTCGATCTTCCACTTGCCACGCAGCGTGGTGCCGATGCGCTGGTTGTAGAAGTCCGCGTAGTCCACCATCTTCAGGGATGATGTGAGCGTTGCCAGCCCCGCGCGTCAAGCCCTGGTGCCGGACGCGCGGCTTTCGCAGCTTGGGGTCCGTGCGGACAGACGCGGAGCGTTGTTGCGGGTTCTACTGGCCGCAGCAGCGGAAGCCGACGAAGTCATGTCGCGCGCCGCGCTCCATCGTGTGCGCGGCATCGCAGCGCGAATGCTCCTCGGACTGGTCGTTGAAGGAGCCGCCACGGGTGTAGCAGATGTCCTTCGCCCCCTGGCTCTCGGTTTCGCAAGCGTCCTCCCACTCCTCCACGTTGCCGGACATGTTCACCAGGTTCTGGTAGGCGGGGACATCGGAGACGCACGCCTCGGGCAGGCTGACCTCGGTCACATGCGGGTTTCCGGTGTTGACCGCGTTGCAGGTCTTGCTCTTGAACTCCGAGCCGTAGGACCACGCTGTCTTGCCGCCGGCCGAGCACGCCGTGTACCACTGATCCACGCCGCAGGTGCTCACCTGACCCTTGGGGACCGCAGTGCCGAGGATCTTGCCGCACAATCGCTTGTTGTGTTTCAAGCAGTACATGTAGGCGTCGCACCAGTCCACGAATACGACCGGATAGTTGCCCCCGCCTGCGTCGAGCCCCATCGGTGGGTCTCCCCCCGGCTTGAAGTCCGTCTTCCATTCCTTGCAGGCCTGAGGCAGGTCCTTCGTGTCCGGATTCGTTGCCACCCACTCCAGGTACTGCTGCCAGCTGACCTCTTGGTTGTCGATGCAGTACCTGCCCGGTACCGCGCTCATCTCGGTCGTGCCGCTCATGGGCGAACATGTGATGTCTGGGGCGGTCAGCAAGCACCCGGCGCCCGGCGCCGCTGCATCGGTGTCCTTGTGGTAGTCCTTGTCCAGCCCGATGACCTGTGCACATCCCAAGCTGCAGACGCACACGGCTGCTGCCGCAACAGACCATCCCATCGTCATCGTAATGCGTCCGCTCATCACCAGGCCCCCTGTACGCCGAAGAGTGCTCCAGAGGTCCCGTGACTCCCGACAATGGGACGTATCTTCGTGCGCGCATCGGATGGCTTGGGGCTATCCGGGCTTGCCAGCAGCAGGATCACGCTCGTCGCAAGGCCGGCCGCGCCCACGCCGAATCCGATCGTGCTGACCAACGCGAACTTCTTGCCGTCATCCACTGCGGTCATCCCTGCGTCGCTGCACGCCAGATCGTTGCACTCCTTGTCCACCGTGCTCTTTTTGCCCAGGGCCATCACTCCCATGACCGAGCCCACCGCGATTCCTGCGAGGCCGATGCCTCCGACGATCCAAGCGCCCGTGTGCGAAGAGCCTCCCTTGTGCGCTCCCGGAGCAGGAACGGGCCCCACCGGAGCAGATGCCGACGGCGTCGCGGGCGGCGTGCTCGCCACCGGCGGCGGCGGCGGTGCGGTTTGCGCGGGCGCAGCAGAGCCCGACGAAGCCGCGGTTGGAGGCAGCACCAGCTCCAGATCGAGCTCCTTCTTCTCGCCTGCGGTGATGGTGAACTTCTGCTCGTGCTCCACCGCGCCGGGCACCTGCGTCGCAATCACGTGCTCTCCCGGGTCCACGGGCAGCGGCACCCCCAGCGCAGGCGTGTTCAACAGGACCCCGTCGCGCCTGACCTTGGTGCCCGCTGGCGCCGAGGCCGGCAGCTTGAGCGTGATCAGCGGCACCTGCGGCATCAGCGCGTCGCGGGCCTTGATCGCTAGCTTGTCGCGCCCCCTCTGCCCAGCCTGCTCTTTGGGCGTCATGCGCGAGTACAGCGCCAGGTACTCGTCGTAGCGCGCAACCGCGGTCGCAAGCCTGTAGGCCTTCGCCTCGCAATCCGCGAGGGTGAACAAGGCTCCCGCTTGCGGATCGAGGCGATAGCTCTCTGCGAGGGCCGGGCATGCGCTCGCGTACTTGCCGGCTTGCATGTCCGCCAGTCCCTTGTCGAACAAGGCCGACGCAGCTGCGCTGTCCTGTGCCTGGAGCTGCGGGGCGCCGAACAGCGCCACGGCGAATACGCCGAGCAGCGCCCAACGTCGTGTCTGCAACATGGGGCGCAGACTAACGGAAGATGCTATTGCGCTCAATCCCGCAACCGTCCGAACAGGTCGACCCGAGCGTGGCCCTCTGGCGTGGAGCACCGATTGCATGGCGTTGAACCCGGGTCTGGATTGATCACCTCACCCCCGCCGTGAGCTCACGATCCGCGCGAGCCCCTCTCCTGATCCGCCGCATCCCACGACAACCCACTGCGGCGGCAGGAGAGGGGCCATCACGCGGCGGCGTTGCGCAACATGTAGCCCTCTCCTCCCGCCGCTGCGCCCTAACCATGGGGCGCGGCGGTGAGGAGGGGGCGAGTGCGGATCGCCGCGTATCGGTCGGGGGGAGGTGAATCACCCCATCGCTGGTCTCCCGCGGGAAACACACAAGCCTCAATATCGAGAATACGGCGTGCTGCCGGTATTCGTCGGAGGTACCGGGTTCTCCGGTGTCGTGGTCGCACTCGTCTTGCCGTCCGAAGACTTGCCGCCCTTCTTGTTCTTCGTGGCCGGGGGCGGTGGCGCTGTCGGTGCAGCCGATGCCGTCGAAGCCGCAGGGGGCGGAGCCGCGCTCGCCGAGGCCGAGGGCACAGCCGCATCAGCCGCGCCCGTCGCACTCGCCGTCGCCGTGGACACGAGGCCGGAAGACGGAGCAGGAACGGTCGTGTGCGCGCTGTCCGCTACGCCCGTGGTCGGGGGCGTGCTGCCCATGCGCATCGCAATGATGATCGCCACGCCGGCGACCGCAACCGCACCGGTGGCCCCAAGGATCAAGCCCATGCGGCTGCGCTGCGGCGTGGGCTGGCTCCCCGAGGCGTCCTTCGAGCTTGTCATCCCTGTGGCAGCACGCGCAGGCTCCGCAGAAGGAGGAGGAGGTCGCAAGCTCTGGCTGACCGAGCTGGTGGTCTTCAGCTCGATGCCATAGACGCGTCCGAGCTCCTTGATCGCGTCGAGCGCCGAAGGGTAGCGCTGCTTGCCGTCGCGGGCGGTGACCTTGGAGAACCACGCGTCGAAGCCGTCAGGGAACGTGAAGCCGTGACGAGCTGCGCGGACCGATGCCGTCTCCGGCAACCCTTCCATGATGCGCGTCGCCAGGGCAAAGACCGACTCCTCTTCACCCGGCGCCGGTTGCCAGTAGGGCACGCCCACCAGCAGCGTGTAGGCGATCATCCCGAGCGCATAGATGTCGGTCGGAGGAGACACCGAGCCCTTGAACTGCTCGGGCGCCATGTACAAAGGCGTTCCGAGCGTCATCGTCGAGTTGCCCTTGGTGCTCGCCTCGATGACCTTCGAGATCCCGAAGTCCAGGATCTTCACCCGCGGCGACCCGTCGTCACGCCTCGTCAGGAAGATGTTCTCCGGCTTCAAATCGCGATGGACGATGTTGGCAGCATGCGTCTTGTTCAGCGCCATCGACGTCTGCCACAGGTACGTGACCACGTCCTCGGGCTGCAGCTTGCCGTCCCGATCCAGCTCCACCGACAGATCGTTGCCGTCCAGATACTCCATCACCAGGAACGGCGCTTCCGTGGCCTCGTCGACCCCCGCGTCGAGCACGTCCACGATGAATTCGCTGCCGATCGGCGCTGTGATGCGCGCTTCGCGCTTGAAGCGCTCGCGCAGCGCTTCGTTCGCAACGATGTGAGGGAGCATGACCTTGAGCGCGCATCGACGATCCGTCTCGGTGTGCGTGACTTCGTAGACCGCGCCCATCCCGCCTGCAGCTATGCAACGCACTACGTTGTAGCGCGACGCAAAAACCTGGCCTTCGGTGAGAGCGCTGAGCTCCATGGTCCTGCTTCTCCCGCAAAGGCTAGTGCATGGAGGGCCGGAAGGGAACCGTCCAACTTCGCGAGCAAATTCCCAAAAGACGCTGCGGAAAATCTTGACGCCGCGGCGACACTTTCCTTTGGCCTACGTTTCCGCTAGGACCGCAATGTGGAGCGAGGTGACCTCGTTGCTGGGCGGTATCGGATCCTGCGGCCAATCGGCGAAGGCGGGATGGGAGCCATCTGGGCAGCGCACCACGTGGCACTGGACCGCGACGTGGCGATCAAGATCCCGGACGCGAACATCAGCAGCCGGCCTGACATCCGGGAGCGTTTCTTCGCCGAGGCGCGCGCTTTGGGGAGGCTTCGGCACCCCAACATCGTGGACGTGACCGATTTCGGCGAGACCGACGAAGGGCGTCTGTACCTGGTCTTCGAGCTGCTCGACGGCATGACGCTTGCCCAGCACATCGAGCAACTCGGCGCCCTCTCCGAGGGATCGGCCGTTCGCATCGCGATCGAGGTGTGCCGTGGACTGCGCTTCGCCCACGCCGCTGGCATCGTTCACAGAGACCTGAAGCCTGGAAACGTCTTCCTGCACCACAGCCCGAACGGCGGAACCGTGGTGAAGATCCTCGATTTCGGGATCTCGAAGGCCTACGACGCCCAAGGCGTGAGCCTGTCGTTGACCAGCACTGGCGCCGTGCTCGGCACGCCGCTGTACATGAGCGTCGAGCAGGCTCGCGGTAGCGCCGACGTCGACTGCAGGTCCGACATCTGGAGCCTCGGCGTGGTGCTCTACGAGATGCTCACCGGCAAGACCCCCTTCGAGGCGGGCAACTACAACGCCACGCTCGATCGCATCGTCCACGACAAGCCTCCTCCCATGCTCGCCTCTGGCCTCACGATCCACCCCGAGCTCGAGGCGATCGTGATGCGGTGCCTGCACAAGGACCCCGACGATCGCTTCCAATGCGCGCGCGACTTGCGGGAAGCGCTCGAAAGCGTGCTTGCTTCCGTGTCCGACTCCTCGGGCATGAACATCGAGCGCATGTCCGGGATCCTGCCCTCCATGCGACCGGACGCGCACATCGTGATCACGCCGCAGTCGGGGCGCAGCACCTCGGCCAACGCGGTCACCCTGGACGCCCCGCCGTCGTGCGCTGACTCCAAGTCGCCGCTCGTGGTTTCCACCGCGCCGAGCACCTCGAGCGCGCGCCCATCCACGCGCCCTGCCTCGAGCATGCGCGTCACCCTGGTCATGTCCGCTATCGTGCTCGTGCTGGTCGCAGGCACCGTGCTGACCGTCACGGGACGTCGCAGCGGCTCCTCTGTACCTACCGCAGACATCGCGCCGGACGCGCAGACCGCGAGCGCGCCGATCCGCACTGCGACGCCTGCGGCAGAGCCGGCGCCTGGTGCGACCATCGCCGCGCCACGCGCATGCGCGTCTGCAGTCGAGCCAGGCCCTGCGCCCTGCGCAACGCCCCCTGCCACGACCACGCCCAAGAAGGCCCGGACCGAGACGCCCAAGCCCACGTCCACCAAGACGCGCGTCGACAACCCGGGTTTCTAGCCGTGAGCGTGGGAGACGTCGAGCCGCGACCGTCAGCAACGCGGGTGGCCTAGTACGAGCAACAGCGAAGCCCGATCGTCGGGCTGCGGGTCAGCCGCTTGTCATCCGCTGCAGCCGCGCATGCAACCGCTGCCCCAGTGTCCGCATAGGAGCCGCCTCGCAGCCGACATCGGCTGTTCACGTTCGTGCCGTTGCACGAGTATTCCCACTCCGACACGTTGCCGCTCATGTCAAAGATGCCCGGGAATCCCCCCTCGCACGCAGCCTTGCTGCCAACGGCGCTCGATGCGCTCGCCGAGTCGGTGCACGTGCCAGCCACGTAGCCAGCCCCATAGGGATAGGCGCGCGACCCACCCAGCGAGCATGCTCGATGCCACTGGTCAAAGCTCGCGTCGGTGAAGGACGCAAAAGCCATCGCGCCGCCCGCGACGTTGCCGCAAAGCCTCTTGCCGTGCGCGGAGCAGTACGCGACCGCATCGCACCAGTCCACGCACACGACCGGACGATCCGGCGTGGTGCCGGGATTGTACGCGGACGCACAGGCTCCAGCCGTGTCCGGCGCAAAGCTCGTGTTGGTGGTGCACTCGGCAACCTGCCCGCCCGTCGAAGGGTTCGTCGCCAGCCATGCAGCCCAGTCCGCCTGCCGCACCTCGGTCGTGTCGATGCAGTAGCTCCCTGAAGTCGCCTTGGGAACGCTCCCCATCCCGACCGGACACAGAAACCCGCTGTCCTGCTGATCGTCGATCGCGTCCTGAGCTACGGGATCGGTCGTGATGTCCGCAGGTGCATCGGGCGACGCCTCGGGCCCGGCTTCGGCCCCATCTTCCGGCGGCTCGCTCGCAGGATCCGTGGTCGCGTCGAGCGCGTCCGTCGCACCTTCAGCCACGTCAGTCCCACCGTCGCCCCCATCGCTTCCACCCTCGCTCCCATCGCTTCCGCCGTCGCTCGCATCGCTCCCGGCCTCGTGCCCGTCGCTGCCTGCTTCGTTCGCGTCAGGCTGCGCATCGGCCCCGTCCACCTGCTGGTCCGCGATCGCATCCGGAGGGTTCGACCCATCTGCGTCCGCTGAAGCGTCAGGCCCGATCAGCTCCCCATCCCGGTAGGTGAGCTCAGGCGCGCCGCACGCGGCCAGCGAAGAGCCGATCGCGAGCACGATGCCGTACGCTATGGCGCGCTTGCGGGTCACCATCGCACCACTCCTGTCATCTGCACGCCGCGTGCGTGGAGCGAAGGTTGGATGGAGACCGAAGCACCGCCTTTTTCGGGTGCACCCTTGGATGTGAGCAGGAAGTAGGTTCCGGCTCCGGCGAGCACCACCCCAAGACCCGCGGCGACACCGGACATCGTGCCGTAGCGCACCGCCCGATCCCTCGTGTCACGCAATCCCGGATCGCAATCGGTGTGCGACGGACAGCTCGCGTCGATGTCGCTGATCGCCGACGATCGCAGGAGCTGGAAGACGCCCGAGACGACGAGCGCGGCGCCACCAGCTCCGAGGAGCACGAATCCCGCAGTGCGTCCGGGCTTGTCCGCCTGCTTCGGCGAGCCCTCGTCCGGCGCTGCGGACAACGCGGTCGCTGCCAGCCGCGCGGAAGACGCCGGCGCGACCGATGACGTCGCTGGGGCAGGGTCGAGGACGATCTCCAGATCGAGCTGCTGCCCTTCCTTCAACGAGATCGTCCGGCTGAACGTGGCTCTGCCGGATGCAGACACCTCCACGCGATGATTCCCCGGGTCGAGCGGGATCGGAACCTGCAGCACGGCGGAGGAGACCGCACGGCCGTCCATCACCACGTTCAACTCCCCCGCGTCCGAAGGCAATCGCAGCACGAGCGTGGGGATCCTCGGCTTGAGCGACGCGATGTGCTGGGACGCTTCCTCGACGACGGTGTTGATGCCGGCCTGCGTGGCATCGAGCTTCGCCCGCTCGAAGCCGTTGAGAGCAGACACGAGCTTGCCAAGGTGCATCTCGCACAGGGCGATGTGGTGCCGAACCTGGGGCGTCATCGTGACCGCGGCCACTGCCTGCATCTTGCCCAGCGCTTCGGCCCACTTCCCCTGCTCCTCGAGCGCACGGCCTTCCCGGAACATGTCGCGCGCCGCTGCCAGCTCCGCAGGTGAAGGCTCCGCGTGAACGATCGGCGCAGTCGCGACCCCTAGGAGCAGCGGCAAGGAGACCAGCAGGGCAAGGGAACGTCGTGTCATGACCGGTGGCCCCTCTTCCAATCCGGGCGCGATGCTAGGGGGACCTGCCGCGACCTGCAAGACCGCTTGGGTGGATCCGGCGCGATCCAGATCCCGCGGACTTGATCCACCGCCCCGCTGCCTGGAGCCGTGCACAGTCGCGGGTTTGGCAGCTATTCGCCGGTGGCACACTCCTGGCACCTACATCGTACACCCATGGAGGATACGATGAAGAAGCTCTCCCTGACGATCGGGCTCCTGCTTGCTGCGACCGCGTGCGGCCCGTCCGAGGATCCTGGCGCCTGGTACGGCAGCAACAGCCCTGTGTCCTCCTCCAAAGGCAAGGGAGATCAGCCTGGAACCGGCGGCACTGCAGGACAGGGATCAGGAGGTCAGGGCTCTGGCGGGCAGGTCATCGGCCAACCCGAGGGTGGCGGGCCAGCGAGCAAGGAGGTTTGCGGCGACGGGCTCGACAACGACGGCAACGGGAAGATCGACGAGACGTGCGCCTGCGAAGTGGGCAAGACCCAGAAGTGCTTCGCGGGTGACCCTGCCCAGGCCGGCAAGGGCGAGTGCACCTTCGGCTCCCAGACTTGCGTGAAAGCAACGGGTGGCAACGAGTTCCAGGGTGCGGAGTGGGGAGAGTGCGTGGGCTCGGGCAAGCCAGGGAGCGAAGCGTGCGACGGCAAGGACAACGACTGCAACGGCACGGTCGATGACGGCTGCGAATGCCAGGACGGTGACAAGCAGGACTGCTCGACCGTGTGCGGCAATGGAAGCCAGACCTGCACTGCGGGCAAGTGGGGTGAGTGCGACGCGCTGCAGCCTGATGCCAACGGCAACTGCTTCGTGCAGCTGAACATCAACGTGGACGGCGACTGCGTGTGCGCGCCGGCCTGCCCTGCCAATGCTCCGTTCCCGGTGGGCTGCCAGATCGACTTCCAGGGCGGCAACTCCAATGGCTGCGTTGCGCTCGCCGGAAATGGACAACTCTACTTCCAGGAGGGTGTGAAGTGCGACGCAGGACACCTCACAGGGTTCGTGATCTGCTCGAGCGTTCCCGGCGATCCGCTCAATGCCCAGAACTGCCCGATCAACAAGTCCAACCCGCACTATGGACAGAAGCCAAGCGACTGCCCTGACATCGAAGGCGGGGATCCGCAGAGCTGCTACTACTGACGCCGAACGGCAGAGCGCCTCGATTCCCTGACTCTTCGCAACCATCCCACGGCAACGAGCAGCCATCCCGCGACGGACGCCTGGGTCGAGCCGCTGGACGTGCGACATCCGCACCCGCCGTCGTCCGCAGTGCCCGCTGGCGCCAGGCCCGAGCCTCCTGCATCCGTCGCATTGGAGTCAGGCCCGAAGCTCGCGTCCGTGCCGCTCCCTGCTGCACCTGTCCCAGCCATCCCTGCGGATCCCGACGCACCACCCGAACCACCCGAACCACCCGAGCCGCCCGCTCCAGCCGCCCCGCACACCACCACCTCGGACTCCTTGCGCTGCGGGTTGGGCAATTCGATGTACGAAGGCCGGTCCGCAGAATGGTGGAGGATCACGTGTGCAGGCACGGGATTCGACGGTGCGCCGTAGCTCGTGCCGTCGTTCGGGCTGGGCCGGAAGCGGGGGGAATTCGACGACGTGACGGAGATCCGCAGGCGGTGGCCAGCGTTGATGATGATCGAGGTGCTCCACAGGTCGATCACCGCTTCGATCACCTCGCCGGAAGCGAGCATCTGCAGAGAGTCGTTCTTGCCGCGCGTGGCGAGACGCAGAATGCCATCCTGCACGAGCATCGAGCGCTGATCCGGATACACGTCGGTCATGCGCACTGCAACGTCAGTGTCAGGCACATCGGCCGACACCCACAGGTGCGCCTTGATCCTGCCGGTGATCTCCATGGGCGAGGTGAGCACAGGCGTGGAGAAGACCACGATGTCGCTGCGCGCCTCGGCGGACGTCTGGTCGCAGGGCCCTGCGGGAATGGTCAGGTTTCCGCCACACAGGGTGGGCGAGGGGTTGGAGGGATCGTAGGTGTAGAGGCTTGGTGGGTCCGAGGCTGAGGGACACTCCTCGGCAAGCAGCCCTTGCGAGTGGAGATACTGGCGAATCGGTGCCGCTGGAACGGGCCAGTCGTTTGCGCTTCGCCAGACGTTGCCCGGAGCATTGGCTTCGCCGGCAGCGCCCATCACGTAGTACTGCACCGCGGGGATTGCATCGATCGCAGCCTGATTCGGCTGCAGCCCGAGGTAGTGCGAGAGCCAGGTCAGCAGGATCTGATCCGAGCCCGCAGGAGGGCCGGCTGCATTGGACGGATAGGTCAGCTCCCCTTGGTGAACCGTACCGATCCCCCCGTGGGTCCAAGGCCCCATCACCAGCTTCTGCGTGCCCTTGGCGCCAGCACCTCCCTGGTGCTGGTAGCCTACGAACGCGTCGATCGTGCCCTGCGTGAAGATGTCGTACCAGCCCCCCCAGTGCATGGCAGGCACTTGCACTGCGCCGTAGGCGTTGGCGGTCTGCACCGGAGCCCAGAAGCTGTCGTTCAGAGGATGGGCAGCGATGTCCTGCAGGAAGAACTCGCTTCCTTGCGCCTTGAGCCAGCCCTCGAGCAGCTCCTTTCTGAAGACCCCACCCTGGAACAGGATGTGATCGTAGAGCGTGGGCGTCGCAACCTGGACCCACATCGCGGTCAGATCCGGCGGAGAAGCGGTCGCAGCCATGTATTGCACGATGCCCGTGGCTGACCCGCCCCACGTCACCAGCTTGCCGTTGAAGAAAGGCTGCTGCTGGAGCCAGAGCATGGTGTCGAGGCCGTCCTTGAGCGTGCCGTTGCCGTCACACCCGAAGATGCAGTCCGTGCCTTCGGAATCGAACCTCCCGCGCGTGTCCTGGGCAATCGATGCGACCTGGGCCCCCTGCAGGTTCTTGGCAGCATCGCCGAAGCCGGCTTTGCCATAGGGGGTTCGATGCAGGACCACAGGCCAAGGTCCTGCACCCGACGTGGGCAGGTAGATGTCCGTGGCGAGCCTGACGTTATCGCGCATCTGAACCATCTCCGTGGAGGTGGGTTGCGCGAGGGCGGTACTGGGCAGGAGGGCGAGGCTGAAGGCGATGAGGCGGGCTCGCGGACAGGACATTCCCCGAGGATAACCTGGAATCGGCAGCCGGGTGGAGGGGCAGCGTGCCTGTACAAATCCGCTATTCTCGTGTACTCTGCGCGGCCATGAAAACCTCCCTCACGCATGCTGCGAGGGCCTGCAGCCTCGCCCTGTTTCTCATTGCTACGCCTCAGTGCTCGAGCAACAGCAGCGACACGGAGACGCCGGCCAACGTCGACGACGGTCCCAACCCGTTCCTCGAGGACAACTCGGGCAAGGCGGACCAGGGGTACCTGAACCTCGCAGGCATCGAAGTGGAGGTCACCCTCGAGGCTGACATCCAGGCCCCTTCCTATGACATCCACGACTCACCGCCGAACCTTGCGCAGTTCGCGGTCACCTACATGCGCAAGCGTCAGGACTTCTACATCCAGATCCTGGCTGAGGACGAGACCGCGCCCGACGCTGCGGAGTGGCTGGTCGACGGCACCTGGATCCCGGCCGCCCAGACTTCGAGCGTCCCCAAGGACAAGCTCACCCACTTCCGCATGGCCGGCGTCAACACCGTCGTGCTCAACGGCGTTGCCAAGACGATCGCCGAAGGGCAGGTCTTCAAGGCCAAGGTGCCGATCGCTCCCTACAGCATCATGAAGGACGCAGGCGAGGCGTGCGGCGAATCCGGCGGCCACATCGGGCTCAGCCAGTCGACGTACTGGTACCTGTGGGATCCGGACCTGGAAGGCTGCAAGCAGGAGCTCCTGCAGGACATGACCATCACGGTCACCAAGAAGCTGCCGAAGAATCCGCCGAGCTATCCTGAGTACGATCAGCTCTGGGCTGACAACGAGCTGACCGCCGTGGTGCTGTTTGGCGAGCTCGACGACGGCAGCAACATCAAGGAAGACTGGAACTGGAAGGCAGCGGACCGGTTCGTGACCTGGCTGAAGAACGCCGGTTTCTCGGAGCAGAGCGGGGCGACGCTCGGCCGACGCTTCAGCAAGACCATCGGCGACAAGAAGGAGACGGTCGACGTCTACTATCCGGACCTGTTCAAGAGCGTGGCCGACTACGCGAACTACAAGAACTTCCAGACCGCGGTGAGCGAACACGAAGTCGTGGTCTACCTGGGCCACAGCGTGCTCGGAACCGGGTCGGCCTACGACGAGATGAACTACCCGTCGTTCTACCAGATCATGTTCATCGGTGGCTGCCTCGGATACGAGTACTACGTGCGCCCGGTGCTCAAGGGCAAGGCGGGCTGGGAGAAGGTCGACGCGGTCGCGAGCATCGTGGAGAACCTCTACACCGAGATGAACCCGGCCACCGGCGAGTTCCTGGCCAAGCTCTTCTATGGATTCGAGCACAAGGGCAATGCCTCCTGGCAGGAGATCATGGCCGCGATCAACAACCGTCTCGGTCATGCCCACTTCGGCGTGGCCGGCGCGCGCGGCAACTGCTTCTCGCCTGACGGACGCAACCTGTGCAGCGAGGCGCCGGTCAATGCCAAACACTACGAGAGCACCGCAGCGGTGTCCGTGCCGGACAACACTCCCGCAGGCGTGACCAGCACGATCAACGTGCCTGACACGCTCAAGATCGGCACACTCATGATCAACCTCGACATCACGCACACGTACGTGGGCGACCTCAAGCTGTCTCTCACCCATGGCGGGGTCACGCAGGTGATCCGCGATCAGGTCGGCGGCTCGCAGAAGGACATCATGGGAGCTTTTGCGGTCGACGCGTTCAAGGATGCGGACGCAGCGGGCGATTGGGTGCTCACGATCGCCGACGTTGCCTCGGCCGACACCGGCACGCTCAACTCCTGGTCGCTCGACATCGTCGCAGCGCCCTGATTTTCCCCGTACATTCACCGCGACGATCGGGTGGAGCCGCAACCGTCCGGGAGCGGGCCCGATCCGCTCACCCGATCTGCGGCATCAAGGTCCACTTGATGTACCAGGCGTGACGCTCCCGATCCAGGTCGAGGCACACGATGCCTCCGTTCTGGAACTTGAAGACCAGCTTCTCGGGCAGCCCGGAGGTGAGCAGGGAGGTGAGGCGCTCCAGGAAGGGAAGGTGCCCCACGACCATGAGATCTTCCTTTGGATCGAGGTACCCGGCAACGGCCGCGACGTCGTCGTTCGGGTCGAGCCCGTTGCGCGGAGACACGCCCCCAGAAGGCTCGAGCTGCTCGGCGATGAGCTTGGCGGTCTGCTTCGCGCGAAGCTTTCCACTGTGCAGGATGCGCGATGGCTTGACCCCGTAGCCCTTGGCGACCGCGGCAATGCGCTTGACGTCGGCAATCCCATCCTCGGTCAGCGCCTGCTCAGGGTCCTGCTCCTTGGGAAGACTTTTTCCGTGCTGCACGAGGTACAGGGCCATCGTCCGATCCTCCGTTGACAGGATCGTGCCTAGCGCGGGACCGGGCCGGTGTCGAGGGGCGGCCGGGTCGCTTTCCCCTGCTACGCGCCAGCGCTGTCCGAGGCTCGTGCGGACTCGGAGATGAACTCCACGCTGCCCGTGGCACCGAACCGTCGCACCATCCCCCGGTTGCCGACCATGGTCGTCCTGCCCGTCGAATCCACTGCGATCAGGTGCTCGGAGCCGATCACGCCGCCAGCCTTGCGAGGTTGCAGCACCCACGCGGGCTCTCCCCGCGGGTCGAGACGAATGAGCCGACCGCTGCCCGCAAACAGGTGGACGTGGCCTGAGCCGTCCGCAGCCACACGGTGCTTGGCAGCGCTCTTGAGCGGGATCTCCCGGGCCCAGGCGAATGTTCCCTGAGACCCAATCTTCAGCATCCATTCAGGCGTGTACAGGTAGACCTGATCGTCCCACCCCGAGACCATCCGGACTTCCTTGCAGCCGTTGCCGATGTAGGCCGGCGGACGCGCAATCTTCTTGAAGTCCTCTGGCCAGTCTCCCTCCGGCTCGAGCAGCGGCGGGAAGGGAACTCCGGGCCACGTCTCCACAGGCTCGCCCCTGGAATTCGCGCGAGAGAGCATGGCGTAGTCCATGCCACGCAGTCGCTGCTCCTCGGTCAGCACCAGCAAGGTTCCATCCGAGCACGCGGCCACGGAGTTGCAGCGCTCCAGCCCCAGCCGTGCGGGCATCGGACGCGACGGGCCGGGCGCCGCGCCCGGGAACCTTCCCGCATCTTCGCCGTCGGAGCATCGCACCAGCATCATGCCCTGCACATCCCTGCCCCACACGCCAACGGTTCCGTTGCGAAGGGCCACGAGCAGCGTCTTGCTCTTGAGCACAGGTGCATTGCGCTTGATCCAGCGCAAATGCATCGTGGAGTCGACGGACCAGAGGTCTGTCGTCTGCCCCGACGCGTCGTAGCCACCCAGGCAGTACAGATTGCCGTCCTCGTCGACCGCAGCGCTGTGCACGTCATGCCACGTCGCCAGCGCGGGCATCGCGCGCGCCTCCCCGCGGCAAGCCATGAACCAGCGTCGGACCGGGTGGATGTGGGAATGCAGCCGTCGCCAGATGTCGTCTGGAACCTGCGTCTGCGCAGCGCAGTACTTGCACGTGACCATCCGGCTGGTGCCGTCGGTCTGGAGCGTACCGCCGCAGTAGGGGCAGGCGATCAGGTGCGTCTGGGAAGGTACCTGCGCGTCCGCCGTCGACTCCTCGTCGTAGAGGAACACCACCTGGCCCAGCCCGGTGTCTGGCGGCATGCTGCGCGCCGGGTTGCGGTTGCCGCAGGCCCCGCAGAAGATCTGGCCCCGGACCAGCGCGAGTGACTCGACCTCCTCGGGCGGGATCAGCATGTGGCACTGCCCGCAGGAGATCTGCGTACGACGCAGCACGCGCTGCACCCTGCCGGTCTCGGTGTTCAGCTCCGTGGTGGACTCGTGGTGCATGGGCAGCGCAGCTGTCTGCTCCAATGCGTCGCCGAGCACCAGCTGCCAGAACTCGGGTCGCAGCGCTATCTCACGCTGGCAGGAGGAGCAGGCTGCGCTCGGCTTGACCCCATTGATCGCCACAGGCGATGCGCAGGCTTTGCAGCGCACGGACAGCTCGACACCAACGACGATGAACATACGGTTGGCCCGACTGTCTAGCACGGATCGGGTGGAAAGAACCCGCCTGCGTCACAGGAAGGCTATCGTGGATGGCGGGCGCCGGGATCGCGATCAGCAGGGGCCGAGCTTGACGATCGCGACATCGTCGACGAACCACCCCCGCTTCGCCGTATGGCAGACGAAGTCGTTGTCGTAGTTGGCGAAGTGGAATCGGACCTGGAAGCCGTTGATCGCAAAGTTCGAGATGTCCATCTCGACCGGCATCCACACGCCGTTCGATGAGCCGTCGAACCCGCTGACTCCGTCGAGCTCGCACGGCGAGCACGTGGCGCCAGCTTCCGGGTCCGTGGAATAGCATTCGATCTTCTGGCCCGTGTATCCCCCCTGCGGAGAGATCTTGGTCCATTGCGTCCCGTTCCACGCTTCCACGATCCCGCCCGAGTACGTGGACTTCTCCAGCATGCACACGATGGTGCAGACCGCTCCGCCGCAGGCGTTGAAGGCGTACCAGTGCCAGAACTGCAGCCGCAGTGCCTGGCCTGCATAGGAGGACAGGTTCACCGTCGGAGAGGTCAGCGAGGAATTCTCGCAGAACGAAGGCAGAAGCACGCCGGTGGAGAATGCGTTCCCCGACCCGGTGTGATCGTCGGAAGGCCCGTTGAGCGGCGTACCGCAGGTCCAGTCGTCGGCCGTGCCACCTGAGGTCCACCCCTCCGGGCAGCTGTTGAAGTGCCACGCCTTGATCTCGCAGCCTCCGCTTCCTGCCGAGCCGCCCGTTCCCGCCGTGCCTCCTGTGCCACCGGTGCCGCCCGTGCCTCCCTTCCCCGCGCTGCCACCCGTGCCACCGGTCCCGGCAGCTCCGCCCGTGCCCGCGCTTCCCCCTGCCGATCCACCGGTGCCGCTCGTCCCCGCAGCGCCGCCCTGGGAAGTCCCCGCTGTGCCAGCATTGCCTGCGCCGCCCGAGGCGCCGCCTGCAGCGCCATCCCCCGGGCCGCTGTCTCCCGCGGCCCCCGCAACGCCGCTTCCGCCAGCACTCGCGTCCGTGCCCGCAGCACCACCACTCGATCCCGCAGCGCCTCCCGCGGAGACGTCCTCGTCGGGCTCCGCATCCCCCTCGCTTCCGCCGGTTCCCGGCTGGTCGTCAACGCCCGTGCCTTTCGCACAGGCACCGGAAAGACAGGCTGTGAACACGACCGCCCCGAGGACGGCCAGTGCAGTACGGCAAGCCCTCATGGTTCGCCTAGCTCCAGCTGGCCCACTCCCGCGCCGCGTCGATCGCATACGATCCTCCTGGCGTTGCCGCTCGTGCACGAATGGTATCGCATGGTTCCGGGCAGCGCACGAGCGAACGCGCCTCCAGCAGCACGCGAAAACTGCAGCCGGTCCCAGAGCACGGATTCCTCCCTGTTGGACGCCGAGGCGGTCAGGACACGGTCGGGGCTCTGACGGACCGGTGCTCTACGGCGTGGGTGGCCAGTGTGCCTTGTTGGTCAGCAGGAGCCGGTAGGGAAGGCATTGCGTGACCGTCGCTGGGGAAAATACCCGCACGTAGAAGATCGGCTGCTTGGGCAGGAAGTAGCCGGAAGTGCCCGGAGTCGGGTCCTTGTCCGGCTGGGAGCTGTCGCAGGTCGGGTTCGCACAGTCCCTGCACTTGTCGTTCATGGTCCCGCCGTAGGTGAAGTCCCAGGTGCGGAAGCCGGCTCCGGTCGCGAACCCGGACTCGCCCGAGTAGTTGCAGGACAGCCAGGTCGTGGTCGTCGAGCAGTCCGTGAACACCTGGATCCGAAGCTGATTGCTCGCGTCGACCAGCTTGATCGTCGGCCCGTAGTCGCACGTGTTGTTCGGCGGGAAGCTGAGCTGGAACCAGTCCTGGTCGGAGCTCGACGAGATCGTGTACCAGCCGCTCGCGTCCGGCAGGTTGATCGTGGCACCCACGGCCACCGTGGTCGCCGTCGCCGCGCCAGTGCACGCGTCCGCGATCGTGTCCGTCTGGCATTCGCAGCCGTCGGGGAACTGCTGATCCGTGTCGGCCCACCCAGCCCCACAGCTCGCCACCCTGCAGGCACCCGTGGTGCAGGTGCCCGAGGTGGTATGCGGAGGAAGGCTGGTCGTGCAGTTGGTCGTGCACGTGCCGCAATGCACGGGATCGTTCTTGAGGTTGATCTCGCAGCCGTCTCCACCGGGGTTGTTGTTGCAGTCCGCGAACCCCGACGTGCAGGTGATGCTGCACTGGCCGCCGCCGCAGCCTGGAGTGCCGTTGAGCGTGCTGCACTTGGTCGTGCACGATCCGCAGTGATTCACGTCGGTCGCGATGTTCTGCTCGCATCCGGTCGTCTGGAGATTGCCGTCGCAATCCGCCCAGCCCGTTGCGCACGGGCTGTTGCAGCTGCCGCTGTTGCACGAGGGGGTGGTCACGTGCACGTGGCTGCACGCGGTCGAGCACGAGCCGCAGTGATCCGGATCCGCCAGGAGGTTGGTCTCGCATCCGTTGAGCACCAGGTTGCCGTCGCAGTCGTCCCACCCCGCGAGGCACGTCGCCGTGCACACCCCGCCGATGCAGTTCGCTCCTTGTGCGTGCGAAGGATTGCAGAGCACGCCGCAGGTGCCGCAGTGCGCCAGGTCGTTCGACGTCATCGTCTCGCACCCGTTGTGCGGATCGCCGTCGCAGTCCCCGAACCCGACCACGCACGTGTTGACGCACTCACCGGCCACGCAGGTCATGTCCGTGGCATTGATCCCGATGCAAGGCGTCCCGCACCCTCCGCAGTGGAGCACGTCGTTCACCAGATCGGTCTCGCAGCCGTTGGATGCGTCCGCGTCGCAGTCGGCCCAGCCCCCGGTGCAGGTCAAGCTGCAGCTGCCGTTGGTGCACGCAGGCGTGGAGTGGATCGCCGAGCAGACGTGGCCGCACTTGCCGCAGTTGCTCACGTCGCTGTTGGTGTTGACCTCGCAGCCTGTGGCAAAGACGCCGTCGCAGTCCCCGGAGCCTGTGGGGCAGGAGATGCCGCACTTGCCACCGTTGCACGAAGGGGTGCCGTTGGTGCTCGTGCACTTGTTGCCGCACGTCGTGCAGTTGTTGACGTCATCGAGAAGGTTGACCTCGCAGCCGTTGGCCGCGTTGTTGTCGCAGTCGGCCCAGTTGTTGTCGCACGAGGTGACCTGGCAGACGGAGGCCACGCAGGCGGGAGTTGCATGGAAGGTGCTGCACGCGGTGGCGCAGTCGGCGCAGTGAATCTCGCTGGTCGCCAGATCGGTCTCGCACCCGTTGTCCGGATCGGAATCGCAGTCGCCGAGGCCGCTCGAGCAGGAGTTCACCACGCACAGCCCGGCCTTGCACTCCGAGCTGCCCGTGGTCGCCACGCACACGTGGCCGCACGCGCCGCAGTTGGTCATGTCGTCGGGCAGATGCGACTCGCAGCCGTCCGTCCAGTCGTCGTTGCAGTTCGCATACGTAGCGTCGCACGTGTAGTGGCACTTGCCCGTCGAGCACGTCGCCGCCGCATTCATCGCATCGCAAAAAGTGATGCAGGAGCCGCAGTGCCCGAGCTCGATGAGCAGGTTGGCCTCGCAGCCGTTGTCCGGCAGTCCGTCGCAGTCCTCGTACGGCTTGACGCACGTGCCGACCACGCACTTGCCCTGTACGCTGCACACCCAGGCAGCCACGCTCGCCTTGACCGAGGGCGTGTGTCCTTCGCTGCACTCGGCGTTGATGTCCGCTACGTCGTCGACCGTGCCGTTGCAGTCGTCGTCGATCGCGTTGCAGCTCTCGGGCAGGGCCTTGACGGTCTGCGTGCAGCCCTTGTCGCCCTCCAGGCAATTGGTCTGGCCCGTGGCGCAGGGGCCGAAGACCGGCGGGTCGGTCACGACGCTGCAAGGCTGCCCTGAGCCCTGGTAGCCGTCGTCCACGGTCCCGTTGCAGTCGTTGTCTACGCCGTCGCAGGTCTCGCTGCCCGCAAACACCGTCTGCGGGCAGTCGAGCTGCTTGGCCGTCTTGTCGCAGACCGTCGCGGAATACTTGCAAGGGCCCTTGAGGTTGGCCGGCGTCTTGACCTCGCACGGCGTGCCGACTCCCTGCGGATTGTTGTCGATCACGCCGTCGCAGTCGTTGTCGATCCCGTCGCACTTCTCAGGGGTCTTGACGCACGCCTCCTCCTGGGTTGCATCTCCCCCCTCCTGGGCGTCTCCCCCTTCCGGCTTGGGCTCGTTGCTGACGTCCTTCGCTTGCGCATCCGCTTCCGAAGCTGCGTCACCCGCGTCCGTCTGCGCGCCTGGCAGGGGCCCCTCTTCGTAGTCCTTGTCGAGCCCCAGGATCGTTCCGCACCCCAACCAGGTCGGTGCCACCACGAGAATTCCGATCGCCCAAGCGAGTCTCTTCATGTCCCAACCTGTTCGTCGTGTCCCGCCTCTGCCTCGAGCCGGCTACAGGCTACAGGGGCAGATCGACCCGCGGGAGATCTATCGTCTGGATTCGTCGATTTCGCCGTAGCCCAGGCCCTGAAGCCTGAAGTCTCGCAACTGCAAACAGTCCCAGGCTAGGACATATCAAAGGGGGTGTGGTGTCAACGACGACGGTGCCCGGGACGCCCACGCGATCGATCCCCGCTTCTGCCGCCATCGGCGCCGTTGCCCGGTCGTTTCACACCGGATAAGCTACGCGGCCGGAGTCGAGTGCATGTCGGTCGGACTTCTCAGCGAGGACCAGGTATTTGCGAACCGTTACCGTGTGGTGCGATGCATCGCTACCGGCGGAATGGGCACGGTCTACGAAGTCCTGCACGTCGAGACCGAACGGCGCTGTGCTCTGAAAGTCATGCTGCCTCACATCGTCGCAAGCGACGACATGCGCAGCCGCTTCAAAAGGGAGGCCCGGATCACGGCCAACATCGGCTCGGAATTCATCGTCGACGTGCTGGACGCCGGCGTGGACGAAGAGACGAAGATGCCGTTTATCGTGATGGAGTTCCTGGACGGAGAGGATCTCGGCGAAGCCCTGTCAAAAGCCGAGCACTTCAGCCCCAAGGAGACCGTCACGTTTCTCTACCAGGCTGCTCTTGCGCTGAACAAGACGCACGCCCAGGGGATAGTCCATCGCGACCTCAAGCCCGAGAATCTGTTTCTGACCCGGCGCGACGACGGCAGCCCTCGCATCAAGATCCTCGATTTCGGGATCTCCAAGGTCGTTGTCGAAGCTGGCACACGACGCAATGACACGATGAGCCTGGGTACGCCGCTGTACATGGCTCCCGAGCAGTTCCAGGGCTCGGTCTCCCCTGCCACCGATGTCTATGCCCTCGGCATGATCGCCTTCACGCTCCTGGTCGGCGTCGCCTACTGGCACCAGGAGTCCAAGAGCGAGCAGAACGTATTCGCGCTCGCCGGCAAGATCGTGGACGGCCCGGTCGAGAGGCCCACCGAGCGCGCACGCCACTACGGCGTGCAGCTTCGCGAAGAGTTCGACCCTTGGTTCAAGCGCGTTTCCGAGCGCAATCCCAAGGACCGGTTCCCCACGGCTGTCGATGCCATCACCGCCTTGGCAGAAGCGCTGCGCGTGTCGCTGCCCAAGCCCTCCACGGGCCGCAACGAGCGCGGCTCCGGCTCGAAGGCCGCAGAGTCCGGGGCAGCCCCGGCCAACGGCGGAGTGTCCCACGCGCCCACGGTCGCGCATTCGCCCGACGCCCTGGCGGAAGTCAGGGGTACCGGCAAGCATTCCAAATGGATTCCCGCGGCCGTCGCCAGCGCTGTGCTCGTCACGGTCGTTGCGGGTGTCGGGATCTACCTGGCCACGCGCGGTCGCGATTCCGGACCACCGACCACGCCCGATCGAGTCCCGGAGAGCCTCTCCGTGACGAGCGCCAGCCCGTCTTCGGCTCCAGTCGCAACGTCTTCTCCCATCGTGGTCCTCGATTCCGCAGTGCCCCCTCCTGGCTCAGCGCCGCTCGCATCGAGCACAGCCGCTCCAGCGGAGACGTCCAAGACCGCGATCCGGGTGCCTGCCAAGCCGCCTGCGACCAAGCCGCCGCCGACGACGACTCCGACGGGCGCCAAGAATCCGGCGTACTCGCGGTACTGAGGATTCCCCTCTGGCCCGACGATTTCGACTCGGATATCCTTCGCCCATGATGAGGAAGGGAATCCTCCGGCTCTTGCTGGCTGCAGCGTGGATCGCGTGCACCTCCACGGTGCTCGCGCAGGACAACGCCGCGGCTGCCGCGCTGTTCGAGAAAGGGCTCGAGGAGATGGAGGCCGGACGCTACTCGACCGGCTGCCCGTTGCTCGCCGAGAGCTTCAGGCTCGATCCGCTGCCAGGCGCTCTGTTCACGCTCGCCGAGTGCGAAGCCAAGGCAGGCAAGGTGGCCTCGGCCGTGGCGCACTACGACGACTACCTTCAGGTCTATGCCCGGATGACCGGGCCACAGCAGACCAAGCAGCACGGACGCGACAAGACCGCGCGTGATCAGATCGAAAAGCTCAAGCCGCACGTTCCGACGCTCACGCTCGTGTTGCCCGCAGAGGCTCCCACCAATGTGATCATCAAGCGCAACGGCGTTGCGATGGGGATGGCAACCCTCCGCATCCCGCTGCCCGTCGATCCGGGCAAGCATGTGATTACCACCCAGTTCCCGGGCGGGCCCGTGCGCGAGCAGCAGGTGTCGATCGCGGCCGATGAGAAGAAGACCGTGGTCCTGGAGCTGCCCCCGGAGGTTGCGCCTCCAGCGAACGCACCGACGGCAACAGCGGCTCCGACCGGAAGCGCGCCTGGCCTCGCTGCCACTTCGTCGGTCAACAACGGCGCAGACGCCGGGTTGGGCAAGTCGCGCAAGACCTGGGCCTACATCGCTGGCGGTACCGGCGCGGTCGGCATCGTCGTCGGCACCATCGCTGGCGTGGCTGCGATGAACAAGAAGAGCGTGGTCAGCGACAATTGCGAGGGAACGATCTGCACGCACGAGGGAAAGGTCGCTGCCGATGCGGGCAGGGATCTGGCCCTGCTCAGCACCATCGGATTCGGCGTGGGCATCGCCGGGCTCGCCACAGGCGCAGTCCTGCTGCTGACCGGCAAGCCCGAGCCAGCCGCGCAGAGCGCACCTTCGGCACGCACCTGGAGCCCGATCGTCACAGGACGCGCCAACGGCGGCATCGTCGGTTTGCAGGGAACCTGGTAGCAGCTGGCGCGCAGCGAGAATCTACTTGGGCGTCTCCACCGGCGTGGTGGTGGTGCCATTGGCAGGCTCGACCGAGAAGGTGAAGTTGTCGATCAGCACCGTGGAGTCGAGGATCTCGTCGCCCGAGTCCCAGATCGCGAAGCGCAGCTTGATCGTGGAGCCCGGCGTCACAGGCGCCATGGTCTGCAGCCACCCTGTGGCAGCGTGAGGCCCGCCCCATCCCGATTCGTCAAAGCCCGTGTTGCCCAGCAGCCCGGTGCCGAGCGGACAAGCGAAGTTCTTGTTGCCCGCGTTCTGCTTCTCGCAGACCTGCAGCATGCTGTTGTTGACGCTGATCGGGTTGGTGTCCTGGTCGAACGAGATGTTGCCGTCGTTGGAACCCTGCGGCTTGGGCTCCATCAGGGTCACGAAGAAGTCGTTGAACTGGCTGCAGATGAACTCCGGGAACTCGTAGGTGTAGAAGTTGAGGTTGAACTTGAACGACTTGGCATTGGTCGGCACCCGGATCTCGACCTCGAGCGCAGCCGGATCGTTCGGGTCGCCAGTGGTGACTCCAGGGCACGCCGGTGTGTCCATGTTCGGGATCGGCTTGCCGCAATCGGTGCCCGTGGATGCGCCGCTCGGCGACTCGAAGCCGGGTTGTCCGGGAGCGCGCGCAGTGCCTGACGACAGCACGAGCATGACCTTGCCCTGCTGGACATTGGCTGCGCCGAACCCGGGAACGAGCCCATGGGAGATGTCGGCCATACCAGGCGCCCCGTCGGCCTTGACGTACTTCGCCGACAGCACACCCCAGGTCTTGTTGGCGCCCGTCGCGTTCGGATCCGCGGTGCGACAAAGGCCGATCGCCTTCGCACCATTCATCGCGTCGCCGTCCGCGATCTGCAGCCCGTCGTCGCACTCCCACGTATCGCCGCCCGGCTTGCCGTCGCAGTTCGAATCCACCGGTGGGCCACCATCCGCCGTCGGAGCGCCGTCGTCGAACGCGCCCGGATTGACGTTGGGATCGCAGTCGTTGCAGTCGCCGTCCTTGAAGGAGAATCCGTCTCCGTCGTGGTCGGTCGAGTCCGCGTACGTGCACCCTGCAGGACTGGTCCCGTCACCGTTCGGGTTTGCGTCGAGCAGGAGACCGCCGCCGCCGCCGCCCGATCCGCCGATCAGGGGTTGGGTTCCGCCGGTTCCGCCACCGCCGCCGCCGGCTCCCCCTTTGGAGGGTCCGTTAAAGACCGGATCTCCGGATGATGCGGAACAGGCCACGATGGCCGCAAGGCCCGCCAGGGCGCAAAGCTTGTAGAACGTAAGCGTTCGCATGGTCACCTCCGACGCGGGAATGTGGTGTTACATCATACCGCGCCGCGCGTGGCTTGTCATGGATGGCACCGGTCCCGACGAGCGCGTCGGTCAGAAGGTGCCCTGCAATCCGGCCATTCCTCCGTGGTTCCCACCTGTGATCACAGGCGTCCACGAGGCTCCCTTTGCAGGCGTGGACTGGGCCGGAGGCTTCGCCGTCAGGTAGAGAATCGCCCCACCCGCAAGCCCCACGATGCCAACTCCAAAGCCGATGGTGCTGATCAGTCCGGTCGTCTGTGCACTGTCCACCGCTGAGCGACCATCAGGCGTGCATTGACGATCCGGGCATTCCGAGTCGATCGTGCTCTTCTTGCTCATCGTCAGGATCCCGGTGACCGCACCGACCGCAAGCCCGGCCACGCCAATCCCGCCGACCACCCATGCCAGGGTGCGATCAGGAGCGGCTGTGGATGCGCCGCCGTCCGCCTTGTCGGGCAACGCTGCGGAACCCACGGTCGCCGGCGTGTCCTTTCCCGCCCACTTCACGTCGCCACCCACGGTGACGGTCTGGCCCTTGCTGAGAAGCACGCGACGTTCGATCGCGGGCTGCCCTGGGACTTCGAACGTGACCACGTAGGTTCCGGGGTCCACCGGAGTGGCGACTCCGTAGGAGAGCGTGTCGATCGGGGTCCCGTTGCGCTTGACCGCCAGACCGGCAGGAGCGCCCGCTGGCACGACGATGGTGAGCTGCGGCGCAAGTCGGGCGAGAGCCGCGACTTTCTCGAGAGCGATCTGGCGTCGCTCCTGGTGCTTCTTCTGCTGGGCAGGCGCGAGCGTGGTCAACACGCGCAGGAACTCGTCATAGTGCCCGAGCGCCGTGGCGATGCGCCCCCAGGCTGCTTCGCATTCCGCGACCGTGAACAGCACGCCGGGCAAGGGGTCGAGCTTGTAGCTCTCCGCAAGAGCAGGACACGCCTGATCGTAGCGTGCGGCCTGCATGTTCTTGAGCCCCTCGTTGAACAAGGCTTCTGCGCGCGAAGAATCCTGCGCCATTGCCGGACGAACCAATGCAGCCGATGCGAGCAGAATCCACCCGACCGCCCGACCCAGGGGTGCCCACGCACGGCTGCCTTGCAACATGGCGCGCATCATAGCTCCATGATGCCAGAATTCGTTCAGAGATTGGAACGACAGCGCCCTGAGCTACTCGCGGGCATAGATGCCGCCGCCGCGCTTGGTCGTCCCGCCCGCAGTCGAGGTCCCTGAGGTCTTGCCGGTCTTGTTGGTCCCGTTCTTCTTGTCGGTCTGCGAGATCGGGGGAACAGCAGCCGAGGCAGACACCGAAGCGATGGGAGCGCTGACCGATGCGGAAGGTGTCTCCGGAGCCGTGCTCGCCGTGCCAGGAGCCTCGACTGCGCTTGCAGGCGTGCCGGTCCTCGTCGCTGTGGAGGAGCCTGCAGTCGTGTCCTTGGAAGGACCGCTGAAGATCTTCCACGAGCCGAGGGACAAGAGCAGCACGACGCCCAGCCCGACCGCACCCCACAGCGCCATGCGCTTGCGACCTGTGGCGCTGGCCTCAGGAGGGGGCAGCGTGTCGGCCATCCCGGTCATGTAGGACGATTCCAGGTTCGTGCCGCTGGCCTCGGCTTTGCCCACCTGGACAACCGCAGGCTGGGACGGTTGGTCCGAGGACGCATCCACCCTCTGCGTCAACGTGATCGGAGGCGGAGGCGGATCCGTGACCGGCGCTCGAACGTCGGTCGACATGCTCTCGATCTCTGCGACGCGCGAAGCTCTCGATGCAAGCGTCTCGCCCGCGATCTTGTCGACCCACTCGGCTACCTCGCGCTGGGACACGACCGGGATCGTCTTTTCGAACGCCACGACCATCTCGTGGGCTGACGTGAAGCGGTCCTCTGGATCCCGCTCCAGGCCGCGCAGAACCACTGCGTCGAGCTCCGGGCTGACCTTCTTGTTGTAGCGGCTCGGCGGATCGAGCTTGGACTCGAGGATCTGGTAGAGCGTCTCCGCATCGTTGGGAGCGTGGAACAGCTTGCGTCCGGTCAGCGCTTGCCAAAGCACGATCGCGGCGCCCCAGATGTCCGTGCGACGCGTCACCGGGTTGCCGATGATCTGCTCCGGAGACATGTAGGCGATCTTGCCTTTGAGCTGGGCGCCGCGCGTGTTGGCTGCACGCCCCATCGCCTTGGCGATGCCGAAGTCCAGCAGGCGCGGGATGCCATCGACCCCGACCAGCACGTTCTGCGGGGAGACGTCGCGGTGCACGATCTCGAGGGGATCGCCGCGGTCGCTGTGCGCCTCGTGTGCTGCGTGAAGCCCCTGGAGCATGCCAGAGATGAGGTTGCCGATGATCCCGAGCGGCACCGTCTCCTTGCGCTTGTTGGCGAGGTGGATCAGCATCGCGAGCGACTCGCCGTGCACGTAGTCCATCACCAGGAACAGCTCGCCGGAGCGCGCGACCACATCGAGCGTCTGCACCACGTTCGGGTGGCGGATCCTGGCGGCCAGACGCGCCTCGTCGAGAAAGCCGGCCGTGAACTCCGGATCCTTCGAGAGGTTCGGGTGCAGCCGCTTGATCGCGACCGTACGCGTGAAGCCCACGGGACCCAGCAGCCTGCCCAGATGCACCGTGGCCATGCCACCAGCTGCAATCTCATCGTAGACCGCGTAGCGGCCGATGATCTGCGCCGGACGGCGGCTTTCGGGCTTCGAGGCTTGCGTGGACATCCCCGGCGCAGGATAGCACAGTGCGGGCGAAGCGTGGATATCAGGAATGTGCCGAATCGTTGCCAGCGAAGCAACCCTACGTCACGCCTCGACTGTTGCGAGCCAGGCCTGTGCGCCTCCAGGGTGGATGTTCGTCTCGAACAGCGTCGGCTCCAGGCGGACGAGCTTCCAGACCCCACAGAAGGTTGCGCGGAGATCGGCTTCCGTCAGACGTCGCGGGCCAGTGTCCCCAGGCTGCCGATCGCTGAAGCCAAGCATGTGGTAGAGCCCGCCAGGGCGCAGGACGCGTCGCAGCCCCTGCAGGAAGAACTCCCGCTCCTGATCGCACAGCGCGTGAAAAAGGCCTGAGTCGATCACGGTGTCGAACTGCATGCCGAGCGACTCGAGCTCGAGCACGTCGCCCACCAGGAACCGGCTGAACGGCAGCCCGCGCTCGGCTGCCCTGGAGCGCGCACGGCCGATGGCGCCGCTCACGATGTCGATCCCCCAGGTCGGATGCCCGAGCGAGGCCATGTGCAGCGCGTTGTCGCCTGTCCCGCACCCCACATCGAGCACCGTTCCGCGGATCATGCCCTGCTCGGCCAGGCGCAAGAACGCCGGCTGCGGCCGCTGGATGTCCCAGGACCCCTGCCGCTCGTAGAGCGCTTCGAACCTCATGCGCGCGTCCTCGCTCAAGGCCTCTCGTCTGCGATCGATCTCATCCATGGCAGCGCGTGCCTTACCACAAAAGCAGAGGATCGCCCGCGTCCGGTCCGCGCCCTGCCCTCTGGCCTGCAACGCTTGCTCCCAGCCGCGAACCGCGCAACACATGCACCCGCGATGCAGGTTCCCCCCATCCAACGATTGCTGTCCTTGATACGCAGGGAGCTTCGCGCGATCGAGTCCGGGTTGTCGCTGACAGGGGAAGACGTCCCCACGGGCAAGGACGTGGTGACGCTCGGTCTGGCGCGCGGGCAGACGCTGTGGGCGAAGCTGGCAGGGGCGCCTCGCAACAAGGACGCCCTGCGGGCGCGCATGGATGTGATCGCGCAATCCTTCGCCCACCTTCTCGAGCTCGAAGCAACGCGAGCGCGCTCCAGGCGCAAGAGCCCCATGGCGAATCTTCGCGTCGCGTTGCGAGCCCTGGCCCGCGCATCCGGTGCCCGCGATGCGCTCGTGCTCGACACGCGATCTCCCATGGTGTGGGGCTCTGCCAGCGGCATGTCCGGGGAGGTGCTGGGTCGCGCGCGGCTCAGGCTCGTGGGCAGCGACGAGCAGGGCACGGGGACAGGAGCGGAGCGCGCGCAGCAACGACGCAAGGCGCTTTCGCTCCGTGCGATCGCCGAGGTTCGATCGCTTTCGGAAATCCGCCGTCTGCCGCGGGGCGCAGAGCTGCGCAGGTCGGTGCGCGACGCAGAGATCGGCTATCTGGTTCGCTCGTTTGCATCGATCTACCTGCTGCTGGTGGTCTATCCCGGGCCGTTCGACGAGCTGCGCGCCGAGCGTGAAGCAGCGCGCGCGTTGCAGGTCATCGAGCCTCTCGTGCTCTCGCTGCCTCCGCCCGAGCCCACCGACGGCTCTTCGCAGTCCGCAGTCAGACGGCAACGGCGACCTTGAGTCGATCGCGAGCGATTGACGAGCCAACATGGGTCGCATAGCGTGCTCGGCCATGAAATGGGCGTTGCCGGCGCTGGGTGTCGTGCTCCTCGCCCTGCCCGCGTGCAGGGCCCCATCCGGGTCCGCCGTTGCAACCGAAGTAGCCGTGGGTCCGAGCCATGCCTGCGCGCGCATGGCCGACGGCACCGTACGATGCTGGGGCGATGCCGAGCGCGGACAGCGCGGGGACGGCGTACTTCTCGGCAGTGCGCCCTGGGAGTTCATCCGCAAGAATCCCATGACCCTGCGCGCGCATCACGGGGACCGCGGCAAGCCCAACCAGGTCGTCAACCTCGACGATGCCGAGGAGATCGTCGTGGGCGGAGCTCACAGCTGCGCGCGTCGCAAGAACGGAACCGTCTGGTGCTGGGGCGCCAACGATGCGCATCAGCTCGCCCAGGAGCTGTCGACCGGCTACCGCATGCGCACCAGCTCGCGCCCCTACCCTGCCGGGATCCCGGGGCTCTTCGGGGTCGTGCAGCTCACGGCCGGACGGCAGCACAGCTGTGCCCGACGATCGGACGGGACGGTATGGTGTTGGGGCGACGACATGCTGATGCAGACGGGCCATGAGGGCGAGGCGCCTGCACCGGTCGCGACCCTTCCCGCAGCGGCGGATGTGCACGCTGCGGGCAATCTGACCTGCGCATTGATCACGGACGGCACGGTGCGATGCTGGGGGCAGAACACGCTCGGGCAGATCGGCGACGGCACCGCGCGGAGCCAGACCGTGGTGCCGAGGCCGACGCGCGTGGAAGCGGTGCGTGACGCGGTGGAAGTGTCGGTGGGCACGACGTACGCTTGCGCGCGGTTGAGATCCGGCTCGCTGAAGTGCTGGGGGAGCAGCTACAACGCGCAAGGCAAGGCCCCGGAGGCGCTGGCCTCGGTCAGCGTGTCGGCCTACGAAGGGAGCGCCTGCTCGCTCGGAATGGACGGATCTGCGTCGTGCTGGAATGGATCGTCGGACGCGGCCAAGGCTGTTGGGAAGGTCGCTGGCGGCAAGCAGATCGTGGGCGGCAGGGACCATGTCTGCGTGCTGGCCGAAGGCGGCACCGTGCAGTGCTGGGGCGATTCGCAGGAAGCTTTCACGGTGGAGGGGCTCGGCAAGGCTGTGCAGCTCGCGGCCCATGGCTCGCGATCCTGTGCAGTCTCCGGCGAGGGGAAGGTGTGGTGCTGGGACGCCAAGAGGAAGCCCGAGCCGGTGGCTGGGATCACGGACGCTACGATGGTGTCCATTGGCAAGAGCCATGGCTGTGCCCGGCGCAGGAAGGGAACCGTGGTCTGCTGGGGGGACGGCGCCCGCGGGCAGCTCGCAAACGGATCCATGGAACAGGCGCCGCGGCTTGCGCAGGAAGTACCGGGCTTGCAGGACGTCGAGCAGCTCGCGTCCACGTCGCTGAGCACGTGCGCAAGGCTCAAGGATGCGACCGTACGCTGCTGGGGTGACAACACGGTGGGGCAGCTTGGCCAGGTGGTCTTCAGCGTCGAAGGTCCGGAGAGCGCGCGCTCTCGCCCTGTGCCGGTGGGGCTCACCGAGAGCGCAACGCAGCTCGCTGGCGGTGCGGGAGCCATGTGCGCCGTGCTCGCCAGCGGCGCCATCTCCTGCTGGGGCGACAACCCCTCCGGGATCGTGATCCCGGCCGAGACTCTCGAGGCGCAGGACAAGAAGCCACCGACCCAGGTGCAAGGGCTGCGCGATGCAGTTCAGATCGAAGTGGCTGCGACGCATGCATGCGCACTGACCCGGGCCGGAAATGTGATGTGCTGGGGGAGCAACCAGGCAGGACAGATGGGAGACGGCACGCGTGGACGCGGCAACCTGCGTCTGGTGGCCACCGCAGTCCCCAGGCTTGCGAAGTCCACGCAGCTGGTGCTGGGCAAGGACATCACCTGCGGACGCAACGCCGACGGCAGGCTCGTGTGCGTGGGCGCAGGAAAGACCGGGCCGTGGGAGGTGCCTGGGTTGGCCCCTGGGGCCAAGGTTTCTTTGGTGCCACAAGGGCTGCGAGACGACGACGACTTGGGGCAGAAGCCGTCAGGTTGCGCCGTGATGGCCAACGGATCCCTGGGGTGCTGGGGCGACTCGGCGCCATGCCGTCCGGGAGACAGCACTCGTTCCGAGAGCCCTGTGCAGGTGCGATGGTGACAGGAGCGCGCACATGATCTTCTGTCCTGGCTGCGGAGCGAGAATCGAAACGCCCGTGCGGTTGTGCCCGACCTGCCACGAGATGCTGCCAGCTCCCAACACCGTGCTCGGCTACGAGCCTGCTCCCGACGCGCCTCGAACCCGCTCCAATGCCCCACCGCAGGCGCAGGAGAGCCCTGAGCCAGCGCCTACCACCAACCCGTCGCCAGCGATCTTCCCTCCGATCCCGGCGCAGGTTCCTGAGCTCCTGTCCGACCTGGCGCTGGCGCAGACCTGTCCCTCGCCGCGCCCTGCGCCGAGTCCGGCGGACGCTCCGATCCTCGTGTCACCGCTCGCTCACTCCTATCCGATGCTCACGCCGGAAGCATCGACACGGCAGCCTGCCCCGCAGATGGTGATGCCTGTCGAGCCTCCCGCAGTCCTGGTGCAGTACGCGTCGGGTTCGCAGCCGGTACCGGCACCGCCGCCGCAGCCAGCTCCCGATGTGGAGCGTGCGCCCGTTGTGCAGCCTGCGCCCGTTGTGCAGCCTGCGCCCGTTGTGCAGCCTGCGCCCGTTGTGCAGCCAGCTCACGATTTGCAGCCAGCTCACGATGTGCAGCCAGCTCACGATGTGCAGCCTGAGCCCGTTGTGCAGCCTGCGTCGGGGGGATCGATCGAGCCGGCATCTGCCGCTCCGGGTCCTGCTGCGGAGCAGGTTTCTGCGGCGTTCGTGTATGGCGGCCCGGTGCAGGAGCCTGCGCAGGCACCAAGCCCCGAGGTGTCGGCGAAGACAACGCGCCCTCGGACATCCATCGGGCTTGCCGCGACCGACACACGCAAGGGCCTCGTATGGCGCACGGTCGCAGGCGGGGCGCTGCTCACGTGGGGCATCCTCTTTCTTCTCGTGGGCAGCTCGTTTGGGGTCGTGCACCTGTCGATTCTCGTCAAGCACGGCTACGCCAACGCCCACGAATCGGTGCTGGCAACCGCGTGGGTATCCTTTGCCTCGACGTTGCCTGCGCTGCTGCTGCTCGTGGCGGGAGCGGGGTGGCTGTCCGGGCGCGGCTCACCGCGGGCCCTTGCTTTCGCGGGGTTCGTGGCAAACACGTTGTGGGCCGGGGCTGCGATCTACGCGTTGGCTGTGTTCTACCACCCGGATTCGCTCGTCATTGCATCGATGCTCGCCTGCGGCGCGACCGTGCTCGCTACAGCGTTGTGCATGGGATTGGTGATCGCTGCCAACCAGTGGATGGCGGGGCGTCCCAAGGTGGGCAAGCCGCGGTCCGTGCCCTACCCGCTGTGGGGCGGCCCGCTGCTGATCGTGCTCGGGTCGCTCACGGTGCTTCGCCTCGCCTACCCGCTGTTGGAGATCCCGTTGAAGCTCAGGGCGAGCAGCTCGTTCTGGCGTCAGGCGCGCGAGACGTTCACCGAGCTTCCCATGTTCTGGGGCGCGCTCGCGGCCCTGATCGTGAGCCTGGTCGTGATTGCCGCTGGCGTCGGGCTGCTGCGTCGCAGCCGGTGGTCCGTGGCTGCCGGGGGAGGCGCAGGGCTCGCGGCGCTCTTAATCCTGATGCTGGTGCCAGGGGTTCTCGCCATGCAGAACCGGCTCGGGGAGTTCGGTGGTGCAGAGGCGCTACCGCTGGTGATCTGGGTGATGGCAGCCCACGGAATCGCGGCATGGATCGCGCTTGGAGGGGCGCTGCGGTTCGGGTTCCAGCTCCCCTCGTATCTGCGCGATGCGTCGGACGCCGCGGGTGGGGGCAACCGTTCGGGATTGATGGACACGCTGACGCGATCGGTGCGGACGCCGTCTGGTTGAGCCGGATCCATGGAATTATCCGTGATCGCGCGCGAGGGGCTCAAGCTTGCGTGCTGAGCGGCAAAAACGACTTCGACGCAGTGCGTCTTGCTTGATCATGATTGGGTAGACTGGAGTTGCGCCGCGCGGCGCGATTTTAAGACTATTCGCCGCGCACCGCCCTTGCGCCCCAAGCGGTAATGTCTCATTGCGCGGCTGCACGACTCGCTGTTGCGTGCAACAGTTGAGGTTTAGCCTGCTCTGCTCCTGCATTTCCCAAGAGGCGGTACCCCATGCGTCATGTCTCCTGCGCCGTGGTGTCGTTGCTCCTGACGCTCCTGGTCCCCGCGACCGTCGTCGCAAAAGGTCCTGCTGACGCGTACTACGGTCGAGGCACGACCAACGTCGTGTGGTTCCTGCACATCTCCGATCTCCACATCGGAAGCTCGCAGGTCGAAGATCCGAAGCAGCTCGCCACGCCCCACTTCGAGTTCGCGCTGCAGCAGGCGATCCCGGTCATCGATCCGAGCTTCGTGCTGGCGAGCGGCGATCTGTGCGACGGCTCGCAAGGCGTGCTTCCGACGGTCGGCCAGCAGCAGGACGAGTGGGACGCCTACAAGGGCCTGTACACGAAGGCCGGGATGAAGGCGGACTTCTACTTCGATCTGCCGGGCAATCACGACGCGTATGGCGAGAGCAACGGGCTTCCGCACTTCCTGAACAACGCGCTGCAGGGGCAGGCGAACGGCAAGCCCTACGTCTCGTGGAGCGTCAAGGTGCCTGACGGCGAGATGCTGTTCTTCGGGCTCAACAGCGCCGGCACGGGCGCCTCGCCGCTTTCGAATCCGCCGGGGAACTTCACGGACGACGAGCTGGACTACGTGGAGCAGACGATGGCAGCGCACGCGGGTGCGCAGCTCGTGATCATGGCAGGGCATCATCCATTGCAGGGCGCCACGAACCAGGACCGCGTGGAGAAAGCCTTCCAGGCTGCCAAGGGAGGGTTCTACCTGCATGGCCATCGGCACGACTACACGGAGTATCTGGGGGGCGGCGATACCATCGTAGTCAACGAGGTAGGCTCCCTCGGCAAGTCGGATACGGACAATGTGGGAGTGGCGGTCATCGACCACAACGCGTTGGTCTACCGTGCCACTTCGACCTCCAAGCCGTGGCCCTTCGTGACCATCACCGCTCCGGTGTCCGCCAAGCTGCGACAGGGCGCGGACAATCCCTATGCGTATGCGGTATGCAAGGACCGGAAGGACAATCCGGTTCGTGCGCTCGTGTTCTCCGACAAGAAGGTATCATCGGTCACGGCGCAGATTGGCGCTGGGCCTGTGGCTACGATGAAGTCGAGTGCGCCGGATTCGCCTGTCTACGAGGCAGAGGTCGACACCTCGGCGCTGGCAGCCGGCAACCACGACGTGACCGTGACGGCCAAGGTCGGGTCCGAGCAGGCCACGCAGACGCTCAGCGCGAAGTTCGTGGCAGGCCCTTGCGAGGCGCTGCCCGTGGATCCCGATCCGCCGAGCGCCGACGGAGGCGCGGGCGCTGCGGGCGCTTCGGGAAGCGGCGGGTCCTCCGGGGATGGAGGCATTGCGGGGAGCGCAGGAGCCTCTGGCAAAGCGGGTGGCGGAGGCGCGGGCACAGGCGGCAAGGCTGGCTCCGCGGGCGCAGCGGGCAAGGCGGGTGCTGGCGCGACGACGCAGGCCGATCCGCAAGCGCCGGAAGATGACGGGGGCTGCTCCTGCACGACCGCGCCTGCATCGGGCCCTGGGACCGCGGCGTGGGCCGCGATTTTCGCGGCGCTGGCGCTTCGATCTCGCAGAGCTCGCCGTACGCGCGCAGCTCGCTGAACCAGCGGCTTCTCCGAGCGCCGGTCTCTGGTAGCATTCGAGGAATGCGCCGCACCACGATCTGCCTGCTCGTGCTCACATCTGCCGTCTGGACCACGCCGTCGGCTGCGTTCACGCTCGACGATTCGCTCAAAGGCTCCACCCAGGGGCAGGTGTTCGGAGGCTCGGTCGGGGCGGACGGGTTCACCACGACCGCTGCCACGGATGCCATCGTCTGGGTCGTGCCCTCCCTTGCGTCAGGGTCCGTGGAGTTCACGGTCACGGGCATCACGCTGGACAAGATCCCTGCGATCGATCACGAGATCTTCTCGATGTACGACGGCTTCGGGTTCACCGAGCCGATCTCGTACAATCCAAAGTTCCGCAACAACAACTTCAAGATGCTCGTGCGCATCTACGGTCAAGGGGAGCCGACGCGCACCGGGATGCAGAAGCTGTTGTACTCCATGTGTCCCATGGGTCCGCCTGGGTACTCGGACGGGGCTCCGTGCCCCTGCGCGAGCTACTTCAACGAGGAGCCGTTCGGGGGAGACACCAATTGGAGCGGCGCGCCGGAAGTCCTTCGGGTGGAATGGACGCCGACTTCGGCGAGCTATTTCCGCAACGGTGCGAAGATCCACTCCATGGACTGGTCCTCGACCGGCATCCTGTGGGGCCCCAAGGAGCAGCACGTGATGCTCGGCTCTCCGCGCAACCAGCTGGGCCCGGACGTCGCGATGCCCGTGGGGGTGACGTTCTCGGATGTGCACATCAATGGAACCGAAGGGACGCCTACCGGCTCCTGCATCGGAGGCACGGGCGGATCGGCCGGAAGCGCCGGAGCCGCAGGGAGCGGCGGCGGCCCCGGGTGCTCCCCGGATCTGAGCGCAGTCTCGCTCACCCCGTCGAACGGATCCGGAGTCAGCTCTACCTTCACTGCCGTCTACCGATATGCGGGCGGTGCTGACAAGCTTTCGGTCGCGCAGCTGTACGTCGGCGATCAGGTGGCTGCTGGCGTCCCCTCTGTGAACTTGTCGATCGACGCCACCGCGATCACGCTGGACAACCAGAGCTGCGCGCCAGGAGAGGCGCGTGTGCTGCAAGGGACATATGGCTCCGTGGATTGCTCCAAGACCGGGTATTCGGTGGCCGGAACGGACGCGACGATCACCTGGGGCGTCTCCTTCCTGCCAACGGCGTTCGCGGGCAAGCACGGTGTGTTCATGGACGCAAAGGCGCAGGGAGATCCTGCGCCGAGGCTCTGCTGGACCAAGATGGGCGATTGGGAAGTCCCTGGCGGCGGCTCCGGCGGGGCGGCAGGGGACGGCGGAAGCAAGGGAGGCTCGGACGGCTCGGACGCCTCGCCGGGTGGAGCCTCAGGAGCCGGGGGCACGTCCTACGCCGGATGGGACAAGACAGAAGGCGACGATGGTGGATGCGGATGCCGGGCTGCCGGCTCGCAATCCGGCAGCGCGCGTCCCCTCTACGCTGTTGCCCTCGCCCTCGGGCTGCTGCGCCGCCGCGTACGGCGTCGTGGCGATGCCACCGCACGCTCCGTTCTGCCGCGCTGACACCCAGCGACTCGCAGCAGCCAATCTGTCAATCAAGCCCCTGGAGCGGGTCGGATCGTTTCCGACGAAGCTCGGATACGCCGCCATGTTGTCAACGACGGGCGTATCCGGAATAGCCCTTTTCGAGCACAGGTTGGTGCGATCGAAAAGGAGCCGTGAAAATGCACCCAACCTCGATTCGTCGTGCCGTGTCCCACAACGCCGTTGTCCTGAGCCTCTGCGTCGCTTCGATTGCCACGTTGTCCGCTGTCGCTCGCGCGGACGAGCCTCCGTCCACTGCGCCACTTCGTCCTCGCCTGTTCGGAAGCCGAGGGCAGCTCGTCCTCGACGACCTGGTGGCGTACCGCGACGGCGGGTCGCCTGGGATCCTCGGCGTGTCCCATTCACGCAGCTCCTTCGGGGACTCCTCTGGCAACGTCACGAGCTTCGTCGTGGATTCCTATTCTTTCGACGCATCGGCAGACTACTTCCTGCTGCCTCGATTCTCGATCGGCGGGCGGGCGGGGTATGCCTGGTCGCGGACCGAGGTCCACGTGGCGGGCAGCACTCCGACGTCGGCCGATTACGCTTCTCGATCGCTGACCGTGGTTCCGCGCGTGGGATTGGCTGTGCCGCTGAGTGAGGAGGTGACGCTGTATCCCCGGGTCGGGATTGGCTATCGGCACTTCGAACGGGAATCCGGCGGAGCCGTGGGCGGGGTCAGCGCGCAGCTCTCCACGGGATGGCTGGGGGCCGTGGAGATGCCGTTCGTCTTCAGGCCCGGGCGCAGCTTCTTCTTCCGGCTCGGCCCCGAGCTGTCGTTCAAGTGGTCGCCGTCGGGGGATTCGAGTCTCGCTGCAGGAGATTCGTCCTCCCGCGGAGTGCGATTCGGAGGCACGGCCGCATTCGGCCTGCTGCTGTTCTGATCGGACTTCATCGCAATTGAGGGTGGCTGCGTTGACAGCGATGCCGGATCCCATAGGATCGCTTCACCATGATGCAGCCCACGCCGATGCAACCGTGGCAGGTGCAGCCTCCGCCCGGCGACGATCAGGATCCGCCAGGGAGCGTCGACTACCCGCCTGCCATGCGCGCTGCGCCGTTGGGATGGCACTTCAGCCTGATCTTCCTCATTCATTCCGTCATGCCCCTGGGGCTCGCGTTCCTACCCTTTTGGGTGTTGAAGGAGACGTGGGCTGGCCCGGTCTTCCTCGCAGCGGGCGCTGTGATCAGCGCGTTGATCATGGCGCTGCTCATCAAGAGCGCAGTCGTGGCGCGCTCGAAGCAGAACTCCTTCGTGCAGGCCTGGCACTACGGCAGGAGAGCTCAGGCGCAATTGCTGGATTTGGAGCTCCTGGTGAGCAGCCCCAGCAGCAGGAGCGGGTCCGTCCGTCGGTCCTACCGCAAGGTCCGCCTGCAGCTCGCGGTCTACCTCCCCGGCGCCGCGCCCTACCAGACTGACGTGGAGTGCTACTTTCGAACGCCTGAGGTCAGCTACCTGGTGCCCGGCGCAGTCCTACAGGTCGCGGTCCACCCGACCGATCCGAGCATCGTGCTCGTGGCGCCGCTGGTTCGTGGGCACTGACCGAGTCAGTAGAGGAAGGGGATCAGCCTGGGGACGCGCTGCGCGTAGGGACCGTATCCGCTCACTTCTTCCATCAGCCAGCGCTCCTCGCGCCGCGCCTTCACGTCGAAGAACAGCAGCGCCAATAGCGCGTAGCCGATGCACAAGGGGCTGTGAACCACGAGCGCCCATCCGAACGCCATGAGCACGGCACCGGAGTACATCGGATGACGCACCAGCCGGTACGGTCCGCGCTCCACCAGCGTCGCTCCCTGCTTGGGGCGCGGCACAGCGGCCAGATTGCGGCCGAGCGCGGCGATGCCTGCGATCACGACCAGAGCGCCCAGCGACAGCAACGTGGCACCGGCAGCGGTCGACAGGTAAGAGAGAGTCTGAGGCCACTGCGGCGCACCGGGCCATGTCCTTGGACCCCACACGACGAGAGCCACGAGCGCGAGCTGCAGCACGACGTACCCCTCGCCACGCGGGCCGGCCCAGGAGCCTTTCGCCGCGCTGCCAATCCGAAGCCTCGGCAGAAGCATGGGAACTTCGCGCTGGTAGGCGCGGTAAGGCTCGCCAATCTCGGCCACGAGCTCAGATTCCTCGAGCACCGTTCCCACCACCATCCACGCAGTCCACAGGATGTTGAACAGCAGGCGATCGGCCGTCACGTCCGGCACGAACCAGATGAGCATCAGGACAGCCAGATACAGCGGATGGCGAACCAGGCGGTAGGCGCCGCCCGACGCGAAGGGGCACGGCGCGGGCTGCCTGCCTCGCAGGTGTGCGGTGAGCGGAGCCACGCCCAGGGGGTCAAAGGTGCCCAAGGACAGCGCGCCCCACAGGAACAAGCCGATGCCGGACAAGGTGCTAGCCTGCGCGAGATGGCGCCAAAGGCCGGTGAGAGACCACAGCATGGGCTCGGCCGGTTGCCATAGCAGCACGACTGCAGCCAAGGCGACCCCAGAAGCTATTCCGTAGATCGCAGGCTGGTATCGGGCCCCGATCACCGACTCCATGCGGCGACGGAAGCCTTTGCGGATCATGCCGCTGTGCTGCACGAAGAACAGGGCAGACAGCGCAGCGTCCCAGAGCAGGGATGCACCCATCGGCCACTGCAGGTCGAGCACGCGCAAGCTACCGAGCGGCCATCCTGCGAAGATGACAACCGAGCCGACGCCGAAGATGACTGCGAGCACGAGCAGCAGCAGGGAAGCCCACTTCCTGTTCCGGATCATGGCCCAATCCTCTCTTTCCCCGGTACAGACGACGGCCGATCGCAAAAGGATACCGGCCTCGACAAGGATTCCGACCCGCCCTATTCTTGCGTCTCGATTTGCTTCAGGGAGTCCTTCGCCATGGCAAGACTGCGGCTCTTGTTTTCGATGATCGTGCTCGCCTTGCTCGTGAGCTTCGCAGCGTGCTCCAACACCACGGACAGCGCGGGTGCAGCGGGCGAGGAGGGGGAAGAGACGCCTGACGTGTGGGCAGGCAAGGACGATTCGGCCTCCAAGCTCGCCTACAACTCGATCAGCAAGAGGGAGCAGTTCGAGGCCATGGCGTTCCAGTCCGGCGGCACGGTCACGCTGGGCCGGTCACTCAAGTTCCTGATCGACTACCGCAAGACTTCGTCGCCGAAGCTGCGGTTCATGAACGCCAATTACACGCTCAAGGCCACGGACGATCCGAACTGCGTCAAGTACCACTACTACTTCGCCAAGGCGGTGCTGACCGGCTTCAACGAGACGATCGCCACGTTCAACGAGTCGACCTACAAGGCGAGCAAGCGCTTCTATGCGGGCACGATCCAGGAGTATCGGCTCGGCGGCCCTGACGAGATCCTGTACGGAATCCAGTTCTATCCGGAGGACACCGTTGCCGAGAAGGACATCCTGACCGGCGTGAAGATCGTGCGAAAGGCGTTCACCATCCCGGGCGCCAAGGTCGCGTTCGTGGCTACGGGACCCCAGCAGACCGCCAAGACGATCGGCGATGCGCTTGCCGCGATCAAGGTCGAGAACCTCACGATCGATCAGGTGCTGGGCGCGATCAACTTCATGCCGATGAACCTGGGCGAGGCCTGGGGATACCTTCGGATCTTCCCTGCCAACTCCGACAAGCTGACACCGACCGACATCCCGGTCTTTGACCAGCTCCCCCTGGATCTGGCGGTGGTTGCCGGCACGATCACGCGTGCGGTGCAGGACGCGAGCTCGCACGTGAACCTCAAGTCCAAGGAGCGGAACACGGCGAACATGGTGTTGCGCGATGCAGGGCCTGACCATGCGCAGATGGCCGCGCTGGCGGACAAGCCTGTGCACCTCGCGGTCCGCGCCGACGGGTTCGTGCTGGAGGAATCGACCGACGCCGAGGTGCAGAAGAAGTACGCGGAGCGGGTGAACAAGCCCTGGTCACCGCTGCAGTACGAGCCGGAGACCAAGCTCCTTGCGTTCACGGAGATGTGTCCGACCTCAGCGGATGGCTGTTTCAACCTTGCGAAGCGTTACGGGAGCAAGGCGGCCAACCTCGGGTTCCTGGTCAACAAGTCGGTGCTCGGACGCACGACGGACTCGTCCAGCCTGAGCGCGAAGTACGGCTACGATCTGGTGCCTGGCGGCATCGGCGTCCCGATCCAGTACTACCATGACCTCGTGGGCTACGGGCCGAACCAGACGCTGCGTGACAAGCTCAAGGCGCTCATTGATGCTGAGAAGGCGGGCACACTGACGCCTGACACTCGCCAGGCTGCGGTCCAGCAAGTCCAGCAGCTGTTCTATGCGGCGCAGTTCCCACCAGGCGTGATCGACAAGATCAAGCAGAAGCTCACTTCGAGCCTGCCCCTGGTCAAGTCATTCAAGGTGCGGTCGAGCGCCAATGCGGAGGACCTTCCCAACTTCGACGGAGCCGGCTTGTACGACAGCTTCAGCGCGAAGCTGTCGGCAATCGACAATCCGGACGGGTCGTGCGCTGTGGTGGCGAACGAAGGCGATGTGGAAACCAAGCTGGAGATCTCCCCCAAGACGATCGCCTGCGCGCTCAAGGGCGCCTACGCGAGCACCTGGAACGTGCGCGCGATCGCGGAGCGGTCTTTTGCCAGGCTCGATCACGCCACCGCAGGCATGGGCATCGCGATCAACGCCAAGTACGATCGGGAATCGCCGGTGGCAGACAACTCGGTGGCAGTCACCCGGGTCATCGGCTCCGAAGGCGTGGCCGGGTACACGTTCGCATCCCAGCAAGGCAACAACCTGGTGACCAATCCCACGCCGGGCACGGTCGCAGAGACCGTGGTCGCCGCGTTCAGCGGCGAATTCGATGCCGCGACCTTCATGGTGCTTCGCTACGCCACGCCCGCGGTCGGCCAGCCGCCCCTCACCCAGACGGTGCTGACGCAGGAGCAGATGGCTCGCATGCTGGAGATCACGCGTCAGGTCGAATCGACCTACTGCAAGTCCAAGCAGGGCTACTACGAGGGCGATTGCGCCTACGTCGCAGTGGACCCGGAGAAGCCGAGAGCGCTCGACCTGGAGTTCAAGATCCTCGAGAACGGGCACTTCGTCAGCAAGCAAGTGCGCGAGTTTGCCGGACACTGACCATGCCTTCGTCAGACCCCTGGAACCCCGAGCAGTACGAAAGGTTCCGCTCAGAGCGCGCGCAGCCCTTCCACGATCTGATCGCCTTGATCAGGGCCAGGCCCGGGATGCGCGTGATCGATCTGGGTTGTGGCACCGGAGAGCTGACCGCTGCGCTGGCAACGCGTCTTGCGGAAAGCACCATCCTCGGAATCGACCGTTCGGAGGCCATGCTCGAGCGTGCCGCTGCGCGCACCAGCGAACGGGTCCGATTCGCGCGCGCGGAAGTGGCCTCCGTCCAGGACTTCTCAGGCTACGATCTGGTGCTTTCCAACGCGACGCTGCATTGGGTGCCGGACAACGAAGCGTTGATGCATCGCATCCTGACGACCCTTCCTTCCGGAGGGCAGCTCGCGATCCAGGTTCCACGCAACGACGGGCACGTGTCGCATCGCACGGCAGATGCGCTCGCGCGCGAGTCGCCCTGGGCGGAGAAGCTCGGCGGTTTCGTGCACGTGAACCAATCGCTGAGCGCAGAGGTGTACTCCTCGCTTCTGTGCGAGCACGGGTGCCACGAGCGGGTCGTGTGCATGGAGAAGATCTACGCGCACGACCTTGCGCGATCGGAGGACGTGGTGGAGTGGCTCAAGGGGACCCTGCTGACAGCCTACGTATCAAGGCTGGATCCGCAGGATGCAGAGGCCTTCCTGGCTGCCTACCAGCAGCGATTGATGATCGCTTTGGGCGATCATCGGCCCTACCACTACACCTACCGCAGGATGCTGCTCTGGGCGCAAAAGGGGTAGGGCTCGGGCAGCCTCCTGCGCCTACCCGCCGTGACAGGCGTGGTCGGACTGGCGGCAGGTCTCGTTGTTGTGGCAGTTGGAATCGGCAAGGCACTCGACGCAGCGGAACTCTGCGGGAAGGCAGTAGGGGTGTCCTCCCGAGCAATTGCCATCTCCCAGGCACTCGACGCACAAGCTCTTCGAAGTGTCGCAGTACGGCCTTCCGCTCGCGGCTGAGCAATCGCCGCTGGTGGTGCAGCCGGCGACGCAATGGCCGGAGGATGGGTCGCAGACCTGGGTGCCGCCGCCGCAATGGGAGCTCGACACGCAGGCCACGCATTCCTTCGTGGTCGGGGAGCAGTAGGGCTCACCGCCGCCGCATTGCGCGTCGGTAACGCATCGCACGCACCGGTAGCTTGCAGGGTCGCACTTCCTGCCATTGGTGCAGTTCGCGTCACCGAGGCATTCGACGCACACGCCGCCGCCTGGCTCGCAATAGGGAACCGGCGGAGCGCACTCGCCGGAGCCTGTGCAGGCATGCGTGGTGCCCCCGCTGCCACCCGCTCCCAGGGGCGCTCCCGGGTTGTCGCTCGAGCCGCAGCCCGCAACCGCCGTGATCCCGCAAGCCAGCAGCCATACGAAGGAAGTCTTTCCAAGGTCAGACACTCTCATGGTCGCGTCTCCTGTGTGCGCAGCCGGGTCCTGGGAGATCAGTAACCGCTAGCGCAGCAATCAGGCACGCTGCGATGGAGTCGATGATCAGCTACAACGCGACGCATTGAGGGGGAGGGGGGAGACGCCACCTCGCGGGGGAAGCTGCTGTGGGTGGCTGTGAACTCCGTGGTTCCATTCGGAGCGTTCTCAGGTAACACTGGAGGAGGTCGGCGAACGAAGCTGTCGCCGCCTTAGAGGACGACATGCGACGAAACACCTGGGCCATGGTTGGGGGAATGCTGCTGGTGCTGACTGCGCTGGCAGCATGCTCCTCCAGCGAGGATTCAACCCCGGCCAATACCGGCGGAGCTGCAGGGACAGGACAGGGCGGGACGGCGGGCTCGGGGCTCGGCGGGACCGGGGGCGCGGACGCGACTGTCGGTGGAAGCGCAGGACAGGGCGGGACCGGGAACGCGGCAGGCGCGGCTGGGGCCGATGCAACGGTGGATGGTCCTGAAGACGCGGCAAACGAGCCGGACGTGGTACAGGACACACAGCCCGACGTGGTCGACGATCCGTCGCTGGACGCCGTGTCCGAGGATTTGCCGGCCGATGCTTCTTGCGTACCGCTCGGAGGCCTGGGCCAGGTTGCCTGCACCTGCAACCAGCTCGACGATGCGGAGTGGACTTCTTCGTCGCCGTTCTGGTTCGAGGACCACATCGACTTCGGAACGGCCGGGTGGGATCCGACGCAGCTGACCGCGGGGGGAAAGCAGATCCTGGCGGACGGTAATCTGGGTGGCAGCTCGATCGAATCGGAGATCACGGCGTTCGAGATGCTCGCGCGTTGCGACTACGCGACGCTGATCAAGAGTGAGAGCAAGATCGAATACCAGCAGGACGGGGGCGGCAAGAAGACGGACATCCTGGTCAGCATCGACGGCCACAAGGTCGGGGTGAGCGTGGTGCGGGCCTACCACTATCCTCCGTCCAATCCCTACACGGAGCCGGAAGCCACGACGATCCTGACCAAGAAGCTCGAGGATATTCCCTTGGCTCTGGCCAACGCCGTGCCGGCGGACAAGTGGGAGCGTTCGATTCTCGCAGTGATCGCCTGGGATCAGCAGTATGCGGACACGGTTCAGGCGGCCTGGAACGCGCTCGACGCGAACCTGAAGTCGAACGTAATCGTGTACGTGACCGTGACGGACGGCAACGACACAGTGCTGTACTGAGGGGCCTGGCGCATGTGGCCAGACGAGACGCGCTTGACCGGCTCCGGCGCGGCGTTCAGCCACTGTGCCCTGAACACGACCGTTCGCTGCCAGCATCGTTGCGTGTACTGCTTCGAAGGCGATCGGACCGGGCACGAGGACCTGTCGTGCGATCAGGCCATTGGATTGATCGAGCAGGCTTCGTCCAAGGTACGGCACGTCATCTTCATGGGCGCCGAGCCCACGCTCAACCCCGACCTGCCGGAGCTCATCCGTCACGCCACGGGCCTCGGTATGCGGGCGAGCGTGTCGACCAATGCAGTGCGGCTCGCGGACGCCGACTACCTTCGAAGCCTGCACCATGCAGGCTTGGCGTCGATCGAGCTGTCGATGCCGTACCCGGACGAGCAGGTGTACGCCGCGGTGACGGCCGCGCGCCCCCAGGGGTTTGGGAGGCTCCTCAAAGCCCTGGAGAACATAGAGGCGTTGAACCGATCGATCCCCACGGACCTCGAGGTCAACGTCAACATCGTCGTCACCCGGTTCAACGTGCACCGCTTGCGGGAGGCGGTGGCTCACGTCGAGAGTCGATTCACACGCACTCGCTACGGATTCACGCTCAAGAGGGTTGCCAAGAGCCCGGACCTGTCCGACGAGGCGTTCTTTCGAGACATCTACGTGCCTTGCAGCGAGCTTCGCGCGGAGCTCGCAGGATTCGCGAGCGCGCTGCCGGACGGCGCCGCGGCACGGTACTGCGGCTTTCCGCTCTGCGCGCTCGTGGGGCAGGAATGCCGCGATCACGACCTGCTGTACTGGCTGAGCGGTGCTGTGGTCTGGCAGAACTTCTCCGATCAGTTCCGGTCTGCCCCCATGTATCCCGAGGAGTCCCTGCGGGAGCCTCACCGGTTCCAGTGGATCTGCGATGGATGCACGCTCGATCGGATCTGCCTGCAGCGGGCCTTGTTCGCGCGCAGCCGCGCCATCGCAGCGGACCGACCCATCGCGTCCCATGAACCCATCCCGAGGCCTCTGCTCGATCTGGTGGCTTCGTACGAGCGTGGGCGAACGGCGCTTGGTGAGCAGCGCGTGCCGCAAGAGCCGCTGTGCGCGTGGCTGCTGACAGCGCTCGAACGTGCGAGCGGGCCGGATCGCAGGATCGACGGGACCGACGCGAGCTGGGAGCCCGTGGAGACGAGCGTGGTTGCGCTTCGGCAGGGAGAGCGCATCGCGCGGCTGCGCATCAGGCCGCTGACGGAACACCCAGCAAGCCTGTGGACCGCCGGGGCCTGGGCTGTGGAGCCGGTGGAATGGCAATCCGGCGCCGCACCGCCCGCTGCGCTCCCGTTCTTCCTGCAGCTTTTGCGAACCCTTCCCCCAGCTCCCGCGCTCGGGCAACGCGCAGGCGTCGTGGCTGAAGAGCTGCCCGCGCACGCGGCCTTGCCCCCTACGGTCGAGGGGATCCGATTCGGCTCGATTCCGCCCGAGCCTTCCCAGCCGGATGCGGTCCGCGCGGCGCGCGAGGTATGGGAAGCCTTCCTGCGCGATGTGGCCCTGGAGCAGGTCCAGCGAGCGCTTCGCGACCGGACAGGGGGCTCTCTCGCGCAGGTGGAAGCCGTAGCCGACGGCTTCGTGCTCCGACTGCCGGACCAGGAACAGGGGGTGCCCGTCACGATCAGTCCTTGCGACGGCCCTGCGTCGTACGGCTTTCTGTGCGGGCGCGTACGGCTGGGAGTAGCAGCCGACGCCCTGGAGGACAAGCGGGTGTCCGTGGGAGTGGCGGCCATTGCTCGAGCGTGCATGATCCTCGGCGAGCAGGGGAGCTGGCCCGACGTCTGGCCCCAGCGCAAGTCGGACTTCCTTCGTCACGTCTGGCGCGTGTTCGGCGCAGGCCTTCTTCCGAGGGTCGGCTCCCAGGGGTCGCTCTCCCGTGGGATGGTGGCGCCCCGCAAGGTCAGCCTCGGATTCACGACCTGGGATCAGCTCCGATTCGAGCTGGTGCTTCTGCCTTGTGCGCTGGCGAATCTCCCCTTTGCCGCCAACGGCTCGATCGCCCTCCAATACCACGTATCGCACGCGTCTGCGCAGCATCCGCTGCTCACCCGGATCGTGCAGCAATACGCTTCGATGCTGCGCAGCGCGCGAGACTGAGACCTAGCGATGGCTCGGGTTGCGAACCAGCTCGATCATCCCGTAGATCCCGTCATGCTCCGGGCGATACGGTCCTCCGCAGAGAATGTAGCCGACGCATTCCTTGCATTCCGGATGCTTGACCTTGTGCGGCCGGAGCCGCTGCAGCATCCAGGGCGGGGAAGGTGAGATGGCGCCAGGCTGATCGGCCAGCAGGCACAGGGGCACGCCCTGGATCACCACCACGCCCCGGCGCGCCGCGCGCACTGCGTGCAGGAGCGCGTCCTTCGTTTCCTGCCAGGACGGGACCTGCCCGGCCTTGGCCTGCTCGGAATCCGGCGCTGGGAGCTGCAGGTGCACCTTGCTCGCGCGAAGCTTGAGCGCCAGCTCGGCCGTGGCGCGCAAGGTGGACAGGTTGGCTCGCGTGACCATGACCTGCACTTCCAGCGACTTGCACCCATGATCGAGCGCCTGCGCAATGCCCCGCAGCGTGCCCTCGAACGCACCCGGCGCTCCCACGACCGCATCGTGCACCGACGCCGCTGGGCCGTGCAGCCCCACCACCAGCCCGTCCAGCCCCGCATCCACCAGCTTCCGTGCCTCGGCCTGTCCGAGCCGGCGGGCGTCAGTCACGAGCGTCACACGTCGGAATCCCTTCCCATGTCCCTCGGCGATCAGGTCGGGAAGGTCCTGGCGAAGGGTCGGCTCCTCGCCGCCCAGAAACAGCTCCGCTCCTCCGAGGAAGCGCGCCTTGTCCATGGCTGCGGACAGCTCCTCTCGGGGACGGGAATCAACTTCGAGATAGACCAGCGTCTGCATCGCAGCGTGCAAGCGCTGCGCATTGCGCTTCATCCGGATGACTTCCTGGGGCTCGAACTGCGGGGTACGGATGATGCTCTCGACCTCCAGCAGCTCCCCTGGGATCTCGAAGGGAGGCGCCACGAACCAGCCCTGCTCTTCGCAGTCCTGCCACAACCTCGTTCCCGGGAAGGGAATCGCATGCTGCAGCAACGGCCAGGCGCCGTGCATCTCGAAAAGCATGGTAGCGAACTCGAGCGTCTTGTTGATCTGGGTGCGCGTCTCCCCAGGCACTCCTACGATGTAGTGCACCTGCAGCGGGATCCTCTCCTGCTCGCAGATGCGCGCCAGCTCGATGATGGAAGACAGCTTCAGCCCCTTCTTGATCACGTTCTGCAGCAGGTCCGGATCACCGGACTCGGCCGAGACCGTGATCTTCGTGTTGCCCGCTGCCTTGATGGCCAGCACCATCTCCCGATCGAGGCGATCGGCCCTGTAGCCGTTGACCGCGTCCCAGGGCATCCCCTCGTCGGCCATGGCGCGCACCAGCTCACGGAAACGCTCCTGCCCAACGTTGATGTTGTCGTCGAGGAACAGGAACCGCTGCACGCCGTAACGATCGCGAAGCTCCCGGGTGAGCCTGCGCACATAGCCCACGGAGTGCGACCGCCACGGCAGGCCCAGCACCTGGTTCGTGCAGAAGTTGCACCGGAACGGGCAGCTTCGGCTCGTCATCAGCGCGATCTGACGCTCCGGCACATGGTACTCGTGCACGAGGTCGGCGCGGATCGCGTCGGCCTGCGCGCTGAAGAAGTGCTCCATGTCGATCAAGTCGAACGCAGGCGCAGGGAGCGTGTCGAGCTCCTGAACCGGCTCAGGCGCGCTCGCATTCCACGCCACAGCCCCGTCCGCACCACGGTGCGCGAGCCGCGGCACGCCTTCGAGCGATCCGCCTTCCTCCAACCGTCGCACCAAGTCCGGCAGGGTCGGCTCCCCTTCGCCGACGAGGAGCCAGTCTGCCTGAGGAATCGCCCCCATGACGCTCTGCGGGTCAAAGGGGAAGTAGTTCATCCCGCACGTGTACAGATCCGCCATTCCAAGGCTGATGCCAGGGAGCGCCGCGCGAATCCCGGCCACGGTCTGGGGCACGAGATTCTCGGCGAGCCGGTTCATCTCCGAGAACATGGTGAGCGCGACCACCACCGCCGCAGGCCCTTGCAGCGTGGAGCGCACCCGCGCGACCTCGGCCACCAGCTCACCCACCTCGGCCCCGATGTGACGCACTCCCTTGGCTTCCTGCCGGAGGTTCAATCGCTCCGCGAGCGTGAATGCGTCGACCACCCGAACCTCGTGCCCCTGGCTCCGGAGCCAGGCAGCATTCGACAGCATCCCGAGAGTGCTGAACATCGGGTAGTGCGCGAACACCTCGGGCAGACGAATCGGCGGGTTGACGAAGATGACGTTCATCCCGCATCCCCATGGGGAGGTTCGTCGGGAACCCGCATCAGCTTGACGATCCACTGGTTGCAGGAGCGTGCGCTCACCGGGCGGTGGACGTCGACCCGGAACGGGTAGCGACGGGCAAAGTCGACGACCTGCTGGCTCGACCAGTTGCGCCAGTGCTCGTGGCCCACCGGCGCATGGGTGTCCGCGTAGCTCGCCTGCTCACGGGTCCGGAGCAGCCCGTAGGCCACCGAGTCGCACAGCACGAACTGGCCGTGAACGCGCATCACCCGTGCGAATACCGAGAAGGCCTTGTGCATGTCTCGGAAGTGGTTGAGCGATCGCAGGGCAAGGATGTAGTCGAAGTAGCCTGGCTCGAACTCGAAGGTCTCGATCTCGCCGTGGTGAAGCGTTCCTCCCACTCCGGCGCTGCGCATCCGTTCGAGCGCCGCACCGTCAGGATCCACTCCGTGGTACTCTATCTGCCCCTCGGCAATCAGATTGCCTATCAGATCCCGGTAGAGCTGATCTCCGCACCCCACGTCGAGCACGCGACCGCGCAGCCGCGAGATCTCCTTGCGGATCCACCGCTCCTCGCGCTCGAAGGCCGGCTCCTCGTCGACCACCACAGCACCACAGCACGCGGCCCGGTCCGGACACCCCGTGCATTCGGCGTGGCTTCGCACACGGCGCACTGCGGAGAGGAACTCCTGCAGCGTCCCTTTCTCGTGCAGATCCAGGTAGACCTGCTCGAGCTCGTCCTTGGTGATCCGGATCTCCGCGTCGGTGAAGTCGCCCGTGTCGGATCGATACAGCGCAGACTTGCCTTCCTGGTGCAGAATCAGGTGGCGAACTGGATTGCCCTGCAGCGGCAGCGACTTTCCGAGGCATTGGCCGGCCCGGATCACCAGATCAGGTAGATCGCGCACGCGCTCGAAGTTGAACGAGTTCGCGCGCACGGAGCGGGTCGGTCGAAGCGCGTCCTCTCCTTCGCGTGCGAGCAGCGCAGCGGGCGCCCCTGGGCAGGTGGATTCGTGGACGCACTCCTGGCAAGGGAAGGGGTGCGAGCGGGAGTCCTGCGCTTCCCTCGGGATGGCAGTGCCCGCTTCCTCTGGGCCATAGGATGGGGAGCCGTAGCGCAGGATCTCGTCGCGCTGGGCGCCATGGCCTTCCAGGAGACAGGGAGGGAAACCTTCCCATGATGCGGGCAGCCCGATCGCCTGGGCAAGCTTCAGGGCTTCGCTCACGCGCTGCGAGGCTTGCTGCGATTCTGCCCATTCGCCTGGCTCCAGGCCGTCGATCGGAGCCACGAACCGCACAGCCAGCGCCGCCTTGCGAGGCAACTCTCCCAGCGTCTGCACGATCCGGCTGAGCTGCGCCACGTTGCGGGCCGTGACGGTACAGGCCGCCTCCACGGTCATCTGCGCGTCTGCTTCCTGCAGCAGCGCCTGGATCCCCCCCATGACCTGATCGAACGCGCCCGGAACTCCCACCAGCGCATCGTGCACCGGCGCCTGGGCACCGTGCAGCGCCACGCGCACATAGGCCACCGGCGCGTCGATCAGGAGCTTGCGCACCTGCGGGTAGAAGAGCATGCGCCCGTTGGTGGCAAGGCCTGCATCGAGCCCGAGCCGCCGGGCCATCTGGAGGATCACACGCAGGTCGCGACGCAGCGTGGGCTCGCCTCCCACGAGCACCACCGCGCGGGCTCCGTCTCTCGCTGCCGAGGTAAGATCCGCCGCAAGCTCGGCCGCGGTCCTTTCAGGGGAAGACCGGCCCAGGCTTCCCACGCACCTGGCATTGACTGCGCCTCCGATTCGAACGAGCGCTGCGTGGGCGATCGAGAGCATCGAGCGCCTCCCCTACCCTACCCACACTCCCAGCGGCGAGACGCCGACCGGGATGGTCCGCAGCTGCTTGCGGGAGGCGACGTCGACCACGGACACCGAGTCTGCGCCCCGATTGGTGACGTACGCCAGCCTGCCTCCTTGCAGCAGCTGCACGTAGGCAGGATTGGGCCCGACCTGGATTCTCCCCACTTCCTTGCGCGCCACCAGATCCAGCACCGAGAGATGGTCCTGGTCCGAGTTGGTGATCAACGCCTCGCGCCCGTCGAGCGTCACGCACAGCCCCACATGGCACGAGCCCACGGGCACGCGCCAGAACGTGCGCCAGGCCGTGGTGTCGATGGCATACACGTGGTTGGAGATGAAGCACGCGACAACGACGAACCTTCCCGCGGGGGTGAGGGTGAGCCCCAGCGGCCCCTCCGGCGTGGGAATGGACCTGAGCTTCTCGCCCGTGGACGCGTCGAGCACTGCAACGTCGTGCGACTCTTCGTTGGTCACCACCACGTGCCTGCCATGAGGCAGCACCCGTAGATCGCAAGGGCCTTCGCCGATGTGGACGTGCTTGCTCACGGTCCAGTCCGCGGTCTCGATGAGCGAGACCGTGTGGGAATACTCGTTGGCAACGAACACGCGCGAGCCGTCGGGCGTGAACGCGCATCCCGCTGCTCCGTCCTGCACCTTGACCGTGTGCAGGACTTGCAGGCTGCGCGCCGATATGACCGTGACATCCATGCTGTCGCGGTTGGTCACCAGCAGGGTGCCTCGGTCCGGAGAGAGCGCGGCGAGCATCGGCTCAGAGCCGACCTTGACCGTGCCGATCACCTCGTGGGTTTGCGTGTCGATTACGGTGACGTTGTCAGACCCGCCACCAACGACGTACGCGCGAGGGGCGAGGGGCTCGGAGTCTTGCACGCGTGTGTCCTTGGCCCGGCTTTTTTCGCGAGCGCAGCACAGTCTACGGGCCGTCGATCAGGCTGTCAACCGCACCTCCGGCGCTCTTGCAATCACTACCTCACCTGCTAGATCACGGAGCAGGATCCTCAAGCGATTTCCCCATGAACCCGATGCGCATCGCGTTGGCTGGCACCTGGGTCCCTCTACCCAGCCGACAGAACGGGCCGGCCAACTACAACCTCGCCATCGGGTACCTGCAGGCGTTCGTGCAAGGGCAGGCTGACGTCGACCTGTTCCGCAAGGACTTCCCCATCCGCCTCGGCAGCACCGCTCTGCCCCAAGGCGCGGTGGATCAGATGCTGGCGGAGGATCCGCACGCGGTCGGGATCTCCTCCTATTGCTGGGACAGCGACGCCTTCGAGTCCGTTGTCGCTGCCATCAAGAAGCGATCCCCTTCCACCAGAATCATCCTCGGAGGCCCCACAGCCACCTTTGGCGCCGCTTCCCTCATGCAGCGTCACCCCGAGATCGACCTGGCCGTGCTCGGAGAAGGCGAGCAGACCTTCCTCGATCTCGTACGCTCCGGGCTCGAGCCGTCTGCCGGCATTCCAGGCCTGATGTGGCGCGACGGCGACCAGGTCCGCTTCAATGGACCGCGCCAAGTCCTCGCCAGCATGAATCAGCTCCGCTCTCCCTACCTCACAGGTGTGCTGCGTCCTCCCCAGACCCAGCTGACCCTCGAATGGTCCCGTGGATGCGTGTTCCGGTGCAAGCACTGCGCGTGGAAGAACTTCCTCGGCGGGCTGCGTCAGCTCGAGCCATCCCTCATTGCCGAGGAGCTTCGCTGGGCCGTGGAGCACGGCTACGACGGCGCGTTCGTGCTCGATGCAGCGATCAACTTCGACACAGCGCATCTCGACGCAGTGACGCGTGCGATCGCGCAATCGATCCCCAAGGATTCCATCCGCTTCAGCTACTTCCTCAGCCAGCACCACTACGATCCTGCCCAGCTCGAGTCGCTCTCGCGTCTTGCCTCCCATGAGATCTGGCTCGGGGTCGAGAGCATCCACGCGCCCGCGCTCAAGGCGATCTCCAGGCCGCCCTTTGACCGAGCGGCCTTCGAGAAGCTCGTCGAAGAGCTCAGCGCCGTGGGACCGCTGCACGTTTCGATCATGCTCGGGATTCCGGGCGATACGCTGGACGGGTTCGGGCAGACCGTGGACTATCTGGCCGAGCTTGCGGGTCGGGGTGGAAGAAAGCGCATCGCCGGGGTGCGCGTGTTCTGGACCCTGGCGCCGCCCGGCTCGTACTTCTCCGAGCAGAAGCAGAAGTTCGGCATTCGCACCGTGGACCTGGGAATGCCCTATGTGCTGCATTCGGATTCCTTTCCTGAAGCGGACATGCGCGAGGCCTTCCGGTACCTGTACAGCCATCCGCATAGGGAGCTGTTCATCTATGACGATCCGCTTCCATCGACCTGGTACCCGGGGCTCGAGGACGTGCGGCTGCACGACGATGCCGTGGAGCTCGGAGTGCGTGAGCAGGCCAACCTTCCCATCGACACCTGGCAGCGACTGATCCCTTCGTGCAGGGAAGGTCAGACGCTGGTGAGCGGCTGGACCGTGCGCGCCTGCGGGCTTCGGGAAGGATGGCCTACCCTCAGGCTCGAAAAGGCAGGGCGCAGGATGATCGTGCAGCTGCGCGAGCACCGCGAAGGGCAACCTTCCTTCGTGCGCGCGGGCAGCTACGACCTGCTCTGGCTGCGCGACGAATCCGCGCCTGCGCAGGGCAATTCGCCTGACCCGGAGCTGGGGCCGGTCATGGCCTTCCTCGCGTCGAGCCTGCGCAAGGAGCCTGCGTCGTGAAGATCGTGCTCGTGGCCGTCACGCCGGCCGAGCATGCGATTGGCACTCCAGGAGCGCCCAACCGCGACTTCGCGTTCAGCAGCTACAACTACGCGATCGGGCTGCTCAAGGCCTGTGCCCTGGACGACCCTGCGGCTCGCCAGCGGGTCGAGATCTCCCTTCGCGACCTGCCGGTATCGCGCACGTACGATGCCCTGTCCCCGGCGCAGCTCCAGGACATCCTCGCCGAAGAGCCCGATGTGGTGGGACTGTCGTGCTACTGCTGGTCGCTCGACGTGCTCCTCGATGCAGCGGCTGCGCTCAAGAAGCAGCGACCCAGGCTCGTGGTGCTGGCAGGAGGCCCTTCGGTGTCGTTCGATGCGACGCGGGCCTTGTCGCGCTCGGACGCGCTCGACATCGTGGTGCGAGGAGAAGGGGAAGACGCGTTCGTGGAGCTTTGCCGCCGCGGCTTTGCCCGTCCTTGGGAAGTGCCGAACGTGACCTGCCGCGATGCACAAGGCCAGGTCGTGGGCCATCCGGACGAAGGGATCATCGAGGATCTGGCGAGGTTGCCTTCGCCCTACCTGACCGGCGCGCTCCAGCCGCAAGCGCCCACTCTTCTTCTGGAGCCCTCGCGAGGCTGCCGTTTTCGATGCGCCTTCTGCGCCTGGTCCACGCGTCGAGGGGGAATGCGCCACGCCTCGCCGAAAAGGATTGGAGCCGAGCTCCGCTGGGCCATCGACCACGGCTACCAGGGGGTGAACTTCTGCGACACGGCCATCAACCACGATACCGAATCGCTCCGCGCTCTGTGTGACTTGCTGGCCCGTCACGATCCGGAGCGCAAGCTCTCGCTGTCGCTGTTCGTGCGCCACGAGCGGCTCGATCAGGAGCAGATCGATCTGCTGGCAGGGCTGCGATGCGACGAGATCATCCTCGGGTTCGAGTCCACGAATCCTGCGGCCCTCAAGGCATGCGGCAAGGCGCCGCTCGATCGCGCGGCATTCGAATCGCGGCTCCAGGCGCTTCAGCAGGCCGGGCATCGGGTGACCTTGAGCATCATGTCCGGATTGCCAGGCGACACAGTGGACGGCTTTCGGGCGACGCTCGACTACCTCGAAGGGCTGATGGCCAGATTCCCGGAGTGCATCAACTTCGTGTGCTGCTTCTGGCTGGCCGTGCTTCCAGGCACGCGCTTCTCGGCCATGGCGCAGGAGCGCGGGTTCGAGACGCTGCAAAGAGGAACCCCCTACCTGATGAGCAGCCGGGAGCTCGGGTCCGAAGAGCTGATCCAGATGGCGCGCGTGCTGGTGGAGCGAGTCCATCGGAACCCTCGCTTCCGATGCGAGGAGATCCACCGTGAGGTGGCTGCGAGCGGAAGGATCGATCAAGCGGCACGGCGCCCCTTGTCCGTGTCTCAGGTTGCCGGGCATGCAGGCACGCTCGACGAGTTCGCTGCGCTGCTTTCGCCATGGAAGGCAGGAGAGCGGCGCGGCATCTGGGAGCTGGTCGACTTGTGCGCCGCGCCAGCAGGCGAGGGGCTGGTGACCTACAGGTTCCGCGCCGCTGCAGGCCAGGGCGAAGCGTACGTGACCCTGTCTGCGCTCGATCCCAGTCGCCCCTGCTTTGCCCGTACCCGCGGCTACAACGTGTACTATCGTAGCGAGCATGAAGTCGGTCTGGCGCAAGGGTCCGTGGCAAGACTCGCCTCGGTGGTGGCGCGTTTGATCACGGGAAACGAACGGCAAGACGCATGACGCGGGTGGCACTGGTGCACAGCCCGCCGCATGGCGAGGTCCCCTTCCGGAGCATCGGACTCGGATATCTGCAGGCTGCGATCGAGCGTGCCGGACACGATGCGACCACGATCGACCTGTCGATGGAAGAGGACCGCGCAGGCACGGACTTCTACCAGGCGTACATCCTGTACCTGTCCGAGCGCGTGGGTGCGATGGGGGACGGGCCCGATCCGCGCATCCTGATGCAGGTCACCCATCCTGAGCTGTTTCCTGAGCTGCTGCCGATCAGCCGCGTGATCCTGGACAAGGTCGACCAGCACTATGAGCGCGTCCAGGCAGCGGGCGAGGTCTTCCTGTTCACGCTCAACGCGCTGACGCAGTACTTTGCCTCAGCGCTCGCCATGAAGCTGAAAAAGGCAGGGCGACGCACAGCCGCAGGAGGTCCTGCGCTCACGTTCGAGCCATTGGGCCGCTTGCTGCTCGGCGCTGGCGTGTTCGATGCGGTGGTGCAGGGAGAAGGCGATGGCGTGATTGCGCCGCTCGTGGATGCGCTCGCTGCACGCAAGACGGCACGGCTCCCGGGCGTGTCCTGGCTCGAGGAAGGGAGCATCACGGGCCTGCCTCCGGGGCCACCGATCGACCTCGACGCCCTGCCGCGCCCTTCGTTTCGAGGCACGCTCATCCGCGACTTCGTTCCGATCCTCGCCAGCCGCGGCTGCCCTCACAAGTGCTCCTATTGCTCGGAGCCGTCGCACTGGCCCGTCTACCGCTTTCGCTCCGCAGAGCAAGTGGTCGCCGAGATGGAATGGGGAGCACGCGAGTACCACGACAGCAACTTCCACTTCCACGACGACCTGATCAACGGCAACACGCCGTGGCTCGATCGATTCACGAGCGTGCTGATCGAGCGCAAGCACGGGTTCAGGTGGGAGAGCTTCTGCAGCCCTGACGGCCTCACGCCGGAGCGGCTCGACGCGATGCGCCGGAGCGGATGCGTGCTGCTGAAGCTGGGCGTGCAGAGCTTTGCGCCGCATGTGCTCCACTCGATGCGCCGCGGCCAGAACGTGGAGTTCGTCAAGACCGCGATCCTCGCCGCGATCCGCAGCGGCATCTCCATGCACTACGACATGCTCACCTGCTTTCCCACCGAGACCGAGGAGGATCACCGTCTGAACCTGCAGACCATCGAGGAGATCTACGCAGAGAGCCGCGACGTGTACTTCTCCCCGAATCCCTTCTACCTGTCGCTCGGCAGCGAGACCATGCTGCAGCCTTCGGCCTATGGCATCACGCTCGTGGCCTTTGACCCCCACACGCTTCCCGGCAAGGCCGCAGCGCTGGTAGAGAATGCAGGATCCTTCCCGGTGTCGTTCACCTACGGACTGCCGCGAGAAACGGTGATGCGTCGGCTCTCGGAGCTCGGAGAGCTGCTCAAGAAGTACAACAAGGACTACCTCTACCTGGGCAAGACGAAGCAAGATCATGGGCCTCCACGTCAACCCGTCTGAATCCGCGGCCAAGCCGGCTCTGGTGCTCGCCGGGCGCATCGTCGCGGCCGGAGCAGCGAGCTGCCGTGCGCTCGGAGACCTGCTCGGCATCCACGTGCCGGGCAAACCCTGGCAGGTCACAGCGGTCGCCTGGGTAGACCACGCTGTCGAGCTGACCGTGGAAGGTACCCCGGAGCCTCTCGTGGGACGCATCGAGCGTCGCACGCCAGAATCCAAAGGACTGGCTCTCACCACCCATCTCAACATCTACTTCCGCGGCAAGAGCCTTCCCACCGAGCTGAGCCAGCATGTGGCGGCCAAGGCGCCGGCTGCGCTCGAGTCCTGGTCCCTCGACGAGCTGGCGCTCCTGCTCCGCAAGGATCCTGAGCTCGGCAAGCCCGGGCTCGCCGTGCCTCCCAATCCCGACGAAGGGAGGCGTCCGCGCTCGCTCCTCGATACCTGGGCCGGAGAGGATGCGTTTGCCGACTTCTTCGCCGGAGGCGAGATCGCTCGCTCCCAGCTCGACTCGATCGATCCGAGCAAGCTCTTCCACTTCGTGCAGCACTGCGATGCAGAGTGCCTGTACGTCAACCCGCACACGGTCGGCACCATCGTCGCCCTGGTGAACTATCCCTGGGATGACCGCGTGCGCGAGCCGTCGCGCCCCACTGCGCAGGGGTTGGGCAACGTGAGCGATCCCCAGGTGGTGGAAGAGGGGATGGTCACCACGGACATCGACGAGAACGACGTCATCCTGGGCAACCCGAAGCGTCTGTCGGACGTGGTCGAGTACGCGGCATCGCGGCCCAATCCCGAGAACAAGCTGATCTTCGTGAGCAACACGTGCGTGCCCACGGTCATCGGCGAGGACGTCGAGTCCGTGGTCAAGCGCGTGCGCCAGCGGACAGGTCTTCCCATCCTGTACCTGACCGTGACGCCCCGCTCGATGACCAACGTGTTCGAGGGGATCCTGGTGGATCGGAGGATGAATGCAGAAGCCGAGGCGCCGCCGCCGCGACCCGATGCGATCAACCTGATCGGCTTCTCCGGCGCCAAGGCAGTGCCAGAGCTCGAGTCGCTGCTGCAGTCCGCAGGCGTGCATGTGAACACGCGCCTTCTGCCCGATCTCGACACGGCGCGCATCGACGCTCTGCCCGGCGCTGCGATCAACATCGTGCTGGCGAACAAGACCTGGGAGCACCTGTACAACCAGGTGATGGATCGCTCCCGGACCCGGTCCGTGGTGCTCGAAGCGCCCTACGGCTGGGAAGCGACGCGACGCTGGCTGCAAGGGGTCGTGCATGCGCTTGGCCTCGAGACCGACACGCAAGCATGCTGGGAGCAGCACACCGGAGCATGGCTGGAGCGCTGGGAGGCGCTTCGCAAGCGGGCATCGGGCTTGCGCGTGGGCATGGTGGTGCGCGATCAGGAGAGCTACTACCTCACCACGCCTCCTTCCACCTGGGGAGTTCCCCTGATCGGAGCGCTCGAGGAGATGGGGTTCGGGATCGACATCCTGATGCACGTGACCGACCCGCAGACCGCCAAGGAATCGGCCCTGACGATCCGCAAGATGTTCGGGCAGCCGGCCCGACACACGATTCGCGCGTTCGACAGCTTCGCATTCCTGCGCCAGCGCCTTGCGGACTGCCCGGCGCAAGCCTTCCTGTCGTACAACTTCTTTGACTGGCGCCTGACCGAAGCCGGCAAGGCAGCGTTCTCGATCCAGCACTTCGAGCTTGGGGCAGCAGGGGCTGTACGTACGCTCGATCGAATCCTGGGGGTTTGCAGCACTCCGTTCTACCAGCGGTACAAGAAGCACCTCGCGCGCACCGCAGAAGGGCTTCGCAGCCCGGCCAAGGCAGGTGGGCGATGAACGAAGTCGCGCGTCCGCAACGGCCGATGCAAGGCGATCCCAACGCACCCGACTACACGCAGCGCGTGACCTTCACCTTCATGGTCGGCGTCTACGTCGCGATCAATGCGGTGCGCGATCTGTACCTGCTGGTCGAAGGGCCGGACTGCACGTACATGAAGACCCAGTACTTGCAGGGAAACCACGATTGGCTCTCGACGTTGACCAGCGTGTCGGGCGTGCATCGCATCGCCAACACCGCCCTGCACCCTGCGCAGATGAGCGGGTCGCGCGAGGAGAGCCTGCAGCAGACGCTGCTCCGGGTGGCATCCAACCCGGCTGTGCCTGCTGTGGCGCTCACCTCCATGCCCATGGCGTTCATCACAGGCGCCGAATATGGGCGGCTGACGCGCGAGGTGAGCAGGCAGACCGGCAAGTCGATCCTGCACGTGCCAGGCAAGTCGCTGTCAGGCGACTGGCTCGATGGGTACAGCGAAGTGCTGCTTGCCATGGCCACCCAGCTCGATCTGTCAGGTGGAAAGCCTGCGCCGAACAAGGTCGGGATCGTGGGCTACCTGTACGATCGCAACGAGCAGGATCACGTGGCGAACGTGCGCGAGCTCGATCGCATGTGCAAAGCGGTGGGGCTGGAGCTGGTGTCAGTGTGGCTGTCCGGCCAGGACTTCCATGAGCTGGCGGCGATCCGCGATGCATCGGTGATCATCTCGCTGCCCTATGCGCGCAAGGCAGCGCGACAGGTTGCCAAGCGAACCGGTGCGCGCCTGCTGGAGCTGGAGCTTCCGATCGGCCTGCAGACCACAGAGGCGTGGATGCGCGAGATCGCGAAGATCTCAGGCAAGCTGGATGCAGCCGAGGCCTTCATCGATCAGGAGCTGTCCGCGATCGTGCCCCGCCTCGAATGGGTGATCCCGTTCGTCTTCCAGAACCGGTCCGTGGCGTTCATCGGCGACCCCTACGTGATGCCCGGCATCGCGGAGCTGGTGAGCACCGTGGGAATGAAGCTGTCATTTGCGGTGATCACGAACCGGGCATTGCACGCGGCAGGACTTTCCCAGCGGTTCCCCGAGGTCGAGCTGCTCCTGTATCCGAAGATGAAAGGGCTGATGCGATTTCTGACGCGACGGTTCGAGACCGGGCCGGTCCACCTGACGATCGCGAACAACGCAGGAATCCTGGGTGGCGAAGGGGCGATTCTCGAGTTCGGGTTCCCGTCGTTCTTCAGGCACGCGCTCTACGATCGACCCTTCCTGGGGTTTGCCGGCGCCCTGGCCCTGCTCGACTCGATGGCGTTTTCGATCCGGTGGCAGGAGGTCGAGACCACCCGCAGGAACATGCGGTAGCCTAGTTGTTGGTCTTGCGCGGGGTCGGCGTGCCGGCCGTGAAGTCGACCGAGTTGTTGTCGGAATCGTCCCCATCCGGGTGACGGGCGATCGATTTGCCGGCAGCGGCTGCTGGCGCGACGGCCCCGTCGACGTACGCGTTCTTGGCTGAGCCCCAACCGACCATGTCGATGGTCTTGGTGTTGCGCTTCAGGGCGAGCCCGCCCCCAGCGAGGGCCAGGGAGGCGCCGGGAGCGAAGGTGAAGTCCGCTGCGCCGTACGAGTACTTGGCCCCACCGAGGACAAAGTACGCCTTTGGCTGCAGCTTTTGGCCTGCGATCGCTGTCCAGAGCGTGCTGTCCGTCGTGCCGGTGGCTGATCGGTAGTACAGGCTGTACTCGTCCATCGGGACCGCGCACGTCCCAGGGTTGTACAGCTCTACGAACTCGTCCTCCGGCTCCACCGTGCCTTCGGTCTGGATCTCGTTGATGACCGCGGTTGCATCGCAGACCGGGGCATCCGGGCCGGTCTCCACCACATCGGGTGGCGAAACCTGATCCTCGATGGGCGCGTCGTTCAACGCATCCCCAGGGGCGTCAGGGCTGGCCCCTGCAGCCCCTTCGGGCAAGGGACCGGAGTCTGCGGGCTCTTCGCTGACCGCATCCTGACCTCCCGCGTCCTTATAGATGACCGTGGACGGAGCAGCCGTGCCTGTGGCGCAGCCACAGGTCAGGCAAGCGAGACAGCAAAGGCGACAAGCAAAGGAGCGAAGCATCCTCGACCTCGTACCGGTCCCGGAGCACAGATGCATCCGTAGTGGAAAAGCTACCACGTCAGCGGGCAACGCTCATCATTTTGACCACCGAACGCTAACAAGGCACGCTAGACAAGCTGGAGCCCTGGCGAAGAACCAGCCCCCTGCAGGGGGCCACGGACAAAAGCCAAGGGTTCCAGGTAGGTGCCCGTCGAATTGGGCTATACTTGGGCGCCGTATTCGGGATGACCAGATGATGGAAGCTTCAGCCGAACCACAGAACACCCAAAGGGTCGTTGGGCGGTACGTGCTCCATGCGGAGATCGCGCATGGTGGCATGGCGACCGTCCACTTTGGTCGGCTTGTGGGCGAAGTCGGATTCTCGCGAACCGTAGCCATCAAGTGTCTGCACGCGCAGTACGCCAAGGACCCTGAGTTCAAGTCGATGTTTCTCGACGAGGCCAGGGTTTGCGCGAGGATTCGGCACCCCAACGTGGTGCCCATCGTCGATGTCGTGGCGCTCGAAGGCGAGCTGTTCATGGTCATGGAGTACGTGCAGGGAGAAACCCTCTCCCGGCTGATCCGTACCGTGCGCTCCACCAGCAAGCGCATTCCGCTGCGGGTGGTCTCGGCGGTCATGACCAACGCGCTCGAAGGGCTGCACGCGGCCCACGAAGCCGTCAGCGAGCAAGGGGAGCCGCTCGGCATCGTTCACCGCGACGTATCACCCCAAAACATCATGGTGGGCGTGGACGGAGTCGCCCGCGTGCTGGACTTTGGCGTGGCGAAGGCTGCTGGGCGCATCCAAACCACGCGCGATGGCCAGCTCAAGGGCAAGCTGCCGTACATGGCGCCCGAGCAGCTTCGCGGCACGCGCATCGATCGTCGAACCGACGTGTATGCCGCGGCAGTCGTTCTGTGGGAGGCGCTGACCGGCCGCAGGCTGTTCGACGCTGAAGACGAAGTCGTCATTTTCGGAAAAGTGCTCGAGGGAGCGTTCGATCCGCCGAGCTCGGTGGTCCCGAGCTTGCCGAGATCGCTCGATGACGTTTGTTTGCGGGGCTTGCATCGGGAGCCGGATCAACGATTCCAGACCGCGCAGGAGATGGCGATCGCGCTGGAGCGCGCGGTGGGTGTGGCCATCCCGCGTGAAGTGGGACGCTGGGTGGAGCAGAACGCGGCCAACTCGCTCAAGAAGCGCGCCGAGCGCATTGCAGAGATCGAAAGCGTGTCCTCGATCAACCTGCAGTCGTTCGGACAGCCGCCGCGTCCCCTGCCGGTACCCACCCCTCCGCCGCGCCCGGCTCAGCCCTCGCAGCCGATGCAGTACACGCCCGCGCCGCCAGCCGTGGGCTACACCCAGGACAGCTTCGGGTCGACCTCAGACCCGAGCGGACGATTCTCCGCGTCGCAGCCGATGCTCCAGTCGCAGCAGCTGCAAGCGCAGGCGATGTCCCAGTCGCAAGCGGTGCCCCAGTCGCAAGCGATGTCCCAGTCGCAGGCGATGTCCCAGTCCCAGCCGCTGTCGCAGCCGCCGCAGCAGGAGCTGTACTCCAGCCCGAGCCAGGTGAGCCTGGTCAGCCAGGCGCAGATGACCGCGCTTGCGATGACCCAGAACTACCAGGCGCCGCCAGTGCCGCGAAAGAACACGGCTGTGATCGTGTCGGCGATCATCGCTTTCGTGCTCGTGCTCGGCGCTGCCATCGTGCTGCTGCTCGTGATGAGGCACCCGACCGCAAGTCCAGATACCGGCAGCGGAGCGTCGACCTCACCCTCGGTTCCAGCGTCGATCGCTACTGTGCCGACCGCCCCCAAGACCGCCGAGACGACGACGCCCACTGCGTCCACCGAGCCGGTGGCGAGCGCGCCGCCATCAGCGACGCCGACCCGTCCGCCGGTCACCGGGCCAGGGCCCACAGCTGCGAACACGGGCAAGACGAAGCCTCCTCCCACGACGCCGACCAAGGAGCCGCCGACGCAACCCACGGGCAAGGCGGACTGCAATCCGCCGTACACGCTTGATGCCAACGGCGTGCGAATTCCCAAACCGCAGTGCCTCTGATGTAGGATTTCTGTCGAGTGACCATGCGCATCCTCCAATCCCTCGGTGGCTTCACGCGGCTCGTCGTCATCGGTGCAGTCGTTGCCTCAGGCTCGCTGTCCAGCGACAGCGCCATGGCAGCGGATGACAAGCAGGTCTGCCTGGGTGCCTACATCTCGGCGCAACGATTGCGCAACGAGGACAAGCTCGTGGAGGCGCGGGAGCAGCTGCTGCTGTGCGCACGCGACGTCTGTCCGGCCACGCTCAAGAAGGACTGCACCACGTGGGCGGCAGAGGTCGAGCAGGCGTTGCCGTCCGTGGTCATCGAGGCGCGGAATTCCGATGGTGGCGACGTGATCGACGTGAAGGTCACCGTCGATGGCAAGCCGTTCACCGATCGCATCGATGGCAAGCCCAAGAACATCAACCCGGGCGTCCACACGTTCCACTACGAAACCGAGGGCGCGCCCGCCATGGATGAGAAGGTCGCCATCCGCGCTGGCGACAAGATGCGCAAGCTCACGGTCAAGTTCAACAACAAGGGCAAGTCGCCGCCAGGGGCGGCAACGGCTTCGCCGGACAGCAGCGCTGCCCCGGATTCTTCCGCAGGACCGTCGCCAACCTCGACTGGCGACAAGGTCGAAGGCACACGCCCGGTGCCTGCCGCGGTCTATGCACTCGGCGGCATCGGCCTGGTCGGCTTCGGCGTGTTCACCTACTTCGCGCTCAAGTTCGACAGCCAGGTTTCGGATCTCGACGCCTGCAAGCCGAGCTGCGCGCAGAGCAAGGTGGACGACGCGAGCACCACGCGGACGATCTCGTACATTCCGCTCGGCGTCGGCGTGGTCGGCGTGGGCGTTGCGACCATCCTGTACCTGACGCGTCCGACCGTGGACAACAAGAGCGAAGCCCGCGGGCCACGTTTCGACGTGAAGCAGATCTCGGGCGGCGGGCTTGCCACGTTCAGCACGACGTTCTGAGGCACGGCGGATGGAGGTCCATGCGCGCGTCGTGATGGGGATCCTTCGCGACCTCTGGAGAGTGACCACAGAGTGCACAGAGGTCACAGAGTCTTGAGGGTCCGCAGACTGGATCGGAGGGCTGGTGCTCGCTGGTACCGCGTGCCCGAGGTGCGCAGGTGGATCGTCGGGAAGTTCGTAGGCGACCCGCCGGATGCGATCCGGGCGAAGATGTCCTTGGTTGAAGCAGCCGGCTGAAAGCCGGGGGCTGATGCAAGTCAGCTGCGCGGTTAGCCAAGCCCCATTCGGGGGCTGACGGTCCAGCGTGGCGCCTAGGGTTGAACGGAGCTGGTCTTCAAGCGATCCCTCGCGTGTCTCCCGCAAGCCCAGCTCGATCCGCGAGAGCAGAATCCCATCCCGATCGCCCTTTCTCCCTGTGAACCTCTCTGCCCTGCAAGGTAGCCCCCTAGGGTATCCCGCGAGAGCCCCGGCGCTTGGGTTGCGGCCGCGAGGCTAGTTGGAAAGGATCAGCCTGTAGTTCAGGCAGTTGGTGCTGCCGGCGGTGGTGTACACGCGCACGAGCACCGTGGTGGGGATGGTGATGAAGGAGCCGGTCGCCGGGGTGGGATCGCAGACCGGGTTGAGATCTGCGCAGGCGGCCTGCCAGTTGAACTGCCAGTCGGTGATCCCCTTGGTGGTCGTCCCGGTCTCAGCAACGCTGCAGGCGATTCCTGCTCCGCCGCATGCGGTGCCGTAGACTGCCATGCGCAGCAGCCCGGTGCCCGAGTTGTCGATGAGCTGGATGCGCGGATTGAAGGCCGTGCTCGCAATGGTCGTGAACGTGACCCTGAACCAGTCCTCGTCGCCGGTCGGCGTGATCGAGTAGTTGCCGCTGGAGCTCGGCAGGTAGGTCGTGGCGTCGACCGCGACCGTCGTGGTGGACGTGGCACCGGCGCACGTGTCAGGCATCGTGTCGACCGTGCACTCGCACCCGTTGTTGAACGTGCCGTCCTTGTCGTAGAAGCCCGCGTTGCAGGTCGCCACGTGGCAGGCAGCCCCGGAGCAGTTTGCGCTCGATACGTTGGCCTGGGCCGGGCTGTTGCAGTTCGTGCTGCAGTTGCCGCAATGCGCAGCGTCGGCCTGGGAGTTCGACTCGCAGCCGTTGTTGAGCAGACCGTCGCAGTTCTGGAACGGAGCCGTGCAGTTGATCCCGCAGGTTCCACCGGTGCACGTGGCCGTGCCGTTCGTGGAGTTGCACACGGTCGGGCACGATCCGCAGTGGTTGATGTCGCTGTTGAGGTTGACCTCGCAGCCGTTGGTCACCAGACCGTCGCAGTTGCCGAAGAACGTGTTGCAGGCGATGGCGCAATTGCCGTTGTTGCAGCTCGGCGTGCCATTGACGGAGCTGCAGGCGGTTGCGCAGTTACCGCAGTGCGTGATGTCGCCGTTGAGGTTGATCTCGCAGCCGTTGTTGAGCTGGCCGTCGCAGTTGCCCCAGCCGCTGTTGCACGTGAGGCTGCAGGTGCCGCCCGAGCACGAGGGCGTGCCGTTGATGCTGTTGCATACGTTCGGGCATGCACCGCAGTGGGTCACGTCGGAGGTGATGTCGATCTCGCAGCCGTTGGCGGGGTTGCCGTCGCAATCGGCAAACCCGGGGTTGCACGCGATCTGGCAGGTGCCGCTCGCGCAGCTCGGGGTGCCGTTGTTGTTGCTGCAGACCTGGCCGCACCCGCCGCAGTTCGACAGGCTGGTGTTCGTGTTGACCTCGCAGCCGTTGTTCGTGTTGCCGTCGCAGTTGGCAAAGCCCGCGTTGCAGTTGATGCCGCAGACGCCGGTGTTGCACGTTGCCGTGCCGTTGTTCGAGTTGCAGACCTTGGTGCACGAGCCGCAGTGCTGCGGGTCGTTGCCGATGTTGATCTCGCAGCCGTTGGCGTACTGGTTGTCGCAGTTGGCAAAGCCCGAGTTGCACGTCTGCAGCAGGCACACTCCGGTCGAGCACGCCACCTGCGCATTGGGGACCGCACAGTTGGTGGAGCAGTTCCCGCAGTGCCCCGTGTCCGACATCGTGTTGACCTCGCAGCCGTTCGCGATGTTGTTGTCGCAGTTCGCGTAGCCGCCCGCGCACGAGGCGATTCCGCACTGGCCCGAGACGCAGTTCGAGGTCGCGTGCGCAGCGGTGCACACTGTGGTGCAGGTCCCGCAGTGGGTCGCGTCGCTGTCCGTGTTGATCTCGCAGCCGTTGGCCGAGCTGCTGTCGCAGTCGCTCCACCCGCCGTTGCAGTTGAAGCCGCATGTGCCGGCTGTGCACGACGCAGTCGCGTTGTTCGGAGTGGCGCAGGTCGTGGTGCAGTTTCCGCAATGCAGCGTGGAGATGTCGACGTTGGTCTCGCAGCCGTTGCTCTCGTTGGCGTCGCAGTTGCCGAAGCCTGCAGTGCAGACCTGGATGCTGCACTTGCTCGCCGAGCAGACCGAGGTGGCGTTCTGCAGATCGCACGGGTTGTTGCAGGCGCCGCAGTGCTGCTGGGAGTTCGTGGTGTTGGTCTCGCAGCCGTTTGCCTGGTTGCCGTCGCAGTCCCCAGCGCCCGGGTTGCAGTTCGACACGCCGCATACGCCGAGCTTGCACTCCGGGGTGCCGCTCGGTGCCGTGCACACCGTGCCGCACGTCAGGCAGTTGTTCGGATCGCTCTGCAGGTTGGCCTCGCAGCCGTCCGCAGGGTCCTTGTTGCAGTCCGCGTAGTTCGCGTCACAGGACGCGAGCACGCACTTGCCTGCAGCGCACTGCGCCGTGGCATTGGCGAACGAGCAGCCTGTTCCGCACGTGCCGCAGCTGGTCAGCGTGGTGTTGAGGTCCACCTCGCACCCGTTCGTGGCGTCCGAATCGCAGTCTCCCCAGCCAGCGGTGCAAGCCGCAAGCGAGCACTTGCCACCCGCACACGTCGTGGTGGCATGGGGCAGGTCGCACTTGCACCCGCACTGGTTCTTGACACCGCCGCCCTCGCAAGTCTCGCCGGTGCCGCACGTGCCGCAGTCGACCGTGGTGCAGCCGTTGTTCACCTGTCCGCACGTCGCGCTCAGCTGCGAGCAGGTCTTGGATGTGCATCCGCACTGGTTGTCCTTGCCGGCTCCACCGCACGAATCAGGCGCCTTGCAGGTTCCGCAATCGATAGCCTTGCTGCACCCGTCCGAGATCGGTCCGCACGAAGCACCGAGCTGCGAGCAGGTCTTGGCCGTGCACGCGCCGGTTCCGCAGAGGTTCGGCCCACCACCGCCGCACGTCTGGCCTGATGGACAGGAGCCGCAATCCTTGACCGCGCCGCAGCCGTCCGGCACCGTTCCGCACGTCACGCCGAGCTGAGCGCAGCTCTTGGGCTGACAACCGCATTCGTTGAGCTTTCCGGTGCCGCCGCATTGCGCAGGCGGAGTGCACCCGCCGCAGTCGATGGCTGTTGCGCACCCGTCCGAAGCGAACCCGCACGACGCCCCCACCTGGGCGCAAGTCTTGGGCACGCATGCATTGGTACCGCACTTGTTGGCGCCGCCGCCGCCGCACAGCTGCCCGGTCTTGCAGGTGCCGCAATCGACCTTCCCACCGCATCCGTCAGGTACGGAGCCGCACTCCGCGGTGAGCTGCGCACACGTCTTGGGTACGCACCCTCCCCCCTCCGGAGTCGTGTCGTTGATCACATCCGGCTTCGTGTCCGGCTTGGGACCGTCGGTCACCGATGCGTCCCCGTCTGCAGAAGCATCGGCATTCGGAGAGCCTCCCGTGTTGTAGACTGGCTGATTGGAGCTCGAATCAGCCCCGCACGCTGCCCCTACGAGACATGCTGCGCCGAGCAGCACGAGCATCGCGGAACGCGGGATGATCCAACCAGCGCGCGTCGTGCGCACGCTACGGGAAGAAGGATGCCCTAGCATACCGAACAGGATACGTGGAGCGGCCGGCGTGCTCAAGAGCGAAACCTTGCGCGCACGCTGCGCTGCGTGTGCTCCGGATCTCCTATTTCTTCACGATCCTGACGAGTGTGCCGCTCGACGGGCCCAGGCCTTGCGAGGTCCAGTATACGTTCGTGTCGTCGACCGCTATGCCGTAGGGAATGATCACGTTCGAGGCGACCGAAACCGCGCTGCCGCCGCCTACCGGTACCTTCATCACCGCACCGTTGTACTGGTAGACGTTGCCCGTGTAGGTGCCGGCATTGGTCCAGTACACCGATTCGGCGTCGACCGTGAGCTTGATCGGACAAGCCTGGTCCTGCGCGAGCTTGACCGGGGTGGTCTGGCCCTTGATCAGCTTCATCACCGATCCGTCGTTCTTCGTGCAGCTGCCCAACGCGTACGATGACCCCGTGTTGACCCAGTAGATCGCCTGAGAGGTCACCACGATCGCAATGGGAAATGCCTGTCCCGTCGCCACATCGGTCCTGTTGCTGCCGTCTGCCTTGCTCGCAGAGGAAATCGTTCCCCCAACCGATGCGGTCCAGATCACGGTCGAGCCATCCAGCGCGATTCCTCTGGGATCCTGCTCCCCTGACACGATCGTGTTCGACGAACCGCCAGCCTTGGGCGCCTTGCGAATCGATCCGTCCGAATTGGTCCAGTAGACCGTGTCCGTGTCCAGAACCAGCCCCCACGGCCCAGAGCCGCTCGTGATGTTGGCCAGCCCGGTACCGTCCTTGCCGACCTTCTTCACCTCTCCCGCGCCCGAGTAGTTCGTCCAGTACACCGAAGTCGTGTCCAGCGCGAGATCCCCCGGCGTGCTCAGGCTCTGCGCAAGAGACTTCACCGTGCCGCCTGCTATCGGGATCGAGTTGATCTCCCCCTGCCCAACACTCGCAGCCTGGTTGCTCCAGAACAAAGTGGTCGCATCCACCCCGATGCCCCACGGGATCTTCTGGTTGGAGGCCAATACCAGGGGTTGGCATGTCGACGACTTGCAGTCGCCGCCCTGGCAGCTGTGTCCGCATGCACCGCAGTTGTTCTTGTCCGTGGTCGAGTCGGTCTCGCAGCCGTTTCCTTCGTTGCCGTCACAGTCGATCTTGCCCGACCCGCACGCACCCCCCGTGTCCACTACGTCGGGCCCGACCGAATCAGGTGCGTCCGAATTCGATGCATCTCCATCCGGCGTACCGGAATCGCCCGAGCTTCCCGCGCTGGACCCCCCCGTGCCGCTGCCGCCACCCGTGCCTCCACCCCCATCGGGCGATGTGCCGCCAGCGCCGCCACCACCCGCGCCCCCAACGCCACCGCCAGATCCGCCGACACCTTCTTCGGTGGTGTAGCCATCGAGTGAGGCCGTGAACTTGCACGATGCGAAGGCGGCGGAACCAAGAACAAGAGCCGCCACGCACAAAGAGGATGATCGTCTCATCACCTGATAGAATCCAACCACACCGCCATCGCGTCAACCTTCCTGCCAGGCAGGCCCCCGCTATCTCGTTGACGTGCTCCGCAGGACGGGGTTTGTCACGAAGGTGTCGCCGAGCTGGGAGGTGAGGTGGGGTCGGATATGCGCCCACCGGGCTCCCGGTGGGCTAGCGCGCTACCGTGGGTCAGTTGGGAGGCGACGCGGGCGCTTCCTCGGCGCGCTTGGAGTGCTCGTGCGCAGCTTGCTCAGCCTCGATCTCCTTGCGGACCTTGTCCATGTCCAGGGCCTTGACCTTGCCGATCAGCTCCTCGAGCACGTTGGCGGGTAGCGCTCCGGGCTGAGCGAATATCAGGATCCGGTCGCGAAAGATCATCAGGGTCGGGATCGAGCGGATATTGAAGCCCGCCGCGATCTCATGCTCTTCCTCGGTGTTGACCTTTCCGAACGTGATGTCCGGGTGCTTGGTCGATGCCTTCTCGAAGACCGGGCCGAACGCGCGGCAGGGGCCGCACCAGGGTGCCCAGAAGTCGACGAGCACGATTCCATCCTGGTCTACAACCTGCTGGAAGTTCTTCTGGGTGAGCGCGACGGTGGCCATGGCCGGTTCCTTTCGATGCTTTCGTTGATGTTCTGCTCGTAGGAGCCAAGGATGGGACAAAGGATTCTGAACGGCCTGCGCATCTGCGAGCGTCGTAGGCGTGCTCTTTTCGACGCGGACCGCGTGTGCGACAATCCCCCGGTTCTCCAACCGAGGGCTCGAGAATGAACGACCGGTACGTCGAAGTCTCGTCGAAATCATGGGGCGGCCGCCTGATCGAAGCGATCAAGGGCGTGCTGGTCGGCCTGCTGCTGTTTCTGGCCTCTTTCCCGTTGCTCTGGTGGAACGAATCGCGCGCGGCCCAGACGGCCAAGAGCCTGGAAGAGGGGCAGACCAACGTGGTCGCGGTCAAGGCTGACCTGATCAACCCGTCCAACGAGGGCAAGCTGGTGCACTTGAGCGCCCTGGCGACCACCACGGAAGTCCTGCAGGACAACGCCTTTGGAGTCACGGCTCCTGCCCTGCGGCTGCTGCGCAACGTGGAGATGTACCAGTGGGTCGAGGACAAGAAGACCGAGACCAAGAAGAAGCTGGGCGGCGGAGAAGAGAAGGTCACCACCTACGACTACGAGAAGAAGTGGAAGGACTCGGTCGTCAAGTCGAGCGAGTTCAAGGTCCCTGCCGGCCATTCCAACCCTTCGTCCATGCCCTATTCCGAGTTCGACGTGGTCACCCGCACCGGCATGATCGGTGGATTCCACCTTCCCGAAGAAGTGATCAAGAAGCTGACCAAGCTCGACCCGTACCCGCTCGATGCCCGGGCGCCAGCCAAGCTTCCCGCCAATCTCGTCGGCAAGGTCCGGACCTTCGAGGGAGGCTACTTCGTGGGGGCTGACCCTGCCAGTCCCCAGGTCGGCGACCTGCGCATCTCCTACAAGACCGTCTCGCCCCACGTGATCAGCCTCGTGGCCCGCCAGGTGGGCAACTCCTTCACGCCGTACAAGGCCGAAGCCGGCGATGAAGTCCTGCTCGTGGAGTCGGGTACCAAGGATGCCAAGGCGATGTTCCAGTCCGCGCAGGAAGCCAACACGATGCTGACCTGGGTCCTGCGCGCGGTCGGCTACCTGATGATGGCCATCGGCCTGATGCTCATCCTGCGCCCTCTGGTGATCGTGGCCGATTTCATCCCCATGATCGGCAACCTCGCTGGGCTCAGCGCGTCGCTCTTCGCCCTGGTGGCTGCCTTCCCCCTGTCCACCCTGGTCATCGCCATCGCCTGGATCTCCGTGCGTCCGCTCATCGGTATCGCGGTGCTCGCAGCAACCCTGCTCGGCTTTGCTGCCATGGGCCTCATCGGTGTGAAGGCCTGGAAGAAGCGTCACCGGGCACGGGTCGCAGCCTGATGTCACACACCCGGCCATGAGCTCGATGAGCTGATGCCATGGTAGCCACCAGTCTGCTCTCCGCCTTCATCGTTGCCATTTCGACCCTTGGAGCGCCTCCCCCGCCAGACCCGAGCTGGAGCGCGGCCGACGCCCAGATCGCAGCGGACGTTCGCGCAGGGCGCCCGCTGGTCACCTACGTCGTGGTCCCCCTTTGCTCCAACACCCAGATCGACTGCGGAAGCGTGGTCGCGGGGCGCGCCGGCGACCCCGGGCACAACATCTACTGGGGCGCGGTCTTCGGCGCACGCAGGTTCCTCGACCACAAGCCCGGCCCCTGGACCCGGGTCGATCTGCAGACTTCGACCGGCCCGATCCTCGAGCAGGCGACCTATCGACGCACGATTAGCGGGTCGCGCTGGGGGCTGACCAGCGGAAACGTGGAGCAGATCGTGGTGCTGCAGGCAGTGCACGGCGATCAGATCAACGACGCGGTGGAGCATTTCTGGAAGGTGGCGACCGAAGGCGGGGTCATCCGGTTCCAGGACTCGGGTCGCGTGCGCAGCGAGCGCATCCACGTCGCAGGGTACGTGGGACACAATCGGCTGATGGGCGGGATGAACCTGCCTCCGCCGCCTGACGCCGCACACCGGGCACCGATTCACGCGTTCGTGCTCGCGTGCTACTCGGAATCGTACTTCGGCCCTTCGCTCCGAGCGGCAGGCGTGCGCGTGCTGCTGACCACGCGCGCTCTCATGGCGCCGGAGGGGTATCTGGTCGACGCAGTGCTGCGCACGGTGGGAGACAATGGTGCGGTGAAGGGAATCCGGGCGTCAGCGATCGACGCATCGGTGCAGTGGCAGAAGATCGCACGCAACGACGCAGCGTGGATCTTCGCGGTGGAGCCGCGCCCCTAGCACCAGACCATGCACAGGCAGTCGAAGCCATCGAGCGCCATGTGGATCAGCAGCCCGAGCCCCACCCAGCGCGTTCCGGGGATCGCGGTGAGCACGGCGTACACGCCGATGGCGATCCAGGAGTGCAGAGGGTGGAATCCGATGCTGCACCTGTTGGAGTCGAAGATCGGCGTGGCAAGCAGGTGATCCAAGTCCACGACCATGGTGGCCATCATCACCAGCCAGGCTTTGCGCCAGCGGTCCTTGTACGCCACGCGGGCCACGATGCCAGGAACGACGGCGTGGGACGCGAGGTGCAGGATGATGCGGATCATGGCAGGGGCAGCTGAAGGGAAGACTACTTCTCGACGAAGATCCGAGGCGTGCCGGTGAGCTGCACAGCGACCTTGCCTGCGGCGCTTGGAAGTGACTGGGTTGCCGTCGCGTCCGCAGACCAGTTCCATTCGTACTGATCGACCCCCTTGTCGGTCGGGATCTGCGCGGCTGCGGCAGCATTCTCGATCGGGCCCGTAACCTTGGCCCACAGAACCCATGCGCGTGAAGCGCCCGGTGCATCCGAGACGCGGAACGCGCCGCCCGCAGCGTCGCTCCCCAATCCGAGCGCTGCGGTGCCTGCCGCATCGTAGCGCGCATCGTCGAGCAGCTTGCCGAGCGTCGCATACGCAACCCCGGCCTCGGTCTGCTTGGCAGCGTTCAAATCGGGCAGCCCGTGGAGATTCGAGTACAAGCCCATGGCGGCAAAAGGACCCGAGGCCGGGTCCTGTCCATCGCCCAGGGCGAACCAGTCGACGCCGAGGATTCCCTCGGCCTGGGCCAGGGTCATGGCCTTGAGAAGGTATCCGCGGGCGTATTCGGGACCCCCAGGGCCCGAGTTTGCCAGGTGCGGCGCACCGGATTCGGTGACCACGAACGGCTTGCCCGAAGCGCCTGCTGCGTCGAGCACAGCCTGGAACTCCTTCTTGAGCCCGATCAACCCCGCTGCCCCGGTGTCCGAGTTGCCAGGGGAGAATATCGGATAGTAGTGCATGTCGACCACGTCGAAGTACTGTGCGCCGGTCTTCGGGTAGTCCGCGGTGACGCTGCCATCCTGGGGATTGTCCGTGTAGCGAACCACGGCGGACAGGAAGGTCGGATAGCCCAGCCCACCCACGGCAACCCGGGCTTCCGGGTCGACCTTCTTCGCCACCTCCGTGGTGATGCGCAGCATGCGCACATAGTCGAAGATCGAGCCGTTGAAACGGGGAAGCTGCGCTGCTGTGGGCGGAGACTTGTCCCACGTCTGGGTCACCTGCCAGTCAGAGACCCAGTCTGGCTCGTTCCACACGCTCCAGACCTTGATCCAGGTCTTGTAGACCTGCACCGTCTTCTCCACGTACACGGCCCAGTAGTTGTCAGGGTTCACGCTCGAGTCGGACAGGAAGATCGGCTGGTAGAGATTTTTGGGAAGGTAGTAGGCGAGCTCCCAATCAGGCGTTCCTGACGGCGCAGAGCTGTGCGCTGCCGTGGGAGCGGTCAGGAAGACCACATTGTCGTGCAGACCCGTGGCCAGGTAGCTCGCCATGTCCGCGGTCTCGATGTCCCATCCCCACTTGTCGAGATGCTGCTCCGGCAGGCTGATCCGTGCGCTGTTCGCGCCAGCGCGACGCCCGAGCGTCGCCATCTGCGCGTCGTCGAGCCCGGGCACGTAGCCGAAGTTCACGCCGTGACGAAAAGGACCGCCAAGCGCACCAGCTCCGCCGCTCCCGGCACTTCCCGAGCTGCCGGCGCTGCCCCCTGCGCCGCTCGATCCGCCGGTCCCGGCCGCACCACCGGCTCCAGCGTTGCCCGATGCACCACCGCCTCCTGCGTTGCCCGATGCACCACCGCCTCCGGACGTCCCCGCCGCCCCGCCGCCTGCCGCCGGGGTGCCGGACGCACCGTCGTCACCGGAGCAGGAAGACAGGATTGCGCCCAGCACAAGGCATGAAGCCGATGCGGCTCGTAGCAGGAAGGTGGCAGCCATGCTGCATCCTCGCGCCTGAAAGCGCGCAATGCAAGATCGTGCCGGGGTCTCAGAAGTAGAGGTACGAAGCGAGCTGCGCTTCCTGGGCCTTGGGGAAGGCGCGCCCCTCCACGCCGATCGCGGCATGCTCGCCAAGGCTCCAACGAACGATCCCCTCGCCTTGCCAGACGACCTTCGGATCCTGGAACGGAAGCCAGAGCGCACGGCCGGTCGTGAGGGTGACGAGCTTCTGGGACCAACGGATTCTCATTCCGGACCAGGGTCCGAATCCGAGGCGCAGAGGAATGCCTGCCAGCCCACCTTCGAGCTTGGGGCCGCTCAGGAGCTGCGTGTCGATCGTGGTGAAGAACGTGAATGCCTCGTTGTCGCTGCCAAACGCCACGCCACCGCCGACCTGCCCGAGCCCCATGAAGCAGTCGTTGCAGCCTGCGTCGCGGATGCGCGTGCCGCCGGCGCGAACGTGCCACGTCATTCGACGATCAAAGCGATCCTGGGGCGCGAGCGACACCACGGACACCGCGGAGAAGTCCTCCACGCGCACAGTGTGCTCCTGGTACCAGAAGCGCATCTTGATGGGCATGAACTCGATCTGCGCCATTTCCGGATAGCCCCTGGGCGGGTCCGCGAGATCGTGCAGGTTCATCCGGTAGCCGATCTCCGCGTAGCCGGCGCCGTGCGTGGATGCTCCGCTTGCGAGCGCGAGCCGCGTCGAGGGATGCGAAAGCTCGGGGCGTCGATTCCACGGCGGCTCGTCGGACAAGCTCTCGGTGGGCACGAGGATCTCGGCGCGCCTCTCCTCGAGACGCTGCTTTCGCACAGCGCCAGGAGTGACCTGGGCAGCGTTCTCCTCGTCGATCAGATCCTTGGCAAACCTGAAGTCGACCTGATCCAGCGCCGCATCGAGCACGCGAGCCTTCTGCTCCTGCGTGAGCGTGTCAGGCAAGGGCGCATCCGGATCGTCCGCCAGCGCTGCCACCGCATCGCGCTCGGCCGAGGACAAGGCAGCGAGGCGCTGACGGAACTGGGTGCGGACCGAGGGGCGAAAGCGTACGGACTTGACCAGCCCCGGGTTGCGGTGCAGGGCCTTGATGGTGTCCGCAGGAAGCACGGGATTGGACAGGTACTCCAGCAGACGGTAGTCGGCAGAGCACGCTTCGACGAGCGCAAGGATGTGATAGGAGCAGTTCTCGTCGAGGTAGAAGTACTGGAAGAACGTCTGCCCGAGCTCCCACAGGTGAGCAACGAGCATGCGTACCTGCCCTGGGGTGAGACCGAGCTCGTACTCCCACAGGTCGCGCGACTCGTAGTCGTTGTACTCGCGCACCTTGTAGAAGTAGGGCAGCAGCTTGAACGTGCCGGAGAACATCCCGGAGAAGCCCTTGATCGCATAGATCAGGGCATTGCTGGTATCGACGTTGGCCGAGAAGTCGACGCCGTAGTTCAGCAGGTCAGGGCGCTTGGTGGAGTTCGGATCCGGCGCGCGGTTGATGCGCAGGAAGGTGTGTCCGTAGCCAGAGGCCGGATTGTTCAGGTAGTACGACGAGAACACCAGGGTGACCGACTGGGCTTGCAGACGGTTCCAGTGCAGGGTCTGGCGACGGCAGTTCTTGGTGGGAAGGCGGCTGGTGTCGATGCCGAGCTGCTGCTCGAGCCAGATGCGGCGAGCAGGAAATCGGCAGAGTGCATGCTCCTCGTCACCTTCCGCGCCGTTGGCTGCGAACAAACCCCGCACCGTGGCTTCCAGCTCCGCGGCGGGATCGAACTTGCCATTGGGATCCAGGAAGAAGGGCGCTCCGTCGACCTCGCTCTTGTGCCCGCCGAACGTGCGCGGCTGGTAGTGACCGAGCCGCAGCCACTGGGTCTTGCTCGCAAGCCCGAGGAACTTGGCTTTCTCGACGAGCCATTCGACGTAGGCAATCTGGTACTGCGCGTTGGCAGCATCATAGGCTGCGGATGCGGCGCGGGTACCCTGCGATGCAGCGGGCGCGGTGGGGCGCGTCGATGCGGCCAGCGGAGCGACGGAGCGTGGCGGTGATGCGACCGGAGCGGCCGAGCTGGCCGACGATGGCGTCGGGGGATCGGCGCCTTGTGCGACGATCGGGGTTGCCGCGGCAACAAGGGCGGCCACGGCGAGCGCGATGGAAATGAAACGGGGCCGCCTTGACGACGACCCCGCCCCACGATCACCGAAGATCAAACTGCGATGCTCAGCCAAGGTTTCCGCAGGCGAGCGTCTTGTCGGTCTTCAGCGTGTTGATGATGCTGTCCGCGACCTGCGTCGAGGAGATGCCGGCCTTCGGGAAGATCGCCTTGTACTTGCGCTGCAGGGTGGCGCCGACCGCGTTGGCGTTCTGGCAGCCCGACAGGGTCGCGAGGCTGGTGATCGTCTCACCACGGCCACGGGCGATTTCCTTGGACAGGGTCTTGACGTTCGCAACGACGAACGTGCGGGCGCTGGCCTTGGCAGGCGCGGAGACGTCGCAATTGCTCGTTCCCGAGGAGATGCCGAACGTCTGGCTGGCCGAGGTGCCGTTGGTGGTGGCAGCGAAGACCTGGCTGAAGCCGGGCTTTCCGCCGATGATCATGGATCCGAGTCCGCAGCCAGCAGGTCCGAACTTGGGCTCGCCCGCCGCCGGAGCGGGAGCAGCCTCTGCCGGAGCAGCAGGCGCAGCAGGCGCGGCAGCCGGGGCCTTGGTCTCTTCGGCCTTGGGCTCCTCGGCGCCGACGTTGGTGGCAACCGCAACAGCAGCCATCGCCAGACACAGCAAGAATCTCTTCATGGTCTTCGTTCCCCTTCGTGATGCCGACCTAAGTTGGCCTGGATTAAACAGCGGCGCGAACCTAGCCCGATCACCGCAACCGGTCAACATCGAAACCATTCGTGGCAGACCGACGAATCCATTGAATGAATTGCCGATTGGCCTCGTCACACCCTGTCGCGCTTCAGCTTCATCGCGATCAAGAGCGGCCAGCCGAGATGCTTCATCGCACGAGGGCTTTCGGCTGCGAGCTGCTCGTCGACTGCATGCTCCACCATGCTTTCGATCGACAGCCCGGCGCGCACCACTGCCATCACGAAATCCGAGATCTGATTCGGCCAGCTCTTCGGGCGAACCACGCGTCCGCTGGCAGGATCATGGAAGCGCGCCTGCACTCCTCGCAGCATCATCGCAGGGTGCATCGCAGTGACGATCACCGCGCCCTTCGCGCGACACACCCTCCGCATCTCTGCGAAGAATGGATCCAGCCGCTGGATGTGCTCGAGCACCAGGCAGCTCACCACCCGATCGAAGGCTTCATCTTCCAGCGGAAGCGGGCGCCCGAGGTCGTGCGTCATGAATCGGATTCGATCCGCTCCGGGTCGCGTGCGCGCAGTAGCCAGCATCCCCTCGGAGAAGTCGAGCGCCGTGACCTCTGCTCCAGCCTCGAGAAGCCGGAAGCTCACGCGTCCGGTTCCGCACCCGAGATCGACGACCCGCAGACCCCGCACGTCTCCCAGCAATCCGGGCAAGACCCGCTCCTCCAGACGGATCAGCGGGTTGTCCTCGCCGTCGTAGATCTCTGCCCAACGATCGTACCCGTCACGCGTCGCCAGATCTTCCACTTCGTCCACAGTGGGCCCAGGCTACGCCGCGACTAGACGCCGTGTCCACGGCTGCCAGGCTCTCAGGGAGCACAATCCGCAAAGACGCGCGTGACCGTGTTGGCGATCACCACCCACGCCCCTGGATCGATTCGCATCTTGCAGGTCTCGCCTGGCGGGCTCAGCAGGCTGATCGACGTTGCGATGCCGGGCTGCACGCCCGCGACGAAGATGGTCTGCAACAGGTCCGTGTAGCAGACCACGCCGCCGTCAGGCCCCATGAGCGGATCGCCGGGCGTCACGCCTTGCGTTCCAGGTGGGCAGGCCGCAGGCAGCGTCTTGCCTGCAATCGTGTGCGTCCCGGTCACAGAGAAATACCCCTCAGCAGGTGCGCCCGACACGTCGACCCCTTCGCCTCCGTCCAACGAGGAGGTCGCCAGGCTCTGGATCACCCACCCGCGCGTCGTGTCGTAGCTCTGCCCAAGCGCCGCGAGCCGGTCCGTCAGCTCCGACATGGGAATCATGTCCATGTCGTAGTTCTCGAGATCCGTCCCAATCATCTCCCGGGCAAGAAGGAAGCCTGTGTACCCGCCGTCCGAAGCTGCCACGGCTTCCACCAAGGTCAGCACCTTCTGGAAGGCCGGCGCAGGCAGGACGTACCTTCCTCCGCAACCTGTCTTGGCCTGGGCCAGGACCGTGCCGTCCGTGGCGAGCAGCTTGACGTCTGCACCCTGAAGTGCGCCATCCATCTCGCGAAACAGGCCGTTGCCGAGATCGGCTTCGTGGGCAGGCTGGCGTCCGCCAGCGATGATCTTCCCGCTGACGGTGAAGTCGCTGGGCGTCCCCTGCCCGATCCAGGTGCCGGGGACCACAGGCACATCGCACTGGACAGCGGCATCGTCGCCAGCGTCGATGTCAGCGGCATCTGCCATGGAACCTGCGCTGCCGGCCGTGCCGGCTGCGCCGGAATCGCTCGAATTCGGCGGTGGATTGTTGGAGGTACTTGCCGTGCTGCAGGCTGAAAGCGCCAGCAAGCAAGCGAATGCGCCCGCCCTAATCCGCAAATAGAATGTCATCTTCCCCCACCTCGGTTCAAGCACGCGGCGCGATGCCAGGAACGGACTGCCGCACATCCGATGGTTGGGTCCATAGGGCCCTGCTTCGCGCATGGCCAGCCCCTGCACCTTGCGAGTGCGCTCCGAGGGCAGGTCCGGGATCCCTGGAGAGCACAAGTGCCCTTGCGTCAGGAGGATGAACGGAATGAGCGGAGTTCGGGTTGCGGAAAGCGGCTCGCAGTACCAGAGGCAGGAAGGTGCCAGCCGAAGCACGAGCAGCATCCAGAACGAGACCTGCAGGGTCTCACCAACCATGAGATCGAGAAACCTCTGGCAGAGCATGCGGAGAAGCGGGAGCACGAAATGGGGGTGACGCCATTGCGCCAGTGGAAGTGTGGAAGGCGCGGCGAAGCTGCGCGCGGGGCGATTGCAGCGTTGGCAGCAGCGGGGGCCGCGGCGCTGCTTTCGTGGAGCAGCATGGCTCGAGCCGAAGGCACGAACGCTCGCGTCTACCGCGTTTCGACCGAGCCCACAGGAATTGGAACCCTGGATGGTGCGCATCCTCCCACTTCGGGCACTGCGTTCCTGGCGCTCTCTTCGGATGTGCTCGATCGACCCGTGTGGAGCCATCAGGCAGGGGTGCGCGACAATCCGATTCCGTACCGCGTGACGATCGATCCGACCCTGACGTTCGGGCTTCCTTCGTCGTTCGCGCTGATGATTCGCGCGCCCTTCATCGTGCAGGACAAGGGATTCGACGTTGAAGGTCGTTCGCTGTCCCGGGCGGGTGGGCTGCCGTTGGTCGCTGGCGTGCTGGTGCCGATCGCGCGCATGCCGGGCACGAACGCGCGGGTGTCGGCGCGGGCGGAGGTCGGTCTCCCGGTAGGGCGACAGGAATCATTTCGCGGCGACGGCGGGCTCACCGGGAGGCTGGGGCTGGTATTCGGCGGTCCGGTCGGGCCGCTGTTCACCGTGCTTTCGGGAGGAATCCAGCTCGCACCGCAAGCCAGCTATCGGGACGCGAGCGTGGGCAATGTCCTGATGGGCGGCATTGGCCTCCGCTTTCCGGACAAGGCGCCAGTAGCCGTGTTCGCCAGCATGGATGCGAGATTCGAGGTTCCGGACAAATACCGACCGTCAGGGCTCGCCTCTGGAGGTCTCGAAGTCCGATTCAATCAATCCGTCATTCGCATCCTGGGTGGAGCGGGCGTGGGCGACACCATCGCCACCCCCAGATCGTGGGTAGGACTGGCGTGGATCCAGTCCGTCGACCTGTTCCCGGGCTACTACGACAAGCCGATTCGTTGATTCGCAAAGGGGGAAGATAAGGGGTCCGTCCATGATGAAGTGGCTTGCCCTTATCGCCATCCTCCTGGCCGTCTATCCGGCAGGCCTGCTGCTGCGCAAGCGTCCCCTGGTCAGGACGCTGCTGGTGGCGGCCATGGGTTTCCTGCCGTTCTACAGGCTTCCTGCGGTGAGCTTCAATCCGATCAGCTTCGAGGGCTACCGAGGGGATTCGACCGGGCTGGAGGTGACCCTGGTCGACGTATTCGCGGCGATTCTTCTCTTTGCCTTGCCAGCGGCGAAGCATGCCTCTCCTCTGCGCGTGGTCAGGGCGCTCTACCTGCTTGTGGTGCTTGCGTCGGTGTTCATCGCACCTGAGCCGCACTATGCCTTCTTCGGCCTGTGGAAGCTGCTGCGCATGTACCTCGTGGTCACGGTGTTGGCGCGGGCGTTCGAGGACGCTGCGATGGGACCTGTGTATCTTCGCGGGGTCGGCGCAGGCATCCTGTATGCGTTCCTGCAGGCGCTCAACCAGCGGTACCTTCATCACCAGCACCAGGTGTTCTCGACCTTCCCACACCAGAACTCGCTGGGCATGGCGTTGAATCTCGTGGCACCGATCGTGCTCGCCATTGCGCTCGCCGGCCAGGGTGGCGTGCTCGCGTGGATCACGCTCGCAGCTTCGGCTGCGACGATCATGCTGACGCTTTCGCGCGGCTCGATCGTGGTGTTCGTGGTGATCAGCGCCATGGTCTACCTCGCTTCCCTCGCGCGCGGGATCACGCGCAGGAAGGTGGTGGCTGCGGTGGCGGCGGCCGCAGTGGTCGGTCTGCTGCTGGCAAAGTCGCTGCGCACGATCGTGGAGCGCTTCCTCGATGCGCCGGAAGCTTCGGCGGAGTCACGCGTGTACTTCGAGCGCGCGGCCCGTCTCATGCTTTCGGACCACCCGTTCGGCATCGGGATGAACCAGTTCTCGCACGTGCTTCGCCATGGCGGCTACGCGGCCCGCATCGGAATGCGGACCGATCTGGACGGCGTCGTGCACAACGTCTACTGGCTGACCGCATCGGAGCTGGGATACGTGGGATTTGCGATCTTCCTGGTCCTGCTGGCGTTCCCGCTGATCATCGCCATCCGCGGAGCGAGTCGGGCAGGGCGAGACATTCGCGGCGACGTGCTGCTGGGGTGTGCGGGCGGGCTTGCGGCGATGTATGCGCAAAGCACGTTGGAATGGATCCCCAGGCAGACGGCCCAAGGATATCTTTTCTGGAGCCTGGTAGCCCTTGTTTCGGCCTTGGATCACCAGCTGAGGCAGCGGCGACTGGCAGAAGCACGCTCGGGATGACGACGAGAAGCGCTGAGGTCCTTGAGAGCTGCGCGGCCGCGGCCCCTTCTACCTCGTTACGTTTCTGTACAAGAAGTACGTCGCAAGCGTCGGGACGATTCTCTCGGTGACCTCGCCCACGCTGGAGAACCAATGCTGGGAGACGAACACGACGTCGCCAGGCGCGAGCTCGACGTCCTTGCGGGCACCGGCGAGGAGGTCTCGCACGCTCACCACGTAGATGCGCGGGTTCTTCAATCCACCGCGAAGCACGCGCACGTCGTCGGCGTCCGCATTCCGATTCAATCCCCCGCAGTACGCGAGCGCTTCGGTCAAGCGCATCCCCGGATTGAACGCCATGGTGCGGCCATGCTCCACGTTGCCGAGCACGGCGATGCGCCCGGACAGAGTAGGCGGCACGTAGATCACGTCCCGGGGACGGATGCGGATGTTGTGCTTCGGCTCGCCTGCCAGCGCCTTGCGTACGTCGATGGGAAGAGCCACGCCGCTGCGCACCACGCGCGCGCCATCGACGTCGCCGAGCGCCACGAATCGATCCTCCATCGTCGTGAAGCGCGGGCCTCCCACGGCCGCCATCACGTCGGCCACGTGGGCATCGCCGATCAGCGGAACGTTGCCAGGGCGCTCCACGGCGCCGGTCACGGTGGCGAAGCGCCCGCGGCCATCGACCAGATTCAGTGATACGCGCGTGTACTTCTCGTACTTCTGAAGCTCGGTCTGGATCACCGATTCTGCTTCCACGAGCGTGCGCCCCGCGATGACGACGTCACCGACCAGCGGCAGGTGCACACGTCCCGATCGATCGACGGTGGTCTGGGCCTGATCGAGCTCCGCGCTCCCTATGAAGCGAACCGACACGATGTCGCCCGAGCTCAGCGTGTCCGCGGCTTCGGCGCGACTTTCATCCATGCCAGGCAAGTCGACCGCCGTCTGAACGAAGGCGGAATCATCGCTCGGCGTGGTTGGAGCGCTTGGAAGGGCTGGTCCGCAAGCACTAGCGGCTGCCGCCAACAACAGGAGGATGGCCTTGCGGGTGGTCAATCGTGCTCCATAGGTATGGGGTCCACGGCAACGTGCGGGGGAGGGGCCGGAATGCAGCGAAGCGTCAAGCATTGTAGTTCGCGCGGTCATGCGATGACTGTACTTGGGGCGCCGCGAGGCGATCCGGAAGCGGGGAGCATCGCAATTGCTGCGAAAGTCCGGGGGACGACATGTACTTGATTGACTCGGATCGCGAGACGCCCGGCAGGGCAGACGCACCTTTCGCGACCCGGCCTCGTACGGGATGGCCCATCGACCTGCGTCGCGTGCTCGTGGTGCTGCGGCGCAACCTCCCGTGGATCTTCGGCATGACCGTGATCGCTGCGCTCGGCGGGGTCCTGCTGGCCCGATTCGTCATCACACGAACCTACAGCTCCAGCGCCAGCCTGCTGTGGGAGCCTCCTTCAGCGTCCCGGACGGACGGATCTCGCGAGCTGTCCACGCTAGTCAACAGCGTCAAGCTTCCAACCAATCTCGTCCAGGTGCGGGAGCGCACCGGATACCAAGGGCACTTGATCGATCTGGCCTCGGATCTGGAAGTCTCCGCAGCAGACAACTCGATGCTGATCACCATTACCGGCAAGGCCCCATCGCCCAAGGCAGCCGCTGATCTCACGAACACGACCGTGGATGTGTTCCTCGATGCCCAGAAGAAGGTCTCGGAAACCCGTCTGCGGGAGACCGCGCTGGCCCTGAAGCAATCCCTGGATCAAAGCCAGAAGGCCCTCACCGAAGCCCGGGCGAGATACGATGAATTCCGATCTGCCAACAAGATCGACGACCTTGCGGCGGAGACGCAATCCGCGATCGAGGAGCTGGCACGGCTGCGCGTGGTCGAGAACAATGCCCGCGTCGAGCTCGAGAGCGCGCAAGCTGATGAGCAGACCCACCGCGGCGTTCGTGCCCCGGTCGTGGGCGCGCCGCTCGCCGCCCAGGCCGCGGCACGGGCTCCTGTCGCGGATCCTCGTCTCGCAGTGCTCGAAGCCGAGCTGACGGATGCACGGGCGAAGTACACCGACAGCCACCCGCGCATCCGCGCGCTGGAATCGGAGATCAGCGCGCTTCGTGCCCATCCACCACCTGCACCCATGTCCGCTTCCTCTTCGCCTGCAGCCCAGGCTCGCAGGCAGGATGCTCCAGCGATCGGCGTCCGTGATACCGCTGCGTCGCGCAGATCCGTGGCCCAGCGGCGCAAGGCCCTGGAATCGGTCATCCACGACGCCGAGCAGCGCGCGGCTCAGCTGACCGCGGTCCAGGGAAAGGCGGCGCAGCTGCTGGCCGACGTCTCGGTTGCGCAGGATCGGTCGACTGCGCTGCTGAAGCTGACTGCCACTGCGGAAGACGACGTGCGGAGCGCATCCTCGGACTTCCAGATTGTGTCGCGCGCCACGATCCCGGAGCGGGCCGAGAAGGGCACGGGACGCGCTCTGGCGGTAGGAGCCCCGCTCGGCGCGTTGCTGATCGGGCTGCTCGTGCTGCTGTGGCGCGAGTTCGGGTCGCTGCGGATTCGCACGGCCGCGGAGGCTTCGTGGTGGGCGCGGGCCCCGGTGATCTGGTCGAGCGCGTGGCCCTCGGGCACTCCTGAAGAGGCGAGGCAGCTCGGACGCGAGGTGGCCAATGTCATGGAATCGCGGCATGCGGTCATTGGGATCACGGGCATAGGAGATTCCCATCAGGCCGAGGAGCTCGCGGTAATGGTGGCCGATCGGCTGCTCGGACGCGGCGAGGCCTGCTTTCTGGTGGATCTGCGCAACCGCGCAGTCCCCAACCGCAATGCGGACCTGGCCGACGCGCTCGAGCACAGGAGCCTGGGAGAGCTGATCGCCCAGGCGCGATCCATGCACCGCGTCGTGTTGCTCGTGCTTCCTTCCACCGATGACATGCCTGCATTGCGCGCTGGGTTGCGGTGGGCAGATGCAGTCGTGGTAATCGTGGAGAGTGGAAAGGTCACAGCGCCCTCCCTGTGGGGCCTGCGCTCAGCGCTTGGGCTGCACGAAGGGGGCATTGGCCTGGTGGTCACCTCTGTGCGCGATGTCCTTCTGCACCCGGCCGGACGCATTGCAGGCCTCGTGAAGGAGTTCTGGCCTGTCCTGGACCCGAATCGTCCTCAGCTCGAGCAGGGAGCTGACGACCGGCCCCGCGGCAGGATGCTGCGCGAAGCCACGGTCATCACCCAGGCACTGCCACCCAAGTCCTGACCAGGGAGGCTCAATCGGATGCGGCGGAGGGCGTGTGGCCCATCCGCTGCATCGCCATGCGCGCCAGGAATTCGGGATTGCCCAGCAGGTACCTTCGAGCGAGGCGGCGGGGCTCGTGCGCAAGCCGCCAAACCCATTCCAGCCCAAGCTCTCGCCAGGCCAGAGGGGCCCTGGGTACCGCGTGCGCGGCAAAGTCGAAGAGCCCGCCCACCGTGATCACCACGAGCCCGTCCTGCTCTACGCTGAAGCTACGGGCGTGGCGCTCCTGGAGCGGAGAGCCGAAGCCGAGGAGCACGACTGCGGGACGGTGCGCGGAGATCTCCTTGTAGGCCTCTCGATACTCCGTGTCGGATCGATATCCGTCCCAGACCCCCACAAGCTCGAAGTTCGCCTTGGCTCGCCAATTGCGGGCAGCGCGCTCTGCAACGCCCGGAGCTGCGCCGATCAGGGCCACCGGGATGCGGTCCGCAGCCAGCTGCAGCAGGAGCTCGGGCACGAGATCCGTACCGTTGACGTTGGCCGGCAGGCCACGTCCCTGCATCCAGGCTCCCAGACGCACTCCCACGCCGTCGGGAAGCACGAGGTCGGCCGCTTGCAGGTCCTCGCGCATCGTCGCATCGCGGGCTGAAAGGTTGAGCGCATGCGCATGCACGAAGCACACGGTGGCGCTGCGGCGCTCGTGCAACCAGCCTCGAATCCTGTCTATGACTTCGATTGTGTCGAGCGGGTCGATGCGCACGGACAGCAGCTCGATGGGCGAAGCAGGCTTTGCGGCCGCGGCCGACGGTGTGTGCCACGCCATCAGGTGGGACAGCGCCCAACGCACCAGAACGCCCGCGTCCCGCGCCTTGGAGCGAGCACGCTCGTATCGCGCTTCCTCAATCGGGGGGTCCCCGTATCGCAGCCCCAGCCGAGCGCGTGTTTCATAGGGGGAGATCACGCCGGCGCGCACGCCGAAGTCGCGTCGCGCAATCCTGGTACGTGCGCCGATCAAGCTGGCTCGCCCTGCAGCCACATCGGCCAGGGAAGCGCGCGGCTCCATGGGCAGGTCACGCGGCAGCATCGACCACATCCCACAGCGCTTGTCCGATGGCTTCTGCGGCAGACTGCCACGAGAACCGGTCCGCGCTTGTCGGCCCTTCGCGTGCGCATCGATCGCGCAACGCAGTGTCGGTGATGACTCTGTCGAGCGCGTCCGCGATGGATGCCTCGTCGTCGGGCTCGAACAGCGCGCCCAGCTCTCCGACGACATCAGGAAGGGCGCCGCAATTCGAGGCAGCCACGGGCTTGCCCGCCGCAAGCCCCTCTGCGGCCTGAAGGCCGAATCCTTCGAACAGCCCCGCGGCGACCACGGCATCGGCGCCTCGCAAGAGACCGACGAGTGCTTCGCGGGACACGTATCCCAGAATCGCGACCCGTGTCTCGAGCCCGAGCTCGGTGACCGCGGCGCGAATCCGATCGCCCGCCCCCCAATCGGCTCCTGCGAGCACCAGGTCGTGCGTCTTGCTGCTGGCGCTCTGGGCATAGGCGCGGAGAAGCCGGAGGTGATTCTTGCCAGGATGCTCCAGCCTCGCGGCGTAGAGCAGGTAGGGTCGAATCCGCGCAGGCGTTTCGGGAGCACTTTCGCCCAGCGAAACGCCGTTGGCGATCACCTGTACCCGGGCGGGCAGCACGCCGGCCAGCCGTATCACGTCGTCGGCCGTGGTGCGGCTCACTGCCAGCAGTCCCGCAAGCGTCTTGAGCCGAGGTGCCAGGATTCTTTCGATGTAGATCTGACGCGCGAAGCCGTACTTGTTGGCGACATGGAACTGGGCGAGGTCGTGCACGGTGCCGATGGTCGGCAGCGCGTTCCATGCCACCATGCGTCGGTTGGCAGCGGGAAGGTAGAGCACATCGGCTCCCATGGCGCGGGCCATGGCGGGAAGTGCGAACAGGGAGAACGCGACGCTCAAGGCTGGCCGGTCCAAGGCCTCGGGGAGTGTGATTCCTTCGTAGTCGTCAAGCCCCATGCCGATGCGTTCCTTGCGCGTGCCGATCACGCTCGTCCGAACGCCCCGAAGCGACAGCGCCCGCGCCAATCGCGGGATGATCTCGGTCGCAAAGACGCCAATCCCGCTGCGCCCGAAGTCGCACCCCGCCAGGCTGATGACCACGGCCTTGGACTTCACCTTGCCCCTCCCCCATCTTGGCTTGTGGAGCCGCTCGGATGGAATGGGAAGCCCCGGAAGCGCCCGACCTTCCATTGCGCGCGTGTCTGGCCGCTCTACGCTCATGTCCCGCCCGAGGAGCGCGCCGAGCCGATTAGCCAGGCCGCAACCAGCTTGGTGTCCAGAATTGCATTCTTGTTGCGCGCATAGATTGCGCGCGCTGCCCGCTTCTCATCGTCGCCGGCCCCTGGAGGCACCAGCAACGCCAGCACGTCGATGACGGCTGCATCCTCATCCGCGTCGTCGCGCGCCCCGACCCATCGCGCGCTCCCCTGCGCAACCCGCTCGAGACGTCGCGCCAGCACGCGCGCCCGGCCGTTGAGCAGCGCGCCCGCAGGCGCTACCACGAGCAGCGCAGCAGCCGCAGCAAGCCGCGTGGCCAGGCCTCCGCGCCCCGTTCTGCCCATCAGCAGCGAGTCCTGGATCTCGATCTGCCGCCCACCGTGCCTCACCATCCGGCCGTCCAGGGCACAAGCATGGTCGACCACCACGCCTTGGCCGATGACCACATGGTCATCCACGCGACCATGCACCACCTCGGCCCCCTCCTCGAGGATCGCGTGCTCGCCCAGGATCCCGCCGGGCCCGAGCAGGGCGCCCTCTGCCACCAGGGATCCGCGTCCCAGATAGCAGGGCGGCCGGAGCGTCGACCCTTCCACGGCAAGGGCGCCCCGCGCGCGCCAGACCCCTGGAGCGATCTTGCTGCCTCGAATCTCGATTCCGGTGCATTCCTCCGACAAGACTCTTTCCGAGAGCTGCTGCGCCGCGTGCTCGCTCGTGACGTCCAGCAGCCAACCCTCCAGCTGGAGCAATCGAGGTTGCCGCAGAGGATCGGTTGCATGCCTCGCAAAGGCACTCAGCTCCCCACAGGCCATCACCACGCTGTCTCCTGTCTCGACTGCGAGCTGCCAACCTCGTCGAAGGTCGATCGAGCCCAGCCTCCCGTGAAGCAAGACGATGGCGACGCCGGGACTCGCTTCTGCGCGTGCCAGCAGCTCGCCCACGCCAAGGGGTCTGTCAGAGGGAATCCAGACCACCTCGACTCCGGTGTTGCGCAGCTCACTCGCCCGCAAAGCCGCGGGCAGCGGCTCTCCTGCCACGCGGTTGATCGTCACCCGGGTCGCGCCCGCCTTCCGAAGCCATTCCAGCTGCCTCACCAGCAGCGGAGCGCCGCAGATGGGCCTCGCCAGATCGCGCACAGCTTCCGGTTGCGGCGAGGCCATCAGCAGCGCGTCCAACTCAATAGGCTCCCTTCCCCGAAACCACCGCAGGAACCGTCCGCAGGAGAATCCTCGCTTCGTCTGCGAGCGTCGCATTGTCGATGTACTCGATGTCCAGCGACACCTGCTTGTCGAAGTTCAGATCGCTTCTCCCGGAAACCTGCCAGAGACACGTAAGCCCGGGCTTGACCTCGAGCCTGCGTCGCTCGTGCACGCCGTAGAGCGCCACCTCCCGCGGAATCGGGGGACGCGGCCCAAAGGTCGTCATGCTCCCTTCCACGAGATTCCACAGCTGCGGCAGCTCGTCGATGCTCAGCTTCCTCAAGATCCGTCCCACAGGAGTCACCCGCGGATCTCGACGAATCTTGAACGTCACGCCGCCTTCGGACTCATTCTTGCTCACGAGCGACTCGAGGCGCTTCTCAGCGTCGGTGTGCATCGTGCGTATCTTTCTCACCACGATGGGCTGTCCCAGCAGGCCGATTCTCACTTGACGGAAGAAGACAGGGCCCGGAGAGGTGAGCTTCACGAGCACGGCAGCAGCACCCAGGACCGGAGTTGCCAGCAGCAGCCCGGTGCATCCCACGACAGCGTCGAAGCTTCTGCGTATCACCGGTCCGGCGCGACGCCTGACCTCGGATCGTCCGACGATCCACGTTCTGGACAACGTTGCCCTGCTTCGGGCCAATCGCCCGAGGATGGCCGGCGGCAGCCGGATGGCTCGTTCACCCATGATGTCTCTCTCCCCGACGAGGTGCATGGGGACGAGGTGAGCGATCCGCAACCGCTCTTTGGAGTTCGAAGAGCGATTCGAAAAGCTCTGCTCCGGGTTACGAATCCCACTGCCCTGCACTAGGGAGTGTGCATGGGGAGCGGGGGAATCGACGTCATTGTCCGGTGCAGCAATGAAATGCCACACGTTCGCAGAACGCTTCAGGCGCTCGGCAGAGTCGACCGGTTGCGCGTGACGATGATCGATTCGGGTTCGACGGACGGATCGATCGAGGAGGCCGCTCGCAACGGGGTGACACTCCTGCCGATCCCCAGGGGATCGTACATACCCGGGCGGGTGCTGAACCTCGCCATGCGATCGTCGCAAAGCGAGATCGTGGCCTTCGTCAACGCCGATGCGGTGCCGACCGACGAGCTGGCGGTCCTGCGGCTGGTGGACGCCTGCGAGCGAGGCGCTGCCGCTGCGTATGGAAGGCAGATCCCGCGTGCGAATGCGCGTCGGATGACGCGCAGAGACCATCAGCGAGCCTTTCCCGAGGACGCGAAGGGACCGGGATTCAGGCACTTCTTCAGCATGGCGGCCAGCGCGATCCGGCGCGACGTCTGGAGCATCCTGCCGTTCGACGAGGAGCTCCGGTACAGCGAGGATGTGGATTGGTCTTTCCGTCTGCGCGCGGTCGGATGCGAGATCCGCTATGTTCCTGAGGCGGTCTTCGAGCACTCGCACGACTACGACACGCGCGGCATGTGGCGGCGCATGGAAGGGGAAGGGAGAGCCGACACAGCGATTTATCGGCGAGGGTCACCGCGCCTGATCCGGCAGGCGATCCTTCCTCTCGGAGCCAGCATGGCTCGCGATGCGATGGGAGGCGTGGTCGGGGCCGAGCCTGCATGGCTGCGGACCATCGCTGCAGCTGCTCACTACTGGGGGGAGCGTGACGCCGCGGGTCGCCCTCATCGGACGAACAGGAATCCAAAGCATTCCTCGGCAGAGCGAGGCTCTCGCCCTGCAGGTGCCTTGTCGGCAGAGGCCGAGCAGATGGTCGAGGAGACCATACGCAAGGCCGGGCAAACCCTTGTTCAGGAAATGGGACAGCAGCTCCAGGCATTGCTCCTTCTGGGAAGCTACGGGGCCGGTCAGGGCGCAGTGGAGCTGCACGGCGCACGGCTCGCGATCCACAATGACCTCGACTTCGTCGGAGTCGTGGGCACGGAGAGGCAGGCCAGGGCGCTGAGGGGTGCATGCGTCGAAGCGGCAAGACGAGCTTCCGACGCGGCAGGGGCCGCGGTCGATCTGTGGCCCATTGCCGTCGACGAGCTGAGCCGTCCGCTCGGAAAGCTCCTCTGGGTCGATGCTTCGGTCAAAGGGTATCGGCTGGTGCACGGGGACCCAGCGCTGCTGCGCGGGATCGAGTGCCTCGTGCCAAGGGACGTGCACAGCGAGGAGATCGGTCGCCTGGTGGTCAATCGGGCCACTGGCGTCGCCCTGTCGAGACTCGCATTCGATGCTGGCGAGCCGGAGGAGAAGCGTGCAACGCGGCATCTGGCCAAGGCCTGGGTCGCGCTCGGCGACGCTCTGCTGCTTTCCGTCGATCGGTACCACGCGCATCCGGCAGAAAGGAGCGAGGAGCTCCATCGGCTTTCCGCGGTCGGCGCAAGCTTCGTGGCAAGCGTTGCAGACGGGTATGAGCGCAGCGTGGCCCTTCGCGCGCAGCCCGTGGTTAGCCTCACCTCGCGCGAAGAGGTCGAGGGGGCGCTGCAGCCGCTCTGGGAAGCCTTTCGAAATCTCGAATCGCATCGGCTGGGGGAGCCCGCTGCCCCAGACCCATGGGCCTATGCACAGGCGGCTTCCCGGCGATTCCCGCGCATGGGCGACGTGCATCCGGTGGCTCGCGCCCTCGGCGGCGTGAAGGCAGCCCGTCACGGCGTGATGAGCTGGCGCCACGCGTGGCGACATCCTCGCGAGATCCTGGCCAGAGCGTCGGCCCTGCTCGCATTCGAGCCCGACCTTCCCAGGGCCTGCGCCCAGGCAGGGCTTCTGCTGGGGATTCGCGACGCCAGCTCGACAAGCGTAGCGCGCGGCCTGGAGCGCCTCAGGGACGTGGGGGCCTGACATGGGCGAGATGAGGGGGATTGCCAAGGATGCCGCGGCTTCGGTGTCGCGCCACATGGCCACGGTCGTGGCAGGGCTGATTACCATTCCGATTCTCGCCCGCACGCTCGGCGCCTCGCGCCTCGGCTTCTGGAGCTTCCTCGGGACAACAGCGTTCCTCTTGTCGCTGTGCGATCTCGGGCTCTCTTCCGCCACGCTGCGAGCCGCAGCCGGGCCACGTGCGGACCTTGCCAAGCAAGCCGCCCGCCTGGCAGCGATCTGCACTGCGGTTCTGTCCGCTCCCGCTGTGGCAGGATGCATCGTCTGGATGTTTGCCACGGCAGACAAGCTGCCGATCGATCAACGGCACGACGCACGGGTGGCCGTGGTGATCGCGATGCTGGCGGGCGTGGTTGGGGCCGTGACGCAGTCCTCCAGGTCCTACGCCCAAGGACAAGGCTATATCATTCCGCTGGCCTGGGCCCGCGTGTCCGGCGTCCTCACGCAGTTCGTCGTGACCGTATCCTGCCTGGCATTCGGGCTTCGTCTCCGCGCTGTCGCCATCGGCTTCGCAGCAGGAACCCTGGTCGAAGCTGGGCTCGGGCTGCGCGCAGCCTCTGACGGCAAAGCGAGCCGGGGCTTGCCGGGCAAGGCGGACCGACCTGAGCTGTATCGTGTGGCACTCGCCTCGATGCTCATGAATTCTGCGGTCGCGCTCGCCATGCGCGTGGACGTGATCGTGCTGGAGCGGGTCACTGACCTTGCTACGCTCGGCGCCTATTCGGTGGTCCAGCGCATCGTCGATCAGGGATACACCCTCGTAAAGCAGATAGGCGCTGCGCTGGTGCCTCGTCTCGGCCTTCGCGCCGAGAACCGGGGAGCCACCGTGTCGCTCGGGACGATGCTGGTTGGAACCCTCAATGCAGTTCCCTTCACAGCCCTCGCGATTGCGGGCCATGGATTCATCGTGGCGTGGGCCGGCTCGGCGGTCGATCTGCCGATCCTCCCCATCGCCCTCGTGTGGTTCGCTGCGAGCGCAACCATCTCCAGCGTCGAGTGCATTGCGACCTCCTCCATGTCGTTGAGCGGAGATGCGCTCGCTGCCTCGCGCTACGTCATGTCCGGAGCTGTCGTCAACCTGGCGCTGTCGATCGTCGGCGGTCTGCTCTTCGGCGCCTGGGCTGTGGCCGCCGCTACGACCGTGGGCAACAGTCTAGTCGCTGTGCTCGTCTGGAGGGCAACCAGGACCCATCTGGGCTGGAGCCGGGCGCAAGTCGTCGCCACCATGCTGCCTGTCGGCGTGGGCGCTGCGGTCAGCGGCATGGTCGCTGTGGCATCCCTTCGGCTGGGCTTGCCTTCGCTGGCAGCCACCGCCACTGCGATCGTGGCTGGCCTGGCGATCGCTTCTGTCCCCATCTGGCGCCTGAACCGGACTCCCATGCGCATTGGCACATCGTCATGATCGTCCTGGCAGCACCTGTCCTGGGCTTCCTCGGCGGCGTGGAGCGGCACGTGCACGACCTTTCGGTGGGGCTCCGTTCGCGCGGCCACCGCGTGGCTCTGGCCTACGGCGAAGCGAGGGGGCAGGACGTGGAGCTGTATCGCGAGGCGTTTGACCAGGTCGTTGCGCTTTCCGGGATCGGACAGCTCGCCGCAGCGGCCGACTGCATCTACGCCCACAAGCTGCACGATGATGCGGTGCTCTCGCTTGCCTGCTCGCGCAAGCGGGTCGTGGTGGCTGTGCACGATCACGACATGACCTGCGTGCGCTCCCATCGCTACCTTCCCGTAACCCATGAGCCCTGCAACCGGCCTCCGGGAATCGGATGCGTCGCCCACGGCTGCATCGCTGTTCGTACGCGCGATCAGCTGATTCCCTTCTCGATCCGGAATCCGTTCCGTCTCGCTCGCACCACGCGCGCTGTCTCGGACAAGGCCCTGCTGATCGCAGGTAGCTCGTTCCTGCGTCGTACGCTGCTCGACGCGGGCGTGCCGCCAGACCGGGTAGTGGTCATCCACCCAGTGCCACCCGACGACGCGACGCCGCTGGTGGCGGCACCCACTGCGCCTGTCGCGGTGTTCGCCGGCCAGCTGATCCGGGGCAAGGGATTGGACATCCTTCTTCGCGCCGTCCAGAAGCTCGACCCGGTTCGCGTCATCGTCGCAGGCGCCGGCAGCGGACGGGGCGACTCCGAGCGGTTGTGCGTCCGGCTCGGGATCCAGTCCCGGGTGGAATTCCTCGGGCCGGTCGGGCCTGAAGCCATGGCGTCCGTCTACGACCGCGGCCGCGTGGCTGTCGTTCCTTCTCTCTGGCCTGAGCCCTTTGGCATGGTCGGCATCGAAGCGATGCGCCGCGCACGCCCTGTCGTGGGCGCCCGGCACGGAGGTATTCCAGAGTGGCTGACGCACGGAGTCACCGGATGGACGTTCGATCCGGGCAGCGACGCGAGCCTCGCGCAAGCGCTTCGCAGAGCGATGGATGCCGACGACTATGCGCGAGTCGCGCAGGAGGCGCGGCGACAGGCGTCAGAACGATTCTCGTTCGCAAGGATGCTGGACGAGGTGGAGCGTTGCATCCTGGGCGCGGAGAGCGGCCCGCGTGCTGAGCGCGCAGGTGCGTCGGGGAGAGGAATCGACGGCAGGGAGCTGATGAGACCGGAATGAACGCCTGAGCGGACCACGCCTGAAGCGAATGGGCCTTGACGAAAGGGGTGAGTGTAGACAGATATGTGTGTAGGGGACGACCGGGGTCGGCATCCCGGAGCATTGTGATGCTGAAAGCACGGGGGGAATAGCCATGTTCGCTACCAGAAGTTCGGGTGGCCGCAGAGATCGACACGAAGCAGCGGCGGATGCAGCGCCTCCCAGCGCTCGGCTCGTCCGCGTCCCGGATCTCGAGCCAGAGCCAGTCGAGCCTTCGGTTGACGAGGACGCGGAGGATCCGCCTCCCCGCAAGAGTGATATCCGCGAGCTGCGTCCGGTTCGCCGGACCGAAGACGTCGCGGTGGTGAAGGTGACCGCGCGTCGGCTCGACGAAGCGGCGGAGCCTGCGCTGCGCTCGGCGTTTCTGTCGGCCTGGAATCGCGGCATGACCGTGCTGGTGGTGGATCTTTCGGACGTGGTCTATGTGGACAGCCTCGGGCTGTCCGCGTTGATTGCCCTGCAGCGCAGCCGGCCTTCAGGCACCCGCATCGTCGTGGCGGGCATGTGCGACTTCGTGCGGGACATCTTCGAGGTGACGCAGGCTGTGCACATGTTCGACGTGTACGCCTCGGCGCAGGCGGCGCTGCTCAACCTCGCTGCTTAGCGCTCCTCTCGCGGGGTACCCCAGGGGGCTATTGAATCGCGCGGAGCTTGCGGGAGACTTGCCAGCCTCCGCCCTCTGATCCTGTCTGCGGTTATCTGCGAGATCTGCGGCTCTCTTCCAGCTGCACTGTCCTCCTTCGCGCGACGCAACGAGTTGGCGGGTTGGTAGTGCCGAGGGCGTGAATTCTTGTGGGTGTTCACCCGGCCTGGGCCCAGGTTGCCATCTCGATCATCAATCCGTAGTAGTCCCGGATCTCGCTGACCGGTGTCTCCGGTACGAAGCTGGCGAGGAGTGCGGAATCAGAATCCGGGTCCTCGGGGCGATAGCCGTGCATGCCTGCCATCGGGCTTCGGCCCATGTGGCTCGGGCTGAGCAGGACCCCGGGCTCGAGCGCATAGATCGCGTCGCCGAAGCGGTGGTCAGGCCAGTAGGTTCCGTACGCCTTCAGCTTCTCTTCCCGCACCCAATTCCCGTCCTTGCCGTCCACGAGCGCGTTGCGGATCAGCTCCTCGGCCCGCGGGGAAAGAAACCAGAATCGAACCATCGTCGAGTCGAAGATTGCGGCATAGTCCTTGCCGAATCGCAGGCCCAGGCGCTCCACACGTGGCATCAGGTCCACGACGCGAGTCACCGTCGCCATGCCGTGATCGGAGAATACCGCGACCTGCACGTCATCGTACTTGCGTCTGGCCGCATCGAGCACGCCCTGCAGCTGGCTCTCATACCAGTGCAGCCGGGCGTCCACGTGATCGGAGTTGCGCGAATGCTCATGCATGAGAGCGTCGAGCCCTGCCGTGTAGAGGAAGGCGAACCGGCTCGTTCCTTCTTCCACGGCCTCGCCGAGAGACGCGAGGTTCGCGCGCTCGGACTTGCGCCAGTTCGAGCAGTGATAGGGGATCTTGCGCTCGACGAGCTCGTCGATCAGGCTCGTGCCGGCATTGATGCCCCCCGGACGGAACAGGTCCTTCTTCTCGGCGTAGTCGAAGAGCGGAAGAGCGGAGAACGGGACGTTGTAGATCTGGAAGTAGCCTGTAAAGCCATAGGCAGATGCAATCGCCTTGGATACCCATCGGCGCACGCGCCCGCGATCGGCCACGGACGGCGGAAGCAGGTCGAGGACCCGGAGCGCCGAGAAGGGGCTGGTGGAGGGCGAGTAGCGGAAGCTCGACCAGTGGTCGTTGCTGGACGGCGATCGGCCGGTGAGGATGGCGGGGATGCAGGCGGAGGAGAAGCCGAAGACCGAGCGGGCCGACTGACGGTGCTCGAGCTGCTTGAGCCACCAGGGGCGCGCCGAGACGACGTCCCAGCCGCACGCATCGATGAACATGGCAATTGCAAGTCGGGAGGGCATCAGGATCCAGACGCGAGAATGGTCATTTCGCGATTTCTGCGCGATGCACCGCGCGGTTCAACAAGGGAAGGAATGCGGCGGACGCCTTGGCGTTTCCAGAGGACGATGGGTGGCTGTCGAGGCCGAGACCGGTGGGGAACACGGACAGGTTCGAGCGCCCATTTCCGGTCAGCACGCCGTAGTAGTCGAACACGGCAACGTTCTTGGGCTCGTAGCCCGCAAGCCAGCCATCCGGGCTTACGACCCAATCGTGGAATACGCGCGCGAGCCGGGCGCGTTCGGCGAGGCGCTCGCTGTCCTGCGGACGTCGCAGCAATGCCTTGAGCAGCCACTTCCACGCGGGAGCCGGATTCAGCCGCGGAGCGAGGGGAGGCGTAGTCACGTTAAGGAACAGCGTCTTCGGGTGCTTCGCGAACTCGCCCAGTAGCGCCGTCATGGACGCCCGCGCGTTCCATACCGTCAGCTCCCGGCCGCCAGGGTCTCCAGGGGCTGCGCCTTCCGAGGTGAAGTCGTTGCTGGTGTAGCAGGACTTGAACACCACGACGTCGTTCTTGCCGCCATCCTGGTATCGCTCATCCTGATGGGAAACGGAGAGGATCGCATCCATCTTGTCGCGGAACTTGGGAAGCCAATCCAACAGCTCGGTGTTCTCCCCGATCTCGCTGCCGTAGGAAGCCTCGTGCACCTCGTAGTTCGCCAGCGCGAGCGCTCTGCGAAGGCCGCCGCCGTTCGGATGAGATTGGTAGATGCAGGACGCCCCCTCCTCGGTCGCTGTCCCGTTGTCCGCGAGCCACTGGCCGCCGCAGGAGTGGTGAATGAAGAGCAGACGCAGGGTTCGCTCGGGCGGCGAGTCCGGAAGCTCCGACGAGATCGGTGTGGATGTCGGAATGGGCTCGGCTTGGCTCTGCACAGGACCTCCTCCCAGCGGAACAGCGAGAAGCACGAGCGGGGCCGCGGCGACGACCGCGGCTGTGACAGCGCGCCTCATGGTCGCTGGCCCTCTCGTTGGCCGGACGCTGCCTGGCGCGGGAGGGGCTGCTCCACGGCGGAGTCCTTCTGCATGTTGACCCGGACTGCCACCAGGGGCTCCACGACAGGGACAGGGTCCCTGGCGCAGGGGGCAAAGTGCGACGCGCTCCAGGAAGAGATCTCGTCGACGACCTGGCGGTGGGCCATGCCGGTCGTGAAGATGTGGTTGGTGCCGGCGATGGATCGCCAGTGGATGTTCCTCTCCGCGGCGCGTCCGAACACGGCCTGCCGCACCTGATCGTAGAACAGCTCCCTGCGATTCTCCGATGCCATGATGAGCAGCATCGGCTTGTCGCGGGAGAGGAAGTCCTCCAAGGCTCGCACCAGCTCGAAGTTGGTATTCGACGGCAACAGGGCGCGCCCCAGCGCTTTGGGCAGCAGGGACCCGGGCACCGGAACGTGCACACCGAGACGGCCATGGCCGGTCAAGAGCCGTAGCCATGCTGCCCGCGACCACAGCGCCTGCCCCATGCGCAGACGCGATTCAGGCCTCGGGTGGAACAGCTCCAGCTCGAGCGCCACGATCCCGGCAATCTCCAGGGGTGCTTGAACGGAGGCGAGGATGGAGGTGACCGCGGCGCCGCACAATCCTCCAAGCACAAACGACGAGAATCCGTATTGCTGCCGGCACGCGGCGAGCACCGTCAGCACCGAGGAGACGTGCAGGCCATTGTGCATCATGCGAAAGAACGAATCGATGCTGGCTGGCACGACCCCAGGGGAGTCGCCGAGGCCGGGCAGATCGATCCGGAACGTGGGATACCCTTGCGATGCGAGATGGTCTGCGGCCTGGACCATCAGACCTGCGTGCCCTTCGCGCGGCATGTGCCCTGCATTGAAGAACACGAAGGCCGTGCCTGGATCCACGGGTGCAGCCTGCCGCTTGTCCTGCCTCACCCCTGGGTGATGGTAGGTTCCCAGCAGCCGTGACCCATGGTTGTCGAACTCCACGATGCTTCTCATGGCGATCCTCCGACGCTTTCCGCGAACTCACTCGCAATGGCGAGGCTGCGCTGGAAGAGTGTCGAGACCTCGGCGACCACGGACGGGCCGTGCCACCAGAACGGTGGCATGGGGATCGGGACCGTCGAGGTATGCTGCGAGGGCGTGGCTTTCCTCGGGCCTCCGCTCAGACGCAGAATCTTCCACGGACGTCGCTCTGCAGGGCCTGGAATCTTGAGCGAATGTCGTGCGGAATCCACCCAGAGCCGGCGAGACCACATGTATCCCTCGACTTCCACCAGCTCGCCAGCCGTGAGCTGACTCACGTAGTCGGCCCTCGTTCGTCGCGTCCCGTTCGGCACTTCGAGCATGTCGCTCGCGAGCTTTCTGCGGAGCGTCTCGTGCAGCGCTACCTGGCCGCTCGCAGGCGGGTCCCACAGCAGCAGACCGTCTCCTTCGCCCTTCTCGAATGCTTCCGCTGCGAGCAGGGCGCCCATTCTGACTCCGATCAGGAGCGTAGGTGTGTCGTTGCCATCCCGCAGCAACTCGAGACATGCGAGCAGATCCTGGGTCCAGTCCGACATGCACGACGTGTCAAACCGTCCCGTGCTTTCGCCGGTACCCCGGTAGTCAAAGCGCAGCACCTCGAATCCGGCCGATGCCAGCGCCCTGGCCCAGCGCACCCACGTGGTGTAGGACAGCTGCCGCTCGATGGCGAACGGGCCTGCAAGCAGGGCCTTGGCGCGTTGCCTGCCCCGCGCCCGGTGACGCACGAAGTACAGCTGCTCTCCGTTGTGGGACAGATATCCGATCTCCTCGGCGCCTGCGGGCCGCATGGGGATCAGCAGCTCAGCGCTGGGACTCAGCATCGGGCTCATCGTTCAGCGCTCCCCTCCAGAACCAGGGCCGGCGTATGAAGATACCGGCTGGCCTCCCGCTTGCCGTCGATGTCGCGGTATACACGCTCGACCTGCTCTGGCGTCAGCCCGACCACAGGCGCGACCTGATCGGCCTGCACACCGTTGTTGCGGGCGTACAGGCACAGATCCATCTCCCGATGGGGCAGGGCGAAGTAGAATTCGTCCTGGGATTGGGGCGCAGAGTAGGTATCGGTGGTCGGAGGACGGCGTCGGACCTCGTCTGGCACGCCGAGGTACTCCGCCAGCTGGTAGACCTGGCTCTTGTACAAGTGGGCAATGGGCTTGACGTCCGCTGCGCCGTCGCCGTTCTTCACGAAGAACCCGAGATCGTACTCGAGCCGGTTCGGCGTGCCGGTCACTGCGTATTGCAGCCGGTCCGCGTGGTAGTACTCCAGCATCTTCCTGCAACGCTGCTTGAAGTTGGTGCTCGCGACGATTCCCAGGTAAGCCTCCAGCGTGAGGCGCACGCGCGTCTCCTGCCCTTCGGGCGAAATGGCCACCACGGAGAAGATCGGAAGCCGGTCTGAAGCCAGGACGCCAGGCAGCACGATCTTGCAGGTCCAGCCTGGTCCATACGACGGCACGACCCTGCGCACCGCATCGTCTCTCTTCTGGTAGCAGCCGGCTGCTTCGAGCAGGGGTGAGATCTCCACTTCGGACGACTCGATGCCGAGGTGCAGGGCGACTTCCCGGCTCAGCCGCCTGGTGTCGTCCGAGGATTCTCCTTCGGGCATGAGCAACCCGAATACCCGGTTCTTTCCCAGCGCGCGCGTGCACAGCGCTCCGACCACGCTGCTGTCCACGCCTCCGGAGAGCGCGACCACCGCGCCCCGGCGTCGGAGCCTCTCGCCAACGGACGTGCGGAGCCATGCGCAGATTCGCTCGGTCTCCCGGGACGGATCGAGCTTGAGGATGTCGATCGAGAATTCAGCTTGTGCGCCCATGCTACGGTCCTTCAGGCTACGCGCGAGACGATCTCCTCGACCGCCTCGTCAGGTGCTTGGGAGCGCTTGCGTTCGACATAGGCAGCGAGCCGCTCGATGGAATCGAAGTTCGCTGGAACGAGCTCGGCATCGTCGACCAGGATGTCGTACTCGCGCTCCACGAACGAAACGAGCTCGAGCACGCCGGTGGAATCGATGATTCCGCGGGTGAGCAACGAGTCTGCCCGGCCCAGGTTGTCCGTGTCCCGTCCGAAAAGCAGTGCCTCCACGATGAAGCCCCTGATGTCCTGCTCAATCGAGTGCGCCATGCTCCGGCCCCCCCAAACGATGGATGAATTGCGATACAGTGAGCTGCGTCGAGAGAATCGCCACCAGCGCCATTCCGTCCTTGACGCCGATCACGCCCCCGCGCTTGGACTTGTTCGCCAATCGCTGGACAGCCTCAGGATGGAAGAGCCCCGCCGCAGCGACGTTGTCGGAGGACAGCATGCGGTCGACGTAGCCGAACCTCGCCTGCTTGCGCTTGGAATCGTAGAAGCTCGCCACGTCGGGCGCACGGTACGGCTGCTTGTGCCGGTTCCGGATCGACTCTGGAACGAGCCCGCGCGCTACCCGCTTGAGGATGTACTTCTCGTTGAGGACGCGCATCTTGAGCCTCGGTGGGATACGCGCAGCAAGGGCGACGAGACGGTGATCGAGGAAGGGATGGCGCGCTTCGATTCCGTTGGCCATGCCGACACGATCCCCCTGGCTGGACAGCAGATAACCCGGTAGCAGGTACCGGGACTCCAGGTACTGCGCCTGGCAGAACGGGTCCCAGCCGGAGAACGAGCCTGGAAGCTGTGCGCGCAGATCTTCGGTCGCGTCGTAGCCCTGGAGCTCCGCTCGCACTTCATCCGAGTAGAAGAGCTTCAGACGCGAAGTGAGATCCCAGCGCGGAAGATGCGAGAAGAACGGGCTCGCGAGATCCTCGGGCCCTACCCGGAAGAACGCCTTCAGGTAGTCGTCGGGCTGGGCCTGAAGCCCGGGCATGTACGGGTACAGCCGGCGCAGCAGCTTGGAGCGGAACTTCGAGTCCGGATGCGCGCCGCAGAATCGCCGGATCTTCGCTTCCTTGAACAGATCGTAGCCGCCGAGCATCTCGTCGGCGCCTTCGCCCGTCAGCACCACCTTGAACGTCTTGTCGCGCACCAGACGAGAGAGCAGGAACATCGGTACCGGCGCGGTCCGCACGACCGGCTGCTCGGTGTGCCAAATCACCTGGGGGAAGGCGCTGCCGATGTCGTGCGCGTGACAGCCCAGCCCGGAATTGTCCACCTCGAGGTGGCGGATCATGGCGCGCTGGTGGGAGCTCTCGTCGTACTCCGCGTCGTCGAAACCCAGCGAAAACGTCCGGAGAGAGCCTCGCGTGATCCGCTTGATCATGCTGGTCACAATCGACGAGTCGAGTCCGCCGCTGAGCCAGGCGCCGACGGGGACGTCGGAGCGCAGGCGGATGCGCACCGCATCGTACAGACACTCGGAAAGGAGATCCGTGGCCTGGTCGGCTGTCATGGATTCATCCGGGCCGGACAGGTCCAGCTGCCAGTACGGCGCAATCCGCAGCGCACCGTCCTGCAGCACCATCGAGTGCCCGGGCGGCAGCTCGGACACGCCCTGGAAGATCGTGCGAGGAGCCAGCACCGACCAGAAGGTCAGCAGCTGGTCCAGGCCGCGCAGATCGATGGCACGCCCCACGGACGGATCCCCGAGGATCGCCTTGATCTCCGAGGCAAAGACGAATCGTTGCGAGGTCCGTGCATAGAACAGTGGTCTGACGCCGAGCCGATCCCGGGACAGGAACAGCTTGCGCTTGGGTGCGTCCCAGATGGCAAAGGCCCACTGCCCGTTGAAGTCCTCCACGCACCGCTCGCCCTTCTCCTGGTAGCAGTGCAGGATGACCTCGGTGTCGGACTTCGTGGTAAACACATGGCCTTTGCGGGCTAGCTCTTCGCGCAGCTCGACATAGTTGAAGATCTCGCCGTTGAATGTGATCGTCAGTGCCCCGTCCGCACTGCTCATGGGCTGGCTTCCCCCCTCCAGGTCGATGATGCTCAGCCGTACGTGACCCAGCCCCACCGCGTCATCCAGGTAGATCCCTTGCCCGTCAGGACCCCGATGACGAAGCATTCCGAGCATGCGCTGCAGCATCCCCGCTTTCGCGGTCTCGTGGCCGAGACAAACCAATCCAGCGATGCCGCACATGCCTTCCCCGCCCTTCCTCCCAACCGTCAAGGGTTTGTTGAGCCGCGGAGCGCCGTGTCAACCCACGCCACGACCGATTGCGGGCTCCGGCGGACGGGATACGTGGCCCCTCTCCTCCCTGGCCCGGTGGCTGGCTCGGATCGCTTCCTCCAGCTGCCCCTGCACGATCGAGACATACTGCTCCAGCTCACCATGCTGCCGCACTACGTCCAGCGCAGCCTCCACCATGACCTTCTGGTCGTCCGGCCGTGTGAGAAGATCCAATATCGCGCTTGCGAATGCGTCCCCGGTGCACGCGTCCACGCGAAGTGCGACAGGGTGCCGGTCGAGGAACTCCTTGGCTCCACCACTTGGAAACGCCACGACTTGCACGCCGCATGCCATGGCTTCGAGCCATGTGAGACCTTGTCCTTCGTGCTCCAGCCTGGACGTGAACAGCGCGACGTCGCACGACCGGTACAAGTCCGGAAGGCGCGTGCGCTCGATCATCCCGACCCACTCGACGTGCTCGGAGACGCCCAATGTCGCCGCGTTCGTGCGCAGCAGAGCAGCATACGACGCGTCGTCGGCTGCCCCCACGATCACCAGCCGCGCGTCCAGCCCTTTCTGCCGCAACGATGCGAGCGCGTGAATCGCAACGTCCGGCGCTTTGCTCGGGTGAAGCCTTCCCACGAACAGGAGTGTTGGCCGGTGCGGGATGATCCTGAAGCGCCGCGGTGAGAAGATCTTCAGATCCACGCCCTGCGACTGCACGATGCCTGGAGGAAACGGGACGCCACGGCTCTGGATGTGCTCTTGCACCGCACCCGAAAGGTAGATCACGTGCTGCGTGCGAATGCCGTTCCAGGACTGGAAGGCGAGTAGCCGCCGATCCAGCACGTCGCGAAGGGGTGCCAGCCGCCCTTTCGACCTCGGCCTGGCATAGGCCACCGGCCAGTCGTCATTGACCGTGACCACGAACGGAATGTCAAGCTCCTGCAGTACGCGCAAGGGGGCAACCCCGAGCCGGCGCAGGCTCATCACGAGCGCGACTTCAGGATGCCCGTGCTCTGCGAAGTATCGCAGCATCGCCCGGCGGTTGTGGGCAGCTGCCACGAGGTGTCGGACGCGATCCGAGCGCGCTTTCTCGCCAAAGGCGCGCGAGAGCTGCAACGTTCGCGTGACCCCTGCCTGCTCCGACCCATCGCCTGTCGTCAATACCTCCACCTCATGCCCGCGCGCACGAAGCGAGGTCACCAGATCCTGTGCGAGTATCTCGTAGCCGCCGAGCACGTCGGGCGGGAAGAGATTCGATACCTCGAGCACGCGCATGCTCAGGCCCCTGCCGATGTGCCGCGGCCAACATCCCCGAGCCATCGGTCGATCCTGGGAATCCGCATTGCAGGAAGGTTGTCGAGCGCGCGCACCGCATCCCGTACGTCGACGGTCGTGCGCGTGCGAAGCGCGTCCGCAAGGGCACGGATCACAGGGTGCGCTTCGCCCTCGGACCAGAACATCCAGTGATGCATCTGCACCACGCAGATGTCTGCACCCTCGGTGAGGGTTTGAAGGATTCCCTCCACGTGCTGCGGTGGTGTGTGGGGGCCGATCCTTCCTCCTCGATGACGTACCACCCACGCCCTGCCGACCCGCAACGCTTCCCGTCGGGCCATTCTCTCCAGCAGGTGAGCCGGCCAGGCAGCGACCGGGAGCATCGTGCGATCGACCCATCCGAGCGACACGAGATCGAACCACGCAGACGCTGCACGCAACGAGCCGTTCGACATCACGTCCCACGGCGGCACGAACCCGATCGGGGTCCGATGAAGGGCAGCGGTGGACAGCTCGATCGCGCGTGTGAGCAGGGGCACCGCCTCGTCGAACGTCAGGGACCCGAGCTCGGTGCCGTTGCGACGTCGACGGTGGGACAGGCCGTGGACGAGGACGTCGACCTGCCCCTGATGGCGCCTCAGCCAGCAGGCCAGCGGTGACTCGCTCGTCAATGGCCGCGCGTCGGGCGAGTCCGGAGCTTCCTCGTCGATGAAGCGCTCGCGACTGCCGTCAGGCGCGCGTGTGTCGAGCCCGACTTCAGGAATGATTGCGAAGTTGACCGGGATGTGTGCGTCGAGCAGCGGAGCATAGACCTGCTCCAGCCGCTCCGGACGCGTTGTCGCATTGGCATCGTCGTCGCGTACAAGCACGATCGTCATGCTGCAATCCTCAGCATCATCGCGGCGCGATACGCCGCTACTGTATGGTTGGCCAGCGCACCCCAGGAGTATCTCCTGAGCACGCGCTCTCTGCCCGCAAGCCCTTCGCGCTGCAACGCGGGGAGATCCTCGAGGGCATCGCGCATACGGCGCGCCCAGACGCTCGCGTCGGGCTCGCGCACGATCCCGTACGGCGCATCCGAATCGCGCGCAATGTCCGCCAGCCCGTCAATGTTCGAGAACAATGCTGCAGTCCCTTCGGCCCACGCCTCGAGCAGCACGATGCCGAACGGCTCGGCGCGGGAAGGAACGAGAGCCAGGCGCGCTTCTGCAAGAAGGGCACGCGCGATCCGTGGAGGCACGCCTCCGATCACGTGCACCCGCGGACCAGCATCCTTGGCCTTGGCCTCAATCCCCCGGGCATAGACCGCATCCGTGGCTGCGCCCGCGATGACCAGGTGCATCTCTGCCGGAGCAGCCCGCAAGAACGCATCGATCGCGAGATCCTGACCCTTGCCTGGATCAAGCCTGGCGATCAGCACGACGAACGGAGCAGGGCCCAGACCAGCCACCAGGCTTCTCGCCTCTTCGCGTGCGGGCGTCGTGGCTCGCGCGGGGTCCACCCCATGCGATACGAGCTCCAGGTGCCTATCTCGACGCGTGGGCAACCAGGAGTCGCGCTCGGCGCGGTTGAGCACGAACACCAGGTCTGCGTCCTGCACGACGCTTCGCGCGCCCAGAGCCCACCCGAACGGCATTCCGAGGTCAATCAGTCCGCGCGTGCGCTGCGAAGCTTCACGCTGCACCAGGGTGGCGTGCGACAGGACTGGACCATGAAGCGTGGCTGCATAGGGACGGCCCGTGGCCCGAGCCGCAGTGCGGACCAGCCCGCCCAGCCTGCCCTGCGTGTGAACGTGAAAGACCGAGGCGCGTCGGTCCGTCACCAGGCGCGCGAGCTCGCCCGGGCTCAGAAGATTGCCGCCCGATGCAACCATGGCCGCGCGCTGGGCAGCGCTCATTCCGACATAGGGATAGTGCGCGCGAAAGGTCCGGAACGAAGCGCCGGCTTTCACCAGCGCGGTGCCATCGGTCCCGGCTTCACGCGGAGCGTGCACCTCCGACTCCCATCCCAGCCGCGCAAGCTCAGGAAGCAGCCCGACCATGTGGGTTTCGATTCCGCCCCACTCTGCCGGCTCGAACTTGCGAAGCACGTGAACGACTCTGGGCATCCCTTCCCTCTCATGGTGACTTGGCAGACGGATCTACCTGTTGAGAACGCCGAACACCCTGCGACCGTCCGGGAGCTGCGCCTCGGCCTCGACCCAACGCCCCCTGGCTCCGCCGCGAAGGACCGCCTCGGCTCCGCCGATGGAAGGCTCGATTCCGTCCGCCTCCCACACCACCTTGGCCTGGCTCAGATCCAGCCCGTCAACCACCAGCTTCACACGCGCATCGTTCACAGCGCCGGCCACGCCTGACGATGCGACGATCCGTCCAGTGGCTGACTTCCACGGCTGCGTCGCCACCGGAGTCTGCGCCATCAAGTAGGCTGCCCCGACAAAGGCTCGACCCAGGGAGTCCACCGTGAACTCGGTCGTGACGTTGTGGATGTCCGCCCAGCGATCGTACAGCGGATAAGGCGCATCCTTGTCGTCGTCGGACGGGAAGGTCATGTCGCGGAGCTCCCCCTCGTATTGGGAGAGCCAGGCAAAAGAAGCCTGCACGCTTCCCAGCGGGATTCCGGTGGGCGGCAGGGTGCGGCGGTCGTTCTGCGCATACTGGTGGACGATCTCGCGCTGCCGCTTGTATCCGAGGCCGGTGATGAACGCCACGTTGTTCGGATTCGTCCCGACATCGTAGTTGAGATTCGAGATCATGGTGTTCACGAAGTCCGGCTTTGGATCGAGCGCGTTGGCGACCGCCAGGTCGAACGTGTTCGCAGCGGAGAAGTACCATCCTGCGGTCCGATACCGCTTCGTGACGAACGGGAAGCTGGTGCCGTAGGCGTTGCCTGCAGCCCACTCTGCCAGCTCGCGCGCCCGCGAGAGGATCTCCGCATTGCACTTTGCCAGATGGGCCTTGTCGAGCTTGGCTGCGGGAATGCGCCCGGAGCGCGCAGCGAACGCGTAGCTCCGGATGGCGGATCCATAGGCCTCGAAGAGCCGCATCCAGGTCCAGTAGCGGGTTTGCGGGTTGGACGGGTCGAAGGTACGAAGCAGCGTCTTGTGGATGTCTTCGTCGCCCGTTGCCAGGTACATCTCTGTCGCGGCCCATGCGAGCTCGTCGTCGTGGATGAAAGCATCGCCGTAATGGAATATCCTCTGGTACGAGCCATCGGCGCCGTACTTCGCCGTGGCGCGCTGCAGGAACTCCCACCCCTTTCGCGCAGCTGCCAGGTAGCGCTGGGCGTCCGCAGGCCAGACCTGACGAAGCAGCGGCGAGGACGATGCCTCGGCGAGGGCGGCTACGGCAGCAGCGGTTCCGGAGGTGTTCTTGGGGAAGACGACCTGCGGATCCCCGCGGTCTGGCAGGACGTTGCCTTCGTAGGCGCGGTCGCGCGGGTGAACGAACGTGTAGAATCCACCGTCCGTGTCCTGCATCTTGGCCAGAAAGTCAGCTTCCTTCTTGGCCTCCTGCAGCACGTCGCTGATGGAGTCTCCGCTCTCTGGCAGGCCCAGGTTGTCGAGCGCTGCCACGCCCGGAAGCGAGTCGACCGCAAAGATGAGCTCGTGGATCAGGAGCGCGCTGTTGATCGTGTACTTCCCGTAATCCCCGGCATCGTGGTGCCCGCCGCTCACATCGACCTTGCCGCTGCGCACGAACGGGTAGAACGCGGACGTCAGGTTGACGGCTGCTGGCGCTGTGTGCCGGGTGTTGCCCTTGATGTCGTCGGCGTTCCCCGAAAGCCGGCCGATCACGGAGGAGAACTGGGCCGTAGGCACGTCAGCCTGCGCGGTGTGGCACGCGGCATGGATGAAACGAGTGAAGGGCAAGGCATTGCTCTCTCCGCAACGCTGGTGGTACAGGCCAAGGGCAAAGGACCTCGCGTACGCTGCTGCTGTGCCAGGATCGATCCGGAACGGGTAGGATGCGCCCAGCCCGGGCACGACGAGACGATACTCCCCTGGAGTGGTCAGTCCGCTGAAGTCGGCCTCCAGCACCTTGCGGTAGGGCTTGACAGAGTGGGGCTGATCGACGTCGCGACGCAGCTGCAGGCCGCTGGCGAACACCTGCCGCCCGGATCCCTCTTCCACGACCGTGAAGCGTGCGGCCGGCGGATCCAGCTCGCCGAGGCTTCCAAGGTAGTACCCCACCATGGCCTTCTTGGGATGGCCGGGAAGATAGCCCAGCTGGTTGACATGGATTGCAGGAGAGAGGCGCAGCGGAGCCGCGGTTGCCTCGAACGTCTGGCTTGGAGGCCACACTGCGGCGTTTGCGTTGAGCACCTGGACCTTCGCACCCTCTGCAATGGGGCCTGCCAGCTCCAGATAGAGGGAATTGCCGATCCTCAGGTCCCTGCGCGTGATGGTTGCGTAGGCTACCCTGCGCCGGAATCCTACCGCGCGCACGGCCAGCGCGTGTCCATCGGCCGTGACAGCGAAGTCCCCGGGTGCTGGCAGATGCAGCTGCCCTGCCTTGTCGACGAAGTTCCACTTCTCTGGCGCAGCGTTCTGCGTCTTCGTGGTCGTGGTGACCAGCTCCAGCACGGTTGGGGACACGATTCGAAGCTCGTGTGTGCCCACAGCGGCGAGCGCGAGCGGATTGTCCGGTTGAGGCACCGGGGCCGGAGGCGACTTCACATCAGCCACGGCTTCCGGCACTCCATGTGACGAGGCAGCGTTCGCGCTCACGGCGGACGTCGGACGACAGTTGCCGCACTCCATGGCAACAAGCACGCCGAGCCACAGCGGCAGCGCCGTCATCCTGGTCGCAATGGGCACAGTGCTGCGGGATTCGCTCATGATGGTCTCCTGATGGGAGACGATCGTGCGTCAGACCTCCACCGCGCGCGCGCGGGCCAGCCTGGGCACGCGTTCGCTCCGGTCATCCCCCTTGGAAGTCGACCGTCATATCGGGTCAGACCCGCTCATTGTCAACCCTTGCCTGCGACCGGGTCCGGGCGACCTCCTGGAGGTTGGCAGCAAGTCGCTTCGCGCGGAGCGACCAGGTGTTGGCGTCGGCGAATGCGCGAAGGCCGTCCTTGCGCGTGGGGCCGACCTCCAGATGAAAGTCGAGAGTATCCGCCAGATTGGCCATGTCGATCAGCCCGATCACTTGCCCGTATTCCCGAAGCGCCGGGAGCGCAGCAGCGATGACAGGGAGCCCGAGCGCCGCATATTCGAAAACCTTCAGGGGCGAGCAAGCGCGGTTGAACTCGTTGACCTCGTAGGGAATCAGGCCAGCATCACATTGGGACAGAATCCACGCTATCTCTCGACGATTCCGCATTCCCAGAAAATGCACGTTCGGAAGAGCCCGCAGCTTACGGACGTGCTCTTCAATGGTCTTGTCGTGCTCGTAGACCGACCCGATCAGAAGGAACGACTTGGTTGGGTGCTGCTGCACGCAATCCAGCAGTGGACCGTACGCCACGCGGTTGTCCACGCTGCCGAGGAACGCGATCCTGGGCCTGGCCATTTCCTGCCAACCGGACACGGGCCCGCTGGTCGCCGCAAGCGAGCGAAGCTCCTCGGCGTCTACCCCGTTCGGCAGCCATACCGTCTTCTTGGCTTTGGGCGACAATGCATCACGCAGCTCCGCCGAGACCGTCACGACCAGGTCCGCGTGCGCCAGTGCCCAGGCCTCGTTGTCGCGGATCGACGGGGTCCGCTCAGCATCGTCGGCCCCGAAGTCGTCGGTGCAGTACCAGACGTTGAGCGTCTCCGCGAATTTGGCGAAGAGCCTGCAATGGGCAGGCTCGCTGGCGACGAGCAGCGGTGCATGCAGCCCGAGGGATCGGAGCGCGTGCCGGATCTTCGCTTCGACTCGCTCGATCGGGAGGCGGGCGCCAGCGTGGCTCGCTTCGCGCCATTCAGGGCCTAGCAGGTTGAGAACCCACAGACCTGGGGTCGACGAACGATGGAGCCCGGGTCGGAATCGCCACCACGACGTGGGTCTGCGGAGCAGTGCACTCCAGGGGATCAGGTTCACGACGAGCACGGGCTGGGAAAGCTGGCTCGCCCAGGCAGAAGCAAGATAGTGGGGCGGCTGGCGCTTCGCGTCTGGGCGCCCATCCCAGACATAGTTCGTGACCATGACCAGGATGTCCCAGGGCATCCTGCTTTTCTTTGGCGTGCGGCTCGACTCGGCGGCCTGCCTCGAAGGCGCCTCGACCGCGAACTCTTCCAGCAAACCCGAAAGCAGCGATGGAGCGTGCTCGCCCGTCCGTTGCATACGTCCCCCGCAATACATCTGGCGTGGCATGCGGACCACGCCCCATGGTCCGTTCCTAGTTCCCTCTGGGCGCCTGCGCGTGCAGAATCTCCTGGAAGTGCCCGATGGTGCGCCTCAGGCCGTGGGCGAAGTCGGTCGTGGGCTCCCATCCGAGCACGGTCCGGGCCTTGGTGATGTCAGGACAGCGCCGCGTCGGATCGTCGTGCGGAAGCGGACGCTCCTCGAATCGATGGGGAAGGTTCAACGCGTCGAGCACCATCTCCGCCAGACGCTTGACCGTCACTTCCACCGGATTGCCCACATTGATGGGCCCTGTGACCTGGGGCCCGGTCGCCATCATCCGAACCAGCGCGTCCACGGTATCATCGACATAGCAGAACGACCGGGTCTGTGTTCCGGCGCCGTAGATCGTCAACGGCTCGCCGCGCAGGGCCTGTACGATGAAGTTCGATATCACCCGCCCGTCGTCGAGCGCCATGCACGGTCCATAGGTGTTGAAGATCCTCACCACCTTGATGGGCACGCCGATCTGGCGGTGGTAGGAGAAGCACAGCGCCTCGGCGACCCGCTTTCCCTCGTCGTAGCAGGCGCGTTCTCCAATCGGATTCACGTTGCCCCAGTACTCTTCCCGCTGGGGATGGATCGCAGGATCCCCGTAGACCTCGCTCGTGGATGCCTGAAGAATGGGAATCCGAAGCCGCTTGGCCAGACCCAGCATGTTCAGCATGCCCGAGGTTCCAAGCTTGATGGTCTGGACGGGATCTCTCTGGTAGTGAATCGGGGACGCGGGACATGCGAGGTTGTAGATCGCATCCGCCTCCAGGTAGAGCGGGAACGTGATGTCGTGCCGGATGAACTCGAAGTACGGGTTGCTCAGAAGCGGTACGATGTTGCGTTTGGAGCCTGTAAACAGGTTGTCCACGCACAAGACCTCGTGGCCGTGACGCAGCAGCTTCGCACAAAGGTGGCTTCCAATGAATCCGGCGCCACCGGTGACAACAATCCTCATGATAGCCCCCCAACGATCTTCCTGACAGTCCCCCGACCCGCCACGTTCAAACTTCTCATCTGGGTAGTGCCAGCGGCAGGGTCAAGGGGCAACCGTCCGGTCGAGCTTGCCGCTCAGCGCGAAGCGCCGACGCTTGCACGCGACACCTCCACGCGCGTGACCTCGCGCGCGCCTCGCTCTTCTGCGTGCCTGCGTCCGTGCGCGACATACAACGCCGCACCCACAAGCGCTGAAACGTAGTTCAACATCCGGTACAGCAGCGACACGGCGAGCGCCGTCGAAGGCGGTAGTCCTGCGCGCGCAAGAAAGACCACGAATGCCGCATCTGCAGTTCCCCACCCCCCAGGCAACGCGGGGATGGCCTCGATGATGAATGCCATGGCTGCGCCGACGTAGATCCATCGCTCCTCGGTCGGCGACACGCCAAGGGCAAAGACAATCCCTCGGATCGCGAGGAGATTGACCAGGCTGAGCACGGTGCTTGCGAGGGCTCCCTGGAACAGCGCGCGCGGAGCCCCCTTGGACGTAATGTAGTCGAACACGGGACGCACCAGGCGCATCCACCATCCCCAGGTCGGCTGCTTGAGTCGTGCGACCTGCGGGCTTCGTGCAACCAGTAGGGCGAGGCCGAATGCGACTGGAAACGAAGCGAGAATCCATGCCACCGGTCCGGCATCGGCCCCGGAGCACGCAAATGCAAAGACGCTCGCCACCGCCGCAAGCGTCACCAGCCCGACTCCGCGATCGAGCAGCACCGTGGCCACGACCACGACCGGGGATGCTCCTTTTCCCAGCGCAAAGGCGACCCGCAAAGCGTCGCCCCCTATCGAGCCTGGGAGGAACACGCTACCGGCCATCCCCTGGAGCGTGAGCCTCCACGCTGTGAGAAAGGGAATGTCGGCGCCGGCAAGGGACAGGAGGCGATGCCAGCGCAGCGCCCAGGCTCCGGTCGCAAGTAGATAGATACCGGCCAGCAGCACCAGGATGTCGATGCGGGCTCCTTCCAGAGAGGAGCGAAGCCCAGGCGTGCACTGCAGCGATGCGCAGGCTTCACGGCTCAGGTGTACCGCGCCTTGTGGACGTCGTGCCTCGCAACCGTCCGCCTCGCGCACCAGCGACCAGCGATCTCCTGGTGCTGAGGGATCGGAGCACTGGTCATACCAGGGCACGTTTCGCACCACGAATATCACGGCCATCAGCGCAACGCCCCACGCTGCGAGCCTAAGCAGGCTTCGTCGCGGCGGTCGCGCCGACGGCTCGCCCCCGGAGCCTCTGTGTGTCCCCCCAATCACATCCACCAATCTGGGAAGGCGGATCCCGATTGTCGAGTCTCCGAAAGCAAGAGGCTGGGGCAGTCATTTCGATGAAGTGTTTGGACCGCTTGACGAACGGAACGAGGGCACCAGGAAGGTTGGATGTTGTCCCCGGCGAGGTAGCTCAACGGGGGGGGAAGAAACACTCGCTGTTCGGTGTGGCGTGCCTGGTGCGCCGCATCATCTTCGCTGAGGCTGCATGCTGCGCATCCTGACTTTGTTCGGAACGCGCCCCGAGGTCATCAAGCTCGTGTCGGTGATCCGCGCGCTCGAATCCCGTGCGGACCGATTCAGCGCCACGACGATCTGCTCGGGACAGCACACGACGCTGCTACGCCCCTTCCTGGAGCGACTCGGCATGCGGGTCGACCGTGACCTCAACGTGATGCGGCAGGCCCAGGGGCCTTCCGAGGTTGCAGCTCGTGTCCTGCAAGCGCTCGATCCGCTCTTTGCCGAGATTCGTCCTGACCTGCTGCTGGTGCAGGGTGACACGACCACAGCGATGGCTGGTGCGCTCGCTGGATTCCACCGCAAGGTGCCAGTCGGCCACGTCGAAGCCGGGCTCCGTTCAGGGGACAGCTCCAGCCCATTCCCGGAGGAGGTCAATCGACGGCTGATCACCCAGCTCGCGAGCTACCACTTTGCGGCAACGCGGGGGAATGTGGAGACGCTCGTACGGGAGGGAGTGGATCCGAAGCGAATCGCGCTTACGGGCAATCCCGGGGTGGATGCGCTGCAGGACGTGCTCGCGCACGACAAGCCGAGCCGGGCCATCGAGGATCTGGTCCACACCCATCGGGAGCGAAGGCTGCTGGTGCTGACCACGCACCGCAGAGAAGCCTTTGGGCCCCGCATGGAAGAGCACATGCGTGTGCTTCGCCGTTTCGTGGAGGCCCGCGAGGATGTCGTGATGGTCTTCCCGGTGCATCCCAATCCTTCGGTGACTGACGCTTCGCGCACGATTCTCGGTGACTGCAGCCGGGTGCATCTTCTGCCCCCGCTTGATCACCCGGACTTCGTCTACCTGCTCTCTCGTGCCTGGCTCATCGTGTCCGACTCCGGAGGAGTACAGGAGGAAGTCGCCACGCTGGGCAAGCCGCTGCTCATTCTACGGGACAACACCGAGAGGCCGGAGGTGATCGAGGCAGGGCTCGGTCGGCTCGTAGGGGATTGTCCCGAGCATCTCGGCCAGGTGCTCGAGGAGATCGACACAGACGGGGCATGGCTGCGCAGCGCAGGCAGCCGGCCCAACCCCTTTGGAGACGGACAAAGCGGGCGACACATCGCAGATGCCATCGAGCGGTTCCTGGGAAGGGAAGGCTCCGATGGCTGACTCCTCTGCATCCGCGACGATCGTGCATGGTCGACGGGCGCATGTGCTCACCATCGCGGTCGAGGACTACTTCCAGGCCGCGGCGCTCGGAAATGTGGTGCACCAGAGGCAGTGGTCGCGGTTCGAGAGGCGTGTGCAGAAGAACACGCGAACCGCGCTGGACCTGCTCGACGATTGCGGCTCAGGCGCGACGTTCTTCATGCAGGGATGGATTGCGCGTGAGATGCCGGAGCTTGCGGCCGAGATCGTGGCGCGGGGCCACGAGGTTGCGAGCAAGGGCCATCTTCACCGGTTCCTGCGAGAGATGACTCCTGAGGAGTTCCGCGAGGATCTTCGCCGCTCACGCGAGGAGATCGAGCGAGCCTCCGGCGTCCGGGTGCTGGGCTACCGGGTGCCCCGGGGCAGCTTCGGCTCACGGGATCTGTGGGCGCTCGACATCCTGGCTGAAGAGGGCTTTGCGTACGACTCGAGCATCTACCCGTTTCTCAGGTCCATCGGCCGCGAGCCGTGGCGACGCTTCCCGTTCCAGCATCGGGCCGGAGAGCACGTGCTTTGGGAGATGCCGCTGACGAGTCTGCGGGTGGCAGGGCTCTCGATCCCGTGCGGGGGAGGCAACTACTTCCGGCAGCTTCCTCACGAGTTCGGACGAGCCGCGCTGCGGCACTTTGATCAGACCCAGAAGGCCCCGATCGTCCTTCACTTCCACGTGTGGGAGCTGGACCCGGAACTGCCGTCCATCACCGCAGCAGGGGTGTTTGCCCAGCTTCGCATGCACAGGAACATCGCCGAGATGCCGGAGCGCATTCGGGACCACCTCGAGAGCTTCAGCTTCGTCGGCGTCGCAGACCATCTCGGCCTTGCCCGGGAGAAGATACCGGAGCTTCAGGCAGCACCACCGTCCAGAAGAATCCCGTCCATCGAAACCTCCAAGGTGCCGCCCGAGCCCGTAACCGTCGTGGTCCCCTGCTACAACGAGGAGCTGGTTCTTCCGTATCTCGCCAACACGTTGGAGGAAGTGACGCGGAGTCTGTCCGCAGCCTACGACCTCAAATTCGTGTTCGTGGACGACGGCAGCACGGACGAGACGTGGTCGCAGCTTGTGAGCCTTTTTGGATCGCGGCCCGACTGCAAGCTGGTCCAGCAGCCCCGCAACATGGGCGTGGCAGCGGCCATCCTTGCGGGGGTTCGCGCTTCGACGACGGAGATGGTCTGCTCCATCGATTGCGACTGCACGTACGATCCACAGCAGCTGCAGGGGATGATCCCGCTCTTCCAGGATGGCGTGGATCTGGTCACTGCATCGCCGTACCACCCGCAGGGCGCTGTGATGAACGTGCCCGCGTGGCGGCTGGGCCTGTCCAAGGGGCTGTCCAAGATGTATGGAGTGGTTCTGGGCGAGAAGCTCGCGACCTACACGAGCTGCTTCCGGGTGTACCGCCGCAGCGCATTCGCGGATCTGCAGCTGCGTGAGTCCGGGTTTCTCGGGGTCGCTGAGATGATCGGCGTGCTGTCCATGCGTCGAGCGCGGATCGTGGAATACCCCGCAGTGCTCGAGGTGCGCATGCTCGGTCGGTCCAAGATGAAGATCGTGAGGACGATATTGGGGCACTTGCGTCTGCTCGCCCGGTTCACCGGCGCCAGGCTCGAACGCCGATGGTCGGCGTCGCTCGTGCATCACAAGCAGGCAGCTTGAATTTCACATCGGCTAGGCAAGGGGGATGAATCATGGCTCAAGCAATCATCAGGGAATCTGAAACCGAGGCGCTCAAGTTTCCGTCGGACCAGGACGCATCGGGCAGGTCCCTGGGCAAGGAAGAGATCGACCTGGTGAGCCAGGCAATCCTGAGCGGAACGCTGACCAGCACCAAGGGCAACTTCACGCGTACGCTGGAGAAGCGGTTTGCCGAGAGGATCGGCGCCAAGTTCGCCTACGCGTGCTCTTCCGGCACGGCTGCCGTGCACCTTGCTGTCGCGGCCATCGATCCCGAGCCAGGCGATGAGATCATCACCACTTCCATCACGGACATGGGTGCGCTCGCCCCCATTGTCTTCCAGGGAGCGATTCCGGTCTTTGCCGACGTCGACCCGCGGACGTGCAACGTGACGGCCGAGACGATTGCGGACCGGATCTCGGATCGGACCAAGGCGATCCTGGTCACCCATCTGTTCGGCAATCCCTGCGACATGCGGCCTATCATGGAGCTGTCCCGCAGTCGCGGCATTCCTGTGATCGAGGACTGCGCCCAGGCGTTTCTCGGGCAAAGCGGCGACACGATGGTGGGGCGGCTCGGCGCCGTGGGATGCTTCAGCCTGCAGCAAGGCAAGCACATCACCACGGGCGAGGGCGGCATCGTCGTGACCGACGATGCACAGATCGCGCGCCGAATGTACCTGTTCATCAACAAGGCCTGGGGCTACGGCGATCCCAACCCGGATCACTACTTTTTGGCGCTCAATTACCGCATGAGCGAGCTGCAGGGAGCGGTGGCGCTGGCGCAGCTCGACAAGCTCGACAAGGGGGTGCGGCAGCGCACCAATCTCGCGATGCGACTGACGGACGCGCTGCAGGGACTGGCGGGAATCAGCACTCCGTATGTGTATCCCGGAAACATCCACACCTATTGGAAGTACTGTCTGCGCGTGGATGGCAGGCGGCTCGAAGGCGGCTCGCCGGCCCTGGGCAAGGTGCTCAAGACCTACGACGTGGCCTCCATGCCCCGGTACATCCAGAAGCCGGCGTTCCAGTGCAAGATCTTCACGGACCAGCGCACGTTCGGCAACAGCCGCTGGCCCTTCACCCTCGCGCGCCCAGAGGCGGTGGACTATTCGCCCAAGCGCTTCCCCGGTACCTTCTCCGCGCTGGAGCAGGTGCTCGTGCTGCCGTGGAACGAACGTTACACGCAGCGGCATGTGGACCATCTCGCAAGCTCGATCCGCGAAGCTGTCAAGAGCATCGATGGAGGACGGTCATGAAAGAGCCACTTTCGTTCGTACTCGTGGGAGCTGGGGCCATTGCCCAGTCCTATGTGCAAGCCCTGACCCAGACCCAGCTGGCCGCGCTCGTGGCCGTGGTCGACACGCGCCCCGAAGCTGCCAAGGCTGTGGCCGAGGCTGTGGGCGCCCGCGCATTCGCCACCATCGAAGAAGCGCTTCTGGCGACCAATCCAGACGCCGCGATCGTGTGCACACCCCCGTCGACCCATCCTGAGCTGTGCATCAAGCTCCTGGAAAAAGGGGTTCATGTCCTGTGCGAGAAGCCGTTGGCCGTGGGATATGCCAATGCCAGGCGCATGGTCGATACTGCTGCAAGATGCGGCGTGATCCTGACCATGGGCTCCAAGTTCCGCTACGTCGAAGACATGGTCCGCGCAAAGGCGATCGTGTCGTCCGGAGTCCTCGGCGAGATCATCCTGTTCGAGAACACCTTCACCTCTCGCGTGGACATGACCAAGCGCTGGAACTCGAATCCGAAGATCAGCGGCGGTGGCGTGCTGATCGACAATGGCACCCACTCGGTCGACCTGATCCGCTACTTCCTCGGCCCGATCGCTGAAGTCCAGGCGGTCGAAGGCAAACGGCTCCAGGGTCTCGAGGTGGAAGACACCGCGCGCCTCTTCGTCCGAAGCATGAGCGGCGTCATGGCCAGCGTCGATTTGTCCTGGTCCCTGAACAAGGAGCGCGACAGCTACCTCGACATCTACGGCTCGGCAGGGATCGTGCGCGTGGGGTGGAAGGAGTCCAAGTACCAGCAGGCTTCCAGCCCGAACTGGGTCGTGTTCGCCAACGGCTATGACAAGCAGGCAGCGTTCCGACGTCAGCTCGAGAACTTCTGCAATGCGATTGTCGGCGACGAGCGGCTGCTCATCACGAGCGACGATGCTCTTGCTTCGGTTCAGGTCATGGAAGCGGCCTACCAGAGCATGGCTGCCAGCCACTGGGTCTTCGTCGACGCAAAGGACAAGGCAGCATGAGCGCGCGCATCCACCCCACTGCGATCGTCGAGGAAGGCGTCATCATCGGCGATCGCACGTCGGTCTGGGACAATGTGCACATTCGTGGCCCTGGCACGCGCATCGGCTCGGACTGCATCGTGGGCGAAAAGAGCTACATCGCCTATGGCGTCGAGATCGCGGACCGGGTCAAGATCAACGCCATGGTCTACATCTGCAATGCTGTGACCATCGAGCGGGGCGTGATGATCTCCGCGAGCACCACGTTCACCAACGACCGATTTCCACGCTCCACCACGCCGGACCTCTCCGAATTGCGAAGCTCGGCGCCGGATGAGCACACGCTTCCGACCCGGGTGCGCGAGGGCGCCACCATCGGCGCAGCCTGCACCGTGGGGTGCAACCTCGAGATCGGACGATTCGCGATGGTGGGCATGGGCTCTCTGGTAACCCGATCGATTCCGGACTTCCATCTTGCCGTCGGCAGTCCCGCTCGCTCCATCGGCTGCGTCTGCAGATGTGGCGAGCCCTTCCTGCGTTTCAGCCCAGGGGCGCCTCCTCCGGATCAGAAAGACATTGCCTGCTCCTCCTGTAGCCTTCGCTATTCGGTCCAGGATGGACGCGTCATCGAGCTCAACCCGCCGGTCTGATCATGAACAAGACCGTAGCCGCGCAGTCGTGGTGCATCATCGGTGGTGGTGTGGTGGGGCTCACGCTTGCGCGGCGACTGGCCCAGCAGGGGCATACGGTCACCCTCTTCGAGGCTGCACCTGAGCTGGGTGGCCTCGCTTCAGCCTGGAAGCTCGGGGATGCGACGTGGGATCGTCACTACCACGTAACCTTGCTCTCTGATTCGCACTGGCGCCGCGTGCTCGGGGAGCTCGGGCTGGAGCACGGGATGCGATGGGTCGAGACCCGCACCGGGTGCTACACGGACGGCAAGCTCTACTCCGTGTCGAACAGCCTGGAGTTCCTTCGCTTCCCGCCGCTGCGGCTCGCGGACAAGCTCAGGCTCGGAGCCACGATCGTCTATGCCTCGCGGGTCAAGGACTGGCGCGCCCTGGAGCGCGTGCCTGTGTCAGAATGGCTCACCAAGCTTTCGGGCAAGCGCACCTTCGACAAGTTCTGGCTTCCCTTGCTCCGCTCCAAGCTCGGGGACAACTGGAGAGTCACCAGCGCTGCCTTCATGTGGGCAACCATCGCGCGCCTCTATGCGGCTCGCCGAAGCGGCCTCAAGAAAGAGATGTTCGGCTACGTCCCTGGAGGATATGCGCGCATCCTGAAGCGATTCCGCGAAACCCTCGAAGCCCAAGGGGTCAAGCTGCGCCTCGCCACGCCCGTCTCCAGGCTCTCTCGCCACCCGCAGGGCGGCGTGAGCGTGGAGCTTCCCTCTGGCGACAAGCTCCGCTTTGACCGCGCAGTGGTCACCCTCGCAGCGCCGCTCGCTGCCCGCCTCTGCCCAGACCTGTCCGAGGACGAGCTCGGCCGGCTCGCAGGCGTGCGCTACCAGGGAATTGTCTGCGTGTCGCTGCTGACCGACCAGGCCCTGGGAGGCTACTACGTCACCAACATCACCGATGACTGGGTCCCGTTCACCGGCGTCATCGAGATGACCGCCATGGTCGATCCCAAGGAGCTGGGCGGACGGCACCTCGTATATCTCCCCAAGTACGTGCCAGCAGGGGATCCGTTCCTGAAGACACCGGACGACCAAGTCCGCGAGAGCTTCCTGGGAGCGTTGGAGAAAATGTATCCCGGGTTCCGGCGCTCGCAGGTCCGTGCGTTTCAGGTGTCACGCGTGAGCCATGTCTGTGCGGTACCGACCCTGGGCTACTCGGACCGGCTGCCTGGTGTGGCAACCAGCATCCCCGGCCTCTTCATGCTCGGCTCAGCGCATATCGTCAATGGCACCCTGAACGTCAACGAGAGCGTGCAGCTCGCGGAGCGCGCTCTTCGAGAGGTCCTCCAATGAAGCCCATTGCCAGCCTTTCGCTCGATCTCGACAACCAGTGGTCGTACATGAAGACCCACGGGGACGCCGGATGGGAGGCGTTTCCGAGCTACCTCGACCTCGTGGTGGACCGGTTTCTCCCCATGCTCGAGGAGCGCGGGCTGCGCATCACCGTCTTCGTCGTGGGCCAGGATGCTGCCCTGGACAAGAATCACAAGGCGCTCAGGAAGATCGCCGATGCAGGTCACGAGATCGGCAATCATTCGTTCCACCACGAACCTTGGCTTCATCTGTACTCCGAGGAGCAGATCGAGGAGGAGATCTCCAAGGCCGAGCAAGCGATCGAGCATGCCACAGGGCGGCGTCCGCACGGATTTCGCGGCCCGGGGTTCAGCATCTCGCCCACGGTGCTGCGGGTGCTGCTGCGGCACGGATACCGCTACGATTGCTCGACCTTTCCGACGTTCCTCGGCCCGCTGGCGCGCACCTGGTACTTCTTGAAGTCAGACCTCGCCCCAGAAGAGCGCGAAAAGCGAAAGCAGCTCTTTGGAGGGTGGAAAGAGGGGCTGCGATCGATTGACCCGTATCTCTGGGAGCTCGCCGAAGGGAACATGGTGGAGATCCCAGTGACGACCGTGCCGGTGCTCCGGGTTCCGATGCACATGAGCTACGTGCTGTACCTGAGCACACTCTCGCCGCGGCTCGCGCGGGCGTACTTTGCATCTGCGCAGGCCACCTGCCGCATGTTCGGCTCATCGCCTTCCCTGCTGCTCCACCCGCTCGACTTCCTGTCCGGAGAGGACATCGACGCGCTAGCGTTCTTCCCTGGCATGGCCTTGCGCGCCCAGGACAAGCTCGCCTGCGTGGGCGCATGCCTGGACCTGCTCAGGCGCAACTTCGACATACTTCCGCTGGAAGAGCATGCGGAAGCGCTGCGGCGCGGGTCATCTCTCCAGCTGGAAGCAGCGTGAGTGGGCGCAATGACCGAGACCTGTCCGCTGTGGCTTGCGTCGCAGCGGGCTATGCGCTGTTGACCGGTTTCTTGTCGTGGCGTCTGCCGCTGTGGACCGACGAGCTGTACACGCTGCACACCACGGCAGATGGCCCGATGATCGCGGCGCACAAGGCGCTCTCGTTCGAGCTTCAGCCGCCCGTGTACTTTGTCATCCAGGCGCTCTGGCGCATGGTCTTCCCTGCCCCGCTTGCGGCACGCGTTCCGTCGATCGTTTTCGGGACAGCCGCTGTGGTGGTTGGCGCGATGCTGGCCCGAACGCTGATGCCCGAGCTGCGGGCGCGCTGGCCGGCACTTGTCATTGCGTGCCATCCGCTGGTGCTCTGGGCTGGCGCTGAAGCGCGTTGCTATGCGCTGGTGATGCTGATCGGCGCTGGAATCGCCTACGTGTTCGTGAGGACGCACGTGCAGGGGTGGCAGCGCGGACGACTGTGGATGATCGCCATCGCAGTGCTTGCGCTCTACACCCAGTATTACCTGGGGTTTCTCCTTGCGGCTGCGGGACTGTCCCTGATCGTTACCGGAAGGTACAGGCAGGCAGGTCGCTACGCGCTGGAGATGCTCGTGGTCCTCGTGCTCTTCGCGCCGCTCGCTCTTGTCGCACGCACGCAGGCCTTGGCTCATGCCAGCCCGGCGAGCGCGCATCCTTTCGCCCTGACCACGATGCTCGTGGAGACCTGGCGTGGTGTGAGCACCCTCGCGATCGGGGCAGTAGCGAGCCCCTGGAAGCTCGAGACTGCGTCAGCACCCATGCTTCTGAGGCGCCTGTTCCGCTTTGCGCTTCTTGCAGGAGTGGCAGCGATGGTCGCACAAATACCACGGGCAAGCCTCGCGCGTGCACGAAGTTGGATCGCCCTTCGGCTTGCCCATGGCACCTACAAAGGGCTCGCTCCGGAGAATCCGCGCGACCTGCGTGCCCTGTCGATTCCCGGGTTTCTCGCAGCGCTCACGGCTTCGGCGTTCCTGTTCGGCTGGGTGCTGACATCCATCGCCTCCACGCCGTGGGATACGCGTCACTGGCTCGGGCTGGTCATCCCGGCTGTGTTGTTGCCCTTGGCGATCGCGCGCGCGATCGGCCCGCGAACCGCTGAGGCCGCGATCATGGTCCTGCTGGTCGGAAGCGTTGCAGCGTCCATCGACAGCAACCGTGGCCTGGCCAAGGCAGGAGACAGCCAGCGCGTAGCACGCGCCCTGGAGCAGAGCGGGGCCAAGGGCGAGCCGGTCTTGATCGTCCCTGCGGACAACGTGCTTTCGCTCTCGTACTACTACAGCGGGCCGAACCGTCTGGTGCCAGTCCCCCGCGCGCCGAGCCTGGAGACGTACCGGCATGCAAACCTGTTCCCAGCGAACGCCATGGAGGTCCGTGAAGCGATCGAGCCGTTGGGGGAGCTCTCAGCGGTGTGGGTGTACGCAGACGGAGCACGCGCGGCCGGGGAGATGGGTCGATATCTGGATGGGGGTTGGCGGGAGGACCAGCGGCTCGCGTTCTGGGATGGGGCGTGGTTGATACATTTTCGGCGGGGGGATTGAGACGCCGAGGAATGCCTACCCAACCAGGTACTTGAACTCAAACGCCCCACCACAGGCCTTGGCGAAGATGTGGAAATTGCATTCCGCAAACAGCCAATTTCCGTCTATTCGCGCGTCCAAGCGTGTCGGAAATCCAAGCTGCAACAAGTGAATGTATCCTGAGGCCATCATTTCAAGCGCAGCATCGAGCAGCATGTCGTCGAGGCTCTCAAAGTACGGCATTCCACCGACCTTGTGGTCAGCTTCAACCTTCCACACGTTCTCCCCGACACCGCTGCGAAGATCCGGATCGTGAGAGGGCGGCCCGAACACTGGGACCATTCGAGGCAGGACCGAGCCCATTGTGCCTGCCGGTTGATCCTTCGAAGGCGCGAACTGGGCAAACTGAATCAGGACTTCTGATTCCGGGCCTGGGACCTCCAGTTTGCATACGTTGCCATAGTAGAAAGGGCTATATTCATCGTCATCCAGTGTGGTGAATACGGCCACGCTCGTCGTGTCCGTGAGCGCCAGGACGGCTAGAAAGCGGGTCACTGATTCCACGTGTCTTGGGAACACATCCCGTGGAGCAGTCCCGCCGAAGTAGTGACGAGCGGGTTGGTCATTGCGCTGCAATCGAAAGGGGATGAATTCGGTCTCGTACGCGCGGAAAAGGTTCATGGGCAAGCTTTCAGTCTTCCCCCGTTTGGGAGGGATTTGATGGCCCAATACCTCTGCCCGGCCCTGCGAGCAAGCCCCCTGCCAGCCGGTGGAACCCGCCTCCATCGAGCGCAGGTCCGCGACAGCTCCCGGCCGGTCAGCCAAGGGCACAAATCCGACGATCGGCTCCGGTCTCGGGACTGCCGAGTCCATGTCCGACCGCTACTCGTCGGCTTCGGAGTCCGATGTAGCCGCCGGCTGAAGCCGACGGCTGACGTTCAAGCGCGTGCAGCGCAAAGCCCTACGGGCTGATTGTCATCCACTGTGCATAGGGTGCATGGTCTCCCGGTGCGTCTGGACGCTTCACGCCCGGTCGATTTGGATCGCCTTGCGCCGGTTCGAGGTTGATCGCTTGAGCGGATCAAGACGGCGCCTGCGCGTCGGTGATGACGGTTCGAGCGGGGCATGCCATGGCTTTGTGTGAAGCTGTACCCACGACGAC